>CAWJOH010000015.1:0-464980 GCA_963844455.1 uncultured Actinomycetota bacterium
GAGTCGGGATCTCCACGTCGCCGTTCTGCAGCCAGTCGAACAACCGGCCGATGGTGTTGTCCTGCTTGGCGACGTAGCCGTCAAGGGACATGATCGCGTTCGCTACCACCGTGCCCACGGATCCACGCTCCTCGGGTGTGCTTCTGCTGGTGGACCTACACCGAACTGCCAGACCATCCCAGGTCGCGCGGATGCGGCTGAATCTGCGATGCGTCGTGCTGTCCACTCGCAAACTCGCACAACGCGGCGGAGTTCGTCGCGCCGGGAGTGTTGGGCTCGGTCGTCACGCCGGCCATTTACACGCCTGGCCAGCGGCGTCTCCGGCATCGCGGGTCCGGGGAGCGCACCGGGGGCTTGTGAGCGAACAACCGGTCCCCTCGCCGAACGTTCATGGGGAGACGAGGACCACGTGGCTGCTGCGAGTGTCGTCGGTGGTGGCCGTCGCCTCGTCAGGTTGCCGACTCGAGCGGTGATGTCGTCGCGGTCGAGACGCATCCGCTCGATACCGTCGAGGCCGTCAGGACGGTGACACCGCAGCGGGCAGCAGCTCGCTGATCAAGATTTCCATGCGACCGCGGATGTCGTCGCGGACCCGGCGGACGACCGTGATGTCCTTGCCGGCGGGATCCTCCAGCGTCCAATCCTTGTAGCGCTTGCCCGGAAAGATGGGGAAGGATCCCCGCAGCCCATCGTGATGACCACGTCCGAATCACGCACAGATTCGGTGGTCAACACCTTCGGGGTTTCGCGTGAGATGTCGATGCCCTCCTCGGCCATGGCTTTCACCGCGACCGCGTCGACCTGGTCGCCCGGCAGGGAACCGGCGGATCGGACGTCGATGCGCCCGTGGCTCAGGGCGGTCAGGTAGCCGGCGGCCATCTGCAGCGGCCGGCGTTGTGCACGCACACGAACAACACGCCGGGCTTGCCGGACATCGGGCCCACCTCCGGGGATGTCACCGCTACGGCACTTGACGAGCCAGATGATACAACGATACTTGACTCAATGAATATAGAGCTACCGGTGGAGTCGATGGAACGGCGGGCCAGGGTGCACGCCGCGCTCGGTGAACCGGCGCGGCTGGCGATCGCGGACCGCCTGGTCGCCGGCGACGCGTCGCCCGGAGAGCTCGGCGCGGCGATCGGGATGGGCACGAACCTGCTGGCGCATCACCTGCGGGTGCTGCAGGACGCCGGGATCGTCCGCCGAGTGCAGTCGGAGGGCGACCGGCGACGCGCCTACGTGCAGCTGCGCCTGGACGATCCGCTGGTACGTGCGACGGTGCGGCCGCCGGCGGTGCCCTCGGGGCGGCGAGTGGTGTTCGTGTGCACGCACAACTCGGCGCGCTCGCAACTGGCGGCGGCGTCCTGGAAGCGATTGAGCACGGTTCCGGTGGCCTCGGCGGGCACGCACCCGGCCCCGAGGGTGCACCCGAAGGCGGTCGCCGCCGGCCGCCGACACGGGCTTCACCTGAGCAAGGCGCGGACCGCGCACGTGGCGGACACCGTGCGCGACGGCGATCTGGTCGTCGCCGTGTGCGACCAGGCGCATGAAGAGCTGCCACCCGGGTTGCCGCGGCTGCACTGGTCGATCCCCGACCCGGTGCGACTCGGCACGGACGCCGCCTTCGACGCCGCCTTCAACGAGATCAATAGCCGCATAGCTGTTCTCGCGACCGCCGACACCACACCAGCTCGAACCCGACCGGGGAGGACGCGCTCGTGACCACACCGACGTGGGACACCTGAGCATCGATCAGTCGTTGGCGTTGCGGTACGCCGCGATCTGGCTGGCGCTGGAGTTCGACGGCGTTGTTCGGGGTCGACACCATCGATGGCGCTCGGGTTCGTCCAGGACCTCACCGGGGACCCCGCATCCGGGATGACGTGGAGCACCGGGTGCGCGGAATGCAGGACTCGCCCGAGATCGCGCCGCGGGCAGCGAGGGTCAGCGCGCCGGGCCGGCCAGTGTGAGATAGGCCGCCGTAGCCCGGTCCCGGGCCGCGGCCGCCCGGCACGACGTGTCGCACACCGACACCGATCCGCACGAGTCGCAGACCTCCACCGCGGGTCGATCGGCGAACGACGCCCGCACCTTGTCAATCAGTCTCATCGCTTTGCTCCTTGATCAGTTCGTGGCCGGCTTGATCGCACGGACGATCGCCGCGTGCATGCCCGGCGCCGCCTCGTGGGTGAACGCGACGTCGGCGTCGGCGAACCCGACCGCGGCCAGGCCGTCGACGTACTCCGAGCGGGACAACGCTCCCGCGATGCACCCCACGTACGAGCCGCGCTCGGCGCGGTCCGCCGGTGACAACGCGTCCTCGGCCACCACGTCGGAGATGCCGATCCGTCCGCCCGGGGTGAGCACCCGGAACATCTCGGCCAGCACCGCCGGCTTGTCCACGGACAGATTGATCACGCAGTTCGAGATCACCACATCCACCGCGCCGTCCGGCAGCGGGATGTCCTCGATGTGCCCCTTGACGAACTGCACGTTCGTCGCGCCGGCCCTCGCCGCGTTCGCTCGCGCGAGTTCCAGCATCTCGTCGGTCATGTCCAGGCCGTACGCGTACCCCGTGGGGCCGACACGCTTCGCTGACAGCAGCACGTCGATGCCGCCGCCGGAGCCCAGGTCGAGCACCCGCTCACCTGCACGGAGCTCGGCGACCGCCAGCGGATTGCCGCAGCCCAGACTGGCCAGCACCGCCTCCTCCGGCAGCTCCGCCGTCTCCGCCGCCCCGTACAGGGCGGCGCCGAACGGCGCGTCCGCCTCGTCGTCCACCACCGTCGCGCCGCCGCAGCAGTCGCTGCCACAACAATCCGCGGACGCGCCCACCTCCGTCACCGTCAACGCCGCCCGCGCGTACCGGTCCCGCACCTGATCGCGCAGACCCTCATCCACCGTTGACATCCGTCCACTCCTTCCATCGATATCCATCAATGCGACAACCCTGCCACTCGTATCGACGGATGTCAATGCAACCGGGTAGAGTCGGGTCGTGACCACCGCCCTGCGCCGCAAGGCCCTGCCGCTGACCGACCTCGCGGGATGCTGCGCGCCGGCCACCGGCACGGTCATCGACCACGCAGCGGCCGAGAGTCTCGCGGCCGTGCTCAAGGCGCTCGCCGAACCGACGCGACTGCGTCTCGTCTCACTCATCGCCGCCCACGGCGCCGGCGGTCAGGCCTGCGTCTGCGACCTCACCGATCCCGTCGGATTGAGCCAACCGACCGTCTCGCATCACCTCAAGGTGCTCGTCGACGCCGGCCTCCTGGATCGCGAACAGCGCGGCAAGTGGGCCTACTACTCCCTGATCCCCGGTGCCCTGGACGCCGTCGCCGCGGCCATCACACCCGACACCAGCGGGTAGACGGGCGCGCAGGAACCGCACGCGCAGTTGAACTGGCAGAGCGCGGCCGCAGGCCGACGAGCGCTCGCAACGACGGAGGCCCACGTCAAGTCCTGGAAAAACGTCGTGAAATCGGGCCGACTCCACCAAGCGCTCCGCGGCCGCGCGAGGCAACACCGGCATCGCGTGGCCTTGTCGTAGAACAGCTCGCAACTGCTCGGCGGGAATCGGCGAGCGTCCGACGCGTGTCGCGGGGTGACGCCCCCGGGCGTATACATACGCCACAGGAGTTGCCATTCGGCGAACGAGGTGGCATCGATGCCGCAGGACGATTCTGAATCACCGCTGACGTCGACCACATCGGCGGTCGCGCCGGACCCGCCGCCGCCGGACCAGGGCGGCACCACGCGCGAGAAGCGCTCCAAGACTGCCGGCATCGTCGTGCCGGTCGCGCTCGCCTTGCTCGTCACCGTCGGGCTCGTCCTCACCGCACCGCGCGACAACGGGCCGGGACTGGCGGCGGAGGACGTGCTCGACGGTCGGCAGCTGCGCATCATGGCACCCGCCAACCCCGGCGGAGGTTGGGACCAGACCGCGCGGGAGATGCAGAAGTCGCTGCGTGACGTCATCGGCCGCAGCGAGGTCGTCAACGTCGGCGGTGCGGGAGGCACCATCGGGCTCAGCCAGTTCACGCAGCTGGAAGGCGATCCGACCCAGCTCATGGTCACCGGCGCGGTGATGGTCGGCGCCATCGAGAGCAACGACTCCCCGGTCTCGCTCACCGATGTCGTGCCGATCGCCCGGCTCACCGCCGACCAGGTCGTGATCGTCGTGCCGACCGACTCTCCGATCCAGACCATGCAGGACCTCGTCGCGCAGATGCAGGCCGACATCGGCAGTGTCAGCATCGCCGGCGGGTCCGCCGGCGGCGTCGAGCAGATCCTGGCCGGCCTGATGGCGCAGGCGGTCGGGGCGAACCCCGCCGAGGTCTCCTACGTTCCGCATTCCGGTGGCGGCGAGGCGCTCGCGACGGTGCTGTCCGGTGACGCGACGGCCGCCATGTCGAGCGTCTCCGAGATCCAGCCGCAGATCGAAGCCGGCAACCTGCGCGCCGTCGCCGTCTCCGGCGAGGCACGGTCCTCGACGCTTCCCGACGTGCCGACGCTGAAGGAGGCAGGCGTGGACGTGGTGCTCACGAACTGGCGAGCGGTGATGGCCGCGCCGGGAATCACCGATCAGCAGCGCGCGGCACTCGAGGAAATCGTCGGCACGATGCATGAAGCCCCCGATTGGCAGGCCACGCTCGAGCGACGGGGCTGGTCGGACGCGTTCCTGCAAGGCAGCGAGCTGGAGTCGTTTCTCGCCGAGGAGCAGACGCGGACGGCGGAGGTCCTCGATCAGCTAGGACTGGGGTGATCTCGTGAGCACGCCGCTCGACAGCCCCGGAACGGGACCCGAGCCGCCCCAGGACGGCTCGCAACCGACGGACACAGCCCAGGCGACTGGCGATCCGCGCCAGCACCACCACCCGCACCTGCCGGACGCCGTCCGGCACCCGCACCTGCCCGAGGGAAAGTCGACGCCCCCGATCGGCCTCACCGCGGTCCCCGGCGCCGGTAGCATCTCGTCGACCACCCTCGGCGCGATCATGGTCATCGGCGGGATCGTCGTTGTCGTCGACGCTCTCGACCTCAAGGCCGCGAGCGACCCGCTCGGCCCGCGCGCCATGCCGACGCTGATCGGCGGGCTGCTCATCCTCCTCGGCGCGCTGCTCGTCCTCCGCTACGTCCGACCTGCGCTGCGATACTGGCGAGGCGGCGCGCCGCGCGAACACCTTCCTCGCCTGCTGCGGGTCGCCGGGCTGGTCGCACTGCTCATCGCGTTCGCGCTCCTGCTGCCCCTGCTCGGGTTCGTGCTGTGTTCCGCGCTGCTGTTCGCCGGCGCCGCCCTGCTGCTCGACGCACCCCCGAAGTGGCAGCTGATCCTCTACGGCTGGGTCCTGGCCGCGGCGGTCTTCCTGATATTCGACCGGTTGATCGGCCTGTCCCTGCCCGTCGGGCCATGGGGGTTCTGACATGGACCAGCTGTCACTGCTCGCCGAGGGGTTCGCAACAGCGTTCACGCCCGTGAACCTGCTCTGGGCCCTGCTCGGCGTCACCATCGGCACCGCCGTCGGCGTCCTGCCCGGCATCGGGCCCGCACTCACCGTCGCCCTGCTGCTGCCGATCACCTTCAAGCTCGAGCCCGCCAGCGCGCTGATCCTGTTCGCCGGCATCTACTACGGCGGCATGTACGGCGGGTCGACGACGGCGATCCTGCTGAACACCCCGGGCGAGAGCGCGTCCATCGTCGCCAGCCTCGAGGGCAACAAGATGGCCAGGTCCGGCCGGGCGGCTTCCGCGCTCGCGACCGCGGCCATCGGCTCGTTCGTGGCCGGCACGATCGGGACCATCGCCCTGACCTTCGTCGCGCCGTGGGTCGCAGACATCGCGGTGCAACTCGGCCCGGCGGAATACGTCGCGTTGATGGCGATCGCCTTCGTGACCGTCAGCGCGCTACTCGGTCCGAGCTTCCTCAAGGGCGCCTCGAGCCTGGTGATCGGGCTGGCGATCGGCCTCGTCGGCATCGACACCCAGTCCGGGCAGGCGCGGCTGACATTCGGCATCCCGACGCTCCTCGACGGCATCGATGTGGTGCTCGTCGTCGTCGCGCTGTTCGCGCTCGGGGAATCCTTCGGCCACGCGTTCGCCGGCACCGGTCGGTCGACAGTGACCCCGCTGCGCGGACGCGCTGTGCTGAGCCGCGAGGACTTCCGCCGATCCTGGCCGGCCTGGCTGCGGGGCACGGCGTACGGCTTCCCGATCGGCGCCCTGCCGGCCGGCGGCGCGGAGATTCCGACGTTCCTGTCGTACGCGACGGAGAAGAAGCTGACCAAGCACCCCGAGGAGTTCGGTCACGGCGCGATCGAGGGCGTCGCCGGGCCGGAGGCGGCCAACAACGCGGCCGCGGCCGGGGTGCTCGTGCCGCTGCTGACCATCGGCCTGCCGACGTCTGCGACGGCAGCCGTCATCCTCACCGCGTTCCAGTCCTACGGCCTGCAGCCGGGCCCTCAGCTGTTCTCCGAGTCCGGACCGCTGGTGTGGGCGCTCATCGCGTCGCTCTACATCGGCAACGTGATGCTGCTCGTGCTGAACCTGCCGCTGGCCAAGGTGTGGGCGCGGCTGCTGACGATCCCCGCGTGGGCGATCTACGCCTCCGTGCTGGTGTTCGCCTGCCTCGGCGCGTTCGCCGCCGGCGGGTCCACGACCGACCTGCTCCTGCTCACCGTGATCGGGCTGCTCGGTTTGCTGTTGCGTTTGGGCGACTTCCCCGTCGCCCCGGCCGTTGTCGGGCTCATCCTGGGACCGATCGCCGAGACGCAGCTGCGGCGCGCTCTGACGCTTTCCGAGGGCGACCCCTCGATCCTCGTGTCCAGCCCGACGTCCATCGTGCTGTGGCTCATCGTGCTCGCCGCGCTCGTCGTTCCCGGACTGTTGCACCTGGGTCGCCGGCGGCGGGCGGCACTCGCGGCGACCAGGGTCAAGGAGACCACCGGCTCCTGAGGCAGGCGCCGCCGGACCGCACGACCCGGCCGGCGCTTCGGACCGGCCCCACCCCCAAACCGCGCGCCCCGATCAGCGCAGCCACATCACCGGGAAGCTCGAACGACTAACGCTTGAACAGCTTCAGCGGGACCGGTGGAAGTGCTCCGTTGAGGGCGACGTCCGCGGCGATGTCGTGGAGTTTGCGGTTGAGGTTCTGGCTGGCCGTGCGTAGCTGATCGAAGGCCTGCTGGCTGGTGAGCTTGCCCCTGGCCATCAGCATGCCCATGGCGACCCCGATCTCCCGGTTGGTCTCCAACGCGCGGATCAGGTGATTGGCCGTGTCATGCCGCGCCGCCGCGAGCAGCGCCATGGACGCGTACGCGGCGAACATCGCGCCGGTGGCGGTCGATTGGTCGGTGAACGCCGCCGGTCGGGTGGCGTACAGGTTCAGCGCAGCCCGGTTCTGCTCGGTCAGGAACAGCCGGAAACTCAGCATGCTGCGCGCCGGCGTCTGATCCACGATCGCGCGTGCGAACCGCGGCCACCGGTTCTCCGTCCGCAGATCCGGCGAGATCTCGACGCCGTTGGTGGCGATCGCTTCCAGGCACGGTCCTTCGCCGTGCTCGTACTGCAACTCATCCCACCGGTAGGGCAACTCGTCGCTGCCCGCGATGGTTCGCGGCGGCCGGTGCCCGCGCACCATCGTCATCGAGGCGTGCTCCGCGCCCGGAATCCCGCGGACCGCGAACTCCACCAGCCGTTGCTGCGTCAGCGGCTGGTCCGCTCCATCGGCCAGCAACACCGCCAGCTGCCCGAACTGATCGGCCATCGTGGCGAGCGCGTCACCGGCGCCGAGATCCTGCAGGTCAGGGTTCATCGGGTTCGCGGCTCTCCGGCTGCGACGCGACGCAACCCAGCGGATAACGCCGGTCCCAGCGTCAACGGGTCTCGATCGCGACGACAAGGCCCTGCGCGTCAGCGCGGTCAAAGCGGGGGGTGACCGACTGGCCACACCCCCCAACCGTACCGCGGCCGCCGGCGCGAGACGCCGGGCTCTGGCGAGCACCCGCGCACCCTCGGTGGATTCATCCGGCCGGGACCTGCTCCCACGGCGAGAACGGGCGGTCACCCGCCGTCGTCGGCACGGTGACGCGCGGTTCCCTCGACCGGGCGCGGCCGCAGCCGGAGCACCTCGGTCGGCTCCCCGAACCGGGCGAACACACCGCCGCGTCGTCCGAGAACGCGGCCGGTGTCGGCCAGCACCCACCGGCGGCCGACGACTTCGGAGCCGCGGGTCCAGAGCTGCAGGTCCACCGGCCGCGCCAGCTGGGCCGCGATCCAGGACACCGCCGCGTCCGCGGCCTCATCGTCGGTCAACGGGTATCCGCGGACGATCAATGCCTCAGCGTCCCGCCCGTCGAGGCCCGCCCAGAGGTTGCCGTCGCCCCAGTGGCCGGCGAGCTCGGTGCCGTCCCACAGCACCTGCAGAACGTTGTCCACCGGCGGTCCCTCGAGATCGGGGAAGCCCGGCAGGTCGACCAGCAGGACGCATCCCCCGTGTTCCAGCTCCGAGGTGTCGGACGGTCGCACGAGGTGGCCGAGCCGATCCGGCGCCGACCTCCGCACCCGGTCCAGGAACCTGATCGATGCCGGCGGCCGCTCGCCCTCGGGAGCCGGCTGCGCGGAGCTCGCGAACCAGCCTGGCTCGTCCGCCGCACCGCTCATGCGAGCAGTCTGGCCGATGCCCCGCGGGACGCGGCATCATCCGGCGAACCGTCCTGCCGCGCGGGCGGCCCGACCTACCGTCGGCCGAATGCTCATCGCCGATGAACTGATGCTCCTGCTGCTCGACGACCAGAAGGGCACGATGCCCGCGTCGGCGCGATGCAGATCGACACCCTGCTCGGCGGGGCGCTGCTGGTCGAGCTCGCGCTGCTCGAGCGCGTCCGGGTCACCGCCAGTAAGCCAGGAGCGGAGCCGGACCGGCTGGTGGTGCTGAACGTCGCGTCGACCGGCGACCCGCTGCTCGACGGCGCCCTCGAGCGGCTGCGCCAGCGGAAGGGCAAGACCGTCGCGGCCGCCGCCACGACAACGACCCGGAACGCGAAGAAGGACGTGATCGAGCGCTTCGTCGCGACCGGCATCGGGCCGCTGATCGATCGATTGCCGGGCGCCTCTGGCCACGCCAGAGGGCATTGTGCGAACATGTGTTCGTGCGGATCGGCGATCGGGCGGAGGCCACCATCCTGCACGCCGACCTGGACGCGTTCTTCGCCTCCGTCGAGCAGCGGGACGACCCGTCGCTGCGCGGGCGCCCTGTCATCGTCGGCGGCGGGGTGGTGCTCGCGGCCAGCTACGAGGCGAAGGCGTGTGGGGTGCGCACCGCGATGGGGGGCCGGCAGGCGTTGCGGCTCTGCCCCGACGCGGCGGTCGTCGGCCCCCGGATGTGGGCCTACACCGCGGCCAGCAAGGCCGTGTTCGAGGTCTTCCGGGACACCACGCCGCTGGTCGAGGGCCTGTCGGTGGACGAGGCGTTCCTGGACGTGGGCGGCCTGCGCCGGCTGCGTGGCTCGCCGGTGGACATCGCCGGCGACCTGCGCCGCGCGGTGCGCGACCGGGTGGGGCTGCCCATCACGGTCGGCGTGGCCCGCACGAAGTTCCTGGCCAAGGTGGCCAGCGCCGTCGGGAAGCCGGACGGGCTGCTCGTGGTCGACCCGCGCCGGGAGCGGGAGTTCCTGCACCCGCTGCCGGTCGAGCGGCTCTGGGGCGTCGGCAAGGTCACCTCGGCCACCCTGCACCGGCTGGGAGTGACCACGGTCGCGGAGATCGCTGCGCTGTCCGAGCCGGAACTGGTGTCCATGCTCGGCGCCGCATCCGGCCGACACCTGCACGCACTGGCGCACTTTCGCGACCCGCGGCCGGTGCTCACCGGGCGCCGTCGCGGCTCGATCGGCTCGCAGTCGGCGCTCGGGCGGTCGCCGAAGTCGCCGGCCACCATCGACACCGTGCTCGTCGGCATCGTCGACCGGGTGACCGGGCGGATGCGCGCCGCGAAGCGGGTCGGCCGCACGGTCACCCTCAGATTCCGCTTCGACGACTTCACCCGGGCCACCCGCTCCGCCACGATGGCGCTGCCGACCGCGGACACCGATGCCGTCCTCGACACCGGCCGGACCCTGCTCCGCGCCGCGATGCCGATGGTCCGCGAGCGGGGCCTCACGATGCTGGGCCTCGCGGTCAGCAACCTGGCCAGCGGCGACGCCATCCAGCTCACGCTGCCGTTCGATCCGCCCAGGGCGAGCGCGCTCGACGCCGCCGTCGACGCCGCGCGCGACAGGTTCGGCAACCGCGCCCTGACCCGGGCCGTGCTGCTGCACCGGGACTCCCACCTCACCATGCCGGTGCTGCCCGAGTGACGGGGCCGCACCACCGGGCCACACGACCGGGCCGCACGACCCGGCCGCACGACCCGGCCGACCGCGTCCGGTTCGCCGCCGCGCGTAACGTGACCTGGTGCCGAGAGTGCCAGCCGAACCGACCTTCTCGCCGCCGCCCGGCGAGGCCGAGGTCGTCGACCGGCTGCGCGCGGCCGGGTGCGTGTTCGCCGAGGACGAGGCCCGGCTGCTGATCGCGGAGGCGTCCTCCCCCGCCGACCTCGCATCGATGGTCGGCCGCCGCATCGACGGCGAGCCGCTCGAGCACATCGTCGGCTGGACGGAGTTCCGCGGCCTCCGGATCGCCGTCGCATCCGGCGTCTTCGTGCCCCGCCGCCGCACCGGCTTCCTCGTCGACCGGGCGATCGCCGTCGCCGCGCCGCCGCTGATCGCCGTCGACCTGTGTTGCGGTTCGGGTGCCGTCGGCGCCGCCCTGGCCGCGGCGCTGGCCGGCGTCGAGCTGCACGCGGCCGACATCGATCCGGCCGCGGTCGCCTGCGCGCGCCGAAACCTGCACGTCGTGGGCGGCCGGGCGTACGTCGGCGACCTCTTCGCGCCGCTGCCGCCCGGCCTGCGCGGCCGGGTCGACCTGCTGCTGGTGAACGCGCCGTACGTGCCGACGGACGCCATCGCGATGATGCCGCCCGAGGCCCGCGACCACGAGCCCCGGGCGGCCCTCGACGGCGGCGGCGACGGGCTCGACGTGCACCGGCGGGTGATCTCCCAGGCGCCGCGCTGGCTGGCCCGCGGTGGCCGGCTGTTGATCGAGACCGGGCGCCGGCAGGCCGATGTCGCCGCCCGGCTGATGGCGGTGGCCGGCCTCGAGCCGACCATCGAGACCTCGACGGAGCTCGGTGCGACCGTGGTGACGGGCGAGCTCCGGGCTGACCGGGGTCACCGGTCCGCCGCCGGGCGACGGCCCGCGACCGTCGCGCGGACGACGGTCCCGGAGCGCGGTCGACCGCGTTCCCGACGCTGAGACAATGACCGGGTGACCGCCGGCCCGCCTCCGCCGCCGGTCCCTCCCGACCCGTCCGACCCGGCCGACGCGGCCGGCGGGTCCGAATCGACCACAGGCTCGACGGGGCGGCGCTCCCGGCGGGCGATCGGCCGCCGCCGGCCGAGGGCGGTGGACCCGGCACCGGCGGACCGGCCCTCCCCGGCGGCCGGCACACCGGTCGAAGCGGCGGCGGCGCCGTCGCGACCGGACGGGGTCGATGCGGTCCGGGCCGCGCCGGTCGAAACGGCCCTCGGAGCACCGGCGGGCGGCCGGACCACCAAGCCCGGGTCCGTCCCCGGCCGCCGGGTGGTGGCCGACCGCTATCGCCTGGACTCGATGATCGGCCGCGGCGCGCACGGCAGCGTGTGGACGGCGACCGACCTGTTGCTCGGCAGGCAGGTCGCGCTGAAGAAGATCGACGTGCCGCGGGGCATGCCGCCGCGTCAGGCCAAGGAACTCCAGGAACGCACGCTGCGCGAGGCGCGCACGGCCGCGGCGCTCACCAACCCGTTCGTCATCACCGTGTTCGACATCCTGGCCGCCACGGACACCGGGCCGGTGATCGTCATGGAGTTCCTGCACGGACGCTCGCTCGCCGACGTGCTGCGGCAGGACGGCCCGGTGTCGCCGGTGCAGGCCGCCACCATCGGCGTCGCGGTGGCGTCGGCGCTCGTCGCCGCGCACGACGCCGGGATCACCCACCGCGACGTCAAGCCGGCCAACGTGATGATCGGCGTCGACGGGCGGATCAAGCTCACCGACTTCGGCATCGCGGTCGGCAGCGGCGATGCCAGCATCACCGGGCCCGGGATCATCGTCGGGTCGCCCGCCTACATGCCCCCGGAGGTGGCCAACGGAGCGACCGCGGGGCCCGCTTCGGACGCGTGGAGCCTCGGCGGCACGCTCTTCGCCGCCGTCGAGGGCCGGCCGCCGTTCGACCGTGGCTCGCCGATCGCGACGGTGGAGTCCGTGATCAACGATCCGGTGCCGCCGCACCCACGGGCCGGCGCGCTGGGGGCGGTGATCTCCGGGCTGCTGGTGAAGTCGGCGGCCCTGCGGATGACGATCCCGCGGGCCCTGACGCTGATGCGCCCGATCGCGGAAGACCCGTCGGGAACGCATGTCTCGCTGCCGACCGGGCAGCCCGCGCCGGGCGGCGTGCGGCCGCCCGGCTGACCGCGCCGGCACCGGAAATCAGGTCGCCGGCTCCAGCAGCACGTCGGCGAGCGTGCGACCGAGCCACGCGGCGTACGCGTCGTCGTCCCAGCCGCGGCGCCGGACGAGCAGATCCCACATCTGCGGGCTGTTGACCGACCAGACGATGTCGCGCGCCGTCTCGACCGTCATCCCCGCCCGCAACGCCCCCAGCTCCCCCAACCGGCCGGCCAGGCCGGCGGCGCCGATCAGCCGCTCGCCGTCCGTGGTGCGCAGCAACGCGACCAGGTCCGGGTCCCCGCCCGCGGCGCCCTCCAGCGCGAGCGCCAGCACGGGGCCAAGCCGGACGAGGATGCCTCCGGCGATGTCCCCGTAGCCGGCCAGCAGGTGCCGGGCATCGGTCCGGGACTCCATCTCCCGCATGGATTCCCGTTGCGCCATCGGGATGGGCTCGTCGTCGCCGGCGAGCCGCACGTCGTACAGCCGCTTGAGCAGCTCCGCCTTCGAACCGCAGGCGTTGTACACCGTCTGCTTCGACACACCCGCCTCGGCGGCGATCATCGCCACTGTGGTGGCGCCGTACCCGTGCGCGACGAAGAGCCGCTCCGCCCCGTCCACGATGCGTCGTTCGGTGACGCGCGCGGCCTCGTCCCGGACGGGGCTGGCATACGGTCGGGAAATATTCACTGGACTCCTCGCCAAATAGATTTACCATCAGTCTATCCAACGTGCGGGCCGACCGCCCGCCTCCAGCACCCGAGAAGGACGAGATGAGCACCTTCCTGTTCGCCAGCATTCCCGTTCCCGCCCACACCGCGAACCCGATGCCGTTCGCGGCGCGGCTCGTGGAGCGTGGCCACCGCGTGCTCTGGTACGCCGGCGCGGTCTTCCACGAGCAGATCGCCGCGATCGGCGCCGAGCCGCGGCCGTACGTGCGCGCCGAGGACTTCGGCGGCAAGGACCTGACGGAGCACTTCCCGCAGTTCCAGGGCCTGCCGCCGATCCAGGTCATCCGCCGCGGCTTCGCCGACGTCTTCGTCGGGCACGCCCCGCAGCGGGTCGCCGACATCCGGCAGATCCTGGCCGAGACGCCCGTCGACGCGATGCTGTGCGATGGCCTGATGCTCGGCGTCGGGCTGGTGAGCGAGCTGGGCGGCCCGCCCTGGGCGACCTTCGGCGACGGCCCGCTGCCCTACGAGGAGCCGGACACCCCGCCCTTCGGACCCGGCCTGCTGCCGATGCGGGGGCCGGTCGGCCGGTTGCGCAACCGGATGGTCCGCGCCGCGGGTCGGCGGTTCATCTTCCGCGACGCCGACCAGGTGTACCGGCGCGTGCGCGCCGACCTGGGGCTGCCGACGCCGCAACGCTTCGTGCTGGAGGAGCTGGCCTCGCCGTTCCTGCACCTGCAGGGCAGCACGCCCGGCTTCGAGTACCCGTTGCGGTCGGTGCCCGAGCACATGCACTTCGTCGGTGCGCTGCGTCCCGACCCGCCGCGGGACTGGGCGCCGCCGGCCTGGTGGGCCGAGGTCACGGAGACGTCCCGCCCCGTGGTGCTGGTCAGCCAGGGCAGCATCCGGCCCGACACGGACGAGCTGATCGTGCCGGCGATCCGCGGGTTGGCCGGCGCGGACGTGCTGGTGGTCGTCACCACCGGGCACGGCGAGCCGGCTGACCTCGTCACCCGCCTCGGCGGGGAGCTGCCGTCCAACGTGCGGGTCGCCAAGTTCGTCCCGTACGACGTCGCGCTGCAGCACGCCGACGTGTTCGTCACCAACGGCGGCTACACCGGCGTGACACTCGCGCTGGCGCACGGCGTTCCGCTCGTGCAGGCCGGCACGACCGAGGAGAAGGCGGAGATCGCCGCCCGCATCGAGTACACCGGTGTCGGCGTCCGGCTGGGCCCGATCAAGCCCGCCCCGGCCGCGGTCGCGGACGGCGTGCGCCGGGTGCTCGACGATCCCTCCTACCGGGCCGCCGCCGGCGTCGTCCGGGCGGAGATGGCGGGGCACGACGCGGGTGTCGAGGGCGCGGAGATGCTCGAGCGGCTGGCGACCACGGCACGCCCCGTGCTGCGCTCGGACCTGCGGCGGGCGCGCGCGACACCCGGGCCCTTCGTCCGTCGCTGACCACGGCCGGCCACCCGCGCCGGCACCTGTCCCCGGGCGGGACGAGGCCGGTGCGGGTGATCCGGCGCCGGGCCGGCTCAGCCCTGGTCGTCCTGACGGCGGGCGAGGCGCTCGGCGATGCGCGCCGCGTCGGCCATCGACAGGCCCGTGCTGCTCCGCAGCAACGCGACGGCCTCGGCCCTGCGCCCCTCCTTGTACATGGTGCCGACCTGGCCGGCGACCTCGGGATCGATGGTCACGTCGGTCGGGTCGACCCGCATCCGAACGGCCCGGCGGCCGATCAGCGTGAGCGCGACGATCACCAGCAGCGCCACGACCGCGACCCACCACCAGGCATCCACGCCACGATCCTAGAAGCGTCCCGCCGGCCCGGCCGCCGCGATCGCCGGCCGACCCGGCGTCCGCGAGACCGACAAACCGGGCGCCGGATCGACACCACGCTTGTACGCTTGCCTCCCTCCCCGTCGGGGAGCGGAGAAAGGATCCGACATGCATGACGCGGCTCCGGTCGCCGGCAGGACGGGCGCCGTCGCCGCGGCGCTCGCCCCGCTGTTCGGCTGGTTCGCCTTCCGCGCCGAGATCCTCGGAGCGGACCCCGACGTCTGCGACTGCGCGTTCGGGAACCCGCAGGAGATGCCACTACCGGGGTTCGTGGACGCGATCCGGCGGCACGCCGAGCCGCACGACAAGGACTGGTTCGCCTACAAGCAGTCGGAGCCGGCGGGGCGGCAGATCGTCGCCGCGTCGCTGCGGCGATCGCACGGGCTGCCGTTCGAGCCGGTGGACATCGCGCTGACCAACGGCGCGTTCGGCGCCCTCACCACCGCGTTCCGGGCATTGCTGGACCCCGGCGACGAGGTGGTCTTCTCGCTGCCGCCCTGGTTCGTCTACGAGGCGATGCTGCTCGCCGCGGACGCGGTGCCCGTCAAGGTGCGCGTGCGGCCCGACGACCACGACCTCGACATCGACGCCATCGCCGCGGCCATCGGGCCCCGCACGAAGGCCGTCATCGTCAACACGCCGAACAACCCGACAGGGCGCATCTACCCACCCGCCACGCTCGACGCGCTCGCGGACGTGCTGGCCGCGGCCTCGCGGCGGCACGGCCGGCCGATCTGGCTGATCTCCGACGAGCCGTACGCCCGACTCCTCTACAGCGACAGCGACTTTTCCAGCCCCTCGGCGCACTATCCGTACACCGTGATCGCCTACAGCTACGCCAAGATCCTGTTGACGCCGGGCGAGCGGATCGGCTGGCTGGCCGTCTCGCCGTCCGTCCCCGACCGCCTCGCGGTGCGGGCCGCGGTCGAGGCCGCACAGGTGTCCGGCGGCTGGCTGTACCCGGACGCGGTGCTGCAGCACGCCATCGCGGACCTCGAGACCCTGCACATCGACCTGGTCGAGCTGGAGGCCAAGCGTGACCGCGCGGTGGGCGAGCTGCGCGCGGCCGGCTATCAGCTGCGGGTGCCGGAGGGCACCTTCTATCTGTGGGTTCGTTCGCCCGATCCCGACGACCTGGCCTTCTGCCGGCGGCTGGCCCGACGCGGGGTGCTCGCCCTGCCCGGCACGATCTGCGAGGTGCCCGGCTACTTCCGGCTGTCGCTGACCGCGAGCAACCCCATGCTCGACCGCGCGCTGCCGGTGCTTGCGGACGCGGTGACCGACACCGGCTGACCCTTGACCCCACGCCCGGCCGCGCTGAAGCGGTCAGGTCGTCGCGACGGCGGCGGGCTCGAGCCGCCGCGGCCGCCGCGCGGGCAGCAGCACGCAGAGCACGGCGCCGACGAGGCACAGCGCCGCCGCGCCCAGGAAGATCTCCCGGTACTGGGTCAGCAGCGCGGTGGACAGCGCGGCGTCGTAGTCGGCGAGCAGCCGGTCGTAGTCGGCCTGCGGCTGGCCGATCGGCAGCGGCGGCTGCAGGTCCGCCGTGAGGACGGTGAACCGGTGCAGCCCCCACGCGCTCAGCGCCGCGACGCCGACGAGCATGCCGGTCATCCGCGCCACCACCACCGCCGCCGACGCGACCCCGTGCCGGCTGGCCGGCACCACCGACAGCGCCGCCGCGGACACCGGCGCGATCACCAGGCCGAGGCCCAGCCCGGCGACGACGAGGTCGGTCGGCATCATCGGCAGGCCGAGCGGGTAGCGCGCCGCTGCCAGGTCGAGTCCCCAGCGGGCCACCAGAAGGTATCCGCCGGTGGCGACGACGAGCCCGGCCACGGCCACCCGGCGCTCCCCCAGCCGCCCCGTCGACCAGCCGCCGACCAGCGCGCCCACCGGCAGCGCGAGCAGGAACGGGCTCAGGGCGGCGACGGCCGCGTTGGCGTCCATCTCGAGCAGGGTGCGGGCGAACAGCTCGACGTTGACCAGGGTCGCGAGCAGCGCACCGCCGGCCGCGAAGCTGATCGCCAGCGTGGCCAGGAACGGCCGCATGCGCACGCCGGCCGGGTCCAGCAGCCGGGCCGGCGAGCGGCGCTCCCACAGCACGAAGCCGACGAGGAGGGCCACCGCGGCGGCGACGGCGGGCAGGCCCCAGGACGGCAGCACGCCGGTCTGCGGGTCCGGGTTGTACAGGGCGACCACGAGCAGCGCCAGCGCGACGGCCAGCAGGGCGCCGCCGACGACGTCGACCCGGACGGCGGCCGCGTGCGGCGGGCGCCCCGGCGGCACGCTGACCTGCACGATCACCATCGCCAGCAGCGCCAGCGGCAGGTTCACCCAGAACACCCAGCGCCAGCTCTCCGGCTCGAGGTCGGCGGTGAACCGCCAGCCGTGCGCGAGCGCGGCGAGGCCGACGCCGTACAGGGTGCCGAGCACGCTGCCCATCTCCTGCGCGGCGCCGACCGCGCCCAGTGCCGTGGCGCGCCGGCCGGTCGGCCAGAGGTCGGCGACGAGGGCCATCGTCACGGGAAGCAGCGCACCGCCGGCGATGCCCTGGACGACGCGCCCGGAGACCAGCAGCGGCAGTGTCGTGGCGAGCGCGGTGATCACCGAGCCGACCGCGAACCCCAGCAGGCAGGCCTGCACCATCGGCCGGCGGCCGACCTTGTCCGACAGCTGGCTCAGCAGCGGCATCGCCGCCACATAGCCGAGCAGGTAGCCGGTGACGATCGGCGTCGCCCGCTCCAACCGGTTCACCGGAATGTCGAAGTCGGTCGCGATGTCCAGGAGCAGCCCGACGACCACGTACGCGTCCAGGGCGGCCAGCAGCACGGCGGCGCCCGCCGCGCCGACGGCGAGCCGGCGGCGCCTCACCCCGGCGCGGTGACGGTGACCGGCGCGTCCAGATCGGACAGCGTGACGGCGACCGTCGCCGGCTGCCCGTCGGCGCCGGTCAGGCCGAACGTCGCGTCCACCAGCCGGTCGTTGGTGGTGTCGATGCCGAACACGCCGTCCACGTCTGTGGTGATGCCGGGCACCAGGCCGGCTGCCACCGCCTGCGGAACGGTGCCGCTGACCTTCCGCACGTTGCCGTCGGAGCCGGCGTCCACGGGCGACTGCACGCCGCGCAGCACGGCGGAGACCCCGCTCGTCGGATCGAGGATCACCGACGGGTCGTAGACGTTGCCGGCCAGCGCGGCCGGGACCTGGGCGAAGCCCCCGGTCGCGGCCTTGAGGTGGAGCTCGCCGCCGACCAGCACGAACTCGACCTCGACCAGCTGACCGAACTGCTTGATCGTCGCCGAACCCTGGGCGTCACCGGCCGCCGTGAGGTCGCCCTCGCCCTTGTTCAGGATGAGCTCCGGCAGATCGCCGGACACCTCGATCGTGAAGTGCGCCGTCTGCACGGACTCCATGGCGGCGGCCGAGTCCTCGAGCAGCTCGGCGGGTGTCGGGGGCGGCGCGGTCGACGTCGCGGCCGGCTCCGGGTCACCGCCCGAGCCGCTCGTGCACCCGGCCAGCGCCAGCAGCACCCCCGCCAGCACACCGCTCAGTAGCCGCCGCCCCACCATGGCTGGGATCGTATCCGTCCGGCCCGGTGGCCCCCGGGCAGCGGCGGCCGCCGGAGACGCCGAACGGGGCGCCGACCAGAAGGTCGACGCCCCGTTCGAGGTGGAGCACTGCCCGGTCCGGACCGGCCCGCGCGTCAGCGGCGGGTGGCCGGCGCCGGGGGTCAGCCCAGGCGGAGAACCTGGCCCGGGTAGATCAGGTCGGCGTTGGAGATCACGTCGCTGTTCGCCGCGAACAGGGCCTCCCAGCCGCCGGTCACATTCTGGGCGGCCGCGATGCCGGACAGGGTGTCGCCGGAGACGACGGTGTAGGTGCCGTCCGCGGCGCTCGCCGGGGCGGTCCACTCGGCGCTCGACGAGCTGTCATCGCTCGACCGGTCGCTGTCGTCGTTCCACGACGAGGACTCGTCGTCGTTCCAGGAGCTCTCCTCGTTCGAGGAGCTCTGGCTCTCGTTCGACCAGGAACGCTGGCTCGAGCGGGAGGCCTGCTCGGACGACGAGCTGCTGCTCGACGCGGCCGGAGCGGAGTTGCCGCTCGGGCCCTCGCCGCCGCCGGCGCCGGCGCACGCCCACGCGCCCCAGCCCTGCCCGGCGAGCGTGGCTTCGGCCACCGCGATCTGCTGCTCGCGGGTCGCCCCGTTCGCGGTGTCGGCGTACTGCTCGCCGCCGTAGGCGTCCCAGGTGGAGTCGGTGAACTGCAGGCCGCCGTAGTACCCGTTGCCGGTGTTGATCGACCAGTTGCCCGAGCTCTCGCACTGGGCAACGGCGTCCCAGGTGGAGGCGGGGGCGGCGAGAGCCGGCGAGGCCAGCCCGAGCGCCGCGGCGCCGGCGGCGACGCCGACGGTTGCGCCCCGGAAGGCCATCGTGCGGACCCAGGAGGGCCGGCGGTGGCGCGCGGAAGTACGAGTCATGTTGTCTGTTCCCCAAGCTGCGCCTGCGAGGTGAGCTGTCGGGTTCGGGCGATGCCATCCGTCGCTGATCGCGGCGGCGCATCGGGGAGGTGCCCGTCCGGTCTTCCGACCGGATTCACCCCAAGGCAACGCGGCCGGCCGAGGACGGCCGATCCGTTGCCACGAGTGGTTTCCCCGTCGCTGTCCGAGCCCTTTCTTCTGCAGGAGTTGCCCGACCCGGGCGTGGGTGGACAGCGTTCGGCGCGAGCTGCCCGGGCGGGTGTGCGGAGCGGCCCCGAGATTTCGCGGCCGTTAGTGACCATACGGACCGATCGCAGGAAATCCAGTGCACCGATCGCGACATAACGGAATCATAACGATCATGAGAGTTCCACAGCTGCGAGCGTTTCCGCAGGTTGAGTCGGGTGCCGCTGGGTCCGGCCCGGCCCGATATCGGTCGCGCGCAGACCGATTCGATTTCACCCGATCGGGGGAGGATCTTGGGCGTTTCTTGGTTCCGCTTCGCTCAGCGTGCGCACAGCGACGACCAAGGCTCGACCCCGACGGGCGCTGCAATGGATGGCGCGGGTCACAGGCGCCACTCTGCGCCGGTTGCCCGGCGACCGGGGAACGGTCACGGTGTGCGAGTGACCGCCCGCCGCACCGTGTTGCTCGACCGGCTGCTTCCGGGTATCGGGCAGTTCCGCGACTACCGGCGATCGTGGATCCGGGGCGACATGCTGGCCGGGCTGACCGTCGCCGCCTACCTGGTGCCGCAGGTGATGGCCTACGCCGAGGTGGCCGGCCTGCCGCCGGTGAGCGGGCTCTGGGCGATCCTCGGGCCACTCGCCGTGTACGCCGTGCTGGGCAGCTCCCGGCAGCTCTCCATCGGCCCCGAGTCGACGACGGCCCTGATGACCGCGGTGGTCCTCGCTCCCCTCGCCGGTTCGGATCCCGCGCGCTACGCGGCCCTCGCCGCCGCCCTCGCCCTCGTCGTCGGCGCCATCTGCCTGGTCGGCCGGCTCGCCCGGCTGGGCTTCCTGGCCGACCTGCTGTCGCGGCCGGTGCTGGTCGGGTACATGGCCGGCGTCGCGGTGATCATGATCGTCAGTCAGCTCGAGAAGATCACCGGCGTGCCCGTGGACGGCGACGGCTTCGTGCCGGAGATGATCGCGTTCGCCGGCAATCTCGGTGCCGTCCACTGGCCGACGGTGGCGCTCGCCGCGGGTCTGCTGGCCCTGCTGTACGTACTGCGGCGGTGGGTGCCGCTGGCGCCCGGCCCGCTGATCGTGGTGATCGTCGGCGCCGTCCTGGTCGGCGTCTTCTCGCTCACCGACGCGGGCATCACCGTCGTGGGCGCCGTGCCGGCCGGGCTGCCGGTGCCCGGGTTGCCGGACGTCGGGCTCGGCGACCTGGCGACGCTCCTCCTGCCCGCGGTCGGCATCGCGATCGTCGGGTACACCGACAACGTCCTGACGGGTCGCGCGTTCGGCGCGCGGCAGGACCAGCCCATCGACGCGAACGCGGAGTTCAGCGCGCTCGGCGGCGCGAACATCGCCGCCGGCTTCCTGCAGGGATTCCCGGTCAGCTCGAGCGGCAGCCGCACCGCGCTGGGCGAGGCGATGGGCAGCCGCTCGCAGCTCTACTCGCTGGTCACGCTGGCCTGCGTGGTGCTGACGCTGCTGGTCGCCGGCCCGCTGCTGGCGAGCTTCCCGTCCGCGGCGCTCGGCGCGCTGGTGATCTACGCGGCGATCCGGCTCGTCGAGGTGTCGGAGCTGCGGCGCATCGCCCGCTTCCGCCGCAGCGAGTTCCTGCTGGCGATCGGCACCACGGTCGCCGTGCTGCTGCTCGGCGTGCTCTACGGCGTGCTCGTCGCCGTCGGACTGTCGATCGTCGACCTGGTGCGCCGGGTGGCCCGGCCCCACGACGGGGTCCTCGGCTACGTGCCGGGCCTCGCCGGCATGCACGACGTGGACGACTACGAGGCGGCCCGGCAGCTTCCCGGGCTGGTGGTCTACCGATACGACGCGCCGCTCTGCTTCGCCAACGCGGATGACTTCCGCCGGCGCGCGCTCGCCTCGGTGGACGAGGCGCAGGACGCCGTCGAGTGGTTCGTGCTGAACGCCGAGGCCAACGTGGAGATCGACATCACGGCCGCGGACGCGCTGGAGCAACTGCGGTCCGACCTCGCCGGGCGCGGCATCACCGTTGCGCTCGCCAGGGTGAAGCAGGAACTGCGGCACGACCTGGCCGCGGCGGGGGTGATCGACTCCATCGGCGCCGACCGGGTGTTCCCCACGCTGCCGACCGCGGTCATGGCGTTCCTGACCGCCTACCGAGCGCGGCACGGCGCGCTGCCGCCCGGGGTGCGGATGCCGTCGCCGCCGGCCGATCCGCTCGAGCCGCCGGCGACGACCGGCTGAGCGACCGCCGGCGCGCCGCCGGCCGTCGGCGAGGTCCCGGCGGCGTCCCACCGGGCAGGCGCCGAGACCGACGCCACCGCCGCCGGTCCGGCCCGCGGCACCGGCGGGTCGCGGCCCGCGGGGGAGCCCGTTATGGTCCGGGCATGCCCACCCCGACGGCCCGCGAGGCCCGCCGACGGCCCGCCCGACCGTCCCGACGGCCGTCACGACCGGGCCGGCGTCCGGTCACATCGTGCTCGCCGACGCGGATTCCGAGGCGTACACGTCGCTGCGCCGCCGGCCGACCGCCCGGGCCGACCGCTACCGGATGGGCCGGGCGCTGCGCGGCGGCGTGCCGCGGTCCGCGCTCGGCAACTGGGAGCCGCCGATCGGCCGGCCCGACCCCGTGCAGTTGATCATGGAGTCGCACGAGGGCAGGCTCGACTGGCTGATCCCGCTGCGGGTCGGCAGGATGACCGCGACGCCGTACGGCTTCCTGCGCGGCACCGCCATCGTGATGGCCGAGGACGTGGCGCGGCTGCCGGCCACCGGCATCACCCCGGTCATCTGCGGCGACTCGCACCTCGGCAACTTCGGCTTCTACGCCTCGCCCGAGCGTGACCTGGTGATCGACCTCAACGACTTCGACGAGGCGCACCCCGGCGGCTGGGAATGGGACCTGCGCCGGCTGGTGGCGAGCATCTGGGTCGCCGGCCGTCAGAACGGGGCGACGGAGACCGACTGTGAGGCAGCCGTTCTCGCCTGCGTCGCGGCCTACCGGAACGAGGTCAGGGAGCTGGCCGAGATGCCGCTGCTGGCCCGGTCCTACCAGCGGATGGACGTCGACCACCTCCAGGAGACGACGTCGCACCAGTCGCTCCGCGACGAGATCGTTCGGGCGGCGGCCAGGGCGCGGAAGCGAACGGGCGACCGTGCACTGCCCCGGTTCACCCAGCAGACCGGCCAGACCCGCCGGATCGTCGAGGAACCGCCGCTGATCACCCGGGTCAGCGACGAGGACGCGGACACGGTCGCCACGGCGCTCGACGGGTACCTGAACACCCTCGCGCCGCACTGGCGCCGCGCGCTCGGCGGCTACACGCTCGTCGACGTCGCCCACAAGGTCGTCGGCGTCGGCAGCGTCGGGCTGCGGGCGTACGTCGCCCTGCTGGAGGGCAGCAGCCCCGACGACGTGGTCTTCCTGCAACTCAAGCAGGCCCGCCGGTCGGTGCTCGCGAAGTACGTGCACGGCGACTCCGCCTGGCACGCGCATCAGGGGCAGCGGGTGGTCGAGTACCAGCAGGCGCTGCAGACCGTCAGCGACCCGCTCCTCGGCTGGGCCACGGCCGGCGAGCGGCAGTACTACGTCCGGCAGTTCCGGAACATGAAGGGCACCGTCGCGCTGGACTCGATCGACCCCCGCGCGCTGGCCGACTACGCAGGCATCGTCGGGCATCTGCTGGCCAAGGGCCACGCGCGCACGAGCGGCGCGTCCATGGTGGCCGGCTACGCGGGCGGCTCGAACAAGCTCGACGTCGCGCTCGCGCGGTTCGCCCGGCTCTACGCGGACCAGACGGAGGCCGACCACGCGGCGCTGGTGGCCGCCGTCGACCGCGGGCTCCTGCCGGTCGAGCGGGGGCTGTAGGCCGGTGCCGGCGCCCGCGCGGCCCGGGGACGCCGATGCGCTGGCGCGCCGCTGCGCCGACGCGATGTGGGCGCAGGACGAGGCGAGCCGGCGCCTCGGCATGGAGCTGCTGCTCGTCGGCGCTGGCACCGCGGAGCTGAGCATGGCGGTGCGGCCGGACATGGTGAACGGGCACGGCCTGTGTCACGGCGGGCTGATCGCGGCGCTCGCCGACAGCGCGTTCGCCGTCGCCTGCAACACCGACGGCCACGTCACCGTCGCCGCCGGTTTCGAGATCACCTTCGTCGCACCGGCCCGCGCGGGCGACCGGTTGATCGCGCGGGCGACCGAGCGCGCGCGGTACGGGCGGAGCGGCCTCTACGACGTGACCGTCTCCCGCCGCGACGGCACGGGCCCGGCGGCGGCGGAGACGGTCGTCGCCGAGTTCCGCGGCCGCAGCCGCACCGTCGGCGGGAGCTGAGCCGGGGCGCGGTCAGCCGGGGCGCCCCGGCCCGCGGCCGACGGCGGCCGGACCGCCCAGTCCGCCGAGGGCGAGATGCACGGTGGTGGAGACGATCTCATTCCGCCCCAGCTCATCCCTGGTGCCGCCGGAGCCGGGCCGGTACCACTCGCTGATCGAGTTCACCATGCCGAACAGCAGCCGCGCGGCCAGCCGCGGGTCGACGTCCGCCCGCACCTCGCCGGCCGCCGCGGCGGCGGTCACCAGCTCGGCGAGCCGGGCGTCGACCGCGCGGCGGCGTTGCAGCGTGTCCCGCTCGACCGGCGTGTTGCCCCGTACCCGCAGCAGCAGCGTGACGTACGGCAGCTCGGCGATCAGCACCTCGGTGGTGCGCCGGATCGCCTGCTCCAGGCGCTCGACCGGCCGCCCGCCCGCGCCGGCCGTCTCGTCGAGAGCGGCGGACAGCGCGTCCAGCGCGCGGTCCACGGCCATCCGGAGCAACTGCTCCTTGCCGCTGACGTGGTGGTAGAAGGCGGACTTGGTGAGCCCGGCCGCGCGCGCCAGATCCTCCATGCTCGTGGCCTCGTATCCGCGCTCGTTGAACACCGCGACCACCAGGTCCAGGAGTCCGTCGCGGGTGTAGCGGGCGGGCCGCCCGCGCTGGGCGCGCGGCGGCCCGGCCGGGTCGTTCCCGGCCGCCTCGCCGGCTGTGCTGCGGGCTGCGGTTGACATGCGCGCGATCTCCAACGGATAATTACTGACCGATCGTTCGGAAACTGTACCGCCCGGCGGTCCGCTGGGCGAGACTCCAGGGAGGTCGCGTGTACGGCAACACCGACGGTGTCGACCCGGACGCCTCGTCGGACCCGGCCGCAGCGGCGGACGCCCACGACGAGACCGCCGCCCTGCAGCGCCGATTCGACGAGCTGATCGCCGCGGACCAGCGGATCGAACCGCGCGACTGGATGCCGGACGGCTACCGCAAGACGCTGATCCGGCAGATCGCCCAGCACGCGCACTCCGAGATCATCGGCATGCAACCGGAGGGCAACTGGATCACCCGTGCGCCGAGCCTGCGCCGCAAGGCCATCCTGCTGGCGAAGGTGCAGGACGAGGCGGGCCACGGCCTGTACCTGTACGCGGCCGCCGAGACCCTCGGCGTCGACCGGGAGGACCTGCTCGACCTGCTGCACACCGGCCGGCAGAAGTACTCCAGCATCTTCAACTACCCGACGCTGACCTGGGCGGACATGGGCGCGATCGGCTGGCTGGTGGACGGCGCGGCGATCATGAACCAGGTGCCGCTGTGCCGCTGCTCCTACGGTCCGTACGGCCGCGCGATGGTGCGGGTGTGCAAGGAGGAGTCGTTCCACCAGCGGCAGGGATTCGAGATCCTCTTCACGCTGTCCCGCGGCACCCCGGCCCAGCACGCGATGGCCCAGGACGCGGTCGACCGGTTCTGGTGGCCGTCCCTGATGATGTTCGGCCCGCCCGACTCCGACTCGACGCATTCGGAGAAGTCCGCCGCGTGGGGCATCAAGCGGTTCGGCAACGACGAGTTGCGGCAGCGGTTCGTCGACATGTGCGTCGGGCAGTCGGAGGTGCTGGGCCTCACGCTGCCCGACCCCGACCTGCGCTGGAACCCCGACCGGGAGCACTACGACTACGGCGAGATCGACTTCGCGGAGCTGACCCGGGTGATCAAGGGCGACGGTCCCTGCAACGCGCAGCGGATGGAGCGGCGCCGGTCCGCCCACGAGAACGGCGCCTGGGTCAGGGATGCCGCGCTGGCGTACGCGGCCAAGCACGCCCGCGACACGGAGCGCGCGGAGCCCGCCGGGGCGATCGCGTGACCGCGCCGAGCAGCGGACCGCGCGAGCCGGTCGGCGGCACCGGAACCGATCTCACCGCCGCCGGTGGGCACGGCGCCGTGCCAACCGACGGTGTCCCCGTCCCTGCCCCGGTCGCCGAGCGACCGCCGGCCGGCCCGCCCGCCGCCCGCCGCCGCGGCTGGCCGCTGTGGGAGGTCTTCGTCCGCGCCCGCCGTGGCCTGTCGCACCAGCACGTCGGCAGCCTGCACGCGCCCGACGCGGCGATGGCCCTGCGGAACGCGCGGGACGTCTACACCCGGCGCGGCGAGGGCGTGTCGATCTGGGTGGTGCCGGCCGCGCAGATCGCCGCCTCCAGCCCCGACGAGAAGGACCCGTTCTTCGACCCGGCCCTGGACAAGGCGTACCGGCACCCCACCTTCTACGACGTGCCGGAGGGGGTGGCCCACCTGTGAACCAGACGTCGATCGAGAACCTCGCCGTATCGGACGATGTCGCCCTCACCGAAGCGCTGTTCCAGTACGTGCTCGGCCTCGGCGACGACGCGCTGATCCTCGGCCAGCGGCTGTCCGAGTGGATCACCCGGGCGCCGCAGATCGAGGAGGACATGGCGATCGCCAACATCGCGCTCGACCTGCTCGGCCAGGCCCGCACGCTGCTCACGTACGCGGGCGAGGTCGAGGACGGCATCGGCGGGAACGGTCGCGACGAGGACGCGCTGGCGTTCCTGCGGGACGAGCGGGAGTTCCGCAACGTCCAACTGGTCGAGATCCCGAACGGCGACTTCGCCGTCACGACGGCCCGCCAGCTGCTGTTCTCGGCGTACCAGCTCGAGCTGTACACCGCGCTGCTGGGTTCCACGGACGGCACCCTGGCCGCCCTGGCCGCCAAGGCGGTGAAGGAGGTCGCCTACCACCGCGATCACGCCACCCAGTGGGTGCTCCGACTCGGCGACGGCACCGCCGAGTCGCACCGCCGGATGCAGGACGGGCTGGACCGGGTCTGGCCGTACGCCGACGAACTGTTCGACACCACCGACGCCGTGGCACTCCTCGCCGCGCGTCCCGGCGTGGCGGTCGACCCCGCCGGCCTGCGGCCCGCATGGGCGGCATACGTCGACGGCGTCCTCGGCGAAGCCACGCTCGACCGCCCCGAGGCCGGCTGGCGCTCGCGCGGCGGGCGCGCCGGCCTGCACTCCGAGAACCTGGGCCACCTGCTGCCACAGATGCAGCTGCTGCACCGCTCGCACCCGGGGGCGACGTGGTGACCACCGCCGGCACACTCGACTCCGCCGACACCGCACCCGATCTCGCGGCCGACCTGGACCGGCTGCGGTCGATCGCCGGCGCGGTGCCCGACCCGGAGCTCCCGGTCCTCACGCTCGACGACCTGGGCATCGTGCGGCACGTCCGGCTCGACGAGCGCGACGGGGGCGTCGTCGTCACCCTGACCCCGACCTACACCGGGTGCCCGGCGACCGCCGTCATCGCCGCTGACGTCGAGTCCGCGCTGCGGTCCGCCGGTGTCGGCCGGGTCGCGGTGCGCACCGTGCTCTCCCCCGCGTGGACCACGGACTGGATCAGCGCGGACGGCCGGCGCAAGCTGGCGGAGTTCGGCATCGCGCCGCCGGGCCGGTGCGTATCCGACGGCCGTCCACGCGCGGTCGGCCTGACGCTGTCCGCCCGCTGCCCCCGGTGCGGCTCGACGGACACGAGGGAGATCAGCCGGTTCGGGTCGACGCCCTGCAAGTCGCTCTGGTCGTGCCGGGCCTGCCTGGAGCCGTTCGACTCCTTCAAGGCGATCTGAGCCGATCCGGATGAGCCCGATGACGCACCGATGAGCGCACCGCCGCGCACCGTTCGGGACGCCGCGCCGCCCGCCGCTCGGCGGCACGCGGTGTTCCACCGGCTGCGGGTCGCCTCGGTCGACCGGCTGACCGAGGACTCCGTCGCCGTCACCTTCGACGTCCCCGACGAGCTGCGCGAGGAGTTCGCCTTCCAGGCGGGCCAACACCTCTCGGTGCGCGCGCCGGCGCTCGGCGACGACGTCCGGCGGAACTACTCGATCTGCGCGCCGGCCACCGGCGGGCCGCTGCGGATCGGCGTGAAACGCCTGCCGGACGGGGCTTTCTCGAGCTACGCGGCCGAGCGGCTGCGGCCGGGCGACGAGCTCGACGTGATGACGCCCAGCGGCACCTTCTGCACGCCGCTCGCCCCGGACCAGGCCCGGCGCTACGCCGCGATCGCCGCCGGCTCCGGCATCACCCCGGTGCTGTCCATCCTGGCCACCGCGCTGGAGGTGGAACCGGACAGCACCGCGGCGCTGATCTACGTGAACCGGCGCACGTCGACGATCATGTTCCTCGAGGAGCTCGAGGACCTGAAGAACCGCTACCCGGAGCGCTTCCAGCTGATCAACGTGCTCGGCGGCGAGCCGACCGAGGTCGAGATGCTGTCCGGCAGGCTCGATGTCGGCCGCCTCGGGCGGATCCTGGACACGCTGCTGCCGGTCGACGAGGTCGACGAGTGGTTCCTCTGCGGGCCGCTGCCCCTCACCGAAACGGTCCGCGGCGTGCTGCTCGACCGCGGCGTCGACGGCGCGCGCGTGCACCGGGAACTGTTCCACGTCGGTCCGACCGCACCGCGGATCCGGCGGTCCGACCCGGGCGGGCCGGCCGGGGGGTCCGCGGTGACGGTGATCCTCGACGGGCGATCGCTCGACTTCCGGCTGCCCACCGACGGCGAGGCGATCCTGGACGCCACGCTGCGGGTGCGCGCGGACGCGCCGTACGCCTGCAAGAACGCCGTCTGCGGCACGTGCCGGGCCCGCGTCGTCGAGGGCCGGGTCGAGATGGACTCCAACTACGCGCTGGAACCCGACGAGCTCGCCCGGGGTTTCGTGCTGACGTGCCAGTCGCACCCGGTCACCGATCGGGTCGTCGTGGACTTCGACCAGTGACCGGCCCGGCGTCGGGACGGCGGGTCGGACCCACGGTGGCCGACCCCGTGCCACCGTTCCGGGTGCGACAGCTGACCATCGAGGACGGCCTCGCGTTGGCCGGATGGAGCAGCCCCGGTGCGTGGCACATCGAAGACGCGCTGGAGCCGCCCGCGCCGGACGAGGGCTGCTGGGCGGTGGCCGACGACCGGGGGACGCTCGTCGGCTACTGCTGCCTGGGCAGCGCCGCCCGCACCGCCGGTGCGCCGCAGGACAACTGGGTGGTGGACGTGGCGATCGGCATTCGCCCCGAGCTCGCCGGGCGCGGCTGGAGCGGTGAACTCGGCCGCGCCGCCGTGGAGTACGCCTCCCGGGTCGCGGTGGATCGGCGGTTGCGCACGACCGTGCCGGACTGGAACGCCGCCGGCCAGCGTGCCGCGCGGCAGGCCGGGTTCGAGTGGATCGCCCGCCGGGTGCACGAGCAGCGGCCGTACGACATCTTCGAGCAGACCCCGCGACCCATCAAGGAGTGACGCCGTGACCGTGATGGTGGAGAGCTATGTCGCCGGACGCTGGCGGCCCCCGGGCGGCGACCGGGTGCCGCTGCTCGACGCGTCCACCGCCGACGTGGTGGCCGAGATCGGCACCGACCCGATCGACATGGTGCCGGTGCTCGACCATGCGCGGTCGGTCGGCGGGCCGGCATTGCGGGACCTGACGTTCCACCAGCGCGCGCTGATCCTCAAGCAGCTGGCCGCGCACCTGAACGCCGGGCGAGACGAGTGGTACGCGATCTCGGCCTGGACCGGGGCCACGAGGCGGGACTCGCTGGTCGACGTCGACGGCGGCATCGGGGTGCTGTTCACCTACGGCAGCAAGGGCCGGCGCGAGCTGCCCAACTCGACGGTCCTGCTGGACGGCCCCACCGAGCGTCTCGGCCGGTCGGGCCGGTTCGTCGGCCAGCACGTGTACACGCCGCGGCACGGGGTCGCGCTGCAGATCAACGCCTTCAACTTCCCCGTCTGGGGGATGCTCGAGAAGTTCGCGCCGGCGTTCCTCGCCGGCGTGCCGACCGTGGTCAAGCCGGCGTCCCAGGCGTCCTACCTGGCGCACGCCGTGGTGCGGGAGATCGTCGCGTCCGGACTGCTGCCGGACGGCAGCCTGCAGCTGGTCGCCGGCGGCTCGCGGGGGATGCTCGACCTGCTGACCGAGCAGGACACCGTCGCGTTCACCGGCTCCGCGTCCACCGCGGCGACGCTGCGCGTCCATCCGGCGGTGCTCACCGGCGGCGTGCGGTTCAGCTCCGAGGCGGACTCGCTCAACTTCTCCGTCCTGGGTGAGGACGTCGCGGCCGGCACCGACGAGTTCGACCTCTACGTCCGGCAGCTCGTCACCGAGATGACGGCCAAGGCGGGCCAGAAGTGCACGGCGATCCGGCGCGCGCTCGTGCCCGATCGACTGGTGCCGGCGGTGATCGACGCCGTGCAGGCGCGCGTCGACGACAAGGTGCGGGTCGGCAATCCCGCGGCGGACGGGGTGACCATGGGTGCCCTCGTCGCCGTCGGTCAGCGGGCCGACGTGCGCCGGAACCTGGACGTGCTCGCGGCTGCCGCGGAGATCGTGGTCGGCGACCCCGACCGGTTCGAGGTGATCGGCGCGGATGCCGAAAAGGGCGCCTTCCTGCCGCCGATCCTGTTGTGGGCGAAGGACTCCGCGCGCACCGAGCCGCACGAGGTGGAGGTCTTCGGCCCCGTCAGCACCGTGCTCGGCTACCGGGACACGGCGCACGCCGTCGACCTCGCCGCCCGCGGCCGCGGCAGCCTGGTCGGCTCCGTGGTGTCCGCCGACCCGGCCGTGGTGCGGCAGCTGGTGCTCGGCGTCGCACCGTGGCACGGGCGGGTGCTGGTGCTCGACCGGGACTCGGCCGCCGAGTCCACCGGGCACGGCTCGCCGCTCCCCCACCTCGTGCACGGCGGACCCGGCCGGGCCGGCGACGGCGAGGAGCTGGGGGGCATCCGCGGCGTCACCCACTTCATGCAGCGGACCGCGATCCAGGGCTCCCCGCAGGCGATCTCGGCCGTCACCGGGACCTGGGTGACGGGCGCGCCGCGGCGCACGGAGGGCGTGCACCCGTTCCGCAAGAGCCTGGCCGAGCTGCGAGTCGGCGACGCGGTCGTCGCCGGGCCGCGGGTCGTCACGCTGGACGACATCGACGCCTTCGCCGACCTGTCCGGCGACCGGTTCTACGCCCACATGGACGCGGACGCGGCCGCCGCGAACCCCTTCTTCGACGGCCGGGTGGCGCACGGCTACTTCGTCGTGTCGATGGCCGCCGGGCTGTTCGTCTCGCCGGAGCCGGGTCCGGTGCTGGCGAACTACGGGCTGGAGAACCTGCGTTTCAGCACCCCGGTCTACCCGGGCGACGCGCTGACCGTGGCGCTCACCTGCGCGGCCGTCTCGCCGCGCGTCGACGCCGACTACGGCGAGGTCGTCTGGGACGCCGTGGTGACCAATCAGGACGGCGAGACCGTCGCGGCCTACGACGTTCTCACCATCGTGGCGAAGCAGTGGCCGCCGGTCGCCGGCGCCGCCGCGCCCGCGGCGTCCGGGGGTACGCCACCGGGCGAGCGGTAGCGACGCCACCGCCTGGGGCCGCCGTCCCGGCCAGCTCGCCCAGGAGGAGAAGAGAGGAGGAGAGATGCGCGATCGCACCCCCGCTCCCGACTCGCTCGATCCGGTCGAGCGCGCGTCGGTGGACGAGCTCCGCGCGCTGCAGCTCGACCGGCTGCGCTGGTCGCTGCGGCACGCGCACGAGCACGTGCCGCACTACCGGGCGGCGTTCGACGCGGCGGGCGTGCACCCCGACGACTGCCGGGACCTGGCCGACCTGGCCAGGTTTCCGACGACGAGCAAGGCCGACCTGCGCGCGAACTACCCGTTCGGCATGTTCGCGGTGCCCCGCACCCAGGTGGCCCGCATCCACGCGTCGTCCGGCACCACCGGGCAGCCCACCGTGGTCGGCTACACCGCGGGCGACATCGACACGTGGTCGACCGTGATGGCCCGCTCCATCCGCGCCGCCGGCGGCCGGCCCGGCGACCGGGTGCACGTCGCCTACGGATACGGGCTGTTCACCGGCGGGCTGGGCGCGCACTACGGCGCCGAACGCCTGGGCTGCACGGTGATCCCGGTCTCCGGTGGGATGACCGAGCGGCAGGTGACGCTGATCCGCGACTTCGAGCCCGAGCTGATCATGGTCACGCCGTCGTACATGCTGGCGATCGTCGACGAGCTCGAGCGGCGGGGCATCGACCCCAGGACGACGTCGCTCCAGGTCGGCATCTTCGGCGCGGAGCCGTGGACCAACGACATGCGGCTGGAGATCGAGCGCCGCCTCGACATGCACGCGGTCGACATCTACGGGCTGTCCGAGGTGATCGGGCCGGGGGTCGGGGTCGAATGCGTCGAGACGAAGGACGGCCTGCACCTCTGGGAGGACCACTTCTATCCGGAGATCCTCGATCCGGTCACCGGCGACGTGCTGCCCGACGGCGAGTACGGCGAGCTGGTCCTCACCTCGCTGACGAAGCAGGCGATGCCGGTGATCCGCTACCACACCAGGGATCTCACCCGGCTGCTGCCGGGCACGGCGCGACCGATGCGCCGCATCGAGAAGATCACCGGTCGCAGCGACGACATGATCATCCTGCGCGGGGTCAACCTGTTCCCGACGCAGATCGAGGAGCTCATCCTGCGGGTGCCGGCGCTGTCGCCGCACTTCCAGTGCCGGCTGTCGCGCGACGGCCGGCTGGATCGGATGACGGTGCTCGTGGAGCAGCGACCCGGCGTCGATGCGGCCGGGTCGGACGAGGCGGCCGCCGCGCTCGGGCGACTGGTCAAGGACACCATCGGCGTGTCGGTCGAGGTGAGCGTGCTGCCGCTGAACGGGATCGAACGTTCGGTCGGCAAGATGCGCCGCGTCGTCGACGAGCGGCCGCGGGCCTAGCTCGGGCCACCGCGAATCGCGCTGCCGCGCATCGTTTCTCGCCGGGGCTGCGGGGACGACCTGCGGCAGGTCGATGCCTCGGCGGGCCGGGGGCGCGGCGCGAACCGGCCCCGGAGACAGGACGACCCCCGAGCCGCTTCCGCGATCGGACGGGTGTCCGGGCGCGGGCCGAGTGGACGAGGATCGGCGGCTCGAGGGTCGGGTGGTTGTCCTGTTTTCGCCGCAACCAGCGACGGGGCCGGCTGCCTAGCGGACAGCCACCTCACGAGTCCTGAACGGTTTCAACGTCGGACCACCTCCCTTCTCGTGTACCCCCGAACCTACGTCGCGCCGGTTGATCCGGCAACGATTTTCGCGTCGAGCCGACCCGGGAATGCCGCGGCTTCATCGGCGGGTCGCGGCTGCCGCGGCACCGGCCGCCCGTCGGGCGCTCAGCCGCCGGGCGGGCAGCCCGCGCGGTCCGCGAGGGCGACGACCGCGTCCAGCAGGGCCGGCCCGGCCAGCAGCGCGGCGTCGTTGTGGTCGGCCCCGGGCACCACGACCGCGACGCCGCGGTCGCCGGCGGCGTCCGCCACCGCCCGGCTCTGTGCCGGGGGGATGATCGAGTCCGCGTCGCCGAACACCACGGTCACCGGCACGGTGAGCCCCGCGACGACGTCCCGGACGGGGTAGGTGTCCCGCAGCATCGCCCGGACCGGCAGGAACGGGTAGTGCACCGCGGCGGCGGCCGGCAGGTCCTCGAACGGCGAGCGCAGCAGCAGGCCGGCCGGCGGGTGCGACGCGGCCAGACCGGTCAGCACCCCGCCACCGAGACTCTCGCCGTAGTACAGGATCTCCCGATCCGCGAGGCCCTGTTCGGCGAGGAAGTCGCGGGCGGCAACGGCGTCGGCGGCGAGGCCCTGCTCCGTCGGCGAGCCCGCGTTGGCGCCGTACCCGCGGTAGTCGAACAGCAGCACGCCGAAGCCCCGCGCCGCGAGCGCGGCCGCCAGCGGCACCCGGCCCGCCCGGTTCCCGGCGTTGCCGGCCGCCACCAGGACCGTGGCCCGGCACGGCGACGCGGGCGCCGGCAGGTACCAGGCGCCCAGCTGCACGCCGTCGCCCGTGCGCAGCGTGACGTCGGCCGCGCCGGGCAGCACGCTGGCGGCGGGCGGCGGCGCCGCGGTGTCCGGCAGGTAGATGAGGCGTCGCTGGAAGAGCCAGAGACCGCCGACGATCGCCACCGCGACCGCGAGGACGACGACGACGATCAGCACCGCCCGCCGCCGGCCGGCGCGCGCACGCATCGGGCGGTCACCCCGGGCCGGGCTCGCGGCTCAGCTCACCGCTGGTCGTACTCGTCGATGACGTGCACCGCGGCCTCCTCGGCGCTGGCGGCCGAACCGTCGATGCCCACGTCCTGGCCGAGCAGGCCCTTCTCGGTGTCGCGGTAGTTGCCGTCGTCGGTGTCCACCAGCCGGCCGGACCGCTCGTCGCCGACCTCCCCCGCGCTGTCGTCGCCGTACGGGTCGATCACGTCGGGCACGGCACCCACGTCCGGCTCCTCCGCGGCGAGCAGCTCGTCCAGGCTGGCGCCGCGCTCCTCCTCCGCCTCGGTGGGCACGTGCACCGAGGGCTCGCGGTCCGGCGGCGAGTAGCCCTCGTCGAGGATGTCGTCGATGCCGAGATCCTGCAGGGTGTCCTCGAGCGGCAGCTGATCCTGCGAGCCGTCGGAGACCCCGCCGTCGGTGTTCGAACCGGGTTCCGTCTCGTCGATCCAGCCCATCTGCGGGTCCTCGCTCTCGTGGTCGGCGCTCGCCGGCGGTGTTTCTCGATCGTGGTGCCGGGCGCCGCGGCGCCCGCCTCGTTCCACGGTATCCCGCGGCGGGGGGCGCCAACCGCGACCGGCGGCGGGGCCATCGGCGCGGTCCACCGACCCGCGCGCGCAAGCCGCCGGGTTCGGGATCGCATCAGTCACCCGTTCTCGGCGATGACCAGCCCCACTCCAGGGGCGCACTCGTTTCGAGCGACCGCACCGGCCCCGGACGCCCGTGAACCCCACCGAAACCAGTGCGGTCCCGCCCGGCGGGAGTCGCGAGCGGCCCGATCAGCCGCCGACGAGGAAGATCAACGCCGCGACCAGCACGGCGATCCACAGCACGGTGCCGATCACCAGGCTGGCCAGCACGAGCATCCAGATGCCGCGCAGCCGGCCGGGCAGCAGCGGCGCGATCTCGGGGCGCTCGATCAGCTCGCCGACGATGCCGGTCATCCGGACGCCGGCCCACATGCCGTGGACGATCCGCAGCGGCCGGCTGCGCCGGGTGACGGCCCGCGCGCCGGAGCCGCGGCCGAGGTTGTGCTGCACCTGATCCCACACCTGGTGTCCGGAGACCGTCGCGGCCAGCGCGGCCGAGAGCCGGTCCCGGTCGCGCGCGACGTCGAGCAGCTGCCGCCGGCGCAGCGCCAGCCACGCCGCCAGCACCAGGCCGACGCCGGCCACGACGACCCAGAACCAGTCGTCCGGGCCCGGCCGGATCAGCGCGACGACGAGCAGCACGACCGCCGACACGGCCGGATACAGCGCGACCAGCGCGAGCGGGATGCGGGTCGCCCTGATCAGCGGGACGAGGGTGGCGGCGACCCCGCCGGCCGTTCGGTCGCGGGCCGTCGCCGCCGCGGCGACCGCGCGCCGGGTCCGGCTGGGCCGCGCGCCGGCCGGCGACGGGTCGGTGACGCCCGGCTGGAGATCACCGGGCTCCGGGTCGCCTCGCTCCGGGTCGCCTCGCTCCGGGACGTCGGGCGCGGGAGCGGCGGGCCGGAGCGCGGCCGGGTCGGGGACGGCACGACCCGAAGCGGGCGAATCGGGCGGTTGCGCGGCGGCGGCGGCCGGGGTGGGATCCGGTGCCGGCTCGGACATCAGGTGGCGAGGCTCTCGATCGTCGTGTCCGCGTCGACGGCGGCGGCGGCGCAGTTCTCCACGGTGATCTTCGCGCCGACGGCCTCGCAGATCTCGGTGAGCGCCCGCAGCTGCTCCGGCGTCAGCAGGTCGATCACGTACTCGCGGACGGCGGCGACGTGGCCGGGCGCCGCGTCCCTGATCGCCTGCCGGCCCGCGGGCGTGATGCCGACCATCAGGCCGCGACCGTCGGTCAGGCAGTCCCGGCGGTCGACGAGACCGCGGGCCACCATGCGCTTGATGTGGTGCGACAGCCGGCTCTTCTCCCAGCCGGTCTGCTGGCCCAGCTCGCCCGCCCGCAGGATGCCCTCCGGGCTCTCGCTGAGGACGACGAGCACCTCGTAGTCGGCGGTGGACAGGTTCGAGTCGCGGGTCAGCTGCCGGTTGAGCGCGGATCCGAGCGGGGTGCGCAGGTACTGCAGCGCGCGCCAGGCGCGCTGCTCCTCGGGCGTCAGCCAGCGTGGGCCGGGCGGATCGGCGGCGCCGGAACGGCCGTCACCCGCCGGCGGCGCATCGCCCGCCGTCGGGGTGGGCGCGCTGCTCACCGCGACTCCGGACGACTCGACCATGCGCCCAGGATACGCCGAAAGGCTGATCGATCAGGCAATACGCATCGCTAACGACGCGGATCGTGACGATCGTCGTCGGGGCGGATGACGATCACTTCTCGTGGCTCTGGTGCTCGAAGACCGGCACGTCGCCCACGATCGGGTTGGTCCGCCGCGAGGGCGCGAAGTACTTCGTCGTCAGGTTGACCAGCGTGGCCAGCCGGTTGCGGTTGCCCAGCAGCATCACGATGTGCACGAACAGCCAGACGAGCCAGGCCAGCGTGCCCGTGAGCTTGACGGTCCTGCCCTTGATCAGCGCGATGTCGGCGATGGCCGCCCGGCGGCCGACCGTCGCGATGGTGCCCTTGTCGTGGTAGTGGAAATGCTCGGTCGGGCGTCCGGTCACCAACGCCGCGACCTGCATCCCCGCGTGCCTGCCGCCCTGCAGGGCCGGCTGCGCCAGCTGCGGCAACGCCTGCGGATGCAGCGCGACGTCGCCGACCGCGAAGATGTTCTTGAAGTCGGTCACCCGCAGGTCGGCCTGGGTGGTGATGCGCCCGCCCCGACCCCGCGGCAGGCCCCAGTCGCCGACGATCCGCGGCACTGTCACGCCGGCCGCCCAGACCACGACGCCGGCCTTGAGGAACTCGCCGTTGCCGAGCAGCACGCCGTCATCCCGCACCTCGGCCACGGAGGTGTTCAGCCGGAGCTCGACGCCGCGCTCGCGCAGGGCCTTCGCCGCGTACTCGCGCAGGTGCGGCGCGAACGGTCCCAGCACCTTGTCCGCCATCTCGACCAGCACGATGTGCGTCCGGCGCGGGTCGAGTTCCGGGTAGATCGCCGCCATCGCGTCGTTCCGCAGCTCGGCGAGCGCGCCCGCCATCTCCACGCCCGTCGGGCCGGCGCCCACCACGACGATGGCCAGGTCCTCGTCGCTGTGGGCCGCCGCGGCGTGCTCGAGGGTGGTGAAGATCTGGTCGCGCAGCTTGAGTGCCTGCGCCCGGGTGTAGATGGCGCAGGAGTTCTGCTCGGCGCCCTTCGTGCCGAAGTAGTTCGTCGTCGCCCCCGACGCGATGACCAGGTAGTCGTAGTGCAGCAGGCCGCCGTCGTGGAACGTGATCACCTGCTCGGCCGGGTCGAGCCCGGTTGCCTCGCCCTGGCGGAAGCTGACGTTGGGTTGCGCCATCCGCGTCGCCCGCAGGAAGTACGTGACGTCCCCGGGATTCAGGCCGGCCGTGGCGACCTGGTAGAGCAGGGGCTGGAACTCGTTGTAGGTGTGCCGGTCGACGAGCGTGATGTCGACGTCGGCCTTGCGCATGGCGCGCACGGCGCTCAGGCCGCCGAACCCCCCGCCCAGCACGACGACGTGCGGTCGGCGGCGGGCGGTCGCCGGACGGCGGGCTGCGGGCCTGGTCTCGGTCATGGTCGCGATCCTTTCAGGATCGCGAGGAGTCCACCGCGGACGGTCCCGGTTCGGCGCGGGCGCGGCCCGTCCGCAGCCCGGCCGGGATCGTTCCGACGGCGATCGCGTACACCGAGACGAGCACCAGATCGAGGAAGATCGACAGGCCCTGCCACATCGCCCAGGACTTCGCCTGGCCCAGTCCGGCCGTGTCCACGCCGAACGCCGACACGAGGATCAGCACGCCGCTGATCGTCGACGCGACGGCCACCGTCAGGCCGACCAGGCGGGCGCGCCGGCTGGCGAACCACAGTGCGGCGATCATCCCGATCGGGAGCGCCAGGAGCGCGAGGACGGCGCCGACCTGGTGCACGCGCGCGTTCAGGGACTGCTGGAGCCCGTCCGCGTCCGTGCGCACGGCGGCCATGATGAACAGGCCGAGCACGCCGGTGCCGATCAGCCAACGCGCCGCGCCGGGCACCGGGCGATACAGGTAGCACAGCACCGGCGCGGCCGCGATGAGCACGCACCAGAGCGAGAAGATCCAGCCGTCGTCGCCGACACCGTACTGGGACACGGAGATCTCGGGTGGGAAGAGATCGTCGTGGACGACCTGGACGGCCACCCACAGCACCCAGCCGGCGGCCGAGCACACGAGCGCAACGGGGCGGTACCAGTTCACCCGTCAATTGTGACCGCCCCGGGCAACCCGGTGTGGCACCGACCCGCTTCCGTTCGTGCCACGCCCGTGCCACACCCGAGCCACACCCGTGCCCGCCTGCCTACAGTTGTGGTGCCACGTGCCGAGCGAGGGAGAACCGATGGACGACGACCAGATCCTCCGGCAGATCGGCGACCTGGTCGATCAGGAGCACCGGCTGCGGCGGCTGCACCAGGCGGGCGAGCTCGACTCCGCCGACGAGCGGGCCCGGCTGACCTCGCTCGAGGAGCAGCTCGACCAGTGCTGGGACCTGCTCCGGCAGCGGCGCGCGCGCCAGGAGTTCGGCCAGAACGCGGACGAGGCGCGGGTGCGGCCGCCGGCGGAGGTCGAGGGCTACCTGCAGTAGCGGGCTCGGCGGGCCCGGGTCGTCCGGCGACTCAGCCGGCGGCGAGGTCCCGCCAGCCCGGCCAGGACCCGGCCGGCGTGCGCACGCTGCGCGCGGCCAGCACCGCGCGCCCGATCGCCCTGGCCGTGACGGTGGCCGCCGCCACCAGGAGGTCGTGCAGGTCCGCGCCGTCCGGCGCCGGCCGCCGGCGGGTCGAGGCGCCGAACACCAGGTCGCCGTCGAGGTCGGTGTGCACCGGGTCGAGCGCCCGGGCGAAGCCGTCGTGCGCGACCATCGCGACCTTCGCGCACTGCGTCTTGGTCAGCGTGGCGTCGGTGGCGACGACCGCGAGGGTGGTGTTGGCGGCCGGGCCGCGCCGGTGCAGCGCAAATGCCTCGCGCGGCGGCCGGGCGGACACGGCCTCGGCGAGCCGCGCCCGCGCGGCAGCGGACACCTCGGGCAGGGGGTCGGTGTCGGCGGCGAGCAGCAGCCGGGCCGCCAGCGGCAGGCCCGTCGTCGGGTCGATCGGCGATCCGGCGGCGTTCACCACCACGAGCGCGCCGATCACGGCCCCCGACGGCAGCACCGCGGACGCCGTGCCCAGGCCGCCTCGAAGGCCGCCGACCACCGCGCCGGTGCCCGCGCCCACCGACCCGACGTCGGCGCGCGCGCCGGCGGGGCCGAGCGCGTGCTCGAGCGCGCGGCGGCCGAAGTCGGCGGTCGGCCGGGCCATGGGATCGCCTCCGCGGGCGAAGTCGAAGATCACCGCGCCGGGCACGATCGGCACCACGTGGTCGGGCGTCGGGCCGACGGCGGCGCCGATGCCCCGCGCGCCGAGCGCATCAGCGACGCCCGAGCAGGCGGCCAGCCCGTAGGCGCTGCCGCCGGACAGCACGATCGCGTCGACGTGCTGGGCGGCGGCGGTCGGCGCCAGCAGGTCGGTCTCCCGGGTGCCGGGCGCGCTCCCCCGCACGTCGACCCCGGCGACCATGCCGCCGTCCGGCGCCAGCACGACCGTGGTGCCGGTGAGAAAGCCGTCCCCGACGGCGGTGTGGTGCCCCACCCGGATGCCGGCCACGTCCGTGATGCCGTTCGCCGGTCCCGCCGGGAAGCGGTCGGCGATCATGCCGTGCTCGATTCCGTGCTCGATCCCGTGCTCGTCTCGGCTCGTTCCGGCTCGATTCCGGGCTCGTTTCCGTGCTTGCTTCCGGGCTCATCCCGGGTCCCGCAGGAACCTGCGGGCGGCCACCACGTACGCACGCGCCGACGCGACGACCTCGGCCACCGCCACCTCCTCGTCCGCCTGGTGCGCGATCCACTTGCCGCCAGGACCGTAGACCACGGTGGGGATGCCCGCGTCCCTGGTCAGGATGGTGCCGTCGGTGGTGCCCGGCACGCCGCCGATCGCGCCGGGCAGGCCGGTCGCCGCCAGGTGGCCGGCCAGCATGGCGGCGACGAGCGGGTGGTCGACGGGGGTGTCCACCGGCGGGCGGTCGTCCAGGACCTCGACCTCCGCCTCGAGCCCGGCATCGGCGGCCACCGACGCCGCCAGGCCGGCGAGCACCGTCAGCAGCTCGGCGTGATCCACCCCGGGCACCGTCCGGATGTCCACGCCGACGGTGGCGTGCGCCGGGATGACGTTGATCTGCTCGGCGGAGCCGCCGGAGACCACGGTCGGCGTGAGGTTGACCTCGCCGAGCAGCGCGTGCCTGCCGTGCCGCAGGCGCAGCCCGCGCTCCAGCTCGGACAGCCCGATGAGCAGGGATCCGGCCGCCGGCAACGGGTTTCGCCCGTGCTCCGGCATGGCGCCGTGCGCCATCCGGCCCGTCAGGGTGATCAGCACCCGGATCGCACCCTTGGCGACGGGGCACGCCTCGCCGCCCTCGGGCTCGCAGATGATCGCCCCGTGCACGCGGCCGACGCCGGGCACGGCGCCGGCGACGAGATCGGCCGCGAGGCGTTTGGCGCCCAGCATGAGGCCCTCCTCGTCCGCGAGGGCGGCGATCACCAGCGTGCCGGAGAACCCGCCGAGCTGCACCGCCCGGGCGGCGTAGATCATCGCCGCCACACCGGATTTCATGTCGGCCGAGCCGCGGCCGCGGAGCCGGCCGTCGACCACGTCACCCGCGTACGGGTCGAACGTCCAGGCGTCCGGGTCACCCTCGGTCACGACGTCGAGGTGGCCCTCGAACAACAGCGTCCGCCCGGCGGCATCGCCGGTCTCGGCGCCGCTCGGCACCGAGTCGGCGACCGGAGAGTCCGCGCCGCCCGGGCGGTCCCGCGCCGGTGCACCCGAGCCCCGACGACCGCAACGACATTCGGCCGGCCGGGCGCGACATCGGTGACGGTCACCGGCCACCCGAAGCCGGCCATCACCTCCGTGACGACCGAAGCCGCGGGAGCCTCCACCTCGGTGGCGTCGAGGTCGTGCACCGTGCGGATCCGCACCAGGCGGGCGGCGAGGTCGAGCACTGCTGCACCGTCGACGAGATCCATGGCGGCGACATCGCCGGCACGCGGGTCGGCCTCGGCCACCCCGGCGCCGGGCGACATCGCGTCGCCGGCCCGACCTGATGCCGGCGCGGCGGTCACCAGGCGGCGAGATCGCCGCCGCTGGGGCGGATGTCGTGCCAGCGCGCGCGGAAGTTCTCCAGTTCGGTCTGGTCCATGCCGTACCCGTGCTCGGGTCCCGGGAACGCGCCCGAGCGGACGTCGTCGGCGTACTTGCCGACGCCCTCGCCCATCGCGTCGAGCAGGTCGGCGTAGCGGCGGACGAACTTGGCGCCCACGCCCTCGCGGATGCCGAGCAGGTCGTGCAGGACGAGCACCTGCCCGTCGGTGTTCGGCCCGGCGCCGATGCCGATCACGGGGATGTCGATGAGCTTCATCAGCTCGTCCGTCAGCACCGACGGCACCGCCTCGAAGACCAGGCTGAAGCAGCCGGCCGCCTGCAGGTCGACGGCGCCCTGGGCGATCGCGAGTGCGGAGACGGCGGTCCGGCCCTGCGCGCGGTAGCCGCCCAGCGCGACGGCGGTCTGCGGCGTCAACCCGACGTGACCCATCACGGGAATGCCGGCGCCGACGACGGCGCGCGCGCGGCTGACCGATGCGCGCCCCCCGCCCTCCAGCTTCACCGCGTCGACGCCGGCCTCCTTGACGAACCGGACGGCCGTGGCGATCGCCTGCTCGTCGCTGACCTCGTAGGAGCCGAACGGCAGGTCAGCGACCAGCAGCGGGGTCGACACGCCGCGGCGCGCCGCCTTCGTCAGCACCAGCATCTCGTCGACGGTCACCTCGACCGTGCTCCGGTGCCCGAGCACGGTCATCGCGCCGGAGTCGCCGACCAGGACGAGATCCACGCCCGCGCGCTCCGCCGCGAGCGCACCGGGGTGGTCGTAGGCGGTGACCATGACGATCGGGGTGCCGGAGTGCTTGAGGTCCAGCAGCGCGGGAATGGTCAGCGGGCGCCGTGGCTGCGTGTCCGCGGCGCGTTGCTCGGTGTCGGTCGGGCGAGTGGACATCGGCCGCTCCTTGTCGCTGCTGTGCTCCCGAGCGGGCCGGTGTCGGGGCCCGGAACACAGGCCCCCGGCGCCGCTGCCGATCTTCCATTGGACCACCGGCAACCCCGCGCGGGCGGCGGTTGTGATCGATTCCACCTGCCCGTTCGTGCCGGTCAGGGCCCTTCGTCCGGATCCGTCCCGGATCCGTGCCCGGCCCGCGGGGCCGCCCGAGGCGGCGTCAGCCGATGATCACGTTGTCGATCAGCCGGGTGCCGCCGACGTCCGCGGCGACGGCCAGTACCGCGGGCCGGCCGGCGAGCGCGGCGAGCGGCGTGAACGTGTCCGCGTCGACGAGGGCCAGGTACTCGGGCGCGATGGAAGAGCCGGCGAGCACGTCCCGGGATGCGGCCAGCAGGGCCGCCGCGTCCCGCTCGCCACTGGCGGCGAGATCGACGGCGGCCGTGAGTGCCGCGTACAGGCCGGCGGCCCGCGCCCTGTGCTCCGGCGACAGCCGGCGGTTGCGGCTGGACATGGCCAGGCCGTCGGGCTCGCGCACGGTCGGCACGGTGACGATCTCCGTCGGGATGTTCAGGTCCCGGACCAGCGCGCGGATCACCCGCTGCTGCTGGGCGTCCTTCTGCCCGAAGTAGGCCCGGTCGGGGGCGGCCATGCCCAGGAGCTTGGTGACGACCGTGGTGACGCCGCTGAAGTGGCCGAGGCCGCGGTGCGCGCCCTCGAGCGTCTCCACCAACGGCCCGTGCAGCTGCACGCTCGCGGTGAAACCGGGCGGGTAGACCTCGTCCGGAGGCGGGGCGAACACCAGGTCGACCCCTGCCCCCGCGGCGAGTTCGGCGTCGGCGGCCTCGTCGCGCGGATACGCCGCCAGGTCGGCCGGATCGTTGAACTGGGTCGGGTTGACGAAGATCGACAGCACCGCCGTGCCGTTCTGCGCGGCGGCCCGGCGGGCGAGCTCGAGATGGCCGTCGTGCAGCGCGCCCATGGTCGGAACCAGCCCGACGCCGCCGGCGCGCCGGCCCGACAGCGCCGCGCGCAGCTCGGCCACGGTGCGGACGATCTTCATTCCCGGACGGCCTCCCGACCTGCGGCGCGCTGACGGGGCGGAGGTTACCCGGGCCCGGCTGCGGCGTCGGGAACGGGCGACGGGTCACCGGCCGGCAGCAGCGCCCGGGTCGCGGCGACGAGGGCGTCGAACAGGTCGAGCAACTCCGGCGTCCGGTCGGCGATGGCGCCGCGCTGCCGCAGCACCGTGTCGGTGTCGCCCCGAGCCACCGGTCCGGTGAGCGCGGCCACCCCGGCCCGCTCCCAGTTGTCCAGCGCTGCCCTGACCAGCGGGACCAGCACCTCGGGCGGCTGGCCGGCGGTGGCCATCAGCCGGGCCGCGGCCGCCTGCACCGTGATCAGGAAGTTCGCGGCGATCGACGCGGCCGCGTGGTAGGCCGCCCTGTCGCGCTCGGCGATCTCGATCGGGCGCAGCCCACCCGCCTCGGCGAGCGACCGCGCCGCCAGCAGCGCGCCGGGGCTGGATCCCGAGACGGCTGCCGGAACGCCGTCGAATCGGGCGCCCGGCCCGGTGACCGTCATCAGCGGGTGCAGGCTGAACGATTCCCGGGGACCGAGCGCGTCGAGGCCGGTGGCGCCCGAGCAGTGCCCGAGCAGCGGTCCGGGTCGCACGGCGGCCGCGGCATCCGCGATCGCGGCGTCGGGCACGCACAGCAGCACGACGTCCGCGCCGGAGCCGTCGTGGCCGCGCCCGTGCGGTCCGGTCACGGCAACGCCGGCCGCCGACAGGGCGGCCGTCAGCGCCGTGCCCAGCCGGCCGGCGCCCACGACGGCGACAACGCCGAGCGCCGCCGCGCTCCCGTGCGACGCGCCGCCCGGTTCGGGGATCAGCGCCGGCCCGGCGGCGGGTAGTTCGGCGGCGGTCCCTGCGGCGGCTGGTAGGGGTAGCCGGGCGGCGCGTCCGGCGGGTTCTGCTCCCCGCCGGCACCCTGGCCCGGTCCCTGCCCGCGGTAACCGGGCGGCGGGACGTTCGGACCCGCGTAGCCCGGCGGCGGCTGCCGCGGCTGGCCGGGACCCTGCTGGCCGAGACCCTGCTGACCGGGACCCTGCTGGCCGGGACCCTGCTGTCCGGGGGCACCCTGTGGCCCCGCGGGCAGGCCCGGACGCGGCGCCGGCGCCAGCTCGGAGCGATCCCGGAAGGAGGCCATCCGCTCGGCGTCCCGTTCCTCGATGGTGACCGCGGCCTCCCGCTCGACGGCCTTGACGGCCTCGGCGACCTCGTCCGCCGAGGTGCCGCCGAACCAGTCGGCGACGTCCTCGTCGATCTCGCCGGGCCGGGAGGTGACCTCCTCCTTGGGCGGCTCGTAGCGGAAGACCCCGTCGTCGCCCTTCGTGCCGAGCATCCGGGCGAAGCCCTCGAGCGACTTGGAGAAGTCGGACGGGATCATCCAGACCTTGTTGGCGTCGCCCTGCGCCATCTGCGGCAGCGTCTGCAGGTACTGGTAGGCCAGGAGCTCGGGAGTGGGCTTGCCGGCCTTGACCGCGGCGAAGACCTTCTCGATGGCCTTGGCCTGACCCTGCGCCTGCAGGTAGCGGGCGGCACGCTCGCCCTGGGCCCGCAGGATCCGGGACTGCCGCTCACCCTCGGCCGCGAGGATCGAGGACTGCTTGGCGCCCTCCGCGGTCAGCACGGCGGCCTGCTTCTGTCCCTCGGCGGTCTTGATCGACGACTCGCGCAGGCCCTCGGAGTTGAGGATCATCGCGCGCTTGTCGCGGTCGGCGCGCATCTGCTTCTCCATCGCCTCCTGGATGGAGGGCGGCGGGTCGATGGCCTTGAGCTCGACCCGCGCGACCCGGATGCCCCACTTGCCGGTGGCCTCGTCCAGCACGCCGCGCAGCTGGCCGTTGATCGAGTCGCGGCTGGTCAGGGTCTGCTCGAGGTTCATGCCGCCGACGACGTTGCGCAGCGTGGTGGTGGTCAGCTGCTCGACGGCGACGATGTAGTTGGCGATCTCGTAGACCGCGGCGCGCGGATCCGTGACCTGGAAGTACACGACGGTGTCGATCGACACCGTCAGGTTGTCCTCGGTGATCACCGGCTGCGGCGGGAAGGAGACGACCTGCTCGCGGAGGTCGATGCGGGCGCGGATGCGGTCCAGGAACGGGATGAGCCAGACCAGGCCGGCGGAGCCGACCTTGTTGAACCGCCCCAGCCGCTCGATCACGGCGGCCTGCGCCTGCGGGATGACCTTGACCGAGCGCACCAGCACGACGACCACCAGCACGGCGACCACGATGGCGACGATCAGAACTGGATCCACGGAGCTATCCCCCCCACATCACGACCGCGGTGGCTCCGCGGACCTCGACGACGGTCACCGCCGTCCCCGGCGGCATCGGGCGATGACCGTCCATCCCGACGGCGGACCAGACCTCGCCGCCGATCTTGACCTGGCCGCCGTCCGCATCGACGGTCGACACCACGGTGGCCTTCGAGCCGATCAGCGCCTCGACGCCCGAGCGGATCTGCGACGGCTGGTAGTACTTGCGCAGCAGCATCGGTCGCAGGCCCAGGACCAGGGCCACCGACGACAGGGCGAACACCAGGATCTGCAGCCACAGCAGGTCGGGGAAGACCAGCGCGACGCCGGCGGTGACCAGCGCGCCGCCGCCGAGCATGAGCAGCACGAACTCGGCGCCGAGCACCTCGGCGATCGACAGCAGCACCGCGCCGCTGAACCAGATCCACGCCGACATGCCTCAATCGTGCCAGAGAGCAACCCTCCGCCGACGGGCGTCGGGACCGGCCCGGGCGGTTGTGACCAGGACGTGACACCACGGCCGCCGTCCCCCGGTCGGCCGGCGCCGATCGACCGGGGCCGACCGGCCGCGCTCAGGAATCCCCGGGGTCCCCCGCCGTGACGAAGTCGATCAACCGCTCCATCGCGCCGATGATCGGCGTCTCGAGGTCGCGATAGTCCCGGACGGCCCCGTTGACCCGCCCCCACATCGCCGCCGGATCGGCGACGCCCAGCGCCGCGCACACGCCGGCCTTCCAGTCCACTCCCCGCGGCACGTCCGGCCAGGCGGCGATGCCGACCGCGGACGGCCGCACCGCCTGCCAGACGTCGACGTAGGGGTGGCCGTCGACGAGCAGTCCGGCCGGGTGTCGCCGGGTCACGTCCGCGCCGATCCTGGTCTCCTTCGAGCCGGGCACCCAGTGGTCGACCAGCACGCCGAGCCGTCGCCGCTCCGAGGGCCGGAACCCATCGACCGCGGCGACGAGGTGGTCGAGGCCGTCGAGCGGCTCGACGACGACCCCCTCCGCGCGCAGGTCGTGGCCCCACACGCGCTCGATCAGGGCGGCGTCGTGGATGCCCTCGACCCAGATCCGGGACGCCATGGCGGTGCGCGCCCGAAGACCGGTGACGGCCCGCGAGCCGGACGCCGAGCGCGCCACCGCGGCCGCGCGGCTCGGCCGCTCGAGGGTGACGGGGCGGCCGTCGAGCAGGAAGGCGCCCGCGGTCATCGGGAACAACCGGCGCCTGCCCTGCCGGTCCTCCAGGGTCACCTCGGTGCCCGTGCAGGCGACGACCGCGCCGCAGAACCCGGACAGCGGGTCCTCCACCACCAGCCCGGGCTCGGCGGGTACCGGCCGCGGGGCGGCCGGCGGGCGCCGGGAGACGAGCACGTCGCTGCCGTAGCGGTCGTCCGGGCGGTCCGCGGGGCGGTCACCGCGGCGGCCGGCGGAGCGGTCGGGAATGGGCGCTGGCACGGATGCCGACGGTATGGCCGGGACGCCCGCCGCGGTGGGACCGCGGCGCACGGCGCGTCGCGCGCGGTGCCCTCCGGCCCGCCGGTCGCTCGCCGGGACGGCGTCGGACGCGTGCCGTACGGTGGCCACCATGCCCGGATCCGGGGCCGTCCGTGCGGCCACCACGCTCGCCTTGTGGGCGGCCGCGTGGCAGGGCGGCGCGAGCGCCGACGACGTGCTGACCGCCGTCGACGACGCCGGTCATCGCGCCGGGGTCCGCGCGGCGAACCGCGAGATCGCCGCGGCCACGGGGCTTCCCGCACCGGGCGAGTCGAGCGCCGGCTCGGCGGCGCTGCTGCCGATGCTGCGCGCCGGCGGTCCGCCGGAGCTGCTGCTGCCGCGCGCCGGCGACATGCGCGGGCTGCCGCCGGCCGGCCCGGGCACGGGATCACGCGGCGGCGACGCGGACCTGGTGATCGCCGCGCTCGATGCCGGCGCATTGGTGAGGTTGCCGGCGCTGGCTGTCGGATTGGTGCCGGCGGACGGGCAGTGGCGGGCGTTCGCCTGCCCGACCGGTCATCCGCCGACGGATCTGCGGCAGGCGATCGAGATGCTGGACCTGGCGATCGCCGGGGCGACGCACACGCTGGCCGGGCTCGACGTCGCCCGGACCTCCCCGCAGGCCCGCGAGGCCATTCGGCTCGCGATGCTGGACGCCGCGGTCGACTACCCGCCCGGCACGCCGCCCGCGGCGTCCGCCCTGCTCGCCCGCTCCATCTCCATGCAGGCCCTGCTCGAGGTCGCAACGGGGCACGAGACGGCCGCGGCGACCAGCTACCAGGTCGCCGCCGTCGACGACGCCCTCCGCCCGCTGGCGACGGCGGTGGCCGAGTCGCGGCGGGCCGCTGTGGGTGCCGCGGTCGGGGTGCTGCGTGACCCCGACGCCTCCGTCAGGAGCCGTCGGGCGTCGGCCGCTGGACCTCGGCAGCGCTGAATCCGAGGGCGTGGAAGCCGCCGTCCACCATGATCATCGAGCCGCTGGTGGCCGGGAACAGGTCGGACAGCAGCGCGACGCAGGCGCGTGCGACCGGCGTCGGATCAGAGGTGTCCCAACCCAGCGGCGCCCGATGCGTCCACGCGTCCTCCAGGTCACCGAAGCCGGGGATGGACCTGGCCGCGATGGTGCGGATGGGGCCGGCCGCCACCAGGTTGACCCGGATGCCGTGCCTGCCCAGATCGCGCGCGAGGTAGCGCGACGTCGACTCGAGCGCCGCCTTGGCGACGCCCATCCAGTCGTACGCCGGCCAGGCCTGCCGGGCGTCGAAGTCCATCCCCACGATGCTGCCGCCGCCCGTCATCAGCGGAAGGGCCGCCACCGCCAGGGATTTCAGCGAGAACGCGGAGGCGTGCATGGTCGTCGCGACGTCCTCCCACGGTGTCTCCAGGAACACCCCGCCGAGCGCCGTGGCGGGGGCGAAGCCGATGGAGTGCAGAACGCCGTCGAGGCGGGGCACGAACGCCGAGACCCGGTCGGCGAGCGAGTCGAGCTGGGCCTTGTCCGTGACGTCGAGCTCGACCACCGGCGCGGACTGCGGCAGCCGGTTCGCGATGCGCTCGACGAGGGACATCCGGCCGTACCCGGTCAGCACCACGGTGGCGCCCTGCTCCTGGGCGAGCCGCGCCGTGTGGAACGCCATCGACGCCTCGGTGATCACGCCTGTGATCAGCAGGTTCTTGCCGGTCAGCAGGCCGGTACCGAATTCTCCGGTCATGTCGGGTCTGTCATCTCCTCGGGTCGGGCGCACGGGCTCTGGCGGGGTCGGGCTCGGGGTCGGGTGACGGCAGGGTCGGTTCAGTGACCCATGCCGAGCCCGCCGTCCACCGGGACCACCGCACCGGTCACGTACCCCGCCTCGTCGGAGGCCAGGAATGCCACCACCGCGGCGATCTCGTCGGGGTGGGCGTACCGGCGGAGGGGCACCTGGGCGAGGATCTCGTCCCGCCGCGCGGCGGGCAGCGCGCGCGTCATGTCGGTGTCGACGAATCCGGGCGCGACGACGTTCGCGGTGATGTTGCGCGAGCCGAGCTCGCGGGCGACGGACCGGGCCAGGCCGACCAGGCCTGCCTTCGACGAGGAGTAGTTGACCTGGCCGGCGCCGCCGGACAGCCCGACGACGGACGAGATGAAGATCATCCGGCCCCAGCGCCTGCGCAGCATGCCGCTGGCGGCGCGCTTGGCCACCCGGTAGGAGCCGGTCAGGTTCGCGTCCACCACGCGGTGGAAGGCGTCCTCGCTCATCCGCAGCAGCAGGGTGTCCTCGGTGATGCCGGCGTTGGAGACGAGCACCTCGACGGGTCCCTGGTTCTTCTCCACCTCGGCGAAGGCGCGGTCGATGCTCTCGGAGTCGGTCACGTCGCACCGCACGCCGGTGAGGTCGGCCGGCGGCTCGCCGGACCGGTAGGTGATGGTCACCCGGTGTCCCGCGGCACCGAGCGCGCGGGCGATGGCCAGGCCGATCCCCCGGTTGCCGCCGGTGACCAGGGCGGATCGCCCGCTCGGCGCCTCGCCTGCGGTGTCGGTCACGTCGCTCCTCCTCGGGCCGGGTGGGCGGCGGCGGTCGCCCGTCGAGACCCTATCGGCAGCGCGGAGGTCCGGCCCGGACGACGCCTCCGGGCGTCCGCGGCGGGGGTCGGGCGCGGACGCGCCGCCTCGGCCGGACGCGTCGACGGGCACAGGAGACGGATCGGGGCGGGTCCGGGCGGATCAGGGGATGCGCGCGGCGAGCACCAGGGAGCTGGCGGCCCCGAGCATGACCAGGATGGTGCCGGCGATCAGCCACGGGCGGGACACGTCCCGCTGCTTGATCTCGTAGCCGATCTGCTCGCCGAGCTCGGCGTACACCGACTTGAGCTCCTCGGTGGTGGCCGCGGTGTGGAAGTCGCCGCCCGAGATCTCGGCGATCTGCTGCATGGCCTCGGTGTCCAGCGGCACCTCCACCTGCTGCCCCTCGACCGTGATCGACCCGCGGTCCGTGCCGAAGGCGATGACGGACACCGGGACCTTCGCCTCGGCCGCGCGCTCGGCGGCGTCCTGCTCCGTGCGGCCCACGGTGCGTTTGCCGTCGGTCATCAGCACGATCCGGGACGGCGGCGGGCCGGCCGCCGGGTCGACCCCCGAGATCGTCTTGGAGAACAGGTCGATGGTCTGCAGGCAGGAGACGATCGCCTCGCCGGTCGCGGTGCGCTCGTCCAGCGTGAGCCCGGCGATCGCCTGCTTGGCCGCGGCTCGATCCGTGGTCGGCGTGACGAGGACGGTCGCGATGCCGGCGAACGAGACGATGCCGAGATTCACCCCTGGCGTCAGGTCGTCGACGAACTGGGTGGCCGCGTCCTGCGCCGCCTTCAGCCGGTTCGGGGCGACGTCGGTGGCCTCCATCGACAGGGACACGTCGATGGCCAGCATCACGGTCGCGCGGTTGCGCGGCTCCCGCGTGTCCGCGGTCGGCCCGGCCAGCGCGACGGTCAACAGCACCAGCCCGGCCAGCACCAGGGCCGCCGGCACGTGCCGCCAGCGGCCCGGCCGCTTCGGCGCGACGGAGTCGAGCAGCTCCAGGTTCGCGAACCGGAGGGTGTGCCGGCGGGTGCGGCGCTGGGCGATCAGGTAGCCGACCGCGAGCGCGAGCACGACGACGCCGGCGGCGAGCCAGAGGGGCTGGGCGAAGTTCACGTCAGGCTCACCAGGCCTCGCCGGCGGTGGCGGCCACCGGCTGCGCGCCGCGCTGGCCGGCGCCGGTCCAGCCGCGCTTGCGCGACATCACGAACCGCACCACGTCCGTCAGCCAGTCCCGGTCCGTGCGGAGGGTGAGCTGCGCGGCACCGGCGCGGCGCAGCGCGTCGGCGACCTGGCTTGCGGTGCCCGGCCGCCGCGTCGGCGAAGGCCGCGCGCAGCTGGCTGGTCGTCGAGACCTCCTTGCTGCGGCCGCTTTCCGGATCGACGAGGGTGACGAGGCCGACGGCCGGCAGCTCCACGTCGCGCGGGTCCAGCACCTCGACGGCCAGCAGGTCGTGTCGCTGCGACAGCGCGCGCAGCGAGCGCTCCCAGTTGAGCGGGCCGATGAAGTCCGACAGCACGACGGCGAGCCCGCGCCGCCGGGGCGGCCGGCGCAGCTGCTCGATGGCGGTCGCGAGGTCGCCCCGGTCCGCCGCCGGATCGTCGGGGCCGCCGGATCCGCTGCCGGACCCGCCCGCGGCCGGGCCGGAGCGGGGGGTCTGGGCGAGCGCGCGCAGCAGGTGCTGCAGGTGCGGGCGGCCGCCGCGCGCCGGGATCCGCGTGGTCGTTGCGCCGGTGGAGACGATGGCGCCGATCCGGTTGCCACCCCCGCTGGTCAGGTGGCCGACCGCGGCGGCGGCGGCGACCACCAGGTCGCGCTTCTCGCATCCGGTGGTGCCGAAGTCCAGCGACGCGGAAATGTCGGCCACCAGCCAGGTCTCGAGCTCGCGGTCGGCCACCGTCTGCCGGATGTGCGGCTCGGTGGTGCGCGCCGTCACCGACCAGTCCATCCGGCGCACGTCGTCGCCCGGGTAGTACGGCCGCGCGTCGCCCGGTTCCGTGCCGGGGCCGGGCACCAGGCCCAGGTGGTTGCCCTGCAGGAGCCCGTCCAGCCGCCGGCGCACGGTGAGCTCCAGGGTGCGCAGGGACGCATCCAGCCGCGCCGGATCGGCGGTGCTGGGCAGGTGGGCCGCGGTGGACCGCGGGCTCTCGGGCACGGGTTCGGCGTCTTCCCGGTCAGGCCGCGCCGGGATGCAGGTACGGGCTCACCTGGGGCAACGGAATGGCCTGCAGCAGCCGGCCGACGATCATCTCGACCGGGATGCCGTCGGCGAGCGCGTCGTAGGACAGCACGAGCCGGTGCCGGAGCACGTCGGCCGAGACGTCCAGCACGTCCTGCGGCACCACGAAGTCCCGCCCGCGGACGAGCGCGAGCGCCCGGGCGGCGGCGACGATGCCGAGCGAGGCGCGGGGGGATGCGCCGTAGCTCAGCCACCCGGCGACCTCGGTCAGGCCGTGCTCGGCTGGGGTGCGGGTGGCGAACACGAGCCGCACCACGTAGTCGACCAGGGCGTGGTGGACGAACACGTTCGCGGCGACGTCCTGCAACCGCGACAGCTCGGCGATGGGCAGGACCTGGTTCGCGACCGGCGGCGTGACGCCCATCCGGTAGACGATCTCCCGCTCCTCGTCCGGCTCCGGATAGTCGACCAGCAGCTTGAACAGGAAGCGGTCGCGCTGCGCCTCGGGCAGCGGGTAGACGCCCTCGTTCTCGATCGGGTTCTGGGTCGCCATCACCAGGAAGGGGTCCGGCATCGGGAACGTGGTGCCGCCGATGGAGACGTGCCGCTCCGCCATCACCTCGAGCAGCGCGGACTGCACCTTCGCGGGCGCCCGGTTGATCTCGTCGGTGAGCACGAAGTTGGCCACGACCGGCCCGAGCTCGATGTCGAACTCCTCGCGCCCGGCGCGGTAGATCCGGGTGCCGAGCAGGTCGGACGGGACCAGATCGGGGGTGAACTGGATGCGGGAGAAGGTGCCGCCGACCACCCGGGCGAACGTCTCCACCGCCAGGGTCTTGGCGACGCCCGGCACGCCCTCGATGAGCAGGTGACCGCGGGCGAGCAGGCCGACGAGCATCCGCTCGACGAGCCGGTCCTGGCCGACGATGACCCGCTTGACCTCGAACACGGTGCGTTCCAGCATCGCGGCGTCGGACGCCGGGGTGGGCGATGCCGGCGGCGCCTCCGGCCCCGGTCGCATCCCCGGACCGGCACCGACCTGCGTGTTCACGGTGTCCACCGTTGCCCTCCTCGTGGGTCCACTCGCCCATTGTCCAGATCGGCGGCTCCGGCGCCGGCAACGGCCGCCCGCCGCCGGACCCCGTCGCGCGTCGTCGCGGTCACCGAGCGTGCCACCGGCGGGCGTCGCCGGGGGTGTCGAGGTCGGCGCTCTCGTCGCCTGCTGCGGCCACCCGGACCGCCCGCAGCGGTCCGAGCAGGTCGCGCAGTGCCACGCCGTGCCAGTCGGTCTGCTCGCCGACCGCGCGACGCAGCCGATCGAGCCGCCACACGCCACAGACGAGCTGCGGGCGACCGGCACCGTCCACCAACAGGGCGCCATCGGTGCCGGACCGGTCGACGGCGTCCGCGCGGGCGTCGGGCGAGCCGCCGCCGTGCGCATCGGCGCGGTCCGCATCGACGCGGTCCGCATCGGCGCCGTCCGCATCGGCGCCGGCAGACAGCGCGGCGGCGAGCCGGTCGACGGTTGCCGCGGTGACGGCCGGCAGGTCGGCGGCCAGCACGGCGACCAGCGCCCCGGCCGGCGCGGGCGGTCCGGCCTCGGCCAGCGCGTGCACGCCGGCGGCCAGCGCGGCGGCCGGCCCCCCGCCCGGCGGGCGCTCGCGCGTCCAGGTCACCTCGCGGCCGCCGTCGAGCGGCGACCGCACTGGACCGACCACCACGACGCGTGCGCACCCGGCCACCGCGTCCAGCGCGATGCGCAGCAGGGATCGGCCGTCGATCGTCATCGCCGGCTTGTCCCGGCCGCCCATCCGCCGCCCCGCCCCGCCGGCGAGCACGACGCCCGCCCACGGCGGAGCCGGGGCGTTCACGAGCGGATCACGCCGGTCAGTGTGGCGCTCCCGGGTGTGCGTGCGCTGTGTGCGGCGTCCCCGTCGCGTCGGGCGGCAACGGAAGTCGGACTGCTCAGCCGCCCGGCCGCGACGCGCCGATGAACCCGCTCCAGCGCATCGCCGAGATCTTGACGACGGACCCGGAGTTCGGCGCCTCGACGATCTGGTCGTTGCCCATCCAGATCGCCACGTGGTGGATCGTGCTCGGGTCGGACGTGTTGTGCGCGAAGAACACCAGGTCGCCCGGCTGCAGCTGGCTGCGCGAGACCTTGGGCTGCCCGGAGTACTGGTAGCCGGAGTAGTGCGGCAGGTACACGCCGGCCTGGGCCCAGGCGTACAGCGCCAGGCCCGAGCAGTCGAAGCCGACCTTCTTGTAGTCGCCATACCGGTCGGCGACGCCGCCGTCCCGGATGCCGAGGCTCGGCCCGCTGGAGTTGCCGCCGCCCCACGCGTAGGTGGTGCCGAGCCAGCGCAGCGCCGCGCTGACCACGGTCTGCCCGCGCGACGACGATCCCGCCGACGCGATGACGGACGACATCGCCGGGGTGCTCGGCGCGCTCACCGCCGTGGCGGTGCCCTCGCAGGCGACCCCGTTGTCGTTCGGGTCCAGCGCCGCGCGGTACCCGTCCTGACCGCGGGAGATCGCCCCGCGCCCGGCCGCCCGCGCGTCGTCGCACGTCGCATAGAAGGTCTCCGGCGCCGCCGCCGGGGCGGCGGCCGCAGCCGGAGCCGCGGCGGCCTGGATCGTGCCCTCGCAGGCGACGCCGTTGTTGTTCGGGTCCAGCGCCGCCCGGTACCCGTCCTGACCGCGGGAGATGGGCCCGCGACCGGCCGCCCTGGCGTCGTCGCAGGTGGTGTAGAAGGTCTGGTTGTTCTGCGCGGCCAGCGCCTCCTGAGCGGCGCGCGCGGCCTGGTTCTGCGCCTCCTGCTCGGCGGCGGCCCGCTCCGCCGCCGCCTCGGCCGCAGCGGCGGCCTGGGTCTGCAGCGACGCCTGGTAGGCGGCCTCCTGATCCTGCAGCTGGCGCAGCGACTGCCTCGCCGCGCCGCCTGCTGGGCCGCAACTGCTGCAGCGGACGCCTGGTAGGCGGCGGCCTGCCGAGCCGCCTCCTCGGCGGCGAGGCGCGCGGCCTCCTCCGCCGCCAGCCGGGCCGCCTCCTCCTCGGCCTGCTTCTGCGCGAGCCACTGGTTGTACGACTCGCGCTGGGCCTGCAGGCCCGACGCGTTCGCGAGCGCCGCCTGGTAGTCCGCCTGCTGCTGGTCGAGCTGCGCCTCGAGCGCGGCGAGCTGGTCCTCGCCCTGCTGCAACGCCTCGGCGGCGGCCTGCCGCGCGGCGTCGGCCGCGACCTTGGCCTCGTCCGCGCGCCGCTGCGCCGCGGTCGCCGCGTCCAGCGCGGACCGGGCGGCCGAGTCGAGGTTGGCCTTGTGCGTCCGGGTGACCTCGAGGTTGCCGATCACGTTCAGCTGCGAGCCGGAGATCTGGTCCAGCAGTTCCTTGCGCTGCAGCATCTCGGTCGGGCTGCCCGAGTCGAGCAGCGCGGTCATCGAGCCGAGCACGGATCCCTGCCGGAAGGACGCGGCCGCGAAGGCGCCGGCCTTCGCCCGGGCGTCGTCGATGTCCTTGCCGGCCGCGTCCGCATCCGCCTGCGCCTGGGTGGCCGCGTCCGCCGCGGCCTTGGCGTCCGACTCCGCGACCTGGAGGTCGACGGCCGCCTTGTTCGCCGTCTCCGCCTTGAGCTCCATGTCGGCCTGCAGCCGCTCGATGTCGCCCTGCGTCCGGGTGACCAGGCCGGCGAGCCGGCCGACCTCCTGCGCGGAGGCGGCGGCCTGGTCCTGGCTCTGCTGGATCTCGTCGTCCGACGGGTTCGGCGGGGGCGGCGGCACGGCTCCGGCGGGCACCGCGGCCATCACGGCGAGCACGGCGGCGAGTGCGGTGGCGAGCAGCGCCGACAGCAGCCGAGCCGTTCGGCTCGGCATGCTGCGGGCGGCCGCCGTCCGCGCAGCAGTGTGTGGAGTCCGGCCGGACACGTCGAGCTCCTCTGCTTCGGGCTCAGCCGCGCTGTGCCAGATGGGTTGCGAGTGCTTCCTGTGACGTTGTCAACTCGACACGCCAGTGAGCACGATGCCACTGCTGTCCCCCTATTGACCAGGGGTCCCGGCAAACTCAGCAGTACCAAATCAGACAAAACAGGTTGAAATGGGCGCATCGACGCGTCGATCGCGGCGACCGGGGCCCGGTAGGACCCGCCGCCGCGAGCCCACGGCGCGTGCGGAATCTCCCGCTGCTGCGGCGCGATGCGCCGCCGGCGGCGGCAGACCGATCCGCTCGCGCCACGGTTCCGGCCCGGCGGCCGGCCTGCCCGCGCACGGCCGCGCACCGGCGCATGTGACGATGCCGGGGTCCACGTCGCGACCGAAGGGGGTGATCGTCCGCGTGACCGGTCCCCTGCCGGCGCCGGGTCAGCACCCCCGGCCCGTGCCCGATCGCCCGCCCGGTCCCGCCGCCCGACGGGCGGTGCCGGTCGTCCCGGCGGCGATCGTCGGGCTCGGACTGGTCGGTGTCGTCGCGGGGTCGTTCCTGCCCTGGGTGGTCTCCGGGCAGGTGCGCCGCTCGAGCTACGCCATCACCGGCGTGGTCGACCGGCTCGACATCGCCGGCGACGGATTGCTCGGCACCCTGGTCGGCCTGTGGCCCTTCTTCGGGCCGCTCTGCGTCGTCCCCGTGATCGCCGGCGTCCTGCGCTGGTGGCGGACGGCCGGGATCATCTCGGTGCTGCTCGGCCTGATCAGCGGTGCGCTCGCCGTCAGCGCCCTGCTGTTCGCGGCGCGGCGACCCGGAGCGGCATCTGTGTCCCTGCACCCGCTCGGGCCGTCCGTGATGGCCGCCGGCGCCGTGCTCCTCGCCGCAGGCGGCGTCGCACTGGTGGTCGTCGGGAGCACTCGGCCGAAATTCTGAACCGTGCAACCCTTTCGCTGAGAGGGACGTCACAATGGGTGAGGGGACCCAGCATGTACGTCCCGGCGCCCGCCCGCGCTCCTTGCCGCGCGACGAGCAGATCGGGGTCCGTGAGGACTCCAGAACAGATCAGAAGGGATCGCACTTCATGACGCAACAGGGCGGACCGCAGGGTCCCTGGCAGCAGGGACCGGGTCAACAGCCCGGATCACCATCCGGACCGTGGCAGCAACCCGGTGGCCCCACCCAGCCGCCGGGCTCCTGGCAGCAGCCCCAGACACCTCCCGGCGGCTGGGGCCCGCCCGCCACGCCGAACGCCTGGCAGGGGCCGGCCAACCCCGCACCGACCCAGGGGCAGCCCGCCTACACCGGACCGAACCCCGGCTACCAGGGCTACCCGCCCCCGGCGGGCCCGCAGCCAGGCGGCTATCCCCCGCCGCCCGGCGATCAGTGGAACCCCGTGTCGGTCACCCAACCCGGGCCCGAGCAGCCGAAGAACCGCACCCCGGTGATCATCACCGCCATCGCAGTCGTGGTGGCCCTGCTCGCCGGTGCCGCCGTCTGGTTCTTCGCGATCCGGGACACCAACGACACCGCCGACGGCCACGGCACCCCGCAGCAGGCCGTCGACACCGTGTTCAGGACGCTCAGCCAGTCGGACCCGATCGGCCTCGCCGATCAGCTCGATCCCGCCGAGGCCGCGCTCTTCACCGACCTCTCCGGCGACATGATCAAGGAGCTGCAGCGCCTCGAGGTGCTGAGCTCCGCCGCGTCGGTCGACTCGATGACGGGGACGCAGATCACGGTCGAGGACCTGACCTACGGGCAGACCATCACGGTCAACGACCACGTCAACATCGTGGAGCTGACCGGCGGCAGGGTGACGCTGAACAGCGACCCGGCGAACATCCCGCTGACGGATACCTTCCAGAGCGAGTTCGCGCAGGAGCTGGCGGAGGCGCAGCCGCAGTCCGAGACCGTGAACATCGCGGACGCGGTCGCCGACAACGGTGGGCCGATCCGCGTCGCCACGGTCAAGCGCGGCAACGACTGGTACGTCAGCCTCTTCTACACGATCGCGGACACCTGGGCGCAGGAGTCCGGGGCGGGCAACCCGACCTCGGCCGACGTCATTCCGGCCGCCGGCGCCGATTCGCCCGAGGAAGCCGTGCAGCAGCTGTACACCGCGGCGATGGACGGCAACCTGGAGAGCGTCATCGCGGTGCTGCCGCCGGACGAGATGGCCGTGCTGCACGACTACGGCAAGCTGATCCTGCGCTCCTCGGACGCCGACGACCTGAGCGGCGAGCTCGGCGACGCCGAGCAGGACCTGGGCTTCCGCATCGACGACATCCAGTTCACCAAGACGGATGTCACCGGCGGCACCAAGGTATCGCTGGCATCGGCGACGATCTCGGCCGACGGCCAGACCGCGAGGATCACGGTGAACCAGGCCGCCGGCTCGGTCAAACTCGAGACCGACGGCCAGTCGGCCGTCACGCTGGACGCGACCACGATCGACTCCTACCTCGGCGAGTTCGCCGGCCAGGAGGACATCGACCCGCAGCTCCTGGACATCATCAAGCGGGAGTTCAAGCAGCTGATCAACCTGGGCGTCGTGACCGTGCAGGTCGGCGACGACTGGTACGTCAGCCCGATCCGCTCCTTCGGCGACGTCTTCCTGTCGCTGATGCGTGGGCTGGAGCCGGCCGATGTGCAGTACCTGATCAGCCTGGCCGAGAACTGACCGATCCTGAACCGGCGCCCGTGGCGGCCGGTCCGAGATCACCGCAGAGCGGCCCCGGCGCAACGCCGGGGCCGCTCCGTCGTGTTCGCCCCGGGGTGCACGGGCGACGGGCTGGCGTCGTCAAATAGGACAGGCGTACTGTTAGAAACCGGAGGCCCCGACGGGCCGCGGTCGCGGGACCGCGAAAGAATGGATTCGATCCCGCACCGCCGCACCCGGATCGCCCGCCGCAGCGCCGGAGTCTTCTCGAGCGCCACGATCACGAGGGAGAAAAGCCGTGTCTGCCCAGAGTCAGGACAGCTTCGCCGCCAGGGACACGCTCACCGTCGCCGGCACCGACCACGAGATCTTCAAGATCACCGGCGTGCCCGGGCTGGAGAACGCCGAACGCCTGCCGTTCTCGTTGAAGGTGCTGCTGGAGAACCTGATCCGCACGGAGGACGGCGCGAACATCACCGCCGACCACATCAGGGCGCTGGCGAACTGGGACCCGGCCGCCGAACCGAACGTGGAGATCCAGTTCACCCCGGCGCGGGTGATCATGCAGGATTTCACCGGCGTGCCCTGCGTGGTGGACCTGGCGACGATGCGGGAGGCGATGGCCGACCTGGGCGGCGACCCCGACCGGATCAACCCGCTGGCGCCGGCCGAGCTGGTGATCGACCACTCGGTGATCGCCGACGTGTTCGGCCGGGCCGACGCGTTCGAACGCAACGTGGAGCTCGAGTACGAGCGCAATCGCGAGCGGTACCAGTTCCTGCGCTGGGGGCAGACCGCGTTCGACGAGTTCAAGGTGGTGCCGCCCGGCACCGGGATCGTGCACCAGGTCAACATCGAGCACCTGGCACGCGTCGTGATGTCCCGCGGCGGCCAGGCCTACCCCGACTCGTGCGTCGGCACCGACTCGCACACCACCATGGTCAACGGCCTGGGCGTACTCGGCTGGGGGGTCGGCGGCATCGAGGCCGAGGCGGCGATGCTCGGCCAGCCCGTGTCGATGCTGATCCCGCGGGTGGTCGGCTTCAAGCTGACCGGGTCGATCCCGGCCGGCACGACCGCGACGGACGTCGTCCTCACGATCACCGAGATACTGCGCAAGCATGGCGTCGTCGGGAAGTTCGTGGAGTTCTACGGGGACGGCGTGGCGGAGGTGCCGCTCGCCAACCGGGCGACCATCGGCAACATGAGCCCGGAGTTCGGCTCGACGGCCGCCATGTTCCCGATCGACGCCGAGACGGTGGCCTACCTGCGGCTCACCGGCCGCACGGCCGATCAGGTCGAGCTGGTCGAGACCTATGCGCGCACGCAGGGTCTGTGGCACGACCCCTCCGTCGAGCCCGTCTACTCCGAGTACCTCGAGCTCGACCTGTCGACCGTCGTGCCCTCGATCGCCGGGCCCAAGCGGCCGCAGGACCGCATCGAGTTGTCCGACGCCAAGGGCTCGTTCCGCAAGGCCGTGCACGACTACGTCACGAATGGCGACTCGGCCCCGCACTCGGCGCTCGACGAGACGGTCGAGGAGTCCTTCCCGGCCAGCGATCCGCCCGCCGCGGCGCCGGGGTACGTGGACCAGGACTCCGACCGGGACGTGGTGGTGCACCTGCAGTCCGCCGCCGCCGGCGCGAACGGCCGGCCGTCGAAGCCGACTCGCGTGGAGACGACCGAGTACGGCACCTTCGAGCTCGACCACGGCGCGGTGGTGATCGCCGCGATCACCTCGTGCACGAACACCTCGAACCCCTCGGTGATGCTCGGCGCGGCGTTGCTCGCCAGGAACGCCGTGGACCGGGGACTGACCGTGAAGCCGTGGGTGAAGACGACGATGGCGCCCGGATCGCAGGTCGTCACCGACTACTACACCAAGGCCGGCCTGTGGCCGTACCTGGAGAAGCTCGGCTACAACCTCGTCGGCTACGGCTGCACGACCTGCATCGGCAACTCCGGCCCGCTGCCGGACGAGATCTCCGCGGCCGTCAACGATGCCGACCTCACCGTGGTGTCCGTGCTCTCCGGGAACCGGAACTTCGAGGGCCGGATCAATCCGGACGTGAAGATGAACTACCTCGCCTCGCCCCCGGTGGTGATCGCCTACGCGCTCGCCGGGACGATGGACTTCGACTTCGACGAGCAGCCCCTCGGCACCGACACCGACGGGAACGAGGTCTACCTCAAGGACATCTGGCCCAGCCTGCAGGAGATCCAGGAGACGATCACCAGCTCGATCAACAAGGAGATGTTCGCGTCCAGCTATGCCGACGTCTTCGACGGCGGCGAGCGCTGGAAGTCACTGCCGACGCCAGAGGGCAAGACGTTCGAGTGGGACCCGGAGTCGACGTACGTGCGCAAACCCCCGTACTTCGACGGCATGTCGCGCGATCCCTCGCCGGTGACGAACATCAGCGGCGCTCGCGTGCTGGCCAAGCTCGGCGATTCGGTCACCACCGACCACATCTCGCCGGCGGGTGCGATCAAGGCCGGGACCCCGGCCGCGCAGTACCTGACGGAGCACGGCATCACGCGCAAGGACTTCAACTCGTACGGGTCGAGGCGCGGCAACCACGAGGTGATGATCCGTGGCACGTTCGCCAACATCCGGCTGCGCAACCAGCTGCTGGATGACGTCCAGGGCGGGTACACCCGCGACTTCACCCAGGACGGCGCCCCGCAGGCCTTCATCTACGACGCCGCGCAGAACTACGCGGAGGCGGGAATTCCGCTGGTCGTGCTGGGCGGCAAGGAGTACGGCTCCGGATCCTCGCGCGACTGGGCCGCCAAGGGCACCGCGCTGCTCGGCGTCCGGGCCGTGATCACCGAGTCGTTCGAGCGCATCCACCGGTCGAACCTGATCGGCATGGGCGTGATCCCGCTGCAGTTCCCGGAGGGTGAGACGATCAAGACGCTCGGGCTCGACGGCGACGAGACCTTCGACATCGGCGGCATCACCGAGCTGAACGAGGGCCGCATCCCGCGCACGGTGACGGTCACCGCGACCAAGCCGTCCGGTCAGGTGGTGGAGTTCGACGCGGTGGTCCGGATCGACACGCCCGGCGAGGCCGACTACTACCGCAACGGCGGCATCATGCAGTACGTCCTGCGCTCGCTGCTGCCGGCGTCCTGAACGCTCGGGTGTCGCCTTCTCCCGGGTTGGCCGGGTTGGCCGGGTTGGCTGGGTGGCGCCCGTGGGCCGACCGCCCGGCCAGGCTCGGCCCGGGCGGCCGGCGCTCCGCGGCACGGCAGCCCGCGGTCCGGACGCCGCTCGGCCGCGCCCGAGCGGTGAGCTAGGCGATGCCGCGGATCGGCCCCGACCGGCTGCAGGCCAGACGCGCCCAGATCCTCGACGGCGCGCGGGCCGCGTTCGGCCGCTTCGGGTACGAGGGCGCGACGGTGCGGGTGCTGGAGGAACACACCGGGCTCAGCCGCGGCGCGATCTTCCATCACTTCCGGGACAAGGACGCGCTGTTCCTCGCCGTCGCCGTCCGGGACGCCGATGAGATGGCGGCGACCGTGTCCGACGACGGGCTCGTCCAGGTGATGCGGACGATGATCGCCGACCGCAGGGCCGACTGGGTCGGCACGCAGCTCGAGATCTCCCGCCGGGTGCGCACGGACCCGGCCTTCCGCGCGGCATGGGCGCCGCACGCCGAGCGGATCGCGGACGCCGTGCGCAGCCGGCTGCGCCGGCAACAGGGTGCCGGAGTGGTCCGCTCCGACGTCGAGATCGACGGCCTGGCCGCCTATCTCGAGCTGATCCAGGAGGGCCTGGTGGCGCACCTGGCGGCCGGCCTGCCCGCCGACCGGCTGGACGCGGTCCTGGACCTGGTGGAGGGCGCCGTCCGCCGCTGACGCCCGCGAGGCCGCCACGGCGCGCTGCCTTGCCCCGCGCCGTCGCAGGTCGCGGACCGGCGCGCCAGGAGGCGGGACCGAGCGCGCACGCGCGGACCGGGACCCGGGCGGGTCAGGCGTCCGAGAAGCGCGCGATCGTCGCGGTGGCGCGGCGGACCGCCCGGCTCGGACCGCTCGGGATCGCGTCGGCCAGGAACTCGTAGCTGTGCACCAGGACGGACGCGGCGCGCGACCCCTCGGCCGCGAGCCGGCGGACCTTGATCAGCCAGTCACTCACGTCCCCCCAGCCGGGCGCGGCGAGCGAGCCGCCGACCTGCTGCACCGAGAGGGCCGCGCAGAGGTTGGCGAATGCCATGCGGGTGCGCAGCGGCCAGTGCCGGACGGAGCCGGCCACGAACGCCGCCGCGAACACGTCGCCGGCGCCGGTGGCGTCGACCGAATTCACCGGCAGCGACGGCACCCACTCCTCCTCGCCGCTGATCGAGTCGATGCCGATCGCACCCTGTCCCCCGCACGTGATGACCACGATCGGCACGATGTCGGCGAGCGCGAGCAGCGCGGCCCGCGGATCGTCGGTGCGGGTGTACGCCATGGCCTCCGCGCTGTTCGGCAGGAACGCGTCGAGCTGGCCGAGGTGCGTGACGATCTCGCCGGACCAGCGCTCCGTGGCGTCCCAGCCGACGTCGCCGAACAGCAGCGCGCCCTGCCGGCGGGCCTGCAGCGCCCACGGCGGCAGCGGTCCGTCCAGGTGCACCACCCCGGCCCTGGTCGGCGGCGCCGCGGCGATCAGGTCGGCCTCCGGCACGGGTGACGGATGACTGTGCGTGATCATCGAGCGATCACGTTGCACCGCAAGGGAAACGGTGACCGGCGAGTGCCACTGTCCGATGCGCCGGGACAGCGACAGGTCGATGCCCTCCTCCACGAGCGTGCGCACCAGGAAGTCGCCGTAGAGGTCGTCGCCGAACGAGGCGGCGAGCGCGGTCCGCAGGCCGAGCCGGGCGGACGCGATCGCCAGGTTGGCCACCCCACCGGGGCACGAGCCCATGCCCTCGGCGGGCACCTCGGTTCCGGCCGACGGCAGCTCGCCGAGTCCGGTCAGCACGATGTCCAGGAACACCGTGCCCTGCATGACCACGTCGAAGTCACCGGCCGGAACTCCGCACTGTGCACCGTCCGGCGTGCCGACATCCGGGAACGGCGCCGGCGCCGGATCGCTCATGCCTGACGAGCTTGCCACCACCGGCCCGAATCGCGCGGGCCAATTTCCGGATCACGGATGCGGCGTCGGGCCGGTTAGGGTCGGTCGATGCGACTGGTGGTGCTGGGCGGCGGGGGTTTTCGGGTCCCGCTGGTGTACCGGGCGCTGCTGTCCCGGCCGGCGCTCGGCGTCCGCGAGCTGGTGCTGTGCGACCCGGACGCGGCTCGGCTCGCGGTGATCGGGGCCGTGTTGGCGGCGGAGGGCGAGGGCGGCCCGGCCGTCCGGACCGAGACCGATCTCGAGCGCGCCCTGCGCGACGCCGACGTGGTGTTCTCGGCGATCCGGGTGGGCGGCGCGGCGGCGAGGGCGCGGGACGAGCGACGGGCGCTGGACGCGGGGGCGCTCGGCCAGGAGACCGTCGGCCTGGCCGGCATCGCGTACGGACTGCGCACCGTGCCGGTCGCCCTCGACATCGCGCGAGTGGTGACGGATGTCGCGCCGCATGCCTGGGTGATCAACTTCACCAATCCCGCCGGGATGATCACCGAGGCGCTCCGCCCCGTTTTGGGCGCGCGGGTGATCGGCATCTGCGACTCACCGAACGGGTTGATCGCCCGGGTCTGCCGGGTGTTCGGCGTGCCGGTCGATGCGGTGCGGGCGGACTACGCCGGGATCAACCATTGCGGCTGGCTGCGGTCGCTACGACTGGCGCATCGAGACCTGTTGGCCGAGTTGCTGTCGTCGGATGCCCTGATCGAATCATTCGAGGAGGGGCGACTCTTCGGAGCGCGGGCTCTGCGCGCCCTCGGCTGCGTGCCGAACGAGTACCTGCACTTCTACTACGCCGCAGCCGAACTCACCGAGCGGCTGCGCGCCGGGCGCACGCGCGGGGAGATCCTGGCCGGCGAGCAGGGCGAGTTCTACGCCGCGGCCGGCCGGGATCCCGATGCGGCGGCGGAACTCTGGGCCGCGGCGCTGCACCGCCGCGAGAGCACCTACCTGGCGGAGACGAGATCGTTGACGCAGCAACGAGATCGCCGGGATCTGGTGGGGGGCGGGTACCAGGACGTCGCCATCGACCTGATCACGGCGCTCACGTCGGGTGAGCCGGCGACGCTGATCGTCAACGCTCCCAACGCCCGCCCGCCCGCCGCGGCGGGGCCGGACGGGCGGGACGATGCCGCCATGGCGCCGGCGATCCCGGGGCTGCCCGCGGACATGGTGGTCGAGACCGCCAGCCGGATCGACGGCACCGGGGCCACCGCGCTGCCGGCCGCACCACCGGACCTGCACCAGCTCGGCCTGATCTGCGCGGTGCGCGCGGCGGAGCGCGCGGCGATCGACGCGGTCCGCACGGGCGACCGTGCGACGGCCTACCGCGCCCTGTTGACGCACCCGCTCTGCGGGTCGCCGGCCGCGGCGGCGCGCATGCTGGACGGCCTGCTCGCCGACGAACCGGCTTTGGCGGCGCTGCTCCGCTGACCACCCGGCCACGCATCCGTTGCCTGTCCCCCGTCCCCGCCACCGTCGGATCGCAGGTCCGGCGGCACGGTCGCGTCAGCCGCTCGCCTTTCCGAACGCCGCCGCCAGCGCTCGGATCTGCGCGATCTGCGCGCCGCGCTCGCGTGCCAGCTGCTCGTCGGGGTGACCGGCGCCCGCCGCGCGGACCAACCCGGTGACCGCCGCGACGGCGGAGGCCGGCTGGTGCAGCAGGTCGGCCGCGAGCGCGGCGACCGCATCGGTCAGCTCCGCGTCCGGCACGCAGCGCAAGGCCACGCCCATCCGCGCGGCCTCCTCGCCGGTCACCACCCGCGCGGTCGCGCAGATCTCCAGCGCCCGCTGGCGCCCCACCAGCCCGGTGAGCCGGTCGGTGCCACCGAGGTCGGGCACCAGTCCGAGCCCGACCTCCGCCATCCGGAAGCGGGCCGAGTCGGCCGCGACGACGAGATCGCAGGCCAGCGCGAGCTGGAAACCCGCCCCGATCGCATGTCCGTGCACGGCGGCGATGGACAGCGCGCGAGAGGTGTTGAGCCAGCGGAAGGAACTCTGGAATCCGGCGATCGCGGCGTCCGCCTCGGCGTCGCTCAGCGCCGCCAGCCGGGCCAGCAGCCCGTCCGCCGTCGGTTCGAACGCCGTCCGGTCGAGTCCCGCGGAGAACGAGGGACCGGTGCCGTCGACGATCACCACCCTGACCTGGTCGGGCAACCGGGAGCCGATGTGCCGCAGGGCCTCCCAGGTGATCGGCAACTGCGCGTTGTGCACCCGTGGCCGGTCGAGCGAGATGCGGGCGGTCTCACCGGAGCCGGTGAATCGGACGCCACCGGCGGCGAGCAGGCCGTCGTCGACGGCGGCCGGGGCGGCGCCCATCAGCCGTTCCCGGTGCTGCGTGACGACGGGCCGACCGGCCGACGGTGCCCGGCCGGCCCGGACGTCACTTCTTCTTCGTGCGCGTCGCGCCGCCGCGGCCGCGGAGCGGTACCTCCGCGTCGAGCAGCAGGCGGTGCACGAAACCGTAGGAGCGGCCGGTGCCTTCCGCGAGAGAGCGGATGCTCTGGCCCTTCTCGTACTTCTTGCGCAGGTCGGCGGCCAGCTTGTCGCGCTGCGGCCCGGTGATCCTGGCGCCCTTCTTGAGAGTGGCCGTCTTGGCGGTCTTAGATGCGGTCCTGGTGTCTGTGGCCACGTCCCCACCCCTAGGTAGGATGCGTCATTGCATCGGCGTTGTTGGGTCCGCTACCCATGATCGAACAATTCGGGCGCACCCGCCACCGGGAACACCGGATCCGTTCCGGTTCACCTCCGTACGAAAGCTCCCGGTTCGCTGTGCGACAACGGATCTGGCCCGGCTGAGAATCTTCAGGCGAGTTCGACGAGATCGAGATAATCCGCGGACCAGTGGTCCTCCGTGCCGTCCGGCAGGAGGATCACCCGCTCCGGGTGCAACGCCTGCACGGCGCCGGGGTCGTGCGTGACCAGCACCACGGCGCCCTGGTAGCGACGCAGCGAGTCCAGCACCTGTTCCCGGCTGGCGGGATCCAGGTTGTTCGTCGGCTCGTCCAGCAGCAGGACGTTGGCCGCCGACGAGACGAGCCCGGCGAGCGCGAGCCGGGTCTTCTCGCCGCCGGACAGTGTGCCGGCCGGCTGGTCCAGCTGCTCGCCGCGGAACAGGAACGCCCCCAGCAGGTTCCGCAGCTCCTGCGCGCCCGCGTCCGGCGCGGCGCTGCGGGTGTTCGCCCAGACGGTCGCGTCCGGGTCGATGGTTTCGTGCTCCTGGGCGTAGTAGCCCAGGCGGAGGCCGTGGCCCGGGACCACCTCGCCGGTGTCGGGCGGCTCCAGCCCCGCGAGCAGCTTGAGCAGGGTGGTCTTGCCCGCGCCGTTGAGCCCGAGCACCACCACCCGGCTGCCGCGGTCGATCGCGAGGGTGACCCCGGCGAAGACCTCGAGGGATCCGTAGCTCTTGGAGAGGTTCGCGGCCGTCAGGGGCGTGCGCCCGCAGGCCGCCGGTTGCGGGAAGCGGATCTTGGCGACCCGATCGGCGACCCGGACGTCGTCCAGCTCGGCGACCATGCGCTCGGCGCGCCGCACCATCTGGTGGGCCGCCGCCGCCTTGGTCGCCTTGGCCTGCATCTTCGCCGCCTGCGCGAGCAGCGCCGAGGCCTTCTTCTCCGCGTTCGCCCGCTCCCGGCGACGGCGCTGCTCGTCGGTCGCCCGCGCCTGCAGGTAGCGGGGCCAGTTCATGTTGTAGACGTCCAGCTCGCCGCGGACGGCGTCCAGGAACCAGACCTTGTTCACGACGGCGGACAGCAGGTTCACGTCGTGCGAGATGATGACCAGGCCGCCGCCGTATCCCTTGAGGTAGTCCCGCAGCCAGACGATCGAGTCGGCGTCCAGGTGGTTCGTCGGCTCGTCGAGCAGGAGCATGGTGCCGCCGGCCGAGCCGGCGCCGGTGCCGGTCGCGGCGAACAGGATCCGCGCGAGCTCGACCCGGCGACGCTGGCCGCCGGAGAGGGTGCCCAGCCGCTGCGCGAGCACCCGGTCGGGCAGTCCCAGGTTGGAGCAGATCCGCGCCGCCTCGCTGTCCGCCGCCCAGCCGCCGAGCTGGGCGAACCGCTCCTCGGCGCGGCTGTACCGCGCCGTGGCCGCGGCCAGGTCGGCGTCGTCGGTGAGTTCGGCCATCTGGATCTGGGTCTTCTCCAGCTCGGCCACCAGCACGTCCAGCCCCCGCGCCGAGAGCACCCGGTCCTTGGCGGTGACGTGCAGGTCGCCCTCTCGCGGATCCTGCGGCAGGTAGCCGACCGCCGCGGACCGCTGGATGGTGCCCGCGTAGGGCAGCGCCTCGTCGGCCAGCACCCGCAGGGTGCTGGTCTTGCCGGCGCCGTTGCGGCCGACCAGACCGATGCGGTCGCCCGGGTTCAGGCGCACCGTCGTGTCGGAGAGCAGGATCCGGGTCCCGGCCCGCAGCTCCAGGCCGGTTGCGGTGATCACGCTCGGCAATGCTACGGGAGCGGGACGGCGCCTCCGGTCGACGAGCCGGGGCGCACGGTGATCGTCGACGCGAGGCTGCGCAGGGCGACGTCGTCGAGCACGGCCCGGCGCGGTTCCGCGATGTCCGGGAAGATCCGGGTCGGCAGCGACGCCAGGGCGCGCAGCCGCGGGTCGTCCAGCACGCGGCCCAGCGCCGCGCGGTCGCCGCCCAGGGCGAGCCCGTCGAGCCGCCCCACCGCCGGGACCAGCAGCCGGGCGGCCACGTCCGCCGCGCTCTTCAGCGAATAGGTGAGCTGATTGCCGCGGCGGCGGGCGTAGCGCTGCTGGGACCAGCCCCCGGCGGCCGTCCGCGCCGACAGGTAGGGCCGGTCCGTGGACGAGGACAGGACGCGCCCGTCCCTGGCGGTCCCGGCGGAGTGCGCACCACCGCGCACCAGCAGCAGGCCGATCGTGCCCAGCGCGGCGACGTGCTGCAGCAGCGCCTCGAGCGGCTCACGGTCGCCGAGCGACATCGGGCCGAACGGCACCTCCAGCACGGCCGTCGTGCCGTCGCCACCCGTCAGCGTCACGGCGAGCGGGTCGGCGACCATGCCCGCCAGCCCGCCGTTCCTGGCGGCGAACCGGTTCACCCAGCCGACCAGCCGGTCCGGCGCGACCTCGACCGTGGTGCCGCCGCCCGCTGCGGCCCGCCTGGTGCTCACGGCCCGCCCACCGGCGCCGCGGTCGTCACCGGCGCCGCGGTCGTCACCGGCGCCCTGCTCGTCACCGGCGTCATGGTCACCGCCGCGGCGGTCACAACGACGACCCGGCGTCCCAGAGCTGCCCGGTCGTGCCCGCGAGGGTGCGCGCCGACGCCCCCGCCCGGTCGTCGGTCAGGGAGGCGACGTAGTCGATGATGCCCCGGCCGCGGCCGAGCCGGACCACGTCGTCCGCGTCGGTGGCCCCCCGCCGGCCGGCGCCCCGGGGACCGGCGAGCAGCTCGGGCCGGTCGGCCGCCAGCCGCCGGTAGCCGTCGGTGGCCAGCCTGACGAGGTCGACCAGCCGGCGGGGCGCCCGCGCGGCGTCCATCGGGTCCGTGAGCCACGCCTCCAGGTTGGCCACGAGCGTCGTCAGCGCCTGCGCCTGGCCGCGCTGGAACATCGCCAGGTCCGGCCGATCGAGCACGAACCGCTGGTGCACGACCTTGAGCACCGCCACCTCGTGCCACCCCTGGCGGTCCAGCACGACGAAGCCCGAGCGCACGGGCGGGTCGGCGCTGACCTCCACCGACCGGCGCAGGTGGGTGATCCAGCTGTCCGTGAAGGTGCCGATGGCGCGCTCCGCGCTGATCGAGGAGTCGAACGGCACGGCGAGCAGCCCGTCGACCAGGTCGGTGGCGACGCGGCCGACCGCCACCCCGAACGCCTCGTCGTCGAAGATCCACGCGTCGCGGTCCCGCAGCCGGCGGCGCAGCGCCTCCAGGGCGTAGCCCGGCCGCCGGTCGGCCAGCAGCAGATCCGCCGGCGGCAGCCCGGCGAACTCCGCCCGCCGCCGCAGCCAGGTGCGGAACTCGGCGGCGACCGCCGCGTGCTGCAGCACCCCCGCGCGGTGGAAATCGTCGAGATCGTGCAGGGAGTAAGCGATGTCGTCGGCGATGTCCATCACCGCGCACTCCACGGTCTGCTGCCACGGGCCGACTGCCGGGTAGGCCGCGCGCGCCTGCTCGAGCTCGTCGATGTCGATCAGGTACGCGGAGAACTTCGCCGAGCCGGGTCCGTCCAGGCCATGGCCGCCACCGCGGGGCGGAGCGGGCGACTCGCTCGGGTGCGGGTCGGGCAGGTGGAACCTCGCCCAGGGGTACTTCAGCACGGCGGCACGCACCGCGGCGGTCAGGTTGAGGCCCTCCCCCCGCGCCCCGTGCACGTCGAGCTCCGTGAGGATGCGGAAGGTCTGCGCATTGCCCTCGAACCCGTCGACGAGGCCGAACCGCTCCCGCGCGAGCCGGTCGAGTGTGCGCTCGCCGAGATGGCCGAACGGCGGGTGGCCGAGGTCGTGCGCGCTGGCGGCGGCCTGCACGACCACCGGGTCGCAGCCGCCGAGCCGGCGCAGCAGCGCGCGGTCCGGCCCGTACTGCAACGCGGTGGCGATCGCCCTGGCCACGGCGGTGACCTTGATCGAGTGGGTCAGCCGGTTGTGCACCACGGCGCCCGCCGCCCCCTGCGACACCACCTGGGTGACCGCGGCCAGGCGGGAGAAGTACGGCGAGAACCGGATGCGCTCCAGGTCGTCGCGGAAGGCGGCGATCGCGGTCGGCGTCTCGGCCGTGCCGGGGTCGACCGTGTCGACGGTGTCGACGGTGTCGACGGTGTCGACGAGGTCGACGGCCAGCGGGATGCCGACGGTGTCGACGGCCCCGAGGGCGTCGCCGAGGTCGTCCGCGGGCTCGGGCAGTCGCCGGGCCAGTCGCGGATCCATGGGTGCCGAACCTACCGGGCGGCGGTCGCCGCGGCGGCCGGTCACCGCCCCGCGTGCGGTCAGACGTCGAGCCGGTAGCCGCGCTTGATCACCGTGGCGACCAGCCCGCGGGTCCCCAGCGCCGAGCGGAGCCGGCCGATCGCCGCCTCCAGCGCGTGCTCGTCGCCGGCCTCCGGCAGCGCCTCCAGCAGCCTCGCACGCGGCACCACGGACCCGCCGGCCTGCGCCAACACCCGCAGGACGGCCACCGACGTCGGCGACAGCGAGCTCCGCCGGCCGGCGAGATCGACGCTCCTGCCGCGGATCTCGAGCAGCCCGTGGCGCGTCTGCAGTCGCTGGACGCGCTGGTGGTCGAGGTGCTCGCAGAGCAGCCGGACCAGGGCGCCGAGCCGATAGCGATCGGGGTGGATGGAGTCGATGCCCACCGCGTGCAACGGCGCGGCCGTGATCGGTCCGACGCAGGCCGGCACGACGTCGGTCTGCAGCGCGCGCACCACCGGTTCGACGGTGCCGCGCCCCCGCGCCGCGTCGAGCAGCGCCTCGGCGGCGGGCGCGCTGGTGAACGTCACGGCGTCGAGCGACCTGGCGGCGATGGCGTCGAGCAGCCTGGTGACCCGCGCGGGGTCGGCCGGCGCGGTCCAGCGGTACGGCGCCACGGTGACGACCGCGGCGCCGGCGTCCCGCAGCCGTTGCAGCTGCTCCTCGTCGACGAAACCGTGCAGCTGCACCGCCACGGTGCGGCCCGCGACGCCCTCCGCCAGCACCTGGTCGACCAGCGACTCGGTGGTCTCCTGCGAGCTCATCCCGTCGTCGTCCAGGCCGGCCGCGCGGATCGCGCCGCGCGCCTTGGGGCCGCGCACGAGAATGCGGGAATGGCCCAGCACGTCGATCAGCTCGGCGCCGAGCCCGGCCGCGTCCGCCGCCTCCATCCAGCCGCGCATGCCGAAAGCCGTGGTGGCCAGCGTGATGTCAGGTCGCCCGGCGATGACCGCCCTGGTGTCCTCGACGACCCTGGCGTCCTGCAGGGCGGGCAGGATGCGCAGCGTGGGCGCGTGCAGCACCTCGGCGCCGCGGCGCTCCAGGGCGGCGATCAGGTCGCCCGACCGGCGATCCGCGGTGACCCCGATGCGAAAACCCAGCAGTTGTTCCGGACCGAAGTGCGGCGTGCGATCGGCGCGCCCCGCATCGCCGGGATCGGCCCCCGAGACGCCCGGAGGTCCGGGCCCGGTCACCGGGCCTCCCAAGCCGATGGTCCCGACACTCCCGCAGCGTGGCCGTCGAAGGTTTCCGGCAGATCTCGTCCGCGTGACGTGCGGGCAACGGCGCGCGGCGCGGCACCGGCCGGGAGAATGGGTCCGCCCGCCGCGCGTCGGGGTCCGACCCGGCGCGGCGCGAGAGGAGATCGCGATGCCGTCCACGGCGACCATCACCCGCGAGACCGTGCTGTGCATCTCGGTGGCCGCGCGCCCCAGCAATCTCGGAACCCGGTTCCACAACTTCCTGTACGACGAGCTCGGCCTGGACTTCGTGTACAAGGCATGTGCGCCGCGCGACATCGGCGGCGCGATCGCCGGCGTCCGCGCGCTCGGCATCCGCGGCTGCTCGGTGTCGATGCCGTTCAAGGAGTCGTGCATCCCCCTCGTCGACGAGCTCGACGGGTCCGCGGCGGCGATCCGATCGGTGAACACGATCGTCAACACCGACGGGCATCTGAGGGCCTACAACACCGACTACCGCGCCGTGGCGCAGCTGCTCGCCTCGCACGCCGTGCCGTCCGACCTGGAGTTCGCCGTTCTCGGCAGCGGTGGGATGGCGAAGGCGGTCGTCGCGGCCCTGCGGGACAGCGGTTTCCGGTCCGGCACGGTGATCGGGCGGAACGCGGCGAGCGGCCGCGCCCTGGCCGCGGAATACGGCTTCGCGCACCGGACCGAGGTCGGCGCGGCCCGCCCCGGTCTGATCGTCAACGCCACGCCGATCGGCATGGCCGGCGGGGCCGAGGCCGACCGGCTGTCCTTCGACGGAGATGTGGTGGCCGCCGCGGACGTCGTGTTCGACGTCGTCGCCTTCCCCGCCGAGACACCGCTGATCGCGCACGCGACAGAGCGCGGCAAGCACGTGATCTCCGGCGCGGAGGTCATCGCGCTGCAGGCCGCTGGGCAGTTCGAGCTCTACACCGGCGTCCGGCCCACGCCGGACCAGGTCCGCCGGGCGTCGGCCTTCTCCCGGGCCTGACGTCCCGGCCGCCGCGCGACCAGGGGGCGCGCCGCGGCGGTCAGGCGCCGTCCGTGGACTCCGATCCGGCGCGGCCCAGCAGGTAGCGGCGCTCGGGATCGCTGAGGGTGCGCCGCGCCGCCAGCCGGTACTCCCGGCGCGCCTCGTCCGGGCGGCCGGCCATGTCGAGCAGGTGTGCGCGCACCGCCGGCACCCGGTGATGCCCGACGAGCGCCGCATCCGGCTCTGCCGCCGCCAGCTCGTCGAGGGCGACCTGCGGCCCGTGCACCATGGCCACCGCGACGATCCGGTTGAGCGTCACCATCGGCCCGGGCGCCAGCAGTGCGAGCAGCTCGTACAGGCCCAGAATCTGCCGCCAGTCGGTGCTCTCGGCGGCCTCCGCCTCGTCGTGCACGGCGGCGATCGCCGCCTGCAGCTGGTACGGGCCGATCTGTGCGACGGCGAGCGACGAGGTGACCAGTGCGACACCCTCCTCGATGGCGGGCCGGTGCCAGCGCGACCGGTCCTGCTCGGCGAGCGGGATGAGCGCGCCGTCGGGGCGGGTGCGCGCCGGGCGCCGCGCGTCGGTGAGCAGCATCAGCGCCAGCAGGCCGGCCACCTCGCCGTCGGCGGGGAGCTCGCGGCGCAGCTGGCGGGTCAGCCTGATCGCCTCGTCCGACAGCTCGACGCGGTGCAGCGACGGACCGGACGAGGCCGTGTAGCCCTCGTTGAAGATCAGGTAGAGCACGCGGAGCACCGCGGCGATCCGGGTCGCGCGCTCGGCGGGGGCCGGCGGCGCGAACCTCGCACCGCTCGCCGAGATCGACCGCTTGGCGCGACTGATGCGTTGCGCCACCGTGCTTTCGGGCACGAACAGGGCCCGGCCGATCTCGGCGGTGGTCAGCCCGCCGATGGCCCGCAGCGTCAGCGCCACCTGGCTGACGGCCGTCAGCGACGGGTGGCAGCAGAGCAGGAACAGCGCGAGGCTGTCGTCGGCGGCCGGCACCGGGTCGGCCGGCTCCGTCGCGCGCGTCGCCACGGTCTCCTCCCGGCGGCGGCGGGCCGCGTCCGCGCGCAGCTGCTCGATGCGCCGCCGGGCCGCGACGGTGGTCAGCCAGGCCGCCGGGTTGTCCGGCGCCTCCCCCGGCGGCGCGCCGTCGCGCAGCCACGTCCGGGCGGCGGCCAGGAGCGCCTCCTGCACGGCGTCCTCGCAGGCGTCGAAGTCGCCGTAGCGCCGCAGGAGCGCGGTGAGCACCTGCGGCGCGGCGTCCCGCAGCAGCGCCTCGGCCGCGCGCCCGGGCCGCCGCCGCCCGACGGGTTCGGCGCTCACCGCCTCGACGCCGGTCAGACGTCCGGGCCGCTGAGCGTGAGCACCGGCCGAACCTCGACGAGGCCGAACTCGGCCTCCGGCACCCGTTCGGCGATCTCGACAGCGCGCTCCCGGCTCGCGCACTCGACCAGGAAGAACCCGGCGAGGTACTCCTTTGTCTCGGCGAACGGGCCGTCGGTGCGGATCATCGCGTCGTCCCGCGCGGGCAGCCGGATGCCGGTGCCGGGATCGCCGAGGGCCTCGGACACGATCATCTCGCCGGATGCCACCAGGTCGTCGCCGAGCTCGGCGTACGCCTTCATGCCCCGGGCCCGCTCCTCGTCGGAGAAGGAGAGCCAGAGCTCGCGGGTCTTCGGATTGCCGTGGATCAGGATCAGGTATTTCATCGCGCCTCCCGGGTGCCGGCGGGCGGCCGGATGCGGCCGTCACCCTGACGTCGACGCCGCCCGGCGCGGCTCGACATCGGCCGCCCGCCGTTCGCGATCCTGGCAGAGAATCCTCCCCCGCACCGGAGTTGATCATGGCAAAGTTCACGCGGAAAACGGGGAAAAGGCTCGAAAGTCGTGAATTTCGCCATGATCAACACCGGCAGCCGGCGCCGGGGAAGAGGCCGGGCGAGGGGGCGCGCTGCGGGGAAACGCGCCCCCTCGGGCCCGCACGGCCCGGATCCGGGCGGCCGGCCGCCCGACCCGACGGGGCGACGCGGCGCCGCGCCGGTCCGGGTCCGATCGTCAGAACACCCGGACGGCGACCTCGGCGGGAGCGGCCAGCAGCGAGGAGATCTCGTCGTCCAGCTTGACCAGGGTCAGGGAGGCGCCGGCCATGTCGAGCGACGTGCAGTATTCGCCGACGTAGCTGCGGCCGACGGTGATGCCCTTCTCCGCCAGCCGCTGGTGCGCGCGGCGGTACAGGATGTACAGCTCGCTGATCGGCGTGCCGCCCAGCCCGTTGATCATCAGCGCGACCGAGTCGCCCGAGGAGTAGGGCAGATCCCCGACCACCGCGTCGAACAGCTCGTCCAGGATCTCGTCGGCCGTCACGAGCGCCTTCCGCTCGCGGCCGGGCTCGCCGTGAATGCCGACGCCCATCTCGATCTCGTCGCCGCCGAGCTCGAACAGCGGGGAGCCCTTGGCCGGCGGGGTGCATGCCGTCAGCGCGACACCCATGGTGCGGGTGACGTCGTTGACCTTCTTGCCGATCCGCACGCACTCCTCGAGGTCGGCGCCCGCCTCGGCCGCCGCGCCGACGGCCTTGATGACGAAGAAGTTGCCGGCAACGCCGCGCCGGCCGATCGTGTACGTCGAGTCCTTGACGGCGACATCGTCGTTGATGAAGAGGATCTCGGTGCGGATGCCCTCGGACTCGGCCATCTCCTTGCCCATGTCGAACGCCATCCGGTCGCCGGTGTAGTTGTTCACCAGCAGCAGCACGCCCTTGTCCGAGGCGAGGCGCTTGGTGGTCTCGTACACGTAGTCCATCGGCGGGGCGGCGAACACGTCACCGGGACAGGCCGCGTCGAGCATGCCCTTGCCGACCACCATCACGTGCGCCGGTTCGTGTCCCGACCCCGATCCCTGCACGATCGAGACCTTGTCCGCCTTGGGCGAGTCCGACCGCATGATCAGGTTGTACTCGGGTACGTAGGTCAGCGTGTCCGGGTTCGCGAGGGCGATGCCCTCGAGCATCTCGGGGACGAACTGCCTCGGGTCGTTGACGAACTTCTTCATGACGCTCCTCCGTGCTGTCGGTCAAGCCATGCCTGGTTGATGTTCTCCGCGATGACCGCCACCGCCATGGCGCCGGCATCGACCGAGTCCCTGCTGCGCTCCCCCGTGTACGACGCGCGTCCCCGCTTGGCGAGCATGCCGAGGGTCGCCTCGGCCGACTCCCTCGCCGTGCCGGCAGCGGCGGCCAGCACCTGGGCTGCGTCGCCGCCCGCCGTCAACTCCCGCTCCATCCGGTCGGTCATCGGTATCAGGACGTCCAGCAGCGTCTTGTCCCCGAGGTCCGACTGGCCGCGGGCCTTGATGCCGTCCGACGCCGAGCGCAGCATGGTGACCACGTCGGCACCGCTGAGCGTCGCTTCGGTGCCCGCCGCCATGCCGGCCCGCAGGAACGCGGTTCCCCAGATCGGCCCGGACGTCCCGCCGATCCGCGAGCTGATCATCATGCCGACCTTCTTCAGGAAGGTCCCCGGGTTCGTGCGGTCGAAGTCGTCCCAGCCCTCCATCACCTTCTCGAATCCGCGCGCGAGGGAGTATCCGAAATCACCGTCCCCGACGACGGAATCGAGATCGCCGAAATACTTCTCGTTGTCGATCGCGGTCTGCGCGATCGTGCGGACCACGAGATCGACGTCCTGCTGGGACCCCTCGCTCATGTGCCACCTCCATCGGTTGGTTCCGCGGACCCGGCAGCCGCCGGATTCGCCGCCCGGACGCACCTCGACAGGTCGTCCAGCGTCAGGAAATCCCCCGGCCGCACGCCCGCGGGATCCGCGAGCACCTCGATCGGCGGCCGGCCGGGGTCGCCCAGCTCGCTCACCACCAGCGCGGCCTCGCCGAAGGCCTCGCCCCGGGTGTAGCCGTTGACGGTGACCAGGCACGACAACCCCGCCCTGGTCGCGGCGAGCAGGCCGTTCCGCGAGTCCTCCACCACCAGCGCATCGGCCCGGTCGATGCCGAGCCGATCGACGGCGAGCAGGTAGATCGCGGGGTCCGGCTTCTTCGCCGGCACCACGTCACCGGCAAAAACCGGTATCTCGGCAGCGATCTCGGCCGGCACCGCGTTCTGCAGCACCGCGCGGACGGACTCCTCGGCCGACGTCGACGCGACGGCCACCGTCCAGCCCGCGCGGACCGCGGACGTGATGATCCGCGTGATGCCCGGCCGGGGCGGCAGCTCGCCGGCGGCCACGAGATCCTTGAACCGGCCGGTCTTCGCCCGGTGCCAGCGGGCCAGCGTCTCCGCGCGACCGTCGGCGTCGGCCGGCAGCCCGGCCGCCGAGACGGCCGCCGGGTCGTCGAACAGCGTGGCCATCCGCTCCTTGCCGCCGCCGATCGCCAGCAGCTCGCCGTACCGCTCCTCGTCCCACCGCACCGGCAGGCCGAACTCGGCGAAGGTCGCGTTGAACGCGGGGAGGTGCCCGTACCGCTCGGTGTCGGCGAGGACGCCGTCGCAGTCGAAGACCAGCGCCGTCACCCGGCACGTCCCGCGCTGCCGAAGGTGCGCATGTGCTCCGTCGCCATCTCGACGATCGCCGCCCGCTGGTGCCGGAAGAGCGACGGCGGGTCCCACGTGTCGCGTGCCTCGGCGTCCTTGAGGAACGCCAGGCCGGAGCGCATGTAGCTCTCCTTGAGCGCGGTGGAGATGTTCACCTTCGCGCATCCGCGGGAGATGAGGTCGCGGAACTGATCCGCCGAGAGCCCCGTTCCGCCGTGCAGCGCCATCGGGATGCCGGTCGCCTCGACCAGGTCGGTGACCCGCTGGACGTCGAGCACCGGCGCGGCCCTGTACTGGCCGTGCGCGTTGCCGATCGCCGGCGCGAAGCAGTCGACGCCCGTGCGGGTGATGAAGTCGACGGCGACCTCGAGGCTCTGCTGCGCGGATCCCGCCGCCGAACCCACGCCGTCCTCCACCCCGCGGATGCCCTCGATCTCGCCCTCGACGTGCGCCCCGCGCGCCCGCGCCTCGGCCACGACGTCGGTCGTCTGTCGGAGGTTCTCGGCCACGTCCAATTCGTGCGCATCGAACAGCACGGAGTTCCAGCCCTCGGCGAGGCACTCGGTGATGACCTCGCGCTCAGGGCAGTGGTCCAGGTGCAGCACCACCGGCACGGGCGAGTCCGACGCGAGCGTGGTGACGATGTCGAACAACTGCCGCGCGCCGTACATGCGCACGGTCTTGACCGACGTCTGCAGGATCACGGGCGACCGCTCGGCCACGGCCGCGGCCACCACGGCGTCGATCGACAGGTCGTTCACGATGTTGAACGCGGGCACGCCGTACCGCCGCGCGAAGGCGTCGTCCAGCACGTCCTTCAGGGGCACGACCGGCACGCCTGACCTCCTGGGCTGAGCCGGCGCCGCGCGTCATCGAGTGGCTGGTGGGCCGGGCACCGTCAGTCAAGTGCACGACGGCCCCGGGCTGAATGGGGGAAATCCCCCAATTGCGGCGCCCGATCCGCCGGCGGCTCACTGCGCGCAGTCGTCGGGCCGCGGCCGCTGCACGCCCGGCACGCGCCGCGCGGAGGCCGCTCGCCGCCGCCCGCTGCCGCCCCGGCCGTGCAACGCCGTCACCAGGTAGCCGATCGGGATCAGCAGCCAGGCCGAGAGGAGCCGATAGACGATCATCGCCGCGGTCGCCGCGCCGAGCGCCGCGCCCGCCGACACCGTGCCCGCGATCAGTGCGACCTCCACGAGGCCGAGACCTCCCGGCGTCACAGGGATCTGCCGGACCAGCTGGACGGCGAGATACACGGCGACGACCTCCCAGAGCGCGAGACCCACGCCCAGCGCGGCCGTGCAGGCGCACAGGCATGCCGCGTCGAGCAACCACTTCCCCGCCGAGGTGCCCATCGCCAGGCGGACGTCGCCCGCCGGCAGCGACCGCGCGTCGCGCAGCACCTCGCGGGCGCCGCGCATGGCCCGCCCGATGCGGGGTGCCCGCCGCTGCACCCGATCGAGCCACGAGGCTTCCGGCTCGACCCGCGGGCGTGACGCCCGGTGACGGGCCACGGCCCGGCCGATCGCTGCGATCGCCGCGATTCCCGGGACGGCCGTCGCGAGGGCGAGCACGGGAGGCGTGGCGGCGAACCCGTCGCCGGCCGTGGCGGACGAGAAACCGAGCCCGACGGCCACGATGGCCACGATGGCCACCAGGCTGGAGATCGACAACAGCCCGGACAGCACGAGCGCGAGCCCGGCCGCGCGCGGGCTCGCGCCGTTCGCCCTGAACTGGCCGTACGAGTAGTGCGCGGAGAACGCGGTGCCGGCCGGCAGGCTGATCGCGAGCGCCGTGCTCGAGTAGGTGATGGCTGCCATGCGGCGCAGCGGCACGCGAACGCCCAGCGCCAGCAGCAGCCGGCGCTGCTGCCGCATCAGCATCCCGATCGACCCGAACTGCAGCGCCGCCGCCAGCACGATCCGGGCCCAGGCGACGTTCTCGGAGGCGTGGCCGATCTCCGCGGGCGATGGCAGGGCGCGCGGCAGGCTGACCGCCGCGCCGGCGCCGGCGCCAGATGCGCGGCGGCCGAATGTCAACGGGTGATGAATTGTGTCGGTGGTCATCGCCCCGCCCCGAGTCGGTCGGCACGCGGCGGTTCGGCGATGGCTGAGCTCCGGCGGAGCGAGGTCTGCTGTCGCGCAGACGTTGTCGCTCGCACCGGACCGGGTCGGCCTCGGTGGGAACGCGCAGCAGTGCGGCGGGCCGGCGTCAGGCGCCGACCGCGCCGGGCGCGGGACGCACGATCGACCGGCCGGACGGAATCCACCCGTGCTCCATCGCGCGCATGACGGCCGCGGTGCGGCTGTGCGCGCCGGTCTTGCGCAGCAGCGACCCGACGTGCTTCTCGACCGTCTTCGGCGAGATCACCAGCCGGGCCGCGACGGCGCGGTCGGTCATGCCCTGCGCGAGCAGTTCGCACACCTCCCGCTCGCGGGGGGTGAAGGGCGACGGGTCGGCGACCGGGGACGGCACGGCGACCGGTGACGTCGCACCCGGCGGCGAGCCCAGCCCGTACGGCAGGTCGGTGCGCAGGACGGTCCCCCATCCGGCGATGTGCTCGACCGCCGGGGCCGCCGTCGCATTCGAGAGATCCGGCCAACCCGGCGATCCCGCCGCCGCGGCGATCCAAGCGGTGGCCGGGTCGGCGGACTCGTCGTGCACGAGCAGGCGCAGGTCGTCGGGGCGGTGCACGACGGCGACGTGCAGCCGCGCGGCCGGGTCACGCCCGGTGGCCGCCCGCTCGGCCGCGGCGACGAGCTCGAGCGCGATCCTGGCCACCGACGGATGCACCGGGCGCGGGCGCCCGACCTCGGTGACGACGATCCGCAGGTCCTCGGCAGGGCGGTCCGCGGGCCGGTGCTCGCGGATCAGCCGGCCGAGCGAGAGCTCGGGCGCGGCGGCCTGCACGATCCCGGCCGCCGCCAGCTGGGTCAGCAGCTCGAGGCCGTCGACCTCGTCCGCGGTGAAGCGCCGCTGCCGACCGGCGAACATCACGTTGGCGCCGATCACCTCGCCGCGCCACCAGATCGGCACGGCCGCAACGGATCCGCGCTGCGTCGAGTGGCCGGGCGGCAGGTGGCCCTTGGCCACCTCGGCATAGCTGCTCAGCACGACCGGGCGACGATCCGAGACGACCCGCCCCGTGATCCCCTCGTCGAGCGGAAAGCTCTGGCCGAGGCGGCAGTTCGTGCCGCGCTCGGCCACCTTGCGGTACCGCTCGACGGCCGGGTCCACCAGCGAGATGCTGCCGGCGGGCGTGCCGACGAGCTCGGCGCTGCGGGTCAGCAGCCGCCCGAGGAACGGGCTGAGCCGCAGGTCCGCGTAGAACTCGGCCGCCAGGTCCGCCAGCTCGGGCCTGCCGCCGTCGGACCGACGCCCGCGCGCGGCCGCGCGTCGCAGCCCGCGGCCGGACACTCCGTCGCCGCGGTGCCGGCGGGGCCGGGTGCGGTGCGCGCCGGGGTCCTGCTGCTCGACCTCGGGCGCCATGACACCACCGTAGGCCCGCAGGGGCGCCGCTATCGAGGTCGACCTCGACGGCCCTGGACGGCCCTGGACGGCATGGTCGAACCTGTGGCGCCGACCGACTGCCGGGAGCGCGTCGATCGGTCGGCCGCTCCACCTCGGTCGGGCCGGCTCAGATGTTGAAACCCAGCGCCCGCATCTGCTCGCGGCCGTCCTCGGTGATCCGCTCGGGACCCCACGGCGGCAGCCACACCCAGTTGATCTTGAAGTCGGCGACCAGGCCGCCGTCGGGACCGTGCACGAGGGCCGCCGCGACCTGGTCCTCGATCATGTCGGTCAGCGGGCACGCCGCGCTGGTCAGGGTCATGTCGATGGTCGCGACGTTCTCGGCGTCGACCGCGAGGTCGTAGACCAGGCCGAGATCGACGATGTTCACGCCGAGTTCGGGGTCGACCACGTCGCGCAGGGCCTCTTCGATGTCCTCGATCAGGCCGACGTCGGCATCCGGCAGCCCGCCCACGGCGGCGTCGTGCCCCGCCGCCTGCGCGTCCAGATCGCCGGCACCGCGGCCGGCCCTGGCGCCGGCGATCGTGTCGACCTGCGCACCGCCCGGAGTCTCGCCGTGCACGCCTGAGTTCTCGGTCATCTCTGCTCTCCGATTCGTGCGTCCATCGACTCGGTCACGCCGGTCGCCCCGTCGAGGACGGACCCACCGACACTCTCGCCCGAATTGTCGTCCGGCCGGCTCGCCCCGTCGACCGCCTGCGCGACCGCGTCCTTGAATGCCATCCAGCCCAGCAGCGCGCACTTCACCCGCGCCGGGTACTTCGCCACGCCGGCGAAGGCGATGCCGTCGCCGATCACGTCCTCGTCGCCGCTCACCGCGCCGCGCGAGGTCATCATGGCGGTGAAGTCGTCCAGCGCGGAGAGCACCTCGCCGAGCGGCCGGTCGATGGCCACGTCGGTGAGCACGGACGTCGACGCCTGGGAGATCGAGCAGCCGAGTGCCTCGTACGAGATGTCCTGCACCACCAGCGATCCCGGGTCCTCCGCCGGGCCGCCGAGCAGCACCCGCAGGGTGACCTCGTCGCCGCACGTCGGGTTCACGTGGTGCACCTGCGCGTCGAACGGATCGCGCAGGCCCTCGTGGTGCGGCGCCCGGTAGTGGTCGAGGATGATCTCCTGGTAGAGCGTCTCCATCTGCACGGCGGTCACCCGACCCCGAAGAAGCGCTTGCTCTCGCGGACCGCCGCGACCAGCGCGTCGACCTCGTCGAGCGTGTTGTACAGCGCGAACGACGCCCGCACGGTCGCGGCGATGCCGAACCGGCGGTGCAGCGGCCACGCGCAGTGGTGCCCGACGCGCACCTCGACGCCGGCGTCGTCGAGGATCTGCCCGACGTCGTGCGCATGGATCCCGTCGACGAGGAACGACACCGCGCCGCCGCGGTCGCGCATGTCGGTCGGCCCGATGATCCGGACCCCGTCCACGCCGCGAGCTGGTGCAGCGCGTACTCGGTCAGCGCGGCCTCGTGGTCCGAGACGTGCTGCATGCCCGACGTGCGAGAGGTAGTCGACCGCCGCGCCGAGGCCGACCGCCTGCGACGTCATCGGGACGCCGGCCTCGAACCGCGCCGGCGGCGCGGCGAAGGTCGAACGGTCGATGAAGACCTGCTCGATCATCGAGCCGCCGGTGAGGAACGGGGGCATGTCGGCGAGCAGCTCGTACCGCCCGTACAGCACGCCGATCCCGCTGGGGCCGAGCATCTTGTGCCCGGAGAAGGCGGCGAAGTCCACGCCGAGCCCGACCAGGTCGACCGGGTGGTGCGGCACCGACTGGCAGGCGTCGAGCACGGTCAGCGCGCCGACCCGCTGGGCCGCATCGACCAGCTCGAGCACCGGGTTGATGGTGCCCAGCACGTTCGACTGGTGCGTGAACGCAACGACTTTGGTGCGCGGGTTGATCAGTTCCGACAGGTTCGAGAGGTCGAGCCGGAAGTCGTCGGTCACCCCGAACCAGCGAAGCGTCGCACCGGTGCGCCGGCAGAGTTCCTGCCACGGCAGCAGGTTCGCGTGGTGCTCCATCTCGGTGACGACGACCTCGTCGCCCGGACCGAGCCGGAAGCGCGCCGCGGCCGGGTCGGCCGTGACATCGGAGAACGTCGCGTTCGACAGCGAGTAGGCGACCAGGTTCAGGCCCTCGGTGGCGTTCTTGGTGAAGATCACCTCGTCCGTCCGGCCGACGCCGACGAACGCGCCGATCCGAGCGCGCGCCGACTCGTAGAAGTCGGTCGCCTCCTCGGCGAGCTGATGGGCGCCGCGGTGCACCGCCGCGTTGTGCCTGGTGACGTACTCCTGCTCGGCGTCGATCACCGGCACCGGCCGCTGCGAGGTCGCGCCGGAATCCAGGTACACCAGCGGCTTCCCGTCGCGCACGGTGCGCTCCAGGATCGGGAAGTCGCTGCGGATCCGCTGCACCGCGCCGGCGTCGAGGCCGTCGACGTCGGCGAGCAGCGGATCTGCCTGCAGCTGATCGGTCATCTGAGGTCCCGTTCCTGGTCTCTGGCGGTCGCGCCGGTGACTGTCCGGTGGTCCGTCGCGGTCGATCAGACGGCCGCGGCCGGCGTGCCGGTGAAGCGCACGTAGCCGCTGGTCTCGAGCTCGTCGGCGAGGTCGGGACCGCCGGACTCGACGATGCGGCCGCCGGCGAACACGTGCACCCGGTCCGGGTGGATGTAGCGCAGGATGCGGGTGTAGTGGGTGATCAGCATGATGCCGACGCCCTCGCCGCCCTCGGTGGCGGCCTTGTAGCGGTTGACGCCCTCGGCGACGACCCGCAGCGCGTCGACGTCCAGCCCGGAGTCGGTCTCGTCCAGGATGGCGATCTTCGGCCTGAGCAGGGACAGCTGCAGGATCTCGTGGCGCTTCTTCTCGCCGCCCGAGAAGCCCTCGTTGACCGAGCGTTCCGCGAAGTCGGGGTCGATCTCCAGCTCGTTCATCGCCGTCTTGACCTCCTTGACCCAGGTGCGGATCGCCGGCGCCTGGCCGCGGACGGCGGTGGCCGCGGTGCGCAGGAAGTTGGAGGTGGAGACGCCGGGCACCTCGACCGGGTACTGCATGGCCAGGAACAGGCCCGCCCGAGCGCGCTCATCGACTTTCATCGCCAGCAGGTCCTGGCCGTCGAGCGTCACCGAGCCCGGGTGACGTGGTACTTCGGGTGGCCGGCCAGCGAGTACGCCAGCGTCGACTTGCCGGACCCGTTGGGGCCCATGATCGCGTGCGTCTCGTGCGAGGAGATCGTCAGGTCGACCCCCCGCAGGATCTCGACGGGCTGCTCGTCGGTCAGGACCGAGACGTGCAGGTCGCGGATGTCCAGTGTCGCCATGTGTGCGGGTGCTCCAAAGTGGTGTGCCGGACGGTCGCTCTCGCGGCCGTCGGATCGGTGGTCAGATGCCGGTGATGGCCAGTTCGCGCTCGATGATCTCGGCCGCGCGCTCGCGCACCGACGGAATGCCGATGCGCAGCAACACCTCTCCGAAGAAGCCGCGCACCACCAGGCGCTTGGCCAGCTCCGGCGGGATGCCCCGCGACAGCAGGTAGAACAGCTGCTCGTCGTCGAACCGTCCCGTCGCGCTGGCGTGCCCGGCGCCGACGATCTCGCCGGTCTCGATCTCCAGGTTCGGCACCGAGTCGGCGCGGGCGCCCTCGGTGAGGATCAGGTTGCGGTTCATCTCGTAGGTGTCGGTGCCCTCGGCCGCCTTGCGGATCAGCACGTCGCCGATCCAGACCGTGTGCGCCTTCTGGCCCTGCAGCGCGCCCTTGTACAGGGCCCGCGACTTGCAGTTCGGCACCGCGTGGTCGACGAACAGGCGGTGCTCCAGGTGCTGGCCGGCGTCGGCGAAGTACAGCCCGGTGAGTTCGGCGTCGCCGCCGGGGCCGTCGTAGGAGACGGTGCCGACCACCCGGACCAGGTCGCCGCCGAAGGTCAGCGCGGTGTGCCTGACCGTGGCGTCGCGGCCGACCCGGATGTGGTGGTGCGACAGGTGCACGGCGTCGCGTCGCCCACTCCTCCATCGACGCGAACTCGAGCCGGGCGCCGTCGCCGACCACGATCTCCACGTTGTCGGCCAGCGTGGCGCTGCCCTCGTGCACCATCGCCACCCTGGCCCGCGCGTGCGCGCCGACCCGGACGACGACGTGCCCCGCCGCGAACGCCGTCGCGGACGTGCCGACGAAGGTGATCACCACCGGATCGGCGACGTCCGTGTCCGCCGGGACGTCGATCAGCAGCACCGATCTCGCTCGCCGCCCAGGCGCGCGCGGACGGTCGGTCCGTGGGCAGTTGCCCCGCACAGCCCTTCAGCGCGTCCGCCTCCTCGCCGGACACCCGGCGGACGGTGACCTCGGCCGGCGCCTCGATGCTCAGGTGCTCGTCGGTCATCACGCCGGTGAACGGCGCGTCCACCTCGAGCCCGCGCAGCCGGCGGAGCGGCGTGAAGCGCCAGTTCTCCTCCTTGCCGGACGGCACGGGGTGGTCGGCGAGGTCGGCGGAGCCGATGCCGTGCAGGTGGGACGCCGGCTTGCCGGCGGTGCGGCCGCCGATATGGGAATGAGCGGCGAGCCCGTGTTGGGCAGGGGGGGCTACAGCTGTCACGTCGAAAGGTCCGTCTCGGTTCGGGTCTCGGTCGGAATCGGGGGCGCAGGTGTCTGCGCGGCGCGGCTGAACGGATCAGCCGACCGCACCTTCCATCTGCAGCTCGATCAGCCGGTTCAGTTCGAGCGCGTACTCCATCGGCAGCTCGCGGGCGATCGGCTCGACGAAGCCGCGGACGATCATGGCCATCGCCTCGTCCTCGGTCAGGCCCCGGCTCATCAGGTAGAAGAGCTGGTCCTCGCTGATCTTGGAGACGGTGGCCTCGTGCCCCATCGACACGTCGTCCTCGCGGACGTCCACGTACGGGTAGGTGTCCGTCCGGGAGATCGTGTCCACCAGCAGCGCGTCGCATTTCACCGTCGACTTGCTGTGGTGGTTGCCGGGATTGACCTGCACCAGGCCGCGGTAGGAGGTGCGGCCGCCGCCGCGCGACACCGACTTGGAGATGATCGTCGACGACGTGTGCGGCGCGAGATGCAGCATCTTGGCGCCGGTGTCCTGGTGCTGGCCCTCGCCGGCGAACGCGATCGAGAGCACCTCGCCCTTGGCGTGCTCGCCCATCATCCACACCGACGGGTACTTCATCGTCACCTTGGAGCCGATGTTGCCGTCGACCCACTCCATGGTCGCGCCGGCCTCGGCCTTGGCCCGCTTGGTGACCAGGTTGTAGACGTTGTTCGACCAGTTCTGGATGGTCGTGTAGCGGCAGCGGCCGCCCTTCTTGACGATGATCTCGACGACCGCGGAGTGCAGCGAGTCGGAGGTGTAGATCGGCGCCGTGCAGCCCTCGACGTAGTGCACGTAGGCGTCCTCGTCGACGATGATCAGCGTCCGCTCGAACTGGCCCATGTTCTCGGTGTTGATCCGGAAGTAGGCCTGCAGCGGGATGTCCACGTGCACGCCCGGCGGGACGTAGACGAACGAGCCGCCCGACCACACCGAGGTGTTCAGCGCGGAGAACTTGTTGTCGCCGGACGGGATGACCGAGCCGAAGTACTCCTCGAAGATCTCCGGGTGCTCGCGCAGGCCGGTGTCGGTGTCCAGGAAGATGACGCCCTGCCGCTCCAGGTCCTCCTGGATCTGGTGGTAGACGACCTCGGACTCGTACTGCGCGGCGACGCCCGCGACCAGCCGCTGCTTCTCGGCCTCCGGGATGCCCAGCCGGTCGTAGGTGTTCTTGATGTCGTCGGGCAGGTCCTCCCAGGAGGCGGCCTGCTTCTCGGTCGACCGGACGAAGTACTTGATGTTGTCGAAGTGGATGCCGGACAGGTCGGCACCCCACGTCGGCATCGGCTGCCGCTCGAACAGCTTCAGCGCCTTGAGCCGCCGCTCGAGCATCCACTCGCGGCTCGCTCTTCTTGCCCGAGATGTCGCGCACGACGTCCTCGTTGAGCCCGCGCCGGGCGGACTCCCCCGCCGCGTCGCTGTCGGACCAGCCGAACGCGTAGCGGCCGAGCGTGTCGATGGTCGCGGCCTGCTCGATCCGGCTCTGGCTCAGCTCGGGCGCGGGGCGGGCATCGGGGCCCGCGGCGGGCCCTGTGGCGGGCCCTGTGGCAGGCACTGCCACGCGGGTCTGCTCCGGTGCTGTGGTCATGAAGGAAGGTCCTTCCATTGCTGTCTCGTGCGGCGGCGGTACTCGTGCGGCGGTACTCGTGCGGCGGTGTTCGGGGGCGGGTCTTGTCGGGGCGCGCTGTGCCCGGTCGGCGTCAGCCGGCCGGGATGCGTTCTCGGAGTCCGGGCGGCCGGGTCGGCAATCCGGTCGGCGAGCCGGCGAGCGGGATGAACGTGGTGCACACGGAGTCACCCCGGGCGATGGTGGCCAGCCGCTGCGCGTAGGTGCCGAGCTCGCGGGTGAACACGGCCATCTCCTCCTCGCACAGCTGCGGGAAGGCGGCGGCGACGTGCCCGACCGGGCAGTGGTGCTGGCAGAGCTGCTGGCCGACGCCGACCTGCTGCAGCGACGCGGAGAACCCCGCTTCCGTCAGGGCCGTGGTGAGGATCCCCGCCTTCGCGGCGACGTCGGGCGCGGCGTCGAGCTCCGCCCGGTACGGCGCGACGACGGCCTCCGCGCGGCGGCGGGCGAACGCCGTGACCGCCTCGGGACCGGCCGTGTCGGCGAGGTAGTCCAGTGCCTGCACGGCGAGGTCGTCGTACGCGTGCGGCAGGCGGTCCCGGCCGATGTCGGTGAGCACGTAGGAGCGCGCGGGCCGACCGCGGCCGCGCCGGGCGCGGGCGGGCGGCTCCCGGAAGTCGATCGCGCCCTCGGCGAGCAGCTGGTCGAGGTGCCGGCGCACCGCGGCCGGCGAGATGCCGAGCTCGGCGCGCGAGGGCCGCGGCGGTCATGGGGCCGTCCGAGAGCACGTCTTGATGACGGCGGCCCGCGTGCGACCCTCGGCGGTGCGTTCCGGGGCGACGGCCGGTCCGGCGGGCCGTTCGGCCTGATCCGTGGGGGTCGCCGTGGCGGTGACCGCCGCCTCGGGGTCGGCGACGACGGCGCCCGCGCGGGGGCGTAGAGCTGTCGTCGAGGATTTCACAACACCAGTGTGACCTTTTTCCCGACGAAGATCAAAGGCACGGCCCGATCGCCGGTGTGGCACAGCACACGCAGGCAAGCCTCCCCTTGCCATGCCGACGATCCACGCTCGACCGTGGCGCCGCCGGGCCGGTGGCCGCGGGCGACCGTGCCGACCGCGAGTGCGGGGCGGGCCGACCGCGTTCGGTTCCTAGACTCGAGCGGTGAGCACCACCGGGGCCGCCGCGCCGGTCGCCGGCGACCCGCGGCCCGACCCGCACCCCGTGACGCCCGCGACGCGCGGCGCGGCAGCCTCGGGCCCGGATGCCGCCCCGCTGAACGACGTGGAGCGGCGCCAGCTCTCGAAGCTGCGCCGCTGGGGCACCGCCGGCGCGCTGCTGCTGATGCTGGGCAGCGGCTCGTCCTACGGCGCGGCCACGCCCGTGCCGAACCCGGTCGACGGCCTGCGGGTCGTCGGGCTGCTCTCCCGCATCGGCCCCGCGGCGCTGGCCTGCTCGTACACGGGCATCGGGCTCATCGTCGTCTGCTGGGTGCTGATCGGCCGGCTGGCCGCGCCCGGACGGCCACGTCGCCTCTCGCGCAGCCAGCTCAGCCACACCCTCGCGATGTGGGCGGTCCCGCTGCTGGTGACGCCGCCGCTGTTCTCCCGCGACGTCTACTCCTACCTGGCCGTCGGCTCGATGATGGCCCAGGGCTACAACCCCTACGACTCCGGTCCGTACGACGTGCTCGGCGACTCCGACCCGTACGCCCACCAGGTCGACGTCCTGTGGCAGGACACCCCGAGCCCGTACGGCCCGGTGTTCCTGCTGATCGCGCGGGGCGTCGTCGCGATCTCCGGCGACCACGTGATCGCCGGGGTGCTGCTGCAGCGGCTCGTCGAGCTGATCGGGGTCGCGCTGATCGTCTGGGCGATCCCCCGGCTGGCCCGGATCTGCGGCGTCGACCCGGTCGCCGCGCTCTGGCTGGGCGCCGTGAACCCGCTGGTGCTGTTCCACCTGATCGGCGGCGGGCACAACGAGGCGCTGATGATCGGCGCGATGATGGCCGGCCTGGTCATCGCCCTGGAGCGGTCCGTGGTGCTGGGCACGATGTTCATCACGGTCGGCGTGGGCATCAAGGCGACCGCCGGGATGGCCCTGGCCTTCCTGGTGATCATGCTGGCGCTGCGCGCCGGCGGGCGCTGGCGCGACCTGTTCCGCGAGGGGGCGCTCGTCGGCACCGTCGCCGTGGCCACGTTCGTCGCGTTCACGGCGATCGCGGGGGTCGGCTGGGGCTGGATCGCCGCCCTCACCACGCCGGGCACCGTGCTGTCGTTCCTGTCCCTGTCGACCGAGCTGGCCGTCGGCGTCGGGCAGCTCGGGCTGCTGCTCGGCCTGGGCGATCACACGCAGGCCGCGCTCGACGTGGCCCAGCCGGTCGGCACCGCGGTCGGTTCGGTGATCGCCCTGGTGATCATGTGGCAGTGCTGGCAGCGCCGGCTGCACCCGGTGCTCGGGCTGGCCATCGCGATGGGCGCGTTCGTGCTGCTCAGCCCCGTGATCCAGCCGTGGTACCTGCTCTGGGCGATCGTGCCCTTGGCCGCGTCGACGCCCGACCCGCGGTACCGGAAGGTGAGTGTGTGGCTGACCGTGCTGTTCTCGGTGACGATCATGCCCAACGGCACCGCGATCCCGCCGTTCGTGATCGTCCAGGCGGTGGTGGCGGCGACGCTGGTGGCGGCGGGCGTGCTGTGGAGCCTGCACCGGTCCGGGCTGCCCGTGACGCACCCCGTGGACGCCGCCGATGGGCCGGACCCGTCGCTTCCGAGGGCCGGCGGATGACCGGCGACGATGCCGCCGTCGCCGTCGACGGCCTGGTCCGGCGCTACGGCAGCCGGGTCGCCGTCGACGGGGTCGGTTTCGAGGTGCCGCGGGGCGAGCTCGTCACGCTGCTCGGCCCGAACGGCGCCGGCAAGACCAGCACGCTGGACGTCTGCACCGGGTTCGCCCACGCGGACGGCGGCACGGTGCGGGTGCTCGGTCTCGACCCGTGGCGCCGCAGCACCGAGCTGCGCCCGCGGATGGGCGTCATGCTGCAGGCCGGCGGCGCGCACGGCTCGGCGCGCGCCGGCGAGATGCTGCGCATGATCGCCGCCTGCTCGGCCCGCCCGCATGAACCCGAGTGGCTGCTCGACGTGCTGGGACTCGCGGACGCCGCGCGGACCCCGGTGCGCCGGCTGTCCGGCGGGCAGGTGCAGCGGCTGAGCCTGGCCATGGCGCTGGTGGGCCGCCCGGAGCTGTTGGTCCTCGACGAACCCACCGCCGGCATGGACCCCAGGGCCCGGCGGGACGTCTGGGACCTGCTGCGTGCGGCCCGGTCCGACGGCGTCTCCATCCTGCTGACCACGCACCTGCTGGACGAGGCCGAGCTGCTCGCCGATCGGGTGGTGATCATCGATCACGGCCGGGTGGTCGCCGACGCGACGCCGCGGGAGCTCGTCGGGACGTCGGCCCGGCTGCGGTTCAGCGCCCGCGCCGGGCTGGACCTCGAGCTGCTGTCGGCCGCGCTGCCCCTCGGCTACGTGGTCACGGAGGTGCGCGCCGGCCGGTACGTGGTCGACGGCGAGATCCTGCCCGGCACGGTGGCGACGGTGACCGCGTTCTGCGCCAGGGTGGGCGTGCTGCCCGGCGACCTGCAGGTCGGCGGGCGCACCCTGGACGAGGTCTACCTGCAGCTCACCGACCCCGGCGGCGCCCCGGTGGCGGAGCGGTGACCGGCGCCGGCACCCCGTTCCCGCCGGGCACGTTCGCCGCGGATCCGCGCCCCGCCGCCCCCGCGCGCATGGTGGCGGCGAGCGCCGGACTCGAGTTGCGGATGACGCTGCGGAACGGTGAGCAGCTGCTGCTCGCGCTGGTCATCCCGCTCGTCGCGCTCGTCGGCGGGACCCTCGTCACGGTTCTCGACCTGGCCGAGCCGCGGATCGACACCGTGACGCCCGGGGTGATCGCGCTCGCGGTGCTGTCCAGCGCCTTCACGTCGCAGGCCATCGTCACCGCCTTCGACCGGCGGTACGGCGTGCTGCGCCGGCTCGCGGCCGCCGGGATGACGCGCGTGCAGCTGATCGCCGGCAAGTGCGCGGCGACGCTGGCGCTGGTCCTCGCGCAGTGCGCGGTCCTGGGGACGGTGGCGCTGGCGATGGGCTGGTCGCCCGCCGGCACCCTGCCGTGGGCCGCCCCGCTCGTCGTGCTCGGCACGGCGGCGTTCCTCGGCCTGGCGCTGCTGCTCGGCGGCACGGTGCGGGCGGAGGTCGCGCTCGGCCTGGCGAACCTCGCCTGGCTGGTCTTCGTCGCGCTCGGCGGCGTCATCGTGCCGCTGGACGACGCGCCCTCCTGGCTGCGCGCGATCGGCGAGCTGACACCCGCCGGCGCGCTGTCCCAGTCCCTGCGGGCCGTGCTGCAGGCGGGCGTCGCGCCCGATCCGGCATGGCTGCTGGTGCTGGCGGGCTGGTGCGTCGGCGGCTGGTTCGCGGCCGTACGGTGGTTCCGATGGCAATGACCTCCGTGCCCTCCGGATCCCCGGCGGGCACCCCGTCCGGCTCGGCGCCCGCGGGTCCCGGTGCGACCCCGGTGGCGCCGGCCGGGCAGCAGCCCGCGGTCCGCGCCGAGCCATGGTGGCGTCGCGCGCCGTCCCGCCGGCTGCAGCGCGGCTTCGCCTGGGCCGCGGTGATCGCGAACGGCGGCATCGCGGTGACCGGCGCGACGGTCCGGGTCACCGGCTCGGGGCTGGGCTGCCCGAGCTGGCCGGAGTGCCAGCCCGGGTCGCTGGTGCCGGTCGCGCGCGCGGACCTGTCCGGCGTCCACCAGGCGATCGAGTTCGGCAACCGCACGCTGACCGGCGCGGTGCTGATCGCCTCGCTCGGCACCTTCCTGCTGGTCTGGCGGGCCCGCCCGGCGCGGCCCGGGCTCGCGCTGCTCGCCGCGGTGCTCCCGCTCGGTGTCGTCCTCCAGGGGGTACTGGGCGGGATCACGGTGATCACGGGGCTGCTCTGGTGGACGGTCGCCCCGCACATGCTGGTGTCGCTGGTGCTGCTGTTCGTGGCCATCGCGGTGCTCGTGCGGATCGACGAGACGGACGATCCGCCGACCCCGGTGGTGCCGCGCCCGCTCGCCGCGCTGACCTGGGCGACGGTCGGCGTGCTGGGCGCCCTGTGCGTCGCGGGCACCCTCGTCACCGCGTCGGGACCGCACGGCGGCGACGACGCCACGCCCCGGCTCGAGTTCTCCGTCCGCACCCTCGCGCAGATCCACGCCGACCTGATGTTCCTGTACCTCGGCCTGCTGATCGCTCTGACGGTCGGCTATCTCGCCGTCCGGGCGCCGGGCCGGCTGACCCGCCGCGCGTTCCTGCTGATCGGGGTCACCGCCGCGCAGGGGCTGATCGGACTGGTGCAGTTCGCCACCGGGGTGCCCGAGGCGCTCGTCGTCGCGCACGTGCTCGGCGCGGTCCTGCTCACCTCCGCCGCCGCGGCGGTCGCGATGGCGACGAGGACCCGGGGGAACGCCGTGGGCGCCCCCGCCGGGTCCGTCGTGCGGTCGTAGCGTCGGCGGTTCAGGCGACCCGCTCGAGCGCGCTCCCCCCGGTGCCCGGCGCGCCGCCGAGCGCCGTCCGCACCGCCGCGGTCAGCATCGGGGCCAGCTCGCCGGCGCCGTCACCGCGCCAGGCGATGTACCCGTCCGGCCGCACGAGCACGGCGCCGTCGCCGGTCAGCCCGAACCGCTCCGCCAGCGCGCCGTGCGGATCCACGAGGTCGACACCGACGGCCAACACGCGCACCGGCATCCCGTCGGCCGCGAATCCGGCCACCGCAGCCCGCGCCGTGGCGCCCGCCGCAGGTCCGGCGAGGACCGTCATCGTGTCCTCGAACAGGTCGTGTGTCGAGCACTCCCGGCCGTCGACCAGCACGGCGGCATGCGGTGCGCGATCGCCCGGCTGGGCGGGGCCGCCGGACCGCTCGGCGAGCACGGCGGAGTCGTATCGCACCCCGAGATCCCAGGACAGGCCGTTGCCGGCCACCTCGCCGCGGCGCAGCGAGCGCGCCACGTTCTCGATGCCGATCGGCCGCCGCTCGGGCTCGTAGCTGTCCAGCAGCGCCTCGCCGGCCAGCCCGCGGATCACCCAGCCGAGTTTCCAGCCGAGGTTGTGCGCGGCGTGGATCGCCGTGTTCATGCCGGTGCCGCCGACGGGCGTTGTGCGGTGCGCCGCGTCGCCGACCAGGAACGCCCGGCCGGCGCGGAACCGCCGGGCCACGTGGCCACCCATGGTGAACGGCATCACCGAGAGCACGTCGACGGCCAGGTCGGGCACCCCGGCCGCCGCGCGGACCAGCGCGACGCATCGCTCGTCGGTCCACGCCGACGGATCCTCGCCGCTTCCGGGGTGCCACTCCCGGGCGTAGATCCAGCGGTCCCCCGCGCCGGTCGGCACCAGAAGGCCTTCCGCGTCGGGGATCTGGACGAAGTTGATGGCTCCCGGCGAGTCCGCGAACAGCTCCGACAGCGGCGCCCGGACGGTGACCGCCATGAACTCCCCGATCGACCCGAGGTCATCGATCTCGATGCCGACCGCGGCGCGCACCGCCGACCGCGGCCCGTCGGCGCCGATGACGTAGCGCGCGCGGACGGTGGTCGCGATTCCGGTCGTCCGGTCGACGGTCTCCGCCGTCGCACCGCGGTCGTCCGTGGTCAGCGAGATCAGCTCGGTGTCGAAGCGCAGCTGCCCGCCCTGGGCCAGCAGGTGGCGCAGCAGGACCGGCTCGAGGTGGTCCTGCGGGCAGCAGCAGACGGTCGACGGGCTGACGGCCATGGCCTCCTCGTCGCTGGGGAAGCCGAAGGGCATCGTCGCGAAGGGACCCTCGGCGATCGTCCGGGACATGGTCATCACCGGGCGGACGCGCATCGCGCCGGCCCGGATCTCGCCGTCGATCCCCCAGGACCGGAAGATCTCCATGGTCCGGGCGCTGACGCCGGTCGCCTTCGGGAACGGCGACGTGCCGGCGTGCCGCTCGACGACGAGTACGTCGACGCCCTGTCGCGCCAGCGCGCCGGCGACGGTGAGCCCGGCCGGGCCGGCGCCGACGATCAGCACGTCGGTGGTGATGGTCTGGTGTCGCATGGGTGCACTCCTCGGTTGGTCGGTGGATGCACCCAGACTGTTCGGCGGCCCGCGCCCGCGGATCCGTGCCGCGCACGGAGTTAGCGATCGGTGCCGGCCGGGCAGGCGGCCGGGTGTTCGCTCCGCACGCTGTCGAGGACGGCGGCCACCGGCGCCGCCGAACGCACGGACCTGGTCCGGCAGGCGTCGCGGGAGGGGCACCGCTAACCGGGTGGCAGCGCGTCCCGCCAGCTGTGCCGAGGCTCGAAACCGAGTATCCGGCGGGCCTTGTCGATGCTCAGCAGCGTCTCGGTGCCGGCGAGCCCGCGGCCGGGCCGAACGTCCGGGAAGAACTCGGCGGCGAGGTCGGCGCTGTTCCGGCGCGTCACCGTGTCCGCCGCGGCGATGATGAAGACGTCGCTCCCCGGCAACGCGGCCTCGAGCGCCAGCCGGACCGCGAGAGCGCCGTCGCGCGCGTCGATGTATCCCCAGAGGTTCCACTGCCGGCTCGCCGGGTCGCGATCGTATGCCGGGAAAGCCGCGTAGTCGGCGGGTTCCATCACGTTGGAGAACCGCAGCCCCGTCATGGACAGCTGCGGATCCCAGCGGCAGAACTGGCGGGCCATCTCCTCCTCGAGCGTCTTCGCCAGCGAGTACGCGGAGTTCGGCAGCGGATGGTGTTCCTCGGTCACCGGGATCACCGGTGGCGGCGCCGCCGGCGAGAACGCAAGCCCCAGCACCGTTTCGCTCGACGCCCAGACGATTCTCCGGATGCCGGCCGCCCGCGCCGCCTCGAACACGTGATAGGTCGACGTGATGTTGTTGTCGAACGTCGCTGCGTTCGTCGTCAACCCCGGCGCCGGGATCGCACCCAGGTGCACGACGGCGTCGATGCTCTCGTAGCGGTCGTCGACGGCCTGCAGCGCGGCGACCACCTGCCCGTAGTCGGTGAGTTCCACCCGGACGAACGGGCACCGCTGTTGCTGGGCCGGCGCGCGATCGAGATTGACCACGTCGTAGCCGTTCTCGAGCAGGTGGGCGACGACCGCGCGGCCGAGTTTGCCACTGCCACCGGTGACCGCGACGCGAACAGGCACGGCGGGCAGCCTAGCCGCTCGGGAGATCGCCGCCGCGCGGCCGGCGCGCGCACACCTGCCTGCCGGCGCCGTGCGTTCCGTTCAGCCCCGCTCGGTCCAGAGGCGGCGCAGGGCCGCACGATCCGCGCACCCGGTCTTGGCCAGCAGGTTGGTCACGTGCGTCTCGATCGTGCGCGGCGACAGGAACAGCCGCGCGGCGATGTCCGCGTTCGGCAGGCCGCCGGCGACCAGCTCCAGCACGTCGAGCTCCCGGCTGGTCACGCCGCGGGCGCGCAGGTCCGGCGGCACGGTCGACGAACCCCGGCCGCGCCGGGTCGGCGCGCCGGCCTGCCGGAGCAGGTCGCGGCAGGTCCGCGCGAGCCGCTCGTCGCCGAACCGCTCGAACTCGGCGAGGTCCGCCCGCAGCGCCGGCACCGGATCGCCCCAGCCGTCCAGCACCGCCGACCGCAGCACGAGGAGCCGGATCAGTCGATGCCACCACCCGGCGACGTGCAGCGCCTCGCCCGCCTCGAATGCGGCCAGCGCGTCCGCCGGCCGGCCGTCGCGGCCCGCCGCGACCGCATCCGCGTAGGCCAGTGCCGCCCGGTTCGACCGGCGCAGGCCCGCCGGCGCGGTGCTCAGGAACCGCCGCGGGCCGTCGTCGTCCGCGACCACCGTGCGCAGCAGGGCCCAGAGACCCCAGAACGCCACGGGCGCGGCGGAGCCGTGGCCGGCGAGCGTGGACATCCCCTCCGCGACGCCCCGGTCGGCCGGCGCCAGGTCGTGCGCCAGCAGGGCCGGCAGCGCGCGGACGGCCGCGGCGATGGCGCCGACCTCGACGGAGACGTGCGGGCGCGCGGTCGCCGACTCCAGGAGCCGGGTCATGCCCGGCACGTCGTCGGCGGCGGCGCGGGCGCCGGCGGCCATCACCTCGCCGAGCGCCTGCAGGCCCGTGAGGTCCAGGGCGCCGGCGCGGTCCGCGACATCCTGTCCGAGCCCCGCGGCGACCCGCGGGCCGGAGACCACCAGCGCGTGCTCGGCGAGCAGGACGTCGACCGACAGCGCCTGCCGCAGCATCCCGGAGTCGAGCGCGAGATCCCGGGCCCGCTCCAGGGCGGCCCCGTCCTCGCGCTCCAGCAGGTCGGCCTGGCCGAGCCCGAACATCGCCTCGACCCGCGCCCCCGGCAACCCGTGCTCCGCAGCCAGCTGCGCGGCCCGCTCGAAGATGGCTGCGGCGCGGGAGATGTCGCTGAGGATGGCGCAGCGAGCGGCCACCACCAGCGCCGCGCAGAGCACGTCGGCCCGGCCCGCGCGCTCGGCCTGCTCGGCCGCCGTGGTCGCGAGACCGGCCGCCCGCGCGGGATCGCCCCGCCCGAAGGCCGCGTCCGCGAGCAGCACGGACGCCCGCGGATCGGCCGGCCGGCCGGCCCGGCCGACGTACTGTTCGGCGGCGTCCCACCGCCCGCTCGACACCGCAGCCCTCGCCAGCAACAGGCAGAGCTCGGCATGCGCATCCCCGGTGCGACCCGCGAGGGCGGGGGCGCCCGCTGCCAGCGCCTCCGGGCCGCGGCCGGCGAGGGTGAGGACGTGGACCCGCTCCTGCATCACCTCGTCGCGCAGCGCTCCGGTCTCCTGTGCCCGCGTCACCAGCTCGGCCGCTGCCCGCAGCGCGCCCCGGCCGACGTCCCGCCGCGCCTGCCGCAGGAAGAGCGCGGCGGCGCGCTCGGGCTCGTCGGCCATCGCGAACAGGTCGGCGGCGAGCGCCTCGTCGCCCGGCCGGCCGCGGGCCGCCAATGCCTCGGCGGCCCGCCGGGCGAGCGCCGTTCGCTCGGGGGGCAGCAGGGTGGTCAGCACGGCGTCGCCGACCATCGCGTGTCGCCACTCCAGCCGGGGACCCGGCCGCACCCCGGCGGGCGTCGGGCCCGTGGCCGGGCGCATGCCGTCCGCGACGAGCAGCCCCGCGTCGGTCGCCGCGCGCAGGCCTTCGACGACGTCGTCCCGGGACAACCCCGTGACCTGACCCAGCAGCCCCCAGTCGGGTTCCGCCCCGAGCACGGCCGCCGCGCCGAGCAGCCGCCGGTCCCGCTCGCCGAGGCCTGCCGTCCGCTGCCGCACCAGGCCCGCGAGGCTGGGCGGCACGGCGAGGCGCGCCGGGTCGGCGGCGGGGTCCAGCAGCGCGTCCAGCAGCTCGCCGACGAGCACCGGCAGCCCGTCCGCCCTCGCCACGACGAGGTCGAGCACGGCGGCGGGGATGTCTCCCGCGTACCCGGCGGCCAGCGCGGCGACCGAGGCGTCGTCGAACCGGGAGAGCCGGATGGTCGTCGCGCCCGTGAAGACCGTCAGCCCCGGAGCGGTGCCACCGCCGGCCGGACCGAAGGCCTCGTCATCGCGCGCGGACGCCGCCAGCAGGATCCGGGTGCCGTCCAGCGCCCCGGTCAGATAGAGCAGCAGCGCGCGGGTGTCCGCGTCCGCCCAGTGCAGGTCCTCCAGCACCAGCAGGCACGTCCGGTCGCCGGCGAGAGCGGCGAGCAGCCGGATCAGCCCCTCGCCGAGCACCACCGCCGGATCCGGGCCGCCCGGGGCGCCGACGTCGTGGCGGCCGTCCGGCGCGAACGACTCCGCGGGCGTCCAGCCCGGCGCGATCGTCGCGAGGGCCGCACGGAACGGCCGGAGCTGCGGCAGCTCGGGCATCGGGGCGTCGCGCAGCGGCGCGGCCATCGCCGCGATGACCGGGCGGTAGCTGCCCCCGCCCGGTACCGCGCGCCCGACGAGCACCAGGTCCCCGGCCGCGCGCGCCCGCTCGGCGAGCTCGGCCAGCAGGCGCGACTTGCCGATGCCCGCCTCGCCCAGCACCAGGACGGCCGACCCGCCGCCGGCCCGCGCGGTGTCGAGTCGGTCGGTCAGCAGCGCCCACTCGGCGTCCCGGCCCACCAGGGCCGGCCGGACCTCGGCGCGCGGCACGCGGTCAGTAGAGCGCACCCGCCCGCCGCGCACCAGGACCGCCGCGCGGCGTCAGGTGCCGCCCATCCGGCGGCGCTCGGCGGTGGTGAACCGGATGGCCGAGGACAGCTCCCGGTCCCAGTCGTCCGCGACGTCGATCCCGGCCGCCGCGCAGACCTGCTGCCCGGCCTCGACCGACGACACCACCGCGTCGCCGAACGCGCCGTCCGCCGCGACCGCCACGATCCGGGCGCCGCGCCGGCCGAGGTAGCTGATCACCGCGGTCGCCGAACCGCCGTGCTCACTCGCGAAGCGGCGGAGCGGCTCGATCCGCGCGGCGTCGTCGGCGGCCGGCCCGGGCGCGTCCTCGGTCATCCGGAGACGAGCGCTACCAGGGCCAGCCGAGCACCGGCAGCCCGACCACGGAGTCGACCGCCCAGGCCACCGAGATGCCCGTGAGGTACAGGTTCGACAGGTGGAAGAGCGTCATCGGCCGGGCGGGCACGCCTCGCAGCACCCGGCTGTGCAGGAGGTGGGCCAGCGCCAGAAACGCCAGGCCGAGCGGCACGGCGACCGCCGCGTAGATCCAGGACGACGCCGGCACCAGCAGCAGCGAGCAGGCCACCATCGCCCAGCTGTAGATCACGATCTGCCGGACGACCACGCGTTCCGTCGCCACCACCGGCAGCATCGGCACGCCGGCAGCCGCGTAGTCCGCGCGGTAGCGCATGGCGAGCGCCCAGGTGTGCGGGGGTGTCCAGAAGAAGATCACCCCGAAGAAGACCCAGGCCGGCCAGCCGATGTCGCCGGTCACCGCGGACCAGCCGATGATCACCGGCATGCACCCGGCGAGGCCGCCCCAGACGATGTTCTGGGACGTGCGGCGCTTGAGCCAGATCGAGTAGACGAAGACGTAGAACAGGATCGCCACGACGGCGAGGGCCGCCGCCTGCCAGGTGGTGGTCGCCCACAGCAGCCCCGCGGACAGCACGCCGAGCACGATCCCGAAGATCAGCGCGCCGCGGGTGGAGACCGCGTGCCGGGCCAGCGGGCGGCCGCGGGTGCGCCGCATGATCGCGTCGATGTCGGCGTCCACCACGCAGTTCAGGGCGTTCGCGCTGCCGGCGGCGAGGGTGCCGCCGACGAGCGTCGCCAGCAGCAGGCCGAGGGACGGCACCTGGCGCTGCGCGGCGAACATCGCCGGGATCGTGGTGATCAGCAGCAGTTCGATGATGCGGGGCTTGGTCAGCGCGACGTACGCGGCGACGACGTCGCGTGCGCGGCGGGCCCCGGCGACCGGCCCGGGCGGGGCGTCGGCTGCGGCGTGGGCCGACAACGGATCCGCCGAGCGTTCGGCCGAACCAGCAGGCGACACCACCGGCGGGGCTCCTCTCGTCGGCGATCGCGGGCCCGATCCACGATCATCCTAGGTGGGCGCCGAGCGCACAGCGCGCCCGGTGGCCGACGCGTCTGCCCGCGCCGCCCGGCCCTCCTCGGAATGAGCGCGCCGACCCCTGGGTACTAGTCTTTGACCTGCGCTTGCCGTGGGTCCCGAGCGCCCGGCACGACCCGTCCCTGCGATCGCGACAGCCACTCCACGCGATCACCCGCCCACTTCAGAAAGGCGATCCGTGACCGCGACCACCGAGTCGGCTGCCAACGCCGACATCCCGCTGTTGACCGCGCCGCACGTCCCCGATGACTGGTCGGAGGTGGACTCGCGGGCGGTGGACACCGTGCGGGTGCTGGCCGCCGACGCGGTGCAGAAGGTGGGCAACGGGCATCCGGGGACGGCGATGTCGCTGGCGCCGCTGGCCTACTGCGCTGTTCCAGCGGGTGATGCGGCACGATCCGGCGGATCCGCACTGGCTGGGCCGCGACCGGTTCGTGTTGTCCGCTGGTCATTCGAGCCTGACGCTGTACATCCAGCTGTACCTGGCCGGGTTCGGCCTGGAGGTCGAGGACCTGCAGGCGCTGCGGACGTGGGGGTCGTTGACGCCGGGGCACCCGGAGTATCACCACACCAAGGGCGTGGAGATCACCACGGGGCCGCTGGGTCAGGGCCTGTCGTCGGCGGTGGGGATGGCGATGGCGTCGCGCCGGGAGCGCGGCCTGTTCGACCCGGACGCGGCGCCGGGCTACTCGCCGTTCGACCACTTCATCTACGTGATCGCCTCGGACGGGGACATCGAGGAGGGGGTGTCCAGCGAGGCGTCGTCGATCGCCGGGCGGCAGGAGCTGGGCAACCTGATCGTCTTCTACGACCACAACGAGATCTCCATCGAGGACGACACCAACATCGCGCTGATCGAGGACGTCGCCGGCCCGGTACGAGGCGTACGGCTGGCACGTGCAGCGGGTCGAGGGCGGCGAGAACGTCGTCGGCATCCTGGAGGCGATCGAGAAGGCCAAGGCCGTCACCGACAGGCCGTCGTTCATCGCGCTGCGGACGATCATCGGCTACCCGGCGCCGCATCTGATGAACACCGGCAAGGCCCACGGCTCCGCCCTGGGCGACGCCGAGGTGGCCGCGGTCAAGGAGGTCCTCGGCTTCGACCCGAACGCGTTCTTCGAGGTCGACGACGTGGTCATCAAGCACACCCGGCAGGCGCTGGACCGCGGGCAGGCCGCCAAGGCGGAGTGGCAGAAGAGCTTCGACGCGTGGGCGCAGGGCAACCCGGAGCGCAAGCAGCTGTTCGACCGGATGGTCGCCCGCGACCTGCCGGACGGCTGGGCCGACGTGCTGCCGAGCTGGGACCCGGATCCGAAGGGGATCGCGACGCGGGCCGCGTCGGGCAAGGTGCTGACGGCGCTGGCGCCGGTGCTGCCCGAGCTGTGGGGCGGCTCGGCCGACCTGGCGGAGTCGAACAACACGACGATGGAGGGCGCGGACTCGTTCGGTCCGACCGCGGCCGCGACCAAGCACTGGAAGGCCCAGCCCTACGGCCGCACGCTGCACTTCGGCATCCGCGAGCACGCGATGGGCGCGATCCTGTCGGGCATCGTGATGCACGGCCCGACCCGCCCGTACGGCGGCACGTTCCTGCAGTTCTCCGACTACATGCGCGGCGCGGTGCGGCTGGCCGCGCTGATGGGCGCGCCGGCCACCTACGTGTGGACGCACGACTCCATCGGGTTGGGCGAGGACGGGCCGACCCATCAGCCGGTGGAGCACCTGGCCGCGCTGCGCGCCATCCCCGGGCTGTCGGTGGTCCGACCGGCGGACGCGAACGAGACCGCGCACGCCTGGCGGGCGATCCTGGAGCGGCAGCACGACTGGTTCTGCGGCCCGGTCGGGCTGTGCCTGACCCGGCAGGCGGTGCCGGTGCTGGAGGGCACGGACTACGAGGGCGTGCGCAGGGGCGCGTACGTGCTCGCGGAGGCGCAGGGTGAGCTGCAGGTGATCCTGATGTCGTCGGGCTCGGAGGTGCAGATCGCGGTGCAGGCGCGGGAGGCGTTGCAGGGCGAGGGCATCGGCACCCGCGTGGTCTCGGTGCCGTGCCTGGACTGGTTCGAGGTGCAGGACGAGGAGTACATCGAGTCGGTGCTGCCGCCGTCGGTGACCGCCAGGGTGTCCGTCGAGGCCGCCGTCGCGCAGCCCTGGTGGCGCTGGCTCGGCGCGCACGGCCGGCCCGTCTCGCTCGAGCACTACGGCGCGTCGGCGGACTTCAAGACGCTGTACAAGGAGTTCGGCCTGACCTCCGAGGCGACCGTGGCCGCGGCCAAGAAGTCGCTGGCCGCCGCCGAACGCGGCGGCGGACCCGGCGGCGAGCCGCACGCCACGTCGCTGGACCACGCCGGCGTGGACGACCCGGTGACCGCGCCCCGGCAGCCACCGAACTGACCCGCCGGCCGGCGGCGGCACGACAACTGAATCAGCCGGCGCACGGCCGCACCGCCGGCGCCGCAACGGATCTCACCGACCGAGTACTCCCGGACGACCATCTCGGACACGAAGGAAGTCGATCACCATGACCACACCGCAGAGCACGAACAACCCGCTCGCCGACCTCTCCGAGGCCGGTGTCTCGCTGTGGCTGGACGACCTGTCCCGCCAGCGCCTGCACTCCGGCAACCTCGCCGAGCTGATCAGGACCAAGCACATCGTCGGCGTCACCACCAACCCGACGATCTTCCAGGGCGCGCTGTCCGACGGCGCCTCCTACCAGGAGCAGCTGGACCAGCTCGCCGCCCGCGGCGCGAGCGTGGACGACACCGTCCGCGAGGTGACCACCGACGACGTCCGCGACGCCTGCGACCTGTTCACCGACACCTACAACGCCTCCGACCACGTGGACGGCCGGGTGTCCATCGAGGTGGACCCGCGCCTGGCGCACGACACCGCAGGCCACCATCGCCCAGGCGCTGGAGCTGGCCAAGATCGTCGACCGGCCCAACGTGCTGATCAAGATCCCGGCCACCCTGGCGGGGCTGCCCGCGATCACCGCCGTGCTCGCCGAGGGCGTCAGCGTGAACGTCACGCTGATCTTCTCCCTCGACCGGTACGCCGCCGTCATGGACGCCTACCTGTCCGGGATCGAGCAGGCCACGGTCCAACGGCCACGACATCTCCCAGATCCATTCCGTGGCCTCCTTCTTCGTCTCCCGGGTGGACACCGAGATCGACAAGAGGCTCAACGCCATCGGCACCCCGGAGGCCGAGGCGCTGCTCGGCGAGGCGGCCATCGCGAACGCCCGGCTCGCCTACCAGGCCTACGAGCAGACCTTCGCCGGCGACCGCTGGGAGAAGCTGGCCGCCGCCGGGGCGAACCCGCAGCGGCCGCTGTGGGCATCCACCGGCGTCAAGGACCCGAAGTACGACGACACCCGCTACGTCGTCGAGCTCGTCGCCCCCGGCGTGGTCAACACCGCCCCCGAGAAGACCATCGACGCCGTCGCCGACCACGGCGTCATCCGCGGCAACACCATCGAGGGCACCTACGCCCAGGCCAGCTCCGTGTTCTCCGCACTCGAGGCACTCGGCATCGACCTCACCGACGTCTTCGCCGTGCTGGAGACCGAGGGCGTCGACAAGTTCGAGAAGTCCTGGCAGGAGCTGCTCGAGTCCGTCGGTCAGGAACTCGTCAAGCACAAGCCGGCGGGCTGACCCACAACCCGCCGAGAGTTCCTCATCGGCGGGCACGTCCGGCGGAAGGACACCGACGAGCACGATGGCCCACATCCTGTCCGGTCAACGGCCGACCAACCCGTTGCGCGACCCGCGCGACAAGCGGCTGCCGCTGATCGCCGGCCCGTCCGGCATCGTGATCTTCGGTGTCACCGGGGATCTCGCGCGCAAGAAGCTGATGCCCGCGATCTACGACCTCGCGAACCGCGGGCTGCTGCCGCCGGGTTTCGCGCTGGTCGGCTTCGCGCGCCGCGACTGGGCGCACGAGGACTTCGCCAAGGTCGTCCACGACGCGGTCCGCCAGTACGCGAGAACCCGCTTCTCCGAGGAGGTCTGGCGACACCTGGCGGAGGGCTTCCGGTTCGTGCAGGGCTCGTTCGACGACGACGCGGCGTTCGACACGCTCGCCGCGACGCTCACCGACCTGGACCGGGTCCGCGGTACCGGCGGCAACCACGCGTTCTACTTCTCCATCCCGCCGAGCGCCTTCCCGCGCGTGCTGCGGCAGCTCAAGCGGTCCGGGCTGTGCGAGCCGCACGCCGAGGAGTGGCGGCGGGTGGTGATCGAGAAGCCCTTCGGTTACGACCTGGAGTCGGCCATCGAGCTGAACTCGCTGGTGAACGAGGTGTTCCCGTCGGAGAGCGTGTTCCGCATCGACCACTACCTGGGCAAGGAGACGGTGCAGAACCTGCTGGCGCTGCGCTTCGCGAACCAGCTGTACGAGCCGATGTGGAACAACAACTACGTCGACCACGTGCAGATCACCCAGGCCGAGGACATCGGCGTGGGTGGCCGCGCCGGCTACTACGACGGCATCGGCGCCGCCAGGGACGTCATCCAGAACCACCTGCTGCAGTTGATGGCGCTGACCGCGATGGAGGAGCCGCTCGCGTTCGACCCGAACGACCTGCGGCGGGAGAAGGTCAAGGTGCTGTCCGCGGTGCAGCTGCCGAAGGATCTCGGCCAGGGCACCGCGCGGGGCCAGTACGCGGGCGGCTGGCAGGGCGGCACCAAGGTGCTGGGATACCTGGAGGAGGAGGGCATCTCGACGTCGTCCGCCACCGAGACGTACGCGGCCGTCAAGCTCCTCGTGGAGAATCGGCGGTGGGCCGGGGTGCCGTTCTACCTGCGCACCGGCAAGCGGCTCGGCAAGCGGGTGTCCGAGATCGCCGTCGTCTTCAAACGGGCGCCCCACCTGCCGTTCTCGCACACCGACACCGAGGAGCTCGGCTCCAACGTGCTGGTCATCCGGGTGCAGCCGGACGAGGGCGTGACCATCCGGTTCGGCTCGAAGGTGCCCGGGCCGTCGATGGAGGTCCGCGACGTGTCGATGGACTTCTCCTACGGCCAGTCGTTCACCGAGGCCTCCCCTGAGGCCTACGAGCGGCTGATCCTGGACGTGCTGCTCGGCGAGCCGTCGCTGTTCCCGCAGGACGAGGAGGTCGAGCTGTCCTGGAAGATCCTCGACCCGATCGAGAAGTACTGGAGCCGGGTCGGCGGCCAGCCGGAGCAGTACGCCTCCGGTTCGTGGGGCCCGGCGTCCGCCGACGCCCTGATGGCCAGGGACGGCCGGACCTGGCGGCGGCCCTGATGCCGGGGTCCGACCTCGTGCGCGCCGTCCACGCCCGCCGCTGCCCGTCACCCAGCGCGAGGGAGACCCGCCCGTGATCATCGACCTGCCCAGCACCACCTCGTCGAAGATCAACCGGGCGCTCGTCGACCTGCGGGAGAAGGGCGGCTCCATCGCCCTCGGGCGCGTCCTCACGCTGGTCATCGTCACCGAGGAGTCCGACTCGGAGGATCCGATCGCGGCGGCCAACGCCGCGTCGTTCGAGCATCCCTGCCGGGTGATCGTCCTGGCCCGCGGCGTTCGCCGGGCCTCGGCGCGGATGGATGCGCAGATCCGCGTCGGCGGCGACGCCGGCGCCAGCGAGGTCATCGTGCTGCGCCTCTACGGCCCGCTGGTCGATCACGGCGAGTCCGTCGTCGTGCCGCTGCTGCTGGCCGACGCGCCGGTGGTCGCGTGGTGGCCGGGCGAGGCGCCCGCCGTCCCCGCGGACGACCCGATCGGCATGCTCGCCCAGCGCCGGATCACCGACGCCGCATCGGCCAAGCGGCCCATCTCGCAGCTCGGCAAGCGCGCCGAGTCCTACCGTCCGGGCGACACCGACCTGGCCTGGACGCGCATCACCCGCTGGCGCGGCCTGCTGGCGTCGACGCTGGACCAGCCGCCGCACGACAGGGTGCTGTCGGCGACGGTGTCCGGCGCCGCCGACTCGCCGTCCGCCGACCTGCTCGCCGGCTGGCTCGCGGTCTCGCTGAAATGCCCGGTGCGGCGGGCGAAGTCGCCGGCCAAGGCGGGCGCCGGCGTGCATTCGGTGGTGCTCACCCGGCGCGCCGGTGACATCAGCCTGGTGCGGCCGGAGACCATCACCGCCGAGCTCATCGTGGCCAATCAGCCCGAGCGACACGTGGCGCTCCCCCGCCGCGGCCTTCGGGACTGCCTCGCCGAGGAGCTCCGCCGCCTGGACGCCGACGAGGTGTACGCCGACGTGCTGTCCAGGGGGCTGGCGTTGATCGGCAAGCAGGCATCCGCCGACGGCCCCGGCACCGGCTCCCCCCGCACCGCCGCCGCCGGTTCGGCACGCTCGGGCGCCGCCCGGTCCGGCGGGACGCGGCGGTCCGCGGCGCCGAAGTCCGACCCGAAGTCCGGGCGCGCGACATCGAGGAGATCAGCGCGCACGTCGGTGCCGACCGTCGCCGCCGAGGCCACGTCCACCACGTCACCGACGAGCGTCGCCAGCCGGGCGGCCGAGACGGACGGCGCCACAACGGCTGCCAAGCTCGCGCCGGCGAGGCGGTCCCGGGGCGGCGGCGCCATGGCGTCGGTCGCCGGAAGGGCCGGTTCGAACGGCGGCGCGGCAGCCGGCGGGTCGCGGGCCGACAAGCCGCGGGCCACGTCCACGACGTCGTCCGGAAAGGGCGCCCGCCGCGGCGGGTCACGAGGCACGGGAGCGTCATGAGTCAGCGCGAGGTCGTCATCCACGGTACGGAGGAGTTGCTCGCCGCCACCACGGCGGCGCGGCTCGTCACCACGCTCGTCGACATCCAGTCCACCGGACGCATTCCCGGGATCGCGCTGACCGGCGGCGGCATCGGCATCGGGGTGCTGGCGCACCTCAACTCCTCCCCCGCTCGCGATGCCATCGACTGGTCCCGGGTCGACATCTTCTGGGGCGATGAGCGTTTCGTGCCGGGCGACGACCCGGAACGGAACGAGAAGCAGGCCAGGGAAGCGCTGCTCGACCAGGTCAGGATCGACCCGGCGCGGGTGCACGCGATGGCGCCCTCCGACGGCGAGTTCGGCGACGACGTCGACGCGGCGGCATCCGCCTACGCCGACATCCTTGATTCCCGCGACGGTCTCGATGTGGTGATGCTCGGCATGGGCGGCGAGGGACACGTGGCCTCGGTGTTCCCGGAGTCGCCCGCCGTGTACGACACCCGGCCGGTGGTGGCCGTGCGCAACTGCCCGAAGCCGCCGCCGACGCGGGTCTCGCTGACCCTGCCGACGATCCGCGAGGCGACCGAGGTCTGGATCATGACGGCCGGCACGTCGAAGGCCGGCGCCGTCGCGCTCGCGCTCGGCGGCGCCGGGGAGGTCGCCGTGCCCGTGGCGGGTGCGACGGGGCGGACCCGTACCCTGTGGTTGCTCGACCGCGGATCGGCATCCGCGCTACCGTCGGGCATCTCGCGCGCACCGGTCGCGTGACGCGCGTCCCGCGGATCGGTCCCGATCACGGCGTGCGGCCCGCACACCCCATACAGCCCGCACACCCCATACAGAAGGAGATTCCTCGATGAGCAAGGCCCCCGTCTCGGTGACGGTCACCGGAGCAGCCGGCCAGATCGGCTACGCGCTGCTGTTCCGGATCGCCGCGGGGGACATGCTCGGCCCGGACCAGCCGGTCCGGCTGAATCTGCTGGAGATCACCCCCGCGCTCAAGGCGGCCGAGGGCGCCGCGATGGAACTCGACGACTGCGCCTTCCCGCTGCTGGCGGGTGTGGATATCACCGACGACGCCAAGCGGGCGTTCGACGGCGCCTCGATCGGCCTGCTGGTGGGCGCCCGTCCGCGCGGGCCGGGGATGGAGCGCGCCGACCTGCTCGAGGCCAACGGCGGGATCTTCAAGCCGCAGGGCGAGGCGATCAACGCCGGCGCGGCGGACGACATCCGCGTGCTGGTCGTCGGCAACCCAGCCAACACGAACGCGCTGATCACCCGCACGCACGCGCCCGACGTCCCCTCCGACCGGTTCAGCGCGATGATGCGGCTCGACCACAACCGAGCGCTGTCGCAGGTCGCCGCGAAGCTCGGCGTGGCCGTCTCCGACGTCCGCCGGATGACCGTGTGGGGCAACCACTCCGCGAGCCAGTATCCGGACCTGATCCACGCCGAGGTCGGCGGCCGGCCGGTGGCCGACCAGGTCGATCGCGGATGGCTGACCGAGACCTTCATCCCGACCGTCGCCAAGCGCGGCGCGGCGATCATCGACGCGCGCGGAGCCTCGTCGGCCGCGTCCGCCGCGAACGCCGCGATCGACCACCTGCGGTCGTGGGTGAACGGCACCCCCGAGGGCGACTGGGTGAGCGCCGGCCTCGTGTCCGACGGCTCCTACGGCGTGCCCGAGGGCCTGGTCTCCGGCTTTCCCGCGGTTTCGGCGGACGGCTCGTGGAAGATCGTGCAGGGACTGGAGATCGACGAGTTCTCCCGCGCCCGCATCGACGCCTCCGTCGCCGAGCTGGTCGAGGAGCGCGACGCGGTCAGGGGTCTCGGCCTGATCTGAACCGCACGCCGCGCGCCCGCCACACGCGCAACTGCTCGCGTCGGCACTGGCGCCACCCGGCGGCGGACTCCGGTACCTCGCATTCGGGCGAGTCTGCGAGCGCCATCGTTCGCGACTCTGCGACGCCGTTTGCGACTGTGCCACGCGTCGAGCTGTCGCGAAGTAGCGAAATGTGTCGCAGAGTCGAGCCCGACTCGACCGATTGTGCCTGCGGGCGGTGATGTTCCCGGCCGACCGCGGCGGGGCGAACCGTCGTCCACCCCGCCTCGAGCGACCGCGAAGGCCGTTCTCGGTTTCACTCCAGGAGGTGGTCCAGGGCTCGGCCCATCACCGCGTTGCGTTCGTCGTCGGTCGAGACGCCTTCCAGCCCGAACCCCATCAGCAGCGAGTGCGGCGTGGCGATCACGTTGCCGACCGGGAATCCCGACGCGTCGGTTCGGATGAAGTTGTTGACGTTGGGCGCGCTGCCCGGCGGCGGGCCGGTGATCGCCCAGCCGTCCAGGCCGGTCTCGAACGACGTGCTGGTGCCGTCGGGGAGCGTGATGTCGTCCACGAAGACGCCGATGCCCTGGGTCGCCCAGTCGCTGGCGTAGGCGATGGAGACCTCGACGGTCTCGCCGGCGTACGCCGAGAGGTCGATGCTCCACTGCTGCCAACCCGCCGAGTTGCCGCTCGCGGCGTTCCAGGCGCCGGTGGTGCCGGTCGCGGTGCACGCGTCGACGCCGTCCCACGTCTGGTAGTGCGCGAGCTGGGGATGCAGCTCGACCCAGCCCGCGGGGCAGCTCTGGCCGGTCGCCGTCGTCGTGTGCCCGTTCGCGTCCGGCAGCGTCGTCCAGTCGTCACCGCCGGGAGTACGCGCCTCCACGAACAGGTGGTCCCACTCTGCTTCCGTGTCGTACGACGTCCAGAACGTCATCGACCCGCCACCCGCCGGGACGGCGACCTCGCGGGTCAGCCTCTTGTACGAGACGTCGGCGATCTGCGAGTAGACGTACTGCTCGCCGGTGTGCGGGTCGAACGGCCCGCCCGGCTTGTCGTACCGCGCCGCCGGCCAGCTCTCGAACTGCTTGTACTGGTCGACCGGCAGGATGCCGCTGGTGGCGAGGAACGACGACCTCCGGACGGTGTTGCCCGCGAAGACGGGATCGTCGAGACCCCACGCCAGGCCCGTGAACGGGTCGTCGACGCCCACCGAGTCGAACGCGGCGCCATCGACGTGACCGTCGTTGGCGACGGCGACGTAGCCACCCAGGTAGTACTGCAGCACGTCGTTGGTGGCGTCGCCACCGAAGAACGAGCCGAACAGGGGCAGGCAGCGCCGCGGGTCGGTACCCGCGGGAAGCGGGTTGCAGGCGATCTCGCCCTTGGGGTCGTAGAGCTGCGCCATGGTGTACTGCTGGCCGGCGGAGTCGCCTGCGAGGAGCACCTTGCCGCCCTCGTTCATGTACGAGCGGAACTCGAGCAGCTCGTCGAGCGCCAGCCGGTCGGCATTGCCGCCGCCGCGGCCGGCCGTGCGGGTGACCAGGTCGTTTCCGGTCTCCCAGACGACCGCGTCGTAGTGGCTGAGCACTCCGAGCGCGTCGGGGGCGATCCGGCCGGCCGCGTCGATGTCGTAGACGTCGGCCTGCTGGCCGTTGGCGGCCAGGGCGTCGGTGTACGTGTCGACGTAGTGCGGGCCCGCCGGATCCTGCACCGGCGAGGCGCCGGTGTAGTCCTCGGCCGCCACGACGAGCACGCGGTTACCGCTCTCGGAGACGGCCTGGTAGGTGAACGAGTCACTCCGCTGGCCGCCACCCTCGAACCAGACCTCGACCGAGTCGCCGGGGTCGGTGCCGGTCACCACGCCCCGCATCTGGTGGTAGTGGACCGACGCCGGGTTGTACCTCGACCCGCCCTCCCACTCGGACGTGGGTGCCGACTGCACCGCGCCGCCGTTGATGCGGTACTGCGCCGTCACGGCGCCGAGGCTGCGCTTGGCGATCACGGCGACCGGCTGCGGGTCGCCGTACGACCTGGCGAAGCTCAGCTGGACGCCCGGGTTGCCGCGCTTGTAGGGGTCGTCGCTGTCGACGTAGAACGGCTCGGTCGTGATCCCGGTGACCGTCTTCGGGTCATCGGGGTCGACCGCCGAGTCGGCCACCGATCGGGCGAACGGCAGGTTGCGCTCGAACTCCGCCTGCACCAGCGCGTCGTCGTCCGGGAAGACGAAGCCGCAGCCGTCGCACCCCTCGGACAGCTCCGGGGTCCAGGCCAATGCGCCGGTCACCGCGTGCGCGTAGTCGGTGGTCTCGCCGTTGGTGACGTAGAGGACGTCCGAGCTCAGGCCCGGGTGGAACTCGGCGATCGCCGGGTCGTCCAGGTTGCCGGACATGGCGTAGTAGATCGGGTCGTCCGCGGTGGGGGTGCCGGTCTGCCAGCCCTCGGCGTAGAGCAGCCACTGGCCGGCGGAGTGCCAGTTGACCTGGAACGCGAACCCGATCCGGTCGAGCAGGCCGACCATCGCCTGGGTCTCCGGCTCCGACATCGGCGCCGGGCCCCGGTAGGTGTCGCTGGACTGGATGGACGACGACCCCTCCTCGTCGTATCCCCAGTGGTTGGGGAAGTTGCGGTTGGGGTCGACGCCGTCGCCGACCTGGGTCTGCCCGTCGCCGTTGTTGTCGCGGAGGTTCTTCCGCCACAGCCGCTCGTGCTCGAACGTGTACTGGTAGCCGTCGGGGTTGGCCACGAGCACGAACCAGAGCTCCGTCGTCTGCAGGAGCTTGCGGACCTCACGGTCGTTGGCCCGCCAGCGGTCGATGAAGTGGTTCATCAGCCGCCGGTCGACCTCGGTCGAGATCCATTCGCGCGCATGCTGTGTGGCGCTGTAGAGGACGGCGGGACGCGCGCCGTCCGGTGTGCCTCGTGCCCCCTGGGTCAGCTTGACCGCGATGATCTCGCGACCCTGGCCGGTGTGGCCGAGGACCTCGAGCTTCACCAGCTGGGGGTTGTCGCGGGCCGCGGCGTAGAGCTGGTCGCGGATCCCGCCGGGCTCGTCGTACGAGCGCCAGACGGTGAAGCCGTCGGCGGCCTGCTCCGCCGCGAACTGCCGGACCGTCTTGCCGTCCTTGACCCGGGTCAGCCGCAGGTCCACTCCCCGACCCCGCAGCCGGTCGGCCTGGGCCTCGTCGAGGACCATGTCGAGCTCGACACCGTTCGCGACCCGCCGCTGGCCGCTGACCTCGATGCCCTGCTGGGCGATCGCGGGTAGCTGGTCGGCCTCGACCACCGCGGTGTAGGCGTCCAGCGAGTCCCGGTCGCTGTCCGCGCCGGGCGCGGCTGACGCGCTCGCGGTGCCCGCGCAGAGTGCGGCGACGACCGCAGCGACCAGAGAAACGACAAGCGATCGACGCATTGCGCCACCTCCGGGGGTACCCCCGCCGCTGTGACTCTGGCATGGCGGCGCCGACGTCGCAACGGTTAGGCGAGTTCACCTTTCCCCGAGGCACGAGCGCGAACGCCGAGCAGGCTCCCCGGTCGGTCCTGCGACCCGCCCCAGATGCCGGGCGAGCACGTCGGGCATCCGCCTCGCGATGTGCGTCAGTCGGCGGCCCAGGTCCTGGTGTGAGTGATCGGCCTCTTCCATGATGAGAATCCCGTCCCGGAACAGGCGCTTGAGGGCAGCGAGCACGTACTCGCTCTCTGCCTGCAGCTGTTCGCAGACGGCCTCGATGCGGGCGAACTCCGGCACGTTCGCCTCCTCCACCGCCGACATCAGTCGGCGTCGCAACTCGTCCGGCAGGGCGACCACCGCGGTCGCAGCGGGGCCGCGCCAGACGTCGTCGATCCGCTGTCGCATCCAGGAGGCCGAGGGCCGTTTCCGGCTCGCCGCTACGGTGCACGGCCAGAGTCGATCGGCGACCGCGTCGGAGGTCGGACGCAGGTAGTGAACGACGAATCGCCGGTAGACGTCGATCCTTCGCTCGAGCAGGTACGGGGAGCCGGGCCGCTCGGCGGCGCGGCTCCGACCCACGCCCCGCCGCAGGCTCTGATCCAGGCGCAGCGTGTTCTGCATCTCGACGACGCTGGTGGTCATGGCCGCCCAGGCGTCGAACAGGTGGGCCGGCCCGACGTCTCCGGACCGAGCGGTCGTCCGCGGCAGGTCCGGCTTGACGAGCACTCCGATCCGGCTGCGGCGCAGCAGGATCGCGGCGGCTGCGCTGGTGGAGTGCAGTCGGTGGTACGCATCAGTGGCGTCGCGGCCGGCGTAGCCGCGCAGCACCGCCGGCCCGCCCGGATGGCGATGGACGAACTCGCTGACGTCGTAGACGCCGTCGTCGATGCACAGCCAGTACCCGTGCTCATCGTCGTTGCGCAGCACCAGGTCCGCGAGCGTGTACTGATGGTCGGTGGACCGGGCGGCCGGTGGCGGCCCCGCATCGGGGCTCGCTGCGTGCGATCCACGTTCGAGCCGAGATGCTTCGAGTTCACCATCGACCCGGACCCAGGTGCGATCGCGGGGCGCGCCGGAGAATCCGCCGATTGTCGTGTCACGCCCGACCGTGAACGCGACTTCCAGATATCCGAACACCTTTCGCCGGTGACGCGACAGGAATCCGTGGGGTCCCCCATAGGCGTCGAGCGCTTCTCGGAACAGCTCGCGGACACTCGGCGTGCCCCTGCGCTCGACATACGAGCGGACGCCGACCGCATCCACGGCGTCCAGGAATCGGCGCCACTGTGGTGGATACGCGCTGCGGTGACCGCGGATCTCCCCGCCGAACCTGGTCCCCCGTTGGGGCCGCTGGAACACGCTGTCCAGCAGGTTGAACAGGGGTGAGGCTGTGCCGCTGGGTCCGAGTGGCCCCGGCGCGATGGGGACCGCGAACGGCGCCACGGTCTTCGCCCATACCACGGGGTCGACGTAGCTGGAACTCGAGGGCCGCGGGTTGATCGCCGACAGCGACAGCCGATTGATGTCGGTGAGCGCGCCGACGACGACCTGCAGCGCGGCGGCCAACCGGTCGGGATCGTCGATCCTGATCGCTTCTCCGGCCTGTGCGGCAGCGGCCACGACAGGCGCTGTGCGCGCGAGGATCTCGGTCTGGGTCAGGTAGAAGATGCGCTCTTCCTCGTTGTCGACGGTGGGCACCAGCAGCCGGAGGTTGCGCACGCGCATCGGATCGGACGCGGCGGGATCGAGCAGTCGCCAGTTGGACACGATGAGATCGATGTAGGACAGAAATGGGCCCGTCCGGTCCAGCCGACGGCAAACCTCCGCCCAGGGTTCGGTGATCGATGGGGGTGGCGGCTGGGGGCGGCCGGGTGACACATGGAAGTACGCGTGCGCGAGCACGCCCAGGATCGTCGCGGACCGCTGCAGGGCGGTATCCGGCAGCGATGAGCGATCGGCACTCAACACCGGCATGTCCTCCAGCGCACGGCGCAGTGTCAGGGATCTGTGCAGGTGTGGCAGTGCGGCGGCGCGCTCATCCCAGTCGACGTGCGAGGCCGGGAGGCGGGGAGCTCGACCCGGCGGGGGCAGGAATCCGTGCATGGCAGAGAGCGGGCCGAGATTCTCGTGTCCGGCCGCGCGGTTGTACCGCTCAGCTGCCAGCAGGACGACTTCCGGTGTCGCGGGCCGAGGTGCCGACACGGCCGTCACCGCACCCGGGTGACGCGGATGGGCGCGCGTCGTCGGCTTTGACCAACCCGATGACGACTCGTGCGAGCGCTCTGCATATACCTTGGACCGGCTCGCCGGGTGGCTGATACGTCGGGGAGCCGTCATCGACTCGACTGATCCCGTCGATCGCGATGCCATGACGAGCCGGCGTTGCACGGAGGATCCACTCCTCGCGAATTCCACGAGGAGGGAGCCGGCACCTGCGGGATCAGCTCGTGGCGCGGAGCGGCGCACCGGCCCGACCGCGCCGGCTCGAGCTCGTCGGCTGACCAGGTCCGCGAGACAGCCACCGCCCCAGCAGGATCGGCCACACCGGCAAGGCCAGGTACGCCGGCAGGCCCGGGATCGCCGCGAGGCCGAGCATGACGTACTGCGCAGCCGATCCCATCGGGAACACCAGACCCAGTGCGGCCAGCGCGGTTCCGAGCAGCGCGGCGAGGCCGATCCGTTCGCCGAAGCGGGCGAGCCCGGCCGGCAGCAGGCCGGTCAGGCGGCCCGTGCGGTTGACCCGGAGCAGCCAGCCGAAGACCGCCGGAAGCGCCAACCCGGCGACCAGGAACTGCGTCTCGAGGGAGATCCTGCCGGCCACCAGCAGCGGTCCGGCGGCCGCGAGCGCGCCCATGCCCATCGCGCCGGCGACGCCGAGCGCTACCAGCAGCCGATCGGCACGCAGCCGCGAACCCAGGGAGACGACGGCCGGAATGAGCAGCGCCATCGAGATCGACCCGACGATGTCGTTCGCCGGACCCATCCACTCCCACGGTCCCGAGTGGCTCGAACCCCACGGCCTGGCCAGCGCGAAGTACAGGATGAGCAGGCCGTTGGCGACGATCCCGGTGACGCCCGACACCAGCGCGGCCGCCCCCGCGACCCGCGACGCCCGCCGGAACAGCCGGCGCCTCATGAGACCGTCTCCAGCGCGGTCGCCAGGCCCGCGTCGATGATGTCGAACGGGCGGTGGGCGGCGATCTCGTCGCGGATGCGTGCGGCGTTGCGACGGAACCCGGGCTCGACCAGGACGCGGGCGATGCCGCGCCGGACCGCGCGCGGCGTCGGTCCCTCGGTGCGTAGGTCGACGCCGAGCCCGTGGTGGCGGAGGTGAGCGTTGTTGTCGTTCTTGCCCTCTCGGACGCCGGCGCCGACGATCGGCACGCCGTGGCTGAGGCTGAGCAGGATGCTGCCCGTGAGCGGGTTGACGCGGCCGTCGGCGGCCAGGCAGGCGAACAGGATCCTCATGTTTCACTCCGGTCGGTTGTCGGCGTGCCCGCCGCCCAGGCTGAACGGCGTCGACACGCCCTCGTAGGTCAGGTGCACGACCATGCCCTGCGTGGCGTGCTCGAGGTTGTGACAGTGCGCCATCCAGATCCCCGGGTTGTCCGCGCGCAGCAGCACGGTCCATACCTCGCCCGGCTGGACATCGAAAGTGTCGAGCCACAGCGGGCTCCCGCTCACCGGCTCCCCGTTGCGGGACTCGACGAGGACGCGGTGACCGTGGGGATGCATCGGATGCGTGTCACCGCCGCGGTTCACGACCGTCAGGCGGAGTAGATCGCCCGCCCGCACCGAGATCGGTGGCACGAAGGGATGCACGTCCCCGTTGATCGTCTGGGCGAGCGTCGGCACGCCGTCGAGGAACCGCGCCTGCCGGTCCAGGACCAGCGTCGCCTCCCGGTCGACGGGGGCGCCGGTCATCCCGGCCACCGGGGCCGGCCGCCCGTACGCGAGCAGGTCGAGTTCCGGGCCGTCGACGAAGCCCGCACCGCCGCCGGCCAACGGTTCCGCGGCCGGCGCCGGGATCAGCCGGACACCGGTGTTCGGCGCGCCGTCGATCGCGACATCGACCGGCGAGACGGGCATCTCGAGCATCACGTCGTACCGGCCGCCCGCCGGGATGCGCATCACCGAGCCGCGCAACGGCGTGGGCCCGAGCAGGTCGGCACCGTCCACCGACGCCACGGTGAAGTCCGCGCCGCTGACCGAGACGCGGTGCGGGGTCGGGTCGGTGTTGATCACCCGCACCCGCACCCGGCGGCCCGGGTCGATCGCCGCGTGCAGCGGGCCGTCCGTGCCGGCCACCACCGGGATGCCGTCGAAGGTGTGCACGGGTGCCACCACGTCGACCACCGTGTCGGCCAGGCCGTCGGCGCCGCCCCCGGCCGGGCCGGCGGGCTCGACGATCAGCACACCGAACAGTCCACGACCGACGGCCTCGGACGACACCTGGTGCGCGTGGTACCAGTACGTGCCGGTGTCCCCCGCCAGGAACCGGTAGGTGAACGACTCCCCCGGCGCGACGGCATCCTGCGTCACGCCGGCGACGCCGTCCTCGCCGTTGGGGACGGCATACCCGTGCCAGTGCAGCGTCACACCGTCGGCGACGTCCTGGTTCTCGAGCGTCACCTCCACCACGTCGCCCTGGCGCACCCGGAGCTCCGGTCCGGGTACCGATCCGAACGTCCAGGCCTCGATCACCCGCCCGGAGGGCAGGGTGACCGCCTGCTGCCGCGCGCTGAGGGTGAACCGCTCGACCGGGCCGGCGATGTCGGCCGGCGTTCGCAGGTCCGTCACCGAGATGCCCGGTGCATCGGATGATGTCGCACCGCCACCGGATGCGCCCGCGGCGAGGTGTCCGTGCCCGGCCGATGCGGTGCCGATCAGCACCGGCTGGATGCTCCGGTAGAAGGCGAACCCGGCCGACGCCAGCACGGGAACGACGCACACCACGACCAGGGATGCCCGCACGCCCGGCGAGCCGGACCTGGTCAGCCCCAGCCAGGTCAGCCCGGACACGCCGGCGACGAGGGCGGCGATCGCGCCGGCCCCGGTGACGGTCATCGGGTACCCGACGGCGAACGTGCCGAGAATGCCCGCCGCGGAGCCGTACCCGGCGATGAGCAGCGATGCCGCCGCCGGGGCGCGCCGGGACTCGGTCACCCGCCCGCGCACGGCTTGCGCCAGGAACGGAACCCCCACCACGGCCGCCAGTCCGGCGCCGCCCACCGCGAGAGGCAGTCCCAGCGCGATCTTCTCACCGGCGAACCACCACCCGCGGCCGGCGAGCACGACGTCGACGACCACCCTCCCGGCGCACAGCGCGAGTCCGGTCCCGGCGGTGGCGAGCGCCGCGATCGGCCGGGCCCGCGCCGGCCCCGGCCGGATGGGGAGCGAGAGAACGCCCGCGGTCAGGAAGGCCGCGGCGCCGGTCACGACCAGCAGCAGGTCGAGCGCCAGCAGCAGCTGCGTGGACATGACCGTGGCTCCCTTCGACCGCGACCGCCGGGTGCGTGCGAGACGCGGATCAGGACGCCACGGAATCGTTCTGCGCGGGCCCGGATGTCGTCGCGGGGGCACCTGCCGGAGCGGCAGTCGCCACGTTCGCCGCGGCCGGCGTCGCCGAGCCGGGGGCCCGCGCCGGACCCGGCGCCGTCGCCGCGAAGCGCCGCGCCCGGATGAACAGCACGATCGTCACGGCCAGGATGGCGAGGCCGTTGACCGCGTGCAGGCCCAGGATGATCTGACCGCCCACTGTCGTCCGCTCCGGGGACGATCCGGTGAGACCCGCGATCAGGAACAGCACCGTCTGCATCGCCAGCAGCCCCAACGGCAGCGCCGAGAAGCCGATCAGCCGACCGGGTGCCTCTCGCGAGCGCCGCAGCGATGATGCACAGCAGGCACAGCACCGGCAGCACGAGCCGGCCGTTCATCTGGTGCAGGACGAACTGCGAGTCGTTGCCCGGCGCCGTGAAGACCCCGAACGCCGCGAAGTAGAACTGGACCACCACCGAAGCGACCAGCAACCCGGCCACCACCACGAACGCTCTACGCACGGCCAACCCCTCCTCGGATTCTCGACCCGCCCAACGCTAGGAATTCGGTGGTCCGGTCGGAACGCGGTTGCGGCGCACATCGGCATGGAGGCTGTCCCCGGGGTGATCGCGCGGATTCCCCCGTGGACGCGAGCGTCCGCGGGGCGGACGATCATCAGGTGGTGACGGCCGTATCGACCCGGGCGGAGCCGGTCTCCGGCGTCCGCCGAGCCTGGCTGCTCACGCTGATCTGGGTCGGCGGCGCGGCCCTCGTCTTCGGGGTCGTCACCAACATCATGCTGGCGCGCCCCGGTTCGGTGGCGGGCTCGCTGGTGTGGGTCGGCCTCGGCATACTGCCCATCTACATCGTCGCCGTCTGGCTCGCGCGGCGTCGGCCCGACCATCCGCAGACCCGCCGTCTGCTGCTGCTCGGGGCCGCGAGCGCGGTGGGCGTGTGCATCGAGAACGTCGCGTCGATGGCGTACCAGGGACCGCAGTCGGACGGCTGGCTGGTGTGGGTGAGCCTGGCCGGCCAGCTCAACGGCGTCGTGATGACCGTCGCGGCCGTGCAGCTCTTCGCGACCTATCCCGACGGCGTGGTGGAACACCGGTGGCAACGATTCGTCGTCACTGGGCTGTGGTGGCTGCTGGCCGTGCCGGTGCTGCAGCAGATGGCGAACCCGACGCTGGTGCTCGACCGGTACATCGCCGGCACTCTCGAGAACCCGCCGACCGAACTGGCCAGCCCGCTGTTCGTGCCCCTGCTCGCACCCCTGGCGCCGGTGGTGAACTTCCTCGGCGACCCACTCGTGGCCGGCATCGCGGCGACGTTCTTGTTGCTCTTCCGGTTCGCGACGGCGAACCGCGAACAGCGGCGACGCATGCGCATGCTGACGTTCACCCTGCTGGCGGCCGTCCCCCTGCTGATCGCGTCGATGGTGCTGCGGGCGTTGGGGCTCGACGAGTACTCCACGGTGCTGAGCATCATCGAGGCGCTCTACCTACCGTTCCTGCTCGCCATCCCGCTCAGCATCGTGGTGGGCGTCCTGCGCTACCGGCTGTACGAGATCGACGTCATCGTGCGGAGATCGGTGGTTTACGGCGTCCTCACCTGGTGCATCGCCTTCGTGTACATCGTGCTGGCGGCGGCCCCCGGGTTGGCTCTGGGCGATCAGATCCCGGTCCAGGTCGCGGTGGTGTTGACGATCCTCGCCGCGCTGGCGTTCCAGCCCCTGCGCCGCCGGCTCGAGGCCGTCGCCGATCGGTGGGTGTTCGGCGCTGCCGTGAACCGGTACCAGCTGTTGACGGACTTCGGCGCCAGCCTCGAACACACCCTCGCGGTCCCCGACCTGCTGCCGCGGCTTGCGGACACGGTCCGACGCGGGCTCGGCGCGCCCTGGGTGCGGGTGTCCCTCCCGGGAGTTGCGGAGTCATGCTCCGGCGACGCGGCCGGATCTCCCGGGCTCACGGTGCCTCTGGAGGACCGCGGCTCGCCGGCGGTGACCGGGCCGGGGACCGCCGCCCGGCCGGAGACGGTCGGGCTGATCGAGTGCGGACCCAAGCCCGACGGGTACGACCTGCAGGACCGGGAGCTGCTGACCACCCTGGCCGGCCAGGCGGCGACGGCCATCGCGAACGTCCGGCTGTCCGCCGAGCTCGCCGAGCGGCTGGCCGAGCTCGACCGTTCGCGCGCCCGACTGGTCACCGCGGCCGACGCCGAGCGCCGCCGGATCGAGCGCGACATCCACGACGGCGTCCAGCAGGAGGTCGTCGCGCTGATGATGAACCTGCGGCTGGCCCGCAACCAGGTCAGTCGCGGCGAGCGCAGCGCCGTCGATGCGTTCGACGCGCTCGCCGGCGAGGTGCGGGACCTGCTCGCCGATCTCCGCGAGCTGGCGCACGGCATCCACCCGCCGGTGCTGTCCGACGGCGGCCTCGTGGCCGCCGTGGAGGCGCGAACCGCGCGGCTGCCGTTCGACGTGCGGGTGGTGGCGCGGCCGGACATCCGTGCCACGCGATTCGGCGACGATGTCGAGGGCGCAGCGTATTTCGTCGTCTGCGAGGCCCTGACCAACGTCGCCAAGCACGCGGACAGCGCGGACACGGAGATCGCGCTGTCGGCCCGTGACGGAGAGCTGTCCGTGGTGGTCTCCGACCGCGGTGCCGGGTTCGTGACGAACGGGCGATCGGGCGCCGGCCTGACGAACCTGCGCGACCGGGTGGAGGCGCTCGGTGGCCGGATCCGCATCGACACCGCGCCGGGTGCAGGAACCAGCGTCGTCGCCTACCTGCCGGTCGGTGCCGGCCGAGGGAACGGCACCATCAACGGCACAGCGAACGGCACAGCGAACGAGACAGCGAGCGGCACGGCAAACGGCACCGCCGGCAGCGCGCCGGGCGGCCGTCGTGGCTGACCGGCTCAGGGTGGTGATCGCCGAGGACAACTACCTCGTGCGCGAGGGTTCCCGCCGGCTGCTCGAGGATTCCGGCGAGGTCGACGTCATCGCCGCCGTCGGCACGGCGACCGAACTCCTCGACGCGGTGGGGCGTTTCGCGCCCGACGCCGTGCTGACCGACATCCGGATGCCCCCGAGCCACCACATGGAGGGCATCGAGGCGGCGCACGCCATCCGGGCGTCGCATCCGGCGGTCGGCGTCGCGGTGCTGTCCCAGCACACCGACGAGACCTATGCGCTCGCCCTGTTCCGCGACGGCACAGCGGGTCTCGCCTACCTGCTCAAGGACAGGCTGGACGACGTCGACGACCTGATCCGCGCGCTGCGCGAGGTCGTCGCGGGCGGCTCGGTCATCGACCCGAAGGTCGTCGACTCGCTCGTCGCCCGGCGCAGCAGGACCGCGGAGTCCCCGCTCGGAGCGCTCACCCCGCGGGAACTCGACGTGCTGCGGGTGATGGCGCAGGGACAGACGAACGCCGGCATCGAGCGTTCGCTGCACCTGTCCGCCTCGACGGTGGAGAAGCACGTGAATGCCATCTTCTCGAAGCTGCGCCTGGCCGACGCGCCGGTGCATCGCCGGGTCGCCGCCGTGCTCACCTTCCTGCAGAACGCGCCCTGAGGGTTGGTCAGCGAGGTCACGGTGCCGCGGCGAACGCGCCATATCCGACGACCCTGGCCCGATCCCCGGCGGTGTCGCCCGACGTCCGCAGGTCCAGCAGCTCGATCCGCAGTTCGCTCAGCACCGACCAGCGGACGAATCCGCGGAGCGCCGCCGCGCCACAGGCGTCGCGAGGACCGATCGCACCGGCGTCGCGGGCCAGCACCGCATCCGCGGTGAGCCGGTCCTGCGCTCTCGCCCGGTCGTACGGCAGGTAGTGCGACAGATCGGTGCTGCAGACCACGAGCGTGGTCTCGTCGACCACCAGCGCCAGCAGGTCGGCTGCCGCCGCGTCGCCGTCCGCCCCGACGACCACCGGGAGCACTCGCCACCCGTTCGTGAGCACGCGCTGCAGGAACGGCAACTGGACCTCGAGCGAGTGCTCGGGACCGTGCGCCCGGTCGGACGCCACACCCAGGCCCCCGCCGAGGATCTGGGCTCGGCGGGCCTCGTCGACGGGGACGCGCCCGAGCGGGGTCCGGAACGCCGCCGCCGTCGGCACGGCCGTCGGTGGCCACCGGCAAGTAGTGCGCGGGACCGAGGACCACCACCGTCCGGACGCGGTCGGCCAGCGGCGCGAGCCGGGCGTAGGCGGACGCCGCGACCGGGCCCGAATAGCGGTAGCCGGCGTGCGGCACGACGATGCCCGCCGGCGGCGCGACACCCCGCGGCGGATCGGGTGCGGCGGTCAGCATCTCGTCCACGGCCGCGGCGAGCGCTCTGGGGTCCGCCGGATAGAACCGGCCCGCCACGGCCGGTTTCCGCACCGAGTCCACCGAGCGTTCGGTCACTGCGCCGCGCCGAGGACGGTCACCGGCAGGCGCCGCCTGCCCCATCCGCCGGCGTCGCCGTCGAACACGCCGGCCAACTGTGTGCCGCAGTGTGCGCACGCGCCGCCGCCGGTCAGCTCGTATTCGCGGATGTCGTACCAGTCGCGGACGACCACCGCGGCGCCGCAGCCAGGGCAGTAGGTCGTCCCGCCCTCCGAGTCGTGGACGTTTCCGGTGTAGACGTACCGCAGCCCGGCGTCCCGGGCGATCCCGCGGGCGCGGGCCAGCGTGGCCGGTGGCGTTCGCGGCACGTCGAGCATCTTGAAGTCCGGGTGGAATGCGCTGAAGTGCAGCGGCACGTCGTCGCCGAGAGTGTCCCGGATCCAGGCGACCTCGGCCGCGATCTCGGCGTCGGAGTCGTTGCGGCCCGGGATCAGGAGCGTCGTGATCTCCAGCCAGACGTCGGTCTCGTGACGCAGGTAGACGAGCGTGTCCAGCACGTCGGCCAGGTGCGCGGCGCAGACCTTCCGGTAGAACTCCTCGGTGAACGCCTTCAGGTCCACGTTGGCGGCATCCATGTGCGCGTACATGTCGCGCCGGGCGGCCGGCTCGATGTAGCCCGCCGTCACTGCGATCGCCCTGATGCCGCGCCGGTGGCAGGCGTCCGCGACGTCCATCGCGTACTCGAGAAAGACGGTCGGGTCGTTGTAGGTGAAGGCGACGCTGCGACATCCCAGCGCCCGCGCGGTCTCTGCCAGCGCATCCGGGGACGCGGAGTCCGAGAGGGTGTCGATCTGCCGCGACTTCGAGATGTCCCAGTTCTGGCAGAACCTGCAGGCGAGGTTGCAGCCCGCCGTGCCGAACGAGAGCACCGGCGACCCCGGCAGGAAGTGATTCAGCGGCTTCTTCTCGACCGGATCCACGCAGAACCCGCTCGACCGGCCGTACGAGGCGAGCACGATCCGGTCGTCGGCCCGTCCGCGCACGAAGCAGAGGCCGCGCTGGCCCTCGTGCAGCCGGCACGAGCGCGGACAGACGTCGCACTGCACGCGACCGTCGTCCAGTCGGTGCCAGTACCGGGTCGGCACCGTCCACGGATCGTGCGTGCTGAGCGCGTCTGTCGGGTCGTTCATCGATCAGGATCCCCTGCCGCGCAAGCCTACCCGTGGGGACCGCCCCACGACGCCAGAAGTCGTGCCGGGCTGGCTCATCGGCCCGAGGGCGGCCCCGGACGGCGCGTCAGTCGCTCGGCCGCACCGCAGCCGGGTCCGGCGACGAGTCGCCGTGCCGGTCGACGCCCTTCTCCTCCGGGTCGAGGACCTTCTCGGGGTCCGTCAGGGGCGACGACTGGTAGGTCTCGGTGAGCTCGGCGACCCGGTCCGTCGCATCCCGCTCGTCCGTTGGGTCCCCGCCGGCCGCGGGACCGGAAATCGGATCGGACATGCGCCGCCTCCTCGCCTCGTTGGTTCGTCCGAAGTACCCGGCAGCGCGGCGGGTCAACCGCGGGCGGGCGCTCACTCGAGCGCGATCGTCCCGTCATCGTGCAGCACCCAGCCCGGGTTGTGTGCGATCTCCCAGGCGTGCCCGTCCGGATCGGCGAAGATCCCGGTGTAGCCGCCCCAATCCGTCGGCGTGCCCGCCCGCCGGACGGTGCCGCCGGCCGCGCGGGCCTCCGACAGGATCCCATCCACCTGGGCGGGCGAGGCGACGTTCTGCGCCAGCGTGATGCCGCCCCAGCCGCCGGTGTCGTGCTCGACGGCGCTGTCCGCGGCGAGCTTGTCGCGGCCCCACAGGGCGAACACCATCCCGCCGGCCTGGAAGAACGCGACGTCGCCGTCCGGCGAGCTGCCGCGCCAGCCGAGGGCGGCATAGAAGTCCATCGCACGCCGCAGATCGGCGACCCCGAGGGTGATCAGGCTGATGCGCTGCTCCATGCCCGCCATCCTCGACCCGCCCGCCGACATCCGGCGACCCGGCGACGCGACGCGCCGCCCGACGTGCGACCGCGGGCCGCTCAGAAGTCGTCCGGCACTCCTGCGGACCCAGGAGTCAACGAGGTCAGCACCTCGTCCAGCTCGTCCGGCTTGACCAGCACCTCGCGCGCCTTCGAACCCTCCGACGGACCGACGATGCCGCGCGTCTCCATCAGGTCCATCAGCCGGCCCGCCTTGGCGAATCCGACGCGGAGCTTGCGCTGCAGCATCGAGGTGGATCCCAGCTGCGAGGTGACCACGAGCGTGACCGCCTCGATCAGCAGGTCGAGGTCGCCGCCGATGTCCGCGTCGACCTCCTTCGACGGGTCGGGCTTCGGCTTCGTGACGCCCTCCGCGTACTCGGGCGTCGCCTGCGACTTCGCGTAGTCGACGATCGCGGCGATCTCGGCGTCGCTGACGTACGCGCCCTGGATGCGGATCGGCTTGGCCGCCCCCATCGGCAGGTAGAGCCCGTCGCCCATGCCGATGAGCTTCTCGGCGCCCGGCTGGTCCAGGATCACCCGGGAATCCGTCAGCGACGACGTGGCGAACGCCAGCCGGGACGGCACGTTCGTCTTGATCAGCCCGGTGACCACGTCGACCGACGGGCGCTGCGTGGCGAGCACCAGGTGGATGCCGGCGGCGCGGGCCTTCTGGGTGATCCGGACGATGGCGTCCTCGACGTCGCGCGGCGCGGTCATCATGAGATCGGCCAGCTCGTCGATGATCCCGAGGATGTACGGGTACGGCCGGTACACCCGCTCGGATCCGGGCGGCGTGGTGATCTCGCCGCGGAGCACCTTGCGGTTGAAGTCGTCGACGTGCCGGACGCCGTGCGCGAGCATGTCCTGGTAGCGCTGCTCCATCTCCTCGACGAGCCACGCCAGCGCGGCGGCAGCCTTCTTCGGCTGCGTGATGATCGGCGTCAGCAGGTGCGGGATGCCCTCGTACGGCGTGAGTTCCACCATCTTCGGGTCGATCAGCACCATCCGGACCTCGGCCGGGCTCGCCCGCTCCAGCAGCGAGACCAGCATGGAGTTCACGAAGCTGGACTTGCCGGACCCGGTCGCACCGGCCACCAGCAGATGCGGGGTCTTCGCGAGATTGGCGGTGACGAAGCCGCCCTCCACGTCCTTGCCCAGCCCGATGACCAGCGGGTGCTGGTCGGTGCGGGCGTCGGGCGCGGCGAGAACGTCGCCCAGCCGGACCATCTCGCGGTCGACGTTGGGCACCTCGATGCCCACCGCCGACTTTCCGGGGATCGGGGCGAGCAGTCGGACGTTGTCGGTCGCCACCGCGTAGGCGATGTTGCGGGTGAGGGCGGTGATCTTCTCCACCTTGACGCCGGGGCCGAGCTCGACCTCGTACCGGGTCACCGTCGGCCCGCGGGTGAACCCGGTGACGGCCGCATCGACGTTGAACTGCTCGAGCACACCCGTGATGCGCTCGATCATCTCGTCGTTCGCCGCGGATCGCTGCTTCGGCGGGGCGCCCAGCTTGAGCAGCGTGGCCGGCGGCAGCCGGTACTCCCGGCCGCCGATCTGGTCGAAGGCGAGCTGGGTGGGCCGCGTGACCTGGGTGCCGTCGGGGTCGTCGACCGGCGGCCGCACCTTCCCGCGACCGGCGCGCGACCCGCGCTCGGCCGACGGCACCGGTGCGAGCGGCGCGGTGGTCGCGGCCGCGTCTTCGAATGCGCCGGGATCGGCTGCGGGAAACGCGATCTCCTCGGTGACCGGGTCGCCGCTGTGCGCCTGTCGCCGCCGCGAGGGGCGGCGCAGCCGGGTGGTCGCGAGGTCCGGCACGGCGTCCAGGTCGACGGACCCACCGTCGCGGTAGTCCGCGCCGCCCGCGGTCGCGTCGCGCGAACCGCGGGACGCGCGCGCCGACAGCCGGCCCATCCCGTCGCGCACCCTGCCCGGCACGTCGCGGGCCGAGATGCCGAGCACCAGCAGGAGTCCGAAGAGGCCGAGCAGGACCAGCAGGATGATCGCCGGGATCGCCGTGAGGCCCACGTACAGGGGCTGGCCGATCAGCCAGCCGAGCGTGCCACCCGCGGACTTGCGCAGCGCCGTCGAGTCCTCGACCCCGTCCGGCAGCGAGTCGACGTGCAGCACGTGCAGGACGCCGACGACCGCCAGCACCATGGCGACGCTGCCCGCGATCCGCCGGGGCCGTTGCTGTGGATCGGGAGTCGATCGCATCAGCACGACGGCGATGCCGACGAGGATCAGCGGGACGAGCACGGCCAGGGAGCCCACCCAGACCCGCGCCGCGTCCTCGGCGACGCTGCCCACCGGCCCGGCCGCCTGCAGCCACGTGCCGATCGCGCAGACGAGCGCGACCGCGATCAGTCCGAGCGCGATGCCGTCCCGGCGGTGCCGGGCGTCGATGTCCCGGGTCGACCTGGCGCCGCGACCGATCGCCCTGACCAGCCCGCCGAGCCAGCGCGCGACCATCGTCCACACGCTGCGGATGCCGTGGCCGATGCCGACGACGAGCCCGCGCGACCCGCCCGGCCCTGCGCCGCTCGCCGACCTCGCCGCCGCCGACTTCGAGGCGGTCGACCGGGCGCGGGGGGACGTCGGCTTTCCGGTGCTCTTCGCGGGACCCGCGGATCCCCGACCGGTGGCGCCCCGCGCCGAGGCGCGTCCGGAGGTGGGTGTTCGAGGGCGCGTCCCTTGGCGGCTCCCGGTGCGGGAACCAGCGGAGGACGCGGCAGTCTTGCCGGCCATGCCGTCACGCTAACCGCTCGCGTCCCAGGGTTCCCATCAGCCACACCGGGCGGGACCCGCGGAGGTCAACCGACCGGTCGATCACCGTGGGTGGACCCGCTCGCCGCGGATCCAGGTCTCGGCGACCCGGACCTCATCGATCTCCGCGTGGTCGACGGTGAAGACGTCCCGGTCCAGCACGACGAAGCTGCCCTCGCAGCCGGCCTCGATGAGGCCGACGGCGTCGAGCGGCGCGACCCGCCTGGCCCTGCCGGTGTACAGCAGCAGCGCCTGCGGCACGGTGACCGCCTCGGCCTGGCCGATGTCGGCACCGTTGTAGGCCCGCCGCAGCACGGCGGCCTTGACGGACACGAAGACGTTGTCCGCGTCGCCCCAGGCGGTGGCCGGGTTGTCGGAGGACAGCGCGGCACACGGCACGCGCTCGTAGTACGACCTGATCGGGTACGCGATGTCGAACTGCCGGCGGGACAGGTTCCGCCGGTAGCTGTCGTACTCGGCGAACAGGAAGATCGAGTGGCTGACGACCGCGAAGGACATCCGTGCTGCGTTCAGCCGGTCGATCATCGCGCCGGAGAACAGGGTGGCGTGGTCCAGGCGCACCGACGGCAGCTCCCCCATCCAGGGCTCCTGGTCGGCGAGCAGGTCGAACACACGGTTCACGGCGCGGTCGCCCATGGCGTGGACGGCCACCTGCACCTGGTTGCGGCGCGCCCAGGCCACCGCGTTCCGCACGTCGTCGTCGGTGGTGGTGTGCATGCCGTGGTCGTCCGACCCCGGGTACGCGTCCTCGGTCCACGCGGTGCGGTTCGAGTAAGCCCCGTCCATGAACAGCTTGACTCCGGCGACCTTCACCCGGCCGGTGCGGTCGTCGTCGGTGAGGTCGGGCAGTTCGTCCGCGACGACGGCCGGCCAGGCGTAGTACAGGGCGCACTGCGGCCGCAGGCCCAGCGCCTGCGCCGCCCGGAACGAGCGCAGCGGAGCGGGCACCTCGGTGGCGAGCAGGTCGGCCACGGCGACGATGCCCCGCTGCGCGAAATGCTCGTCGAGCCCGGCCAGGTCGCGCACGTGTTGCCGCGGGTCCGCGGCCGGGATCGCGGCCGACACGCGCTCGGTGGCCGCGCTCTCGATCAGCATCCCGTTGGGCTCGCCGCCGGGCCCGCGACCGAAGCGCGCTCCCGGCGGGTCGGGGGTGTCCCGCGTGATGCCGGCCAGTTCGAGCGCCCGGTGGTTGCACGCCGCCGAGTGCCCGTCGCAGCGGCGGACGAGGACGGGTTGGGTGGCGCTGACCCGGTCGAGATCGTCCGCGGTCGGCCATCGGCGGTCCGGGAACCTCGACTCGTCGTAACCGAAGCCCTCGATCCACGCGTCGCGGCCGCGGCCGAGGTCGGGATGCGTGCGCAACCGATCGAGCAGTTCGCCCAGCGAGCGCACCTCGGGCGGCAGGCAGGGCACGGAGCGGGCGAGCGTCGCCATCATGGCCGGGTGCGTGTGCACGTCCAGGAATCCGGGCAGCACCGTCGCCCCGCCCAGGTCGGTTGCCTCCTCGGCGGACACCTCGGACCGGTCGCCGACCCAGGAGAAGTCGCCGTCGGTGATCCGGAACGCGGTCGCGAAGTCGTCCTCACCGCGCCCGGTGAAGACGGTGGCGTTCACGAAGAGCCGGCTGGTCGTCGCGTCTCCGGTCGTCGCCTCGGCCCGTCGTTCCCGTGCCGTCGTCGCCCGCCCGGGAGTCCGATCGACCGAGGCCGGGGCACCGCGCCGGTCCCTCGGTCGGCCCGGGAGATCGTCACCCACCGGCGTCCGGCCTCTCGCGAGACCGGCGGTAGGCCGGCGCCCGGCCGGCCGACGCCCTGACGGTCTGCGCGAGCAGCGGCAGCACCCTGGGCGCGATCAGCACCGACAACACCACGACGCTGGTCGACCGCACGACCACCTGCGAGCTGTTCAGGCGCACCAGGGTCTCCTGGAGTTGCGCATGCGACGCGGTCGCGATCTTGCACAGCACGTCGGCCGACCCGGTCGTGACGTAGGCCTCGAGGACCTCGGGGACGCCGGCCAGGAACGCCTTGACCTGATCGAGAGCGCCCTGGGCGATCTCGAGGGTCACGAAGGCCTGCACCGGGAATCCGGCGCCGCGGGCGTCGACGTCCGGTCCCCACGAGGTGATCACGCCCGACTCCTCCAGGCGCCGCAGCCGGCTGTGCACGGTGGCCCTGGCCACCGACGTCACCCGGGACAGTTCCAGGTCGCCGATCCGCGGATGGCCGTGCAGGGCCGTCAGCAGGGCGAGGTCGAGGTCGTCGAGCACGGGAGGCACCGACGGATAGGTCACTCGTCTGATGCTAGTCAGATTGAGAAGCATTCGGCACCGAAGAGCGGCGGGAATAGGCAGATTGACGAGATCAAGATAGGCAGATTGCGCCCCAGCGGGGATCTGCGCTGTGATGCCCACACCGCCGTCGGAGAGGACCGTGACCATGACCCTGGAAGCCACGCTGACCGATCAGGAGCGCCTCGCCGAACTCGACGTGGCGACCCTCAAGCAGCTCGTCGGGCTTGTCGAGTACGACGCGGCCACCGACCCGTTCCCGCTGATCGGCTGGGACGCCGTGGTGTGGTCGGTCGGCAACGCCACCATGGCGGCGAACTTCTACCGGAACGCCTTCGGCATGGAGCTGGTCGCCTACGCCGGACCGTCCACCGGCAACCGGGACCACCACTCCTACGTGCTCGAGAGCGGCGCCGTCCGGTTCGTCCTCAAGGGCGGCGTCGATCCCTCCAGCACCGTGTCCGACCATCACCGCCGGCACGGCGACGGCGTCATCGACATCGCGCTGCAGGTACCGGACGTCGACCGCTGCATCGCGCACGCCCGCGCCCAGGGCGCGACGATCCTGGAGGAACCGCACGACGTCACCGACGCGGACGGCACGGTCCGCATGGCGGCCATCGCGACCTACGGCGAGACCCGCCATACCCTGGTCGACCGATCGCGGTACCGCGGTGCCTACCTGCCCGGCTACGAGGCCCGCAGGACGACGGGTCGCCCGACCCACCGTGGGCCGAAGCGCGTGTTCCAGGCGCTCGACCACGTCGTGGGGAACGTCGAGCTCGGCAAGATGGACGAGTGGGTCGACTTCTACAACCGCGTCATGGGTTTCACGAACATGGCCGAGTTCGTCGGTGACGACATCGCGACGGAGTACTCCGCGCTGATGAGCAAGGTCGTCGCCAGCGGCAACCACCGGGTCAAGTTCCCGCTCAACGAGCCCGCGGTCGGCAAGAAGCGCTCGCAGATCGACGAGTACCTCGACTTCTACCAGGGCGCCGGCGCGCAGCACCTGGCCCTGGCCACCAACGACCTGCTGCGTACCGTCGACGAGCTGGCCGCGCGCGGGATCGAGTTCCTCGGCACGCCAGAGACCTACTATTCCGACCCGACCCTGCGGGCGCGGATCGGCGAGGTGCGGGTGCCCATCGAGGAACTGCAGGCGCGCGGCATCCTGGTCGACCGCGACGAGGACGGCTACCTGCTCCAGATCTTCACCCGACCGCTCGGCGACCGGCCGACCGTGTTCTTCGAGTTCATCGAGCGGCACGGATCTCTCGGCTTCGGAAAGGGCAACTTCAAGGCCCTGTTCCAGGCGCTGGAGCGGGAGCAGGACCTCCGCGGGAATCTCTGATCGACGTCCCGGCGCGGTGCCGTCGCGGACGTCCGGCCGGTGTCCCACTCGCCGTCCGCCGTCGGCCCGCACCCGTCCGCCCAGCCGTCGACACAGCTGTGGAACACTGCCGTCGACAGCCGTCGACACGAGGAGCCGATCGTGCCGGTGACCCCCGAGCTGATCCGCGCGCTGGTGGACGACGCCGGCCTCTTCCCGCCGGAGGGGCTGGACATGGCCGCCGCCGTCGCGCGGCACCGGGCCGACGGCAGGGCCGGATCGGCGGTGCTGTCCCATCGGTTCGTCTGTCCGGACGACCGGCTTGGCGAGTTGCGGGCCGCCCTGACGTCCACCGACCGCATCCGGCTGTCGGTCATCGCCCCGCTGCGCCCCGAGGTTCTGCACCGGGTGGCCGAGAACATCGGCGGCGACGGGCGGCTGACCCTCGTCGCGGTGGAGGGCGTGCTGCCCGACCGGTCCGACGCCGCGCGCGCGGTCGCCGAGGCCCTGGCCCAGCTGCCGTCGCCGGTGCCCGCGTTCGTGGAGGTTCCGCTGCGCGACGCGCGCGCGGCCGATCGAGCGATCGCCGCGCTCGCCGACCGCGGGCTGGCGGCCAAGTTCCGGTGCGGCGGCGTTCGTGCCGACCTGTTTCCCGACCAACCCGCACTGGCCGGTGCGATCATCTCGGCCGTCCGGCGTGGCATCCCGTTCAAGGCCACCGCCGGACTGCACCACGCTGTCGGTCACCGGGACGTGCGGACGGGATCGCGGCACTTCGGGTTTCTCAACCTGCTGCTCGCGGCGAACCGGGCGGTCCTCGGGGAATCGGCCGCCGCCGTCGGGGAGGTGCTCGGTTCCACCGACGCCGCCGCGCTCGCCGCCGAGGCGTGCGCGGTCGACGCCGGCGCGGCTGCCCGCACGCGATCGGGGTTCGTCTCCTTCGGCAGCTGCAGCACCGCCGCCCCGCTGACGGACCTGGCCGCTCTGGGACTCTGGATCCAGCCCGGGCCGGGGAATCGGGCGGTCCGGTCGACCGTCGGTCCGGCCGTGGGTTGATCGTCGAGCAACGAGGAGGAGCCGGGGATGAAGGGCTATCAGTCGGGTTTCGGCAACGGGTTCGAATCCGAGGCGGTGGCCGGGGCGCTGCCGATCGGCCGCAACTCGCCGCAGCGCTGCGCGTACGGCCTGTACGCCGAGCAGCTGAGCGGGTCGCCGTTCACCGCGCCACGGATCAGCAACGAGCGCTCGTGGCTCTACCGGATCCGGCCGACCGTGCGGCACTGGGGGCGGTTCCGGAAGGCGGCGGCCGACCTGTGGCTGACCGCGCCGGCTCCGCCCTGGGAGGTGCCGCCGGCGCCGAGGCGATGGGACCCGATCCCGATCCCCGGCGAGCCACTGACGTTCCTGACCGGGGTGCGGACCATCACCACGGGAGGTGACGCCGGCTCGATGACCGGATCGGCCGCCCACGTGTACCTGATCACCGAGTCCATGCGCGACGAGTACTTCTACGACGCGGACGGCGAGCTGCTGTTCGTGCTGCAGGAGGGCGCCCTGCGGTTCTGGACCGAGTTCGGCATCATCGACGCCGTCCCGGGTGAGATCGTGGTGATCCCCCGGGGCGTCAAGTTCCGCCTGGAATTGGCCACGGGGCCGGCCCGCGGATACATCTGCGAGAACTACGGCGGCACCTTCACGCTGCCCGAGCGCGGACCGATCGGCGCCAACTGCCTGGCCAATCCCCGCGACTTCCTCACGCCGGTCGCGGCGTACGAGGAGATCGATGGTCCCGCACGGTTGTACGTGAAATGGGGCGGCGCCCTGTGGTGCACGGATCTGGACCACTCACCGCTGGACGTGGTCGCCTGGCACGGGAACTATGCCCCGTACAAGTACGACCTGCGCCACTTCTCACCGGTCGGGCCGCTGCTGTTCGATCACGCCGACCCGTCGATCTTCACCGTGCTCACGTCGCAGTCGGGCACCCCCGGGACGGCCAACGTGGATTTCGTGGTGTTCCCCGACCGGTGGCAGGTCTCCGAGAACACCTTCCGGCCGCCGTGGTACCACATGAACGTCATGAGCGAATTCATGGGCCTGATCTACGGCGTGTACGAGGCCAAGCCGCAGGGTTTCGTCCCGGGCGGATTCAGCCTGCACAACTGCATGCAGCCGCACGGCCCGGACGCCGAGGCCTTCGAGCGGGCCAGCACGGCGCAGCTGGCGCCGGTGAAGCTCGAGGGGACCATGGCGTTCATGTTCGAGACCTGTTACCCCCAGCGGGTCAGCCGGTACGCGGCCGAACTGCCGCAGCTGCAACAGGACTACGTCGACTGCTGGGACGGGCTCGACAAGCGCTTCGCCACGGACCTTCTGCCGTGATCGGTGCGGCCGGATCCCCCGCGGCCCCGCTGGACCGGACCCACGACGCCCGGCTGACCAGCTGGGTGGAATCGGCGAACGGGCACCCGGAGTTCCCTATCCAGAACCTGCCGCTCGGGGTGTTCGAGCCGATCGGCCCGGGCGATCAGGACGACCGCGGCGCCCGCGGCGGGATCCGCATCGGTGACGAGATCCTGGACCTGCTGGGCCTTTCCGCCACCGAACTGCTCACCGGCCCGGCACAGACAGCGGCCGCTGCGGGCGCCGCCGGGACCCTGAACGGGTTGTTCGGTCTCGGTCCCGAACCGCGGAAGGCGTTGCGCCGGCAGGTCTCCGCCCTGCTCGCCCGCGGTTCCGCGCTGCGGGACGACGTCGAGCCGTTGCTGCGCCCGGCCGGCCGCGCGGCGATGGCACTGCCGGCCGTCGTCGGCGACTACACCGACTTCTACGTCGGCATCCATCACGCGACCGCGGTGGGCGCCCTGTTCAGGCCCGACAACTCCGCTGCTGCCGAACTACAAGTGGGTGCCGATCGGGTACCACGGTCGCGCCTCCACCGTCCGCCCGAGCGGGATCCCGGTCCGGCGGCCCAGCGGGCAGCTCAAGCCGCCCGACCGCCCCGCCCCCGCGTACCTGCCGACGCGGCAGCTGGACTTCGAGCTCGAGCTCGGCGTCTGGATCGGAAGGGAAAGCCAGCAGGGGCAACCCATTCCGATCGGCCGCGCCGCCGAGCACGTCGCCGGCTACTGCCTGCTGAACGACTGGTCGGCGAGGGACGTGCAGTCGTGGGAGTACCAGCCCCTCGGGCCGTTCCTGTCCAAGAACTTCGCGACCACGGTCTCGGCGTGGGTCGTCACCCCCGAGGCGCTCGCCCCGTACGAGCTGCCCCTGACGCCGCGGCCGGCCGGGGACCCGGAGCCGCTGCCCTACCTGAGCGACGAGCGGGACCGGCGGCGCGGCGGGCTGGACGTCACCCTCGAGGTGTTCCTCACGACACAGGCCATGCGGGACAACGGCTTTCCCGCGCAGCGGCTGAGCCGGAGCTCCACCACGCACATGTACTGGAGCGTCGCCCAGCTGATCGCACACCACACGAGCGGCGGCTGCGACCTGCGCGCCGGCGACCTGATCGGCAGCGGCACCCTGTCCGCGCCGGATCCGGCGGGACACGGCAGCCTGCTGGAGATCACCCGCGGCGGCTCGGCGCCGATCAGGCTGCCGACCTCGGAGACCCGCACGTACCTGCAGGACGGCGACGAGGTCATCCTGCGGGCTCGCGCGGAGCGCGCCGGCGCCGCCCCGATCGGTTTCGGCGACTGCCGGGCCATCGTGCAGCCCGCCCCCACGGCGCAGATGGGGTGACGCCCAGGGTGGTTCGACCGGCGTGGCCGGCACCCTTCGCGCTATGGACGGTCACAGCTTTGCGCGCGTTCGATGCCGAGGGAGGTCGTGCCGGTGCGCCGCTGTTCGGCGCGCCGCGCCGCCGGATGCCCAGCAGGGTGCGGACGGCCGTGGAGGGTCGGAACAGACTCGTGGCGGAACTCTGCAGCGAAGCGACCCGGAGAAACTGCTCGGCCACCACGGGGTCGCGCTCGGCCGCGGTCAGCACTCGGTCGACGTAGCTGTTGATGACGCGGACCGGGAGCGGCCGGGAACCCCTCACCTGCGGCAGGGCCAGGTCGGCTCCGACGGACAGTTGCCAGGCCATGTCGATCGGCCCGGCGGCTGCTCGGAAGAATCGTCGGGAGAGCTCGCCGTCGCCGCCGCGGAGCGAGCTCCGGAGCGCCTGCGCCTGCAGCGCGGCAACCGACATACCCAGGGCGTAGACCGGATTGGTGCTGCACAGCGCATCGCCGAAGGCGAGCCATCCGGCGGGGAAACGGCTCAATCGGTCGTAGCGCCGGCGAAGGCTCGCTGGAAATTGGTGCGCGACGATGCCGTCAAGCGACTCTGCGTCGCGGATCGCGGTGAAAACGTCGGGCGGGGCAACGGTCTCGACGAAGGCGAGAAACCCGTCGGGGTCGGTCGGCGGGTGGTGTCCTTCATAGCCGATCAGCGTCAGGATCCACCGGTCCTCTTCCAGCGCCAGGAGCACGAACCCGGTGGGTCGGCCCGGCTCGGCGCCGATGGCGACGAACGTCACGTCGCCCAGTGCATCCGGACGCAGCCGCACGTGGCGGCTGGCATACCCCAACTTGATCGGAAGCCTTTCTTCCGAAGGTCTTTCGTAGCCGCTCGTCGCCAACCAGGCCGCCGACCGGCCGCTGCGCCCGGTCGCGTCGATGACCACGTCGGCGCTGAGGGTGACGTCCGCATCGCCGGAGCGCCGCCGGGTGTGCACCCCCGTGACGCGGTCCGCCGCGGCCTCGATGACCAGTCCGACACACTCGCACTCGTCGACCAACTCCACGCCGGGCAGGGCCCTGACCCTGGCTCGCAGGTGACCCTCCAGGAAGGGCTGGCTCGACTGGTAGAGCAGGGGCTCGCCGTCTCGGGCCTCCAGGCAGAGCAGGTGACCACCCGGCGCGAAGCGCAGCTGCGCCCCATCGCGCACCACCGGCGCACCCCCGGCCTCCAGGTCGCCGAGCAGCCCCGGAAAGAGTTCATCGATCGCCGACGCGCCCGCACGCACGAGGTTGTGGGCGTGCCTGCCCTGCGGTACCCCACGACGGGGTATGGGCAGGTCGGGCAGTGGATCCCGTTCCACGACCGTGACTCGCTCGTACGCATCGGCCGCGACCCTGGCCGCGAGCAAGCCGGCCATGCCGGCGCCGAGGACCACCGCGTGATCGCCCACTTTCTGCATCTCGCACCCCCGCGTCGTGTCGTCCTTCGACGTTAGAAAGGCGGTCGCCCGGGTGGCTTCGGTGAAACCACCCAAACCCGGAGTCGCGCGATGGGTGATTCCCCGCAATTGCGTCAGCGGATCCCACGATCGAATGCGTACGCCGCCGCCTCGGTCCGCGACCCGACCCCGAGCTTGGTGAAGATGTTGCTGACGTGCCGTTCGACGGTCTTCTCGCTGAGAACCAGTTCAGCGGCAATGGCGTGGTTGGTCTTACCGGCCGCAACCAGCCGGAGAACCTCGACCTCGCGTGGACTCAGCCCCAACGCGTCGCTGAGTGACCGGCCGGCGGTGAAGGCGTCGACATTCGTCAAATCGGGTACCGCGCCCAGCCGGGCGAACACCGCTCCCGCCGCGTCCAGCTCCAACGCCGCCGTGTCCCAGTCGTGGAGGGCATTGCACGTGCGGCCGACCAGCACCCGCACCCGCGCGGCTTCGTACGGAGCGTTGATCTCCTGCCACGCTGCCCAGGCAATCCGCAACGTCGCAAGCGCGGCACGAAGATCGCCTTCGGCGAGCAGGACGGCCCCAGTGGCACCCGCGGAAGACGCGCTCAGCAAGGGCATCTCGAGTTCAACGGCGATCTCGGACAATTCATCGGCGGCGACCCGCGCGGACGGGACGTCGGTGGCAGCGAGGACGATGTCGACGTAGGTGGCGAGCAGTCCGGAGCGGGCCACCCGATTCGGTGCCTCGTCCAGCGCGGTGCGGATTGCTGCCAGCGCGGCGTCCACCCGTCCCTGGGCCAACCTCAACTGCGCGAGACCCGGCTGCGGCCTTCGACCGAACCGGCTGGCCTGCCGGTACGCGTCCTCGGCCGCCGAGAACTCCCCGCGCAGCCGATGCAATTCGCCGAGTTGATAGAAGGCGATTCCGGCCACATCCGGCGGGGAGGCGAACCGCGACAGCCCCTCGCACGCCCGCTGCACCTCCCGCATCGCATCCGACCACGCACCCTGCAGTTGCATGATCTCGGCGCGATGCACCAGACACTGACCGCGGAAGGGTACGAGGTCCGGCTGAGCGTCACACCAGCGGCTCAACGCTCCGGTCCACTCCTGGGCGCGCCGCAGATCGAAGATCTCCTGACAGGACTCGATCACCCCGCAGTAGACGATGCCGGCAACGTTCGGAGACACCTCACCGGCCGTGACCGCAACCATGGCCTCGTCCAGTGACACGACGCCCGCCGCGGCCTCACCGAGCCGGACGAGGGCTTGACCACGGGCCATCCGGGCGAACGCCTTCAGATCCGGGTCGTCGAAGCGGTCTCCGATCGCGGCGGCGTCGCTGCACGCGTCGTACGCCGCCGCGGCGTCGCCCGCGGCCAATCTCTGCTTCGCAACCGGCAGGAGAAGATAGCCTTGCTCGACGCAGTCCACACGACCCTCCTCCAGTACTCCGCGCGCCCGGGCCAACCAACCGCTGCCGCGGGACATCTCGCCCCGGTACAGGAGTCCGAACCCCAACCAGAATGCGCACCTGGCGGCGCGTTGCACGTCGCCCGAGCGCAGGCACTCCTGGAACGCTCGCGCCCCGGCGTCGTCGCTCTCATCGTCCCGGCCGAGCATGGAGGCGGCCATGGCCAGGCGCTGGAGATCCTCTGCCCCGAGGGCTGCAACCTGGTCCGCGGCAGTCAGGTCGGCATGCGCCTGCGTCCAAGCATGTCGATCGAAGGAGCGCCTGCCGCGATCGAGCGAGTCGGCCGCGGTCACCTGCGCTCCCGAAGGTCCCGAGCAAGGGCACCTGCGGTGGCAAATGTTGGAATGACATTCTCCTGGAGGTTCAGACAATGCTATCGTTTCGAAAGTCGGCATCGCAAGCGCAACCATTTTCCGGATTTCGGTTGATCGGTTCAAAATGCGTCATGGTCTGGGTGTCGTATCCCTCGATTCGCCGGACCGATTATGGCCTCGACCTGAATTCACGGTATTGCCGTTCGCGCATCCGCAAGCGTTGAGGACGCATGTCGAGGAGCTATGGATGCACGCGGCAGGTTCAGAGCAGGCCGAGCCGCCGCGCCCGATTCATGGCGTCGTGGCAAGTGGCGACGCCGAGTTTCCGGTAGAGCACGTTGGAGTAGCCCTTCACGGTGTTGATCGAAAGGAAGAGACTGGCGCCGATCTCGCGATGCGTGGCGTAGGCAGTAGAGGGCCCCTCGGCAGCGGGTGGTGACGACGTGCCGTCGCCCACGGCATCGCGGCTTCCGGGCGCCGCGACGGCATTCGATCATGGAGATCCTGGGTCGGATTCCTCGCCGGGTTCGCGGTGCGCTACGGCGTTCTGGCGGTCACCAGCGCGCTCGACACCACCGGGGCCTGGGGACTGGCCAGCCTGGCCGCGGTGTTGGTGACGGCCGTGCTGGTGGAAAGGGTCAGCTCTGGTGCCCGATGGCCGGAATGGCACGCCGTCTCGGGCTGGGGCGCCCGCACTGGTGCACACCGCCATCGACACCTTCAAGCTGTTCGTGGTTCCCCGCCGCCGCCTCGACGATCTTTCCCCGCCCGAGCGGCGCGACGAAGCCGGAAGCCGGATCCGCATGCCCGTCCCCGGCGCCCAGCCGAGGGTCAGCCCGCCAACTCGGGAAGTGAGGCCGTGTCAGCGGAGCCGGCGGTGCTCCACCTCGTCGCCGGTCGCGACGAACACGTCGTGCACCATCGCCGGCGGGAACAGCCCGTGCTCGACGACCCCGGCTGTCGCGCTGAGCATCTCCGCCACCCGCGCCGGCTCGGCGAGCTCGCCGCGGTAGTCGGCGATGACGCCGCCGTCCGGGCTGCGCGGCACGTCCCGCAGCGTGATCGGATCCAGGTGGCGCAGCGTCGCGGCGATGCCGAATGGCAGCAGTTCGACGGGGACCGGGGCGTGCAGCGCCGCGACGGCCTTGCTCGAGTCGGCGATGACGACGAACCGGTCAGCGGCGGCCGCGACGATCTTCTCCCGGGTGTGCGCCGCTCCACCGCCCTTCACCAGCCAGCCGTCGGGGGTGACCTGGTCGGCCCCGTCGATCGCGATGTCGAACCGGTCGATCGAGCCGAAGTCCTCGACGGACAGGCCGAGCGCGCGTGCCGCCTCGGCGGTGCGCGGCGAGGTCGCCACGCACCGCACCGCCAGCCCGCGCCGGGCCAGCGCGGGCAGCATGTAGGCCACCGTCGAACCGGTGCCGAGCCCGACCGTCATCCCATCCTCGACGAGGGCCACCGATGCCTCCGCCGCGCGCTGCTTCTCCTGCTCGACGCTCATCCGGACATCCTCCCGGCACGGCCGGCCGCGCGCCGCACCAGGTCCCGTGCCGCCGGGGCCGGCGGTCGGTCACCGGGTGGTGATCCGGAGGTGCGGCGGGTACTCCTGGGAGTGCGGGTCAGCTTCGGAGGTGATCGTCGTGCGGACCGCCGCCATCGTCACCGTCTACGTCAGCCTGACGGTCATCCTCGTGCTCATCGGCATCATGCTGGCGCACTGGCGGCGGTTCCGGGCCGAGACCGACCGGTACCGGGCCTGGCAGTCGGTGTTCGGCCGGCGGGGGGCCAGGGTCGCCCTGATCGTCGGCTTCGTCGCGCTGGCCGCACTCACCGGGGCCCTGCTCGCCTACCAGGCGGATCTCTCCGACTGACCCCCGATTCCGTGACCGCCGGCGTCGTCCTCGGCGAAGGCGGCGACGTCCCCGATGACGATCACCGCCGGCGGGGCCACCTGGAACCGGCGCGCGGCGTCGGCGATCGTGGACACCGTCCCCGTCACCACCCGCTGGGCCGGAGTCCAGCCGTTCTCGACCACCGCGGCGGGCAGGCCGGGATCCGCGCCCGCCGCCCGCAGCTCGGCGGCGATCCGCGGCAGGGCAGCGACGCCCATGAGGATCACCAGGGTGCCCCGGGCGGCGACGAGCGCCGGCCAGTCGACCACGCCGCCCATCGCGTCGTGCCCGGACAGCACGGTGACCTGGCGCGCCATCCCGCGGTGCGTCACCGGGATGCCGGCGGCGGCGGGTACGGCGAAGGCGCTGGTCACGCCGGGGACGACGCTGACGTCGATGCCGGCCGCCCGGCAGGCGGCCACCTCCTCGGCGCCGCGGCCGAGCAGGAACGGGTCACCGCCCTTGAGCCGCACCACCCGCCGGCCCGCCTGGGCGTGCTCGACCAGCAGCCGGTTGATCTCGTGCTGCGGCACCGGGTGCCGCCCCGGCGCCTTCCCCACGTCCAGGATCAGGACCGCGGGGCCGAGCTCGTCCAGCACCGCCTGCGGCGCCAGCCGGTCGACCACCACCACGTCGGCGGCGGCGAGCTCCCGGCGGGCGCGCAGCGTGAGCAGGTCGGCGTCGCCCGGTCCGCCCCCGACCAGCACCACCCGGCCGGGGCCGGAGCGGTGGCGGCGCAGCGGCAGGCCGCCCGAATCCAGGGACTGCGCGATCGCGTCGCGCACCGCCGCCGAGCGACGCGGATCGGCCGCGCCCGTGGAGACGACGCTCACCACCAGGTCGTCCCGGCGCAGGACGGCGGGCGAGCGGGCCGTGCCGGACGTCGCGTCGTCCGCCCGAATGCAGAACGTGCGCTGGGCGGTCGCCTCCGCCTCGACGGCGACGTCGGTGTTCCGGTCGCCGGTGGCCGCCACCGCGAGCCACGCGCCGTCCAGGTCGCCCGGCTCGTAGTCGCGCTCGATCCAGTCCAGCACGCCGGCCGCTGCGTCGGCGAGGATGGCCTCGCAGGCGAACGGAGCGATCACCGCCACCGCCGCGCCCGCGGCCACGCAGGACGCGACCTTGCGGGCCGCCACCGGTCCCCCGCCGACCACGACCACACGGCGGCCGGCCAGCGCCAGGTGCAGCGGCAGGCCGCCCCCGGCGCCGGCGCCGCGCGCGGCGGCGCGCCGCCGGTCCCGGCCGTCCGAGGTGCTCATCGGTTCAGACGCCTTCCAGCTTGCGGTCGGATTCGCGCAGGTACACGAACCACGTCACCAGGAAGCAAACGGCATAGAACGCGATGAACGCAACGTAGGCGGCGGTCGCCGTCTGGTAGGCGAGGAAGGACTGGCGGAACGCCAGGTTGACCAGCACGCCGCCGAAGGCGCCGATCGCACCGGCGATCCCGATCAACGCCCCGGCGTGCCGCTGCGACTTCGCCAGCGAGACAGTCGGATTCGCGCCGTTGATGATCTCGGCGCCGGACTTCGAGCGGAAGATCGCCGGAATCATCTTGTAGACCGAACCGTTGCCGATCCCGCTGAATGCGAACAACATCACGAATCCCACCAGGTACAGCGGCAGCGACTGCATCATCGACGCCACCAGCACCACGGACGCCCCGAGCGCCATGGCCACGAAGTTCACGAAGGACACCTTCGCCCCGCCCAGCCGGTCGGCCAGATGACCGCCGACCGGCCGGATCAGCGAGCCGATGAGCGGGCCGATGAACGTCAGGTACGCCGCCTTCACCGGCGAGGAGAAGACGTCCGCGAACTGCACCTGCAGCACCTGGCCGAACGCGAAGCTGAACCCGATGAACGAGCCGAAGGTACCGACGTAGAGCAACGAGATGATCCAGGTGTGACCGTCCCTCGCGACGTCGCGCAGCGCCCGCCTGCTGTTGCTCAGCTGCGTCAGATTGTTCATCTTCACCGCGGCACCGATCGCCGAGGCGAGGATCAGCGGGATGTAGACGGCGACCAGCAGCCGCGGCTCCGACGCGCCGACGGTGGCCAGGATCAGCAGCCCGACGAGCTGGACCACCGGCACCCCGAGGTTGCCGCCGCCGGCGTTGATGCCGAGCGCCCACCCCTTCAGCCGCTGCGGGTAGTAGGCGTTGATGTTCGCCATCGACGAGGCGAAGTTGCCGCCCCCGACGCCCGCGACGGTCGCGATGATCAACAGGGCGGTGTACGAGACGCCCGGGGTCAGGAAGATCGCGATGAGCGTGGTCGGGACCAGCAGCAACAGGGCACTGACGATGGTCCAGTTCCGGCCGCCGAACGTGGCCACGGCGAACGTGTACGGCAGCCGGAGCGCGGCGCCGGCGAGGGTCGGGAGCGCGGTCAGCAGGAACTTCCCGGCGGGGTCGATCCCCCACTCGGGGCCCATGAACAGCACGATCACCGACCACAGGCTCCAGACGGAGAAGCCGATGTGCTCGGACAGCACGGAGAAGATCAGGTTGCGCTTGGCGATCGGCGCGCCGGTCGTCTGCCAGAACTCGGGATCCTCGGGGCGCCAGTCCTCGATCCAGTACCTGCCGTGATGCGCGGCCGGGACGTCCTGCGCAGGCGGCGATCGCAGGTCGGTGGGCGCGGCCGGAACGGGCTCGGCGGAGGTGCGGTCGGTGGTCATGTGCTGTCCTCGCTTCCGGGCGACCGGTGCGCCTCGGCGACCGGGTCGCCGGCGATGGCGCTGGTGGGGTAGGCGGACGGCGGCGCCACTGCCCCGTCGGAGTGGGTGTCGCCGGGCGTCGCCCGCGGATAGACGACGACGTCTCCGCCGGCGTCCACCTCGACCGGGTACACCGGCAGCGCGTAGTCGCTCGTCGACGAGCGGCCCGTGCCGAACTCGAAGGCGTTCAGGTGCAGCGGGCACACGACGCCCGAGGCGTCGGTCTGACCGTCGGCGATCGGTCCCCCGCGGTGCGGGCACACCGCGCCGACGGCGAAGATCCGCCCGTCGCGCAGCCGGAACACGGCGACCTGCTCGCCGTGCACCGCGAAGGCCCGACCCTCGCCCACCGGAATCTGCTCGAGCGGGCCGATCCGCCGGCCGGCGCTGGTCTGCACGGCGGTCATCGGACCGGCACCTTCGGCAGCACCTCGAGCGGCAGCGAGCTGCGGAACTGGCCGGGGGTGGCGGGCGCGGCGCCCTCCCGCCACGGGTCCCGGTAGCCGTCGATCGCCTGCTGCATGCGCTCGTCGAGACCGGCCGCGATGCCGAGGCTGTCGTGCACGATCACGTCGCGCAGGACCTCGATGCCGACCCGCGGCACGAAGTCGTAGGTGCGCTCCAGCCAGGTGGCGTGCTCCCGGTAGTACTGGATGAACCGCCCGGTCAGCGTCTTGGCCAGCTCCGCGTCGTCGACGGTGGCCAGCAGGTCGCCCTTGCGCACGGAGGCGCCGGCCGCGCCGCCGACGTAGATCTCCCAGCGGCCGCCCTCGACTCCCGCCCCCTCGATGCCCACGATCCCGACGTCCTTCACGTAGGACTCGGCGCAGTTCCGCGGACACCCGGAGACGGCCAGCTTCATCTTCGCCGGCGACTCGAGGCCCTGGAACCTGGACTCGATCTCGATGCCGAGGCGGGTGGAGTCGCCCACCCCGAATCGGCAGAACTCCTTGCCGACACAGGTCTTCACCGTGCGGAAGCTCTTCCCGTAGGCGTACCCCGACGGCATGTCGAGGTCGGCCCAGATGCCGGGGAGGTCCTCCTTGCGCACACCCAGCAGGTCGATCCGCTGGCCGCCGGTCAGTTTCACCATCTTGACGTCCCACTTCTCGGCGACGTCGGCGATCCGGCGCAGCTGGTCCGGCGTGGTGACGCCGCCCTTCATCTGCGGGACGACGGAGAAGGTGCCGTCCTTCTGGATGTTGGCGTGCACCCGGTCGTTGATGAACTCGGCGTCCTTCTCGTCGACGTACTCGTCGGCCCACATCATCTTCAGCAGCGACGCGAGGCCCATCTTCGACTTCGCGTGCTCGGCGCCCTCGGGCGCCAGCGAGCCGAACACGGCCGAGACCGAGCGCAGGCCGCGCTCGCGGATGGCCGCCATCAGGGCCGGCTTGTCCATCGGGATGCCGGGCACGTACCAGCTGGCCGACGGGTCCGCCTCGACCGCGCCGCCGGCGGCCCACTCCACGATCTGGCAGACCATCGTCTTGCAGGACCCGCAGCCCTTGCCCGCCCTGGTCCGGTCCATGACGGCGTTCACGGTCGAGCAGCCGCCCTCCACGGCGTGCACCAGCGCGCCCTTCGACACCCCGTTGCAGTTGCACACCTGGGCGTCGTCGTCGAGCTCGGCCGCGCCCACCGCCGCCGCCGGTGTGCCCAGATCGAAGAGCATCTCGAGCCGCTCCGCGGGCAGCGGGAGGCCACGGTCGAATGCCTGCATCAGGAAGGCGACCTTCGAGGTGTCACCGAGCATCGTTGCGCCGACGAGCTTCTCGTCACGGATGACGAGCGACTTGTAGACGCCGCGGCGCGGTTCGGAGAAGACGATGTGCTCGTCGGTGTCCTTCTCGGGCTCCTGCAGGCCCATCGACGCGACGTCCACGCCGGCGACCTTGAGCTTGGTCGCGGTGCGCGAGCCGTGATACGCGGCCTCCTCGTCCGCGCCGGTGATGTGCCCGGCCAGCACGACGGCCTGCTCCCACAGGGGCGCGACCAGGCCGTACACCTCGCCCCGGTGCTGCACGCACTCCCCCACCGCATAGACGTCCGGGTCGTCCACGGTGCGCATCTGGTCGTCGACGACGATCGCCCGCTCCACCGTGAACCCGCTGGTGACGGCGAGGTCGACATTCGGCCTGATGCCGGCCGCGACGACCACCATGTCGCACTCGAGCTGCGGGTGCTCCAGGAGCCAGACGCCGCGGACCCGGTCGCCGCCCATGATCGCGGTCGTCCTGGCCTTGAGATGCACCTCGATGCCGAGCTTCTCGACGCTGGCGCGGAGGATCTCGCCGGCCTTCGGGCCGATCTGGGCGTTCATCAGATGCGGGCCGGCGTGCACCACGTCGACCGTCAGGCCGTATCCCTGGAGCCCGCGGGCGGCCTCCAGTCCGAGCAGGCCGCCGCCGATGACGACCGCCCGGCGGTGGTCGTCGTGCCGGGCGTACTCGACCATCCGCCGGGTGTCCTCGATCGTCCGGAACGCGAACACGCCGGGCAGCATGTCCCCGGCGTCGGTGCGCAGGCCCTCGATCGACGGCATGAACGAGCGGCTGCCGGTCGCGAGGATCAGCTGGTCGTAGGGCGTCCGGACGATGGAGCCGTCCGCGGTGTTCACCGCGTAGACGAGCTTGGCGAACCGATCGACGCGCGTCGCCCTGACGCCCGCGTGCAGGGTGATGTCGTTCTCGTCGTACCAGGCGAGCGAGTTGAGGAAGATGTCGGCGTCGCTCTCCTCGCCGGACAGCACGTGCGAGAGCATGATCCGGTTGTAGTTGCCGTACGGTTCGTCGCCGAGCATGGTGATGGCGAACTGCTCGGCGCCGCCGCGGGCGAGGATCTCCTCGACGGTGCGGGCGCCGGCCATCCCGTTGCCGATGACGACGAGACGCGTGCGGCCGTCGCCGGCCTCGCCCGTTCGGACGGCCGCCGGGGCCGCCGCGGGTGGACGTTCGGAGAGCAGGGTCATCAGACCTCCACCAGGCCGACGTCGACGATCACGGTGCCGGAGAGCCCGTCCGAGGCCGCGAGGTACAGCTCGACGGCGGTGCCGCCCTCGAGGTCCTCCACCACGCGGAGCGGGACGTGCACGTCGGACCTGGCGCCGATCGGGAAGTAGCGCATCGGCACGCCGTCCCGCATCAGCACCACGGTCACCACCTCGTCGGTGGTGTTGCCGCCGCGGAAGTACAGCGCCTGGGCGACGCTGCCGTTCGGCACGAGGTACGTCAGCTCGTCGTGCAGCGGGGCGGGCTTGTCGATGCCCTGGCCGCGGAACGGGTAGATGCCCTGCAGGAAGCGGTTCTTCGTGTGCATGCGGGAGCCCTTCGTGGTCGGCGTGCGTCGTGCGGCGGGACTGCGGCGGGCGACGTCGGTGTCGGCCATGGCGGATGCTGCGGGCTGCGCGGGAACGGTGCTGAGCAGCGCGATGTCGTCCGGTCCGCCGACGCGTCGCGCGTCGACGGCGCAGACCTTGAACTCGGGCATCCGGGAGAGCGGATCGAGCGCCGGGTCGGTGAGCGCGTTGGCGTTCGAGGCGCCGCCCCAGTGGAACGGGGTGAACAGCACCTCGGGGCGGATGGCGTCCGTGATCTGCGCCCGGAAGACGGCCGCGCCGCGCCGCGTGCGCAGCTCGACCATGTCGCTGGCGGCGACCCCGAGCCGGCGGGCGAGGTCCGGGTGCAGCTGCACGTGCGGGTCGGGCACCATGGTGCCGCCGAGTCGGCGGGTCTGCGTGCCGCTCTGGTACTGGGTGAGCAGCCGGCCGGTGGTCAGGACGAACGGATACTCCCGATCGGGCAGCTCGGCGGCGTCGCGGTGCTGGACGCGGACGAACCGCGCCCTGCCGTCGGGCGTCGGGAAGCCGTCCTGGAACATCCGCGGAGTGCCCGGGTGATCCTCCGCGGGGCACGGCCAGAACACCCCCTGCTCGGCGTCGATCCGTTCCCAGGTGATGCCCTGGTAGTCGGCGATGCCGCCGGCGCTCGCGCGCCGCAACTCCTCGAACACCAGCCGCGGGTCGTCGGAGAAGTACCGGCCGCGACCGAGTCTGCCGGCCAGCACGACGAGCATCTGCAGGTCGTCCAGGACGCCGGCGGGCGGCGGCAGGGCCCGCCGGCGCCGGAGCACCCTGCCCTCGAGGTTCGTCATCGTGCCGTCCTCCTCCGCCCACTGCGCGGTGGGCAGCACGACATCGGCCAGCGCCGCCGTCTCGGACAGGAAGATGTCGGAGACCACGAGCAGGTCGAGCGCGCCGAGCCGGTCGCGGACCCTGTTCGCGTCGGGAGCGGACACGACGACGTTGGACGCGAGGACGAGCATCGCCCGCACGCCGCCGGGGGTGCCGAGCCGGTCGAGCATCTCGAACGCCGACCTGCCCGGGGCGGGTAGCTCATTTGGGTCGATGCCCCAGACGCCCGCGACGTGCGCGCGGGCGGCTGGGTCGTCGAGCCGGCGGTACCCCGGCAACTGGTCGGCCTTCTGCCCGTGTTCCCGCCCACCCTGGCCGTTGCCCTGGCCGGTGATCGTGCCGTAGCCGGACGCGTGCCGGCCGGGCAGGCCGAGGGCGAGCGCGAGATTGACGAAGGCCTGAGCGGTGTCGGTGCCCTTGCTGTGCTGCTCCGCGCCGCGCGCGGTGAGGATCATCGCGGACGGCGCATCCGCCAGGATCCGTACGACCTCTCGCAGCCGATCCACCGGGATGCCGGTGATCCGCTCCACCCGGTCGGGCCAGTAGGACGCGACGGCCGAGCGAACCTCGTCGAAACCCGTGGTGCGCTCGGCGATGTAGGCCTCGTCGAGGTGGCCCCCGTGGATCGCGATGTGCAGCAGCCCGTTGGCCAGCGCCAGGTCGGTGCCGGGAATGGGCGCCAGGTGCAGCGCTGCCCCCTCGGCGGTGGACGTGCGGCGCGGGTCGACGACGATGTGCCGGGCGCCGGCGGCGCGGCCCTCGTCGAAGTACTGCATCGCCGGCGGCATGGTGTCCGCCGGGTTGGCCCCGACGAGGAGGATGGCCGCGGCGTGGGCGATGTCCGCCAGCGGGAACGGAAGCCCGCGGTCGACGCCGAACGCGCGGTTTCCCGCGGTGGCCGCGGAGGACATGCAGAACCGCCCGTTGTAGTCGATCTGGGAGGTGCGCAGCGCCACCCGGGCGAACTTGCCGAGCGTGTAGGCCTTCTCGTTCGTCAGGCCGCCACCGCCGAAGACCCCGACCGCATCCGGCCCGTGCGCACGCTGGGCGCGGCGGATCCCGGCGGCGACCACGTCGAGCGCCTCGTCCCAGCCGGCCGGCCGCAGCGGGCTGGTGCGGTCGCCGGGCACCGTCCGCAGCAGCGGGGCCAACAGCCGGTCGGGGTGGTCGAGCAGCTCGGCGGCCGTCCAGCCCTTCGAGCAGAGGCCGCCGCGGTTCGTCGGAAAGTCCAGCGGCTGGAGGGTGGCCGGGCGGTCGCCGGCGACCATGCTGATCCCGCACTGCAGCGAGCAGTACGGGCAGTGGGTCGCGGTCGGCGCCCGGCGGGCGGCCGGCCCGACGGGTGCGGCGGTCACGCGGCCAGTGTCGGAAATCGATGTTTCGATCGGCGCCGCGCGGCGTTACGCCGTCATTGTGAAGACCTCACAGCCGCCCTCGGACGGTGCGCGGACGGCGTCACGGTGTCGTCGCATGTGCTGTCGTCGCATGTGCTGTCGTCGCATGGCTGTCGTCGCATGTGATGTCGTCGCACGTGATGTCGTTGCATTGCCGTCGTCACATTGTTTGTCGTCACATCGTTTGTCGTCGCGTGGCCGGGGTCGCGTTGTGCGGTGCGGGGGCGGCCGGTGTCCGCGGCGGACTCGACTCCGGGCGTTTCCGATTCCGGGCACCGAGCCGGCCGGACGGTCCCCTACCGCGGCAGCACGGTCAGCACGCGGACCAGGTGGTCGCGGAATTCCGCCAGGAACCCCGGAGGAACTCGCGGGTCGACTCGTCGGTCACCTCGCCGTCGTCGTGGAAGACCTCGTGACTGAACCGGATGTACGCCTCGGGCGACGTCATCTGCCGCGCGTTGCAGAAGCTCAGCACGGCGCGCAGGCTCTGCTGGCCGACGGCGGTGCCGATCTGCCCGATGGACGCGCCGATGACCGCAGCCGGTATGTGGTTGAACGAATTCTGGCCTCACGGGCGCGAGGCCCAGTCGATGGCGTTCTTGAGCGCACCGGGGATGGATCGGTTGTACTCCGGGCTCACGAAGAGAACCGCGTCCACCCCCTCGATCGCCGCCTTGAGCGCCGTCGCCTCCGGGGGATAGTCGGAATCGAAGTCCGGGCTGTACAGCTGCAGGTTGCCGATGGGAATCTCGGTGAACTCGAGATCGTCCGGCGCGAGCGCGATGAGCGCGCGGGACAGCACCCGGTTGATGGACGTCGACGACAGACTCCCGACGAAGTACCCGACCTGGTAGGTGGCGGACATGGCAATCCCTCCGGTCGACGCCGCGGCGGGCATCTCGGCGCCCGGCGCGACCGCCGGGCCTTGTCCTCCTCTGTGTTCCCCTTCTGCCCCGGGCGCTACCCGGCGCCGGCGATCAGCGTCACGGTCGCCGTGGACGTGGCGCGCATCGCCGCGTAGGTCGCGGTCGGCGACGTCTGCAGGACCGCGCCGACGTAGCGATCGGTCCAGCCGACCGAGTGCAGGTTGGCCGGCGACCAGCCCGGGTCGCTCCAGCCCTGCTTGGACCCGTGGTCGCCGGTCAGTGCGTTGAACCCGAAGGACTGGTCGAACCCGTCTCCGCCGATCGGCGCCGTGCCGGCCATCCACGCCATCAGCAGGGGACCCACGGCGGGATCGCGGGACGCCGCGAAGAGGAACCGGGCCAGGTCGTTCGCGGTGACCTGGTCGGACCCCCAGGTCTCGGAGCTCGCCGCGGCGCTGCCGGCGCTGTTCGGCAGCTGATAGCGGGCGGCCATCGTCGAGACGATGTCGGGCCGCCACAGATCCATCTGGATGCCGTTGTCGGACTCGACGATGAGCGCTCGCAGGTCCGACGCGAGGGCGGCGCCCGGGGCGCCGCCCGTCTCGACGAGGTAGTACGCGGCGGTGAAGAGCTTCGTCAGCGACTCCGAGTTCATGGTGGTGTCACCGTTCACGCCGGCGACGAGCTGCCCCGTCATCCGGTCGATGACGGCCGCGCCCTGCTCCACGTCCAGCGCGGCCGCTGCTGCGGCGCTCGCGTCGAGCCCGCGCTGCAGCGTGGCGGGATCGGGCGGTGCGCCGGGAGCAGCGTCCGGGGTCGGCGCGGGCGCCGCCACGCCGGCCGCTGGCCCGCGCACGGCGGGCGGGGGTTCCTCCGCGCCGGCCGAGATGGCGGGCGGGGCCGATGCCGCACGCTCGGCCGACGCCTCCGCCGAGCAGGACGCCGGTCCCGCCCACGGCGACGCGACCAGCACGACCGAGCCGGCGATCAGCACGGCCGCCAGCCGGCCGCGACGGCGCACGAAATGATCACCGTGGCGGTGGGCGAGTGTCATGGCGATTCCCGGCTGTGGCGTGGACATCGGCCGTCGCCCGGCACCGACCTCGATGGCGGAACGGCTCCGGCGCGGCGGGCGTTGCCCGACCCGATCAGGCTACGCCGCGAGACTCGTTTCGTGCGGCAGCTTCTCGCACAGGTTCTGCACAGAAAGCTTGGCGGGCCGCGCGGGGCCGCGTCAGAGCGGGCGCACCTCGACGACCGCGCGCACGGGCAGCGGGCCGTAGATGTGCGGGAACTCCTCGCCCGCGTCGAACACGTCCTCGACGACCAGCGGCACGTCCAGCAGGTCCGGGTCGATCGTCAACAGGCACAGCGGTTCTCGGACGTCTGCGTAGTAGCGGGTGAACACGCCGTCGACCTGGCTCGGAAAGCTGCAGTGGAGAAAGCCCTCCTCGGCCAGCGTCCGGCCGATGGTGGACGTGTCGTAGTGACCGACGAGCTCCGCCGCGGTCCAGTCGTCGACGAGCGCGATGTGCAGGATCCGCCGATCCGCGGTCGCCTCCGGCACGCCGTCACACCGCCAGCACGGTCGGCACGATCATCGGCCGGCGGCGGTAGGTGTCGGCGACCCAGCGGCCGACCACCCGGCGCACGGCCTGGGCCACCCGGTGCGGATCCGTGACGCCGTCCGCCTCCATCATCGCGAGCTCCGCCTCCACGAGCGGCACCACCGCGTCGAGCGCCTTGGGATCGTCGGAGAAGCCGCGGCCGGAGATCGTCGGCGAGGCGACCGCGCGGCCCGTCGACGCGTCGATCGCCACGGTGATCGCGATGAAGCCGCCGACACCGAGGATCAGCCGGTCGGACAGCGTGGTGTCCCCCACGTCGCCCACCGCGTTGCCGTCGACGTACACCATGCCGACCTCGACGTGGCCGCTGACCTCGGCGACCCCGCCGGCCAGGTCGACGACCGTGCCGTTCGGCGCCAGCACCACCCGGTGCTCCGGAACTCCGGTCGCCACCGCGAGTTTCGCCTGCGCGCGGAGGTGCCGCCACTCGCCGTGCACGGGGATGACGTTCCGCGGCCTGACCGCGTTGTAGAGGAACAGCAGCTCGCCCGCCGATGCGTGGCCGGACACGTGGACCTTGGCGACGCCCTGGTGCACGACGGTGACGCCGATCCGGGACAGCTCGTTGATCACGGTGAACACGCTGGTCTCGTTGCCCGGAATCATCGACGACGCGAGAATCACGGTGTCGCCGGAGACCAGGTTCACCTGCCGGTGCTCGCCGCGTGACATCCGGGACAGCGCGGACAGGGGCTCGCCCTGGGAGCCGGTGGAGATCAGCAGCACCTGCTGGGGCGGCAGGTCGAGCACCTTGTCCAGCGACCGGACGAGGCCGTCGGGCACGAACAGCAGCCCGAGGTCCTGCGCGATCTGCATGTTGCGCACCATGGATCGGCCGACGAAGGCCACCTTGCGCCCGTGGGCGGCCGCCGAATCCAGCATCTGCTGCACCCGGTGCACGTGCGAGGCGAAGGACGCCACGATCACCCGCTGCGTGGCCGAGCCGATCCACGCGTCGAGAACCGGGCCGATCTCCCGCTCCGGCGCGACGAACCCGGGCACCTCGGCGTTGGTCGAGTCGACGCAGAACAGGTCGACGCCCTCCGCACCCAGCGTGGCGAACCCGCCGAGGTCGGTGAGCCGGCCGTCCAGCGGCAACTGGTCGAGCTTGATGTCGCCGGTGTGCAGGACGGTGCCGGCGGGTGTCCGGATCGCCACCGCCAGCGCGTCCGGGATGGAGTGGTTGACGGCGTAGAACTGCAGATCCCACGGGCCGAGACGGCGGCGGTCGCCCTCGGCCACCACCTGCAGCTGCGGATTGATCCGGTGCTCCTTGCATTTGGAGGCGATGAGCGCGAGCGAGAACCGGGCACCGATCACCGGCAGGTCGGGCCGCAGGCGCAGCAGCCAGGGCAGCGCGCCGATGTGGTCCTCGTGGCCGTGGGTGATCACGACGGCCTCGATGTCGTCGAGCCGGTCCTCGACGAGCCGGAGATCGGGCAGGATCAGGTCGACACCCGGCTGGCCGTCCTCCGGGAACAGCACCCCGCAGTCAACGACCAGCAGCCGGTCGTCGAACTCGTAGACCGTCATGTTGCGGCCGATCTCGCCGATCCCGCCCAGCGCCACGACGCGCAGCGCACCGCGGGCCAGTCGCGGCGGCGGGTCGGGCGCGACGACCGCGGCAGCCGTGCGCTCACCCGGCCCCGGGCTCACCGCAACGGCCCGATCTCATCCAGGTCCCGGGCGATCAGGTCGGTCTGCGCGTGCGTGGCCGGGATCTGCGGGAGCCGGGGATCGCCGACCCCGAACCCCTGCAGCCGCAGCGCCGCCTTGGCGAACACCAGCCCGGCGCCGCCGCCGGTGCGGGTCATCGCGCGGTGCGCCGGCATCAGCAGCTCGTGGAGCTTCCGCGCGGTGGCGAAGTCGCCGCTGCCGGCGGCGTCCACCATGGCCCTCACGTGCGGGCCGACGACGTGCGAGATGATGCTGACCACCCCGACGCCGCCCACCGCCATCCAGGGCAGGGTCAGCGGGTCGTCCCCCGAGTAGTAGGCGAGGTCGGACCCGGCGAGCACTCTCGACCCGGCGTAGAGGTCGCCCTTCGCGTCCTTCACCGCCGTGATCCTCGGGTGCTCGGCGAGCCGCAGCAGCGTCTCCGGCTCGATCGCCACGACCGAGCGCGGGGGTATGTCGTAGAGCATCACCGGCAGGTCGGTGGCGTCCGCGACGGCCGCGAAGTGCGCGAGCAGGCCGTCCTGCTGCGGGCGCGAGTAGTAGGGCGTGACGACGAGAGCACCGTGCGCACCGGCCTTCTCGGCCGCCTTTGCGAGCCTCACGGAGTGCGCGGTGTCGTACGTGCCGACACCGGCCACCACGGTGGCGCGCCGGCCGACCGCCTCGACGGCCGCCCGGATGACGCGTTCCTTCTCCTCGTCCGTGGTGGTCGGCGACTCGCCCGTGGTGCCGTTGACCACCAGGCCGTCGTTGCCGGCATCCACCAGCCGCTCGGCGAGCTGGCCGACGGCGCGGTCGTCGAGCTCTCCGGTGGCGGTGAACGGGGTGACCATGGCCGCCAGCACCGTGCCGAACGGCCGACCGTTCTGGCCCGACGGGCCTGCGCTCAGCGTCGTCATGCCGCAAAACCTACCGGCCCGCGGCACTCGCGCCCGCGACGACCCGGCGGGCGGAACGCGCCGCGCGGCTCAGGCGCCGCGCCGGACGTCCCGCAACGCGGCGACGGAATCGTCGTCGCCCCGCAGCTCGACCAGCGAGGCATCCCGCCCGGACACCCACAGGACGATCTCCCCCGGCTCGCCGACGAGCGTCACGGTGCCGCGCCCGTCGGGCGCCTTCTTGAGGGTGACCGTCCGCCCGGGCATCTCGGCGATGACGCCGACGGAGGCACGCCGCAGTGCCAACCTCGACAGCGCCGAGTCGACCATGTCCTCGAGCACCTCGGTGGACGCGGCGTCGAGCGTGCGGGGCGCCCAGTCCGGCTGCCCGCGCCGGGCGTCCTCGTGGTGGATGAACATCTCGCCGTTGTTCGTCAGCTCGTCGAGCTTGCCCCACCCCGCCGGGTTCCACGCCGGCGCTCCCGACCGATAGAGCTCGATCAGCTCCGGCCACGGCTCCCGGGCGTAGTCGGCCGCGGCCTTGTCGGTGAAGCCGTGCAGCGCCGACACCCGGGTGCCGATCGCGCCCAGCGGGCTCCGCTCGCGCACCAGCAGGTGAACGAGCAGGTCCCTGGTCTGCCAGCCCTCGCAGAGGGTCGGCTGGTCGGGCCCGAGCTCGATGAACAGGTCGGCGAGCGCGGCGCGTTCGGTCTTGGCGAGGGACATGCCTCGACCGTACGTGCGCGTCAGTTCACCAGGACCGTGGTGCCGGCGTTGTTCGGATAGGTGACCCGCCCGAGGTACTGCTGCCCCTCACTCAGGCCGCTCGCGGACGCGGTCACCGTCACCACCTGACCGGGGGTGACCGAGGCATTGGCCGGATTCGCCGCGAAGTTGAACGCCGGTGGGCCGCTGGGCACCAGGAAGGAGCGGAACGTGTACTCCGTTGAGCTCGTCCCCGGAACGTCCGCGTAACCTCGCACCTGCGCCCGATAGGCGCCGGCGGGTGGGCCGGCCAGTTCGATGGCCTCGTCGGCCGTCTCGCCCGCGGAGACCGCGATCAACGTGGAGCCCTGGTAGAGGTACAGGTCGATGTCGGCGTTCGTGCCCGGCTGCACCGAGGTCGCCACTCTCATGATCGTGGTCCCGGCCGGGACGTCGATGGGGAAGTCCTGCGTCGTGGTCTTCGTGACCTCACCCCGCTGGTCAACGCCGGGCGTCAGTCCGCTGACCGTGAGGGGCAGTTGGCCGGTGAAGCCCGCTGTCACCTGCCAGCTTGCGGTGAACTGACCCGCCTGGGAATCGCCCTCGACCCGGGCGGCCGAAGCGGCCAGCTGAGACGGACGCACCGCGATCGGGCTCCGCACCGTGGTGTTGGCGCCGTTCCAGGTGAGGAATCCGGTGGCGAACGATCCGAAGGCCGCGTTGGTCCTGGTCAGAGTGACGCGGAACGTCTGGGTCTGACCGGGCGCGGTGAAGCTCAGGATCGACGGCGTCACGACCGCGCGGAAGCCGGGAACGTTCGCCGTGGCCCGGTACAGGCCGGGCGTGAGGGCGGTGACCTCGCGGGTGACCGTCTGGGAGACGAGCACGTCGCCGGCGGCCATGGAGGCCTGGTTGTAGTCGCTCGGGTCGATCGGGTCGACGTCGATGCCCGTGTCGACGCCGAGGCCCTCGAGGACGCCGAGCCAGTCGTCGTCGGAGGCGTCGTAGACGAGGGCCGGGTTGAACATGCGCGAGGGATCGACGTGGCCCGCTCCCTGCGCGAACGGATCGGCGGCGGATGCACCGTCGGCACCCTTGAGGTTGTAGGCGGTGGTCATCAGCGCGGACTTGATGGCCATCGGCGACCACGTGGGGTACTTCGTCTTGAACAGGGCGGCCAGGCCGGCCACGTGCGGCGAGGCCATCGACGTCCCGGACAGGAAGTCGAATGCCCGCCCGGCGCCGAGGCGGTCCGGCGAGATCGCGGCCAGCACGTTCACGCCCGGCGCGGCGATGTCCGGCTTCAGGATGTCGCCGCCGGTCGTCGTCGACGGGCCGCGCGAGGAGAAACCGGCGATCTGCGGGTACGGGGTCTGAGAGCCCGAGGTGTTGCCGGGGACCAGCGTCGCGGTGGCGCCGGCGGTGAGCGCGTACGCCTTGATCGCGGGGCCGCCCGGGACGTTGACGTGCACGGTCGGCACGCTGTGGATGTCGCCGTCGACGGAGTTGTCGGTGAGGTTGACCAGCACCATGCCGACGCCGCCGGCGCGCGACACCTCGGCCGACTTCGCCACCCGGTCGTAGGTGCCGCGGTCGCACACGACCAGCTTGTCCTTCACGGTGGAGTTGAGCGTGCCGGGCCCGCAGAGCGCCGCGTCGGCGGCCGTCTTGCCCTCCGCGACGGCGGTCTGGGCGTGGATCAGCGGGTGCGGCCCCACGTTCGCCGTCACGGTGGTGCTGGACCCGGCGTAGCGGGCACCGTTGTTGCCCAGCACCACCGTGCCCTCGTAGGGCGCCACGGTGCTGGCGGCGACCGTCGTCACCCATGGCGACGGGTGGTCGAAGGTGGAAGCGCCGGGGCCGTCGTTGCCGGCCGAGACCGCCAGGAAGATGCCGGCCGACGCGGCGGAGAGCATCGCCAGCTCGATCGGATCGTAGACCGGCGACTCGCCGCCGCCGCCGATTGACAGGTTCAACACGTCGACGCCGTCCGTGACGGCCCTGTTGATCGCGGCGACGATGTCCGACGAGGAGCCGATTGCGGTGCCGGTCGGGGTGTTCCACAGGGCCTTGTAGACCGAGATCACCGCACCGGGGGCGACACCGGAGATCGCGCCGAAGTTCCGGGATCCGATCGTCGCCTGCACGCCATCGTTGCCGGCGGCCGTCGACGCCACATGCGTGCCGTGTCCGTGGCGGTCCAGCGGCGACGCGTAATCGGTGGGCAGGGTGCTGGCCGGCCGGTTGTTCGCGAAGTACCGTGCCCCGACCAGCTTGGTCGAGCAGGCGGTGGCGGCGAACGATTCGCCCGTCTGGCACGTTCCCCGGAACGTGCCGCCGTTGACCTTCTTCATCACGATCGTCGAGCCACTCAGGTACGCGAGATTCGGATTCGCCGGGTCGGGTGCGCTACCGAGGTCGGGTCCGTCGACAGAGAGACTCTCCGGGCGGATGCCGCTGTCGATCACGCCGATCACCACGCCCTTGCCGGCGTTGTCCGGGCCCCCGAACGCGGTGTTCCACAGGCCGTCGAGGGCCTGCGTGTCCGGGTTGTCGGACAGGCGCAGGAAGTCGACGGGATTGCGCTCGTCGTACGCGGTCGTGGTTCGGATCGTGTCCTTGGCGACGGACAGCACGTCGGGGCGCGCCTCGAGCGCCTGCGCCTGCTCCGGTGACAGGGCGGCCGAGAACCCGTTCAGGGCAACGGAATAGCTGTCGCTGACGGTCGCCCCGACCGACGCTGCCACCGCCTGTTGCTCCGACTCCAGCACCCGGGCGTACTCCTGGGCCGGCGCGCTGTCCGCGTCCAGCGTCTCGCCGGTGTCCGGCCTGGTGGCCGGGATGCCCGCCTCGCCGCCCTCGTACGTCGCGACCGGCGCCTTGGTCATGGTGACGATGTACCGCCCGGGGATGACGGCCCCGGCGTCGCCCGGCGACTCGGCGGGCGGATCAGCCGCGGCGGCCTCCGCCGCCGGAGCCACCACGGGCTCCTCGGGCGCCGCTGTCGCCGGCTGCTGTCCGAGGACCAGCAGCGCGACGACGGCGGCTGCAACCAGACCGCCGCGCCGCTGCGTCCTCGTCCATGACCGGTGCGCCGACCGACCGGAGGAGCCACCCATCGACCTGATTCCCGACCGACTCATCCGAGCCGCCTTCCCCGCGGACTGGCAGGCTCGACCCGAGCCGCCAGCAAAGTTGACCGAACGTGCAGGAACGCTAGCCCTGAGTAACCGGAGACGCCATGGTTGAACCAAGAATCATCCGCAAACCGCACGATTTCCTTCTCCCGGTCGTGTTCGCGGCGGTTCTGATCGGCGGCGTGGTCAGCGGTTGCGGCGGCGGGGAGCCGACAAATCCGTCCACAATGACGACATCACAGGAGCAGACGCCCATGTCGACACAGCCGGGAAGCGGGTCCCCGTCGGGCTCCGCCACGGGCAAGCCCGGAGCGACCGAGACGCTGCAGGGCGCGCTCCAGTCCGGAGTCGAGTCCGGCTGCGTGATCCTGGTCGACGGCGACGGCCAGGTGCTCGCCAACCTGGTGGACTTCGACATCCGCGGCGTGCAGGAGGGCACGCGGATCGAGGTCACCGGGTCGTTCAACCCCGACCTGATGACCACCTGCCAGCAGGGGCGGCCGTTCGAGGTCACCGACTTCCACGTGCTCTGAGTCCGCGGCCGGCCCGACGACTCGTGACGCCGGCCCGGCGCGTCAGCGGGTGACGCCGGTGTGACCCGTGGAGTAGCGGCCGGGCTGCGGCATCAGCGCGAGCCCGTGCGGGCTGTCACCGACCGGGATCCGCGCGAGCAGGCCGCCGTCCGCGGTGCTCAGGACGTAGACCTCGCCGTGGTACCTGCCCGACAGCCAGAGCTGCGTCCCGTCCGCGCTGACGTTGCCCATGTCCGGGCTCGCACCGCCCGGGATCCGCCACTTCGTGACGGGCGCGCCGGTGTACGCGTCGAGCACGCTGATGGAGCCCTCGTGCCGGTTGGTCACGTAGAGCTGCTTGGCATCTCGGCTGAAGTACAGGCCGTGCGCGCCGTCGCCGGTGGGGATGTGCTGGGTGACGGTCTGCAGGTCCTTGTCCAGCACCCAGACGCCGTCGGAATCGGAGTCGGCGATGTAGAACCGCGACCCGTCCGGCGCGATCCGCAGGTCCTGCGGGCCCATCGTGTAGTTGCGCGTGGGCATGTCGACCACCCGGATCAACTGGCGGGTCTCCATGTCGATGACCACGACGCGGCCGTCGAACTCGCAGCTGAACACCGCGATCCTGCCGTCGGGCGTGAAGTCGCCGTGGTCGATGCCCTTGCAATCCGGGTAGCGGACGCGGTCGATCTCCTGCCACGTCGCCGGGTCGTACCAGACGAGCGTCCGGTAGGCCTCGGCGACCGAGATCGCGTACCTGCCGTCGGGAGTGAAGTACATGTTGTACGGGTCGAAGACGGGGATCGTGTCCCCCGGCGCTCCGGTGAACGGGTCGATGCGCCGCACCACGTTTCCGAGGTCGTCGGTGGCGTAGAGCGAACTCATGTCGTACGAGGGCACCACGTGCTGCACCTCGACGCCCACGGAAAAGCGGTTCACCACCTGAAATGTCGCCTGGTCGATGACGTAGACGTCACCCGACTTCGAATGCGGCACGTAGGCGTACGCCTTCGACCGCAGGGCGACGTCGCCGAGCATGTTCGCGCCGGCCTCTGAGTAGATGTTCGCCGGGTCCGGCACGGGCGGCATGCCCGGCAGCACGTCCACGGCGGGCGACGGGGCGGGCGGGCCGGCCGGCGCCGCCGTCGGCACCGGTGCCGGTGCGCTGCTGGGCGGCGCAGCCTGCGTCGACACCGCCGTCGACACCACCGACGACGCCACGGACGACGACCGTCGAGTGGTCCATGCTCTCGTGCGGACCGGACGGGCGGGTGTCGGCGACGACCGGGGCGCCGCTCGACGCCGGGGCGGATTCCGCGGATTGCCCGCCGGAGTCCCCCGAGGAGCAGGACACGAGCGCCGTCGCCGCCAGGATCGCGGCAACCGCGCTCGTCGTCCGACGCGTACGCGCCATCGCCGGGCGTCGTGTCATCCTGCCCCTACCCCTCCCCGACCAGCGGCGACGCCGCCACGGACGTGCCGTCCGGCAGCCGGCTGATCCGGAAGTCCGCGAACACCCGGGGCGCCAGCTGCTGGAGCTGTTCGAGGATAGCGATGGCCAGCCCGCGGATCTCCACGTCGGCGGCCTCCGTCGCCCGCATCCCGATGAAGTGCCGCCAGGCCCGGTAGTTGCCCGTGACGACGATGGCCGTCGCGACCGACGTGGGCAGGACGGCGCGCGCGGCCTGCCGAGCCTGCTTGCGGGCGAGCGTGCCGTCGGGCGCGGACGCCGCGCGGAGCTCCAGCGCGGCGAGCAGCTCGGCGTACGCCGCGGATGAGACGTCTACCGCCCGCTGGAATGTCGCGTGCAGCTCCGGATCGTCGGCGATCGCTGCCGGCTCCACCACCTGCGGGCCGTCGGGCGGCAGGTAGCGCTGGGACAGCTGCGAATACGAGAAGTGCCGGTGCCGGATGAGCTCGTGCGTCACCGATCGGGACAGCCCGGTGAGATAGAACGTCGCGGTGCTGTGCTCCAGCACGGACAGGTGGCCCACGTGCAGGATGTGGTCCAGATAGCCGGCATTGGTGGACGTCGCGGGGACGGGCTTGTCCCAGGACTGATAGCAGGCGCGGCCGGCGAACTCGGCCAGCGCCTCGCCCCCGTCGGCGTCGGTGGTCCACGGCACGTCGTCCGGCGGCAGGAACTCGGTCCTCGCGACGAGCCGCACCCGCGGACCCGGCGTGCCGCTGCGCAGGCGAGTCACCCGGCGACCCTCTCACAACCCGACGGGCGCGCAGGGTCAGCGCGCCGCCGGCCCCCGCTGGTTCCGTCCCGCCGTCACAGGCCAGCGCCGGTGAGCAGCATGTCCAGGTTGGCCCGGTCGTACGGGAAGTCCCCGCGCTCGACGCGGTGCGCGATCTCGACCACCCTGGCGTTGGCCGGCGCCTCGGTGCCGAGCTCCGCGGCACCCCGCACGATGGCCCCGTTCAGCTCGTCCACCTCGCTGTGCCGGCCCTTCATCCAGTCGTGCAGCACCGTGGTCTTCGTGGTGGGCAGCGAGAAGTGGCCGAACACCGCGCCGACCATCTGCTCCAGCGCCCGGTCCGGGTCGTTCGGGTCGATGTCGGTCAGCCCGAAGATCGGCACCACGCGATTTCCCAGCGCCACGGCGGTTCGCATGGCCTCGCGGCCGACCGCGAGCATGAAGTCGCGCATCTCCGGGATTCCGTAGGCCTCCTTCATCGGCATGTTCACGATCGCCGTGGTCACCAGCTCGGCGCAGTTCACCACGAGCTTCATCCACTTCGACGAGACGATGTCGTCGGCGACCTCGACCGTTCCGGCGTGCTTGAGCAGGTCGACGACCTCCCACTCGCGGCCGAGCGTCGACGGGTCGATGCCGCCGACGGTGAACCAGGAGCCGGACGGCGGCGTGTGCCGCTCCACGATGCCCGGGTGGTACATCGCCGAGGACACCTCGAGCACAGCGCCGAGAGCCCGGTCCGCACCCATCACGTCGGCGATGGTGTGGATCGTCATGCCGTTCTGCACGCCCACGACCAGGCCGTCCGCCGCGACGTACGGCTTGATCAGCTCACACGCCCACCGGGTGTCGTAGGCCTTCATGAGCACCAGCACCACGTCGAACGAGTGGCGCAGCTCGGCGACCTCGCACAGGTGGATGGCGCGCACCTCGGTGGTCACCGTCTCGTCGGGCATCTCGACCCGCAGGCCGTTGGCGCGCATGGCCTCGACGTGCGCGGGCCATTGCTCGACGAACGTCACGTCGAGGCCGGCCCTGGTGAGATCCGCACCGATGGCGGCGCCGTTGGCGCCCGTGCCCAGGACGGCGATGCGTGTCATGTCGATTCGCTCTCTCTTCCGTGTCGGCGCGGCGGCGGCCACCCGTGCTGACCGGTCCGCGGGCTCATCCGTAGTCGACCACGGCGCGATCGGCGACGAGCGGGTCGATGCGCCCGACGACCGCCCGGTGCTCCGGGTGCGCCTGGTAGGCGTCGAGGTCCTCGACCGAGTCGAACTCGGTGACCAGCACCGCATGCCAGTGGTTCTCGACGGTGCCGAAGTCGGTCCCGACCTCCAGGTGCCGCAGCGTCGGCACCACCCCGACGAGCGATTCCAGCTGCGACGTGAGCTCGCGCGCCGCCGCTGCGCGCTCCTCGCCGGCTGCGCCCGCGAGCCGGAAAGCGACGATGTGCCGGATCATGCGAACGTCCTCTCGATCGGTGCCTGCGTCCCCGGTGCGGCCGCCAGCTCCAGCAGCGGTGTCAGGTTGTCCGGGCCCGGTTGCCGAATGTGCCTCTCGATCTCGTGGGCCAGCTGCACCACGGCCGCATTCGCCGGCGCCGGCCTGCCCAACCCGCGCAGCTCCCGCGCCACCAGCCCGTTGAGGTCGTCGACCTCGCTGTGCCGGCCCTTCATCCAGTCCTGCAGGATCGTGGTCTTCGTCGTCGAGAGCACGAAGCCGGCCAGCAGCGTATCGAGAAGTGTTTCGACGATGGTCTTCTCATCGGCAAGATCGGCCGCGGCGAGCCCGAAGATGGGCAGCACCGGGTGGCCCATGGCACGGCCGGCGTCGAGCGCCTCCTGGCCGGACCTGAGCATGAAGTCCCGCATGCCCGGCATGGCCACCGCCTCCAGCATGGGTGCGCCGAGGATCGCCGTCGTCACCAGCGTGGTCGCGTTGCTGACGAGCTTCATCCACTTCGCCGCACGGATGTCCGACACCACCTCGACGGCGCCGACCAGGCGCAGCAGGTCAGCGATCTCGGACTCCCGGCCGGCGGCCCGATCGTCGATCGCGCCGACGGCGAACCAGGACCGCGCGTGCGGCGAGTGCCGCTCCACCACGCCGGGGTCGAACATCATCGAGGAGATCTCGATGACGCAGCCCATGGTCCGCTCCGGCCCCACGACGTCCGCGATGGTGTCGACGGTCATCCCGTTCTGTACGCCCACCACGAGGCCGTCCGTCGCCAGGTGCGGCTTGATCAGCTCGCAGGCCCAACGGGTGTCGTACGCCTTCATCAGCAGCAGCACGATGTCGAACGGCTCGGTGAAGGTCGCGACCTCGCAGAGGTGATGCGCGCGCACGGGCACCTGCAGCGTCTCGTCGGGCATCTCGATCCGGATACCCCGCCCGCGCATCGCGTCGACGTGGGCCGGCCACTGCTCGATCAGCGTGACGTCCATCCCGGCCCTGGTCAGGTCGGCCCCGACCGAGGCGCCGTTCGCGCCGGCGCCCAGTACCGCGATCCTCCGGCCGTCGATCTCCGCTCACCTTCCCGTCGTCGTCGCACCGCTGTGCAATCGATTGCACCGCTGCCGCTCACTGTCTCACACCGACACCCGCATCGTCCACCCCCGGCGGCCGCGATCACGCCCCGCAGGGCTTCGGCAAACGGCGGGATTCCCCGTCCGGCAATCGATGTCGGATCATCGCGGCGACTCGGCGGCGACCTCGCCGGCCGTCGCCGGCTGCTGGGCGGGACTGCCCGTCGCGAGCCGGCCGCGGCGGAACCGTCGTCCGCCGCCGCGCCGGGCCTCCACGGAGCGCGAGCGCGAATACAGCGCCGCCGCGAGCAGGATCAGGATGCCGGGCAGGGCGTACTGCCAGGCCGGGCCGAGGCCGAGGAAGCCGATCGCCGAGCTGATCTCCTGGATCAGGATCACCCCGGCCAGCGCGCTGACGAACGATCCGCGCCCGCCGAAGATGCTCGCTCCGCCGAGCACCACGGCCGAAATGGCCGTGAGCGTGTAGTTGGTCCCGACCGACGAGTCGCCGACGGCGACCTGCGCGGCGAGCACGAGCCCACCGAGCGCGGCGAACACCGCGCACAGCACGTAGGCGGAGATGATCAGGAGGGTGCTCCGGGCGCCGAGCCGGTGCGCGGTGTCCTCGTTCGAGCCGACCGCACGGATGCCGATGCCGAACCGACTGCGGCGCAGGATGATCTCCATCAGCACCGCGGTGAGCACGGCCACGATGAACACCACCGGGATCGGGCCGAATGCGGTCTTGAAGGCGCTCGTCACCTCGCGCCGGAGGTAGCCGTCCGGAGTCGGGCGAAGCAGGAGCGCGACGCCGAGCAGGGCGATGGACATGGCCACGGTGGTGATCACGGGCGTGAGCCCGACGAACCTGATCAGCGCGCCGTTCACCAGGCCGACCAGCACCGCCGCGCCCAGCACGACGAGGACCCCGGTCACCAGCTGACCGGCGCTCTGGTCCTGCCCTGCGAAGAACGAGAAGAGCACGACCGTCAGGCCCATCATCGGGCCGACCGCCAGGTCGACGCCCGCCGTCAGCAACACGATCAGCTGCCCCAGGCTGGTGAACGCCAGCGCGGTCGCCAGGAACAACATGCTGGTCAGATTGCGCTCGCCCAGGAAGAGCGGCGTGTATGCGGTGGTCACGATGCCCAGCAGCAGGATGAGCACCGCGAGGATCACCCCGGGCGCGTAGTCGCCGGCCAGGAAGCGGCGCAGGCGCTCGCGGGTCCGGGTCGGGCCGCCCTCCGGCCCGCCCGAGCGCCGCTTGTCGGCGGTGAGAGCGGCCGTGGTGATCGCGTTCTCGGTGATCTCGTCACCGGTGAGCGTCTGCACGACCTCGCCGCGGGAGAAGACCAGGACGCGATCGGCGAGGCCCTGCAGCTCGATGGCGTCCGAGGACAGGACGACCACCGCGCTGCCGTCCGCCGCGGCCTCGCGCAGGATCCGGTACAGCTCGAGCCGGGCCCCGGCGTCCACCCCGCGGGTCGGCTCGTCCGCCAGCAACACCGCCGGTGAGCGGGCGAGAGACCGTGCGAACAGGACCTTCTGCGCATTGCCGCCGGAGAGCTTGCCGACGTCGGTCTCCCGCGACGGCGTCTTGATCGCGAGCCGGGTGATCTCCCCGTCGACGAGCTCGCGCTCGCGGCGCCCCGAGATGAACCCGGCGCGGGAGATCCGGTCGAGCACCCGGGCCGACGTGTTCATCCGCACCGACTGGCCCTTGAACAGGCCCTCGGTCTGCCGATCGCCGGGCAGGTAGACGATGCCGGAATGCTGGGCGGCAGCGGGATCGCTGATGTCGGCCGCCCGATCGTGCACCCGAACGTCGCCGCCGGTGTCGCCGAACCCGGCCAGTGCCCGCAGGAAGGCGCGCTGACCGTTGCCCTCGACGCCGGCGAGGCCGACGATCTCGCCGGCCGCCACGTCCAGGTCGACGTCGTGGATACCGACGCCGCGCAGGCCGCGCACGGTCAGCACCGTGGCGGCCTCGGCCAGTCCCGTCGCCTTGTCCGGGAAGGTCTGGTCGATCGGCCGGCCGATGATCAGGTCGAGGATCTCCCGCTCGGACACGGTCGCGGCCTCGAAGGTGCCGCGCACCTGCCCGTCGCGCAGCACCGTGAGCCGGTCGGCGATCCGCTTGACCTCCGGCAGCCGATGCGAGATGTACACCACCGCGGTGCCTTCGGCCTTGATCCGGGTGATCTGCCGGAACAGGTCCTCGCTCTCCCGCTCGGTGAGCGCCTCGGTCGGCTCGTCCAGCACGAGCACCTTCGGCGAGGACGCGAGCGCCTTGGCGATCTCGAGCTGCTGGCGCTGCGCGGCGCTCAGGTTCTCGACGCGGGTGGCGGGGTCGTAGGTGATCCCGCAGCGCGCCAGCTGCTCCTCGACCCAGCTCGCCGTGTCGCGCGCCCCGGTGCGCATCCGGGCCGGCACCGCGTACTGCAGGTTCTCCGCGACGGTGAGGTCGTCGAGCACCGACGTGTGCTGGTAGACCACCGCGATGCCGGCGAGCTGGGCCGCGCGCGGATCGGCGCCGTCCAGCGCGACCCCGTCGACCACGACCGTTCCCGAGTCGGCGGGCAGGGCACCGGCCGCCACGGCGATCAGAGTGGACTTGCCGGCGCCGTTCTCGCCCAGCAGCGCATGCACCTCGCCGCGGAGCACGGTCAGGGAGACCGACGTCAGCGCGCGCACGCCCGGGAACGTCTTGATGACGTCGCTGAGCTGCAGCACGACATCGCCGGTCATCGCTCGGTCCCTCTCCCGTTCTGTCCTGGCCCGTCCCGTCCGGGCTGTTCGGTGCGGCCTGTTCGGTGCGGGTGTGCTCGGTGCGGGCTTGCTCGGTGCGGGCTTGCTCGGTCTGCCGCCGCCGGGCGCCCGTGTCCGGTTGGTCACCGGTGCGCGGACGCCCGACCACGGGCTGGTGCGACTGCCGCCGCAGGCCGGCTGCCTCGCCGCCGGCCGTCGGAGGTGCCGCCTAGGAGTTCGCGTTGCCGTACTGCGTCAGCTCGTCCGGCGTCAGCTGGGCCGAGAGGTATGCGTCGTCCGGCAGCGACGGGTCGCAGTTGGGCGTCTGGCCGGCCAGCGTGTCCTCGTACAGGGGTAGCGGGTAGATGTTCGGCTCGGTGTTCTCGACGCCGTTGACCGCCTCGATCGCCTTGCGCGCGGCGATCCGGCCGATCCAGTTGCGCGTCGAGATGGTGGCCAGCTCGAACTCCGGATTCGCGGCCTTGACCTCCGGGAACTGGCACCCGAGCGAGTTGTTCTCGAACGTCGCGAGCGGCACGAGCGGCTTGTTCGCGCTCTGGTAGGCGCGGATCACGGCCGAGGAGGTGAAGCCGTCGGCATCGTCGATGACGCCGTCGATCTCGGGGTACTGGGCGAGCAGCGACGCCATCACCTGCTGCGTCTTCGCCGCGTCCCAGTCGGTGACCGGGAAGTCGGTGTAGCCGGTCAGCAGTTCCATGCCCGGGTTCTGGTCGAACGACTCCTTGATGCCGGCCAGCGTGGCCACGCTGACCGGGTTGCCGGCGGGACCGCCGAGGAACACGATCTTGCCCTGGCCGCCGAGCGCCTCGGTCATCCAGTCAGCGAGGGTGGCGCCGGCCGCCTTGGTGTCGTAGTCGGTGTACGACACGAAGTCCTCGCCGTTGACGCCGCCCGGATCCGCGGCCCAGGGCACGACCTTCACCCCGGCGTCGGTGGCGGCCTGCAGCGAGGGGAGCTGGGACTTGCCGAAGTCAGGGATGATCACGAGCGCATTGATGCCCTGCGCCACCATGCCGTTCACCTGCGAGATGGAGTCCGGCAGGCTGCCCAGCCCGATCTGCACGACCTGGGTCACGTTGTCGCACTTGGCGGCCTCCGAGCGGACGGCTGCCATCGACGACTTCGACCAGCCGTTGGTGCCCAGCCCGTCGTGGATGCCGAGCGTGATCGGCTCGCTGCCGCACCACGAGTTGTCCTCGGACTTACCGGCATTCGCGATGATGGTGGAGATCTCGTCGCCGCCCGCGGCGGCGGAACCGCTCGTGCTGCCGGCCGCCGACGAGGCTGCGGCACTGGACGAGCCGGCGGACGAGCTCGAGCCGGCCGACGACGCCGCGCTCGTTGCGGCGGCGGAGGAGCTCCCGCCCGCGGCGCTGGTGTTGCTGCTCGACGCGCCGTCCCCCGACGAACACGCCACGACGGCCAGGCCGGCGACGGCGAGAACCGACACCCACTGCAGGCGGCGGCGGCGAACTCCGGTGTGCGACATGGGTGTCGATCCTTTCTGTGTGCAATCGATTGCGCTTGTGTGCTGGTGTGATCCGGACGCGGGCGCCCCGCGCCCGGTCAGTGCGGTGAGACCTGCACCTCCCGGCCATGAGTGCGGAACTCGGCCCGATGGCGGCTCCAGGCGCGCCACCGGTTCGGCACGACCCGAGCGGCCATGCCGATCACGATGATCAGCGCGGTGATGATGTTCTGCACCGCCGCGGAGGCGCCCATCCCCTGGGTCACCTGCTGCAACTGCACCAGGAACAGCGCGCCGCCGGCGGTCGCGACGACGCTGCCGGCCCCGCCCAGCAGGGAGGTCCCACCGAGAACGACCGCGGCGACGGTGGGCAGCAGGTAGTTGCCGCCGACGAACAGGTTCGGCGTGCCGAGGTAGCCGGCGAGCAGGATTCCTGCTGCCGCGTAGGCGATCCCGGCCGCCACGTAGGTGCCGATGCGGTACCGGGTGACGCGCATCCCGGCGGCCCGAGCGGCGCGCGGATTGGTGCCGACCGCGACGAACCGCCGGCCGATCGTGCTCAGCACGATCGCGCACTCGACGCAGACGAGCAGCACCGCCGCCACGATGGCCAGATTCGGGATGCCGAAGGTGCGGCCGACCGAGAACGCCGCCAGCGCCGGCGGGACCGTGAGCGCCGACGATCCCTGGGTCATCTGCAGCACCAGCGCGTAGAGCAGCGCGTTGACGCCGAGCGTCGCGACCAGCGGGGTGACCTGGAACCACGTGATGACCACGCCGGCGAGGAGCCCGACCAGGCCGCCCACGACCAGCGCCACGACCACCCACAGCAGTACCCGGCCGTCGTCGCCGGCCGGGTACTTGGTCACGATCACGGCGGACACCGAGATCGCGCCCGGTACCGAGAGATCGAGGCCACCCTGCTGGATGACCATGGTCTGCCCCGCGCTCGCGATCGCCAGGATTCCGGCGAAGGCGAGCACGGTGAGGATGGACCCCTGGGAGAGGCTGCCGGGCGCCAGCAGCGGACTCACGATCAGCAGCACGCCGAGGGCGGGCCAGATCGCCAGGAACTGCCCGTGCCGACCCAGCCACGACCGGAGCGACGAGCGCCCCGGCCTGGCGACTTCCGCGGTTGCCATGCGGCTACTCGGCCGTGGCCGTCGCCGGGATCCAGTCCCCGCCCAGCTTGGCGTCGGCGATGATCGCGTCGCCCGCCGCCGCCGCGAGCAGGTGCTCGCGCGTCTCGAGGGCAAGGTCGCGGATCCGGTTCACGTCCAGGGCGGTGAGGCGCCCGTCCCGCTTGACCACCTTGCCGGCGACCAGGACGGTGTCGACCATGCCCGCGTGCGCGGAGTACACGACGGCGCCGTACGGATTGTTCAACGGGGTCAACGAGAGTCCGTCGCGGCGGATCATCACGATGTCCGCCTCCTTGCCCGGCACCAGCGAGCCGATCTTGCTCTCCAGCCCGAGGGTGCGCGCCCCCTGCAGGGTGGCGAAGTCCAGGACGTCGCGGCAGGTGAGCTGGATCCGGTCCTGCTGGCCGGTCCAGCCGGCGGCCGCGTTCTCCAGCGCCCGCTGCGTGCTGATCGTGGTCTTCATCGCGTGGAACATGTCGCCACCGTTGGAGACGCAGACGTCGATCGACAGGCTGGGCCGGATGCCCACGGCGAGGAGCCGGCCGGTGGCGGGCCAGCCGTGCCCCATCTGGGTCTCGATGTCGGCCGACACCGAGGCGGAGCCGCCGGTGTCGGCGATCATCTGCAGCTCCTCGTCGGCGAGGGTGTTGCAGTGCACGTAGGTGACTTCCGGCCCCATCAGGCCGTTCTCGTACAGCCACGCAACCGGTCGGGTCTTGCCCCACTCGCCGTCGCCGACATGCACGGTGATCGGGCAGCCGACCCGGCGGGCGAGCTCCCAGTCGAGCAGCGTCGTCGGGCGGGTGGCGAACTGCGGGCCGCGCGCGGCGAACCCCAGCGTGACGAGCTGGTCGTCCGAGGAGAAGTACTGGTCCCGGATGCGCAGCACGTCGTCGGTGTGCGGCAGCTCGCTCGGCACCTGCCACATCGAGGCGCCGCCGCCGTGCGCGAACACCGCGCGCGAGCCGGACTCGAACAGCGCCTGGACCGCCGCATCGGCGTGCGCGGGCGTCTCCAGGTTGTGCGACCAGTCGAGCAGCGTGGTGATGCCGGAGTCCAGCGCCTCCGCGACGCCCAGCAGGTTGCCGATGTAGGTGTCCTGCGGCCGGTAGTGCCGGCTCATGCCGAAGTGCACGCCCGTCAGGTACTGGCCGAGCGTCCAGTCGGACCCGAGATGGCGGATGACCGACTCCCAGGTGTGCCGGTGCGTGTCCACGAAGCCGGGCAGCACGATGTGCGCGCTGCCGTCGATCACCTCGGCGTCCGCCTCGATGTCGTGACCGATCCGCGCGATACGCGACCCCTCGACCAGGACGTCGGCTCCCTCGAGCGTCTCCGCACCGGGTTCCATGGTCAGCACCACGGCGTTCTTGATCAGGATGCGATCGGGTGTCGACGACGCCGTCATGAATCCGCTCCTCGTGTCAACGCTGAAGCCTCGAGCTGGAACCGGTGCGGCGCCGTCGGACCGGAGTGCGCGCACCATTCTGCGGCGGCCCGGCCGCGACCATGCAATCGATCGCATCGGACCGTATCCGTGAGACTAGCCTCGGTGCAGGGGTTGTCAAGCCCCACTACACACGTAGCGACGACCCGTGAACGCATCGGTCGCACGCGGATGCATCCCTGCCGGCTGCCGGCCGCTGCGCGGACGGCCAAAGACCGGCCGCACGAGGTCGCCGCCGGTCGCCGCGACGCGCGCCGCGCACCGGCGGCCGGGTCCGCATCGGACCGGCCGAATTCCCCGCGACGAATTCTGTCGGTCGTCATGAATTCGCGACGTACAATTCCTGCGCCGGAAATCGGGTGAGCACGACGGCGCCGTCGCGGGTGACCACGACCTCCTCCTCGATTCGGGCGGCGGAAATGCCGTCCGTCGCGGGGCAGTAGGTTTCCAGGGCGAAGACCATGCCCTCCTGGATCTCCACGGGGTGATCGAGGCTGTTCAGCCGGCTGATGATCGGGCGCTCGTGCAGGCCGAGTCCGAGTCCGTGCCCGAACTGCAGTCCGAAGGCAGCCATCTCGCTCTCGAATCCCAGGTCGACGGCGGCGGGCCAGAGCCGCGCGATCTGCGCCGTCGACACACCGGGCCGCACCGCCTCGATGGCAGCATCCATCCACTCCCGCGCCCGGGTGTACGCGTCGTGCTGCGCCGGCGTCGCGCTGCCGACCGAGAACGTCCGGTAGTAGCAGGTCCGATACCCGTTGTAGGAGTGGATGATGTCGAAGAACGCCTGGTCGCCCGGGCGGATGATCCGATCGGAGAAGTTGTGCGGGTGCGGGTTGCACCGCTCGCCCGACACCGCGTTCACAGCCTCGACCTGATCGGAGCCGAGCGAGTACAGGCGCTGATTCACCAGCGCGACGATCTCGTTCTCCTTGATGCCTGGCTTGAGCACCTCGGATATGTCCTGGTAGACGCCGTCGACCATCGCCGCCGCCGTGTTCAGCAGGGTGATCTCGTCGACCGACTTGATCTGCCGGGCGTCCAGCATCAGCTGCTGAGCGTCCACGACGCGCAGGCCCTGGCGCTGCATCTCGAAGACGAAGGGAATCTCGGCGATGTCGACACCCACCGGGAGGTCCGCGACCCCCGCGTCGGTGAGCAGGCCCTTCATCTCGCGGACCGCGTCCTCGATGAGGCCGGCGTCCGGGGCGATCGCCCCGCGCAGGCCCAGCATTCCCGCCCGGGATCGGTCCGGCACCAGCCACGGCGCATACAGGCGGTGGTGGCGCGCCGCCGACCCGAAGTCCCAGAGGTAGGGGTCCTGGCCCCTGGCCAGCAGGCAATATCGACTCATCTTGTCGCCGAGCGCCCCGCCGATCCACGTTTGTGTGACGTAGCGGATGTTGTAGAAATCCAGCAACAGAAAGGCGCCACATTCGCTGGAATCCAGGCTGGATCGCGCCCGGCCCAACCGGTAGCCCCGCAGCCGGTCCATGTTCACGCGCTGCTCGTAGTCGACGTTCATGCCGCCGGGGGATGCCGTCGCCGCCGATGCGAGCGATGGCACGGCCTGACCTGTCATCGAGAACCTGCTATCTCTGCGCTAGGCATGCAATCGGTTGTTGAGCTTGCCGCTCGTTCTGGGCGAAGTCAAGGCCTTGATGGACCACCCGGCGGGTTCTGGGCGTTAAGCTCTGCGGATGGTCGAGCGAGCGACGTTGAGCGATGTCGCCCGACTGGCTGGCGTGCACAAGGGCACCGCGTCCCGCGCGCTGAACGAAGCCACGCGAGATCTGGTGCTGCCGGCCACGGCTCGCCGCGTGCACGCGGCTGCCAGGCAACTGGGCTACGCACCGAACACCTTCGCGCAGGGCCTGCGCAGGCAGAAGTCACGGACGGTGGGGGTGCTCATCCCGGACCTCACGAATCCGTTCTTCCCGCCCATCGTCCGCGGCATCGACGACGCGCTCGCCGAACAGGGTTTCATCGCCCTGCTGGCCAGCACGGACAACGATCAGGTCCGCGAGCGGCGGTTGTTCGAGTCCCTGGTTGCCCGGCAGGCGGACGGCTACATCATCGCCACGGCGATGCGGGAGCATCCGCTGCTGCACGACGCGCATGCCCAGGGCACTCGCGCCGTGCTCGTGCAGAGGTCAACGGACGCACTGCTGTTCCCGGCCGTGCTCGGCGACGACTCCTCCGGTGTCGAGCAGGTGATCGCGCACCTCGCGGGGCTCGGGCACCGGCGGATCGCGCACGTCGCCGCGCCCTCGACGACGTCCACCGGATTCCGCCGCGCCCGGGCGTTCCGCGAGTCGGCGGCCGACGCCGGGCTGCCGGTCGCGGACACGCCGACCGTCGCCGGTGACTACCTGTCCATCGAGGCGGGCGCGGCGGCCACTCGCCAGATACTCGACCGGTTCCCGGCCACCACGGCGATCTTCGCCGCGAACGACCTGATGGCGGTCGGCGCGCTGCGCGCCCTGCGTGCCGCGGGACTCGGCTGTCCGCACGATGTCTCGGTCGTCGGATTCAATGACATGGCGCTCGCGGCCGACCTCGCCCCCGGCCTGACGACGATCCGGGTGCCGCTGCTCGACGTCGGCCGACAGGCGGCGCAGATGCTGCTGGCCGAGCTGGCCGAGCCCAGCACGCCGCGCCAGGTGCTGATGCCGGTGCACCTGGTGCCCCGGGAGTCGTCCGCGCCGCCGCCCGCGTCGAACGTTCGCCCCGGCCGGCGGCCGGCCGGCCGGAAGGCCGCCGCCCGCTGAGATCTCGGCCGGCGAGCGGCGGGTTTCGTGCCCGCCCCGGGCCGTCAGGCATCGGTTCAGGAGCCCCCGGGTTGCAACTCGATGCCGGCGTCCCGGGCAGCCAGCAGGATCAGCGCGGCGAAGTCGATGCCGTCCCCGATCCCGGAAGCCACCAGCCGGGAGAATGCCACCTCCGTCGACGAGAGCACGGGCATGGGCGTCTCGGTGTCCTGGGCGAGATCCAGGGCGAGCCGGATGTCCTTGCGCTGGCCGACGGCCGTGAATGCCGGCGTCATGTCGAGATCCACCAGCGCCGCGGTCTTGTACCGGGTGAACGGCGACCCGATCGCACTGTCGTTGATGAACGTCATCAGGTCGGCCCGCCGCACGCCGCACTGCTCGCCGAGCACCAGCACCTCGGCGAGCGACTGGATCAGCACGGCGAGAACGGCGTTGGTGCAGAGCTTCACCACAGATGCCTGGCGTCCCGAACCGACGACGTGCACGTTGCGCCCGATGATGCCCAGCGCCGGCATGGCGGCGTCGATCGCCGCCTGGTCGCCGGAGATGGCGAACACCGCGTTGCCCGCGCGAACCGCGCCCGGATTGCCGCTCACCGGTGCCGACGCGAAGGCGATCCCCCGTGCCGCGGCCGCCGACGCGGCACGGTCCGCCGCCGCCGGCGACACACTCGAACAGTCCACCCACGCCCGCAGGGTGTCCGGCCGAGCGAGCACGCCGTCCTCGGCAGTGTGCAACGCGTCCAACGCCGCGTCGTCCGTCACCATGCTGAACACCACCGGCGCTGCCGCCGCCTCGGCGGGGACGGTCACCCGGCGGGCCCCGCGCTCCGCCAACGGATCGACCTTGTCGGGAGTCCGGTTCCAGACCAGCACCGGCACATCCGCATCCAGGAGTCTTTCGACCATCGCCTGTCCCATGCGGCCCGCGCCCAGCCAGCCGACCGTTCCGGAGTCCATCGCCGTGGCGTCAGCGCTCATCTGGTTCTCACCGTCTCCGTTGTGTGCAATCGATTGCAGGTGGGGATGCTACTGCCGCCCCCACGCGCCGTGCAACGGCGCCATGGCGGGGTCGGCGGCAGCCGGCGGCAGTTGCGGCAGTCGGCGGCAGTCGGCGGCAGTCGGCGATGGTCGGCGACGGCCGGCGGCGGTTCACCGCACCGGCGCGAGCAGCTGGTCGACGGGCGCGTAGTCGTCCGTGAGCGGATCCGCGCCGTCGATGAACGCGGTCACCCGGTCGCCGGCCAGCACGACGTCGGTGTCCCCGCGGGAACGGATGTGCGCCTCGATCGCCCCCACGTCGATCGGCGCATGCGATCCCACGATGATGAAGTTGCCGCCGATGTCGCCCGCCAGCCGGTCCGCCGGACCGAGGATCGCGACATACTCGAAAACGGATGCCATGGTGGCCGTCTCGGCCCTGGCGAAGCGCAGCGGCGGGCGGTCGATGAGGTTGACGACGTAGGTGCCGTCCGGGGTCAGCACCCTGTCCACCTCCCGCACGAACTCCGCGGTGGTCAGGTGCCACGGAACCGCGAAGCCGCCGAACGCATCGCCGATGACGAGGTCGTATCCGTCCCCATCGACTTCGCCGATGCCGGTGCGCGCGTCGCCCGTCCGCACCTGCAGCTCCGGCGAGATCACCAGGCCGAGTTCCTGCTCGGCGATCTCGACGAGCGTCGGGTCGAGCTCGAGGACGAGGCTGGTCGATCCGGGGTTCTCCGCCTGCAGGTACCTCGGCATCGTGAACCCGCCACCGCCGATGTGCAACGCCCGCACGGGGGCGCCGCCAGGCGCCACCTCGGCGATGACGTCGCCGACCGACTGGGCGTAGGTGAAGACGAGCTCTTCGGGCCGGCCGGGCACCACGCAGCTGTGCAGCACCGTGTCGAGATAGAGGGTGAGGCCGCCGATGCAGGGCGGCAGGTCCGCGACCACGCGCGCGCAGAAGTACGCCGACTCCCGGTCGCATGGGTCGGTCGACCGATCGACGAGGACGACGAGCGCGCCGGCCGGCAGCGTTCCGATCAGCACGGCGGCAAGCGCGCGGCCGGACACGGCCCCGGACCGGGTTCGGCCGATCGTCGCCGTCACCACGACGCCCAGCACGATGAGCCCGACCGCCACGCTGAGGATGATCGGCGTGGTCGGCATCGCGGCCACCAGGATGAACCCGGTCGCGAATGTCCCGACGATGGCCCCGGTGGTGCCGATCGCGGACAGCCTGCCGACCGTGCTGCCCGTCCGCGCGAGATCGGCGAGCTGCAGCTTGACCACGGTCGGCGGCACCGCGGACAGCACGGCCGCCGGCGCGAAGAAGCCGACGAGCGCGAGCAGCAGGATCGCCGCCGGTCCGGCGCCGAGCGGCAGCGACCCGACGAGCCGGACGATCGGCACGATCGCCAGCGCGAGCCCGCCGCCGAGCACCAGCTCGGGCCCGAGCAGCACCCTCGGATCGACGCGGTCCGCCAGGCGCCCGCCGAGCCAGGCGCCCAGGGCGATGGCCGCGAGGATCGTGCCGATGATCCCGGTGTACGTCTCCAGGCTGACACCCACGTACGGGGCGAGCAGCCGCGCGGCGAGGATCTCCAGGACCAGGACGGCGGCAGAGGTCAGGAAGACCAGGGTGCCCGCCGTGACCGGGCGGAGGCCGGCGCGGTCGCCGGACCACTCGGATGCGTCCTGGTCCTCGGGGGCGCCGGTCACGGCACCCGGTCGGGGGACCACCGGAGCGTCGCCGGCCGCGGCACCCGGTCGGGCGGCCACCGGGGCGTCGCCGTCGTCGGGACCGGCGGCGCCGGCGTGCGGCACGCCGCCCGCGCTCGCGCCCTCGCCGGGCTGCGGCTCCGAGTTCAGAGCGTCCCGCCCGCGGCCTCCGGCGCACCGGCGTCGACGCCGGCGTCACCGACGGACTCCCGCGCCAGGTACGTCTCCACGTCGAACCAGTCCGACCCGGCGCGCTGCGCGACGTTCAGCAGCGTGCTCATCGAGGACACCTCCTCGACCTGCTCCTTGAGGAACCACAGCATGAACTGCTCGCCGAGGAAGTCGCCCTCCTCGCGGGCCGTGGCGAACAGGCGCTTGATCTGCTCGGTGACCGTCCGCTCCTGGGCGAGGGCCAGCGAGATCGGCTCCACGATGCTGGCGAAGTCGTTGACGACCTCGTCGACGCCCGGCACCGCGACCCGCAGGTCCCGGTCGAGCATCCACTGCACGATCATCATCGCGTGGTTCCGCTCCTCGACCGCCTGCCGGTAGAAGTGCCCGGCGAGCCGCGGCAGGTCGTGCGCGTCGTACCAGACGGCGATGGCGATGTACTGCTGGCTGGCGTTGAACTCGTGCCGCACCTGCTCGGACAGCAGGGCCGTATAGCGGCTCGGCGGATCGGCCGATTCGGTGGGCGACGGATGCAGGTTCGACAGGGGCTCTCGCGGCACGGTCACGGTGCGAATACTAGGGATGCGGGCGCCTGACGCCATCCTTGACGTCAAGTTGCTTGAAATGACGTCAACATGGTGTCAGGATGGCGTCATGGATCTCACTCCCTATATTCAGAGCCTGCGCGACGACCTGCTCACGGCAGCGTCCGTCGGCGACGAGCAGGCCCGCCGCGCAGCGGCGATGCTGGCCTCGGCGATCGAACCGGCCACCCGGCTGGCCATCATGAACGCGCTGTCCGACCTGGCCGCCGAGGTCACGGGTGCGCTGCAGGACACCACCGTGGACATCCGTCTCGACGGACGCGACGTGCGCGTCAACGTCACCCGGCACTCGGCCGAGCCGGACCAGCTGCAGGACACGGACACCCGGTCGTTCCGTTTCAGCACGGGGGGCGACGCCCGGTCTCCCGCGGACGATCAGGACGACGGCTCGCCGACGGCCGAGGAGTTGCGCCGGGCGGTCCAGGATGCCGGCGGCGAACTGTCCAGGACCACCGTCCGGCTGTTCAACGAGCTGAAGTCGCAGGCCGAGCGGGCGGCCTCGGACCAGGGGGTGTCGCTGAACACCTACATCTCGCGCGCCGTCGCCGACTCGGTGCGGAGCGCCGTGCCGGGCAAGGGACAGCACCGCGGGCGCGGGCCGGGCGGGCGCACCGTCAACGGCTACGTGCGCGGCTGACCGACCGCCGTCCAGCGTGCGGCGGGGCGCCGGTCGTTCCATCGCCCGCTGGCCGGCACGCTCGCCGTCCATGGCGGCGAACCCTTTCGACAGAGCTTTTCGAGCATCCGTACGAGGAGACATGCACACCTTCCTGACCCCAGAGCCCATCGTCCTCGAGATCCGCAATGCCGCCGGCGACGTCCGGGTCGACCTGGCCGACACCGCGACGACCACCGTCGAGATCACCGCCAGCACGGCACATCCGCTCGGCTTCCTGGACGACGTGCTGCGGTCGGTCGGCGGCCGCGGTTGGCGCGGCCGGAACCCCCAGCCCGATCCGGCCGACCTGCAGAGCGAGCCCGGGTCTTTCGACCAGGACCCGATCGACGATCCGGCCGAGCGGGTGCGGGTCGACCTCGTCGACGGCACCGCCGGTGCGCCGTCGACCCTCATCGTCGACACCGACCAGGCCAGGAACGGGTGGCGCACGGCGTTCAGCATCCGGATCACCGCTCCGCTGGGGTCCGGCGTCCGCGCGCAGACCCAGTCCGCCGATGCCGTCGTCACCGGTGAGGCGGACCGGCTCGAGCTGCGGACGGCATCGGGAGACGTGTCGGTCGACCGGGTCAGCGGGCACGCGGTGGTGCAGACCGCGTCCGGAGACGTGTCGATCGGTTCGGCCGCGAGGACGGAGGTACGCACGGCGTCCGGCGAGGTGACCGTGCGCGAGTCCTCCGACGATGCCGTGCTGCACACCACCTCGGGCAACATCCGGGTGGATCGCCCGCGCGCGGACGTGCTGGCCCGCACCGTGTCCGGCGACGTCCGGCTGCTGGACCTGGTGGCCGGCCGGGTGGAGAGCATCACCGTCTCCGGCGATGTCGAGATCGGCATCCACCCCGGCTCGCTGGCGGCCGTCGATCTCGCCACGGTGTCCGGGAACACGCAGTCCGACCTCGAGATCACCGACGACCTGCCCGCCGACGGTTCCGAGGCCGAGCCCGACGGACAGGCCGAGGGTGCGGCAGCCGCTCTCGACATCCGCGTGAAGACGACCTCCGGCGACATCCGGCTCCGCCGGGCGGCGGTGCTCTGAGGGAGCGCAGATGCTGCGGGCTCCGGACTCAGCCGACGACCCGTAGCGCGAGCCCACCGCGGCGCGGGTCGGCGGCGGGGCCGTCCGGCGCGACGAGCGCGACCCCGCCGAAGTAGGGGCGCTGCTGCGGCCACTGCACCACCTCGTTGCCGTCCCGCACGAGCGCCTCCACGACCTCCGCGGCGAACCCGGGTTCGAGGTGCACGGCCGACGGCGTCACCGACAGCCGCGGCGCGGCAACGGCTTCCGCCGCCGGCCGGTGGTCGACCAGGATGTGGGCGAGCACCTGGAGCAGCGACGAGCGGATGCGGCTGCCGCCCGCCGCACCGCCCGCCAGCAGCAACCGGCCGTCGTGGTCGGTGACGACCAGCGGGACCATCATCGACGGCATGCGCTCGCCGGGCCGCAGCTCGCCGCGCAGCAACTCGCCCTCCCCCAGCATCGAGTTCCCGTGCACGCCGGCGGTCCACACGCCCGATCCGAGCCCGAGCGAATGCGTGGAGGCACAGGCGTTCCCGTCGGCGTCGACGGCCACGACCGTCGTCGTTTCCGCCCGGCGCGCCGGCGCCCGGAGCGCATCCACCATCAGCCGGGCACGGTCGACCACGGCCGACCCGGCCAGCCCGCGGTCGATGGTCGCCGCCGTGTCGGCGAACCGGTCGAGGTCGTTGTCGCGGACCCGGATCACCCCAGGACCGAAGTCGGTCCGCGCGGCGACGAGTTCGCGCACCCGGTACGCGGCCATGTCCGTGTCGGACATCGCGCCGCCGTCGGCGCGCACCGCCCGCACCAGCTCCCGGCCGCGATCCCCCGTCACCAGCGCGGCCGCACCGTCCCGCAGGTAGTCGTCGAAGGTGCCCGCCAGTCCCTCGTGGTGCAGGATCTCGCCCGCGGCGAGCGTGCGCCGCCCGCCCGAGTCGTCCGGCCTGGTGTAGACCTGCACGCCGTCACCCAGCACCATCGCGGCAGCCACGTCGGGCAGCAGTTCGGCGTGCTGGTTCGGGAAAGGAACGCCGGCGTGCGCCAGATCCCTTGCCGGGCCGACGATCTCGTTCCATGGCAGGCGGCCGAAGCGCTCGTGCAGCACCGCGACGCCCTGCGGGGTGCCGGGCACGGCGACGCTCGGCCCGCCGATCGCGTAGGGCACCTCGACGTCGCCGAAGAGCACCTTGATCGCCCTGGGCGCACCGGGCACCGAGCCGTCCAGTCCCGGGACGGCCACGAAGAAGTCCAGGCAGTGCACGTCGCGGGTGCGTGCGTCGTACACCGTCGCGAAGCCACCGCCGGCGAGCCCGGTGAACAGCGTCTCGGCGACGCAGCCGGCCAGGATCATGGCCGCCACCGCATCCGCGGCGCTGCCACCCCGGACCAGGACGTCGTGGCCGACCTGAGCGGTCGCCGGGTGCCCGGCGGCGACCGACGGCGGCAGCGCGGGTGGTCCGGGAGTCACGGGCGCAGGCTACCGGGCCGGCACCGCGTCCCGGGCTGCGGTCATCCCGGGCGCCCGGCCGAGCTCGCGGTGCGCGTCCCCCCGCGGCCGGACGACAACGTCGTCCAGACCGAGCCAGTCGGCCATGCGGCGCAGTTCGGGCGCCGCGTCCCGGGCCACCCGAGCCGGGTCCTCCCCCGGCTCGTGCCACGACGCCTGCACCAGCAACCGGGACTCCGCGCGGTCGGCCTTGAGGTCGAAGCGGCCGACGAGCCGGTCCCCGGACAGCAGCGGCAGCACGTAGTAGCCGTGTACCCGCTTCGGCGCCGGGGTGTAGATCTCGATGCGAAACCGCATGCCGAACAGCCGTTCCGTGCGCTGCCGGTACCAGATCAGCGGGTCGAACGGGCAGATCAGGGCCGAACCGCGCACCGTCCGCGGGATGCGCGCGTCGCGGTGCAGGAACGCCGGCTCCCGCCACCCGTCGACCGCGACCGGCGCGACGACCCCCTCCTCGGCGAGGTCGGCCAGGGCCGCCCTGGTGTGCGCCACGCCGATCCGGAAGTAGTCGGCCAGGTCGCCGACGGTGCCGATCCCGTGCGCGCGGGCGGCATGGTCGACGAGGGCGCGCTGGGCATCCGAGGGCGTCGGCGTCGGGGCCGCGAGGACGCTCGGCGGCACGATCCGCTCGATCACGTCGTACCGGCGCTCGAACCCGCGCCGGTCGGCGACGCCGATCTCGCCGACGAGGAAGAGGTACTCGCACACACTCTTCGTCGTCGACCAGCCCCACCAGGCGCCGCCGCCCGCACCCGGCACCTGCAAAGCGGTCTCGATCTCGCCGGCCGACATCGGGCCCCGCTCCGCCAGCAGTTGGACCAGCCGGTCGAACAGACCGGGGTGTTCGCGGCGCAGCCGACCGGCCCGCGGTTCCATCTCCGCGCGGAGCCGTTCCTGGCGCCAGCGCAGCAGCGGCTGCAGGCTCGTCGGGATGAGCGACGCGACGTGCGCCCAGGACTCCAGCAGCCCGCGGTCGGCGGACCGGGCGGGCCACGCGAGGGACTCCAGCACCGGCACCGGGTAGCTGCCGAGCCGGCTGAACACCGGGATGAGATGCGAGCGAGCGAGCACGTTGACCGAGTCGATCTGCAGCAGCCCGATCGACCGGACGAGCCTGGAGAGGTGCCCGCGGTTCACCGGGGTCGCCCGGTCGACGGGCGCGGGCTCGTCGAGCTGCTGCGCGGCGATCGCGATCCGGCGGGCCTGGTCCGCGCTCAAACCGCGGGTCGGCGGCGGCAGCTTCGTGATCATCCGCACGATGCTGCCAGGAAGGTCCGACACCGCGCGGTCCGGCACGACGTCCTGCGCCCGCCCGCGCGGTGAAGTCGGCGGCCGCCCGGCACGAAGCCGGATGACCGGAGCGACCGTGGCAGAACGCAGGCTCGTCGTATCACGGTCGCGGCGGTTTCGGGTCGGCGCGCGCGGCCCGGTGAACGTCTTCTCACTCGGCGCTGCGGCGCATGGCCGAGATGCCCACCCAGAGGCCCACAACGGCCGTGCCGACCGCCGCCACCGCGCCCCAGAGCACCGTGGCGGAAGCGATCTCGCCGCCGAACAGCGCGCGCTCCGCGTCCACCAGGTAGGCCAGCGGGTTGAACTTCGCGGCGACCTGCATCCACTCGGGGCCGGACTCCAGTGGCAGCAGCATCCCCGACAGGATCATCAACGGGAAGATCAGGGTCTGCTGCACGGCCCAGAACATCCACTCCTGCTTGCGCACGGCGATCGCCAGGGCGTAGCTGAGCGAACCGAGCCCGATCCCGAAGACCGCGAGCGCCAGCAGGCCCAGCACGGCGCCGGCCGGGTACAGGGTGAAGCCGAACGGGATCATGACCAGCACGATGATCACCGCCTGCCCCGCGAGCGGGACCATCTCCTTGAGTGCGCGGCCGATCAGCAGCGAGGGCCGGGACAGCGGCGTGACGAGCATCCGCTCGTGCGCGCCCGTCTGGAACTCGAACAGCAGGTTAGCGCCGACCGTCGTGGTGCCGAAAAGCGCTGTCATCACGAGGATCGACGGCACGAACCACTGCCACACGCTCTCGCCCAGCGCGCTGTCCGCCTGATTGCCGAGCGAGCCGACGAGCAGCGGGCCGAACAGCGCGAGGAACACCAGCGGCTGGATCATGCCGAAGATGAGCGAGAACGGGTCCCGCATGACCGGCCGCAGTTCCCTGGTCATCACGATGCCGGTGTCGCGCACCAGCCCGCGGACGCCGCGGGGTGCGGATCGGCTGCCGGACAGCCGGTCTGGACCGTCCGCGGTGGTGGTCGGGGCGTTTCCGACGATCGGGGTGCTCATGCTGCGTCCTTCCTGCTGTCCGCACCGTTCGCGGCGCCGTTCGCGGCGTCGGCGCGTTCGGGGCTGTCGGCGTTCTCGGACTCGCGCAGGCTGCGGCCGGTGAGCGAGAGGAAGACGTCGTCGAGGGTCGGCCGGGTCGTCAGCGCGCTCGCCACGTCGACGTCGGCGCCGACAGCGGCCCGCACGAGTTCCGGCAGGGCGGTCGGGCCGTCGGCCACGCGCGCGGTCAGCCGCCGGCCGTCGACCTCGACGTCCCGCGCACCGGGCAGCCGGGTGACGATCTCGGCGAGCGCCGCGGCGGCCGACGACTCGAGCACGATCAGATCACCGGCGAGGTCGGCCTTGAGCTTCTCCGCGGTGTCGTCCGCGATGATCTCGCCGTGGTCGACGACGACCACCCGGCCGGCCATCGAGTCCGCCTCGTCCAGGTAGTGCGTGGTGAGCACGATCGTCATCTCGTGCTCGTCGCGCATCCGCATGATGTGCTCCCACAGGTTCGCGCGGTTCTGCGGGTCGAGGCCGGTCGACGGCTCGTCCAGGAACAGCAGGGACGGCGCGTGCACCAGGCCCATCGCGACATCGAGCCGCCGGCGCTGCCCGCCGGACAGGCTCGACACCTTGCGGTCCTTGAGCTCGACCAGGTCGAGCGCCTCGAGAAGCTCTCCGGCCCGCGTCCGCGCCCGGCGGCCGTCGAGCCCGTAGATCACGCCCTGGGTGCGCAGCTCGTCCGCGGCGCGCTGGGTGTGCCCGGCGCCGTTGCCCTGGCCCACGTAGCCGATCAGCCGGCGCACCTGCGCCGACTCGCTGACCACGTCGTGCCCGGCGACCGTCGCGGAGCCCGAGGTCGGCGCTATCAGCGTCGTGAGCATCCGGATGGTCGTCGTCTTGCCGGCGCCGTTGGGCCCGAGCACGGCGACCAGCTCGCCGGGCTCGACCTGCAGGTCGATGCCCTTGACCGCATGGACCGTGCGCGAGCGACTCACGATGAAGTCCTTCGTCAAGGATCTGGTCCGGATCACGCTGTCCTCCTGGTGATGGCTGTGCGGTTCACCTGATCGAGTCCTAGTCTTGCGCAAGATCCGGTCAGCTTCTGTCCGCATTAGCTGGCATTCTGACCGCATGGCAGAGACCTCCGCCCGGCTGCTCCGGTTGCTGTCGTTGCTCCAGGCGCGCCGCGACTGGCCGGGCGACACCCTCGCGGACCGGCTCGAGGTCTCCCCGCGCACCATCCGGCGGGACGTCGACCGGCTGCGCGACCTCGGCTATCCGGTGCTCGCCACCCGCGGCCCCGACGGCGGATACCGGCTCGACGCCGGTACCGAACTGCCGCCGCTGCTGTTCGACGACGACCAGGCGATCGCCGTGGCCGTCGCGCTGCAGACGGCGACCACCTCCGTCGCCGGCATCGAGGAGGCATCGCTGCGCGCGCTGGCCACGGTCCGCCAGGTGATGCCGGCACGCCTCCGGCACCGCATCGACGCCCTGCGGGTCACCGCCGTGCCGCGCGACGGCAACCGCCCGCGCGTGGAGTCCGATGCGCTGCTCGCCATCGGCACCGCGGTCCGCGCGCGGGAGGTGCTGCGCTTCGACTACACCGCGCCCGGCCCTGACGGGTCCGCCGGCGACGGTGCCGGCGCGGCGGGCGGTGCGCCGATCCGCCCGCCCCGCCGGGTCGAGCCGCACCACCTGGTCACCTGGGGCGGTCGCTGGTACCTGGTCGCCTGGGACCTGGAGCGGAAGGACTGGCGCACGTTCCGGGTGGACCGGATGTCGCCGAGGTCGGGCGCCGGGCCGCGCTTCACCCCGCGCGAGTTGCCGGCGGCCGATGTGGCGGAGTACATCTCGACCTCGTTCCAGCGGCACCAGTGGCCGTGCCGCGGCACCTTCGTGCTGGAGGCGCCGGCGGCCCAGGTCGCGCGCTGGGTCAGCGCCGACACCATCGTCGAGGAGGTCGGCGACGGCGGCGCCGGACGCTGCCGGGTCACCCACGGCTCATGGTCGTGGACGGCGCTGGCGGCCTGGATGGCGATGTTCGAGGTCGACGCGCACGTCGAGGGGCCCGAGGAGCTGCGCGCCGCCGTTGGCCGGCTCGCGGGCTGGTACGCCGATGCCGCGCGCTGAGCTACGCCCCGCCGCCAGACGTCCGTCACCAGCCGCCGACCCGACACCCACTGCCGCGGGCCGATTGTCAGCCGAGAACGCCGGCCGTCGGTCGGCCCCGACGGGTCGCGGCGAGCAGCAGCCCGCCGACGATGGCGGCGTTCTTCGCGAACTGGATGCGCTGCGCCGCGCGCTGCTTCTCGTCCCCGCGCCAGAACGCGTGCCCGCCGACCGTCGTGGGCACCAGGGAAGCGGCCAGCACGAGTGACGAGAGGCGCGGGAGCTTTCCCAGCGCCAGCGCCGCGCCCGCGGCGATCTGCGCCCCCGCGTTCATCCGGACCAGCATCACGTCGTTCGGCAGGCGCCGCGCCACCCCGTCCGGTGCGCGCTCGCGCAGCTGGTCGAGCAGCGCCGCGGCCGTCCTGGCCCTGGGCTCCGGCGTCCTGATGGCGTCCACGCCGCCCTGGAGAAAGATCCAGGCGAGCGCCGGTCGCGCGACGATTCCGATCAGATCCATGTGCCGACCCCGTTTCCCGATGACGTCCCGGCCGGCCTGACCGGGCCGAACGGAGCGGCCCCAGTAGAGCAGGGTCGCCGTGCGGTCGCCCGGCGGCGCGCGACGGGTCGGTACCCTCCCGCCGCTGTGGGGAATCCATCCCGGAGTGGGGATGGAGCCGCGCAGCGCGCCGCCCGCCAGCTCAGCGCCGGCCGACGGTCCGGACGGCGTGCCCGCGGCGGATGCGAGCGCATCGACCGCGGAGGAATCCGGGGATCATCGTCTTCGGCGGGGCCGGATACGTCGGCACGGCCGGTCCGGGGTGCCACGACCGAGGGCATCGGTCGGGTCACGGCAGGCGCCAGGTCTGGTTGTCCGCGCCGCCCTGGCAGTCCCAGATCTGCAACCTCGTCCAATCCGCCGGGTTGTGGTCGGTGACGTCGACGCACCTGCCCGACTGCGGGTTCATCACCGTCCCGTCGCCCTGCGCCCGCCAGACCTGGGCCCCGGTGCCGTTGCACTCCCACAGCTGCAGCTGCGCCCCATTGGCCGTTCCGCCACCCGGCACGTCGAGGCATTTCCCCTGGGCGCGCAGGGAGCCTCCCGGGTTGACCGTCCAGCGTTGCGCATCGGTGCCGTTGCACGTGTAGAGCTGCACCGCCGCTCCGTCCGCGGACCGGCCGCCCCAGACGTCCATGCACTTGCCGGCGAGCCCGCTGATCGTCCCCGCCGGTCCGCCGAACATGACCGGCCGGTCCTGGCGCCAGCGCTGATTCGGCCCAGCGTGACAGTCCCACAGCTGGACCCTGGTGCCGTCGGCGGCGGTCCCCCCGGGGACGTCCAGGCACCGTGCCGACTGCGGGTTCCGCAGCGTTCCGTCGCCCTGCGGCTGCCAGATCTGGGCGCCCGTGCCGTTGCAGTCCCACAACTGCAGCACCGACCCCGAGGCGGTCGATCCGCCGGGCACGTCCAGGCACCTCCCGTTGGCTCGCAGCGCCCCGGACGGGCCGAGCGTCCACGATTGCGCGTTGGTCCCGTTGCACCCCCAGAGCTGAATCGGTGCGCCGTTGTCCGCTCGGCCCCACATCACATCGAGGCACCTGCCGGCGATGCCGACCATCGGCCCGGCGCTGCCGGTCGTGGCCGCGGTCTCGGACATCGCCCCGAGCAGCGACGACCAGCCGGCCGTGTCGTTCGACAGCTCCCAGTTCATCAGCCCCCCGGCGTTGGCCATCGCCCATTGGGTCTTGCGGCGGATCGTCTGGCGGCCGTTGTAGCAGCGCTCCGTGCCCTGTACGACGGTGCAGTCCCGGTCCGCGTTCGAGCCGTCGGCCGCGAACAGCTGCGCGAAGGACAGGCTGCCGGGCCGGCTGAAGAACGGCACGCCGACCACCGCCTTGGCGGCCGGCAGGCCACGCGCCTTCCACTCGTTCACGTTGGCGACGGTCCAGTCCAGGTTCGCGTGCGGGCTGCCGCCGTCGTACAGCATGAGGTTGAGGAAATCGACGGCGCCGAAGACCGCGGGCTCGACGCCCCACGCGGTCGGCCCACCGGAGACGACCGCGGCGGTGAGCAGCTTTCCGCGGCCGTGCATCGCGGCACTCAGCTCCTGCATCAGCAGGGTGAAATTGCCCGCCGAAGCACCCGGATTCGGATATTCCCAATCGATGTCGACCCCGTCCAGCCCGTATCGCTGCACGAGCGCCGTCGCGTTGCTCACCAGGGCCGAGCGCGCCGCGGGATTGGCGGCCAACTGCTCGAACGCCGCGTCGTTGCCGTTGTTCCACCCGCCGACCGAGATCAGCACCCGGACCCCGCGAGCGTGCGCCCTGCTGACCAACGAACGCAGCTTGGCCGGATTGCCCGCATCGGGCAGACTCCCGTCGGGACCGGGAAACACGAACGCATAGTTGATGTGGGTCAGCTTGTCGTATTGGATGGCATCGACATCGCCCGCCCACGAGGGCAGGTAGCCGACGCTCTTGAATCCGCCGGGGAGTGCCGCGGCCGCGGGCGGCGCCGGCGCGGAAATGATGCCGAGCACGCACAGGAATATCGTCGCGCAGGTGCCGGTCAGGGCGCGAAGAGAAATTCCCGGCGTTCGTCGTGTTGCGGGCATGCGCGAGAGAATACGTCTGCGGCAACCGACGTACGCGCACAACACGGCGCACCGCGGAGAAATTCCGAATCACGAATTGTTGTGTTCGCGAACGATACGATGTCGGCGTTCGCATTCTCGCCAGGACGCGGGTGGCCGCCGCGGACGGCCGTCAGCCGTCGGCGAGATCGATCGCGTGTCGCATCGCGGATCGTGCGCGGCGCCGATCACCCGCGACGTCATAGGCCTGAGCCAACCGGTACCAACCGCGCCAATCCCCGGGTGCAGCCTCGACTTCCGCACGGATCACGTCGAAATGTGCGTCTGCCGCGTCCCTGTCGACGCGCCCGGATGGGCGGCGTGGCAGGTCGGGCGACCCGGTGGCCGCGCCCTCGTCGAGGAGCAGCCGACCGAGACGCTGCGTCTGCCAGCCGAACCGGAGCTCGAACCCGACCAGGACGGCGCCGATCAGCGGTAGCAGCAGGACACCCACCCCGAGCGCAGCGGCCGCGAGGGACCCGGAGCCGATCAGCGCCAGCGCACGATCGGTGAGCAGCACGAAGTAGACGATCAGCGCCCCGGTGAGGAGGGCGACGACGATCTTGGTGCGCACCCGGGCGTCAGCCGTCCAGGCCGAGCAGCTGTTCCAGGCCGAGGGTCAGGCCGGGGTGGCCGGGCACCGCGCGAATCGCCGTGAGCACCCCCGGCATGAACGACGATCGGTGCAGCGAGTCGTGCCGGATCGTCAGCGTCTCGCCGGCGCTACCGAGCACGACCTCCTGGTGCGCGACGTGGCCCGGCAACCGGACCGCGTGCACGTGAATTCCGTCGACGAGAGTGCCGCGTGCGCCGGGGGTCTCGATCGTGGTGGCGTCCGGCACCGGTCCGAGGCCGGCCTCCTTGCGAGCCAGCGCGACCTCCCGCGCGGTGGCGACGGCCGTGCCCGACGGCGCATCCGCCTTCGCCGCGTGGTGTCGCTCGATGATCTCCACGGACTCGAAGAAGCGTGCGGCCTGCCGGGCGAACCGGGCGGTGAGCACGGCGCCGATCGCGAAGTTGGGCACGATCATCACGCCGAGATCGGGCTTGGCGCCCAACCAGCCGCGCACGGTTTCCACCCGCTCCTCGGTCAGCCCGGACGTGCCGGCCACCACGTGGATGTTCTGGTCGAGGCAGAACCGGATGTGGTCCATCACGACGTCCGGGTGGGTGAAGTCGACGGCCACCTGACTGCCGGCGTCCGCCAGCGAGAACAGCCATTCCCGGCCGCCCACCGCGGCAACGAGGTCCATGTCCGGGGCCTCGTCGACGGCCTGGCAGACCTCGGAGCCCATCCGCCCGCGCGCGCCGATCACGCCGACCCGCAGCACCTCGTCCGTCATCTCGTCCCCAGCCTCGTCGTCTCGTCGGCATCCCGGCCGGCAGGGCGCCGCCGGATCCCTGCGGTCATTGTCCGGTGCGGGCCGGGGCCGTGCACACCACCCCGCGGCCGGGGACACCGACGGCGGCGGGCGGTGTGCCGGTCACCCGACCCGGGTGCCGATGGTGGCGGAACCCGACGACTGGACCGGTCCGACGAGGCGGCCCTTGGCATGACGGGTGGCAAACCGATCCGGTCGGCGGATCAGCGCTCCGGAGCCGGTGGCGGAGGGGCCGCGTCTCCGGCCGTGTCAGCGGCCTCGTCGTCCGGGTCGGTCTCCCACACATCGGCCAGCTCGCGGTCGCTCACCGGTACGCCGCCGTAGTCCTCCGCCGCGCCCGCGCGCTCCTGCTCGTCTGCCGACCTGTCCGGCACCCGCTCGCCACCCTCGCTCATGTGGTCCTCCCTCTCCTCCGCCGGCCGTGCCCGGCGCGGCATCGCAGGGAGGACTTTTCCCGCGCGCGGCCGGTCTCACACTCCGGCGGCTCGCGGCCCGGCGTCGCCGGCTCAAGCCGCGTCCAGCCTCGGGAACAACATCTCGCGCGCGAGCAGGATCAGCGCGGCGCTCACCGGAATCGCCACGAGCGCGCCCACCAGGCCGAGCAGCGCGGCTCCGACGAGGACCGCGACAACGGTGACCAACGCCGGTATCCGCACCGCCCGGCCGATGATCCTGGGTACCAGCACGTAGTCCTCGATGAAGCGGTAGACCACGAAGAAGCCGATGGTGGCGATGCAGACCGGCACCGACACGCTCAGCGCCACCGCGCACACGATCAGGCCGGCGAGCGTGGACCCGACCACGGGCACGACGTCGAGGATCGCCACCAGGAGGGACAGCAGGACCGGATACGGCACGTGGAACACGGTGAGCCAGACGAACGTCAGCGCCCCCGCGATCAGCGAGATGGCCAGGTTGCCCAGCACATAGCCGCCGACCTTGGCCATGATCTCGTCGCCGATCAGGATGGCCCTGGGGCGACGGGAGTGCGGCACGAGCCGGTACGCGAGCGCGCGCAGCCGTGGCATGTCGGCCAGGAAGTAGACGGTCAGCACGGCGATGATCAGCGCATCGGCCACCGCGCCGAAGATCGCCTGGCCGGCGCCGATCACGCCCGTCGCGATCGTCGAGCTCGAGTCGGACAGCAGGGACGTGATCTTGTCCTGGATGGCGAACTTCTCGTTGAGCTGACCGATGAACGAGTTCTGGTCCTGCACCTGCTGCAGCAGGAGCGGCGCGTCGGCGACGAGCTGCTGACCCTCGCTGACCAGCGGTGGCACGGCGGCGGCGATGAAGCCGGCGGCCGCGGCCACGATGACCAGGATCACGGCGACCACGGCGAGCCACCGCGGCAACCGGTGCCTGACCAGCCAGGAGACCGCCGGGTCCATGCCGATGGCCAGGAACAGGGCGACGCCGATCAGCACCAGGACCGGCCCGGCCAGCCAGATCAGCCCGATCACGCCGAGGGTCAGCGCGACCCCGGCCGTCGCCGCGAACCCGACGAAGAACGGAGATCGCCAGTTGAACCGCCGGCCGACCGGGCCCAAGGGGCGGGCGTCGGACGTGATGCGGGCCGCAGTCGCCTCCGCGTCCGCGACCGGGCCCTCGACGGCCGAGTCGTGCGGCTGCCCCACCAGGCTGCGATGTCCCTCCGCCGCCGCCCGGTCCCGCCCACCCGGCGCACTGGTCGACTCGGCCATCGCCACGCCTCCTGACTCGTCGTGGTCACCGTGCGCCGGCGTCCTTGCCGGACGGGGACGTCGGCGTGCCCGAGTCGGCCCGCCGGCTCACTCGTCTCGCCGTCCGATCGCACTCCCGGGCGTCGACATCCGGCAGACCGGCGACGGATCGGAACTGTCCGCCATCTCAGGATTCCCGCGGCGGACGCGCTCAAACAGGACATCTGTCACGGCGGCCACGGGCGGGGTGTGGGACCGGCCGCCCGACGACGGTGGGTCGCGGCTACGGGCCGGTGGGCCGGCGCAGCAGCGCGGGCAGCAGGGCCGCGCCGGGCGGGTCGGCCACCGCCGCCATCCGGTCGTCCGGGTTGTACAGGGTGCAGATCTTGAGCGAGAGGCACCCGCAGCCGATGCAGGAGTCCAGCCGATCCCGCAAGGCCTCGATGGCGGCGATCTTCTCGTTCAGCCGGGCCCGCCAGCCGCGCGAGATGCGTCGCCAGTCACCCGTTGTCGGAGCGCGGTCGGCGGGCAGGGTGGCCAGTTCGGCGCGCACCTCGTCGAGCGTCAGACCGACATTGCGGGCGGCGCGGATGAACGCGAGTCGACGCAGCACGTCGCGCTGGTATCGCCGCTGGTTTCCGGTCGTGCGCGTCGCGGTGAGCAGCCCCTCCCGCTCGTAGAACCGCAGCGCCGACGAGGCGAATCCGCTGCGGCGGGAGACCTCCGCCACCGTCAGGAGTCGATCGACCGCCACACCCGGCAACGCTAGCTTGACTTCAACCTCACTTCAACTTCAACGATGGTCGCAGATGGAGCAGAGGAGGAACCGATATGCCCACCGCATTGATCACCGGAGCGTCCGCCGGGCTGGGCCGCGCGCTGGCGGTCGCGCTCGCCGCGCGGGGCTGGCAGCTCGTCGTCGACGCCCGGCGCCGCGCTCGGCTGGCGAGCCTGGCCGAGGATCCGGAGGTGGCGCGGGGCGGCGGACGCGTGATCGCGATCGCCGGCGACGTCGCACTCGAGTCGCACCGGGCCGAACTCATCGCCGCCGCGCGGGGGCTCGGCGGGATAGACGTGCTCGTCAACAACGCCAGCACGCTGGGTCCCACGCCGTTGCGCCCGCTCGTCCCGGCTGACGCCGACCGAGCTGTCCGGCGTCCTGGCGGTGAATGTGACGGGGCCGTTCGCGCTCATCGCCGCTGCCCTGCCGGTCCTGCGACCCGGCGCCGCGGTGATCTCGATCTCCTCCGACGCCGCCGTCGAGCACTATCCCACCTGGGGCGGCTACGGAGCCAGCAAGGCGGCGCTGGACCACCTCACCGCGACCCTGGCCGCCGAGAATCCCGAGACGTCCTTCTATGCCGTGGATCCCGGTGACATGAGCACCGAGATGCAGCAGGCGGCATGTCCGGACGAGGACATCTCGGACCGACGGCGGCCGGCCGACGTCGTGCCGGCCCTGCTCGACCTGCTGGACCGCCGGCCGCCCAGCGGGCGATACCGGGCCGGGGCGGGCGTGGCGGTCCCGGCCACTCCGGCGGTCCCCCTCGAGGTCGCCGGACCGGCCGCGGCCGAACCGGCGGGAACGCCCCGGTGACCGCGTCACGTGCGCCACTCGCCGCGCCCACCATCACCTTTCCGGCGCCGGACGACCGGACCGCCGTCGGTCCCGCAGAGCTCCGCGGGCTCCGTCGCGACCAGGTCCGGCTCCTCGTGGCCAGCCGAGAGGCGGTACGGCACCGGCTGTTCCGCGACCTGCCCGATCATCTGCGGGCCGGCGACCTGCTGATCGTGAACAACTCCGCAACGCTGGCCGCGGAGCTCGACGGACGATCCTCGACCCGCGGCCCCGTCATCGTGCACGTCGGCACCCGCCTCGATCGTCCCGGCTCCGCATCGCTGCATCGGGCGATCGAGCTGCGCAGCGCGCCCGACGCCGCCCGTCCCATCCTCGACGCCGAGATCGGCGAGGCGATCACCGTGCCCGGCGGGGTGCGGTTCCGCATCGTCGCGCCGTATCCCCGCGACGGCGCCTCCCCGACCGGCCGCGGCAACCGGCTGTGGCGGGCGCGGGTGACGGGCACCGACCGCCTGGAGAGCCATCTCGCCGACCACGGCCGCCCGGTCGCCTACGGCTACCTGGCCGCGCGATACCCGCTCGCCGACTACCAGACGGTGTTCGGCATCCGTCCTGGCAGCGTCGAGATGCCCAGCGCCGCAAGGCCGTTCACCACCGAGCTGGTCACCCGGCTGATCGCCGGCGGCGTCGCCGTCGCGCCGATCACGCTGCACACCGGCCTGTCGTCACAGGACGCCGGCGAGCCCCCGCAGCCCGAGTGGTTCGAGGTGCCGGTGGCCACGGCGCGGCTGTGCGCCGCGGTGCGCGCGGGCGGCGGGCGCGTGATCGCCGTCGGCACCACGGCGGTACGCGCGCTCGAAACCGCCGCGGACGCGCGCGGTGTCGTCCACCCACGAGCCGGCTGGACGGATCTCGTGGTCACCCCGGACCGGCCACTCCGGATCGTCGACGGGTTGATCACGGGCTGGCACAATCCCGACGCGTCGCATCTGCTGCTGGTCGAGGCGGTCGCGGGACCCGACCTCGCGCAACGGGCCTACGACGCCGCGGTCGCCGAGCGCTATCTCTGGCACGAGTTCGGCGATTCGAGCCTCCTCCTTCGGCGGTGACCGCGCCCGTTCCGCTCCGGAAACCCCGCCACATCCTGCCGGCGCCGCGCCGTGCACCGGCCGGTGGTCAGGAGCGCGGGGCGGCGGTGCTGTCGCGGATGACCAGCTCCGTCGGCAGCACGAGGTGCTCGGGCGGTGCGACCGACCCGCCCGAGCCGCCGTCGCCCGCGCGCTGCGCCCCGGCGGCGGCGACGGCGCGAAGCAGCGCCGCCGCCGCCAGCCGTCCCTTCGCCGCCACATCCTGGCGGACGGTGGTCAGCGCGGGCCGCAGCCGGGCCGCGAGCGGGTTGTCGTCGAAGCCCACCACCGACAGGTCGTCCGGCACCCGCAGACCGCGATCCTGGGCGCCGAGCATCACGCCGTGGGCGATGGTGTCGGCGAAACACAGCACGCCGGTGATCTCCGGGTCGGCCGCGAGCAGGTGGTCGAGGGCGCCGTAGCCGTCTTCCTCGGTGCTGTGCCGCTGGATGTACACGACCGGTTCGATGCCGGCCGCCTCCAGCGCGTCCCGCCAGCCGAGTGACCGCTGAGCGGTGACCCACGGCAGCTCGATCGCGCGGTCGTCGATGTCGAGGCCGTGCGGGCCGACCACCGAGGCGGTGACGATGCCGATGTGACGATGGCCCAGGGCGACGAGATGATCGGCGGCCGCGCGGGCGCCGCCGCGGTCGTCGACGTTGATCGTCGACACGTTCGGCGCCGGCTCCTGGTCGACGAAGACCAGCGGCAGCTTGCGCCGCTCCAACCAGCCGAGCGCGGGCGACCGGGGATCGCAGTGATAGACGAGCGTGCCGTCCATCGGGACGTCGCGCGCGGGCACCCGCCCCCCGCTCTCCTCGGTGGACAGCAGGGTCAGCGAGAGGCCCGACGGAGCGAGTTCCTCGACGATGGCACCCAGGAACTCCGTCGCCACCTCGTCCCCGAAAGCGGTGCCGATCACGGACGTGAGCACGATGCCGACCGCGCCCGTGGTCCCCTTGGCGAGCGCCCTCGCCGCCGGGTCCGGGCCGACATAGCCGAGTTCGGCTGCGGCCGCGAGGATCCTGGCGCGCAGGTCGGCCGACAGCTGATCCGGGCGGGAGAAGGCGTTGGAGACCGTCATCCTGCTGACCCCCACCTTGTCGGCGACGGTCTGCAACGTGGTCCGTGCCAAGGCTTCTCGGTCTCCTTTCGCTCGCTCGTCGACGCCATGACCCAGCTCACACAAACTATACCGCTCAAGACTTGACCGGTACAGCCGAACGGCTCTACTGTAGCGGTACAGACATTCTGTAGCGGTACAGATGGAAGGAGCCCGCCATGCAGTTCAGCCCACTCTCCCTGATCCTGGCCGACGGAGCACAGCAGCGACACATCGCGGCGGCCCGCCTCGACGGGCGCGTGACGCCGGAGCGCCAGCGGCGCCGCGGACTGTTCTCGCTGTCCTTCGGTCGCTCGGCGCCTCGCGACGCCTCGCCCCGGCCCGCGGTCCGCGCGATCCGGCCGGCCTGACGCCGGCCGCCGCGGCAAAGCGACCCGCTGTCGGGACGCATCCGCCGCGGTGCTCCAATCGGACGATGTGGGACTCACTCATCGCCGAGACCATCTCCATTCCGGGCGCCGCCGGTGACACCGTCGAGGCCTACGTCGCGCGGCCGGCGGTGGAGGCCGCCCGCGGTGGCGTCGTGGTGATCCACCACATGCCCGGCTTCGATGCGGCGACCAAGGAGATCACCCGCCGGTTCGCCACGATGGGCTACGACGCGATCTGCCCCAACCTGTACTGGCGCGAGGCGCCGGGAGCGGATCCCGACGACGCGGCTGCCGCCGCGCGCGCCGTCGGCGGAGTTCCGGACGACCGGCTCGTCGGCGACGTCGGCGGCGCTGCAGCCCATCTCCGCTCGCTGCCGACGTCCAACGGGCGGGCGGGGGTGATCGGGTACTGCTCCGGCGGCCGCCAGTCCGTGCTGGCCGCCTGCAGTCTCGACCTCGATGCGGCCGTCGACTGCTACGGGGCGTTCGTCACCGGCGGCCCGCCCCCGCCCGGCTACCCGATCCGGGTCGCGACCCTCGAGGATCGGCTCCTGGACCTCCGCTGCCCGCTGCTGGGGCTGTTCGGGAACGAGGACAAGAACCCGGCGCCCGCGGACGTCGACGAACTCGAGGTGCTGCTCACCCGGCTCGGCAAGACGTTCGAGGTGCACCGCTACGACGGTGCCGGGCACGCCTTCTTCGCGGTCAACCGCCCCGGCTACCGGGTGGCCGCCGCGAACGACGGCTGGGTGCGCATCTCCGCGTTCTTCGCCACCCATCTGGCAGCCTGAGGTGTGCACCTACGACACCGTCCATGCCGAGATCACCGGCAGCGCCAAGGGTCCCGGGTCCTCCTGGTTCGCCGTACGGTCCGCGACCGTCTACTTCGACCACCCCGTGCACGCGATGGCCGAGCACACCCTGAACATCGACCTCGCGGATCCCGCGCGCGGCCCGGGCGCGCGGGTCGCGATCGAGCTCTCCGCCGCGTCGGCGCGGGAGCTGGTCCGCGCCATCGAGGCCGCGTTGGACGCCGTGCCGGCGGAGCTGCTCGGCTGAGCGCGCCGGCGGGGTCTCGACCGAGCCGTGCGGGAGGCCGTTGGTCAGTCACCCTTCGGGCGGTACAGCTCCCGCACCGCATCGCCGATGTCCTGTCCAGAGTCGTCCACCGGCTCCATGTAGAGCCGCGCCGCCGAGATCAACCCGTCGGTGACGACGATGATCGTCACGCCGCGCATGGCGAACGGGATCCCGTCGACACGCCGCCCGTGCCAGGACCACTCACCCCATTCCGTGTCGCCGTCGACCGACCACGCGAGCATCTCGGCGGCGAAGTCCGGCACGCCCCGGAATACTCCGGTCCAGTTCTCCAGCACCTGCGCGCGGCCACTGAACCCCCGATCCGGGTGAGCGGGCTGGGCACTGCGATAGTCCTGGGCGAACAGCGCGGCTATGCCATCGGCGTCCCGCGCATTCATCGCCGCTGACAAGCGATCCAGCGTCGTCGGCACCCACCGAATCTACCGCCGGATCGACCGGTCGGCGGCCCCGGTCCGGGTCGCCACCTCCGCACAGCCCATCCACCAGGGTGTGCGACGGTCCGACGAGGCGCTGTCGGCCCGCGTCCGCCCCCGGCCGACAATGACGCACCGAGCGCAGATACTGACCACATGGCCACCGAACCGCGCATGGTCTTTCTCGGCTTCGGCAAGTACGCGCGCTCCGACAAGATCTTCGCCCTCGAACCGATCCGCGGCGACGACCGGGGCGAGGGCCGGCGGACCCGGGTCTGGGTCGACGGCGTCGGCAACCCGATCGTGGCGTCGCGCACGGAGCGCACGATCCTGGCCGACATGGGCCAGGAGCGCGCCACCGAGGCCTTCGTCGTCGACGAGGCGCTCGAACTCGCCGAGCGACTGGTCAGGGCCGCCGATGCCGGACGGGTGGACCTCGGCGACCTCGGCCGGCGCGCGCGGCACCTGCTGGAGGCCGCGACCGCCGCCGGTGCCGCGGCAGACGACAAGGGCTGAACCGGAGACCCGCACTCCTGGTGCGCGCCGATCCGGCACGGCACGCTCGTGTCGCCAATTTTGATACATTATCCCCGTTTGCCGGCGGCGGCCGTGCGTCTCCGTCGACCGACCCCTCACGTGCGACGGAAGGAAGCCGGAGGATGGCGCTCGGCGGCGCGAAACCGGCTTCGAGCTCGACGGCGAGGCCTTCCGGTCCGCCGCCGGGACCGAGCGGGCATCCGCTGCGGAACCGGCGATTCGTCGCCTATTGGCTCGCCGGAATCCTCTCCAGCGTCGGCTCGTGGCTGCAGAACGTCACGGCCGGAGTGGTCGTCTACCAGCTCACCGGCTCGCCGTGGATGGTCGGCGTGCTGGCCTTCGCGACCTTCGCGCCCGTCTTCCTGCTGGCGCTGCCGGGAGGGTATCTCGCAGATCGCTTCGGCCCGCGGATCGTGATCGTCGGCACTCACCTCGCCGCGTTCGTCTTCGCGCTGACGTTGACGATTCTCGCGTTCGCCGGGCAGGCGGGCGTCGGGGTCCTGATCGGGACGGCCGCGCTGCTCGGCACGTGCCAGGCGCTGTCCAAGCCGGCGCTGAGTTCACTCGTACCCGCGCTGGTGCCCAGGCGCCTGCTGGCGCGCGCCACCGCGATCAACACCTTCCAGTTCACGCTGGGCCAGATCTTCGGGTCGCTCCTCTCGGCGATCCTGCTCGCCTCCGCCGGCGCGTCCTGGGCGTTCGCGGTCAACTGCATCAGCTTTCTCGTGCCGATCGCGGCGATGGCCGTCGTCGGCCGGGTCGGCCGGACTGCCGGCGAGCGTCGCACGGCGTTGCGGCGCGAGGGCGGCGGGACCGTGGCGCTCGTCCGCGAGACCCCGCCCATGCTCACCGTGCTGATCACGGTCGTGCTCGCCAACGCCGCGGTCGAGGGGGTGCGCACGCTCGCGCCGGTACTGGTCTCGGGCGCGCTGCAGCTCGAGGCGGAGCAGGCGGGCCTGCTCATCGCGGGCTTCAGCGTCGGCAGCCTGCTCGGGCTGGCCGTCTTCGGCCCGGCGCACACCCGCTTCGGCGGGTTCGCCCTGCTGCTCGCGGCCTTCGCCGTCACGGCTGTCGGCGCGACGCTGGTGGCGACCAGCACCCTGCTCGCCGTCGCGATGGTGGGCGCCGGTTCCATGGGCGTCGGGTTCGCCTTCAGCGTGCCCGTGCTCAACTCGACGCTGATGCTCCTCGCGCCGGAGCTGTACCGCGGTCGGGTCATGTCCCTTTTCGCCATGGCGCATCTCGGCGTGCGACCGCTGTTCTCGCTGGTCGCCGGCGGGCTCACCGTGCTCGTCGGTCCGCGCTGGGCGCTCGGTGCGCTCGCGCTGCTGACCGGCGGCACCATGATCGGCATCACCCGGTTGCGGGCTGTGACCGATCAGCGCGCGGCTCGACCGACCGCACGACCGCGCGGCCTGCCGAGATGATTTAGGATCCTGTATCCTCACCGAGGAGGACGAGGCGCAGTCGCTCCTTGCACGCGAGCGGGGAGGAGCGAGCCGTGACGGGATCGCCCACGTCGAGGGACAGGTCGGACGAGCTCACCTCGATCGCGCAGACCGTCCGCGGCACCTTCCAGACCGTCGAGAGCATGACGCAGTCCTTCATCCGGGAGGCGATCCTGCGCGGTGTGTACGAGCCCGGCGAGCGTCTGAACCAGGACGACATCGCCGAGCGGCTCGGCATCAGCCGGATGCCCGTCCGCGGCAGCCTCCGCCAGCTCGAGGGCGAGGGACTGGTGCGCATCGAGCCGCACAAGGGCGCCACGGTCTCCGTGCTCCGGCGCAGCGAGATCGCCGAGATCTACGACATGCGCGTGCTTCTCGAGTGCTACCTGGTCCGGCATGCGATCGCCAACCTGACGGACGAGTCGCTGGTCCGGCTCGAGACGCTCGCCCGCGACGTCGACCACGGACCCGGCGCAAAGCGCACCGACCATCTCGAGGACCGGAAGGCCTTCTACCGCGCCCTGTACGACCTGGCCGATCGCCCGCGGGTGCAGGCGGCGGCGGAACAGCTGCGCGTGGCGGTCGGTCGGTACCTGCTGCTCATCAGGGTCGACGACGCCCGCCGGCACGACAGTCTGATCTCGTTCCTGCGCGCGCGGGACTCCCGCGCGGCCGAGAAGTGGTTGACCGACCACCTGTGCCGGGTGAGCGCCCGCCTGCAGGCCGTGTTCTCCGAGGACGGCGGCCTGCACCCCGAACCGGCCGAGGCCGTCGCGCCCTGACGGTCCCTGGGCGGCAACGCCGGTGACGGCTACCTGGCCGGCCAGACCACGACATCCACCAGCGCCGGCCCGCCGGTGGTGGCCACCGCCTCCGCGGCGGCGGTCACGCCGGCCCGCAGGTCGCCCGGCTCCACGATCGGCCCCCACGACTGCCACCCGAAGGACTGCGCGAGCGCCGCGAAGTCCACCGGGGGATCGTCGATCGTGATGCCGATCTCGGCGTTCCGCTCGGGTGTCTCGCGCACGCCGGCCATGTCGAGCTGGTGCAGCCAGTCGTTGTTGTAGGCGCGGTTGTTGACCATGATCACCAGCAGCGGGATCCGGTACCGGCTGGCCACCCACAGCGCGCCGGCGTCGAACAGCAGGTCGCCGTCCGGCTGCAGATCGACCACCAGGCGGCCGCTGCCGCGGTGCGCGAGCGCCACCCCGAGCGAGATCCCGATCTGCGTCGCGGTTCCCAGGCTGCGACCGGGAGCCCGGTCGGGAGTGTCGAAGGACCAGAGCCTGGGTGCCCAGCCGTCCCCGGTCCCCGCGGTGAGCACCCAGTCGTGATCCTGCAGGACCGACCCGACCGTGGCGACCAGCTGTGCGGAGGTGATACCGCCGCGCGGGTCGGCGGTCTCGGCCGCCCGCGCCCAGCCGGCCCGCGCGGCGGCGTGCCGGTCCGCCAGGGTGCGCACCCAGTCGGCGTTCCGCGCGCCCGCGGGTCCGTCCGCGCCCAGCCGCCGCCGGCAGGATGCCAGCAGATCGGGCAGCACGGCAGAGGTGTCGGCCACCACCCGCTCGTCCGGCTCGTACCAGCTGCCGTAGTCCGCGGACCAGGACGAGATGCCGATGTCGCCGAAGCCGATGTCGACCAGCGTCGCGCCGTCGCGGAGCCGGAGTCGCCCGCCGCGGTCCCGCTTGGTCAGCAGGGTGGTGTGCTCGCCGACGTCCTTGACGTCCAGCAGCACGACGAGGTCGGCCTCGAGCAGCGATGGGGTGCCCGTCTGGTTCAGCGGGTGCACCGTCGGGAAGTTGGCCCGGTGACCCGTGTCGACGACGCCGGCGCCCACGGTCTCCGCGAGATCCACCACCACGTCCCACATCCGGCGGTCGCGACCGACCGTGCCCAGTACGAGCATCGGGCGGCGGGCGGCCAGCAACCGCCCGGCGATCCCCTCCAGCACCGACGACTCCACGCCGAGCCGGCTCGTCGGCACCACGGATGGCAGCGGCGGCCAGTCCTCCGGCAGGCGGTCCTCCTGCAGCTCCGAGTCGACCGCGACGTACACCGGCCCCGCCGGCTCCGCGATGGCGATGCCCTGGCCGCGCGCGAGCGACTCGACCAGGGCGCGGTGGGACGCCGGGTAGTCGTCCCACTTGGTGAAGTCGCGGACCGCGGTGTTCTGGATGTTGGCGGAGTGCACCCAGTCGATCCACGGCCGGCGCCGGGCGGCATCGAGCGGCCCGGCCCCGCCGAGGATCAGCATCGGCACGCGGTCGGTATAGGCGTAGTAGATGCCCATCGTCGCGTGCAGCAGCCCCACCAGATCGTGCGTCACGACGGCCATCGGCCGCCCGGTGGCCTTGGCGTACCCGTGGGCGATGCCGACCGCGATCTTCTCGTGCTGCACCTCGATGATCGCCGGCCCCTGATCGCCCGCCGTCACCAGCGACTCGTGCAGGCCGCGGAAGGACGCGCCGGGATTGAAGGCGACGTACTCGATGCCGAAGCTGTTCAGCATCTCCACGACGGCGTCGGATCCGTACTCGCTGCGCACTACCGTGCCCCCGGTCCCAGCACGCCGAGCCGCTTCATGATCAGCACGAAGACCATCAGCACGATGACGACGAGCACGCTGGCCGCGGAGAGCAGGCCGAGCTGGCCGTTCTGCCAGTAGTCGAAGATCAGGATGGAGAACAACCGGGTGTCGACGGTGTACACCATGATGCTGCCGGCCAGTTCCCGCACCGACAGCAGCGCGGCGTAGAGGAAACCGCCGAACAGCGTCGGCAACACCAGCGGCAGCGCGATCTTGCGCATGCGGCGGACCCAGCCGGCGCCCGACATCGCGCCGGCCTCTTCGAGTTCGACGTCCACCTGCGCGAGACCGGCGGTCGCCGTGCGCACGCCGTAGGGCAGGAACCGGGTCACGTGCAGCAGCACGAGGATCAGCATCGTGCCGTAGAGGGCGAACGGGACGTTGAGCGCCAGCGAGAGGAACGCCATGCCCATCACGATGCCGGGCACCACCAGCGGCACCGACGCGATGGTGTCCAGCAGCCACGCGGCGCGGACCCTGGACCGCACGGTCACCCAGGACACCACCAGGGCGATCACGCTGATGATCAGCGCGCTGGTCACGGCGAGGATCGCGGTGTTCGACACCGCCTGCTGGAAGTCGGGGCGGCTCAGCACGTTCGCGTAGTTGTCGAAGCTCATGCTGGCGAACGCCTCGGCGCTCGGCACCGCGAACGAGGGCAGCAGGGACGTCCAGACCAGCACCAGCACGGGCAGCACCACGACGATCAACGCGTACAGCAGGACGCCGGCGGTCACCACCCAGCGCCACCTGCCGAGGTCGAGCCTGGTGTTCGCCGCACCCTTGCCGCTGATCGTCGCGAACTGGCCGCTGCGGCGCAGCACCCGGCCGTACAGGTAGATGCCGATCGAGGTGAGGACCACCAGCATGACGCTGTAGGAGGCGGCCAGCGGGAAGTCGGGCGGCGAGTCCCGGATGGCCAGGTAGATCCGCGACGTGAACACCGGGATGCGCGCGGGAATGCCGATCAGCGCCGGTGTCTCGAAGCTCTCGATGGTGCGGACGAAGATCAGCAGCAGCACCCCCAACAGGGTCGGTGCGCCGAGCGGGGCGGTGATCCGGCGCATGGTCCGGCTGACGCCGGCGCCGGCCACCCGGGAGGCCTCCTCGAGCGAGCTGTCCACCGACTTGAGGTACCCGGCGATCATCAGGTACGCCAGCGGCGATGCCTGCGCGCCCTCGACCAGGATCATGCCCGGCAAGGTGTAGATGTTGAGCACGTTGTCGACCGGCAGGAAGCTCGCGAAGAACTGGTTCGCCAGACCGGTGTCGGGCGAGAACAGCAGGATCCCGCTCAACGTGAACAGCACCCCCGGAATGGCCAGGGGCATCAGACCGATCGGCAACAGCCAGCCGCGCAGCGGGGCGTTCGTGCGCTCCCCCACCCACGCCAGCGATCCGCCGATCGTCACGGCGAGGACGCAGACGCCGACGCCGTAGACCAGCGAGTTGTAGATGAGCGTCGGCAATCCCGGCGAGCCGAACACCTGCCGGTAGTTGTCCAGCGTGCGGCCCTGGTCCTGATCGAGGAGACCGGGGCTGAAGCTCGTCCAGATCAGGTAGGCCAGCGGGATCAGCAGGAACGCCATCAACGCGATCGCGCCGAGCCAGCCGATCTTGGGCAGCAGGAACCGACGCAGCCCGCGTCGCTCGTCGGGGTTCGGGCCGGCCGCCGCCGGGGGGCGGCGGCCGGCGTCCGTCGTGGTCACTGCACCCCGAAGACGGCCTGGAAGTCGTCGGCCGCCTGCTGCTGCTCCTCTGCGGTCTCGGGCGAGAGGATGAGCAGGTCCGGATCGGCCAGCGCCTTGTCGGTGCCCTCGTCACCGATGCGGTTGAAGCCGAGTTCGGCGTCGGTCGCGACGCCCTTCTCACTGAACAGCCACGTCAGGAACACCTTGGTGGCGTCCGGGTTCGGCGCGTCCTTGAAGGTCGCCAGCCAGTCGATGTTCAGCAGCGGCGGGACCCACTCCGCGCCCTTGATCGGCAGGCCCTTGGCCTCCCGGTTCGTGACGTGGTACGAGAGCGTCATGATCGACGCCTTCGCCTGCCCGACGGCGATCAGCTCGGCGATGGCACCGCGGCCCTCGTCCCGGATCTGCGGCTCCTGCGCGGCGATCTGGTCGAAGAACTTCTTGCCCTCCTCCTGGCCCATCGACGCCTCGACCTGGTAGGCCCACTCGACGTCGTTGGCGCCGACGATGAACTGGCCCTTCCAGTAGGGCTTCAGGAAGTCCTCGTAGCTCTTCGGCCACTCCTCCTGCGGCACCAGCTGCGTGTTGTACGGCGTCAGGTGACCGAAATACCGCGTGCCGGCGTAGCTTCCGTCGGCCGCCTTGGCCTTGTCCGGCAGGGAGGCGGTGATCTCGGCCGGCAGCGTGCCGAGGATCCCGGCGGCCGAGAGGTCCGCCATCGGCAGCGAGTTGATCTCGACGACGTCGGCCTTCTGCTGCTTGGCCTGCGCCTCGGTGAGCAGCCTGGCGACCATGTCACTCGACGAGGCCCGGATGATCTCCAGCGTGTAGCCGGGATTGTCGGCCTCGAAGGCGGCCTTCAGCGGCGGCAGGCCGTCCTCCGGTCGCGTCGTGTAGTAGACGACCGTGGTGCCACCGCCCCCGGCGGCGCTCTCCGCGGACTCGCCGCTCGAGCCGGCCGAGCCGCTGCTCGCACCACCTCCGCAGGCGGCGAGCATCAGGGTCAGGGTTGCCGCCGCGCCGATGAGCGCGCGCCGAGTTGTCGCCATCTCGGGGTGCCTTTCTTGTCGGGGTTGGTTCAGGGAGCAGTGGGTTGGGAGGAGACCGAGGGAAACCGGGCGACGTCCTCGTCGTCGTCGATCTCGGCGGATCCGGTCTCGCTCGGCCGGGTCCAGGACCGGTCGGCCGGGTCGGGAGCGTCGTCGGAGGTGGCGAAGAGCCGGACCTGGTTGCGCGCGACGCGCATGACGATCGGGTCGCCGCGGCGGAACTCGGACGCCGGGTGCAGGTGCCCGCGCACGATGGCTCCGTCGATGTCCAGCTCGGTGTACACGTACTGGCCGTAGAAGACGGACCGGGCGATCGTGCCCGGAACGACGTTCCAGTTCGGACCGCCGATCGAGTCGCGCGCCTCCGCCGGATACACGTCGACCTGCTCGGGCCGGAAGATCAGCTCGCAGGGGTCGCCCGGCCGCAGGGACTGCTCCGCGTCGCCGTGCGCCGTCGAGGTGAGCCGGCCGATCGGGCTGTCGATCGCGACGGTGCCCTCCGTCGCCTCGACGAACGTGCCGGTGAAACGGTTGATGCTGCCGACGAACTCGGCGACGAAGGTGGTGGCCGGCTGGTTGTAGATCTCCCGCGGGGTGCCGACCTGCACCACCTCGCCGCCGCGCATCACGGCCACCAGGTTCGACATGGACAGTGCCTCGGCCTGGTCGTGCGTCACGTAGAGCACCGAGAGCTTGAGGCGGCGCTGCAGCGAGCGGATCTCCAGCCGCATCGCCTGGCGCAGGCCGGCGTCGAGATTCGACAGCGGCTCGTCCAGGAGCAGCAGCGCCGGATCCGTGACGAGTGCCCTGGCGAGTGCGAGCCGCTGCTTCTGGCCGCCCGAGAGCTGGTTCGCCGGGCGGTCGTAGTGCTCGTGCAGCTGGACCGCCGCCATGGCGTTCTGCACGCGCTGCCGGATCTCGGCGCGGCCCGGCCGGCTGCCGCGCGACAGCGACTCGAGCGGGAAGGCCACGTTCTGCGCACAGGTCATGTGCGGCCAGATCGCGTAGCTCTGGAACACCATCGCGAGATTCCGCCGCTCCGGTGGGATGTGGATCTTCCGCGCCGCGGAGAACACCGTTCGGCCGTCGATCCGGATCTCGCCGCCGTCGGGATGCTCGAGCCCGGCGACGGACCGCAGGGTGGTGGTCTTGCCGCACCCGCTCGGTCCGAGCAGCGTGTAGAACTTCTCGTCCGGCACGGTGAGGCTGATGCCCTTGAGGGCGTGCACCTCCTCGCCGCGCGCCAGGAAGATCCTGCGCAGGTCCTCGATCTCGATCATCCGCGACCACCCGGCGTCGGGAAGCGCCGCACGACGGGTCCGGTGCGCGGCGAGCCGCGCCGTGCGCCCGCGAGCCGCCGGCCGCCGCGACCGACGGCCCCGCTCGGCTTCATCAAGGACTGACCAGATATTTGATCCATGATATGCCGCAGCCTAGCCCATGCGATCGGCCGATGCCAGATCCCCGCCACCGATCGTTCACCACGGCTTCACGTGGCGGCGCGCCGTCAGCCTGGGGGTGGCAGGCTACGGGGGACGATTGAAGGCTTCGACCACCGGAGGTCCCTGATGCCACTGGACACTTTCCTGCTCGTCGCCGCACAGTACGCGGACCAGGACGACGCGCTGGCCGACTACGAAGCGGTCAAGGCCGTGTACCACGACCTCGACATCATCGACACCTTCGACGCCGCCGTCGTCACCAGGGGCACCGACGGGAAGGTGTCGATCGTGAAGCGGCACGAGCAGCCGACCCGGGATGCTGCGAAGGGCGGACTCGGCGTCGGTCTCGCCATCGGTGCCCTGGTCGCACTGTTCCCACCGGTGGGCATCGGAGCCGGGCTCCTGGTCGGCGGCGCGGCCGGCGCCGGCCTTGGCGCCCTTGCCGGGCACGCCGCCGGCGGATTGGACAAAGCCGACCTGAAGGAGCTGGGTGATCTCCTGGAGGCCGGGCAGAGCGGTTTCGTGCTCGTCGCGGCGACCGACATGCGGGCGCACCTGCTCAAGGCGATCTCGCGGGCGGAGAAAACGATGCAGAAGGAGCTGAAGGCCGACGCGGACGCGCTGCGCCGGGACATCGAAGCGTCCGGTGCCGGTTGATCCATCGCAGGCGTGCTCCTGCTCCTGCGGACCGCGACTCCTCCAGCCCGGCGGCGCATCGCCCCCCGCTCAGAAAGGCGCCGGGATATCGTGGGCCGAGAGATCCGGCGGTGCGTACTTCCGCCGCGCCTGCCGCTTGGGTAGCCGGACGGGAGCGGGATCGACCGCCTCATAGGGAATCTCGCTCAGCAGATGACTGATGACGTTGAGCCGCCCTCGCCGCTTGTCGTCCGTGTGCGCGATGTGCCAAGGCGCCCACGGCGTGTCGGTCGCTTCGATCATCGCGTCACGCGCCCGGGAGTAGTCGAACCAGCGGCTGTACGACTTCAGGTCCAGTTCGGAGAGCTTCCAGATCTTGCGCCCGTCGTTGATCCGGTTCGTCAACCGCCGGGTCTGCTCCTCCGGCCCCACCTCCAGCCAGTACTTGATCAGGTGTATTCCCGAGTCGACCATTGCCTTCTCGACCAGTGGCGCCTGCTCGAGGAACCGGTCGGTTTCGGCCGGTGTGCAGAAGCGCATCACCCGCTCCACCCCGGCGCGGTTGTACCAACTCCGGTCGAAGATCACGACTTCACCCGCGGCCGGGAAGTGGGTGACATACCGCTGCATGTACATCTGGCTGTGCTCCCGCTCGTTGGGGGCGGCCAGCGCAACCACGCGGAAGACCCGCGGGCTGACCCGCTCGGTGATGGCCTTGATGGTGCCGCCCTTGCCGGCGGTGTCGCGGCCCTCGAAGACGATGCAGACCTTGGCTCCTGTCTGCTTCACCCAGCCCTGCAAGGACACGAGCTCCACGTGTAGCCGACGGAGTTCCGCCAGGTATGCCTTGTTCTTCATCCGCTTCGGCGCCTCACCGTCGCTGCGCTTCTTCGGTCGAACCCCATGACTGTGGCCCATCTCTCGATCACCCCTGCCGAACTGTTGCACTGACGGGCGCCGTACCGACCGCGGCCAGCACATCGGTGGCCTCGGTCGGCGCCGCCCCGGACCTGCGTCGCCGCAGCCACTTGTCGGCCTCGACGACGATCGGCGTGACCAGCGCGAGGCCCGCGCAGACCAGCCACTGCGGCCCGGTCAGCGGCCGAGTGAGCAGCGCCTGCTGCAGCACGGGCAGTTCGGTGGTCAGCACGACCAGGATCACCGGCACCGCGAGGATTCCCACGGCCTTCAGCAGCGGCGGCGCCAGCCCGGACGCCGGGTCGCGCCGCAGCACCAGCCCTCCCGCCGCCGTGCTGAGGCACAACACCACGAATGCCATGGTCATCGAGTCGCTCGCCTCGGTCACGCTGAGCGGGTCGGGACCGAAAAGCAGAGGCACCAGTGCGGTGAGGAACCGCACCGCGCCGTAGCCGACCCAGCGCGCCACGGCGGCGCGGTTGCTGATCGGCACAGCCGGGTCCCGCGGCGGCCGGCTCATCACGTCCGGGTCCGGCGGGTCCACGGCGATGACGATGACCACGAACACGACCACGAAGAAGCAGACGTACAGCACCATCAGCGGGGTCAGGGCGACACCGTCGTTGATGTTGAACGCGGTTGCCGCCAGGAAGAGGAAGACCAGCGCGAGCAGCTGGCTCATCTGGAAGCGCACATAGGCCACGATCTTCTCGTACACCGTGCGACCGAGTTGCACCGCGTGCACGAGGGTGCCGAAGTTGTCGTCCGTGAGGATCATCCGGGCGGCCTGCTTGGTGACCTCGCTGCCGCTGCCCATGGCGACGCCGATGTCGGCCTGTTTCAGCGCCGCCGCATCGTTGACCGCGTCCCCGGTCATCGCCACGATCAGGCCCTGGCGCTGCATCACCCGGGCCAGCCGGAGCTTGTCCTCCGGCGTCACCCGGCCGAAGACGTGCAGCTGCGGCAGCCGACGAACCAGCTCGTCGTCCGACATCGCCTGCAGATCACGTCCGGCGATGGCGCCGCCGCCCAGCCCGAGTTCTGCGCCGATCGCCGCGGCGGTGACCGCGTGGTCGCCGGTGATCATCCGGACGTCGATTCCGGCCCGCCGCGCGGTCGTCACGGCGGCCTTCGCCTCCGGCCGCAGCGGGTCGATGATGCCGACCATGCCGACGAATCCGAGGTCGGCGACGAGGGACATCGGATTCGACCGCACGATGGCGATCGCGTCCGGGTCGAGAATCCGCGCGGCGAACGCGAGGACGCGCAGGCCCTTGCGGCCCATCCGGGCGTTGGCCTCGTCGGCCGCCGCGCGGGCCTCGACCATCGGCACGGCGTCGACCTGCAGCGGCCCGCCGGAACGGCTGCACCGCTCCAGCACCACGTCCGGTGCGCCCTTGACCAGCACGATCAGCCGCTTGACGTCGTCGACGTCGACGAGGTGGAAGGTGGCCATGAACTTGTACTCGGAGTCGAAGGGCACCTCGGCGACACGCGGATATGCCCGCCTCGTCTCGTCCGCATCCACCCCGAGCTTGGCGGCGAGGACCACGAGCGCGGCCTCGGTCGGGTCGCCGACCACCTCGCCGTCGTCGGACACGGTGGCGTCGCTGTCCAGGCACAGGCCGAGGGCCAGTCGGGTGAAGTCGGGCACCGGCGCGCCGGCGACCGAGCGGATCCCACCGGTCTTCGCGTAGCCGCTGCCGCCGACCGAGAACCACTGTCCTGCCGCGTAGAGCGTGGACACCATCATCTGGTTCAGGGTGAGGGTGCCGGTCTTGTCCGTGTTGATCGCGCTGGTGGCGCCGAGCGTCTCGACGTCGTTGAGGTTCTTGACGATGGCCCGGGCGGCGGCGAGCTGCTTGGCGCCGTACGACAGCAGGCTGGACACGAACGCGGGCATGCCGGTGGGGATGGCGGAGACGGCCATCGCGGTGCTGAGCAGCAGCACCTGTTCGAGCGGCATGCCGCGAGCGAGCGACACCACCACAATGACGGCGACCGCCGTCCAGGCGATGACGCCGAGCACGCCCGTGAGTTGCGCCAGCTCCCGCTGGAGCGGCGAGCGGGTGCGCTCCACCGAGCCGAGCATCGAGGCGATGCGGCCCATCTCGGTGTCCATGCCGGTCGCCGTGACCACCACCGTGGCGGTGCCGCGCGTCACGGAGGTGTTCTGGAAGACCATGTTGGTGCGGTCGCCCAGCGCCACGTCCGGGCCGGCGAGCGCCTGGGCGTCCTTGCCGATGGGCGCGCTCTCACCCGTCAGCGCAGCCTCCTGCGTTTCCAGGGTGGCGGACCGGATGATCCGGCCGTCCGCCGGCGGCATGTCCCCGGCCTCGAGCTGCAGCACGTCGCCGGGGACCAGATCGACCGCCGGCACCAGCGACACCGTCCCCGAGCGCAGCGCCCTGGCGTGCGGGATCTGCAGTTTCGCGAGCGCGTCGACGCTGGCCCGTGCCTTGATCTCCTGCCGCGTGCCGAGCACCAGGTTCAGCAGCACCAGGAGGGCGACCACGATCGCCGTCGGCACCTCGCCGATCACCAGACTGACCGCGGCGACGGCGATCAGCATCAGGTTCATCGGATCCCGCAGCTGGCCCAGCACGACCCGCCAGAGCGACGGCGCGCGCTCGCCGACGATGCGGTTGGGCCCGTGCCGGCCGAGACGTGCGGCGGCCTCGGCGGCCGACAGCCCCTCGTCGGCGTCGCTCCCCAGCGTCGCCAGGACCGCGTCGACCGGGAGCAAGTAGGGGGCGCGAGCCGGTCCGGAGTCGACCTCCGGGGAGCGGGTCACGCGAGATCCTTTGCCGTCGAGGTGAATTCGTGCCGTCGCGGTGTGGCGGGCGAAGTGCCGGCGCGGGCCCCGGGTCGCACCGCGGGGACGATGCGGACATCGAACTCGGATCGGCCCTGCGCGGCCAGCGCGCGCAGGATCCTGACCAGCGCGCCCCGCCCCCCGGCGCCGCCGACCAGCACGACGGTCATCCGGTCCGCGGACCGCAGGCCCGCGAGGTGCGCCGTGATCAGCGGGCCGACCGCGCCGCCGATCCGGATCTCGTAGTTCGCCACGACCTTCCCTCACTCCCTGTCGGATCCGGCGTCCTCGATCTGCCGCACCTCGCGCAGCTCGACGCCCAGACCCTGGAGCCAGTTGATGATCCCGACGAGCGCGGCCTGGTCGGGCACGAACCCACGCAACACCGTCTCGGTGCCCCGCGGAGAGATCCACGCGTCGTCCAGCTCCGCGACGACGTCCGCCGGGACCGGTCCGGCGATGTGGATCTCGTAGTCGTGCAGTGTCATGGCGGCGGCTCCAGGACTCGATCTGCCGAGACACTGCCACACCCCGCCGTGCCGCCCATCATTCGAGTCGTATGGAACCAGGTCCGCCGATGTGTCCGAATTGGCTCAGGCTGTGAAAGGGTCCGCGCCGAGGATGATCGGAGGGGTCGCGTGGCCGATCTCGCCGCCCACATCCGGTTGCGCTCGTCCCGTCCGCACGTCGCGGATCGTCATCGAAGTCGCCACAGCAGCATATTGCAGCGTTGATGCCGCAACGCGAACGGCTGGCGGCCCGAACAGACGCGCGCGATCATCCCGTCATAGCCGGGCGACGTCCGCCCTTCGTGCGGGGCCTCCTCGCGGCACCGGGCAAACGCACGCTCCGGCAGGGCCAGGCTCGCGGATTTGACGATGCCCGCCGCGAGCGAGAGCGTCTGGCGTGATGGTGATCCCTTTCGGAGGAGACTGATGAACGACGGTCCCGGGTGGAGCGGCATGGCCGGCGAGGGCATCCAGACCGGCCTGCTCATCGCGGCGGCGGGAGCGCCCGGTACGTTCGAGCCCTCGCTGGTGCCGCGCAGCCGACTGGACCAGGGACTGATAACGGGGTTGGCCGGCACGCTCTCCTACGTCCTGACGACGGCCACACAGGACGCCATCGAAGCGATGGCGTCTCTCGTCGTCGCCCCGCAACCTGCGGCGACGGCGCTCATGCGACGCCAACGTGCGACGTTGGCTCTCGACCTCATCGCGATTCCGTTGGGTTTGGCGGCCCACCACCTGGTGGTGCGCCGGGACGACGAGGCTGTGCTCCGCGGGCTCGTTCGACAGTCTGCGTGGCGGCTGGCGGTCACAGGATTCGGCGGCGTGGTGTTCACGTTGGTGCGAGCGGGGACGCGTCGTCTCGAGCCCGCCCTCGGCCCGCGGGGGTGGCTGAGCGATCTTCCGGTCGCCGTGCCCGTGGGGCTCGTCGTCGGGACCGCTCTCGAGGCCCGCCGGCGGCGCCGTCATCGCGGTCTGACCGGGTCGGCAGGCAGCAGCGCAGCGGACGTGACGGCGTCGGCGGTGGCGAGTGTGGTTGTGACGACGGCGCTCTCGGCACTGGGGTACGGTGAGCGACTGCTCGCGAACGCCACCGGAGCAGTTCTCGCGTCGCGCTTGCCGGGAGGCGCCGTGGTGTGGCGTCCACTGGGTCACCTGTTGACACTCGGCGCGGTCTTCGTCGCGGGCGGCGCCGCGTTCCATCACGCGATCGCCGGAATCGAGGCGGGGGCAACGGCGATCGAGCCCGTCCTGGACGATGCGGGCGGGCAACGGTGGGTCGGTGCCACCGCGAGCGGATCCGGTGCGAGCCTGGTGCCGTGGGCTTCCCTCGGCCGCGAGGGTCGTCGGCACGTGCTGTTGCATCCCCGGCCACGACGCCCGGCCGGACTTCCTCCTCACCTGCCCGACCTGTCGATCGAGACCGTGATGCGGACACCCGCCGTGGCGGAACCGGTGCTTGCCTATATCGGTTTGGACAGCGCGCCGACCGCCCACGAACGGGTCGACATGGCGCTCGCCGAACTCGATCGCCTGCGCGCGTGGGACCGCTCTCTCTTGATGTTGATCTCACCCACCGGCAGCGGCTACGTCAACTACTGCGCCACCGCCGCCGCGGCGTACCTCACCCGCGGTGATCTCGCCATGGTGACGATGCAGTACTCGAAACGCCCGTCCCCTTTGTCGCTGTTCAAGATCAAGGACGCGCGTGAGCAGAACCGGCTGCTGTGGCTCAGCATCAGCGCGCGGCTGCGCGACCGGCGTGGACCGGTGCCCCGCGTCGTGCTCTTCGGCGAAAGTCTCGGCGCCCACACCAGTCAGGACGTGCTGCTGCACTGGGGCACCCTCGGTCCGCAAGCGCTCGGCATCGACAGAGCGTTGTGGATCGGCACGCCGTACGAGAGCGGGTGGATGCGCCAGGTGACCGGTCCACCGAGGCCGGACGTCGATCCGGACCTTGTCGCGATGGTCAACGACTTCGCTCAGATTCGGGCCATGTCGCCCGCGCGTCGTGCACGATTGAAGTACGTGCTGGTGAGCCACGACAACGACGGCGTCACGAAATTCGGCCTCGATCTCCTTGCCTCGAGGCCACGGTGGCTTTCTACGCGAGGGCCTGCGGTCGACAGTCCGCCGGGCGCCAGCCCGAGAGGAATTCCGGCCTCCATGAGATGGCGACCGCTGACGACCTTCCTCCAATCGATGATCGACATGAAGAATGCGCAGAAAATGGCCGGCTACCGATCCTGGGGACATGACTATCGACCCGACCTCACGCGATTCGTCGCCGAAGTGTTCGACCTCCCGGCGACCGAGGACGAGTTGGTCCGCATCGAACGGGCACTCCAGGAGCGCGAGGAACGGCGAGAGCAGCTCTTCTCCCCGGAAGGCCTCGCCGCGATGCACGGACATTCCTCGGCGTGACGTTTCAGTCACGCCGACGGCGAGCGACGCCAGACCGTAGGAAGTGTCATTCGACCCACCTCGCGAGGTCGCAGGCCACCGTCGACCTCAACCGTGGCGTCAGTGGGCTCGGCGTGACACCGCGCAGCACCACCGACGCCCACGCCGCCGGTAGACCGACCTCAGACTCGGCGGCATCGGCGCTGCTCCGTCATGTCGGGTCTCCCTGCACATCCTGGTGGGTCATCACGTTGAGAGGCGGTGTCGGGTGATGGTCGGTGAGTTGCTCGCGCGTGCTGTGCCGTCGCCGACACCTCCTAATTTTCGGCCGAGCCGTCCATCAAGTGCGAGGCTGGTACGGCACCGTCATGGCGTGCCCATGTGGAGGTAGGACTGATGCGAAACGCATTCGTCGGGCGCGATCAAGAGATCGTCGCGCTGCGCGATTGCCTGGACGATGCGCTCGCCCATCGTCCCCGGGTCGTGCTCTGCCAGGGGGAACCCGGTATCGGCAAGACCCGCTTGGGCGAGGAACTTCTGGCGTTGGCGGCTGAGCGCGACGTGGCGAGCGCCTGCGGGATCGCGGTTGACGGGTCAGGGACCCCACCGTACTGGCCGTGGCGGCAGGTGCTTCGCGCAATCGACAACATCATCGACCTTGGTGCAGTCTCCGATGGCTTTCGGCTGCGACAGGACCTTTCTCGGCTGGCGCCCGACATCTTCACAGGTCGCGCCGAAGGGACGGTCATCGAAGAGTCAAGCGAGGACCGGTTCCGTCAGTTCGACGCGGTGAGTCGCCTCCTTCGGCAGGTCACGCTTCAACGACCCTTCGTGGTCGTTCTGGACGACATGCATTGGGCGGATCATGCGTCGTTGCTGCTTTTGCAACACCTCGGTCGAACGTTGAGCGACGAGTCCTTGTTGCTGATGGTGTGCTACCGCCACACCGAACAGGCGGACGCAGCCGTCTTCGCAGCGCTGCTGCGAGAATCGGCGACACGTCGAATCTATCTCGGTGGCCTCTCGGCGGGCGGTGTGGCGCGGCAACTGGCATCGATCGTCGGACCAGGCGTGGCGGATTCGGATACACGACAGATCCACGAGGTCACCGGTGGCAACCCGTTCTTCGTTCAAGAGATGGGACGGGTCCTCGCAGACCGTATCGCTGGGCGGTCGTCTCCGACGGTCCCGGCGAGCGTCCTCGACGCGATTGCCGGACGCCTGGCGCGACTGACACCGACGAGCGTGACGCTCCTGCGTGCGGGGTCGATCATCGGCCGTGACTTCTCGGTGGACGTCATTGCGGGAATGCTCGCCGTGCCGGTGCTGGACTGCCTGGCCCCGCTCGACGAGGCCGGCGCCGCGGGCCTGCTTGAGTCGGGCCCCTCGCCGCGTGAGCACCGGTTCGCGCATGCACTCATTCGCGATGCGATCGCCGCGGGGCTGAGCACGCCGGAGCGGGTCCGGCTCCATCGGTGCGCGGCAGATGCGATCGAGCAGTGCTACGCCGCCGACCTCGGCCCGCACCTATTCGATCTAGCCCGGCACTGGACCTTCGCCGCGATTCAGGGCGAGCGGTTACGGGCGTCGGGGTGGATTGAACGCGCGGGTGAGGAGGCCATGCGTCGGGCTGGGTTACGAAGAGGGCGGCCGCCTGTTCCGTTTGGCGATCGACGTGGGCGGCGCCGAGCTCGACGAGGTTTCCCGCTGCCGCCTTCTGCTCGCGATGGCACGGGCGCTGTTCAGATCGGGCGAGATCCTCGCGTGTATCGACGGCTGTGTGGAGGCGGCGACCCGCGCCGCGCGCATCGGTCGGGCCGACCTGATGGCGCAAGCGGCCCTCGTGGCAGAGACGGTCGGACCATCGGAAACGGAGGCGACGACCCGAACGTTATGTGCGGACGCGCTGGCCGTCGCCGATCCCGACGAGATCGCCCTGCGAGCGCGACTGACAGCCAGGCTCGCCGAGGCGTCCATCTACTTGGCGTGGAGCAGAGAGCACGGTAACGATGACTACGTCGTCGCGGGAACGGCGAGTGAACAGGCCCTCGAACTGGCCGAACGGAGCGGTGACCGCGCAGCGCTCGAGGCGGCGTTGCGCGCCCGGAGACTGGCTTGTTCCGGACCTGAGGGCATCCATGAACGGATGGATTTGGCCGAGCGCATGCTGTCGTTGGGGCGGGCGACGGCTGACCCGGTGACGCAGATGTGGTCGCATCTGTGGAGTATCGACGCGGCGTTCGATCGCGGTGATCTGACCCGGGTCGGTCGCGAGGTGGAGTCGTTGTCCTGGCGTACAGTCCAGATTCGTGGACCGATCGCACGATTCCACCTGCTGACCTCCGAGGCCGTACTGGCCCAGGCCCGCGGCCGTTTCGAGGATGCGATCCGGCTGATGCACGAGGCATTCGCGGCCGTCTCCTGGACCGCCGCGAACAGCCACGGCTCTACCGTGAGAGCCGGTTTGCTCCAACTCGTCGGCCATCACATCGGCCACGAAGCGAGCGGCTCCGTCCAGGCAAGTGGGTACGGCAGCGCCACCGTTTTCGATCGACCGTTGCCGACCGCCGGTGTCATCGTCGCCGTCGCGAACGCGCACCTGCTCGCCGAGGTCGGTCGACTCGACGAGGCCGCCGCGGTCTACAGATCGCTCGGACCCGTCGCGGCATGGGCTCCCTCCCCGCACGCGATCCTGCCCGCCCTTGCGTTCGGAACAAACCTCGCGATGACGGTCGGTTCGCGCGACGACGTCGCCCTGTTGCACGATCGGCTGGCAATGTACCGCGGCCATCACATCGTCAGTGGCGCAGGTCAAGTCGCGTACTCCGGTCCGGCCGAGCTGTGCCTGGGACGCGCAGCTCGATACCTGGACCGGCTCGATGATGCGGTGAGAGACCTCGAGCAGGCCGCCGCTACCTGCGTCGCCAACGGCGCCCGAGGATTCCAGACTGAAGCGGAGTTCGAGCTCGGCGCCGCGCTCGTCGACCGTGCGCAGCCGGGCGATCACAGTCGTGCGAGGTCGTTGCTCCCGGAGTGCGCTTCCCGGGCCCGATCGTTGGGGATGAAGCCGTTCGAGGCGAAGGCACGCACCATGCTCGACGCGCTGGGCGACCGGCGTCCGTCACCACTGACGCCCCGCGAACACGCGGTCGCCGAGCTCGTCGCCCGAGGCTTGACGAACCGCGACATCGCCGCACGGCTGGTCCTTTCCGAGCGCACCGCCCAGAACCACGTTCAGCACATCCTCACCAAGCTGGCACTGTCCAACCGAAGTCAGATCGCCGTGTGGTTCATCGCCGGAAGATGAGTACCGCGGCTGAGCAATTCGGCGGACGACGACGCCGCTGTTCGCTCCTAACGTCAGACCCGAAGTCTTGAGTGAAGGAGGATCAATGCGGTACGTGACGACCGTCGCCTTCCAGGAGCGGACGATGGACGACTACTGGCGTTTCCGCCAGGGATACGCCGGTGAATCGATCGATGGACTCATCGTCCAGGTCGGCGGCGCCGCCAACGACGGGATGCGGATCATCAGCATCTGGGAGTCGAAGGCCGACCACGACCGCTTCGTCACCCAGCGCCTGCACCCGGTACATCAGCCGGCCCACAACCGGACACACATGACTGTCACCGACTTCGCCGTCGACGACCTCCTCATCGGGCCGGCGATGCCGCATGCCCACCAATCCTCCAACGCGGTGGTTCAGGATGAAAACCGAAGGAGCGCAACATGAAACTGCCGCCGCTGACTGCGGACGAGCTCGAGCCGTTTGTGAAGGACGGGCGCTGGATCGCCAAGCTCGCCACCCAGAACCAGGACCGTTCGATGCGCATCACGCCCCTGACCTACGCGGTAGATGACGCCGAGATCGTCTTCAGCACCTGGGAGAACAGCGATGCGGTCAGAAACATCCGCCGGGACGCCCGCGCGTCTGTCCTCATCGACAGGACCGACCAGCCGTATGCGGGCGTCCACTACACCGGACGAGCAGAGGCCCGACCGGAGACAACCACACCCGAAGAGCACGCGAAGCTGTTCGGTCGCTACAGCGGCGACGAGAACCAAGCGGCGGCGCAATACAAAGTCCTGACCAGCCTGGGTCTGGGCGACCGAGCCCAGATTCGCTTCCGACCCGAAACCACCGTCACCTGGGACTTCAACAAGGTCTAGCCACCACGGCAACCGCGAGGTAGAAGGAGAACCGCAATGGCGATCGTCATGATCTCCGACGCGGCGACGGACACCGTCGCTCAGTACGACGACGTAATCAGGACACTCGAGGACGCCGGTCACGGCAATCCTCCTGGCCGGCTCTCCCACGTCGCCGCCCTCAAGGGCAACGGCTACATCGTTGTCGACGTGTGGGAGTCTCAAGAAGCGTTCGATTCGTTCGCGCAGGTGCTCATCCCGTTGATCGAAGGAGCAGGAGGCTCGCTTCCGAAGATCGAGGTCGCCCCTGTTCACAACCAGATCAATGGAGAATGATCATCACAACAGGCTAAGCGCGAAGTTTCATGTGCTGGCTGACATCCGGCCTGATTGTTCGATCGCGTGGCCTGCGATGGCCCGGCCGAGCGATCCGGGTCCGATGACCAGGACGACGTCGATCATCATCGATGTCCTGTTCTCCCCGGTGCGAGTCGACTCGCGTTGATTCCGAAATCGGGCGCAATCTGGAGTCGAACCGGGCCGTCGTTTCGCCCGGATCGGGCGAACGCCGCCCTGACACGCGCTGCCGCAACCGGTAGCGGCTGATCCGCCGCACTTGGTCACGTGACAACACACTTGACTGGACCCCAGAATTGATTCGCGACCGGTGAGAGTCGCGGTGCTTACCGAGGCGACCGGCCAGGTGGAGATCGATGTGACCCGGGGCCGCGCCGGAACCTTCGAGCCGCAGATCGTCCGTAAGCGGCAGCGGCGGCCGTCCGCGGTGGACGACGTGGTGTAACAGTCAGGCCCATGGCGCCAATCGGAAACCCTGGCTGCCTCCACCCCGAAAGCCCGCCGGACGACCTGGTCGATCGACCTCACAAGACGCGAGTTGCCGGCGATGGAATGACGCTGGGATCACCCAGCTCCGCCCAGATCGTGGGCCAGTTCCTTCTCATCCTGTTCGGACAACGACGTCTTCAGAAGTTTTCCACCGTACGGAGCCATACGCTCGGCGAACTTGTCCTCGGTGATCTTCTCCGCCATCAAGACGACGGCCGCCTTGCCGGGCTGCAACAGCTCTTGTACCTGACCGCGGAACGTGTCATTGATCCCTGACTTGGCGAGTTTGCCGAACAGCGCGCCCATCGCACCGCCGAGGGCGGCCCCGAAGAACGGCACGAAGAACAACAGCCCGATCAACATCCCCCACAGTGCGCCCGACGCCGCGCCCAAGCCCACGATCTTCTGCGGCGTTTCCACGTGGGTCTTACCCTCCGCGTCGACGGTCACGACGGCCACCCCGCGGAGGTCGGCAATGAAGTCCGACTGCAGGGCAAGAGCCTCGTCATAGGCAGCTCTGGCCTGCACTGGACTGTCGAATCCGATGACGATCAGCTCGGACATGCGGGTCCTCCTCGCGCGAGATGGCCCGGTCCGGTGGACGACCGTCGTGAACTCCGCTCGCCGGCCGGCCGGAACTGTCGGTTCGATCGTAGGGCGTCTACGGCCGACCGGTACGGATGGGCTGCTGCCGACTTTGCGGGTTCGGCGAGAAGCATGTTGGTACGGTCTTTTCGGTCGGGACCACAGAAGGGTTCGAAGATGCCGACAAGACCCGTTCCACGCTCTCGGCGACGGCCGACCGCTCTCGTCGCCGCGGTTCTGAGCGTCGCTCTCCTGGCCGTAGCGTGCGGCAACAATGACGGCCAGACGGGGGAGACGTCGCAGGCGACCTCCGCGCCCGAGGATCCGGTTGCGGTCGCGCAGACCCGCGTGGCCGACGCCGAAGCCGGCGTGGGTGGCGCAGAGACCGCGCTCGAGACGGCTCGCGAGGGCTTCTGCGGCGCCGCCAAGGGCTACGTCGAGACGCTCGATCGCTACGGGCGGGTGTTCACCGATACCAGCGCGACCGTCGGTGACGTGCAGACCCTGGGTGCGGACCTCGTCGAACCGCGCGACGACGTCGTCGCCGCGGCCGGCACCGTCCAGACCGCGAACGGCGATCTGGCCGCCGCGCAGCAGGAACTCGTCGATGCGCAAGCCGCTCTCGCCGCCGCAGTCGCGAGTGCGTCGAGCCTCACCGTCAGCACGACGGCGACCACGGTCACAACAACGGCGCTCTTGCCCGCGGCCACGATCGAGCGCGTCCAGGTGGCGGAGGACGACCTCGCCCGCACGGCGCGCGGAATCAACGCCGACACCCCACTCGTCGACGCGGGAACGGACTACAACTCGGCAGCGCTCGCCCTCGAGATCGCGTGGCTGCATCTGCTGAATGACGCCGAGTGCTTGTCCGAGGAGCGGCAAGCGGATGCCGTCGCGCAACTCACCGCCTACACGACGGCGCTCCAGACCGACCTGCAGCGGGCCGGCTACGACCCAGGTCCGATCGATGGCGTCTACGGCCCGCAGACCGTCGCCGCCGTGAAGCAACTCCAGACCGACAGTGGGCTCTCGGTGACCGGCTTGGTCGACGAGGCCACCGCTCGCGCCCTCCAGGACAAGCTGGACGCCGCCGGGCAACAGCAGGCCACGCAGACGGCGGCGCTGCAGACGATCCTCACGCTGACCGGCTTCTGGGACGGCCCGACCGACGGCCAGTGGACGGACGAGCTGACGCAGGCGTTGAGAAGCTTCCAAACCGCGCTCGGGGTGGCGCCCACCGGCGTGGTTGACCCGGCGACCGTCGCCGCCTTCCAACAGGCGCTCGCCGCGCGGGAGGCAGCGGCCACCGCGGCGACGACCGCCACGGAGACGATGACCGCCACGGCGGCGACGACGGCCACCGCCACGGTCACGGCGACCGCCACGGCGACGACAACCGCCACGGCGACGACGACCGCGCCGACGTCGACCGTTGGGACATCCGCACCGGCCGCGACGACCGGCTGACCAGCTGCCCGGAACGACTTGCTGCATAAGCGCCCTCGGATAGGACGTCTGGCGAACCGTGCAACGGGAGTTGCCCAGATCACCCGCAGGAACTAAGGCGGTGCAAGGCAGCCCGTGGCAGTCGTGATCGACGATTTCCTACGCGTCGGGAATGTCGACGAAGGAATGTCAAGCCGCACGCAATCCCGAACCGTTCATCCCTGCACTTGGACGTTCGCCAACCACCCAGCGGCAGCGGAGCTCGCCGAACTGAACTCCGAGGAGATCCGGCGACGCATGGTTGCAATGACGGTGGACACTCGGTTCAGCATCGTCACGCCCAGGATCAGGCAGGGTTGTGATTTTCAGGCAGTCGACAGCGGGCCCGTGCAGGAACGCATGCGCGCTGCCCGCGGACTTGTCATCGGTGACGCGGTGTGTCTCTTCAACCCATGTAGGGCACGACGCCGTCGATCCGGGCCCGGGTCCGTGAGGGATGACCGCGCTCAATCGACTATTGCCAAGGCGTGGTCGGTGTTGTTGAGTCGTTGACCCCCGTCGGAGGTGACCGTCACGATGTCCTCGATGCGAACTCCGAAAGCACCGGGCAGGTAGATGCCGGGTTCGATGGAGAAGCACATCCCGGGCAGGAGGGGGTGTTGTTCGCCTTCAACCATGTACGGCGGTTCGTGGGTTGTCACGCCGATGCCGTGGCCGGTCCGGTGGATGAATCGATCGCCGTATCCCGCTTCGGTGATCACCTTCCGGGCGGCTCGATCGATGTCCTGGCATTGGACTCCCGGTCGGACGGCCTCGAACGCCGCTTGCTGTGCCCGCCGAACGATGGAGTGCACCTCGATGACCTCGGGTCGCGGCGGCCCGACGGAGACGGTCCGCGTCGTGTCGGATCCGTACCCGAACCTCAGGCCGCCGAAATCCAGCACCACGGCGTCGCCGCGGCGGATCCTGCGGTCGCCGGCCTCGTGGTGCGGATTCGCGCCGTTTTCGCCTGAACCGACGACAGTGAAATCCACCTGCTCGTGCCCGAACTCGCGGAGAAGGGATGCCAGGTCGGCCGCCACTTCGGTTTCGAGGCGTCCTTCGAAGCGGTACCCAAGGATCGCCTCGTACGCTGCGTCCGCTGCCGAACCGGCCGCGGCAAGCCTGGCCAGCTCATCCTCGTCCTTCACGGCGCGCAGCATCGGCAGGGCCGCCGTCAGCGCCTGATAGGTGGTATTCGGAAGCGTCGCCTGCAAGCCCAGCAGGTGCATTGCCCAGGCCGAGTCGGAGATTCCGTAGATGCCGTCCGGTTGCAGGAGCGGCTGCGCGGCCTGGTAGGGGTCCGCCCCGTCCGTCCAGTCGACAATCGCGACGGCGGCAGCGCCTGCCGCCGCCTCGGCGTCCGGTCGTTCGAGGACGGGAACCAACATGGTCGGCTCCCGGGCATTCGGTCAGCGCCAGCATGGTGAGCCGCTCGGTGATCGCGGTCGGGCGATAACCGGTGAGCCAGACAAGGTCGGGTCCCGGCATCACAAGAACGCCGGTCAAGCCGACGTCGGCCGCATCACGAACTACCCGTGCCATCCGCGCGGCGTAGTCCGCAGCTGGAGAACGGTGCCGGCGCCTGAGTTGTGACCACGATCCACCAATCCTGACTCGCCCGAAGAACCCCGAACGGCTCGACGCTCGGAGTCCACGGACGTCAACGGCTCGCACGGGGACCATACGCTGCACGGGCCGCGCTCCCAAGAGCGGATGCACGACGACTCGCCTGATGCGTGCCGCAGACAGAGGCGTCACACGCGGAGTTCTAGGTCACCGTTCGGCCACTCCCAAGACAAGTTCTGGTGAACCGTCGAGGAAATCATCATCGAGATAGGTCCGTCGACCGGTCCCGGGTGTTAGGTATGACCGGAAGCGTTGATCGCTGTGGCGCGTTTGAGCCATGCGAACGGCTCTCGGATGGAGCCTGATTCCAGCCGCGGCTCTCGGTTCGGGAGCCGGCGGCGCATCCCCGCGTCACCTGCGACGGCGACGAGGGCTGAGTAGAGCGGATCCGCGGAGGTCGCCCCATTCACCGAGATCAACTATTGCGCATGGCGGCTCGGAGCGCGATCATGGCGGCGACCGGTGTCGGCGTCCGTGTGCGGGAGGCGCTATGCGGGTGATCGAATCCACCTGGGAACTGTCCGGGCGGCATGAGGGTCTCGGAACGGTGTGGATGGAGCAGCGAGGCTCCGGTCGGACACCGGAGAGGTGCCGATGAGCACCCAGGAAGGATCCGTTGAGCCGCCCCCGGTGGATGGCGCACGAAGGCGTCTGCCGGCCGGGGCATGGATCTCGTGGGTCGCCCTGGCGTTGATGACCACGAGCTCGGTCGCGAGCCTGCGCCCCTCGCCGACCATGGCGGTCTACGGGCTGGCGTGCGTCTTCCTGTACCTGGTGCCGGCGTTGGTCTTCCTGCTGCCGACCTCGCTGGTCTCCGCCGAGCTGGCCTCGGGCTGGGACGGCGGCGTCTACAACTGGGTGCGCCGGGGCATCTCGAAACCGATGGGCTTCCTGGCCGTCTGGTGCCAGTTCGCCATGACGATCTTCTACTACCCGAGCCTGCTCGGCTTCGTGGCCAGCACATTGGCCTACGTCATCAATCCGGCACTGGCCACCAGCGGCGTGTGGACCGCGATCGTCATCATGGTCTGCTACTGGTCCGGCGTGTGGGTTTCGTCGCGCGGCACGAAGGGCGTCGCCGGCCTGGCCAGCGGCGGTCTGATCATCGGCACGCTGATTCCCGGCGCGCTGCTGGTCATCCTGGGCATCGCGTTCCTCGGCCAGGGCAACCCGTCGGCCGCCCCGATGACCGCCGACAACCTGCTGCCGGCATGGGCCGGCCTGGCCAGCCTGGTGCTGATCGTGAACAACTTCCTGTCGTACTCCGGCATGGAGATGAACGCGGTGCACGTGTCATCGCTGCGTAAGCCCGGCAAGGAGTTCCCGCGCGCGATGTTCCTGGCCATGGGTCTGGTGCTGCTGATCTTCATCCTGCCCGCGCTGGCGATCAGCTGGATCGTGCCGGCCGAGCAGCTGTCGCTGACGGCCGGTGTCATGCAGGCGTTCGACGCGGTCTTCGCCAACTTCGGCATCGCAGTGGCTCACCCCGATCATCGGCATCATGCTGGTCGACCGCGTCGCTGGGCGGCATGCTCACCTGGCTGGCCGGCCCGTCCAAGGGCCTGCTGCTGATCTCCCGCCAGGAGGGCTACCTGCCGCCGTTCCTGCAGCGGCTGAACAAGAACGGCGTGCAGCAGAACATCCTGGTGACCCAGGGCATCGTCACCACGGTCATCGCGTTGATGTACGCGTTCATCCCGGACGTGTCCAGCGCGTACTGGATCTTCTCGGTGATCACCACGCAGGTGTATCTGATCATGTACCTGCTGATGTTCGTGGCCGCGGTCCGGCTGCGCCGCAGGCAGCCCGGACCACCCGCGCGGCTACCGGGCACCGATGCTCGAGTCGGTCTGTGCGGCGTCGGCTTCGCCGCCTCGCTCGCGGCCCTGCTGATCGGATTCATCCCGCCGTCGCAGTTCGGCACCGGCAACGCCGGGGTGTACATCGCTGATCGTCGCGGGCGGTGCGCTCGGACTCGGCCTGCTGGTCCCGTTCCTGTTCTACCGATTCCGTAAGCCGTCGTGGAAGACGGCCACGCCCGAACCGGAGGTGACGACGCCATGACCACAGTGCATGAATCGTCGACACGCCGCGAACGGATGCGGCATCTACCTCGTCGTCGGCGTCGCGCTCGTGGTGCTGCTCGTCGTCGCCATCGTCGCGCACCGCACCGCGAGTCGAACCAGGCCGGCCGAGGAAAAGGCCGATCAGCTCATCGCGGCCATGCAGCGGGCCGGGCGCCGACCCGCCGAGCCGGGAGCAGATCGTCGGCGTCCTCGGCGACGACGGCGGCGCCGTCTGCGCCGATCCCGAACGCCGCCCTCAACAAGGCCACGCTGCTACAGCGCAGCTGATCGAACGGAGCGGGCGGGCCCGGCACGAGGCCGATCATCGCCGATCAGCACGCTGGTCGTCAGGCGCAGCTCGCTGATCATCAAGATCTACTGCCCCGACGAGCTACCCGGAGTTCCAGGAATTCGTCGACGAGCCTCGAGATTCGAACCGACGTGCGGAAGCGGATGATCGCGATGGACCTGCGGGCACGGGTGTCCGACCTGATGGCCGGACGTGTGGTCGGAGCTCGCGGAGCTGGTCGCGCATCCGATCGGTGGCCGACGCTCGTCAGTTCCCGCCGGAGGAATGCGCCCGCGCCGCCGAGTGGGTGGTCGGAAAGTTCGCCGACGGTCGGATTCACCGATGCCCGCCTGGAAGACGACGTCAGACGGCAGCCAGGCCGTCGTACGGCTCGCCGCGCCTGCGGCCGACCCGACGGCGCCGACCGTGCTGCTGTACGCGCACTACGACGTCCAGCCGCCCTGGACGAGTCCGGCCTGGAGAACCCACCGTTCGACACTGACCGAGGTGGACGGCCGGTGGTACGGGCGTGGCAGCGGCGGACTGCAAGGGCAACATCGTCATGCACCTCGCCGCGCTGCGCGCGCTCGAGGGGGACATCCCGGTCAACCTCAAGCTCGTCGTCGAGGGATCCGAGGAGCAGGGAACCGGTGGACTCGAGGACTTCGTGCCGCCGCACGCGGACCTGTTGCGGGCCGACGCGATTCTGGTGTGCGACACCGGAAACGCCGAGGTGGGCGACCCCGCCGCCACGGTCAGCCTGCGAGGCATGGTGAACCTCGTCGTCCACGTCGAGGCGCTGCAATCCGAAGTGCACTCCGGAATGTTCGGCGGCGCGGCCCCGGACGCGCTCGCCGGCCTCGTCGCCATGCTCGCCACCCTGCGCGACGACCACGGGGACACGACGATCACGGGGCTGGACAACACGCAGGTATGGACGCGGAGCCACCTACCCGGCCGCGGACTTCCGGTCGGATATCGGTGTCCGCGAAGGAGTCTCGCTCCTCGGCAGCGGCAGCGTCTCCGACATGATCTGGGCGCGCCCGGCGGTCACGATCCTCGGCATCGACTGCCCGCCGGTGGTCGGCTCGACCGCGGCAATCGAGCCGCACGCGCCGTGCGCGTCTCAACCTGCGGATTCCCCCCGGCACGGACCCCGAGGTCGCTCGCGGGGCGCTGACCGATCATCTTCGGTCCGTGGCGCCGTGGGGGCTCCGCATCGACATCGAGACCGAAGCGGTCGGCGCGCCGTTCCAGGCGAGCACCGCAGGCCCCGCCTACACCGTCATCGCAGAGGCGATGCAGGAGGCCTACGGACGACCGATGAGCACCCTCGGGCAGGGCGGCTCGATCCCCCTGTGCAACGTCTTCGCGGACACGTACCCGGACGCGGAGATCATCATGATCGGTGTGGAAGAACCGCGAGGCTCTCGATCCACGCCCCGAACGAAAGCGTCGATCCCTCCGAGATCCAGAACATGGCGATCGCGGAAGCGCTGTTCCTCCAGCGCTATGCCCGGGCTCGCGGATGAACCCGCCGACGATTCCGCTCGTCGCGGCGGACCTGCCGGTGACCTCGCCATGACTCGGTCGATGGAAAGCCGCGGGAGCCCAAACTTCGCACGACCGGCACGCTCCGCGACCGCTGCTCTCGCAAGCGCTGCAATCCGGCCGTGACCGAGCAAGGGCAGGCGGCACCGCCCGGTCGCGACCGCGGGAGCCGGGGTGCTGATAGCGGCGTGCGTGTCCGCGTTGGTGGTGAATGCGAACACGTCGGCGGTCACGATCCTGCTGCCGGCGATCAGCGCTGATCTCGACGTCCCGTGTGGAGCAACTGCAATGGGCGGTGACCGGCTACATGCTCGTCGGAGCAGCGGTGATCGTGACGTCCGGTGCGCTCGGGGACGTGTTCGGCCGGCGCCGGGTGTTCCTGGCCGGCCTGGTCCTGTTCGTGGCGTCGTGCGTGCTGATCGCCTCTCCGTGGGGCCGCGGGGGTGATCGGGGGCCGGATGATCCAGGGCGCGGCGGGTTCCACCATCCTGGCCTGCGGGATGAGCCTGCTGTCGGTAGAGCTCGAGCGGCGCGGGTCAGCTGCGCGCCATCACCCGGTGGGGTGCGGCATCGGCCGCCCGGGGCGGCGGTCGGCCCGCTGGTGGGCGGTGTCCTCGTGGACACCACCGGCTGGCAGGGACTGTTCTGGATCGACGCGGCTATCGCCGCCGCGTGTATCCCGCTGACGGTGCTCACCGTCGCGGAATCGCGGGATCCGAACCGTCCCCGGTCGATCGACATCGCCGGCACCGTGTTGATCGCGGTGATCCTCGCCCCGTTGGTGCTGGCCCTGAGCGAGGGCAGCGACTGGGGCTGGTTCTCCGGGCCCACCCTCGTGCCTCCTGCTTCCATACGCGGCGACCGTGGGGTTCGTGGCGGTGGAGACGCCGGGTCACCGCTCCGCTGGTCGATCTGCGGTTGCTCCGCAACAGGGTTCTGGTCGGCGACCACCCTGGCCATCTTGATCGTGGCCGGAGCCATCAACGCGTTGATGTTCCTGCTCAGCCTGTACTTCCAGGATCCGGCTACCTTCGGGATGAGCGCGCTCGACGCCGGCTTGGCAACCCTGCCGGCGGCGGCGGCGATGATCGCCATCACGCCGCTGATCACCCGCTGGCGGTCAGGATCGGGGCCCGCGCCGCCGTCGGGACTCGGTTTTGCCGTCGCGCCTAGGATTCGCCATCTTGGCATTCGTCACTGCCGCATGGACCTACGCGGCCTTCGTAGTGCCGCTCATCGCCGTTGCGGTGGGCCTCGGGCTGGCCAACGGGCCGGCGTCATCTGCCTCGACCGCAGCGGTGACCCGGGAGGAAGTCGGGCAGGCCTCCGGCATCTCCAACATGGCCCGCTACATCGGCGGATCCCTCGCCGTCGCCGCCGCCTCCACCGTGCTACGCCGCCGTCACCGCGGCCCGCCAGGGCGCCGGCGAACCGCCCGCCGACGCCCTCGCCGCGGGTCTGTCGCGCGCCTCGCTTCTGCTGGCAATCACAACGGCGGCCGGATTGCTTCTCGCGGTGGTCGATAGGCCGTCGTCGACCCGGGAGGCGCGCCCGGTGGATCGATCCGCTGCTGCTTCCGCCGCTGCCGCTCACACCATTCCCATCCAGTCGCCGACCAGTCCGCTGACAGCACCACACCGCGATGAAAGCCGAGCAGGTTGCGCGGAGCGGAAAGTGAGCGTGGCGCAGGTGCAGTTCCTGAACGCGGATAGGACGCCTAGCGAACAGCGCAACGGGAGTCTGCGGCATGGACACTCGGTTCAGCACGTCCGGCGACCCGGGCGACGTCAGTGCAGCTGCGCGACAATGGCCCTCAGCTCATCCGCCTTCTGCGGAGTCCAGCCTGGTGGGTCGAGCAGCGTCGCCCAGCCGTCGACGAACTCCAGGGTGTAGGTGTGCCCGTGGCCGGGTGGGGTATCCACCGGCTCCAGCATGTCCATGGTGACCTGCCAGAAGGTGACGAACGGTATCCAGATCATCTCGCTGATCACGTCCGGTCCTGGTGGTTCGGTGAGCCAGTCCGGACGGTGCAGGATCAGGTCCGGGCTGAGCCAGACGATCGGATCGGACGCGTGTTGCAGGTACAGCACCCGCGTCCCGGTCCATTCCTGACCGGCCGGCGGGATGCCGGCCGCCGGATCGTTGGCGAACCGCACCGTCCGCCCGTCCCGGAACACCGGCTGCACCTCCGGTGTGCCCGGGTCACGGCCCTCGGTGAACTCCCGGTTCAACGGGTTGAAGGCCGGCGGGCCGGCCAGCAGCACGCCGTCGGTGCGGTTGGCCATGTCGGCCTCCCCGCTGAACGGGGTTTCCGCCGCGTAGGAGCCCAGGCTCAGCCCGAACACGTACAGCTCGGGCCGTTGCCCGACGGGCAGCGCGGACCATCTCTGGTACACCGCGTCGAACAGCGCGCGGCCGGCCTCCCTGGCCTTTTCCTGGTCGACCAGGAAGGACGCCCAGGACGGCAGGTAGGAGTACTGGATCGCCACGGCGGCGGTGTCGCCACCGGCGATGTATTCGAAGCTGGTCATCGCCGCCGGGTCCACCCAGCCGGTACCTGTGGTGCCCGCGACCAGCAGGCGGGCCCGGGCGAATCCCCCGGCGCGTTCGAGGTCGGCGACGGCCAGCCGAGCCCGGTCCTCGACGCTCTCGGCCGACTCGATCCCCGCGTACGCCCGGATCGGTTCCAGCGCCGTCGTGCCCGAGAAGGCGGCGATCTCGGCCGCGGTGGGGCCCTGCCCGACGAAGTTGCGGCCCTGGTATCCCAGGGTGTCCCAAGCCACGAGCGAACCCGGCCCACCCGACCGCAATGGCGTGGCCGGTTGGACCGCGGTATCGCTGGTGGTGCCGTCCCGCACCGAGAAGACCTGGTTGGTCACCGCGAGAACCCCGTCCACCACCACCCCGCTGAGCAGGCCCACGGTCAACACCGCAGCCAACACCCACCCGAGTGCCCGCGCGGCCCGCCACCCCATCCAGCGGCTCAACCTCCGGGCGGCCCACCGGAAGAACCGTCGGATGCCCCGCCCCGCTGCCACCAGCGAGACGAACACCAGTGCCGCCAAGACCGGCGACAGCAGCTTGGAACCCAACGCCTCCGGCTCCGCTGCCATGAGGTCGCGGATCTGACCCTGCCACCGCTGCCCGAGCAGGAACGAAATCAACAGCACGACCGGCCCGACGAGCAGCAGCACCCGCCATGAGCGCAGCCGCGGGGCGCGCACCGGGCGGTTCGCGAACTCCCGCCACACCCAAGCGCCGAGAACACCCAAGCCGTACCCGATCGACCCGGCGATGCCGGCGACCACACCCTGGAACGCCCCGGGCCGCGGCACCAGTGACGGAGTGAACGACAGGCAGACGAAAACCACCGAGACCCATGCCCCGGGCAGCGTGTATCGGAACCGCCGACGCCCACCCGGCCGAGAAGGCCCGTCACCGAACCGATTCGCCTCGGCGGTCCGATCCTCGGGAACCCGCCGTTCGGGATCCGGCTCGCGGACCTCGGCCGTACCGGACGTGATCACCATGCCGAACGCCCACCTTGCCTCGTTACGCGCGTGCCAAGTCGATCATGCCGGTCCAACATCGCAAATACGCATCCAAATCGCCGCGGTTCATACCACCAGCACGAAGATCTCGCCGATCCCGTTGACCACCCCATGCAGCAGCATCGGGGCCAGCAGGCTATCGCTGTGAGCGCGCAACTCGCACAACAGCACGCCGCGGCGCCGGTGAACACGGCGGTGCCGACCACCCGCAAGACCAGACCAAGCGTGCCGCCGCCCGTCACTCCGCTCACGGCTTGGTTCGCCGGGCCACGGCACAGGATGGCGCCACATGCCACAGCCCGAACAACGCCGACGACCCCGCAGTGGCAACCCACCGACCGGAACGCCTGCGCAGCAACCCCCCAGCACACTCCGGAAGGCGAACTCCTCGGGAATGACGGTGCCGAGCGGGATCACCACGAACACCGCCACCAGCGTCAGCGGCCACGTGCTGCCGGTGGATCCGGCGACGGTGGCTCGAATCGCCGGGATCAGGAACGCGACACCGTACCCGATCACAACCACCGCCGCGCAGACCGCGCCCCAGCGCAGCCCCGCCGGCCAGGTCCGGCGAGCCAAATCCAGATCGGACACCCCCGAGCCCGCTCAGTGCCCAGCCGAGCTGACTCCCTCGTGACGTCCGCCCACGGCGCGCATCTCCAGCCGCACCGATCGCCCGGAAGCCGATGCGACGACCATGAACGACTCAGCGGACCTCCAGGGCCGCTGCCGCTGCTCGAGGCTCGATGACAAGGCGCCCACTGGCTCGCCTTGATGGTCGGCACGTCAATTCCGGGGCGGGCGAATCTGGAGCTGCAGGTGCTGTTCACCCACCGTTCACTCGCCGCACGATGCGTGTCGGTGCGGGCCACCCCGACACTCTGTGCAAGGCTCAGGATTCCGAAGCAGGTATTGCGTGAGCCGATGCCTCCGTGGGAATTGCCGACGCTGGATCCTGGTACCGTCGGCGAACCGCCTGCGGCCGGGCACGTCTCGTCCGACAACAGCGCCAACCGAAGGGAGCTGCGAAACCCATGTCGACCAACGACACGCCACGAAGCGGGATCGCCGTCGGTTTCATCGTCTTCGCCGGCGTCGCCATGATCATGATCGGGGCGCTCCACGCGATTCAAGGCCTGGTCGCCCTGTTCAACGACGAGTTCTACGTCGCCGGCCAGAAGTGGGTGTTCGAGTTCGACCTGACCACCTGGGGATGGATCCACCTGATCCTCGGCATCGTCGTGGTCGTGGCCGGGTTCTTCGTCTTCAACGGCGCCGTATGGGCTCGCGCAGTGGGCATCGCGGTCGCCGCGATCAGCGCCGTGCTGAACTTCATGTGGCTCCCGTACTACCCGATCTGGAGCCTGATCATCATCGCCCTGGACGTCCTCGTCATCTGGGCCCTGTCCGTCCACGGCCGCGACGTCAGCCGCTGACGCGAATCGGAGTGGCGCCGCAGGTCAGAATCCGCCGCGCACGAGCGATGTCGCCTCAGCGCCGACCACGCCCGGCTCGGAAGCCGGACTGTTCAATGAGACCGGAGAGTTGGTAGTCCCGATAGGTCTCGACGGCATCGGTGCGGTCATGGGCTTCATTCCCACGCTCACCGCCGCGAAAGGCCCCGGCCGTACCTCATCAGTCCGACAGAGCCGACCTGGGTCCGCGCTGGCCGGTTGAAATGTCGGGCAAGCCGCGACGCACGGGTGAGCGCAGCGCGGCCGTTACGTAATCCCAACGGAGTGGACGCGCCTGCGCTCGCCCAACGACAGGCATTCATCACGGACGAGTCCCGAGCCGATGAACGCCGGCTGAATGTTTCAGCATCGCGTCGATCAGCTTCGCGGCACCTTTCCATCCAGGTTCGTGCCGCAGTACGCTTCGTTGGCGGCGGGCCACTCGCTTGCATCGCGGGGACGCACCCCGCGGGAACGGAGTGCACGTCATGCGTAAGGTCGCGTCGATTACGGCAATTGTTGTCGGCCTCATCATGGTGGTGGCCGGCGCGGTCGCGTGGGTCGCTGTCGTCAATACATTGTCGGAACAAAAAATCGTCGTCTCTGAGGACGCCGACTGTCTCGCGGGCGATGACGTGAACGGACCGTTCTCGGCGTACTGCCAGGCGATGGTGATCAACAAGCACACGTTGGGCATCACCGGCGGCAAGACGTATGCTGAGCTCGCTCGGGATGATCCGAACCGCGCGACGGCGATGGACTCCGCATTCTTGCAGGCCTCACTATTCACTTCGGTTGTCGCCTTCGGCGTCGCCTTGATGGCGCTCGTGGTGGGTGGTGTCCTGGCGCTCATCGGCCTGGCCATTCGGGCTCCCGTCGACGTCGCTACCCGCAGCGAGCCGCTTGGGTCGGGGTAACCGGCCGGATGCTCAGCGCCGCATGAGGCGACCGCAGCCGCTCTTCGCTCCGGGAGATGTGTCGTCAGGCGACGCCGGTCTCTCGTCCCGGCGAAAGGATGCCTGCGGACAGAGGTGAATGCTTCGGCCAGTGGACAATGAAGCGCGAACACGAATGGGTGTCAAGCCACGGCATTGGTGGTCGCGGCTCCATTCTCGGTCGTGTGAACGACCCGCGGAAACTCGAACGGCTCGCGAGAGTCGCAGTTAATCAAAATGAGTTCGGGCGGGTGCATTGACGGCGTCGTTCAGACGCAGCCGCATGGCCGGGTGCATGTCCAGGTGCGAGAGGGCGGCCGGGGGGCACCAGGCTGCCTCCTTGGTTTCGATTCCGTCCGGGCGAGGCTCCCCGGCGGTGTCCCCTGGGATGGGGGCGGCGTGGAAGCACAGCGCCAGCTGTTGGTGGACGGATCCGTCGGGGTCGAGAAGAACATGGGTGGGGTCGCTGTAGACACCGGAGAGCCCGGTCAGCGCGATGCTCACTCCCGACTCCTCGGCGACCTCGCGGATCACCGCCTGGGCAGCGGATTCGCCGACCTCGACGCGGCCTCCCGGCAACTCCCAGTAGCCGTCATCGATCCGACGGACCAGAAGAACCTCGCCGGCGATGTTACGGACCGCAGCGAACGCCGCGGCGAGCACGTCGTCCGCGCGCGGCGCGTCCGGATCCCGGTAGTACTCCCGCAGCCGCACCACGCGTCCTCCTTCAGTTACTGCAACTTCCCGTACCATGCCACGACGACCGGGCGACCTCAGCATCGCCGCCCGCGACGGACAACGCACGACAGATCGGGGCGTCCGGATCGGGGCGTTCGGATCGGGGCGTCCGGCGGACAGTCAGCCGCCGCGACCATGCGTCCCGGCCGTTGCTGCTCCGGGGGGGTGTCGCCACCGAGCAGAATCTGCTCGGGCGTGGTGACCTCCCGGAACCGGGCGGGATCGAACCTGGGCCTCGATCGCGCGGAGCTCGCGAGGGATCGTGTGCGCGCCCTTCACGGGGCCAGGCCAGGAGGGCCGTGCGCGCATGAGTTCGAGCTGGTCCGGCGCGACTCGCGGGACCTCCATGAAGGTCGTGACGGCCGCGTCTGCATCACCTGCGGCCAATGACGCGTCGAGTCTCGGAATCAGTCCGGGGCGAACCATGCCTCGTCGAAACCGGACGGATCAGGCAGCTGAGCGCCGCCGTTCGTCGGACCGCTTCCACTGCGCAGTTCGCGCTGTACGAGTGCCCGGGCAGGGTCACCGGTTCGCCGACCGCGTCGATCACTGCCACGAGATCATCGGCTTCCCGCTCGGGCGTAGGCGCCAACGGAGTCGTCGCTGGATACCCCGTCCGCGCCGGTCCACCGCCCACACCCGTGAACCGTTCGCGCAGGCCGGGGAGCAACGTTGCCCAGCGGGTGTGATCGGCCGCCGTGCCGTGGATCAGAATCAACGGCAACCCGTGACCGCCACACCAGCAGGCGATCTGAGTGCGGTCGGCCGAACGGACCAACACCAGCTCGAGTTCGTCGGTGGTCATCGCTGATTCTGGACACGCAGAAGGATGGTCTGCCGCCATCCAGCGGTCCTTGGTCGAGCAGAACGTCGCGTCGGCGGTCCCGCCGCCGCGGCAGAACGTGGTCGCGCCGTACTGGCCGCCGCGAGTTGCTGGCCGGCTCCAGATGTGCGGTGCGAGGGCGGCCTCCGGCTGGCTGATCATGAACGTGTAGGACATACTGACTGGCAGTGATCAATGATGCTCATGAGGGGAACCCATCTTGTCGCATGCGCCGCAGCCGCCAATGTACCTGGAAGCCATATGAGGTTCATCACCACGAATAAGCGGCTCGTCTCAAGTTTCAATGCAGTCGCGTCAGCGATTCTCGTCATCGGCGTCGTGACTGCTTGTGCGCCGTCCGGCGGTGAGAGCGCGGCCGCTGCAACGACGGTTACGGCTACGACCACCGCAGTTACGCGCTCGACCGTGACGACAGCGGCGACCGAGACCGTATCCGCCGCGCCGGTTACCGTCACAGTCACAGAGTCGGCGGCACCTGCAGCTGCAAATTCAGTAGCGCCGGAAGCTCCAACCGGCGGGGGTGCCGCCGGTCCCTTCACAGACGGACAGTATGTCATCGGCGTCGACATCCAGGCCGGCAACTACCGGTGCACGGCACCGTCGAGTGATGGTTCGTACTGGAGGGTCGCGGACCAGGGTAACAACCTAGTCGATGGGGGATTCTCAGAGATTGCGTTCGTCAACGGCGGGTACTCGGTGGAGTTCAAGTATTGTGACGGCCAGTGGGAACGGATCGGCGGGTGAAAATTCCGCGCGCTGATTACCCGCGCCAGGCGATGACGACATCATCCGGCCGGAACTTGTAACCATTCCAGTAGTCAGTCTGCCTTCGCGGCACGAATGCGCCCGACTTGTCGGGGCACCGCGTTGGCGCAGCCGCGCCCTGGGTCGACGAGGGAGACAGATCGGCGCTGAACCGGCCGGAGGCACTGTCCGAACTCTCGGGATTTGCCGTGTCGTGGATCGTCGGACTTGCCGGCGCGCGTTCCGATCGCACCGGGATTTCGTAGTTGGCCACGACCTTTCCTCACTCCCGGTCGGATCCGGCGTCCTCGATCTGCCGCACCTCGCGCAGCTCGACGCCCAGACCCTGGAGCCAGTTGATGATCCCGACGAGCGCGGCCTGGTCGGGCACGAACCCACGCAGCACCGTCTCGGTGCCCCGCGGAGAGATCCACGCGTCGTCCAGCTCCGCGACGATCTGCGCCGGGACCGGTCCGGCGATGTGGATCTCGTAGTCGTGCAGCGTCATGGCGGCGGCTCCAGGACTCGATCTGCCGAAGATTGCCACACCCCGCCGCGCCGCCCGTCATTCGAGTCGTATGGAACCAGCTCCGCCGATTGTCCGACTTGGCCTAGGCTGTGAAAGGGTCCGCGCCCAGGATGATCGGAGGGGTCGCGTGGTTGATCTCGCCGCCGACATCCGGTTGCGCTCGGCGCCGCCCGCGGTACCCGCCGGGTTCATTCCGCGGCAGGATCTGGCGGACCGGTTGAGCGCGGGTGTCCTGCACCCGGTGACCTTGGTCAGTGCGGCGGCGGGTTACGGCAAGACGCTGACGCTGGCGTCCTGGGTACGGTCCGGCTCGGCGCCGTTTCCGGTCGCCTGGCTGTCGTTGGAGCGGTCGGATGACCGGCTGCCGGCCTTCTGGAGTGCGGTGCTGGGGGGTCTGCGCCGGCTCGATGCCATTCCTGCGGACAGCGTGCTGCGTGCCCTCGTCCCGGCGTCCCGCTTCGGCCTGCGTGAGGTGGAGCGCGTCCGCAGCGGCCTCGCCGACCTGCCGGCACCGGTCACCCTGGTGCTGGACGACTTCCAGCACATCACCGGTGCACGTCTGATGGAATCGGTGGCGTTGTTGCTCGAGCACCAACCGCCGCAGCTGCGACTGGTGATCGCCACCCGCTACGACCCACCGCTGCGGCTGCGCCGCCTGCGCCTTGCGGACGATCTGACCGAGATCCGTGAGGCCGACTTGCGCTTCGACGAGGAAGAGGCGGCCGCGCTGCTGAGCGGCCACGGGATCGCGGCATCTGCGGAGCAGGTACGGGTCCTGCTGGACCGCACCCAGGGATGGCCCGCAGGCCTGCGACTGGCGGCGATGGGCCTCGACCCGGACGCGGTCGGCGACGGCGTCGCGAGGTTCAGCGGCTCCGACGAGCTGGTGGCCGAGTACCTCATCGAGGAGGTCCTGAGTCAGCTTCCCCCGGCGGATCGCGACTTCCTCCTCCGGATCAGCGTGGTCGAGCAGATCGACGCATCCCTGGCCGAGGCGCTCTCCGGCCGCCCGGACAGCCAGGCCATGCTGGAACGCCTTGCCGCGCGAAACGCGTTCATGGTCGGCATGGCGGGCGGCGCCACCTGGTTCCGATGCCACCCGCTGTTCCGAGAGCTGTTGCTGCATCAGCTCTCGCTGCGCCGGGCGCTGCTCCCGGACCTTCACGAGCGGGCGGCGCGGTGGTTTGTCGAACGCGGCGATCCGATCGCGGCCATCAGGCAGCTGAGCCTCGCCGGCGACTGGGACGGCGTGGGACGCGTGCTGGTCGAGCACGCCGCGCCGGAGATCCTCACCCCGAACGGTCCAGCTCTCGCCTCGGCGCTGGAGCCCGCGGCCGCGCGCAGCAGCGCCTGCCCGGATCCCGCCACTCTGCTGGCCGCCGCCGTCTGTCACTTTCACCGTGCGGAGTTCGACGCGATGCTGAGCGACGTCGGCGACGCATCCGGCCTGCTGGCCGCGGCCGGCTCCGATGACCACGACGCCGCGGACGTGCTGATCGGCCTGATGCGGGTTGCGCATTCGCGGGTGGCGAATCCGGCCCGGGTCGCCGACGACGCCGGGCTCGTGCTGACGCTGACGGATCGGATCCCTCGCCCGCAACTGCCCGCGGTTCGGCACTACCGCGCGATCGCACTGACCAATCTCGGCGCCGGCCAGCTGTGGCGAGGCCAGCTGCAGGACGCTCAGGCGAGCCTGCTCGCGGCGGAGACCGCCTGCCGCGAACTCGGCATCGCACTGCCCGAAGTGACGGCGCAGGGGCATCTGTCGGTGCTGGACGCGATCCGCGGCCGGTTGCCGGAGGCCCGCCGGCGGGCGGACCGCGCGGAGGAGCTCGCCCAGCGCCGCGGCTGGACCGGTGAGCCGCAGGCGGCGGCGCATTGCGTGGCGCAGGCGATGGTCGCACTCGACCGGTTCGAGCTCGATGCCGCGCAGCGGCGAGTGGACTTCGGATCGGCCGCCTGCGGGCCCAGCTCGGACGCGGCCTGCCGGGTGGTATTCGCAATCCTGGCCGCCGTCATCGCCGCAGCCCGGGGAGATGCGCGCGGCGCCCAACGAGCCACCGGACGCCTGACGGCGGCGGCGGACGAGTTCGGCGACCTGCCGCCGCTGGTGGCCCACTGGTGCCACGTGGCCGCGGCGCAGGCTGAGCTCTGCGCCGGGAACGCCGAGACGGCGCTCGCCATGCTGCCCGACAACCCGGTCACGGTCGGCTACGCCGAGGCCCTCCGACGGACGACCCGTGCCGCCTGCCACCTCGCCCTCGACCAACCGGTCGCGGCGCTCGACGAGCTGGGCGGGTCGACGATCTTCCTGCGCTTCCGCGGGCCGATGGTGGAGGCGCGAGTGCTCGCGGCGGTCGCGGCACACCGGCTCCGGCGCGACACCGCCGCGCTCACGTCGATCGGCGAGGCCGTCGACCTCGCCTCGGCTGCCGGCATCGTCCGGCCCTTCCACACCGTCGACACCGCGGTGGTCGACCTGCTGCGCCGCCATCGCACCGTCGTCGGCCGGCACTCCGCATTCGTGGTGGCCCTGCTCGACGTCGACCGCGACCGCCACCCGTGCCCCCCACCGGTCGCGTACGCCGGGGAGCCGCTGACCGAGCGGGAAATCCTGGTGCTGCAGTACCTTCCGACGATGCTGAAGTCGGCGGACATCGCCGCCGATCTGTTCGTCTCGGTGAACACCGTGAAATCCCAGCAACAGTCGATCTACCGCAAGCTCGGCGTGACGACGCGCCGAGCAGCAGTCGAGCGTGGGCGGGACCTGCAGCTGTTCTTGGCGCGGGCGCCGTGACCGCGGCTCCGCCGTGCTTTCACGCCCGCCGAAGCATCCGTTCCGCACCGACCGCCGCACCAGCACGGGGACGAAGGTGCGCCATGCCGAGCCACCGTCGAGAGGTGTTCGCAGCGTTCGAGAGCCGGCGATCGCGCCGATCCGAATTGCGGTGTCGGCGTTTCCGCCACCGCGGTAGACCGCCCGATCGACCGCCCCCAGCTCGCGCGAGGCCCTCGCCCTGGCGCACCCGCACCCCGGCGGTCCTCCACGCTCCGCGCCGGGGCGTCCTCGGGCGCCTGCCGCTTCCCGTCGACCCGCTCCGATATACACGACCACGCAATACTGCTGCCGCAGCTGTGATGTCGAGCATTCGAGCGCTGGCCGGGGCGACCAACGAGCGATCATCGGTGATCGCGTGGATCAGGCAGGACGCCGCAAGGGACGCCGCGTACAGCGGAGACCCGCAGGCACACACAAATGTGCGACGGCCACTGTCGTGAAATGCAGGGTGACACTAGCCCGCAGCGCGGTGCGGTCGAGGCCACGATGCGATGACGAGGCCCGCTTGTGCACCGCGCGGTTGCCCGGCCGGGGAGCCACGGAGACAATCCCGAGAACGACGAGAGTTTGAATCATCCGGACCGCGGTGGTTTGCGCACCTCACGTTGAATGTCAGCCTGACGGGAATCTGCGAGCACATGGGGAGGTGCGATGGGTGGCCTGACCGCTCTCACCGTCGTGGTCGTGGCGTACACGCTCGTGGCGTCGAAGCTGAACCGCTGGTGGATCAGCGGCGCCATGGTGTTCGTAGCCGCCGGCGCGATTCTCGGTCCAAATGGGCTGGACTTCTTTCCGCTGGCCGTGACGAACGAGGTGGTTCTGGCCGTCACCGAGTTGACGCTGGCCGTCCTGCTGTTCGCCGACGCGTCCACGGTCCGGCTGCGTGACGTCGAGGGCGATGCGACGCTGCCGTCCCGGCTCTTGTTCATCGGGCTGCCGCTCACCATGCTCGCCGGCGCCGTGGCGGCCTACCTGATGTTCCCCGAGGTCGGATGGGGGGCGGCCGCCTTGCTGGCCGCCATCCTGGCGCCGACCGACGTGGCGCTGGGCATGGCGGTGGTCACCAACAGGGCGGTGCCCGCGCGAATCCGGCGAGCGTTGAACGTCGAGAGCGGCCTCAACGACGGGATCGCGACGCCGTTCGTCACGCTGTTCATCGCTGTCGCCGCGTCCGAGGAGCACCTCGTCGACACGGCCTGGTGGCTCCAGGCGGTTCAACAGATCGGGTTGGCGCTCGCCGCCGCCGCCGTCGTCGGATACGCCGGCGGGAAGTTGTTGACCTTCGCCAAGGACCACGGATGGACATCCAACGAGTCCGAGCAGATCGCGATCCTTGCCTTCGCGCTGCTCTCCTACGGGGCAGCGGCGACGGTGGGCGGAAACGGGTTCGTCGCCGCATTCGCGGGGGGCATCTTCTTCGGCGCCGCGACGAGACGCCGATTCGAAGAACCGGGCCGGTTCACCGAGACGCTCGGCCTGTCCGCGACATTCCTGGTGTGGTCCATTTTCGGTGCGCTGTTCGTCGGCGAGCTGCTCACCCGCGGACTCTCGGTGGAGCCGATCATTTACGCCGTCCTCAGCCTCACGGTCATCAGAATGGTCCCGGTCGCGATCGCCTTGATCGGAACGGACCTGCGGCCATCGACAATGGCCTTCATGGGCTGGTTCGGCCCGCGCGGCCTGGCCTCGGTCGTCTTCACGCTCCTCGCCCTCGAGGAGTTCGAGCACGCGGACGGGGGTGCGGTGCTCGTGCAGACGGCAACCTGGACCATCCTGCTGTCCGTGCTGCTGCACGGCATCACGGCCTTGCCGCTGTCGCACCGCTACGCCGCCTCGATCGGCAAGGCCGGCGACGTCCGCGAGAACGAGCCTGCCGGTGAACCGCGGATCCGGCTCCGCGACCTCGCGGGACGTCGTATCCCCAGCGGACCGTTCAAGAACTGACGTCATCGGCCAGGATCTGGAGCCACCCCACCCGCCTGTCCCCCTCGAATCCTCCTCGGCGGAAGCCGGCTGACATTGTCGAGAAGCACGGTCCTGGACCGGCTCTCGACGTCGCGCCCGAGAGGAGCCTTGTGCGTCCGAGCCGTGCCGGATCGTCGTCGGTCAGCCCGCCGTCTTCGAGCACGGCACAACGGACACTCGACAGGTGCGGCCGGCCGGCGGTCGACCAGTGGTGATCGGTCGTCCGTCGCTCTGTTGCGAAGCCCACACCCAACACCCCACACCGGGGCGGAGACTGCATCCGACAGTCATGATGAGGGACGTCGACGCCGGCCCCGGCGTCGGCGGTCGAACGGTGACCGAGACGGAGCACCCGTGGCGATGCACGCACAGCGCAGAGCGCGAGAGCGGGACCTCACGCGCGTGCTGTTCGGGCTGACCGTCACGGCCCTGTTGCTGCCCCTTGGTGCCTGCGGAGGCTCCGGCGGTGATTCATCGGCAACTGGAACCGCGTCGGTTCAGCTGCCAACGGTGACGCGGTCGTTTGACCGCACCGAGTCTCCGACAGCGACGCCAACACCGTCACCTTCAGCAACGGCGACGCCGGACCGCACACCGGTGCTCAGTCCGACCCCCAGACCTCCGGCGACCCGCAGCTCCGCCGAGGAGGAGACATCGGCCGAGACACCAGCACAATCCGCGACGCCGACGCAGTCCGCGACGCCGGCGCCGGCGCCGACATCGACCACCACAGTGACCCAGTCGGCCGCCGCGACCGCAACGCCGGCTGTAACCCCGACGGCGGCGCTGCCGGCCACGCCGACACCGGCGGCGACTCCCAGCGTTGCGACCTCGATCTCAACGGTGACCGCCACGCCGACCCCGCCCTCGACGACCAATTCCACGACATCCGGCCAGGCGATCTCCGGCCAGGCGGCGTCGACGACCGGACCTCCCGCGTGGCCGTGGTGGCTACTCGGCGCCGTCCTGCTGGGCGTCGCCGTCACCGTTGCATTCCTGCTGGCCGCGCGGCGGCGCCGCAGTTCGTGGAGCGCGAAACTTGCTGCCGCGACAACCGAAATCACGTGGTTCGCCAGACAACTCATCCCGCAGCTCGAGCGGCAGGAGTCCCATGAACAGGTCCACGGAGCCTGGCAGGTCACACAGGACCGGGTGTCCACACTCGAGGACGCCCTGACGGGACTTGAGACCACGGCGCCCGATGATCGAGAAGCGGCCCGCGCCCGCGGCCTTCGGGACGCCGTGCGCGCGGCGCGAGAGCGCATCGATGCGGTGGTTCAGGGTGGCCCGGCGGCCTGGCCACCGACCGACATCACGACGACGCGGAACGCACTCGGCGCCGCACAGGCCACCCTCGAGAGCGCGCTGATTCGCACGGAACCCGGGCGACAGCACGATGCGGGCGCCGCCGAGCAATAGTCGACCTCTCCGACCTGGCCTGATCAACATCTCGAACTGCACCATCGCGATGCCGGAGCGACGCACCCACCAGGAGTTGATCAGTGCGTCGGTCAAGGCGGCATCCGTGGCCGTGCCGCCTCGGCACGCCCGTGACCTGCCCGTCGAAGTCATCGGATCTCTTGCTCGTCGAGACTCGCCCTATGGGCGGACAACTATGCCCGCTACCAGATCCCGTTGCTGCGGGCACACGCTTCAGGCACCGTCGCCGGGCTCCGGGGGCGCTCGGGCCGGGGTCCGCGGGTGGGTCTCAGCCCACGAGCGCGCGCAGCTCCGCGGGCAGGTCGTCCACCCCGGCGAACGGGCCGACCACCGCGGCCGACAGGGGGTGCCGCAGCATCGACGCCGCGCGGGCCGCCACCTGGCCGGCGGTGACCGCCCGGATCGCGGCGATCTCCTCGTCCACCGAGCGGAACTCGGTGCGCACCAGGAGGTTCTTGCCGATCCGGCTCATCCGGGACTCCGTGTCCTCCAGGGCCAGCACGAGCGAACCGGTCAGCTGACCCTGCGCGCGGGCCAGCTCCTCGTCGCTGATCCCGGCCTCGGCCATCAGCGCCAGCTCCTGGCCGACGAGCTTGGCGACCTCCCCGAGGTGCTCGGGCTGGCAGCCGGCGTATACGGAGAACGAGCCGACGTCGGCATAGGCCGACGTCGAGGAGTAGCAGGAGTAGGCCAGGCCTCGCTCCTCGCGGATGGTGCGGAACAGCCGGGAACTCATCCCACCGCCGAGCGCGGCCGACAACACGCCGAGGACCGCGCGCTCCGGGTCGTGCCGGGACGGCGCCGGCACGCCGACGCACAGGTGGGCCTGCTCGATGTCGCGCTGCACCACGAATGCGGGCATCGGCGAGATCCGGCCGCGGCCCGCGCGCGGCGGCTGGGCCGGGGCCTGGGCGCGGTCGCCGAACGCGGCGGCCACCCACTGCACGACCTCGTCGTGCTGCACCCCGCCGGCGACGGCGACGACCATCCTGTCCGCGGTGTACCGGCGGCGGTAGTAGCCGGCCACCTGGGTGCGGGACATGGCCGAGATGGTGTCCACCGAGCCGATCACGGGTGCGGCAACCGGATGACCGGCGAAGACGGCGGTGGCGAAGGCGTCCCCGAGGGTGTCCTCGGGGTCGTCCTCGCGCATCGAGATCTCCTCCAGGATCACGCTGCGCTCGGTGTCGACGTCCGCCGCGGCGATCGTCGCGGAGAGCACGACGTCGCACACGATGTCGACCGCGAGCTCGGCCTGCTCCGCGAGCATGCGCGCGTAGTAGCACGTGTACTCGTGTGACGTGAAGGCGTTCAGGTCGCCGCCGACAGCATCGACGGCGGCGGCGATCTCGTAGCCGGTGCGGCGCCGGGTGCCCTTGAAGAGCAGGTGTTCGAGGTAGTGCGACGCGCCCGCCAGGCGCGGTGTCTCGTCGATGGAGCCGACACCCACCCAGACGCCGACCGACGCGCTGCGGGCGCCGGGGACGCTCTCGGAGACGACCCGCACGCCGCCGGGCAGCGTCGTCACCGAGACGACCGACCCGTCGGACCCGCGTTCCAGAACGCGGGTCCGACGGGTACGGGAGGTCATCGCGGTGACGATCGAGCCGCGCTCAGCCCTGTGCGGACGCACCGGCAGGCACCGGCGCATCCTGGGTCGCCGCGGCCTGCTCGGCCTGCACCGGCACGAGGCTGATCTTGCCGCGGGCGTCGATCTCGGCGATCTCCACCTGCAGCTTGTCGCCGACGTTGACCACGTCCTCGACCTTGCCGATGCGCTTGCCGTTGCCGAGCTTGCTGATGTGCACGAGGCCGTCGCGACCGGGCAGCAGCGAGACGAACGCGCCGAACGCGGTCGTCTTCACAACGGTGCCGAGGAACCGCTCGCCGACCTTCGGCATCTGCGGGTTGGCGATGGCGTTGATCTTGTCGATCGCCGCCTGCACCGCGGTCCCGTCGGACCCGGACACGAAGACCGTGCCGTCGTCCTCGATCGCGATGTCCGCCCCGGTCTCCTCGGTGATCGAGTTGATCATCTTGCCCTTCGGCCCGATCACCTCGCCGATCTTGTCGACCGGCACCTTGATGGTGGTGATCCGCGGCGCGAACTGGCTCATCGGGTCCGGCTCGTCGATGGCCTCGGCCATCACGTCCAGGATCGCGAACCGAGCCTCGCGAGCCTGCAGCAGCGCGGCGCTCAGCACGTCCGACGGGATGCCGTCGAGCTTGGTGTCCAGTTGCAGCGCGGTGACGAACTGCCGGGTCCCGGCGACCTTGAAATCCATGTCGCCGAAGGCATCCTCGGCGCCCAGGATGTCCGTGAGGGCGACGTACTGGATCGACGAGGCCCCGGCTGCGTCCTCCACGGTGTCGGACACCAGGCCCATCGCGATGCCGGCCACCGGCGCCTTCAGCGGCACGCCGGCGTTCAGCAGGCTCAGGGTCGACGCGCAGACCGAGCCCATCGAGGTGGAACCGTTGGAGCCCAACGCCTCCGATACCTGCCGGATCGCGTAGGGGAACTCCTCGCGGGACGGCAGCACCGGCACCAGCGCGCGCTCGGCGAGCGCGCCGTGGCCGATCTCGCGCCGCTTGGGCGAGCCGACCCGGCCGGTCTCGCCGGTGGAGTAGGGCGGGAAGTTGTAGTTGTGCATGTAGCGCTTGCGCGACTCCGGCGACAGCGTGTCGAGCTGCTGCTCCATCCGCAGCATGTTCAGCGTGGTGACGCCCAGGATCTGGGTCTCGCCACGCTCGAACAGCGCGCTGCCGTGCACCCGCGGCAGGTAGCCGACCTCGGCGCCGAGCGTCCGGATGTCCGACAGGCCGCGGCCGTCGATCCGCACGCGATCCCGCAGCACGCGCTGCCGGACCAGCTTCTTGGTCACCGACCGGAACGCGTTGCCGATCTCGGACGAGCGGCCCTCGAAGCGCTCGGCCAGCTGGTCGTAGACCGCTGCCTTGATCTCGTCGGTGCGGCCCTCGCGCTCCTGCTTGCCGGCGATCGTCAGGGCGTCGGCGAGACCGGCGGAGGTCGCGGCCGCCTCGACGGCCTCGAAAACGTCGTCCTGGTAGGGCGGGAACACGGGGAACTCCGCCACCGGCTTCGCCGATGCGGCGGCCAGTTCCGCCTGCGCCTCGCACAGCGTGCGCAGGAACGGCTTGGCGGCCTCGAGCCCGGCGGCGACGATCTCCTCGGTCGGCGCCGTGGCGCCGCCCGCGACGAGCGCGACGGTGTTCTCGGTGGCCTCGGCCTCGACCATCATGATCGCGACGTCCGAGCCGTCACCCGTGCCGACGACCCGGCCGGCGACGACCATGTCGAAGACGGCGCTCTCGAGCTGCGAGTGGGTGGGGAAGGCGATCCACTGCGAGCCCTCGGCGTCGGCGACCAGTGCGACGCGGACGCCGGCGATCGGGCCGGAGAAGGGCAGGCCGGAGATCTGGGTGGACGCCGACGCCGCGTTGATCGCCAGCACGTCGTAGAGCACGTCCGGGTTCAGCGCCATCACCGTGATGACGACCTGGACCTCGTTGCGCAGCCCGGCGGTGAACGACGGGCGCAGGGGCCGGTCGATCAGCCGGCAGGTGAGGATCGCGTCCTCGGACGGCCGGCCCTCGCGACGGAAGAACGAGCCGGGGATCCGGCCCGCCGCGTACATCCGCTCCTCCACGTCGATGGTGAGCGGGAAGAAGTCGAACTGCTCCTTCGGGTGCTTGCCCGCCGTGGTGGCGGACAGCAGCATGGTGTCCTCGTCGAGGTACGCCGCCACGGAGCCGGCGGCCTGCTGGGCGAGGCGGCCGGCCTCGAAGCGGATGGTGCGGGTGCCGAAGCGTCCGTTGTCGAGAACAGCGGTGGCGCTGGTGGCGGTGGGGTCTGACATGCGTCTCCTCGTGTGGCGGTAGCCAGCCACGTCAGGAGCGTCGGTCGAGGCCGAACGGTCGGCGGCGGGAGGTGAGCCGGCCTTCGATCGAAGCCGCCGGAGGAACGTGCGATGCTCGACTTCCGGGGGCCACTACCGAGGACCGGCCGTGACGCTGCGCCGAACCGGCCGGAACTCGCGCGGATCGCGCCAGGTGGCTGATTGGCTGTTCAGTTGTGGGTGCCGGCGAGCGCCGGCGCTGGCCTAGCGGCGCAGCCCGAGGCGCTCGATCAGCGAGCGGTAACGGCTGATGTCGATCGTCTGCAGGTACCGCAGCAGGCGACGACGGCGTCCCACCAGGGCCATCAGGCCGCGGCGGGAATGGTGGTCGTGCTTGTGCTGCTTGAGGTGCTCGGTGAGATCGGAGATCCGCTTGGTCAGCATCGCGACCTGGGCCTCGGCGGAACCGGTGTCCGTCTCGTGCAGCCCGTACTCGGCGAGGATGTCCTTCTTCTGCTCGGCGGTCAACGCCACGTTCGTTACTCCCTGATGACTTCCGTTCGTGTTCCGCCCGCACCGGGCACGTGCGCCGGGGGGATGTCGGTGGCGGCCGCCACGAACTGCAGCCGTACCCAACCGTCGATCTTACCAGCGCGAACGCACCGTCCCCGCCGCGCGCGTCAGTGCTGCCGATCGGGCTCTGCGGTCGACGGCATCGTCTGTCGCCACCAGGCGCGGACCATCGCGACCAGGGTGAGGCCGAGCGCCACCAGCACCCACAGCACGACGGCGATGTCCACCCACGATCCGGCGGGCGGCGACCCGGGGAAGAAGTTGCGGATGGGCAGCGCCGCGAACAGCATGGCGCCGCCCCACGACAGCATCGTCGCCTCCAGCCGGCGCCGGCCGAGCAGGCAACTGATCGCGACCGTGAGGCCGAGCGTGGCGAGCGTGATCAGCACACCCACGAGCAGCAGCCCCGTGCCGATGATCGCCACCGTCCGGTGGATCAGCAGGGCGGCCACCTGCTCCTCGGTCGCGCCCCCGAGGTCCTGGCCGCCGCCGTCCTGGTTCACCGCGAGGTGCCAGCCCTGGATCTCGCCCTCGATCACGAGGGCCGTCGGCACCGGTGTGGTCGCGCCGTCCGGCCCGACGTACGCCTGGGCCCCGGCGAGGGTGTCGTACGCATCGAACGGCCACGCCTGGATGTCGCCGTCGACCGCGAGCCTCGCCTGCGCCGCCGCGGGTCGCCGTTGGGCGGTCCAGCTCAGGTCGGCGTCGTCGATCGTCGGGACCAGGGTGACGGTGATCTGCTGGGCCGGTAGGTCCTGGTCCGTGAGCAGGGCGGGGTCGAGCTCGATCCGGACCTCGAAGTCCATGGTCGCCGCGGCCGCCTCGATCGACTTGGCCTCCGCGATGACCAGCACCCCGCCGGACGGCACCCCCCGGTCCGTCCCGGTGATCACCGTGCCGCCGCCCGCCGCGTAGGCGTACAGCAGCGCGGCGTAGGCGAGCACCAGGAACGCGACCCCGCCGAGCAGCCGGGACCGCCGCCGGCGCCAGACCCGCAGATCCACCCACTGACCGAGCGGGCCGATCGTCGACTCCGGTGCCATGGCGGACATTCTGTCCGCCCGGGCCGAGCGTCCGACGCACCGGCACGCGTCGCGGGCCGGGCAACCGTTGCCTCCGGTAAGTTACCGGCGAGTAGGATCGTCGGGTGGCGGACGAGGAGCGCAGCATGGCGAAGATCGGTTGGCGGGTGCGGTCCCTGGCCTGGGTGCTGGCGCACGCCCCGCTGTCCGCCGTCTCCCAGATGACCCCCGAGCAGCTGCTCAAGGCCCAGGAGCGGCTGGCCGCCCACCCCAGGCTGGCGGTGGGCGTCACCGGCCGGCTGGCCAAGGGCGTCACCACCGAGAACCGCGCGATCGACCGGCCGGACGGCGCATTGACGGTGCGGATCTACCGGCCGGAGCGGCTCGACGACGGCGGGCCGGTCATCGTGCACTTCCACGGCGGCGGCTGGACGCTCGGTGCGCTGGACCAGTCGGACTGGTTGTGCAGCCAGGTCGCCCTCGGCGTCGGCGCCGTCGTGGTGTCGGTGGACTACCGCCTCGCCCCGACGCATCGCTTCCCGACCGCGGTGGTGGACAGCGTCGACGCCGTGCTGTGGGTCGCCGAGCACGCGTCGGACCTGGGTGTCGATCGGGACCGGCTGGCCGTGATGGGCGACAGCGCCGGCGGCAACCTCGCCACGGTGGTGTGCCAGATCCTGCGGGACCGATCGGGCCCGCCGATCGCCCACCAGGCACTGATGTACCCGGCGACCGACCTGCGCACGCCGGCCGACTTCGACGCGGCGAACCCCGCCAAGGCCGACTATCCGATCCTGTCATCGGCCTCGATGGTCAGCTTCCGCGACCACTACATGGGTCCCGACGGCGATCCCGAGGATCCGACCGCGTCCCCGATCCTGGCCGAGGACCTGTCCGGCCTGCCGCCGGCGCTCCTGCAGGTGGCCGAGTTCGATCCGCTGCGCGACGACGGCATCCGCTACGCGCGCGCGCTGCAGGACGCCGGCGTGACCGTGCGGCTGACGGAGTACGTCGGCCTGCCGCACGGCTACTTCAGCTTCCCGAAGGTGATCCGCGGCACCGTCGTGCAGGCGCTCGCCGAGGTGTGCGCCGAACAGCGGTACGCGCTGCACAGCGACCCGGCACCGGCCACGTTCCCGCGGGTCGTCGTGGATCCGGAGACCGAGCGGGTGCGCGCCGCCGACGAGCCCGTGGACCCGGTCGCGTCGCGCCGCGTCGACGACCATGCCGTCGGCCGGCACCAGGTGCCCCAGCACCACGCGGAACAGCCGGCGAGCTGACTCCGGGCCGATCCGAGGCCGGCGCGATGGGGCGGGAGGAGCTCGACTCAGCCGGTGCCGGCGAGGATCTCGCGCGTCCGGCGGACGTCGGCGTCGATCTGCGCGATGAGCTCCGGCACGGAGTCGAAGCGAACCGTGTCGCGCAACCGGTCGACGAAGTCCAGCGCGACCCGGCGGCCGTAGAAGTTGCCGCCCTCGTCGATGACGAACGCCTCGACGGTGCGCACCCGGCCGGAGAAGGTGGGGTTGGTGCCGATCGAGATCGCCGCCGGTGAGCGGCGGGCGCCGAGCAGGAACCACCCGGCGTAGATGCCGTCCGCGGGCACCGCCGCGTAGGCCTCGAGGTCGAGGTTCGCGGTGGGGTAGCCCAGCTGGCTGCCGCCGCGGCCGTCGCCGTGCACGACGAAGCCCTCCAGCCGGTGCGGCCGGCCGAGCGCCACGGCCGCCGCCCGCACGTCGCCGGCGGCGACGGAGCTGCGGACGTAGGTCGACGAGACCGGGACGGGCTCCAGGTCGCTGGCCTCCCCGTCGACGACCAGGCCGACCTCGAGCGCGGTGAAGCCGAACCGGGGACCGAGCTCGCGGAGGGTGGCGATCGAGCCGGCGCCGCGGTGGCCGAACCGGAACGACTCCCCCACCACCACCCCGGCGACGTGCAACCGGTCGACGAGCACGTCGTGCACGAACTCCTCCGCGCTCACCTGGGACAGCGCCGGCGTGAACGGCAGGACGAGGAACGCGTCCACGCCCAGCTCCGCCACCAGCTCGGCGCGGCGACGGATGGAGGTGAGCGCGGCGGGATGGCTGCCGGGGCGCACCACCTCCGAGGGGTGCGGGTCGAAGGTCATCACGACCGCCGGGAGGCCCTGCGCCCGCGCCGTGGCGACCGCGCGGCCGATGAGGGCCTGGTGCCCGCGGTGCACGCCGTCGAACACACCGATGGTCAGCACGCACCGGCCCCACGATGCGGGGATCTCGTCGACGCCGCGCCACCGTTCCACGGCCGTCAGCCTGCCATCCAGCCCAGCACGGTGCGCGCGGCCCCGTCCCGGTCGGCGACCAGGGCGAGCCACGTGCCGCTCTCGTCGAAGACGGCGTAGGTGCCGGGCAGGCCGGCCGGCGGGATGGGCCGGCCGTGCCGGACGTCGTCCGCCGTGCGGGCGTCGACGGTGCGCGCGGCGAACGACGCGGCCACCGCGCGCTGGGCCGGGATGAGCCGATCGCGGGCCAGGCGGGCGGCGTCGGCCACGTCCCCCGCATCCGCGACGTCGATCGCGTCCGCCACGTCGAACGGTCCGACCCGGGTCCGGCGCAGGCTGGTCAGGTGCCCGCCGACGCCGAGCGCGACACCCAGGTCGCGGGCCAGCGAGCGCACGTAGGTGCCGGTGCCGCAGTCGACGACCACGTCCAGGTCGAGCACGCCTCCGGTGCCGGTGCCGCTGCTGACCGCGCCGGACGCTGCTGCCTGCCGGCGCGGGGGCCGGACGAGCTCGAACCGGGCGACGGTGACGGCACGCGCGGCCAGCTCGACCGTCTCGCCGTCGCGCACCCGCCGGTAGGCCCGCACGCCGTCGACCTTGATGGCGGAGACGGCGGCCGGCACCTGCCGCAGCTCGCCGGTGAGGTCGCGCAGGCCGGCAGCGATCCGGTCGTCGCCGACGGCCGCCACGGCGCCCGGGTCCGCGGTCGCCACGATCTCGCCCTCGGCGTCGTCGGTGGTGGTGGCCACGCCCAGGCGGATGGTCGCCAGGTACGTCTTGTCGGTCAGGGCGAGGTGGCCCAGCAGCTTCGTGGCCCGATCCACTCCCAGCACCAGCAGGCCGGTGGCCATCGGATCGAGGGTGCCCGCGTGCCCGACCCGGCGGGTGCCGAGCAGCCGGCGGACCCGCGCGACGACGTCGTGCGACGTGCGGCCGGCGGTCTTGTCCACGAGCAGCAGGCCGCCGCCGGCGGGCAGCGGCGGGCGTTGCCCGTCAGCCATCGGACGGCGCCGCGGCCGGAACGCCCGGCCGAGCCGTGCTCGGCTCGCCGTCCGGGTGGTCGGATCCGCGGGGCAGGCCACGGTCGAACCAGTGCGGCACGAGGCTGACGGGCACCCGCTCGCCCTTGGCGGCGGCCGTCAGCACCGTCGATCGGGTGCGCAGCAACCACACCGTCATCCGCCAGATGCCGAACGCGGTCAGCGCGGCGATGGACAGCAGTGCCCAGCGGAAGGCCCCCAGCGAATGCGTCGCTGCGCCGGGCTCCAGCATGTCCAGCACCTGGCCGACCGCGAAGACGCCGATCACGGCGCCGCAGAAGCCGCCCACGTTGACCACCCCGGTCGCGGTGGAGATCCGGTGCCGCGGGTTGTAGTCCCTGGCCAGCATGAAGGCGACCGCCGAGGCGGGACCGCCGACGGACAGCACGAGAAAGACGGCGATCACCACGGCGGTCGGCGGGTGGCCGCCGGGCCACCCCACCAGCACCAGCCACGCCGTCAGGCACGCCACGGCGACCGCGAGCGCGAGCGGGCTGCGCAGGGCGGGGCGCCGGCCGAGCAGCGGGCCGATCACCAGGTTGGCCACCACGCCGCCCGCGACGAGCAGCAGCAGGATCCACGACGCGACCTGCGGCGGGTAGCCGAGGCCCTGGGTCAGGTACGGGAAGGCCCAGAGCACCGCGAACGCGGTCGGCCCGGCCATCGCCGAGAAGTGGATCCAGAACCCCAGCCGCCCGGCGGGGTGGCGCCAGGCCTTGCGCACCTGCCCGAGCACGCGGTGACCGCCGACCGGCCCGTAGGCACCGGTGTCCTCGGCGCCGGGGATCGAGACGGCGGCGTCGGTCCCCCGCTCCCGGTACGGCGCGGCGACCGCCGGGCGCAGCAGCAGCAGCGCGTAGCTCAGCGAGATCCCGCCGGCGATGGCGAACGTCGGCCCCCAGCCCAGCCCGCCGAGCACGAGGGTGAGCGGCACCGTCGCGAGGAGGTTGCCGGTCATGCCCACCAGACCCGTGCACGTGGTCAGCACCGCGAAACGTCGGGCGGGGAACCAGCCGGCGATCAGCCGGAGCACCGAGACGTAGGTCATGGCGTCCCCGACCCCGAGCAGCCCGCGGGCCAGCAGCGCCAGCGGGTAGGACTCGACGAAGGCGAAGGCCAGCTGCGCGGTGCCCATCAACAGGGTCGCGGCGAGCAACATGCGGCGGGGGCCGAACCGGTCGACGAGGATCCCCGTCGGCACCTGCATCGCGGCGTACACCCCGAGCTGCAGCATGACGAAGGTGCTGAGCTGGCCCGCGGAGATCTGCAGCCGGTCCACCGCGAGCGGGCCGGCGACGCCGAGCGAGGTGCGGTGGAACACCGCGAGCAGGTAGACGGCGGCGCCGACGCCCCAGATCGCGTACGGCCAGCGCCGGGCGCGGGCGGCGCCCCGGGCCAGCGCGGGGGTGCCGATCACCGGCTCACCGCCGGGTCCGGCAGGCCGCGGATCGCGCGGTCGGCCCCGGCGATGTGCTCTCGGGTGAGCCGCTCGGTCAGCGCGGCGTCCTGCGACCCGAGGGCGTCGGCGATGGCGCGGTGCTCCACGGCGGTGCGGGCCATCCGCGCGGCGTCCGGCCCGCCGTCCGCGATCAGGTTCGCGGCGCCCATGCGCAGCTGCCGATCGCGGAGCGAGCCGTAGAGGCGGTTCAGGATCTGGTTGCCCCCGGCCGCGACGATCGTCGCATGGAAGCTCCGATCGGTCGCGACATAGCCGGCGAGGTCCCGATTCTCGGCCGCGTCGTCGAGGGCCCGCAGCGGGTCGGCAAGCCGCCGGGCGAGCGCGGGGCCGTTTCCAGCGGCGAGCACCCGCAGCGCCGAGTGCAGCTCGACCAGCAGGCGGGTGTCCAGCACGTCCCGCCACTCCGCCGCGGTCACGGGCAGCACCAGCGCGCCGCGCTTGGGCAGCAGCCGGATCATGCCCTCGGCCTCGAGCCGGAGCAGCGCCTCGCGGACGGGCGTGCGGGAGACCCCGACCTCGTCGGCGATGACGCCCTCGGCAAGAAGGTCGTTGTCCGGGTAACGCGCGGAGAGGACGCCGTCGCGGACATGCGCGTACGCCCGATCGGCGGCGCTGGGCAGCCGTGTTGCATCCATGATGTATCTATGATGCCCGACGGCCACCGCGCCGGTCCAGCCGGCGGGCCGCCGAGGTGGCCGTTCTCACCCGCAGGCAACCCGTCCTGCCGGGCCGGTCAGCGGCCGAGGATCGTCAGCAGCGCGTCGATGGCCGGCGCCGGGACCGGGCCGTGGTGGGTGAAGCCGGCGGCCCGCACGTGGCCGCCGCCGCCGAGGGCGCTCGCGACCGCGGACACGTCGATCGACGGGCCGGACCGGAGCGAGACCTGCCAGGTCGTCGGGTGGGTCTGCTTGAACACCGCGGTCACCCCGGCCTCCTGCGCCGTGCGCAGGATGTCGATGACCGAATCCAGCTCTTCGGAGCGCAGCCCGTCCGCCGTGTGCGCGTCGATGACGGCGTACACCAGGCCGTGCCCACCGGCGGCGGTCGGCTCGAGGACCGCCGTGCCCAGCACCCGGGACAGCATGCCGAACCAGGCGAACGGATGGGTGTCGGTGATCGGCAGCAGCAGCTCCGACGGCCGCACCCCGAGGTCGAGCAGGCGCGCCGCGAGCCGGTGCGCGTCCGGCCGGGCGTGCCGGAAGTGGCCGGTGTCGGTGGCCAGCCCGGCGTAGAGATTCTCGGCCATGGCCCGGTCCAGGGGGATGCCGAGCCGGTCGAGCAGGCGCACGACGAGCACCGTGGTCGACTCGGCGGCCGCGTCGACGAGATGGTGGCGGCCGAACCGGGTGTTGGACGCGTGGTGGTCGATCACGAGGCTCCGCGCCGCCGTGTCCAGCAGCCGGGCGAGCGAACCCAATCGGCTGACGGAGCCGACGTCGACGGTCACCACGAGGTCGGGCCGCTCCGGCACCGCGCTCGGCGGCACGATCAGCTCCCGGCCGGGCAGCCCCCGCAGGGACTCGGGCACGATGTCGGGCTCGGCGAACGACACGCACACGTCCGCGCCGAGGTGCCGCAGCCCCATGCCGAGGGCGAGCGCGCTGCCCAGCGCGTCGGCGTCGGGAAAGATGTGCGGCACCAGCACGACGCTGCGGGCGGTCGCGAGAAGCTGTGCGGCACGGTCGATGTCGCTGATCGCGCTGTGCGATCGGGGATGCGCCGGGTCCCCGTTGCCGGAGGTCGGTCGGCCGGGTCGCAGTTGCCAGGGCCGCGCGTGCACCGCATGGGTGTCGGTCACGCCGCCTCCGCCCTCGACATCCGGAGAGTCGATCTCGTCCGTGATCGTGTCACCGTTCTCCGAGCCCGTCGAGTTCGGTCGGTCTCGCCGGATCATCGCGCCGGTCCCCGGGTGCGCCGTCCGGTGCATCACCGGCACCCTCCCCCGCCGCGGGTGCGGGCGGCTGCGCCGAGGTCGCGTCGACGTCGCCGCCCTCCGGGGCGGGCGTGCGGTAGGGATCGGCGTCGCCCGCGTAGCTCGCGCCGGCCGCGCGCTGCGCCACCTGGGCGTCGGCGTCCCGCGCCGCGGCGATCAGCTCGTCGATCCGTTCGACCGTCTGCGGCACCATGTCGAGCTCGAAGGCGAGCGTCGGGGTGAATTTGATCCCGGTCTGCTGGCCCACCGCCGACCGCAGCACGCCGGTCGCGCTGCTGAGCGCCGCGGCCGTCGCGGCCACCTCGTCCTCCTCGCCGTACACCGTGTAGAAGACCGTCGCGTCGCGCAGGTCGGGGGTGACGGTCGCCGCGGTCACGGTCACCATCGCCAGCCGCGGATCCTTCACCTGGTGCTGCAGCTCGGTGGCGACGATGGTCACGATGCGCTTGGCCAACTTCTGGGCGCGCGCCCTGTCCACCATGGACGTCCTCCTCCGCTAGCTCCGGCCCTGGGCCGCCTGCCTACCTCGTGCACTGCTCGAGCGCGTCAGTTCTCATCGTGCGGACCGACCACCCGGCGGCGCACGGACAGCACCTCCAGCTCCGGCTCACCGGCGAGCTGGCGTTCGCAGGTGTCCAGTACCCGCTGCAGCGGGCCCGACGCACCGGAGACGGTCGAGATCGCGATCAGCACCCGTCCCAGCCGGTCGGCGTCACCGGCCTCGGCGACCGCGACCTCGAGCCGCCGCAGCCGGGCGAGCACGGGCCGGACGACCGCCCGCTTGCGCTTCAGGGTGAGCGCGCCGCCGTGTGGATCGACCAGTGCGTCGCACTCCAGGATGCCGACGTACACCGCGTCCGGGTCCGATCGCTGCACCGCGGGGCGCTCCCTCCTCACGTGCCGATCATGCGGGGCCGAACGCGACGCCGGGCGTGCCGGTGGGCACACCCGGCGTCGGGTGACGGCTTGCCATGATCCACATCGAGCCTGCTCGCCGGCCGGTCCACCGGTCGGGCCGGGCGCGGCCCGGATCGCTCAGGCGCGCGGCTTCTCGCGGACCTCGTACGTCTCGATGACGTCCTCGATCTCGATGTTGTTCCACGTGCCCAGGCCGACGCCGCACTCGAAGCCCTCACGGACCTCCGTGGCATCGTCCTTGAACCGGCGGAGCGAATCGATCTGCAGGTTGTCGTTGAGCACGACGCCGCCGCGCAGCAGCCGCGCCTTGGCGTTCCGCCGGATCTCGCCGGACCGCACGATGCAGCCGGCGATGTTGCCGAACTTGGAGGAGCGGAAGACCTCGCGAACCTCCGCGGTGCCGATCTGCACCTCCTCGAACTCCGGCTTGAGCATGCCCTTGAGCGCCTGCTCGACCTCGTCGATCGCCTGGTAGATGACGGTGTAGTAGCGGATGTCGACGCCCTCGCGGTCGGCCAGCTCCTGCACGCCGCGCACCGGCTTGACGTTGAAGCCGATGACGATCGCTTCGGTGGTGGCCGCCAGGTTGATGTCGTCCTGGGTGATGCCACCGACGCCGCGGTGCACCACCCGCAGGTCGACCTCCTCGCCCACGTCGAGCTTCATCAGGGAGTCCTCGAGCGCCTCGACGGTGCCGGAGTTGTCGCCCTTGATGATCAGCGTGAGCTGCTCGATCTTCCGCTCGGCCAGGGCCGCGCCCAGGTCCTCGAGGGAGATCCGCCGCCGGTTCGCCACCTGCGCCTTGCGGGCGCGGGCCTGCCGCCGCTCGGCGATCTGCCGCGCGACGCGGTCCTCCTCGACGACCATGAACGAGTCGCCGGCGCCGGGCACCGAGGTGAACCCGAGCACCTGCACGGGTCGGGACGGGAGCGCCTCCGTGAGGTTCTCGCCGTGGTCGTCGAGCATGGCCCTGACCCGCCCGTAGGCGTTGCCGGCCACGATCGAGTCGCCGACGTGCAGCGTGCCGCGCTGCACCAGCACGGTCGCCACGGCGCCGCGGCCGCGGTCCAGGTGCGCCTCGATGGCCACACCCTCGGCGTTCATCGACGGGTTCGCCCGCAGGTCCAGCGCCGCGTCTGCGGTCAGCAGGATGGCCTCGAGCAGACCCTCGATGTTCGTCCTCGCCCGCGCGGAGACCTCGACGAACATGGTGTCGCCGCCGTACTCCTCGGCCACCAGGCCGTACTCCGTGAGCTGCTGCCGGATCTTGTCCGGGTTCGCGCCCTCCTTGTCGATCTTGTTGATGGCCACCACGATCGGCACGTCCGCGGCCTTGGCGTGGTTGATCGCCTCGACCGTCTGCGGCATCACGCCGTCGTCCGCCGCGACCACCAGCACGACGATGTCCGTCGACTGCGAGCCGCGGGCACGCATGGCGGTGAACGCCTCGTGACCCGGGGTGTCGATGAAGGTGATCAGCCGCTCGTCCTCGCCGAGGTGCGTCGCGACCTGGTAGGCACCGATGTGCTGGGTGATGCCGCCGGCCTCGCGGTCGACGACGTTGGTGTGCCGGATCGCGTCGAGCAGCTTGGTCTTGCCGTGGTCGACGTGGCCCATCACCGTGACGACCGGCGGCCGGATGACGAGATCGCTCTCGTCGCCCTCGTTCTCGCCATAGGACAGGTCGAACGAATCGAGCAGCTCGCGGTCCTCGTCGTCCGGCGAGACGATCTGCACCTCGTAGCCCATCTCCGAGCCGAGGAGCTCGAGGATGTCGTCGGACACCGACTGGGTCGCCGTGACCATCTCGCCGAGGTGGAACAGCGCCTGCACCATCGACGCCGGGTTCGCGTCGATCTTGTCGGCGAAATCGCTCAGCGAGGAGCCGCGGGCGAGGCGGACGGCGGCGCCGTTGCCGCGCGGCAGCGTCACGCCGCCGATCGTCGGCGCCTGCATGTTGTCGAATTCCTGACGGCGCTGCTTCTTCGACTTGCGGCCCTTGCGAGCCGGTCCGCCCTGCCGTCCGAAGGCGCCGGCGGCGCCTCCACGTCCACGCCCTCCGGCGCCCGGCCGGGCACCGCCACCGCCACCGCCGCCGCCGCCGGGACCGCCGCGGTAGCCACCGCCGCCGCCGGCGGGAGCGCCGCCGCCGGGAGCGCCGGCACCGCCGCCGCGGTAGCCCCCCGGGGCACCGGGACGCGCGCCGGGAGCACCGGGACGCGCGCCAGGCATGCCCGGGCGGGCTCCGGCGCCGGGAACCCCGGGACGGGCTCCGCCGGGGCCGGGGCGCATGCCGGGACCGCCGGGAGCGGCACCGGGACGTCCGGCCGGTGGCCGGGGCGCGCCCGGGACGCCGCCGGGTCGCGGCGGGGCGTTGCGCGGCTGGCCGACGCCGAACGGGTTGTTGCCCATCCTGGGCGGACGGGGCGCACCGGGAACGCCGCCCGCAGGACGGGCGGGTCGCGGCGGGGCCTGCCCGTCGGGCCGGGCCGCCGGTGCCTCCGCCCGCGCTGCCGGAGCGGCCGGCTGGTCCGCGGGTTGCGCAGGCGGAGCGACCGCCGGTGCGGCAGCGGCAGGCGCCGGCGCCGCCGGGGCGACGCTCGGGGCCGGTGCCGCGGGTGCGGCGGGGGGCGCAGCCGGCGCCGGAGCAGCCGCGGCCGGCCGGGACGCGGGTGCGACCCCGGGAACCGGACGGCTGACGGGTGCGCCCGGTGCGGGCCGGGATGCCTCGGGACGCGCGGGCGCCGTCGCGGTCGCGGTGGCGCTCTTGCCGTTGCCGGAGCCGTTCGCCGGCGGCCGCCGGGAAGGCGTCACGCAGCTTGCGCACGACCGGCGCTTCGATGGTGGATGACGGCGACTTCACGAACTCACCCATGTCGGTGAGCTTCGCCATGATCTCTTTGCTGGTCTTGCCGAGCTCTTTCGCGAGCTCATGTACTCGGGCCTTGCCTGCCACTGCTCTCCTCACGGTGAGGGCGGGCGGGCCAGGACCTCGGTCCGCACGTCCCCTAGTTGTGCCGGGCGCTGCTCATTGCTGCTTCACGGCGTGCTCACGATGGGTCGACCTGCTTTCCGGTCGTGCTGGGCGAATCGGGCGTGACCGCGGTGCGCGGCCCCGCCCCCTGTTCGGTCGATCTGCCGTTCGATTCCCGATCATCCAGGAATCTCCGGATCGTGCTGGTGTCGAGCGGCTCGGCGCGGCGCAGTGCCCTGCCGAACGCCCGACGTCGCTCCGCGATTGCCAGGCAACCGGGATCGGGATGCAGCCACGCCCCGCGACCCGGCAGGCGCTGCCGGGGATCGGGAACGACGGCTCCGTTCACGGCTACCACACGGAACAACTCGGTGGTCCGCTCGCGGGCTCGGCAGCCGATGCACGTCCGGACCGGACCAGGTGATCCGGAAGGGAGCTCATCGGCGTCCGGGGACGGCGAACGGGCCGACATGGAAGTCTACCGCCTTGGCTGTGGGAGAACGGACTACGCGTCGGTCACGGGTTGGCGACGCTCACTCGGCGGGTGCCGCATCGCTCCGGATGTCGATGCGCCAGCCGGTCAGCCGGGCCGCCAGCCGGGCGTTCTGACCCTCCTTGCCGATGGCGAGGGAGAGCTGGAAGTCGGGCACGACGACCCGCGCGGCGCGGGCCACCCGGTCGACGACCGTCACCGACAGCGCCCGCGCGGGCGAGAGCGCGTTGCCGACGAACGTCGCGGGATCCTCGTCGTAGTCGATGATGTCGATCTTCTCGCCGTTGAGCTCGCTCATCACCGCCCGCACCCGGGCACCCATCGGACCGATGCAGGCGCCCTTGCCGTTGACGTTCGGCACCGTCGCCCGCACGGCGATCTTCGAGCGGTGCCCCGCCTCCCTGGCGACCGCGGTGATCTCCACCGTGCCGTCGGCGATCTCCGGCACCTCGAGCGCGAACAGCTTGCGGACGAGGTTGGGATGGGTCCGCGAGAGGGTGATCTGCGGCCCGCGCGGGCCCCGCGCGACGGCGACCACGTAGCAGCGGAGCCGCTGGCCGTGGGTGTACGTCTCCCCCGGCGCCTGCTCGGCCGCCGGGATCACCCCCTCCACGTCGCCGAGGCTGACCACGACCACGCCGCGCGCGTTCACCTTGGCGTCGGCGGAGACCGTGCCGGTGATCAGGTCGTGCTCGCGGCCCGCGAAGTCGCCGAAGGTGCGCTCGTTCTCCACGTCGCGCAGCCGCTGCAGGATCACCTGCCGGGCCGTGGTCGCGGCGATCCGACCGAAGTCCTCGGGGGTGTCGTCCCACTCCCGCTCGACGTCGCCCTCCTCGCCCACCTGCTGGGCGAGCACCCGGATGTGCCCGGTCTTCCGGTCGATCTCCACCCGGGCGTGGCCCGCGTGACCCTGGGTGTGCCGGTAGGCCGTGAGCAGCGCCGTCTCCAGCGTCTCGATGAGGGAGCCGAACTCGATCCCCTTGTCCTTCTCCACCGCGCGCAACGCGGCGATGTCGACGTTCATCGCTGCGCCTCCTCCGCTGTCGGGCCGCCGCCGGTGCCGCCGGCGTGGGCTGTGTCGTCGGCGGTGTCGTCGTCGGTGCCGGCCGTGTCGTCGGTGTCGTCGGTGTCGTCGGTGTCGTCGGTGTCGTCGGTGTCGTCGTCGGTGTCGTCGTCGGTGTCGTCGGCGTCGTCGGTGCCGGCGGTGTCGTCGTCGGGTTCCGCGGTCCGGTCGATGCCGAGCCGCTGCTGCAGCGCGGCCGACGGCGTCCGGAACTCCACCTCGACGGCCGCCCTCGCGACGTCGGCGTACGGCACGACGAGGTCCCCGCTGCCATCCGGACCGGTGACCAGGTGCACGGCATCGTCCGATGCGGACAGCACATGTCCGGTGAGGCTCCGGCCGTCGGTGGTGGTGACGGCGACGAGCCGGGTCCTGGCGCGGCGGTAGTGCCGCGGCAGGGTGAGCGGGCGCCCGATCCCGCGGCTGGTCACCTCGAGCGTGTAGGCCTGCGCGCCCATCACGGCGCCGACCGCCTCGTCCCCGTCGGCCACGTCCAGCTCCGCGGAGATCGCCCGGCTCACCGTGGCCGCGTCGTCCAGGCTGACGCCGCGGTCGGAGTCGATGATCACCCGCACGACCCGGCGGCGACCGGCGGGCGTGACCGTGATGTCGTCCAGGTCATAGCCGGCGTCGCTGACGATCCGCTCGACGAGCTGCCGGAGCGCCTGCTCGGTGACCGATCCTCCGCCCGGTCTCCCGACCGATGGCCCACCTGATGACATGGCCGCCTCCTATGCAGTTGTCCCGCGCCGCGGCGGCTCCTGCCGACACCCGACGCTGGCCGACCAGCCTATCGGCCGCGACGGGCCGGTGCGCTCCGCGCGGGCTGTCATGATGTCGGGGTGGCCCCCCTCGACCTGCGCGTGCAGCGCCGCACGCTCTTCGCGGGCGCGGGCGTCGCCGCACTCGCCGCCGTGAGCGGCTGCAGCTTCTTCGCGCCCGACGAGCCGGACATCCCGACCGTGACGCAGACGCCGGCCATGGCGGACCCGATCTCCGGGCTGATCGCGACCACCCGGCTGCATTCGCTGCGTCTCGAGGCGGCCATCGCGGCTGACCCCGCCGACGCCGCCCGGCTGACACCGCTGCTGTCGAACCGGTACGCGCAGCTCGACGCGCTGGAGGCGGAGTTCCGGCGGATGAACCCGACCGCCGTGTCGGCCGCCGCCTCGTCCGCCGCGCCGCCGCCCGCCCAGATCGAGCTGCCCGCCGCGCCGGAGGAGATCATCTCCGCGGTGCGGGGCGACGCGGCGACCGCGCAGGTCGCCTTCACCGACGCCATCAGCACCGCCTCCCGCTATCGGGCCGCGATCTACGGGTCGATCGCGGCGGCCCTCGCGACCCACCGGGCGGTGCTCGCGTGACCGCACCCACCCCGCCGCCGCCGACCGGCGCGGCCACCGGGTCCGACGACCCGAACGCCGGCGTCGAGCCGGGCACCGCGACGAGCGGCGGATCGGGCACCGGCACGTCCGTCTCGGCCGCGCCGGTGACGAGCGCCGCGCCCGGTCCGCTGTCGCCGGACGCGGTCACCGCCCTGCAGCGCGCGCTGGCCGCCGAGCAGGCGGCGGTGTGGGCGTACGGGCTCGTCGCCGCGTACAGCAGGGACGACGCCGCGATGATCACCGACGCCCGCGCCGGGCACCTGCTGCGTCGCGACGCCACCGCGGCCCGGCTCGTCGCTGGCGGCTCCGAGGCGCCGGAACCCGCTCCGTCCTACCAGGTTTCGGTCGCGGTGGTGGATGCGCCGAGCGCCCGGCAGCTGGCGCAGGACATCGAGTCGGATGCCGCCGGCGCGTGGCGCGCGGTGATCGGCGCGACCGACGACGCCGAGCTCCGGGGGTTCGCGCTGCTCGGCCTGTCCGACGCCGCGGTGCGGCTCGCGATGTGGAAGCAGGTGTCCGGCGTGGTGCCGAGCACCGTGCCGTTCCCCGGCCAGCCCTGATCCTCGGCCGACGACAGATTCGTCCGCGGCGCCGATCCCCGGCCCGCGACTCGTCCGGAGCTCCGATCGGACGCTCCTTCGCACCGGCGCCCGAGCGGTGGCGCATCGCTCGGGTCAGCCTCGGACGATCTCCCGCAGCCGCTCGACGATCTCGGCGATCGAGACCTCCTGCTGCGCGCCGGTCGCCCGGTCCCGCACCTCGACCACGCCGTTCGCCACGCCCCGGCCCACGACGCAGATGGTCGGCACGCCGATCAGCTCCGCGTCGGTGAACTTGACGCCCACCGACGCGGTCCGGTCGTCGAGCAGCACGCGCACGCCGGAGGCGTCGAGACCGCCCGCGATCAGCTCTGCGGCGTCGGTGATCTCGTCGCCCTTGCCGGCGACGACGATGTGCACATCGGCCGGCGCGACTTCGCGCGGCCAGATCAGACCCTTGTCGTCGTGGCCGTTCTCGGCCACCGCGGCAACGGCGCGGGACACTCCGACGCCGTAGGAGCCCATCGTGACGGTCACGAGCGCGCCGTTCTCGTTGAGCACCTGCAGCCCCAGCGCGTCCGCGTACTTGCGGCCGAGCTGGAAGATGTGGCCCATCTCGATGCCGCGCGCGGAGACGAGGGCGGACCCGCACACCGGGCAGGGATCGCCGTCGCGCACCTCTGCCGCCTGGATGGTGCCGTCCCCGGTGAAGTCCCGGCCCATGACCAGATCGAGCACGTGCATGCCCGGCCGGTCGGAACCCGACACCCACGCGGTGCCCTCGCTCACCCGCGGGTCCAGCAGATACCGGATGCCGCTGGCGTTCGTGCTGCCGAGCACGGCGGCGCCGATGTACCCGCGGGTCAGTTCCGGCCTGGCCGCGAAGTGCTCCTCGGTGAACGGCTCCACCTCGGCGGGCGCCACCTGGGCCTCGAGGCGCTTGGCGTCGACCTCCCGGTCGCCGGGCAGCCCGATCGCCAGCGGCTCGCGGGTGCCGTCCGGATAACGCAGCAGAACCAGCACGTTCTTCAGGGTGTCGCCCGCCGCCCACGGGCGGTCGGCACGGGCGAACCGCGCATTCAGGTCGTCGACGAGGGTCTCGATCGTCGGCGTGTTCGGGGTGCTCTCGGCGTGCGCCGCCGGGATCGCCGCGACCACGTCCGCGGCGACGGGATCCGGCGTCGGCACGGTGACCGCCTCGACATTCGCCGCGTAGTCGCAGCGGGTGCACCGGACGTACGTGTCCTCCCCCACCTCGGCATCGGCGAGGAACTCCTCCGATGCCGACCCGCCCATCGCGCCGGACATCGCGGCGACGATCACGTAGCGCAGGCCGAGCCGGTCGAAGATGCGGACGTAGGCCTCGCGATGCCGCTGGTACGCCGCCGCCAGACCGGCGTCGTCGACGTCGAACGAGTAGGAGTCCTTCATCACGAACTCGCGCCCGCGCAGCAGTCCGGCGCGGGGGCGTGCCTCGTCCCGGTACTTGGTCTGGATCTGGAACAGCGCGAGCGGCAGTCCCTTGTAGGAGGACACGATGTCCTTGACCAGCAGGGTGAACATCTCTTCGTGCGTCGGCCCGAGCAGGTAGTCGGCCTGCTTGCGGTCCTTGAGCCGGAACACGTTCTCGCCGTACTCGACCCAGCGTCCCGTGGCCTCGTAGGGCTCCCGCGGCAGCAGCGCCGGGAAGTGCACCTCCTGCGACCCGATCGCCTGCATCTCCTCGCGCACGATCCGCTCGACGTTGCGCAGCACCGTGTACCCCAGCGGCAGCCAGCTGTAGATGCCGGGCGCGGCCCTGCGGATGTAGCCGGCGCGCACCAGCAGCCGATGGCTGGGCACCTCGGCGTCCGCCGGATCCTCGCGCAGGGTGCGCAGGAACAGGGTGGACAGGCGTGTGATCACCGCGCCAGGGTAGTGGGGCACGGCGCCGGCCCCGCACCCCCCAACGCGAGCGGCGGCGCGCGACGTATCACCCTTTCGGCGCAGCCGCTCCTTGTCACGGAACCGCGTCGGCGCGGATCCGTGACCCGGAGGTCGTCAATGGGCAGGCACCATCGCGACGACGAGATCCGGCCGGCACCCGCCGGTGTCCCACGTGGAGCGGGCGGCGTCGGCGACACGATCGGCGGCGCGAGCGTGGCCGCGGTCCGGGCGCACTTCGACCTCGCGCGCAGCGGCCGGATCGTCACCAACAACGCCGCGAGCACCCAGCCTCCGGACGATCTGCTCGACCTGTTCCGGAGTCTCGTCCCCGAGTACGAGAACGTGCACCGCGGCCAGTCCGCCGCGTCCGTGCGCACCACTGAGCTGTTCGAGTCCTCCTACGACACCATCGCGGGCTGGCTGAATGCGCCCAGTCGCCGCAGCATCGCCACCTACCGCAACACCACCGAGGCGATCAACGCGGTGATGTACTCGCTGCTCACCGAGTTCCGCGACGGCGACAACGTCGTCACCACCATGCTCGAACACAACTCGAACTTCGTGCCCTGGTACGGGCTGTGCCGGGAGATCCTGCCGCGGTTCGGCCGGACGGTCGAGTGCCGGATCGCGCGGTTCGATCCCGGGACCGGTGAGCTGGATCTCGATCACCTGGCCTCGCTGGTCGACTGCCGGACCAAGCTGGTGTGCTGCACCGGCGCGTCGAACTTCCTCGGCACCAAGCCCCCGCTGGCCGCCGTGCGCGCCATCGCCCGGCAGAGCGGTTACGTGCAGCCGGATCTCGAGCTCGGCTCGCGCCTGCTCGTCGACGCGGCGCAGCTGGTGCCGTCCAGCCACGTCGACGTTCGCGCCCTCGATGTCGACTACCTGGCCTTCTCGTTCCACAAGTTCCTGGCGCCCTTCGGGGTAGGCGTGCTGTACGCCAGGGAGCACCTGCTCGAGCGCTCGCTCCCCTTCCTCTACGGCGGCGACATGGTCGCGTCGGGACGGGTCAGTCCGGCACGCGTGAACTGGAACGAGTTGCCCTGGAAGTACGCCGCCGGCACACCGAACATCCTCGGCGTGATCACGTCGGCCCAGGCGCTGCGGTTCGCCGCCGATCTGGTCGCCGCGCCCGGCGATCCCGCATACTTCGGGTCCGCCGCGCAGATCCCGCGGGACGTCGTGCGCCGCACCATGTCCGCCATCGGCGATCACACCCGGACGCTGACGGACCTGGCGCTGCGCCGGTTGTCGGCGATCCCCGGGATGACGATCTACGGCCCGCGCGACGCCCGGCAACGCAGTCCCCTGGTGGCCTTCAACGTGGCGGGCTGGGATCCGCTGGACCTGGCGACCGCGCTGAACCAGGCCGGCGTGGAGTCCAGGGCGGGCTGCCACTGCGCCACCCTCGCGCATCGGTGGATCGGGATGGATCCGCTCGCCAGCTGCCGGCTGAGCTTCTACCTGTACAACACGGCCGACGACGTGGAGCTGGCGACCGACGCGGTCCGGCGCATCGTTCAGAACCGGCGGCCGACCACCGTGTTCCGGGCGATCGTGGAGAAGCCGGCCCGCTCGTACAGCCTGCCGGCGCCGGTGGGCGAGTCGGCGTCGACGGCCAGGTCCGCGAACGGGTAGCCGTGCGCGGCCAGGTCGGCCATGGTGTGCGCCAGCAGGGCGCTCGCGATGCCCCGGCCGCGGGCGGCGCGCACCGTACCGATCCGCGACACGTAGCCGGTGGGATAGCCCCGCGCCTGCGTCTCGCCCTCGAACTCGGCAGTCAGCAGGTATCCGACGATCCGGCCGTCGATCTCCGCGACGAACGAGTGCCGCGGTCGGAACGACTTGGCGTCCGCGTACTCGGCGCGCCAGCGGTCGGCGTCCAGCGGGGTCGAGCCCCAGTGATCGCCGAAGGTCTCGTTGGACACCCGGCGCACGGTCTCGTCGTCCTCGGGGCGGAACCGGCGGATCGTCACGCCGTCGGGGGCCGGCCCGGGCCCGAGGTCCGGGCGCAGTGCGGCGCGCATGCGGAAGAAGTAGCGCCAGGTCTCGAAGCCCTCGGCCGCGGCGAGAGCGGCGGTGCCGGGGCGCTTCTCGTCGACCCAGAGCTTCAGCTCGCCGGGCAGGCCCGGGGCGTCCTCGTCGCGGATGGTGCGCGCGCCGCTCGCGAGGCGTCGCAACACCTGCGTGCCGATGCCGCGGTGCGTGCGGTCCGGGTGCACGCCGCCCCAGATCGACGCCTTGAAGTGCGATCCGGGGTCGCTCACGTACAGCAGGCCGAAGGCGACCAGCCGGTCCCCGTCCAGCACCCCGATGCTCCCCCGTCGAAGATCCGCGGCCGGCGAGGTCAGCTCCTCGACGACCTCCTCCTCGTCATAGCCCTCGTCGACCGGCTCGGCTCGCTCCATCGCGTCCAGCAGACCGTTGATCGCCGGGGCGTCGTCGATCCGGAGGGCACGGGCGGTGAGGTCGTCGGACATCCCCGCACGGTAGTCGGCGCCCGGTACCCCGATCGACGGGACATCCCGAACCGCCCACGGGCCGATCGAACCGGGAAGGCTAGCCTCGGAGGCGCTCTCGGGCGCGGAGCCCCCGACCCGCGCCGTTCCCGGAAGGCGGACCGCATGCCCCGCACCATCGCGACCACCACCACCGTGCAGCGGGACGAGCTGCTGGAGTTCGTCCGGCCGCGGCATCACATGGTGCTGCTCACCGCGCGGTCGGACGGCTCCCCGCAGGCCTCGCCGGTCACCGGCGGCGTCGACGACCGTGGCCGCGTCGTGATCGCCAGCTACCCGGAGCGCGCCAAGTCCGCCAACGTCCGCCGCACCGGGGCGGCGTCGGTGCTCGTGCTGTCGGACGACTTCGGTGGGGCATGGGTGCAGATCGACGGCACCGCAGAGCTTCTCGAGCTGCCCGATGCGCTTGACCCGCTGGTCGACTACTACCGGTGCATCTCCGGGGAGCACCCCGACTGGGACGGGTACCGGCGGGCCATGGCCGAGCAGGGCAAGTGCCTGATCCGCATCGAACCGACGCGCTGGTCGCCGCTCGCGACCGGCGGCTTCCCCGCCCGCCTCGGCTGATCGGGAAAATCAGTTGCCGGCCGGCGGGCCCGTTGGCCAGGCTGGGCACCGATACCGCCGGAAGGGATCCGGCATCCGCGCCCGGTCGCGGTCGAGCAGGAAGGGGGACGTCGTGACTGTGTTCGCTGCCGCCGCACCGCCGAAACCCGCCCCTTCCCTGCCTCGGAGACCCGACCGTGCCCCGATTTCGACTGACCTCTGACACCCGATCCACCGACGTCGACCCCGCCGACCCTGCTGAGTCGTTCGACGACCTGCACGACCACTTCGACCGCCGACCGCCGCCGCGCCGCAGCCGCCGTGCGGATCTCACCGGACCTCGCGTGGTGGACCAGGGCCGATCCGGCCGCATCCTGGTGGACGTCGACACCATCGACCCGGACGGCGATGTCGCGGATCCGGCCCGCCACGACACGGGCGATGTCGACAACACCCACGACGGTGCCGCGATCGAGGAGTCGCCGTACTCCAGCTACGACGTCGCCGCGCGCGGCCCCGACCCGGTGCCCGACTGGCTCGTCACGTCCCTGTCCGCGCGCGACTCCCGGCTGGGCGTGATCAAGACCGGCAAGGAGGCCGACGTGAGCCTGCTCGACCGGTCGCTGCCGGGAGGGCCGGGGTGCCTGCTGGCGGTCAAGACGTTCCGCAGCGCCGACCACCGGATGTTCCACCGCGACGCCGGCTACAACGAGGGCCGCCGGGTGCGGCGCTCGCGCGAGACCCGGGCCATGGCGACGCGGACCGCGTTCGGCCGTGAGCTGCTCTCCGGCCAGTGGGCGGCCGCGGAGTTCCGCGCGCTGAGCGGGCTCTGGTCCGCGGGTGCGCGGGTGCCGTACCCGGTGCAGCTGATCGGCTCCGAGCTGATGATGGAGTTCATCGGGAGCCCGGACGGCGAGGCCGCCCCCCGGCTGGCCGCTGCCGGCGCGTCGACGGCGGAGTTCGTCGACCTGTGGCACAGCCTGGTGGCGAGCCTCGAGGTGCTGGCCGAGTCCGGTTACACCCACGGCGATCTCTCCCCCTACAACGTGCTCGTCGACGACGAAGGATGCGTGCTCATCGACCTGCCCCAGGTGGTGGACCTGGTCGCCAATCCGCAGGGCGAGAGCTACCTGTGGCGGGATTGCCGGGTGATCGCCGAGTTCTTCGCGCGCAAGGGCGTGCTGGCCGCCGACCCGGAGACCCTGGCGCTGCACCTCGCCTCGCTCGCGCAGCCGTGACCGGCCGTCCGGCCCGGTCGGTAGTGTTCGGGCCGGAGGCGCGGGCTGCGTCCAGCAGGCCCGACGGCCGCCGTGGGAACGGCACTGACGATCGCGATGTCTGCCCGCTCGTCCGACGGAAGCACACGACCGGACGAGGAGGAACCGGATGAAGCGAGCACACAACCCGGCGGCGGTGCCGGCGTCGCCGTTCTACAGCCAGGGCCTGGAGGTCGCGAATCCCGGTCGGTGGCTGTTCGTCTCCGGCCAGGTCGGCGTCGACAGCTCCGGAGCCGTGGCCGACGACGTCGGCGCGCAGACGCGGCAGGCCCTCGCAAACCTGGCGCAGGTTCTGGAGTCGGCCGGGCTGAGCACGGACGACGTGGTCAGGATGACCATCTACCTCACCGATCAGGCCGACGTCGAGGCGTTCGTGGGTGCCGCGGCCGAGTCGTCGCCCGCGGTCCCACCGGCGACGACGCTGCTCGTCGTCAATGCGCTGGCCGATCCGCGGCTGCGTGTCGAGATCGAGGCGCTCGCCGCCACCGACTGACGGCAGTCGGTCCGCCTGCGGCGAAGGGTTCAGCGGGTCCCGACGAGCGAGGCGAACGCCACGACGTTCGACTCGTAGCTGCCCGCGTCGGGATCGAACACGCCGCCGCAGGTGATCAGCCGCAGGCCCGCGTGGTCGATGTTGCCGTAGACCTCGAGTGTCGGGAACAGGTCCTTGTGGTAGGTGCGTACGCCGTCCACCTGGAAGACGGCGACACTGCCGTCCTGCCTGCCGATCTCGACCTGGTCGCCCGGGTTCAGCGCGCCGAGGGAGTAGAACACCCCTGGCCCGAAGGCGCGGGAGTCGATGTGTCCCAGCAGGATCGCCGGTCCCGCGGTGCCCGGCTCCGGCGAGCCGGTGTACCAGCCGGCCTTGGAGTCCGGATCGTCGAGCGGCGGCACCTGGACCGTGCTGTCGGGGTTCAGGCCGAGGTCGATCACGGCGGAGTCGACACCGATCGCGGGGATGCGCAGCGACACCGGCGGCGCCGGCGCCATCACCGGCCCGGTGACAGCGGGGGATCCCGGGGGGACGCCGGCCGGTCCGGCCGCCGCCGTCGGCGGGGCGGGGGCTGTGGCCGGCTCCTGCGGGGTGGCGGCGCTCGGTGCGAGGGGGTCGCTCGCCGCCGGTGTCGCTGCGGGCTCGGCGGACGGCACGGACCGATCGGGTTCGGACGGCGTACCCGACCCGACCGCATCGGCGCGGATGGTTCCCGCGACCTCGGGTCCGGGCTGCGGTGCCGTGGTGCCCGCATTGCACCCGGCGGTGATCAGCGCGAGCGCCGCGGCCAGGGCGACGGTCGTCACCCTGCCGCGGCGCCGCGTGTGTCGCACCTGCGGGATCAGCTCTCGTCCCGCCGGCGGCGGTGGAGCGCGATGCCCGCGCCGCCCACCAGAGCCAGGACGGCGACCGAGCCGAGGACGATCGACTCACTCGCCGAGCCGGTAGCGGTCGAGCCACCGCCGGTGTCCGCGGCTCCGGCCGGCACGCCGGCCATCTGCATCGGCACGAAGGCGCCGCAGAGCGCCGGATCGGTGGCCTCGGCCGGCAGCATGGGGTCGAGCTCGCTGGCGCCCAGCACGTCGTCGTAGACGCCGTTGCCGTTGTAGTCGATGCCGTGCACGACCAGCACCGCGGTGCCCTTCGCCAGGTTCGCGACCACGTTCGGGTCGAGCTCGATCGTCCGGGTGTAGGTGTACGACCCGGCGCTCGGGAAGCTGCCGACGTGCAGGCCGGCCATCGGCGTGGTGTCGCCCTCGGTGGTCAGCGAGGTTCCGATGCCGCCGTAGAGCGGCGCCCCGTCGGCCACGTTCAGGGACAGACCGCCGTTGTGCTGCTGGGCGTCGGCGTCCGTCGGGCACGTGCCGAGCGCATCGACGTGGATGTGCTGGGCGTGCGGCGAACCGTCGAGCAGGCCGTTGATCTGCATCTTGACCTCGGCGGTCGTGCCGTTGACGGTGATCCACGCGGCACCGTTGCCGGTCACCTTGTTCACGGTGATCGGGTTCAGCGTCGCCTCGTAGGACACCGGATCGGCCGCGAGGGCCGTTCCCGGGACGCAGACCGCCAGCCCGACCGCGCACACCGACGCACCGACCGCCGCAATCAACCGCTTTCTCATCCGCGCTCCCTTTCCGGCACCGACTGACCTGACCGGAGTGGTTCGAGGCCGACCGGCGGGCGGTTGGGTGAAGCCGGAAGCTCGAGCCATCCATGTTCACCCCCGGTGACGAATGCCGGGCATGGGTGTGAGGAACGGGAGCCGGGCCGCTCAGACGCTTCGGACGGAAGCCGCTCGGAAGAATCGAGTGCTCCAGCAGCCCCCCAACGGCCCCGCCGACGATCGAGCGGCTCCCCTGACGGCGGGCGACACCGGTGCCCGTCCCGGCCGACCTCGTCCGCCGGCCGCCCGGCGCCCCGCGCCGGCCGGGCATCCGGCGGGTCCGCGCCCCGTCCGCAGCGACCCGCCGGCGGACCGGCATCGGGACGGCCGGCACCACGATCGGGCGCCGTTCCGGCTCGGCGGCACCCCGCGACACCGCAGCCGGGGTCCGCGGCGGCGGTCGTTGCTCGTCGCGGCGACCCTCGCGGCTGCGGTGGCGGTCGTCCTCGCGGGATCGGCGCTGGCCGCGTCGCGCTCGGAGCAGCCCGACACGCAGCCCGTCGCACCGGCGGAGTCGGCGTCGTCGCGGAGCGCACCCGATGCCGCCCCGCCCACCGCTGCGCCCGGCACCCCCGCGACCTCCGACGCCGATGCCGCCGGCGAGACCGCCCCCGCTCCCGCGACCGATGCCCGTCCGGCGGATGGCCCTGCCGGACGGCTGACCGCACCACCCGTGGCGGGCTCGCCGGCGGCCGACCCGTCCGACGGTTCCGCGCCGGACCCGCCGGTCTCCGCGGTGACCCCGATCCCGCCGACCGGCGGGCCGGGGCCGACCGCGCCGGCGCCGGCCGTGGTGGAGACGCTCGACTCGGCGACCGCCTCGGGGGGGAATGCCCTCGGGTCCTGGGACTCGATGTCCGGGTGGTCCTCGCCCGCCGAGCTCCCGCCCGCCGCGCCGCCGGGCACCTGATTCGGTTCCCGGCCGCCGCCACCCTCCCCCGTCATCCGGCGATCACCCGACCGGCCCTGGCGCACCTCGCCCGCCGGACGGAGGTAGCGTCGCAGGGTCGCGTCCCGATCGGACCGCCGGTACCACGAGAGAGGACTTCCGTGAGCCTGGATCGCCCCGTCGCCCCCGACCCCTACGCGCTGCTACCCGATGTCGGGTCGTTCACGGTGGGTAGCCCGCACGTGCGCGACGGCGAGCCCGTCGCCCTCGAGTACGTGTACGGCCCGGATGCACCGGGCGGGGCCAACCGCTCCCCGGCCCTGTTCTGGTCCGGGTTCCCGGACGACACCCGGTCCTTCTGCGTGAGCATGTTCGACCCGGACGCCCCCACCCCGTCGGGCTTCTGGCACTGGTCGGTCGTCGACATCCCAGCCGACATCACGGAACTCCGCGCGGATGCCGGCAATCCGGGCTCGGACAACCTGCCGGCCGGCGCGTTCCACGTCGCGAACGACTTCGGGACCATGGGGTACGACGGGCCGGCCCCGCCGCCCGGTGACCAGGTGCACCGCTACTACTTCGTCGTGCACGCGGTCGACGTGCCCCGGCTGGGCATCGACTCGTCGGCGAGCGCCACCGCGGTGTCGTTCAACCTTGCGTTCCACACCCTCGCGCGGGCCATCCTCGTCCCGACCTACGCGTTCTGAGCTGTCGTGGCGGACTTCGACCTGGTCATCATCGGAACGGGTTCCGGCAACTCCATCCCGGGACCCGATTTCGCCGACTGGCGGATCGCCGTGGTCGAGGCGGGCGACTTCGGCGGCACGTGCCTGAACGTCGGATGCATCCCGACCAAGATGTTCGTGTACCCCGCCGACGTCGCCGAGGCGGCGCGCGAGGCACGCCAACTCGGACTGCGCACGCGCGTCGAGGGCATCGACTGGACCAGCATCCGGGACCGGGTATTTGCGCGGGTCGACGACATCGAGCGCCGCGGCCGGGCGTACCGGAAGGGCCCGAAGTCCCCGAACACCACCGCCTTCGAGGGCTGGGGGCGGTTCACCGGGCCGACGTCGATGTCCGTCGCGATGAACGACGGCTCGTGCGAGACATTCACCGGCGACCGGTTCGTGATCGCCACCGGCTCACGCCCGGTGATTCCCGACATCCTCGGCCTGGACCACGATCTCATCGGGTCCGTGGTGCACACGTCGGACACCGTCATGCGGATCGACGAGCTGCCGTCGCGCATCGCGGTGCTCGGCGGCGGCTACATCGCCGCCGAGTTCGCCCACGTCTTCGCCTCGTTCGGCAGCCAGGTCACCCAGCTCGTCAGGGGACCGCGGGTCCTCAAACACCACGACCGCGACATCTCGGACGCCTTCGGCACTCTCGCCGCCAAGCGCTATGACCTCCGGCGGGACACCACGGTGTCGGCGATCGAGCCGGGCGAGGGCGACAGCGGCGTGACCATCCACCTCGACTGCCCCTACGGCGACGAGACCGTCGACGCGGACATCCTGCTGATCGCGACCGGGCGGCGGCCGAACACCGACCGGCTGGGCCTGCGGGCGGCGGGGGTCAAGGTCGACGACCACGGCCAGGTGGTGGTCGACGAGTACCAGCGCACCTCCGTCGACGGCATCTTCGCGCTCGGCGACGTGAGCTCCCCGTATCAGCTCAAGCACGTCGCGAACCACGAGGCCCGCGTGGTGGCACACAATCTCGCGCACCCCGACGACCCGATGGCGGTCGACCACCGGTTCGTGCCGGCCGCGGTGTTCACCGAACCGCAGATCGCGTCGGTCGGCCTGACGGAACAACAGGCGGAGGCGAGGGGCATCCGCCACGTCGTCAAGCGGCAGCAGTACTCGCGCATCGCGGCGGGCTGGGCGCGCGAGGACTCGACGGGCTTTCTCAAGGTGCTCGCCGATCCCGCGACCGGACTGCTGCTCGGCGCCCACATCATCGGGCCGGAGGCGGCCACCATCATCCAGCCGTTGATCCAGGCGATGTCGTTCGGGCAGTCCGCGCGTGAGCTGGCCCGCGGCCAGTACTGGATCCACCCGGCGTTGCCGGAGCTCGTCGAGAACGCCCTGCTGGGGCTGGATCTCGACTAGGAACCGGCGAAAGGCCCAGCGGCCGGCGCCCACCGGACCGGTACGTCCGGCAGTCCGATCGCGACCGGCTCAGGGCAGCGTCAGGACCTCCGCGCCGGTGGCGGTGACGACGAGCGTGTGCTCGAACTGCGCCGTCCACGACTTGTCCTTGGTCGTCACGGTCCAGTCGTCGTCCCAGAGGTCCCACTCGATACCGCCCAGGGTGATCATCGGCTCGATCGTGAAGGTCATCCCCGGCTCGAGGACCGTGGTCACCGACGGCTCGTCATAGTGCAGGACGACGAGCCCGGAGTGGAACGTGCGGCCGATGCCGTGACCGGTGTAGTCGCGCACGACGCCGTAGCCGTGGCGCTTCGCGTAGGACTCGATGACCCGGCCGATCACGTTCATCTGTCGGCCGGGCGCCACCGCCTTGATCGACCGCCGCAGCGCCTCCTCCGTGCGCTCGACCAGCAACCGGTTCTCCTCCGAGACGTTCCCGGCGAGGTAGGTGGCGTTCGTGTCGCCGTGCACGCCGTGGATGTAGGCGGTGACGTCGATGTTCACGATGTCGCCGTCCTGGATCACCGTGCTGTCCGGGATGCCGTGGCAGATCACCTCGTTCAGCGAGATGCAGCACGACTTCGGAAAGTGCTTGTAGCCCAGCGTCGACGGGTAGGCGCCGTGATCGCAGATGTACTCGTGCACCACGCGGTCGATCTCGTCGGTGGTCACGCCGGGCGCGACCGCCCTGCCGCCCTCGGCCATCGCCCGGGCCGCGATAGCGCCCGCGACGCGCATCTTCTCGATGATGTCCGGCGTCTGCACCCACGGGTCGGTGCTCGTCGCGGGCCGGTCGCGGCCCACGTACTCCGGGCGCGGGATGGTGGCCGGCACCGTTCGGATCGGCGTCGGCCGGCCGGGAGTCAGGGCCGTGCGCAGCATGGACTCGAGAGTACTTCGCCGCCGGTGACCACGACGTGTCCGATTCCGCAGGTGCGCCTTCTTGACACCGCCCGCGGTCGACTGTCTGATCACGATGATCACTTATCCACGGTCAGCATCAGGGGGATTCCGTGTCCACTTCAGCCGCGCTGCCCCCGACGACCGCGAGGTCCAAGGGCCTCGCCCTGGCCGCGATGGTGTTCGCGGTCGCGATGACCTTCATCGATCAGACGATCGTCGCCATCGCGAGCCCGAACATCCAGGAGGAGCTCGGCCTGAGCCGCAGCGGCGTGCAGTGGGTGATCAACGGGTACCTGCTCGCGCTGGCGGCCGGATTCGCGCTCGGCGGCCGCATCGCCGACGTCCTCGGCTCGCGCCGCGTCGTGCTGATCGGGATCATCGGCTTCGCCGTCTCGTCGGCGCTCTGCGGCGCCACGCCCAAGGGCAGCTTCGCGGAGACCTGGATCATCGTGTTCCGGGTGACGCAGGGTCTGTCGGCGGCATTGATGATCCCCGCGGCCCTGGCGGTCGTCGTCTCGGCGTATCCCATCTCCGAACGCGGCCGCGCGCTGGCCATCTTCTTCGGCATCAGCGGCGGCCTGACCGCGGTGGGCCCGATCGCCGGCGGCTACCTGACGGCGTGGACGTGGCGGGCGATCTTCTGGATCAACATCCCGGTGGCCATCATCGCCGTGATCCTGACGCTGGCGGCCGGCATCCACTCGACGGCGCGCCGCGAGAAGATCGACTGGCCGGGCGCGTTCCTCGTCGCGGCGGGCATGGCGCTGTCGGTCCTCGGGTTCGAGCAGGCCTCCACCTGGGGCTGGGACAGCCTGCTCACCTGGGGATGCATCGTGGTCGGGCTGCTGATCCTGGTCGTGTTCGTGGTGGTCGAGCGGCGCATCCGGATACCGCTGATCAAGGTGCAGATCTTCAAGGACCGGGCGTTCCTGGTCGACAACGGGGTGCTCTTCTTCTCGATGATCGCGTTCGTGCCGGTGTTCTTCTTCGCCAGCGTGTACTCGCAGGTGTCGCTGGGCTACGACGCGGACAACGCCGGCCTGTACCTGCTGGTGATCTTCGCCGGGTTCGCGCCGGCCGCGCAGATCGGCGGTCGCATGCTGGACAAGAGCGGCGCCAAGCTGCCGATCATCCTCGGCAGCGCCATCGGCGCCGCCGGGTTCTACTTCTGGTCCAGACAGCTCACCGAACTGAACCTCGGCAACCAGTGGTGGGCGATGGTCCTCGCCGGCGCCGGCATCGGCCTGCTGCTCGGCCCGGCCAGCACGGATGCCACGAACCGCGCCATCAACGCCTCCTACGGGGAGGTCACCGGCATCACCCAGACCGTGCGGAACTACGGCTCCGCGCTCGGCCTGGCCGTGCTCGGCACGATGCTGACCAACGTGTTCGCCCGGAACCTGACGACCACCCTGACCACCGCGGGGGTGCCGGCGGACCAGGCCCCGGCGGTCGCCCAGCAGATCGCGGCGAGCGGCGGCGCGCCCTCGTCGGGCGGTTCGACCGGGTCCGGCGTTCCGGAGGCGTTGCAGACGCAGATCGTCGACGCCGTCCCGCACGACTTCGCCGCGGCCACCCAGGTGGTGCTGCTGGGCATGGCGATCGCCCTGGTTCTCTCGTTCTTCGTGGCGCTGGCGCATCCCGGCGGCAGGGTGACCGAGCCGGTCGTCGAGCCGACCGCCCCCGAGCCCGTCGCGCCCGAGCCCCGGCCCGCCGGATAGCCGGGCCGGATGGCCGGGGCTCGGGGTCGGGCCGGGTCGGCCGGGTCGGGTCGGTCGGGTCGGGTCGGGTCGGCCCGCGCTGGCAGCCCGAGCGGCCCGGTCAGCCCGGGATCGCGGCCAGGAAACTGCGCGCCGACTGGATCGTGTACACCGAGTCCTCGCCGCCGACGATCATCGTCGCGAAGGCCAGGTCACCGCGGTAGCCGACGGTCCATGCGTGCGCGTGCTGCGTGCCGTCGTCCGCGGTGAACTCGGCGGTGCCGGTCTTCGCGTGCACGTCCCCGAGGTCCGCGAGGCCCACGCCCGTGCCCTGCTCGACGACGGCCCGCATCATCGTCTGGATGTCCCGCTGGACGGTCGGCGAGCGAGCGGGCGCGGGCCTGTCGACGGTGGTGGTCGTGCCGCGGATCAGCAGCGGCATCGGCATGGTGCCGTTGGCGGCCGTCGCGGCCATCAGCAGCGCGGAGAACGGGGTGATCAGCACGGTGCCCTGGCCGAACCCGTTCTCCGCCCGCTGCACCGTCGTGTCCGCCACCGGAGCCGACCCGGTGAGGGTGGTGATGCCCTGGACCACGAAGTCCAGGCCGATGCCGTAGTCCGGCGCCGTGCTGGTCAGGGCGTCCGCCGGCATCTGTGACGACAGCGACGCGAAGGTGGTGTTGCACGACCGGGCGAACGCGAGCACGGAGTCCACGGTGCCGAGCGCGAAGTCGTGCGAGTTGTCGACCTGGCGGCCGTCGATGACGACGCTGCCGGGGCAGTCCACCGGCCGGCCCGGCGCGATCAGGTCGCGATCCAGCGCCGCCGTGGCGGTGACGATCTTGAACGTCGAGCCCGGCGGGTACCGACCGGTGAGCGCCGGGGTGCCCTGGGCGTCGGCCGGCGCATTCTGCGCGACGGCGAGGATCTCCCCGGTCGACGGCTGCATCGCGAGGAACACCGCCGGTTCCTCGCCGGCCGGCGATCGCCGCCTCCGCCGCCTGCTGCACCGTCGATGTCCAGGGTGAGCATCACCTGCTCGCCCCGCCGACCGGCTGGCGTCTCGCTCAGCGTCTCCAGTGCACCGCCGGTGGTGTCGACCGTGATCACCTTCCAGCCGGGGGTGCCCTCCAGCAGCGGTGCCACCACGGGATTCACCTGGGCGAGCAGGGCGCGGGCGAAGTCAGCGCGTCGGCGGCAGGTTGCGCTCCTCGGACGGGAACACCAACCCCGGGATCGTCTCCAGCCGAGCGCGCAGCGGCTGGAAGTCGGACTCCCGCAGGTTGATCACCGTGTAGCCGACGCCGTTGTCGCCCGATCCCCCGCCGGCGGTCGGCGTCGGGGCGCTCGCTCCGCTCGACCCGGCACCCGTGGTGGCCGCGGCACCCGTGGTCGGTGCCGCACCGGTCGTGCCGGCGCCGTCCGTCGGGCCCGCGGTGCCGGCGGCGGTCGCCTCCGCGATCGCGGCCTGCGCGCCGGCCACGATGCCGTCCGCGGTGATGCCCTTGTCGACGTCCGTGAGGATCGGCGCCAGCGCGGCGGCGGTCGCCGCGAGATCGGGCGTCCGGCCGGTGAGCAGCACCACCGAGTACACGCGGATGGGCGAGACGATCTGCACGTCGTTCCGGTCGACGAGAGCCCCGGGATCCGCCTCGGTGGAGCGCGCCGCGAGCGTCTGCCGCTCCCCCAGCTTGGGATGGATGATCGCCGGCGACCAGTCCAGCGTCCAGGCGTCGCCGTCCTGCCGCCACGTCCAGTCGACGGGGTATGTCCAGGTCCCGGCGTCCGGGAGCACCCAGCTGATGGTGGCCTGGGTGGTGGCGGTGCCCGCCGTGCGCGAGACCGGCCCGGTCTCGATGGAGATGGAGTCCGGGCGCAGGTTGGTGATCACCTCGTCGAGCACCTGGGCCGCCTCGAGCGGATCGGAGGTGTCCTGCGCGGCGTCGTCGGGCCGCAGCTGCTGCCACGCGTCGACGAACTCGGCGAGGACGGACTCCGGGCCGGGCGACTGCTGCGGCTCCTGGGTGCACGCCGTCAGCGTCACAGCGGTGACGAGCAGGGCGACGAGCCGGCCGGTCCGGGAGCGGTGCCCGCGACGCGACCCCGGGCGAGACGAGATCACTCAGCCAGTATCCCGGCCGGCTCTCACAGCCAGGTGTACACGCGCACGGCGGTGCCCTCGGATGTCGAGCGGATCTGCACCAGGTCGCAGAGGTCGTTCGCCCGCCGGATGGACCTGCCGCGCCGCCCCTCGTACCGCGGGGGCCGGCGACCGACCATCGGGTCCGAGACGACGCTGGCGTCGAGCACCTCGCAGACCAGCGCGCGGCCGTCCCGCCAGAGCCGGACCATGCCGTCGCCGTCGCCGTCGCGCAGGCCTCCGCGGCTGATCTCGTGCACGGCCGCGCTCAGCCGATCGGCGCGATCCTCGGACAGGCCGGCCGCGGCGGCCCGGAGATAGAGCCACCCGGTCAGCTCATGGCAGTTGCTCTCCGTGACGATGCGGTGCTCGACCGGCACGCACGGCTCCGGCAGGTGCTGCCCGAACATGGCGCCGGCGTGATAGGCACCGCCGTAGCTGGTGCTGCCGCGGTAGTCGTTCCGGTCGATCACCGCCGGGTGGCTGCGATGCGCCTCGACGATCACCTCTGCGTCGAGCGAGGACAGGTCGTAGGGGCACACGAGCCACAGCGGGGTGTCCGGCGCGACCGCCAGATTGAGCAGCGCCTCGTGCAGCTGGCACTCCAGGATCTCGGCCGCCCGCCGGCCCGCCCACACCGGCTCACCCACGCCGCGGATCGGCACGCCCTGCGGCGCATGGACTTCGACGAATTCACGCCAGGCGGGAATGATCCTGGCCGGGTTCGCGCCGAGCTCGGCCATGTCGACGAACGTGACCCAGTCGGCCCTGGGTCCGAGCGCCGCCCGCAACAGTGCGATGCGCTCCGCGATGACCGCCACCATCACCGGCTGGCCGAGGTCGATGCCCTCCCGCACGAACGGCTCGACGGCGGCGACGAACCCCTCGTTCCCGCGGTAGAGCAGCGCCTCGTGCCGGTAGGCACGGTGCGCCCTGGTCGCAGTCGTCATGGACGGCATCCGGTCTCGATGGTCACACCTCGTGATCGAATCGGCAAGAAACGGTAAACCCGTGTCGATGCTACGCTCGCGCGCCGTGGCCGGACCTCGTCGCTAGCCACGCTCACGAACCGACCGAAACGGTCGGCTCCCGACCGAAACCCGGTGATGCAGAACGAGGCTCGGCGCGCACGGTCAGAACAGGACGGAGGCGAACCGGCCGACCTGCTCGAATCCGATCCGTGCGTAGGTCCGGCGCGCGGGTTCGTTGTATCGGTTGACATACAGGCTCGGAACCCGGCCCATCGCCCGGATCGCCCTGACCACCGCGGCCATCCCCGGCGCGGCGATCCCGCGCCCGCGCAGGTCCGGATGCACCCACACGCCCTGGATCAGCGCGACCTGCCGGGACAGCGACCCGATCTCGGCCTTGAAGACCACCTGGTCGCCGTCGAATCGGGCGAACGACCGGCCCTCGGCGATCAGGTCGACGATGCGCGTGCGATAGCCCTGCCCGTTGTCGCCGGCCCGCGGGTCGACCCCGACCTCCTCGGTGAACATCGCGACGGCCGACGGGAAGTAGTCGTCGATCTCGTGCGGCCGGACCAGGCGGACGCCCTCGTCGACCGGACCGAGCGGCTCCCGCCGGCACACCAGGAGCGGCTGGTCGGCCCGCACGTCGCGGGCGGCGCCCCAGCGCGGCTCGAGTCGCTCCCACAGCGGCAGCACCAGCTCGGCCGGCCCGAGGATGGTCGCGCACTGCCGGCCGCGGCGCGCGGCGACGTTCGAGAACGACCGCATGGAGACGGCGTCGCCGGCCAGCGGCACCATCGACGCCCCGGCGAACAACAGCCCGTCACGGCCGCCGGCCACCCCCCAGAACTGGCCGCCGAGCGCCGCGTCGTTCATCCCGACCTGCTCGAAGCGAGCTGCCACCATGCAGCCGACGATCGGGTCCGCCGCGAGGACCCGGCTGACCTGGGCGGCGTGCGCCGGACCGAGCACCCGCGCGAAACTCGTGGTCAGCACGGATCAATCAAACACCAACGGGCGTGACCGCCAGGCGCGCCGACAGCACGTCGATGATGGGCCGCAGCTCCATCCACCACTGGGTGACCGGTCGCCGGTGCTTCCAATCGGCAAGCTCCTCGGCGCGCCGGAAGGGCAGGATGCGCACGGTGCCCTCGTGCAGCCCGATGACGGCGCCCTCGCTCCTGCGGGTGTCGATCTGGTTGCTCAGCCAGTCGACCGAGTGCGCCGCCAGCCGGGTGGCCAGGATGCGGTCGAACGGCGACGGCGCGCCGCCCTGCTGCGTCTGGCCGAGCACGACCTGGCGGGCGTCGAACAGGTCCTGGCTCTCCTGTTCGAAGAGCCGGCACAGGAAGTCGCTGGTGTACATGGGGCTGGCGTGCTCGTTCATCACCGTGAGGAAGAGCCGCTGACCGACCCGGAAGCTGTCCACCATCTGGTCGATGTCCGCGGCCAGCTCCTTCAGCGTGATGCCCGCCTCGTTGAGATACACCCGGACGGCGCCGCCGGACAGCCCGCCCATCAGGGCGAGATAGCCGCAGTCCCCGCCCATCGTCTCGACCACGAAGCAGCGCCGGGACGCGGTGCCGGTCTGCCGGATGCGATCGATGGAGTCGACGATGTGGTTCAGCGCGCTGTCGGCGCCCACCGAGTACTCCGAGTTCACGATGTTGTTGTCGATGGTGGCCGGCAGGCAGATCATCGGCAGCTGAAAGGCCGGGTAGCGCTCCGCCTCGCCGCGCAGGGACAGCGCCGCCTGGAAGGCGTCCCAGCCCCCGATGATCAGCAGCGCGTCGACGCCGTTCTGCTCCAGTCCCCGGCCGATCGCGTAGAGGTCCTTGACCGTCGGCACGTGCCGGCTGATGCCGAGCTCCGCGCCGCCGCGCCCCGTCCAGCCCTCGACGTCGCCCCAGCGCATCTCCCGCACGTCGCCGTCGACCAGGCCCTGGAAACTGCCCTCGACGCCGAGCATGACGTGCCCGCGGTCCAGCCCGAGGCGGATGGCCGCCCGCGCCGCCGCATTCATGCCGGGCGCCAGTCCGCCCACGTTCAGCACGGCGATGCGGCTCGACTTCTGCTTGCGCCGCACCGTCGGCAGCGCGTGGGTGAGCGCGTTGAAGACGTGCAGCATCTCGGTGTAGCTGTCTCCGCGCATGGCCAGCGCGATGTCGAAGTCCTTGGCCTCGATCCGGTTCGCCAGCTCGCGGGTCTGCGCGACGCAATCCATCAGCGGCACCCTCGCGACACGGTTGCCGCGGATGCCGAGCAGCTGCGGCACGCTGTCCGGGGTGGCGGCCAGCACGTCCTCGACGGCGGCGTGGCCCAGGATCGAGCTCATGGAGCGGTCGATGGCGCTCGGCGCACCGCCGCGCTGCACGTGGCCGAGGATGGTCACCCGGGTGTCCTCGCCGAGCTTGTGCTCGAGCACGTGGTGCACGTACTCGCTGGTGATCGGCTTGTTGTCCGAGTCGTGCGCGCCCTCGGCGACGACGACGATGATGTTCCGCCGACCGGCCGCCCGCCCCTGCCGGAGCAGCTCGCACATCTGCTCCTCCCAGCCCGGGTCGGGCGGGGCCTCGGGGATCAGGACGTAGTCGGCGCCGCCGGCGATCGCGCTCATCAGGGCCAGGTAGCCGCAGTGCCGGCCCATGACCTCGACCACGAAGCTGCGCTGATGACTGGCCGCCGTGCTCTGGATCGAGTCGATGGCCTCGACGATCCGGTGCAGCGCCGAGTCCGCACCGATCGTCTCGTCGGTGCCGACCATGTCGTTGTCGATGGAGCCCACGAGCCCGGCGATCATCAGGTTCGGGTGGCGATCGGCGGTCTCCTGGTCGATCTCGCCGGCCGCCAGCAGCTCCGCGACGTGCGACGGCCACTCCGCGCGCAGCGCGTCGGCGCCGCTCAGGCTGCCGTCACCGCCGATGATCACCATCCGGTCGATGCCGATGCCGAGCAGGTTCCGCACCGCCTCCCGACGGCCCTCCCGCTCCCGGAACCGCGTCGACCGGGCGGTGCCGATCACCGTGCCGCCGCGGTTCAGGATGCTGCTCACGTCGTCCCAGGTGACGGGGCGGATCCGGTCGCCACCCTCGACGAGGCCCTGATATCCCTCGTAGACCGCGTAGATCTCGGCGCCGAGGTTGAGCGCGGTCCGCACCACGGCGCGGACGGCCGGATTCATGCCCTGGGCGTCGCCACCGCTGGTCATCACCGCCAGCCGGGTGGGGACCGCAGCGTCCTCGGCGCCAGCGGTCCCCTCGGCGCCCGTCGGCCCACTCATCGATCAGCGGACCTTGCCCGCCAGAACGTCCCGGACGTCGGCGTACAGCGCGTCGCCGGGCTCCAGGCCGGTGATCCTGCTGGTCGCCTCCTCCGCGGACAGCGTGTGCAGCAGCCGCTGCAGCTCCACGCTCTCCGGATCCTCGGGCACGTCGAAGGACAGCGCGGCGTCGACCGTGGACAGCAGGTACGTCGGCCGCTCGCCCAGCGCCGCGAGCTCGGCCGCCGGGCCGATGAGCCGCTCCTTGCGTGACAGCTTGCGCAGCGGCTGGCGGCCGACGCGCTCGACAGTGTCCGGCAGGTAAGGGTTCTCGAACCGGGTGAGGATCTTCTCCAGGTACGCCTGCTGCGCGGCCGGGCTGAACTCGTGCTTGTCGACGAGCAGCCGCTTCGTCTCGGCGAGGACGCCCTGGACCGCGTCGCGGACCTGCGGGTCGGCGAGCGCGTCGCTGAGCTTGCTGATCCCGCGGGCGAAGCCGTGGTAGGCCGTCGCGGCATGACCCGTGTTCACGGTGAACAGCTTCCGCTCGATGTACGGCGCCAGGTCGTCCACCCACGTGGCGTCCGGGATCGACGGCTCGCGGCCGCCGAACGGCCCGCGCTCCACCGCCCACTCGAAGTAGGTCTCCACCGTGACGTCCAGGCCCTGGTCGCCGGCCTGGCCGGGCACGATGCGATCGACCGCGGTGTTCGCGAAAACCGCCCGGGCGGCGAGGGTCTGCCACTCGTCGTCCGGTACCTGCGCGCGCATGTGCTCGACGAGCACCTGCGTCGCGTTGATCGCGTTCTCGCACGCCATCACCGCCAGCGGCGCGGCGCCCTCGGCGCGCTGCCGCAGGCCCTGCACGATGACCGGCGCGACGAACTTCAGGATCGTCGGACCAACGGCGGTGGTGACGATGTCGGCCCGCGAGATCTCGCCGGCGACGTCGGCCTCGTGCGTGCCGCTGTTGATCGCCCGGTAGTTGTCCACCCGCTCCTCGCGCGACTCCAGCCCGACCTCCTTGACCAGGTAGCTCGGCGTCTCCTGCAGCGCGGTGATCAGCGGCGCCGCGACGTCGGCGAACACCACCTCGTAGCCCGCGCGGTGCAGGATCAGCCCGACGAACCCGCGACCGATGTTGCCCGCACCGAAATGGACCGCGGTGCCGCTCATTCTTCGTTGACCGCGTTGAGCAGCTCGTAGACCTCCTCGGCCGAGCCCGCCGCGACCAGCTTGTCGACCTCGTCGGTGTCGGCGAACACGATGGCGATCTTGGACAGGATCTCCAGGTGGCCGCCCTCGTGCCCGGCGATGCCGACCGCGAACCGGACCTCGTTGCCGTCCCAGTCGATCGGCGGGTCGTACTTCACCACCGACAGCGCGGACCGCTTGATCTCATCCTTGGACTCGTTGGTGCCGTGCGGGATGGCCAGGTAGTTGCCCATGAAGGTGGACACCGACTTCTCCCGCTCGAACATCGCCTCGACGTAGGCGTCGGAGACGGCGCCCGCGTCGACCAGGATGCCGCCCGCCTCGCGGATGGCGTCGTCCTTCGTGGTCGCGGCTCCGGGGACCTTGATCTGGGAGAGCGTGAGGATGTCACTCATGCTGCGGCGAACTCCTTCTGGTTCCGCTGGCTCAGCGGGACCGATTGGCGGGGCGGTTCGACGGGACGGCTCGGTGGACACGGTGGGTGGGACGGTGGGGAAACGTCGGGTCGGACCGTCCGGTGCTGACGGACCGGGGTACGGATCGGTGCCTGCCCATTGTCGGACCTCCGTCCGCCGACGGCATCACGAAAGGGGGGACGCCGCTCGGCGTCCCCCCTTGTCGGTGATCGACGGGCTAGGTCGACGAGACCTTGTTGGTGTGCTTGAGCTCTTCCACGATCTCGTCGTACCTGGGGCTGTTCATGAAGTTGTCGACCGAGACGTGCTGCGCGCCCGGCGACATGTCCCTGGCCCGCGGCGTCAGGTCCTGGTGGGTGACGATCAGGTCGACGTCGTCCGTCAGGTTGGCGATCGCGATGTTGACCACGGTGACGTCCGTGAACCCGGCCTTCTTCACCTTGTTGCGGAGCACCGAGGCGCCCATCGCGCTGGAGCCCATGCCGGCATCGCAGGCAAAGACGATCTTGTGGATGGGCGTCGTGCGGGACTTGGCCTCGTGCGCCTCCTCGGCCGCCTCGGCCTGGGCCTCGATGTCGGTGAGCACGCCGGACACGGAGCTCTTCTTGCCCTTCATCTGCTCCATCTGGGCGGTCGCCTGCGCCAGGTCCGCCGACTTCGTCCTGCTGGTCCGCAGGATCAGCGAACAGATGACGAAGGACACCGTGAACGCCAGTATCACCGCGAGTATCACCCCGACGAAACTGCCGCCGGGCGTCTGTATGAGGACCGCGATGATCGATCCGGGGGCGGCCGGGGCGCGCAGGCCGGCGCCGAAGATGCTCAGCGTGAGGATGCCGACCATGCCGCCGGCGATCGTGCCGATCAGCAGGATCGGCTTCATCAGCACGTACGGGAAGTAGATCTCGTGGATGCCGCCGAAGAACTGGATGATCGCGGCGGCCGGCGCGGTGCTCTTCGCCAGGCCGGTGCCGAAGATCGAGTAGGCCAGCAGGACGCCCAGGCCGGGGCCGGGGTTCGCCTCCAGCAGGAACAGGATCGACTGACCGGTCTCGGCCGATTCGTTGATGCCGAGCGGGGTGAGCACGCCGTGGTTGATCGCGTTGTTCAGGAACAACACTTTCGCCGGTTCGATGATGAGACTGGCCAGTGGTAGCAGGCTGTTGCTGATCAGCCAGTCCACGCCGTTGCCGAGCGCGGTCGAGATGCCCTCGATCACCGGGCCGAACACGTACAGGGCCGCGACAGCCACACCCGCGGCCAGAATGCCGGCGGAGAAGTTGTTGACCAGCATCTCGAAGCCGGGCTTGATCTTGCCGTCCCAGATCGCGTCGACCTTCTTCATGAGCCACGCGGTGAGCGGGCCCATGATCATCGCCCCGAGGAACATCGGCTGCGGCGTCGCCATGATCACGCCCATGGTGCCGATGACGCCGACCACGGCGCCCCGCACGCCGTAGACCATCCGGCCGCCCTGCGCCGCGATCAGGATCGGCAGCATGTAGCGGATCATCGGGCCGACCAGACCCGCGTACGGAAGGCCGTCCGCGTCCAGACCGAAGCCCGTCTCGGCGTTGCCACCGCCGATCTGCCCGAGCGGGAACGGACCCTTCTCGATGAACAGCGCCGTGATGATGCCCCAGGCGATGAACGCGGCGATGTTCGGCATGATCATCCCGGACAGGAACGTGCCGAACTTCTGGACTGCTACCCGCGCGCCGCTCTTGCCGGGCGGCGCTGCGGGTGCTGCGGCTGCTTCGCTCACGAGGAACCTTTCCGTCGGCGCGCGAGGGGGAGTGTTCCCCGGCTGCGCATCCGGCTTCATCGAACGATGCCGGGACTGGCTCTGTGCGACTGCATCTGTCGGCAACCGGCGACGCCGGCCGCGACCTGGTGTCCCGCCCTGCGGCTTTCGCCGAGACGACGGGGTGCGACTAGGGACTAAACGATAATCGCGCTACCACGATCCGCAAGACAGCGGCGATGTCGAGTTGTCTCGCGTCGCCGGTCACGGACCCGGCGGAGCCCGGCGGACCGCCCCCGGGAACCGGGGTTTGCGCGGCGGGCCCGTCCGGTCGTGACCGCAGCGTGACGTCGGGCGGCCCCCGGCGAAGCCGTTCGAGGCCGGCGCGTGCTGCATTCGTGATGATGGTCGCTGCGCACGTCCGGCGTGTCGTCGCCTCGTCCGGCGCGCGGGTGAGACGCGGACGCGGGCGCCGAGCGCCCGCGTCGGCTCCCGGGGGTCGGCGAGTTGCGCGGCGCAGGCCCCGGCCGCGGGCGGCCGGGTGGACCCGGCTGGGGTCAGGCCATGCTGACGGAGGGCTCCCCGCTCACGGCCCCGGCGGCACGCATCTCGTCGGCCATCCGCATCGCCTCGTCGAGCAGGGTCTCCACGATCTGGGCCTCCGGCACCGTGCGGATGACCTCGCCGCGCACGAAGATCTGGCCCTTGCCGTTGCCGGACGCGACGCCGAGGTCCGCCTCGCGGGCCTCGCCGGGCCCGTTCACAACGCAGCCCATCACGGCGACGCGCAGCGGGACGTCGAGCCCCTCGAGCCCGGCGGTGACCTGCTCGGCGAGCGTGTACACGTCGACCTGGGCGCGACCGCAGGACGGGCAGGAGACGATCTCCAGCCCGCGCTCGCGCAGGTTCAGCGACTCCAGGATCTGCAGCCCGACCTTGACCTCCTCGACCGGCGGGGCCGACAGCGACACCCGGATCGTGTCGCCGATGCCCTGCGCGAGCAGCGCGCCGAAGGCGACGGACGACTTGATCGTGCCCTGGAACGCCGGGCCGGCCTCGGTGACGCCGAGATGCAGCGGGTAGTCGCACTGCTGGGCGAGGAGCTCGTAGGCCCGGACCATCACGACCGGGTCGTTGTGCTTGACCGAGATCTTGATGTCCCGGAAGCCGTGCTCCTCGAACAGCGAGCACTCCCACAGCGCGGACTCGACCAGTGCCTCGGGCGTCGCCCTGCCGTACTTGGCGAGCAGCCGCTTGTCCAGGGAACCGGCGTTCACTCCGATGCGGATGGGCGTCCCGGCATCCGCTGCGGCCCGGGCGATCTCGCCGACGCGGTCGTCGAAGGCCTTGATGTTGCCCGGATTGACCCGCACGGCGGCGCAGCCGGCGTCGATGGCGGCGAACACGTACTTCGGTTGGAAGTGGATGTCGGCGATCACCGGGATCTGTGACTTCTTCGCGATCGCCGGCAGCGCGTCGGCGTCGTCGTTCGTCGGCACCGCGACCCGCACGATCTGGCAGCCGGAGGCGGTCAGCTCGGCGATCTGCTGCAGCGTGGCGTTGATGTCGGCGGTGACCGTCGTCGTCATCGACTGCACCGACACCGGGTGGTCGCTGCCGACCCCGACGCCGCCGACGTCGAGCTGCCGCGTCCGGCGGCGGGGAGCCAGCACGGGAGCCTCGCGGTCGGCGGGCAGCGTCGGCATGCCGAGGCCGATGGCCGGGGTGGATGTGACGGACGAACTGGACACGTCGATTCCTATCCGAACAGTTTCACGGGATTGACGACGTCGGCGATGAGGGTGAGCACGGTCAGGCCGACGAACAGCAGCGCCACCAGGTACGCGACGGGCATCAGCGTCGCGACGTCGAACGGGCCCGGATCGGCCTTGCCGCGCAGCCGCGCCCAGCCCTTGCGCACCCACTCGATGGCGGCGCCCAGGATGTGCCCGCCGTCGAGCGGCAGCAGCGGCAGCATGTTGATCAGGAACAGGCTCATGTTGAATCCGGCGACGAGATTCAGGAAGAGCACCAACTTGTCGGTGTTCGACGTGTCCGACGCGAGGATCTCCCCGCCGATCCGGCCGGCGCCGACGATCCCGACGGGAGTGTTGATGTCGCGGTCGGTGCCGCTGAAGATCGCGTCCCACAGCGCGGGGATGCGCGACGGGATCGCCACCACGGCCTGCGCTGCCGAGCCGATGAACTGGCCCGTCCGGGTGACGGCCGCGCCGACCGTCTGCTGGGTGTACGGGCTGGTGACGGAGACACCGAGGAAGCCGGCCGGCTCGATGCCGATCTGCCGGCCCTGGTCGTCGAGCACCGGGCGCTGCGTCTGCACGATCGGCACGGCGACCGTCGCGGCCTGCCCGTTCCGCACGTACCCGATGTCCACGGTGCTGCCGGCCGAACCGCGGATCAGCGTGGTCAGCTGGTCCCATTCGGTGACGGGTGCGCCGTCGAACGAGACGATCTCGTCGCCGGGCTGCAGGCCGGCGGCGGCCGCGGGGGTGGCCGGGTCCCCGGGGGCGCATTCGGTGCGCTGATCGGCGGCCGCCGCGGCGGCGGGGATCACGCAGGCGCTGACCTGGCTGACGGTGGTGCTCGGCGTGGGCACGCCGATGCCGACCATCAGGACCGCGAAGATGCCCACCGCGAGGATCAGGTTCATGAAGGGGCCGGCGAACATGATGACGATCCGCTTGAACGGATGCAGCTGGTAGAACTGCCTGCCCTCGTCCGCCTCGGTGACCTGCGTGCGATCGCTCGCCCTGGTCTCGTCGATGATGTTGCGCACCATGCCGGCCGCGCCCATCGCGGTGGTGCTCGGCGCCGAGCGCCAGCGGCCGCGCCGCGGCCGCTCCGGGGGCACCATCCCGATCATCCGGATGTAGCCGCCGAGCGGGATCGCCTTGAAGCCGTACTCGGTCTCGCCGACCCGCCTGGACCACACCGTCTTGCCGAAGCCGACCATGTACTGGGTGGTGCGGACCTTGAACAGCTTGGCGAAGGTCAGGTGGCCGAGCTCGTGCCACGCGATGGAGAACAGCAGCGCCAGCGCGAACAGCACGATGCCGATCACGGTCCACATCTAGATCGACGCCCCTACCCCACTGACGGTCGCCGACTGCGACTCGATGATCTCGCGTGCGCGCTTGCGGGCCCACTCTTCCGTGTCCCGGACGTCGGACAGCTCGCGCGGGTTGTCCCGCCGGCCGTCCGACTCGTCCAGGATGCGCCCGAGCAGGTCCGAGATGCCTGTGAATCGCAGATGCCCGGCGCGGAAGGCGTGGACGGCCTCCTCGTTCGCGGCGTTGAAGGCGGCCGGCACGGTGCCGCCCGCGCGGCCCGCCGCGAACGCCAGGTCCAGCGCCGGGAACGCCAGGCGGTCCACCGGTTCGAACGTCCAGGACGCCGGTGCGGTGAAGTCGCAGGCGCGGATGACGGGGTCGAGCCGGTCCGGCCAGGCGAGGGCCAGCGCGATGGGCAGCCGCATGTCGGGCGGGCTGGCCTGGGCGATGGTCGCCCCGTCGACGAACGTGACCATCGAGTGGATGACGGACTGCGGGTGGACCACGACCTCGATGCGGTCGTAGGGCACCCCGAACAGCAGGTGCGCCTCGATCACCTCCAGGCCCTTGTTCACCAGGGTCGCCGAGTTGATCGTGACGACCGGTCCCATGTCCCAGGTGGGGTGGGCGAGCGCGTCACGCGCGGTCACCGTCCGCATCTGCTCGGCGGTCCGGCCGCGGAACGGGCCGCCCGATGCGGTCAGCACCAGCGAGCGGACCTCGGCCGGTGCCCCCGACCGCAGGCACTGGGCCAGCGCGCTGTGCTCCGAGTCCACGGGCACGATCTGCCCGGGCGCGGCGGCGTCGGTGACCAGCCGGCCGCCGGCGACCAGCGACTCCTTGTTCGCCAGGGCCAGCGTGCGCCCCGCGCGCAGCGCCGCCAGGGTGGGCGCCAGCCCGACCGAGCCGGTGATCGCGTTGAGGACCACGTCGGCGTCGACGGTCTCGATCAGCTCGACGGCGGCCTCGGCGCCGATCGCGACCGCCGCGCCGGGGTGGGCGGCCCGCTGCGCGTCGAGCAGGTCCCGACGGGACCCGCCGGCGGCGAGGCCGACGACCTCGAACCGGCCCGGGTGCTCGCGCATCACGTCGATGGCCTGCGTGCCGACGGAGCCGGTGGATCCGAGGACGACGACGCGACGGCGGTCAGGCAGGTCGCGCTCGCTCGTCACGCCGTCATTGTCCTCCACGGGACGCCCGAGCCAATCGACATACTGGCGGGGTGGCCGGCCGGAGCGGATTGAGCGTGCGCTGGCTCACCGCCATCCTGATCGTCGCCGCGATCGCCTCCGTCGTCGTGGTGTGGGGCCTGATCCGGGTCACCGACGACTCGCCGGGCGCGTCCGCGCCGTCCTCGCCGGCCGGCTCGTCCGGGGAATCCGTTGCGGCGTCGGATGGCTCGGCCGCTCCCGACTCCCCGGACCCGGTCGTCGAGACCGGTCCGGCCGGGACCGGCACGGACGGCGAGGAGTCGTCCCCGCGCACGCCGGCGCCCTCCGCCACCTCGACCGTCCGGCCACCACCCCCGCTGCCGGGCTCCGGCCTGCGGGTGCCCGCCGCGTGGACCGGTACCGCCGAGGTGACGCTCACCGTGCTGGGCGAGTGCGCGGCGGCCGGCGGCACGTCGTCGTACGTGCTCTCCGCGGACCTGGCCGTGCAACAGCCGGTGGCCGGCCGCGGTCCGATCCCGGACGCCAACCCGATCTCCCTGACGCTCGGCATCACCCCGGGTGGCATCCCGGGATTCGCCGCGAACTCCGCGGTGGTCGACGCCGCCGGCGAGGTGCAGCGGCTGTGGTGGCTGACGACCGGTGCGGGACCGGACGGCCGGACGATGCTCTCCGGCGTGCTGATCGCCGACGCCCCCGTCGACGGCCAGCTGCCGCCGAACCTGCTCACCGACAACGAGACGGACCTGCAGCCGTGCGAGAGCGGGGGCACGGTCGGCGTCCCGCGGACACTGGCGGCAGGAGCGACGCTGACCGGCTGGATCAGCGGCACGGCGGCCGAGCTGACCCTGCACGGGGTGACCACCGACGGCGAGCGTCAGGTCGACGCCCGGGTCACCGCGACCCGGGTGCCCTGACGTGACAGGATGACCGAATCCTGACCCGCGCGCCGCGCCGCGCACCGAATCGCCTGGAGGACTCGTGGCCGACGACTCGCCGGAGAAGATGGGTCCCGCATCGCCGGGGGATTTCGGCCACGGGACGGCGGTCGACATCGCGCACCACGGCGAGGTCGTCCACTACAACCCCGATGCGCCGAGCGAGGCCTGGGGCTGGCACGGATCCTTCCGCGAGAGCATCGCGCCGCGCGGCTCCCGGATCCTGCTCTGGCTCGCGCCCATCGGCCTCGTGCTGCTCGCCGTGTTCGGCAACCACGAGTCGAACGTCGAGGACTGGTGGATGTTCGCGCTGGCCGGGCTGACCGTGCTCTGGCTGCTGGCCGGCGAGGCGGCGATCAAGAAGAAGCGCCGGCGGCGGCCGTAGCCCGTCGCCCCGACCCGGTCGCCCGGGTCGCCCGACCCGATCGCACACGCGCTCAGCGCTCCGCGGCGGCGAGCTGGCCGCACGCGGCGGCGATCTCCCGGCCGCGGGTGTCCCGGACCGTGCATGCAACGCCGGCCGCCCGGATCCGGCGTACGAACTCGTCCTGGACCGGCCGCGGCGAGGCGTCCCACGCGCTGCCGGGGGTCGGGTTGAGCGGGATCAGGTTGACGTGCACGAGCCGGTCGAGGTGCCGGCGCAGCAGCGCGGCCAGCGCATCCGCCCGCCACGGTTGGTCGTTGACGTCCCTGATCAGCGCGTACTCGATCGACACCCGGCGGCCCGTGGCGTCCGCGTAACCGCGCGCCGCACGCAGCACCGCGTCCACCGGCCACCGCTCGTTGACGGGCACCAGCGTGTCGCGCAGCTCGTCGTCGGGGCAGTGCAGCGAGACCGCGAGCCGGACCTGCAGGCCCTCGGCGGTCAGCCGCTCGATCCCCGGCACCAGTCCGACCGTCGACACGGTGACCGATCGGGCGGAGATGCCGAGGCCGCGCGGGACGGGCGAGGTGATCATCCGGACCGCGGCGAGCAGGCGCTTGTAGTTGGCCAGCGGCTCGCCCATGCCCATGAACACGACGTTCGACAGCCGGCCGGGGCCGCCGAGGGCACCGTCCCGGGCCGCCCGGGCGGCGAGCCGCACCTGCTCGACGATCTCCCCCGCCGACAGGTTGCGCTCCAGCCCGCCCTGCCCCGTCGCGCAGAACGGACAGGCCATCCCGCAGCCGGCCTGGCTCGACACGCACAGCGTGATCCGGTCGGGATAGCGCATCAGCACGGACTCGATCAGCGTGCCGTCGTGCGCCCGCCACAACGTCTTCCGCGTGTCCCCGGCGTCGCACGCGATCGACCGCACCTCGGTCAGCAGTTCCGGCAGCAGGGCGTCGACGAACGCCGCCCTGCCGTCCGCCGGCAGGTCGGTCATCTCGGCGGGATCCCGGGTCAGCCCGCCGAAGTAGTGCCGCGCGAGCTGATCCGCGCGGTACGCCGGTTGACCGGCGTCGCGAACCGCCCCGGCGCGCGCGGCGGCATCGAGGTCGGCGAGGTGGGTGGGCGGCGGTGTTCGGCGCGGGGCCGTGAAGACCAGCGGCAGGGAGCGGCTCATGTCGCATCGAGTGTCCCACGGCCCATCTGCGGCACGGTTGCGTAACGATTTACTGGTGTCACTCTGGTCACATGCGTCACGGGTCGGCCGTCAGCCCGATCCGCGCGGCGGACGGGCGTCCGCCGCGGGATCTGAGCGGCGTTGACGAGAGGTCGAGGCCGACAAACCGACATGAACCCACAGGCAGCTGCGCCCGTTTGCTTCCGAATGCATCCGAACATGTTGACATCACGCGCTGGAGCCGATAGAACTGACATCAGCTGTGGCGGAGGACACCCTCCCGAGTCGCACAGATGAGCCCGGGGAGCCACGATTTAGCAGCATCGCCGGGGCGCCGCCGGAGTTCCCGCCCCGCGGCGCCGCGCGAGACCGATCCGGACCGCCCCACCCGCCCGCACCAAGACCGACGACGACGGAGTCGACATGTACGCACCGGAGCGACAGCAGGCCATCCTCGGCCGCGCGCGCTCCGCGGGCCGGGTCGAGGTCAACGAGCTGGCCGACTCCTTCGACGTGACGCCGGAGACGATCCGCCGCGACCTCACGAGCCTGGAGCGTCGCGGAGTGCTGCGGCGCGTGCACGGCGGCGCGATCCCGGTCGAGCGGCTCGGCATCGAGCCGGCCGTGGACGACCGCTACGAGCGGAATGCCGCCGAGAAGGAGCGGATCGCCAAGGCGGCGCTGGACCAACTGCCCGACGGCGGCTCGCTGATCCTCGACGCCGGCACCACGACCGTCCGATTCGCGGAGATGCTGCCGGCCGATCGGGCGTTCACCGTCGTCACCCACGCCCTCCCGGTCGCCATGGTGCTGGCCAGGAATCCGTCGATCACGCTGCACCTGATCGGCGGCCAGGTCCGGCCGGGCACTCTGGCCGCGGTGGGCAGCTGGGCCGAGCGCGAGCTGGCGGACGTGCTGGCGGACGTGGTGTTCGCCGGCACCAACGGGATCAGCGCCGCCCGGGGGCTCAGCACGCCGGACATCGCCGAGGCCGCCGTGAAGCGGGCGCTGATCCGGGCGGCCCGCCGCACGGTGGTGCTCGCGGACCACAGCAAGTTCGGGCGGGACGAGTTCGCCCAGGTTGCCGACCTCGCCGAGGTCGACACGATCATCACGGACAGCGAGGTGGATCCCGACATGGCCCGCGAGATCGAGGACGCCGGCCCGGAGGTGATCCGGGTATGACCGCATCGGACGCCGGCTTCCTCCCGGTCGTCACCGTCACTCCGAACCCCAGCCTGGACCACACGGTCGAGGTCGACGTGCTGGAACGCGGCGAGGTGCAACGGACCAGTCACGCACTGGTCGAGGCGGGCGGCAAGGGCGTCAACGTCGCCAGGGTGCTGGCCAAGCACGGGCACCCGGCGACCGCGATCCTGCCGGCCGGCGACGACGCCCAGCGGATGATCGGACTGCTGACCCCGCAACAGGTCTCGACGATCCCCGTGCTGATCGACGGGGCCATCCGGACGAACATCGCCGTCGTGGAGTCCGACGGCACGACCACCAAGCTGAACGAGCCGGGGGCGCAGCTGACCGCGGAGAACGTCGACGCCCTGCTCGCCGCGGTCGACGAGCAGGTCACGGCACAGCTGTCGGGAGGCGGCTGGCTGGTCGCGGCCGGCAGCCTGCCGTCCGGCGCGCCGGACGACTTCTACGCCAGGGTCGCGCGTTCAGCGGTCGCCGCCGGCATCCCGGTGGCGATCGACACGTCCGGCGCGGCGCTGGCCGCCGCGGTGGACGGCGGCGCCACGGTGATCAAGCCGAACCTCGAGGAGCTCGAGGAGATCCTCGGCCGCGACCTGGTCACCGTCGGCGACGTCGTGGACGCCGCGGCCGAGCTGCGGGAGCGCGGCTGCCGGGACCTGCTGGTGAGCATGGGCGGGCACGGCGCCCTGCTGATCACCGAGGAGGGGTCGTGGTGGGCCGGCGGCCCACCACTGATCCCGAGGAGCACCGTCGGCGCGGGTGACTGCACCCTCTCCGGCTACCTGCACACGGTCGGCACGCCCGCGGAGCGGCTCGCCGGCGCGGTCGCCTGGGGGCGCGCCGCCTGCATGCTGCCGGGTTCGACCGTTCCCGGTCCCGAAGAAACATCGACCAGCGGCGGCGCGGTCCGCGTCGTCGCACATCCGGATCCCCTCCAACCAGTGAAGGACGTCGCGTCATGACAGACCTCATCACCGAAGAGCTGGTCGTTCTCGACCTCGTCGCCACGGACAAGGCGGATGCCACGCGGCAGATCGCCCAGAAGCTGCAGGCGGCGGGCCGGGTGACCGACTTGGAGGGCTTCCTGGCCGACGTCGCGGCCCGGGAGGCGCAGATGGCCACCGGCATGCCCGGTGGCGTGGGTCTGCCGCACGCCCGCTCCGAGCACGTCACCGTGCCCAGCCTCGGGCTGGCCAGGGTGCCCGGCGGTGTCGACTTCGGCGCGCCGGACGGGCCGGCCACCCTGGTGTTCCTCATCGCCGCACCCGCCGGCGGCGGCTCGGAGCACCTCACCATCCTCGCGGCGCTGGCCCGCAGGCTGGTTCGTCCCGCGTTCCGCCAGACCATCATCGACGCCCCCGACGCGAAGTCGGTGGCCTCGTTCGTGCAGGGAGAGGTGGCAGGGCAATGAAGTTCGTCGCTGTGACGTCGTGCCCGACGGGCATCGCGCACACCTACATGGCGGCCGAGAACCTGGAGCAGTCCGGCAAGGCCGCCGGTCACGACGTGCAGGTCGAGACGCAGGGTTCCGCGGGGTCGGTCCCGCTGGATCCCGCGGTCATCGCCGCTGCCGACGGCGTCATCTACGCCGCCGACCTGCCGGTCCGCGACAAGGAGCGGTTCGCCGGCAAGCCGTTCGTCGACGTCGGCGTCAAGAAGGCGGTGCATGACGGCCCCGGCGTGATCGCCGCGGCGGTCGAGGCCGTCGAGTCCGGCGGCGGCGCGTCGCTCGAGCACATCGACGCGTCCGGCAACGAGGTGGCCGCCGTCGGCGCGAGCTCGTCGCCGGGGCCGGCCACCAAGGTGAAGTCCGGTGCCAGCGTGGGTAGCAGGGTGCGTCAGTACCTGATGACCGGCGTGTCGTACATGATCCCGTTCGTCGCCGCGGGCGGCATCCTGATCGCCCTGTCCTTCCTGCTCGGCGGGTATCAGATCACCACGGTCACCGCGCAGGACGTGATCGACGGGTTCAACCCGTTGTCCGGCCAGGAATGGGCCGGCCTGATGTTCGTCGTCGGCGGCACGGCGTTCAGCTTCCTGGTGCCCGTGCTCTCGGGGTTCATCGCCTTCGCCATCGCGGACCGGCCCGGCATCACCCCGGGCTTCGTCGGCGGCACGCTGGCCGTCGCGACCGGCGCGGGCTTCCTCGGCGGCCTGGCCACCGGCTTCATCGCCGGCTTCCTGGCCCTGTGGATGAGCCGCTGGAAGGTGCCGAAGGCGGTCCGCGGCGTCATGCCGGTCGTCGTGGTCCCGCTGCTGGCGACCTTCCTGACCGGCCTGATCATGCTGGTCGTCATCGGCAAGCCGATCAAGTGGCTGATGGACACCCTGTCGACGGCGCTCCTGAGCCTCACCGGCGCCAGCGCGATCCTGCTCGGCGTCCTGCTCGGCCTGATGATGGGCTTCGATCTCGGCGGCCCGATCAACAAGGTCGCGTACGTGTTCGCCACGACCGGCCTGGCCGCGGTGGCGCTGGACGAGTCCGGCGCGAACGATCCGCGGCTGCAGATCATGGCCGCGGTGATGGCCGCCGGCATGACCCCGCCGCTCGGCCTCGCGCTCGCCACGGTCCTGCGCAAGCGCCTGTTCACCGAACCGGAGATCGAGAACGGCAAGGCCGCCTGGATCCTCGGGGCGTCGTTCATCACGGAGGGGGCGATACCGTTCGCCGCCGCCGCTCCGCTTCGGGTCATCCCGGCCACCATGCTGGGATCCGCGATCACCGGCGGCCTGGTCATGGCGTTCGGCAACACCCTGCGCGCGCCGCACGGTGGCATCTGGGTGGTCGCGCTGATCTCCTCGCCGCTGCTGTACCTGCTCGCCGTGGCGATCGGCACCGTGGTGACGGCGTTCGCCGTCATCTTCCTCAAGGGTCTCGGGGTCAAGTCGGCGACGAGCGCGCCGGCCGGGGTACCGGTCAACGCCTGAGGTACACCGGAACCGACCTGATGGGGCACCCTCACAGTGCATGACTGCGCCGGGGCTGCGACGATGTCGTCGCAGCCCCGGCGGCAGATTCGGGGTCGAGAGTTGTGCCCCGTCGATCCGGCACCGCCCCGGTTCTCGTCCGGTTGTCCGTCACAGTGAGGAGCACTGAATGCCCAGCCGCACCGTCAAGGTCGCATCCCGCGTAGGGCTGCACGCCCGGCCCGCGTCCCTGTTCGTCCAGGCAGTGAACGCCACGGGACTGCCCGTGACGATCGCCAAGTCCGGTGGGGATCCGGTGGATGCCAGGAGCATCCTCATGGTGATGGGGTTGGGTGTCGGCAACAACGACGAGGTGACCCTCGAGGCCGAGGGCGACGGCGCCGATGCCGCGCTCGACCAGCTGGTGGACCTGCTCGAGATCGACCACGACGCGCCGGCCTGATCCGCACCGGCCGCCTACCGTGCTCCGGCGGGCCGCGGCGGGCGCCACCGCTCCCCCGGGACCCGACCGGCCAGACATCCGAGATGACAGGAGTTGACCTGCGCTATGTCCTCCACCACGTCCGACCCGACGGCCTCGACGACCTCGACCGCCGGTACGACAGCCGGGGCCGCCGGCACGGGTGATGCGCTGACCGGCGTCGGCGTCGGTCGCGGCGCGGCGGTGGGCTCGGTCGTCAAGCTCGCCGCGCCGGTCAGGGCGCCCGCCACCGAGGCCGCGGCCTCGAACCTGGACCAGGCGCAGGATCTGGTCCGCAAGTCCTTCGACTTCGTCGCCACCAACCTGCGCGTGCGCGCTGCGGCCGCCGAGTCGACGGTCGCCGCCGTGCTCGAGGCGACGTCCCTGATGGCCCAGGATCCCGGCCTGATCGCCGACGTCGAGCGCCGGATGAAGGGCGGGGTCGGGCCGGCGAACGCGGTCGACCAGGCGGTCGAGGGCTTCTGCAAGATCCTCGAGATGAGCGGCGGCTACATGGCCGAGCGGGTGACCGACCTGCGCGACGTGCGCGACCGCATCGTCGCCCAGGTGCTGGGCGTGCCGCCGCCCGGACTGCCCAAGATGACCAAGCCCTCGGTGGTGGTCGCCGCGGACCTGGCCCCGGCCGACACCGCGACGCTCGATCTCGATCACGTGGTCGCCATCGTCACCGAGCTGGGCGGCCCGACCAGCCACACCGCGATCATCGCCGCGCAGCTGAACCTGCCGTGCGTGGTGCGCGTCGCGGGCGCGCTCGGCCTGCAGGACGACGACGTGGTCGCGGTCGACGCGGCGAGCGGCACGGTCACCAAGGACCCCGACCAGGCGACGCAGGACGAGATCGTCGCCAGGGCGAGTGCCAAGGCGGCCCTCAAGACAGCCACCGGCGGTGCGGGAAAGACGAAGGACGGCAAGGCCGTTCAGCTGCTGGCCAACATCGGCAAGGTCGAGGACGCGGAGCGCGCCGCCAAGGAGGACGTCGAGGGCGTCGGGCTGTTCCGCACCGAGGTGCTCTTCCTCGACCAGGCGAAGGCGCCCACCGTCGCGGAGCAGGTGACCGCCTACACGCGCGTGTTCAAAGCCTTCGGAGACCGCAAGGTGGTCGTCCGCACGCTGGATGCCGGCGCCGACAAGCCGCTGGCCTTCGCGCCCAGCGAGGAGGAGGAGAACCCGGCCCTGGGGGTCCGCGGGCTCCGGATGGACAAGCGCTATCCGCAGCTGCTGGACGACCAGCTGACCGCTATCGCCCAGGCGACCAAGGACACCGGCGCCAAGACGTGGGTGATGGCGCCGATGGTGTCGACGGTCCACGAAGCGGCGGCCTTCGAGGCGCAGGTCAAGTCGCACGGGCTGCCCGTCGGCGGGATCATGATCGAGGTGCCGGCCGCCGCGCTGCGCGCTCCGCACCTCATCGAGAAGGTCGACTTCTTCTCCATCGGCACCAACGACCTGACCCAGTACGCGATGGCCACCGACCGGATGGCCGGCGAGCTGGCCGAGCTGCTGGACCCGTGGCAGCCGGCGGTGCTCGACCTGATCGCGATGGCGGGCGACGCCGGCAAGAAGGCAGACAAGCCGGTCGGCGTGTGCGGCGAGGCCGCGCGCGACCCGCTGCTGGCGCTGGTGCTCGTCGGGCTGGGCATCACCAGCCTGTCGATGGCCCCCAACGGCGTGCCCGCGGTGCGATTCGCACTGTCCCGCACCACCTCCGCGGAGTGCGAGAAGATGGCCGATGCGGCGCGCGGAGCCATCGACGCGGCGGCCGCACGCGCGGCCGTGGAGAAGCTGATCGATCCCGAGGTGATGCTCGCCATCTAGGTGGTGAGGCAGGCGCGGCTCCGCCGTGGTTGCGACGGCACCGACGGCCGACGAGCATCACCGGCTCGAGGCCGGCCGGCCCGATGAGCACGGCGGGGGGCTGCGATCAGCCGGCCGGCCCCTGCGCGGTCCTCAGCGGGTGAGCACGCCCCCGTTGACGTCGATCGACGCACCGGTGATGTACTTCGCCTCGTCCGACGCGAGGAACACCACCGCGTTCGCGATGTCCTCCGGGTCACCCGCCTTCTTCAGCGGCGTCTTGCCCCATTCGATGTCGCGCATCTCCTCGAAGGTGATCCCGCGGTTGTCGGCCTCCGCGCGCAGCGCGTCCTGGTGCATGGTCGTGTTGATCATGCCCGGCGAGACCGAGTTCACCGTGATGTTCGCGTCGGCCAGCTCGAGCGCGAGGGACGACGCGTAGCTGATGACGCCGGCCTTCGACGCGTTGTAGGAGGTGAAGTAGGCGACGCCGTGCCGGCCGTAGTACGAGCCGATCAGCACGATCCGCCCCCAGCCGTTGGCGCGCAGGTGCGGGACGAACGCGCGGGTCGTCAGGAACGGCCCGCGGAGGTTGACCCCCATCACCCGGTCCCACTCGGCGACGTCGAGATTCTCCGCCAGGTTGGCGGTCTGCACGACGCCCGCGATGTGCGCGAGCACGTCGACGTGGCCGAGCTCGTCCACCACGCGCTTCGCCAGCGCGACGCTGGCGTCCGGGTCGGTGATGTCGTGCACCGCCGCGAAGCCGCCGGCGGTGGGGTGGTCCGCGACCAGCTGGGCGTGCTCCTCCAGCACCGTCTGCTTGACGTCGGTCATCACGACCGTCGCGCCCTCGCCGGCGAAGAGCTCGGCGGTCACCCGCCCGATGCCCTGGGCGGCGCCGACCACGACGACGACCCGTCCCTCGAACTTGCCCATCTGTGACGACCTTTCGTGTTGCGGGGTGGATGGTTGCCACCGCCGGACGCGCCGGCGGTGCGTGCCTCGGCTACTTGATCAGCCCGTAGCGGCGCCGATCGATGGTCAGCGCGACCGCCGCGATGACCACGACTCCCTTGACCACGAGTTGTGTATAGGGATCGACGCTCGTGATGTCCATGCCGCTGCCCAGGATGACGATGACCAGCGCGCCGAGCAGGGTCCGCTGCGGGCCGCCGACGCCGCCGGACAGGGCCGTGCCGCCGACCACCACGGCGGCGATCGAGTCGAGCAGCTCCCCGCTCGCGCCCAGCGGCACGCCGGTCTGCGCCTGGCCGGTCAGGATGATGCCCGCCATCGCCGCGATCACCCCGGCGAGCGCGAAGACGCCGAGCTTCACCGGGACCACCCGGACGCCGGCGAGCTTGGCGGCCCGCTCGTTGCCGCCGACGGCGTAGATGTGCCGGCCGAAGGTGGTGGCGAAGGCCACCACCGTGAGCACCAGGACGAGCAGCAGCGCGATCACGGCGCCGTTTGGCACCTTGGGAATGGTCGTCTTGTTGACCAGGCTGTTCAGCGCGGTCGAGGCGAACGAGACGGGCCCGCCCTCCGAGATGGTGTTGGAGATGCCGTCGAGTATCGACAGCATCCCGAGTGTCACCAGGAACGACGGCACCTTGAGCTGGGTGGTGATCAGGCCGTTCACCAGGCCGACGAGGCCGCCGATGAGCAGGCACAGTGCGATGGCGCCCACCGCGCCCATGTCGTCGATCCAGGTCGCGACGAGGATGCCGGCCAGCGTCGCGTTCGACGCGACCGACAGGTCGATGCCGCCGATCAGGATGACGAACGTGCCGGCGAGCGCCAGCACGGTCAGGAACGACATCTGCCGCATGATGTTCTCGGCCGAGTTCGCCGTCAGGAACGACGGCTCCCGGATGCCGAAGTAGACCACCAGCAGGATCAGCGCGACGATCGGGATCAGCACGTTCTTTTGCCGGCGCAGCTGCGCCAGGAACCTGTTGTGCTCCGGGGGCGTGGCCGCCCCGCCGTCGCCGGGTGTCAGCTGGATCGCGCTGCTCGCCACGGTCGTCCTCCAGGATCGGGTCTCTCGGTCGGGTGATGGTCTGCGATCGCGGATCACACCATGAGGCGCACGATCTCGACCTCGGCCGGTTTGGCCGACGCCGGGGCGTCGACCTCGCCGCTCACCGCGCCCTCCCGGAACACGACGATCCGGTTGGACACGCCGACCACTTCCTCGAGCGACTCCGAGCACAGGATGATCGCCACGCCCCGCTCGGCCAAATGCCGGATCAGGGTGTAGATCTCCTCCCTGGTGCCGACGTCGATGCCGCGGGTCGGGTCGTCGAGAACCATGACGGTGCAGGACCGGTCGAGCCAGCGGGCGAAGACGACCTTCTGCTGGTTGCCGCCGCTGAGCTCGCCGACCGGGGTGTCGATCGACTCGATCTTCACCGACAGCCGGCGCACGAGCGCCTTGGCCAGCTTCCGCTCGCGGGACATCGACACCAGCCGGGTCACGCGGTTGCGCAGCATGTCCAGCATCCCGATGGAGATGTTGGCCCGCACCGAGGCGTTGCCGAACACCGAGTCGTTCGCCCGCTCCGGCGGCACGTACAGCACGCCGGCACGGATGGCCTCGGTGACGCCCCAGCGGCCGCGGCGGCGCCCCGCGACGATCAGCTCTCCCCCGGTGAGCCGGACGGCACCGGCGCACGCGGCGGCCACCTCCGACTTGCCGGAACCGACAACCCCGGCCAGCCCGACGATCTCGCCGGGTCGCACGGCCAGATCGACATCGCGGAAACGGGTCTCGCTGGTCGCACCGCGCAGCTCGAGCACCGGTGAACCGGCCGGCACCTCCCGCTGCTCGTCCTCGCGGTAGTAGTCGACGCTGCGCTCGCGCCCGACCATGCGCTCGTGCAGCTGGCCGTCCGTGATGCCCTCGTTCACCAGATCGTCGACGACCACGCCGTCCTTGAGCACCACCATCCGGGTGCTCAGCCGGCGCACGTCGCGCAGGATGTGGCTCACGTAGATGAACGCCGCCCGCTCGCGCCACCGGTCGATCAGGCTGAACAACACCTCCGCCTCGGACTCGCTGAGCGCGCTGGTGGGCTCGTCCAGCAGGATGATCGGGCGCGCGCCCGTCATCCCGCCGCGGACGAACGCCTTCGCGATCTCCACCTGCTGCCGCTGCGGGAACGTCAGGTCGGCGACCTGAGCGTCGGGCGCGATGAACTCCAGTCCGTCGTCGGCGAGCATCTGCCTGGCCCTGGCGATCATCGCCCGGCGCCGGACGATCCCCCGGCCGGCGAAGAGGTGCTCGATGCCCAGGAACAGGTTCTCGTAGACGCGCATGGACTCGACGAGGGCCTGCTCCTGCACCACGGTGGACACGCCGAGGTCGCCCAGCGAGCGCGCATCGCCGAGCTGCGCCGGCTGCCCGTACACCGTCAGCTCACCCTCGTCGGGACGGATGTTGCCGGCCAGGATCCCGATCAGAGTGGACTTCCCGGCGCCGTTCTCGCCGACGAGCCCGACGACCTCGCCCTGATCGACGGTCAACGACACGTTCCGCAACGCACGGACCGCGCCGTAGGTCTTGGAGATGCCGGACAGCCGAATGGCCTGGGTCGCCGTCTCCACGGGCCTCCCTCGTCGGTCGCGATTGTCGTCGGGCGCGGTTCTCGTCGGCGCGGTACTCGTCGGCGCGGTTCTCGGCGGGGACGATGCGCCGGCTGCGCGCCCCGCCCCGGTCGTTCGGGCGGGTCGGCCCGGGCTAGGCGACCATCGTGCCCTTGTAATCGAACAGCGGGCCGGACTTGAACGCGTCCTTGTACGTCGTGGCCACGGTGGTGATCTCCGACGACGCCTGCTCCCACGCCGAATTCAGTTGGTACTGGTCCGGGGTCATACCCTCGAAGAACGTCGCAGGGTCGATCGGGTTCAGCAGGGTCTGCGGGTCCCAGTCGTCCGGGTGCAGCGCCTGGCTCATCTTCTCCCAGTCGAACGGGAGAGTCGGGCCGTACACGCTGTCCAGGAACTGCTGCGCCGTGTCCTCGGTGACCATGACCGCGCCCTGGAAGACGAACCGCGCCGGCAGCGGGAACTGCACGCCGTTCAGCGCGTCGAACACGGCGATGCCGACGATCGCGCTGGTGAGTCCGCCGATGGTGGCGCTGGTGGTGAGCTGCTTGCCCTGCGCGATGTACTCGATGTTCTGCTTGTTGCCGTCGAAGCCGGTGACCACCTTGCCGGTGATGCCCTGCGCGTCCAGCACGGCGATGACACCCGTTGCCTCGCTGTCGTTCTGGGCGAACACACCCTTGAAGTCGCCGATCGACGGCAGGGCGTTGGCGAACGACTTGCGCGCGTCCTCCGACGTCCAGTTGCCGGGTGCGGTCTCGACGATGGTGATGTTCGGGAAGTTCTTCAGCGCGAGATTCATGCCGGCGGTGCGCTGGTCGTCGGCCGACGAGCCCTTCTGCCCCGGCACGTGCACGACGGTGCCCTCACCGCCGACGGCCTCGAACAGCGCCGTGGCGGTCGCCTCCGCGACCTTCACCGAGGCGGGCGTCACGAACCGGACCCAGTGCTCCGCGTCCGCGGGCGTGTAGAACGGCGGCGCGGTGTACGCGCTGCCGTAGTAGATCCCGGCCTCGTCGCACGCCTTGATGATCGCGGCGGCCTCCGCCTCGGTGGCCGGGGTTCCGAAGATCTGTTGCCCACCGGCGGTCTTCACGTTGCCGATCTGGGACAGCGCGTCGTTCACGTTGCCGTTGTCCTCGACCGTGCCGAGTTCGAGACCCAGCGCGCTGGACCACTGCTTGGCGCCGTCGTTGAACGCCACGAAGAAGTCATTGGTCAGCGTGGTGATCTGGCTGGTCGTCTTGCCGCGGGTGATGGTTCCACCGGCCCCCGCTGACGCGGTGCCGCCCGACGACGCGGCCGACGAGGCCGACGACGATGCGCCGCCGCCGTCCGACGATCCGCAGGCGGCGAGCGCCACACCGATCCCCGCCGCTCCCAGGACCGACAGAAATGCTCGGCGGCCCATGGGGTGTCCGAAATCCGTGGTCCGCGCGATGTCGACGAGCTTGGACTCTACCGATGCCACCGGGTTGGCTCACCTTCTGTGAGACCCATCGGGCACGCGCACCACCGGCAGGACGTCGGCTGGCCCACGACGGGTGCGGGACTTGTGCGGCCGACTCTAGGAAGGGCAGCATACGATTGCAAGAGGGTTACCATCCGATTTACCAACGAGTCCCAAATGTTACGTCCGGCCCCGGCCGTCTCGCCGCGGGAGGATATCGCCGACCGCGCGTCGGGAGGGGGTCGGCGTGACCGATATGACCATGAGCGAGCTGGCGGCCTCGCTCGGCCTGAACCAGTCGACGGTGTCGCGCGCGCTCGACCCCAGCAAGTCGCATCTCGTCGCCGAGGCGACGCGGCTGCGCGTGCTGCGCGCGGCCGCGGAGGCGAGGTTCACGCCGAACCCGTCGGCGGTCGGGCTGCGCCGTCGCAAGACGCTCACGGTCGGGCTGCTCGTCCCCGACCTGCGCAACGGCACGCTCGTCGACGTGGTGCGCGCGATCACCGGAGTGCTGGACCAGAACGACCAGACCGCGCTGATCGCCGAGTCGATGGACGACCCACAGCGAACGGGAAGGCTGCTGGAACGCTTTCGCGCGCGGCGGGTGGACGCCGTGATCAACCTGGCCGCGCTGGAGACCGATCGCCCCGCGCTGGCCCAGCTGGCCCGCTCCGTGCCGGTCGTGCTGGCCGTGCGCCGGCTCGACGGGATGGGGCTGCCCAACGTCGCGGGCGACGATCTGCACGGCGGCTGGCTGGTCGGTCATCACCTCGCCGACCTCGGACACACCCGGATCGCCCAGATCGCCGGCCCGCTGCAATCGGGGACGTTCTCGCTGCGCGCCCACGGGTTCGCGCTGGCCTGCGCCGAGCGGGGCGTGGACGTCATCGCGGCGTCGGCCGCGCACGCCACCGTGGCCGAGGGCCGGACGGCGCTCAGCGGCATCCTGGCGTCGCCGCGCGACCGGCCGACCGCGTTGTTCGCGCACAACGACGAGCTCGCCATCGGCGCCTTCGAGTGCCTGCGTGAGATGGGACTGCGCTGCCCATCCGACATGTCGGTGGTCGGCTACAACAACACGCCGCTCGGCCGCGACCTGGCGGTGCCGCTGACCTCGGTGCAGTGGCCCGCCACCGATGTCGGCCGGCGGGCCGGCTATCTGGCCTTGCAGCTCATCGAGGGCGCCCCGGCGACCGACAGCGTCGAGCTGTTCGAGCCGGAGCTGGTGCAGCGCACGTCCTCCGCGCCGCCCGGGTCCGAGGGCGGGGCGATCTGGCGCTGACGGTGCCCGGCGGTCCGCGCTGCACGTGGGTCGACCGGGATTCGGCGTGGCCCCGCGTCGGCTCCGGGCTACGCCGGATTGAGATGCTCGACGAACCACTCCGTCGCAGCGGCAGCCGCGCGTTGCAGCTTGCTCTGGTCGCTGTACAGCGTCATGTGCGTGGTGTGCGGCAGCACGGTCAGCTTCTTGTCGGCGACGGGAAGCGCGTTGTAGGCGCCGATCTCGAGGTCCCACAGGGTCAGGTCGTCGCCCTCGGCGACGATCATCAGCGTCGGCGTGTCCAGCACCCTCGAGACGAAGGGCATGACGTCGTAGTTCAGCAGCAGGTCGACGGACTCGACGGTGCTGCTGTTCTCGTACAGCGGCGCCTCGGACTCCTTGAGGGCCTTGAAGGTGTGGTACGTCTCCGGGAACGGCCACGACGAGATCTCGGTCTCCGGCGTGGGCGAGGCGTGCGGCAGGAACAGCCGCTTCGCCGAGTCCTCGTACCGGATGGCGCGGTCCTCGAGGATCGTCTGCCACAGCCGGCGGTAGCCCATGGTGCCGTGCACGCGGCGCATGTTCCGGTAGCCGTCCACCACCGGGATCTGGCTGACGATCACCTTCACCCTGGGGTCGGTCGCGGCCAGCACCAGCACGTGGCCGCCCGAATACGAGATGCCCCAGGCGCCCAGCCGTTCGCCATCCACGTCGTCGCGGCGCTCGAGGAAACTCAGCGCGTTCTGGTAGTCGCGGATCTGCGCCCACGGGTCCAGGTGCTGCCGCGGCTCGCCGTCCGAGACGCCGAGGTTGCGGTAGTCGAAGACGAGTGCCGCGATGCCGACGTCGGCGAACGCCTCGGCGTAGTACGGCATGACGAGCTCGCGCACGTAGCACCAGCCGCCGGCCAGCACCACGGTCGGGAACGGGCCCGTCCCGGTGTCCGGCTTGTACATCCAGCCCCGGACGACGGTGCCCTCGCTCAAGAACTCGACATCTTCACGCGACAAGTCGGCCTCCCCAACAATCGATTGCAGTGGAGGGTAGACCAGACGTCAACACCGCGGGAAGCGAGGCGCCGCCGGCGGCCGCGGCCGGATCACGCCAGCAGCGGGGCGATCTCGGCCTCGATGACGTCGACGCGCTTGACGCCGGTGATGCGGTGGATCTCCTTGCCGTCCCGGAACAGCGCGAGCGTCGGCACCGACATCACGCCGAGTCGCTGCGCGGCGGCCTGGTCGATCTCGACGTCCACCTTGGCCACCCGGACGTCGCCGTCCAGCCGGATCGCGAGGTTCTCCACCGTGCGCTCCAGCAGCCGGCAGCTGCCGCACCACGGCGCCCAGAAGTCCAGGAGCACAGGCGCTCCCGCGTCGACGGCGGATTCGATGTCGTCTCCGGTCAGGCTCTCCACAGGCATCAGGGCGCCCCGTCAGCCCGTGGCCACGAATTCGGCGTAGCCCTTGACCTCTTCGGTGTTCGCAGGGTCGATCTTCATGATCGCTCCGTAGATGTTGGAGCCGAGCTTGAAGCAGATCCAGGTCAGCAGCTCGACGATCTCCTCGTCGGTGAAGACCTCGCGCAGCGCCTCGAAGGTCGACTCGTCGACCTGGTGGTGATCGGTGGCGATCAGGTCGGCCACGGCCACGGCCACGGCCTCGCGCGCGTCCGGGTGTTCCTCCTTGGGCACGCCGAGGGATGCGCAGAACCGGCACCCGGCACCCTGCGCCAGCGTGCGCCGCGCCTCCTCCTTGATGTGGTTGTCGACCACGGACGTCGGGCCGAAGAACACCTTGTCCAGCGCGTTCCACGCCTCGAGGATCTGGGGACGCCGGGCGATCAGGTTGTAATACCGATCGGTGGCCAGCGCGGCGGTGGGGCCGGTCAGGGAGTCGGGATCGATCCACGGCAGACGCGACATCGGGCAGCCTCCTGGCGAGGGGATTGTTCGGCCAATGCTGCGCACTCCCCAGGCCCCGTGTCAAGCGTTAGTTAACACACTGTCTGCTAGAGCTTGACAGGCGCGCGCCTCTCCGGGTCCCCTCCCCCGGCGGGCACGTCGACCGACGGTTCTGCGGACCCCGGCGCGCGCACACCTGCGCCGCCACTCGTCGGACGCCGCCACCCGGTCGTGCGCCGGCGATCCGGACGGGCTACGGCGACGCCACGTGACGGGCGGCGCACCGGGCCGCCCGGTCCTGCATCGTCGCGCGCTCGACGCTGTTCCGGGTGATCGCCGCCGCGCGCAGGAAGTGCTCGCGCGCCCGCTCGTGCTCGCCGGAGCGGCACAACAGATCGCCGGCGACCGCGGGCAGCAGGTGGTAGTTCCGCATCCCCGGGACGTCGAACAGCGGCAGCACGATCGTCAGGCCGGCCTCCGGTCCGAACGCCTGCGCGGTCGCCACCCCGCGGTTGAGCTCGACGACCGGCGAGGGGCTGATCCGGGCCAGACCGTCGTAGAGCGCGGCGATCCGTTCCCAGTCGGTGTCCTCGGCGACCGTGGCCCGCGCATGACAGGCCGCGATCGCCGCCTGCAGCGCGTACGGTCCGACGGTGCCGCCGAGCCGGTCGATCCGGTCGATGTTCGCCAGCCCGCGCTGGATCAGCAGGCGGTCCCAGCGGGTCCGGTCCTGGTCGAGCAGGAGCACGGGCCGTCCGTCCGGCCCGGTGCGGGCCGCCAACCGCGAGGCCTGGATCTCGATCAGCGCCAGCAGTCCCAGCGTCTCGGTGTCGGACGGCGTCAGGGCCGCCAGCATCCGGCCGAGCCGGAGCGCCTCCGCGCACAGGTCGCTGCGGATCCACCGGTCGCCGCTGGTCGCCGAGTGACCCTCGTTGAAGACCAGGTAGACGACCTCTCGCACGGCGTCGAGTCGAGCGGGTCGGTCGTGGTCCGCGGGCAGCTCGAACCGCACCCTGGCCGCCGCGAGCGTGCGCTTGGCCCGGACGATGCGCTGGGCGATCGTGGCCGCCGGCGTCAGGAACGCGCGGGCGACGTCCTCGGTGCTCAGGCCGCAGACGATCTTGAGCGTCAGCGCGGACCGCGCGTCGGGCGACAGGACGGGATGGCATGCCATGAAGATCAAACCGAGGAGGTCGTCCGCGAGGTCGCCGTCGACGATCTCGTCGATGCCGAGCTCCTGCGCCGGCGGCTGCGAGGCCGCGACGAGGTGGTACTTGCCGCGCTGGGTGTCGCGGCGGCGGATGCGGTCGACGGCGACAAACCGTGCCGTCGTGTTGAGCCAGGCAGCCGGGTTGTCCGGCACCCCGTCCCGCCGCCACTTCTCGATCGCCGACACGAAGACGTCCTGAGTGACCTCCTCGGCGAGGTCGAGGTCCCCGAGCCGGCGCGTCAGCCGCGCGATCACCCGGGGGGACTCGACGCGCCACAGAGTCGCCACCCGGCGGTCGACCTCGTCCCCGGAGGGCGGTCGAGCGGGCGTCTCGCGATGGCCGGTCACGGTGGAAGGGTCTCCGCTGCGGGCTATCGCGCGTCCTGCCGGAGGTCCTCGAACTCGATCACCCGGCGCACGTCGACCCGCTCCGTGCCGACGAGCAGCGCAAACCGGCGGGCGTGCTCGACGGCCTCGGCGAGCGAGTCCACCTCGAGGATCGCGAAGCCCGCGATCAACTCCTTGGCCTCGGCGAACGGCCCGTCGATGACGCGCACCGCGCCGTGCCGGACCTCGACCCGGGCGCCCTGGGCGCTGCTCGCGACGCCCTCGCCGGAGAGCAGCACCCCGGACATCGCCGCCTCCTGCATGTACTGCCCGATGGCTGCCTGCTGCTCGGGCGACGGCAGGACGCCGTCCTCCATGTCCTGCGTCTGGTAGTGCATCACCATGTAGCGCATGGCCGCCTCCGCGTGACGTCGGGTGGTGATCACGCTCAATCATTGGTGAGCCCGTTGATCCGGTCTACCACCGACCGAGGATCGTCCACGGTCAGGTACAGCCGGTCGTAGTCCTCGCCGGTCAACTCGACGACGATCGTCCGATCGGGCGCGGACACGTTCCAGAACGACTTCTCGCCGTCCCGGTGGAAGGTGCCGGCCCACTTGCCGGGGATCTGCAACCCGGGCGCACGGATGCCCTTCGGCTCCCTGTTGGCTTCAGGATCGAACGTGGCGCCCCGGATGTGGTTGCGCGGGAACTCGAGCCGGCGGGTGAGCGACCAGAGCTTGTCCAGCCCCTGCGGTTCGACGGTCACGGTCCGGTCGGTGACGGTGACGATGTTCATGACGTGTCCTTTCCTCGGGCGCCGGTGCGCAGGGTCACGTCGATGCAGCGCGGTCCGGCAGGCGGTCTCCCGCCACGCGGCATGGATCGGCGCACTCGGCCGGTCGCTCCGCCACCGGATGTCGGACGTCGACGTCGCGAGGGACCCGATCGCCCACGTCGCCGCCACGAGTCCTTCGAGATCGACTCGAGCCCGAATCATCGAGAACACAGGATGGCCCGGGCTGGTCACGGTGCTTCGGCGCTGCCGGCTGGATCGCTCAGCCGTCGGGTTCGAGGCGGGGGTATTCGGGTCGCCACATGGCGTCGTGGACCTGTTGGATCGGGTCGTGGAACTCGACCTGGGCCAGGCCTTCCTCCGTGGCGGTCTTCGCGACCGCGATCGCGACCGCGGCGGACACGGTGCGCAGGTCGGTCATGGGGGGTAGCAGGGAGGCGCCGGCCCTCCGGGCGTCGGACAGCTGCGCGACCGCGTCCGCCGCGGCGGCGATCATCCGGTCGCTGATTCGGGTGGCCTTCACGACGGCAACACCCAGGCCCAGGCCGGGGAAGACCAGCGCGTTGTTGGCCTGGGCGATCTGGTAGGTCCGATCGTCGTGGATGACCGGGGGGAACGGGCTGCCCGTCGCCGTCAGCACCCGCCCGTCGGTCCAGGCGATGAGATCGGCGGGCAGTGCCTCGGCCTTGGACGTGGGGTTCGACAAAGGAAAGATGATCGGACGCGGCGCATGCGCGGCCATGGTGCGCACGATCTGCTCGCTGAATGCACCGGCATGGGTGGACGTCCCGATCAGCATCGTGGGTTGCGCTCGGGTCACCACCTCCGCCAAGGCGATCCGCCCGCCCGGTTCGCCACCGACCCACCCGGTGACCTCGGCCCGCCGCCGGGCGTATGGCTGCTGGAAATCAAGGAGACCGGGCGCGTCGTCGACCAGCAGCCCCTTGCTGCCCATCGGGTAGAACCGCTCCATGGCTTCCTGTGGTGACAAGCCCTCCCGGATCATCTGATCCCGCATGATGTCCGCGATGCCCAACCCGGCGGTACCGGCACCGTAGATCACCACCCGCTGATCGGCGATCCTCGACCCGGCCGCCCGGACCGCGGAGAACGCCGCTGCCAGCACCACCGCCGCGGTGCCCTGCATGTCGTCATTGAACGTGCACACCTGATCGGCGTACTTGTTCAGGATCCGGCGGGCGTTGGTCGCGCCGAAATCCTCCCAGTGGAGCATCGCGTTCGGAAACAATCTGCCGACCGCCGTGACATATGCGTCGATCAGGTCGTCGTACCGCTGGTCCCGGATCCGGGCATGCCGGGCCCCGAGGTACATGTCGTCGTTGAGCAGCTTCAGGTTGTCGGTGCCCATGTCCAACACCACCGGCAATACTCGGCGCGGGTGGATCCCGGCGGCGGCGGTGTACACGGCGAGCTTGCCGATGGAAATCTCGATCCCGCCGACGCCCTGGTCGCCGATGCCGAGAATTCCCTCGGAGTCGGTGGCCACCAGCAGGTCGATGTCATCCGGTCCGAGACCGGTGTTGCGCAACGACTTCTCCACATCCTCCGGATGATCCACCGACAGGTACACGCCGCGGGTCCGACGGAACTCCTGGCTGAACCGCTCGATCGCCAACCCCACCGTCGGCGTATAGACAACCGGCAACATCTCCGAAATGTGTTCGGTGAGCAGCCTGTAGAACAGCACTTCGTTCCGGTCTCGCAGATTCGCCAGGTACACCCATTTACGCAGATCATTGGCCTGTTCTGTGTACTGGGCGTACACCCGGCGGAGCTGGCCCTCCAGGGTGGACACCCCGGTCGGCAACAGGCCGGTCAACCCGAGAGCCTCTCGCTCGCGCAGCGTGAACGCCGTCCCACGGTTGATCGACGGCGAGGCCAGCACCGCACTCCCCCGCGCGTGAATACGCGCCACCACGCCATCTGTCGTGGATATCAGTTCATACGGGCCCGTGACCATGTCGAGGCCTTTCGTCGAGGGTGTGACATCGATGCGGTGTTCGATCGTGGGGAAGACCCGGGCCGGCCGGCGCGCATTGTGGACGCGGCCGGCCGCGTCGGGTCGTGCATCTGGCGGGCGACGTGCTCGTGCACCGTAGACTTGTGCTTGTAGGCCTCGACGTCGGCGCGGTGCTCCTCGGCGGAGTGCTCGTCGAGCATGTCCAGGTCGTCGAACGGATCCTCGCCGGAGAAGACCCGGTCGGCCTGCGGGCGGTCGATCTCCTTGACCCAGTTGCCGATGACCAGGGTGGCGACGGCGTTGCCGGAGAAGTTCGTCAGGGCGCGGGCTTCGGACATGAACCGGTCGACCGCGACGACGAGCCCGACGCCCGGAACCAGCTCGGGGCGTGCGAGGCCAGGCCTCCTCCGAGCACTGCCAGACCGGCGCCGGTCACCCCGGCCGCCCCCTTGGAGGCGACGATCATGAAGACCAGCAGCGACAGCTGCTCCGACCAGGTCATCGGCATCCCAGCGCGTTGCTGATGAACAGCGCCGCCATTGTCAGGTACATGGCGGTGCCGTCCAGGTTGAACGAGTACCCGGTGGGGACCACGATGCCGACGACCGGCCTGGACACCCCGAGGTGCTCCATCTTGGCGATGAGCCGCGGCAACGCGGTCTCCGAAGAGCTCGTCGCGACGATGAGGAGGTACTCCTGCCGCAGGTAGTAGAGCACCTTGAAGATGGAGAAGCCGGTGGTGACCTTGAGCACGCCACCCAGGATGACCACGATGAAGACCACGCAGGTGGCGTAGAACATCAGCACGAACATCGACAACGATCCGATCGCGGCCCACCCGGCATTGCCGACGACCCCGGCGATGGCGCCGAACGCGCCGATCGGAGCCAACCACATGATTCCGGCCAGGATCTTGAAGACCAGTCGCTGCAGGACCGTGATACAGCGCAGCACCGGTTCGCCCTTCGCGCCGAGGCTACGGCGAATCCGTGGCGGCACCGTCAACAGAGTCGGAGCGGCGAGCGCGACCGAGTCTCTCGGACCTCGGAGCACCTCGGAAGGTGGTGAAATTCTCTCATCGCCCGCGCTGAGTTCGCCCGGTCGCTCGTCCAGGAGAAGCACGACTTGCTTCTGGTGAAACAGATTCTCGGCGCAGGTGAACCTGCCGCCGGCCACATCGCAGACACGGTCGCGGTCAGCTTTGTCGAGGACGTGATAGTGGTCGTGGACACCGGGTGCAGCGATCCGAACGCGACCTCCGAACCGATCACCCGGAGTAGACGAGATGGAGCACGCCGCTGTCGAACGCTGTCGACGACAGCAGCGTCAGCGGGACGGTCGCGCCGTCCTCGAACAGCTTCTTGCCGTGGCCGACGACGATCGGGTGGACGAGCAGGTGCAGCTCGTCGATCAGACCGCGCTCGAGCATCCAGCGCACGAGGGTGGCGCTGCCGGTCGTGCCGAGCCGGGTGTCGGCCTTGAGGCGGCTGAGCTCGGCGGCCACGTCGCCGGAGATCACCGACGAGTTCTGCCAGGACGGCTCGGTGAGCGTGTTCGACACGACGTACTTGCGCGCGCCGTTCATCACGCCGGTGATCGGGTCGGCGGGGTCGGCGTTCGGCCAGTAGCCGGCGAATTCGTCGTAGGTGCGCCGGCCGAGCAGCGTGGCGTCGGTCGCGCTCATCTGCTCGCCGACGACGGCACCCATCTGGTCGTCGAAGTACGGGAAGTGCCATTCCTCGGGCGAGGAGATGACGCCGTCGAGCGAGATGAACAGGCTGGACCTGAGAAAACCCATGGGAACTCCTCTGTCGGTCGGGCGGGTGGCCCGGTCGGGGTGCTGTCAACCCGTGTGCCGAACGACAGACAGGTGGATCGACACTCCCGGAGAAGTTTTTTGAGATTCCTTCCCCGCGACCGCACGGCGGCGGTCGCCGACGTTCGACGACCCGCCGCCCCGCGGCACGGTTCGCTACGGCCGGATCTCGTAGACGAGGTTGAACGGCGATTCCGCTGCGCGCCGGAACCGGGTGAACCCGGCCTCGATCGCCAGCGCGCGGACGGCCGCCTCGCCCGCCTGCGCGCCCAGCGGGTTGGCGCCGGGCTGCGAGAGCCCGTTCGGCACGCAGAGAAAGGTGGAGCCGCTGAAGTAGAGCCGGCCGACCGGGTTGAAGTTGTCCTCGAGCCGATCGGCGGCGAACGGCTCGACCAGCAGCCAGGTGCCGTCGGGCTCGAGCGCCTGCCGCACTCGCCGCGCGGCCGCGAGCGGGTCGCCCATGTCGTGCAGGCAGTCGAACATCATCACCAGGTCGTACCCGGTGCCGATGTAGCCCTGCGCCTCCGCAACCTCGAATCTGACCCGGTCGCCGACTCCGGCCTCCGCGGCCCTCTTGCGCGCCAGGTCGACGGACTCGACATGGTAATCCGAGCCGATGACGGTCGCCCGCGGGTAGGCCTGGGCGAGCAGGATCGACGTGCTGCCGAGGCCGCAGCCGATGTCGGCGACCCGTGCGCCGGCGGTGAGCTTGGCGTCGACGCCCTCGAGCGCCGGGATCCAGTTCGGCACCAGTCCGGCCACGTAGCCCGGACGGTAGAACGCGTCGCAGCCGACGAACACGTCGTCGACGTGCTCGTGCCACCCCACGCCCGCACCGGTGCGGAACGCCTCGGTGATCTGGGGCTCCGCCCGCAGATACCCGAGCGCGGCCACGAACGCCGCCGGCACGTTGGGGCCGTTCGGGTCGGCCAGGCAGTACGCCTGCTCCTCGGTCAGGAAGAACGCCTGCGTGTCCGGGTCGTAGCTGACGTAGCCGCCCGCCGCCTGGCCGCGCAGCCACTCCGTGAGATAGCGCGGGTGGCAGTCCGTGCGCCGCGCGAGCTCGTCCGGCGTCGCCGCGCCCTCGGCGAGCGCACGGAAGAGGCCGAGGCGATGGCCGACGACCACCGAGCCCGCGGCGCCGGTTGCCCCCATGTCTGTGACCACCCTGCCGAGAAACTCCATCACCCTGTTGTTGTCCATGCCGGTCTCCTTCGGATCGAGCCGGCGCGGTGCCGGCCATGACGACAACGGTCGACCGCGGCGCTTGCACGGCACTCGCACGCGCTTGCCGAGCGCTTGCACGGCGGTGCCGGCGTTCCGCGGTCCCGCTGCGACGGGCATCCTGTTCGCGGAGGTGGCCATGGGCTTGCGGAGCGCGCCACCGGTCCGGGTGGACGTGCTCGGGCCGTTGCGCCTGACGGTCGACGGCGCTCCCGTCGCCGTGCGGGGCGCCAAGCGGCGCGCGATGCTGGCCATGCTGACGCTCGCCGAGGGCCGCACCGTGACCGTGGATCACCTGATCGACGAGCTGTGGCCGCCGGAGTCCACGGACTCGGGGCGACAAGCGGTGCACAGCCTTGTTTTCCGGCTGCGCGAGAACCTGGCGGCGGCCGCCGACCTGCTGCAGACCCGGGCGGACGGCTACCGCCTGGAGCTCGACGCCGGAGCGCTGGACCTGGCGCGGGCGCGGTCGCTGCTCGCCGCCGGGCGGGCCAAGGCCGAGGCCGAACCGGCCACGGCGGCGGGTCTGCTGCGGGACGCCCATGACCTCTGGCGGGGTCCGGTGCTCGCGGACCTGGCCGATTTCCTGTCCGTCGCGACCGCGATCGAGCAGTGCGCGCGGCTGCACCGCGACGTCACCGACGCCTTGATCACGACCGCGATCGACGCCGGCCAGGCACCGGAGGTGCTGGCACTCGCCGTCACGTCCGTGGCCGCCGACCCGCTTCGCGAGCCCGCGGTCCGGTCGCTGATGCGCGCGCTGGCGGCGACCGGCCAGGCTGCGGAGGCGTTGCGCACGGGGCGGGAGTTCCGCCGGCGGCTCGCCGACGACACCGGGCTGGACGCGTCGCCGGAGCTGGACGCACTCGAGCGGACGATCGCCGGCGGCGGCGCCGGCCCGCCGTCCCGCCGGGCGGATGTGCGGGTCACGCCGCCGGCGCCGCTGATCGGTCGCGACGCCGAAGTGGCCGCGCTGCACCGGCTGCTCGGGACCGAACGGTTGGTGACCCTCGTCGGCGCCGGCGGCGTCGGGAAGACCCGGCTCGCGGTCGAGGTGGCGCGCCGGAGCGGCCCGACGACGACCCTGCTGCTGGCACCGGTGACCGACCCGACGGCTCTCCCACACGTGCTCGCCGAGGCGTTGGACCTGACCGTCGTGCAGGGTGACGTCCTCGCCGCGTGCCTCGCCGTGCTGGGCGATCGTCCGGGGCTGCTGGTGATCGACAACTGCGAGCACCTGCTGGACGAGGTCAGGGACACGGTGAACCGGATCCTGTCCTCCTGCCCTGACCTCACGGTGCTCACGACCAGCAGGGAGCCGCTCGGCCTGGCCGCCGAGTACGCCTTCCGGCTGTCGCCGCTGCCGGTGCCCGGTCCCGGGCAGGATGTCGCGCGCGTGCCGTCCGCGGCGATCTTCCTCGACCGCGCCGCCCGGGTGCGCCCTGGCCCGTCACCCGGTCCCGCGGAACTGCAGGCGGTCGCCGAGATCGTGCGCCGTTTGGACGGCATGCCGCTGGCCATCGAGCTGGCGGCGGGTCGGCTGTCCACCTTCGCGCTCGACGACCTGCTCCTGCGACTCGACCGGTCACTCGATCTGCTCGGAAGCGCGCGGCCGAGCGCGGACGCCCGGCACCGCACGCTGCGGGCCACCCTCGAGTGGTCCTACCGGCTGCTTCCGCAGGACGAGCGCCGGCTGTTCCGGCATCTCGCCGTGTTCGTCGACGGCATCGACCTCGACAGCGCTGAGCGTCTTGCCGGGCAGCTCGGGCTCGACGGCGAACCGGGAGCCGTCCTCGCCCATCTCGTCGACGCCTCCATGATCGACGCCCATTTCGAGGGCGGCACGCGCTATCGCATGCTGGAGACGCTGCGCGCCTTCGGCCTCGACCGGCTGGCTGCCGCCGGCGAAGACCGGTCGGCGGCCGACCTGCTCGTCCGCTGGGCGGTCGACCTCACGCAGTGGGTGGAACGCACCATGGCGGGCGAGGACGAGCCGACAGCGGATGGTGTCCTGCGCCGGGAACTGGCCAACCTGCGGGCCGCGTGGCGGCTGACCCGTGACCGCGGGTCGGTGGACGACGCCGCGGCGATCGTCACGGCGCTCTACGACGCCGTCGGCTACCGCGATCTGATCGAGATCCGCGGCTGGGCCGAGGAGCTCGCCGGCGATCCGGTCGTTCTCGCCGGCCCGCACGCGGCCGCGGTGCTGGGCGTGGCGGCGGAGGCCGCGTACCACCGGGGCGACTACGCCCTGGCCGAGCGGCGCGCCCTGGCCGGGCTCGACGAGCCGGACGCAGGCGGCGGCGCCTGGTTCTGCCTGTCGGCGTTGTCCGTGGCCGAACTCGCTCGGGGCGCCTTCACCGAGGTCGAACGGCACTCCCTCGCCGCCGCGGACCTCGCGACCAGACCGCGGGAGAACCTGGGCGTCGCCGCCCTGGCCGCGGCCTACTCGGGCGACGTCGACCGGGCCAGCACGTTGAACGCTTCGCACAGCACCGCCGGGCCGTCGCCCTCGATGCGCTCGTGGCGTGCCTACGTGAACGGTGAGATCGAGGCGGCGGCCGGCCGGCCGGACGCCGCCGAGCGGCACTACGCTCTCGCGGTCGAGCTGGCCGGCTCCTCGGGCGCAACGTTTCTCGTCGGTATCGCCAGGGTCGGGTTGATCGCGGCGTGGGCCCGCACGGGCCGCATCCAAGAGGCGCTCGACGGCTACCGAGCGGTGATCGACTACTTCTCCCGAACCGGAAACTGGACGCACCTCTGGGTGACCCTGCGCAACCTCGCCGAGCTGCTGCGCGGGCTCGGGGAATCCGCCGCTGCCGATCGCATCGCCGCCGCGGCCGACCGGGCACCGGACGCGCCCGCCGTCGGCGCACAGACCGGTGACGGATCGCCCGATACCGGCACGGCCGGATCGATCCCCAGCCGATCCGACGTGCTGGACACCGCCCGGCGTGCCATCGAGCGGAGTCTCGGCGGGCTCTGACACCCGTCCGGAATCGACCGGCGCGACACCCTGCGTTCGCCGACAGCGGATGACTCTCCCCGGCCGCCGGAGTCGGCCGTACCGTCCCCGGCATGGAAAGGCCGAGCCGCCTCGGCGACGTCGCCGCGCTGCTCCCGGCGCGCGTCGAACGGCACTACGGAACGCATCCGCGGGTGGATGCGCTGCGATCGGTGTGCGATCGGTTCACGGCCGGCGCGCGGCCCGTCGACCCCGACGGCCTCGATGAGCTGCAGGACGTCGCCCAGACCGTGTTCCGGCACCTCGAGCTGACGCACGCCGCGGGGCTTCCCGTCGAGCACGAGAGCACCGGCTGGCCGCCCGCCGACCTGCCGGCGATCACCCGCGCCGGCGCCGGGATCGCCGCGGTGCTCATGGATGTCACCGGCGCGGCCGTGATCAGGCTGACGGAACTGGCGCCGGTCGCGGCGGCAGCGCCGCTGCTCGCCGGCGCCTTCGCGCTGGTCCGGCGCGCCGAGCGGGTGGTGATCGACCTCCGCGCCAACGCCGGCGGGGACCCGGCGACCGTGGTCCTGATCGCCGACTGGCTGGCCGGCGGGCCACCCCGCCATCTGTTCGACGTGCGGTACCGCGACCGCACGAGGCAGTGGTGGACCGCCGGGGCGCCGCCGGTGCCGCCGCCCGATGGCCTCGTCCGGGTGCTGATCGGACCCGGCACGTACAGCTCCGGCGAAGCTCTCGCCTGGGCGCTGCAGCGACAGCGCCTCGCCACCGTCGCCGGCCAACCGAGCCGCGGCGCCGCCGATCACGTCGTGCCCCTCAACCTGACTCACGACGTCCGCGCCCTCATCCCGGAGGCGACCGTCGTCGACCCCGGCGGCGGGCCCACCTGGGAGGGCGCGGGCGTGCAGCCCGACGAGCCGCTGACCGCGCTGGACGTCGTGCACGACACCGGCGCCGGCACGACCGGTCCAGCCGACCGGTGACCGGTGCCGACACCGTCCGGCGCCCCCCACCGTCGCGCGCCGCCACTGCCGGCGGCCGGCATCGCGTCGAGTTGTGCCAGCGGCGGTTCTGCTGGACGCTCGGCTCGGGCCCGCGCGGCTCGGGCCGGCCCGGTAGCCCGCCGATCCCTCGCCGCGCCGGGACGGGTCCCCCGGGCACGACGCGATCGGAGCATGGTCCGGCATGAACGGTCCCCGTGATCGACCTGCCGGCATCGCGCACGATGACAACCGAAGGACCGGACACCGGACCCAGTGAGCGAGGGACGATGCGGATCGCGGTGATGGCCACGTGCCTGGGCGACGCGCTGTACCCCGACGTGGTCCGGGCAACGGTCACGGTGCTGGAGCGGCTGGGTCACCGGGTGATCTTTCCCGCCGCTCAGGTGTGTTGCGGGCAGATGCATGTCGAACACCGGGTACCTGGCCGAGGCGCTGCCGGTGGTGCGGCACCAGGTGGACGTCTTCACCGCGGCGGATTGCGACGTGGTGGTCTCGCCGTCCGGGTCGTGCGTCGGCTCCGTGCGGCACCAGCAGGCGATGGTGGCACGGCGGGCCGGCGACACCGCCCTCGCCGAGCGGGCCACCTCGCTGGCCGGCCGCACCTACGAACTGTCCGAGCTGCTGGTGGACGTGCTGGGTGTGACGGACATCGGCGCGTACTTCCCGCACCGGGTGACGTACCACCCGACGTGCCACTCGCTGCGGATGCTGCGGGTGGCTGACAAGCCGCTGCGGCTGTTGCGCGCCGTCGACGCCATCGACCTGGCCGAGCTGCCGGACGCCGAGGAGTGCTGCGGCTTCGGCGGCACGTTCGCTTTGAAGAACGCCGACACCTCGGCGGCGATGCTGGCCGACAAGATGACCCATGTGCTGGCGACCGGGGCGCAGGTGTGCTCGGCCGGCGACTCGTCCTGTCTCATGCACATCGGCGGCGGCCTGTCGAAGGCCGGAAAGCGCGTGCACACGGTGCACCTCGCGCAGATCCTGGCATCGACCAAGGACCACCCGTGGGAGAGTGCATCGTGACTCCGACCTTCTTGGGCGTGCCGAGTCACCGCCGGGGACGCGCCGAGCCGTCGCCGCTGCGCGGTGAGCGGTCGTTCCCGAAGGCCGCGCGCCGGGAACTCGCCAACGGGCAGCTGCGCGCCAACCTCGCGCACGCGACCGGCACGATCCGCACCAAGCGCGCGCACGTCGTCGGCGAGATGCCGGACTGGGAAGCGTTGCGGGACGCCGGTTCCGCGATCAAGACGGACGTGATGGCCCGGCTGCCCGAGCTTCTCGAGCAGCTGGAGGCGAATGTCGTCGCCCGCGGCGGCGTCGTGCACTGGGCGATCGACGCGGCCGAGGCCAACCGGATCGTCACCGAGCTCGTCCGGTCCACCGGCGCCGACGAGGTGGTCAAGGTGAAATCCATGGCGACCCAGGAGATCGGGCTGAACGAACACCTGGCGGCGGAGGGCATCGCCGCCGTGGAGACGGATCTGGCCGAGCTCATCGTGCAGCTCGCCGACGACACGTCGTCACACATCCTCGTCCCGGCGATCCATCGCAACCGCACCGAGGTACGCGACATCTTCCTCACCGAGATGGCCGACGCCCCGGCCGATCTCACCGATGAACCGCAGCGGCTGGCCATGGCCGCCCGCGAGCATCTGCGCCGCAAGTTCCTCACCGCGCGGGTCGCCGTGTCCGGCGCCAACTTCGGCATCGCCGACACCGGCACGCTGTGCGTCGTCGAGTCGGAGGGCAACGGCCGGATGTGCCTCACCCTGCCAGAGACCCTCATCACCGTCATGGGTATCGAGAAGCTGTTGCCGACCTTCGCCGACCTCGAGGTGTTCCTGCAGCTGCTGCCCCGCTCGTCGACCGGCGAGCGGATGAACCCGTACACCTCGCTCTGGACCGGGGTCACACCCGGCGACGGGCCGCAGGAGTTCCACCTGATCCTGCTCGACAACGGACGCTCCAGGGTGCTGGCCGATCGGGTGGGACGCGCTGCCCTGCACTGCATCCGCTGCTCGGCGTGCCTGAACGTCTGCCCGGTCTACTCGCGCACCGGCGGCCACGCCTACGGGTCGGTCTACCCCGGACCGATCGGCGCGATCCTGACCCCGATGCTCACCGGCATCACCGGTCACGGGGACCCGAACGCCTCCCTGCCCTACGCATCCTCGCTCTGCGGCGCCTGCTACGACGTCTGCCCGGTCAAGATCGACATCCCGAGCATCCTGGTCGAGCTGCGCGCGCAGGTCGTCGACGCCGACCGGCACCGCACGATTCCCGGCGGTTGGGACGCCGCGATGAAGGCGGCGTCCTGGGTGATGAGCGACGAGAGGCGCTTCGCCGCCGCGGAGAAGTCGCTCGCGGCGGGCCGGGTCCTCGCCGGCCGGACCGGACGGATCTCGCACCTGCCACCTCCGCTGTCCCGCTGGACCCGCAGCCGCGACCTGCCAGCGCCGCCGGCCCAGACGTTCCGCGACTGGTGGGTGGAGTCGCACCGGCCGAGCGGCCCGGAAACCGGCACGTGATGACCGACCGGGAGACGGTGCTCGCCCGCGTCCGCGACGCGCTCGCCGCGGACACGGAGCCGGCCCACGTCGTGCCGCGCGGCTACACCCGTCACGGGCGCCCGCCCGGCAGTCCCGAGGTGGTCGACCTGCTCATCGACCGACTGCTGGACTACCGGGCGCTGGTCCGCCGCACCACCCCCGACCAGCTCGGTCCGGCCATCCGACAGGCGCTGTCCGCCGCCGGGTCGGTGGTGATTCCCACCGGGCTGCCGGCGACGATCGCTGAGTCGTGCCGGGCGGACGGTCGGTCGGTCGCCGTGGACGGGGTGACCGGAACCCTGTCGGCCGCGGCCCTCGACGCGGTCGACGCCGTCGTCACCACCGCGCGGGTGGCCATCGCACTGAGCGGCACCATCATCCTGGACGGCGAACCCGACCAGGGCCGGCGCGCGATCACCCTGATCCCCGACCACCACGTCGTGGTCCTGCGCGGCGAGCAGGTCGTCGAGACCGTTCCGGAGGCGATCGCGATGCTCGAACCCACCCGGCCGCTCACCATGATCGCCGGGCCGTCCGCCACCAGCGACATCGAGCTCGAGCGCGTCGAGGGCGTGCACGGTCCCCGCACGCTCGAGGTCGTCATCGTCGGCTGAAGCCGGCGGGTCTCACGCCCCCCGGGTCGTCGCGCCACGGCGTCCAGGATGAAGTCTCGTGACCTCATCGACCAGGACGACTGCTGAGCGGATCCTGCAGCTGCGACGAGCAGGCAGGTCGCAGGAATCAACCCGTCGTGGGGCTCGTCGACGGCGTCGAAGCCGACACCGCGGTGGTGACGTTGCAGGCCGCGATGTCGTTCTGCAGGTTGGCCTGAATCGGCTGGAGGCGTCGAACGATGGCGTCCAGCTTGGCGATGTCGAGCTGCCGAGCGGCTTCGCCGAGCTCGGAGATCGCCTGGAAGGCGTCTTGGGCTGCGTTGATGACCCGAACGCACGCGTCGTTCACGGTGACCTGTGCCGTCAGGGCGGCCGTCTCGGTGCCGGTTGACGCCCCGGACGTCGGAGGCGGGGAGACGGTGGTAGTAGCGGCGGCGGGTGCTCGGTCGGAGTCCTCGCTCAGCAGCGCGACCGTGACGGCGCCGGCGCCGGCGCCGAGAACGAAGGCGATGCCGGCGAGAAGCCACGCGAAGAGTCCCCCGCCTCGACGCCGAGCGACCGACGGCGGTGCCGGTTCGACCATGTCGCGTCCTTCCTGCCGCCGACCACCCGGTGGTGGTGACAAGCCTCGCTGCCGAAGAAGGCCGTTCGGGTTCGGATTGAGGATCCCACTTCCACCCGGTCGGCGGCAGGTCGGCCGAGCGTCGCCCGGTCCATCGAAGCGGCGCGCGCGGGCACTCAGGACGGTCCATGGGGACGAACGTGGCGTGACGGGGAACATTCACGTTGTGCACACCGCGCCGCGGGGTGGCGGCCGGCCGACCAGTGTGATCGGTCCGCCGCGATGACGGGCGCGGTCACCTCGGCATACCGGCGGGTGGTGGTCGTCGGGCGGTGGCTGATCGTGGGCGGCTGGCTGGCGCTGGCCGTGGCGCTGCCTCCGGCGGCGCCATCGTCCCAGGGCACGATCGGCAGCGACGTGGGCGCCCTGCTGCCGGCCGACAGCGCCGCGGTGGCGGCGCAGCAGCGATCGCTGGAGAAGTTCGACGTCCCGTTGATCTCCCAGGTCGCGGTCGTGGTGCACGATCCTGGCGGGCTCAGCCTCCTCACCCAGGCGGATGTCATGCTGTGGGCGCTGTCGTTCGTCCAGGCGAGCGAGGAGGGACGGACGCCGTCGGGCGCCGGTCAGATCGTTGGCGCGGTCCCCGTTCCGGCCGTCACCCCGGAGACCGCTGTGACCTACGTCTACACCTCGCCGGGGACGTCACCGGAGGTCAGCGTCGCGCTGGCCCGTGGCTACGCGGCGCACTTCGCCAATCAGGCGTCGGTGCAGACGTGGGTCACGGGCGTGCTTCCGGGGCAACTGGCCCAGCGCGGCTACCTCTACTCGCGGCTCGACTTCGTGGAGCTCGCGACGCTGGCCATGGTCGCCGTGGTCGTCGCCTTCGTGTTCCGCTCGTTCTCCGCGCCGTTGGCCGTGTTCGCAGTGGCCGGGCTGGGGTATCTCGTCGCGCTTCGACTGCTCCGGGTCCTCACGGATCGACTCGGGTTCCCGTTTCCGGACGAACTGCAACCGCTGTTGGCCGCGCTCCTGATCGGGGTGGTCACCGACTACTGCGTCCTTTTCCTCTTCGCCTGTCGCGACCACCTCGTGCGGGGCGCCCATCGGCACGTCGCGGCGGCGCGGGCGGCCGCTTCCGAGGGACCCATCGTCGCGGTGGCCGGCCTGACCGTCGCGGGCGGCACCGCGGCCCTGCTGGCCGCCAACTTCCCGATCTTCAGGGCCTTCGGCCCTGCGATGGCGCTGACCGTGCTGGTCGGCCTGGCGGTGTCGGTGACGCTCGTTCCGGCCCTGATGGCCATTCTCGGCCGATGGCTTTTCCTGCCGTGGGATCCCGCTCGTTGGGCGGCGAAGCTTCGTCGGCGAACGACGCGGCGGACGGGCTGGATGGTGCGGATCGTGGTCAACCGAGCCGGCGCCGCGGTGGCCGCACTGCTCGCGACAGGGATCCTCGTCGTGGCCGCGGTTCCGATCGTCGACATGAGGCTGGACGCGTCCTTCACGGGCCCGATCCCGACCGAGGATCCCGTGCGCGAGGGTGCGGAGGTGCTCGACGCCTCCGGCGTAGCCGGAATCACGGCACCCACCGAAATCCTGGTCGAGAGCGGGGATATCGGTGAGCAGCGGGACGCGCTGGAGGCGATGCAGGCGATCATCACAGGTCAGCCCGGGGTCGCCAGAGTCGTCGGACCGGCGCAGAACCCGTTGCCGGACGAATTCGGGGTCGTGCTGTCCCGGGACGGCACCGCCGCGCGCTTCATCGTCGTCTTCGCGGGGGACCCGCTGGGCGGCGAGACCATCGAAGACTTCTCATCCCTGTCCGCCGCACTGCCGGCGATCGCCGAAGACGCCGGCTTGCGCGGCGTGACCATCAGCGTGACGGGCCAAACCGCCATCGCCGCCGAACTGGCGGCGATCACGCGGCAGAACCTGGTCATCACCTTGCTCGCGGCATTCGGAATCGAGCTGTTGATCCTGATCGTCTATCTGCGCGCGCTCCTCGCGCCCCTGGTCCTGCTGGGCTGCAGTGCCCTCGGAGTCGCGGCCGCCCTCGGCCTCACGGTGCTGGTCTTCCAACAGGTCCTCGACGCCACCGGTCTCACCTTCTACATCGTGTTCGCGACGGCCGTGCTGCTGCTGTCCCTGGGGTCGGACTACAACGTGTTCACCGTCGGATCCATCTGGCGGGAGGCCGGGCGGCACCCGCTCGGCCGCGCCATCGCCCGCGCGATGCCGGCGAGTGCCAGGGCGGTGAGCGCCGCGGGTCTGATCCTTGCCGCCACCTTCGCGATGGTGGCATTCATCCCATTGGACACCTTCCGCCAACTCGCGTTCACGATGGCTGTCGGGTTGCTTCTCGACACGTTCGTGATTCGCCCCGTCTTGACGCCCGCCGTGCTCACCCTGCTGGGCCGCTGGGCCGGTTGGCCCAGCCGGCGCATCACGACTGCGGCCACCACCGACGAGGAACTCCGTCGGACTGCCGCGAGAGCCGCCATCAGGTCGGGCTCCTCGCCCGCTACCGTGGACGCGCCGTTCCTTCCGACCAGGGGGAGGCGATGACCAGGCCGCCGCCCGCTGAGACGGCCGCGGACTCGGCGCAGAAATCCTCCGCCCGCCGGGTTCGGCGGTCACATCCCGCGCTGCTGATCGCAACGTTCCTGGTGACCGTTGTCCTGTTGCTCTGGGCCGCCGATCGGCTGGCGCGCACGGTCGCGCAGAACCGGCTGACCGACGAGATCCGCCAGCAGACGGACGGTCTCACGGAGCCCTCGGTCTCCATCGGCGGCGCCTTCTTCATTCCTCAGGTCCTGCGCGGCCGATACGACCGGGTCACCATCGCGTTCCCCGAACTGACCGACGGGCCTATACGTCTGCAGAACGTGCACGCCGAGCTGTCCGGGGTGCACGTTCCTTTTCGCGACGTCCTGGTGGGTGCCGCTGGCCCGATCCTGGTGGATCACGCCGACGAGCAGGCGTTTCTCACCTACGACGATCTGAACAGCTATCTGTCGGCGATGGGCCAACCGGTGACCGTTCAGGGCACGGACGACGCCACCGTGCTGCTGACCGGAAGCGTCCAGGTGGGCACCTCTACCGTCACCGGGACGGCGGAAGCCCGCATCGCCGCCGCCGGTGACGCGGTCGCGGTGACCCCGACGCGACTGGTTTCCGACGGTCCCCTCGGCACACTGAGTGAGGTTCTGCTGGGTGAGCGGTTCACGTTCCTGATTCCGCTCGACCCACTGCCTTTCGGCGAGCAGGTCACCAGCGTCGACGTCCAGGATGACGGATTCCTGATTCGGGCACAGGGCGACGACCTCCTCATCACCGGATAGACCCGTCGTCGATCGTCCCGCCGCGTCCCACGCCGCGTCCCAGGATGACGGGTTGACCGCACCCGTGCGGCGACGGTCGATTTCGTACGCCTGCCGGCGGTCAGTGGCGAGAAGGGTAGGTGCCGGCACACGGAGGTGCACGGCTACCGGGCATGCTCGCTACTCCAGAGGCCGCGCATCGTGCCGGACGCGCAACGACGTCCCCGACGGCGCGGCGCCGTCAACCGACTTCTGAACCACCACCCGCACGATGGCCGGACGAGAACCAGCTCCACCCCTGCCTCGGTCGACATGTGGACCCCGTACGCAGTCGGGTCTTGCCGCCATCCTGCGGCGAGCACCGCTGGACGCTTCGGTCGTGAGGGAACCCGTGGCCCGCTCCGTTCCGAACCGGGAACCAGCAGCCTCGATCTCCCAACTGAGGCACGATCCGAGCGATCCCCAACCCGCATGGCCCCGGGCAACCTGCTGGACAAGGTCATCGACAGCTGTGCGAGATGGTTCGAGGTGTGTGGGGACGATCCCGGCGGTCGTGGCGTGCCGCGCGGTCATTGGTTAGCTGATGACCGTCTGTGCGCCGGGTGTTTCCGACGTTGCTGTCCGGAATGCGCTGTACCGTGACGATCTCGTCACGAATGCGGGTTGCTCATTAGCTGAATCGCTGGCTAACCTTGGTGTGGCGATGGGTTGAGGTGAGCCCGTACGGCACCTGCGAGGGGATGCGTGCCGGCGGTGCCGTGACGCCATCAGCGCCGCTGTTGACGATCGCGCCTCGCCGATCGATCCGTCGCTTCCCTACAGGTTCGGCCCGCACGAGCGGACGGCGAACGTCGCCGTCCGGGAACGTCCCAGGAGGAACGTGATGACCAGTAGCACCCAGGCGTACACCGCCGTCCTGAACGGGGCGCGCAACGCCGCCGAGAACACCGCGCAGGCGTTCAAGCAGGGGACCCAGAGCGTGGCCGGGCAGGCCGACGCGTTGGTGTCCCGGCTGCCCGAGGTGGACTTGAAGGCCCCGGTCGAGCAGTACTTCGATTTCCTGCAGCAGTTCATCGACGTGAACCGCGAGGTGGCCCTGCGTTGGGCGCAACTCGTCGGTGAGCTGTCCGGTGCGGTGCGGGAGCAGACCCAGTCGGTCTGGTCGCTGGCCACCGAGCAGGCCGCCAAGGCTGCCGATGTGGCGGTGGAGCCGGCTCGCCGCGCCGAGGAGGTCGCGAACCAGCAGGCCGCGCGGGTCGAGGAGGCGGAGCGGGAGCAGGCTCGGGCGGCTCGTCGCGCCGAGCGTGAGCAGGCCCGCCAGGCTCAGGAGAAGGCTCGCGCCAAGTATGAGGACCTGACCAAGGCCGAGCTCAGCGATCGGCTGGCCGAGCGGGGTCTGCCCAAGACCGGCACCGTCGAGGAGCTTGTCGAGCGTCTCGTGGAGGCCGACCAGAAGTAGGGCGTGGTCCGACGACACTGGACTTCGCCTGTGCCGCCGGTGCCGGTGGACCCGTTCCATCGGCACCGGCGACTGGCATCTCGGAACGAAAAGGAGCCGCATTGAGTGCCGCGTTGACCAAGACCACCGTTCCGGGGCGAGCGGCCGAGAAGGCGATCGGCGGGCGTCGGCCTGGCTTGTTCGTGCACCGGGTCGGCCGGGGTGAGCCCCTGGTGCTGCTGCACGGGCTGGGAGAGTCCCACATCGGGTGGCGGCCGGTGCTGGCCCAGCTGGCCGCGTCCTACGACGTACTGGCGGTCGACCTGCCCGGATTCGGCCGGTCTCCGGTCCTTCCGGCCGGCCGGCGACCCTCCGGGAAGAACCTCACCGCCGCGATCACGGCCACCCTGGACGACCTGGGCGTGGACCGATACCACGTCGCCGGCTACTCGCTCGGCGCCCGGCTGGCGCTGCACCTCGCCGCGACCGACGACCGGGTTCGGTCGGTGGTGGCCATCGGCCCGGACGGGATGGGCACCCCGGTGGAACGGCTGCAGGGCTACTACACCCTGGCCGCCGCCCGGGGCATCGCAGCCGCCCTCGCGCCGGCCGCGGACTGGCTGAGTCGAACGCCGACCGGCCGCACCCTGTTCTTCGCCGGCAACCGCAGCCGCCCCTGGCAACTCACCCCCGGCGACGCCCACCAACTGCTCACCGGCTTCACCCGAGCCGATGCCTTCCACGACACGAACCGGGCCGGCAGCATCGAAATCCCGACCTACCTGCACCGCATCCGGCAGCCCATCCTCCTCCTGCAGGGCACAGCGGACCCGACAACGCCGCAGGTGCTGCGCTACCTGCCCTTCCTGCCCCACGCCCGGCTGCGGTGGATCCCCGGCGGCAACCACGTCGTCATCTCCGACGCCCCCGACGCCGCGGCCCGGTCCATGCTGGAGTTCCTGCACACCATCGACACCGAGCACCCAGAGCGGACCGGCACCCGATAGTCCAGACGGCCAGCTGCAGGGACAGACCCACCGCTTGACAGGCGAAGACCGCCTGCCGGCGCGCGCCGCGGCCTGTCTGGTTCACCAGTCGAGCCGGTTGGTGGAGACGAGCGCGCGGCTCGATGAATCGCGCAGCACGTTGTCGCGATCTACTCGACCCTGAGGCCCTATCCGGGCGATCATGAGCTGATGGCGTTTGCAGATGGCCAAGTGCCGCGTACGACTCGTGTCGGCGAATGGCGTGACCCGCCGGATGCGACGGCGACTCGCCGCCCGCCTCGGTCTGGCGCTCGCTCGGCTCAGCCCCGCTCCAGGACCCGGATCTACCTTGGGCGGCAGGACTTCTGCGTCTGCCCATACCCAGGGTCGTCAATGCCCTGAGAGCGCTACCGTCAGCAGATGAAGGCTGCATTGCATGTCAGGTACGGCCCGCCGACCGTCGTCCGCGTCACGGATCTGCCCAAGCCGACGCCAACGGCCGGCGAGATCCTGGTGAAAGTGCACGCCACGACGGTCAATCGGACTGACTGCGCGTACCGGGCGGGAAAGCCGTACCTTGCGCGCGCTGTCTATGGGTTCACCCGACCGAAGGCGACGGTCCTCGGCAACGAGTTCGCCGGATGCGTCGAGGCCGTCGGCGGCCGTGTCACGCTCTTCAGCCCAGGCGATCGGGTCTTCGGGTACAACGAAGGCCCGTTCGGCGGGCACGCCGAGTACATGGTCATCGCCGAGACGGCTTCAGTGGCGACCGTGCCCGCGGGGATGTCCTATGAGCAGATCGCCCCCAGTACCGAAGGCGCCCACTACGCGCTCTCCGCCATCCGCGCGGCGAAAGTGGGGGCCGGACATCGAGTGCTCGTCAATGGCGCAACCGGAGCCATCGGCTCGGCAGCCGTGCAGCTGTTGAAAGCGCTCGACGTATCGGTCACCGCAGTATGCGGGCCCGCCCACCTCGAGCTCGTCAAGGGCTTGGGCGCCGACCGCGTCATCGACTACACGGCGGGCGACTTCACCCGCGAGCGGGACAGCTCTTACGATGTCGTCCTCGATGCTGTCGGGAAGCGCTCGTTCGGCGCGTGCAAGCCTCTGTTGCGGCCGCATGGGATCTACCTATCGACCGAGTTGGGGCCGCGAGCCGAGAATCCATTCCTCGCGCTGGTCACGCCGTTGTTCGGTCGTCGGCAGGTGAGGTTTCCGATCCCGAAACACAACAAACAGATCGTGGAACACCTGAAGACGCGCATCGAGTCCGGAGCGTTCACGCCGCTTGTTGACCGCCGGTATCAGCTTGCCGAGATTGTCGATGCCTACCGCTACGTGGAAACGGGTGAGAAATTGGGCAACGTCGTGATCGACGTCGACGCCGGCGACTAGTGCTTCAAGTCTGAAGTAACGTCTACTTGGGTTCGGCGAGGATCTCGTCGGCGAGCTTGGTCCAGACGAATGGTCGACTGCTCGTTCGAGCCGAAGATGGACGCCCGGACCTTGACGGCCAGGTCCTTCAGCGCCGTGTCCGGGTCCCGCCAGAATCCGGTGACCATCCGGTCTCGCGGCCGGTTCGGTAGCCGGCGTCTCTCGATGCGGTCCCTTGCCGCGGCGGCCCGGGTGCGGGATCGTCTCGCTTCGTGGTTGCATCCGATTCGTCCCATCATCGCGGCCCTGCAACCGTGGCGGACACCCTCGATGCGGCGAGTCGTGGGAAGGACCTGGCGCGGTTGCTCGGCGGAGGTGGGCTCGCCGGCCTGGTCCTCCTGGGCGCCGGCGATCTCGCCTCGTATGTCTTCAGCCGGGCGCCCGCCGTCCTGCTGCCGATCTTCGGGGTGGCCGTGCTGATCACCGGGTGCCTGATCGGGCTGGCGTACTCGAATTTTGACGCGCAGGCGCGGACGGTGCAGCGACTGCTGGACGCGGGCACCCTGGCCCCAGCGGCCCCAGCGCCCGGTCAGGAACGCCTGCGCAGGGCCAGCGCCTTCCGCTGGGCGTCGATGGTGGCGCTGCTCGTCACCGCGTTGATCCTCGTCACGGCGTGCTGCTTCGTCTGGCTCGATCCGCGTTAGGAGGCACTAACCGCACTTGGTCCTGGAACTGAAAGCTGATCCTGTTCAGGTCCTCGACCCGCTTCTTGCTGTCGCGCGCCGAATCGTCTTTGCGGGACGAGAACATCACTCACATTGCGGCCGCATCGCCGCCGGCCGATCAGTGATCCGACGATCGTCTCAGTCCAGGACAACGTTATCGGCGGCACCGGAATCCTGACCTTCGTGCGGCCTGCCGCCGACTAGCGCGCTCAACGGTGAAGCGGGGGGCGGTCCCGCGGGGCCGCCCCCCGTTGACGCGCTCTACGGCTCTAGGCCCTCGCGCCGTGGGCGAGGCCGCCGCCGCCCTCCTCGGCGAAGGTGCCTTCAGGTCCGGCCGGAGCCGGCAGGTTGAACGCCGGACCGGGGACCTTCTTGCCCGGCACACCGTTCACCGACTCCGTCGAGTACCCGAAGGTCAACATGGCGAACGCGATCAGGTCGCTGTTGACCTCGAGCGCATGCAGGTCGACGTTCTCGTAGGTGTCGCAGGCCTGGTGGTAGCACTGGTCGAACGGCTCGCCAGCGGTTCCGCCCCAGATCGCCTCCTGCTCGTCGGTCTTGGGTACCTCCGCGCCGGTGAAGAGCCCGCTCGACGGGATACCGGCCAGGATGAACGCCTCGTAGTCACTGCGACCGGAGAACTCGGTGTCGTCGTACGGCTCGCCGATCGCGGTGTAGTAGCTCTCGTAGACGTCCTCGATCTCTTCGGAGCCGGCCGGCACGGGCACCGGTGCCTCGAACGTCGACTCGTCGGCGTCGTACACCATGAAGATGTAGTTGGGCGACCCGACCATGTCGTAGTTCATGTAGAGCGCGATGCGGTCCCGCTCGGCCTGGGAGAGCCCCTCGACGTAGTCCGCCGAACCGATCAGCCCCTGCTCCTCGCCGGCCCACCACGCGAAGCGGAGGGTGTTCGGCAGGTTGGAGTTGGCCATCATGAGCGCCGTCTCCAGCAGAGCCGCTGAGCCCGAGCCGTTGTCGTTGATCCCCGGGCCCTCGATCACGCTGTCGAGGTGAGCACCGGCCATCACGACGTTGTCCTCGTTCTTGCCGGGCAACTCGGCGATCACGTTGTAGTCGGTGCGGGTCTCGGCCGGCGGGACGTTGACGTATGCCGTCGAGCCCGGCCGCGCCAGCAGCACGCCGTCAGTCGAAGCTGGCTCCCACCACCGGGATCCCGTGCGTGATCGTCCGGGGCACCGGGATTGGCTCATCCGGCGCTCGTTGCATCGCCGATGATCAGTCCCGAACGGTCGGGGCGTTGCCCTGGTTGAAGATGATCACTGCCGATGCGCCGGCGGCTCGGCGTAGTCACGGCCTTGAGTGCGAAGCAGCACCTACCGCGCTGGATCAGGGCGATGTCCGGCGGTGAAGCCGGCGAAGTCGTCAGGCCCAGCGGGATCGGCCAGGATCGGGGCGCCCACCGCCGCCTCGGTGAAGCTCCCTCGCAGCCACTCGTGCTGGCGCGCGGCGGCGTGAGATCGATATCGACCGGGGTGACCGTGCGCGGTCGACCTCACCCGAACCGCTGCCGGTGAAGACACCGGTCTCGTAGTCTGCGGGCGGCGCTGGGGTGAGCTGGCGCAGCTCCGCCGGGAAGTTGAAGGTGATCTCGACCGGGTCGAGCGTCACTTCGTAACCGGCTTCACGAAGCAGGCCGGCGACGTACTCGACGCTCTCCGCGTAGCCGACGGTGCCCGCAGCCCGCGTGCCCGGGTAGACCGGATCAGTCGCTGTTGTCGGCGATCTTCTGCAGGGCCGCCTGGTGCTCCCGGACACCCTCGAGCGTCACACACTCGAGCAGCTTCTGGTACGTGTTGTTGTTCCGGTTGTCGCAGGCGTCGCCGGGCGCGGCGGTCGCCGCCTGCACCGGCAGCAGCACGGTGGTGAGCGCTGCGATAGCGCCCACGGCCGCTACGCGTAACGCACCTTTGCGCGACGCCAGTCCTGGGAAGGACATGAATGTGTTCCCTTCGCTGTGATTTCGAGCCATGTTCGGGCTCCCTAGGACGGTCACGGTATGGCAACGGCCGAGGATGCGCCAGGGGTGGACCCGACCACAGATTGCCCGAGGAACGTGGAACCAGCGTGACCGTTCAGTGACCCACGCACCGGCCAGACGGGCGACGACGGCACGATCGCGCGGATGACCGGATCGGTCGCGACGTCCAGCTCCGGCGCACCTGTGCGACGACCACGGCGGGTCACGGCCACCACCACGACCTGCCCGATCGTTCGCACAGCATCCAGATCCGCACCCTGACCGGCCACCGGCTGAACGAGAAAGTCATCGGTGTCTCCCCCACCACGCGGGCCGATGGCCAGGGAACGGCACCTGCCCCATGTCCTGGCCGCGGTGCACACCGGGTCAGGGTGCCGCACACGCGGAACTCGCCGCGGGTGCGGTCGTCGCGGTCCTCGCCGCGACCCGTGGACGTCCGGGGAGTGATCGGGTTTCCGCTCTCGAGGTGTTCGACCCTACGACGCGATCGCCAACGTGTCCGCCTGGACGTTGACCGACGGCGAGGGGCGACCGCCCGGGTTGTGCCGCTCTCGGCCTCGTCGGCTGCCTCTGCTGGCATTCGCCCCACAGGTCCGCGATCACCGGAATCGCCGCCCTGGCCATCGGTGTCCACGCCGACCGGACTGATTCGATCCGCAACCACCCCGCACGGTGTCCACGTCGCGCAGCTTCGCCGGTGACGGACCAGGTCGATCCCGACGACCCGGTCGTCGACACGATCTGCAGGCAGGCGACTCTCCGAGCGTGTCCGTGACGGGCGACTCCGCAATCGATCAGCGCCTCAGAAGTGTGGACCCATTTTCTTCGGCCCAGGGAACGGAGGGCATTCGATCAGGGTGTAGCAGATGACGCTGCCGGCAAATTCGTCGAAAGTGCAGACTTCGCACAGTCCGTCGGGAGTCATACTCGAATCGGCACTGTCCGGAACGATGCCGAACAATGTCTGACGATTTCCGTCGGGGTCCTCCGCTTCGTAGCGGGTGGCTTTCCCATCCGAGACGTAGGCCACGGATCTTTGCGCCGCCCGGGGTGACCTTGACTACCTGCCGCCCATCGTCCAAACCCTGGACGGAAATACTCTCGTCTACTTGGGCGAACGTTCTCTGCCGCATGGCCATGTTCTTCCCACCTTCCGTTCCAGACCGGTGAAAAGGCCTCCTGCCGGCGCCGGAATCAGTGTGTTCTTCCGCCTTGTCGGGGTCAAGCCGGTTTCCGTCGACCGAGGGAAGGTCGCTACTCAGCCCACTCTGACCCTCGCTTTGCCGGAGCGAAGTCCCCCCGACTGGTGTGGGCGGGCGCGACGCCGCGGCGAGGTCGACGTCCGAGACCGCTCACGGCCAGCACGTCGGCCGGGGTCAACAACCGGCCTTCCCCCGTCCTTCCCGCACGGGACCGTCGGGGGAAGGACCGGGGAAGGGCGGGTTCGTAGCGTTCGCGGCGTCGTCATGGACCACCGAGACACGAGGGAGAAACCACCATGACCAACACCACCCAGGTCCGGCCCGCCCGCAACGGCGTCGACGTGCCCACGCTCTTCGCCACGCTTGATGCGGTGAGGGGAGCCCCGCAGATCGCGGACTTCCAGTTCCGCGCCGCGAACGAATGGATCAGCGGCACGCACAACCGCACGACGATCCAGGGTTTCTACGGTGCCGGCCAGGAGGACACGAGCCGGACCGAGCCATTCACCTACGACGCCGACCACCCCGCCGTGCTGGTCGGCAACAACAACGGCCCGACGCCCGTGGAGTTCCTGCTGCACGCCATCGCCGCGTGCCTGACGTCGGGCCTGGCGAACATCGCCGCCGCCCGTGGGGTCACCCTGCACCGCGTCCGATCCACGGTCGAGGGCGACATCGATCTGCTGGGGATCCTCGGCCTGTCCGGCGACGTCCGGAACGGCTACCGGCAGATCCGGGTGTCGTTCGAGGTCGAGGGCGACGCATCGGCCGAGGAGCTGGCGGCGCTCGTCGAGCAGTCCAGGAGCCGGTCCGCCGTCTACGACGTACTGGTCAACGGCACCGATGTCGTGATCGACGTGACCACGCCCGGCGCGCACTGACGACCGGACCGGTTCGGGTCGCGGTCAGGGACGACCGGACGCCGCGGCCCGAGCCGGCCCATCGATCGACACGAGACAGCAAGGAGCAGTGGCAATGTCACACACCGACGTGGTGGTGATCGGGGCCGGCCAGGCCGGGCTGGCGGTGAGCAGACTGCTCAGCGACCGGGCTGTCGACCACGTCGTCCTGGAGCGGGGACGCACCGCCGAGCGGTGGCGCTCGCAGGGGTGGGACTCGCTGCGGCTGCTCACCCCGAACTGGTTGAGCCGCCTTCCCGGATGGGCCTACCGCGGGAGCGATCCCGCCGGGTTCATGCGCGGGCATGCGGTGGCCGGATACCTTGCCGACTACGCCGTCTCGTTCGCGGCGCCGGTCGTGGAGGGTGCCGGTGTCGTGGCCGTGCGCCCGCGCCGGTCCGGGTATCTCGTCGAGTCGACCGCTGGCGCTTTTCTGACCCGCGGGGTCGTGATCGCGACCGGCGCGTGCCAGCGCCCCGCCGTTCCCCCGCTCGCCGATTACCTGCATCCCTCCGTCGTCCAGCTGACGCCGGATCGCTACCGCAATCCGGACTCCGTTCCGGCCGGCGGGGTGCTGGTCGTCGGAGCCTCCGCCACCGGGGCTCAGCTGGCCGACGAGCTGGCTGCCGCGGGCCGCCGGGTGGTGCTCTCCGTCGGCAGGCACACCGGGGTGCCGCGCAGGTACCGCGGGCTGGACATCATGTGGTGGCTCGAGTCGATGGGCGTGCTGCACGACAAGCTGGCCGCGGACCGGCGCCGCCCCGGCCCGTCGCTGCAGCTGGTCGGTGGGCCCGACCAGCGGTCGATCGATCTGCGGTCGCTGGCCGAGCGCGGCGTCGAGCTCGCCGGGCGCCTTTCCGCGGTGGAGGGGCGCGCACTTCGGTTCGCCGACGATCTCGCCGCGACCACCGCAGAGTCGGACGCCAGGCTGACGCGGCTGCTGCGACGGATCGACACCTTCGCGTCCGCAACTGGTCTGGACCGGGAGACCGACACTCCGACCGCGCCGCGGGGGACCCAGGTCGCAGGTCGCCCGCTCCACCGGCTCGACGTGGGCCAGATCCGGTCGGTGATCTGGGCGACCGGCCATCGACGGGACTACCCCTGGCTCCGTGTGCCGATCCTCGACGGATCGGGCGAGATCCGTCAGGTTGACGGCCGGACGCCCGCGCCGGGCGTGTTCGTCCTCGGGATGCCGAACCAGACCCGGCGCAGCTCGACCTTTCTCGGCGGCGTCCGGTTCGACGCCGAACTCGTGGCCGACGCGCTGCTCGACCACCTCGGTGGTCGCGATGACGCCGTGGAGCGATCCGCCCGGAGAGCGTCATGACGCGGCGCTGGGACGTCGTCATCGTCGGCGCGCGGGTGGCGGGCGCGGCGACCGCGCTCCAACTCGCGGACGCGGGGATGTCGGTGCTCTGCCTGGATCGCGCGCGCCAGGGCAGCGACACGGTCTCCACCCACGCCCTCATGCGCGGTGGGGTGCTGCTGCTGCAGCGCTGGGGAGTGCTGCCGGCGCTCGTCGCGGCCGGAACGCCGGCGATCCGCCACACGACCTTCGACTACGGCGCGGATCGCGTCGAGGTGTCGATCAAGCCCGCGGCGGGGGTCGAGGCGCTGTACGCGCCGCGGCGCACCGTGCTGGACGCCGCACTGGTGGCGGCGGCCGAGAACGCCGGTGCCACATTCGACTTCGGGGCGCGCGTGACAGGGCTGCACCGGTCCACGACCGGCCACGTGGATGGCGTCGTCGTCACCACCCGCCAGGGGACGAGCGACGTGGTGTCCGCGGGGCTCGTGATCGGTGCGGACGGCCGCGGCTCGCTGGTCGCGCAGGAGGCCGGCGCGACAGCGACGGTCGTCGGCCGGAACGCCGGCGCGTACCTGTACGGCTATTGGTCCGGCCTGCCGACCGCGGGCTACGAGTGGGTGTACCGGCCGGGCCTCAGCGCAGGGTTGATCCCGACCGGTGGCGGTCTCACCTGCGTGTTCGTCGGCGGGGCGCCGGAGGATGTGGCGGGAGCGGCGGCGGCGCACGGCGGCTCGGCGCCGGGCTATTCGTGGCTGGCCGGTCGGCTCGGGCTCGCGGAACGGCTGGATGCCGCCACGCGGGTGGAATCGGTGCGCTTCGCGCGCGCGTTGCCGCCGGCCTACCTACGTCGCCCGCACGGCCAGGGCTGGGCGCTCGTCGGCGACGCCGGCCACTGGCTGGACCCGATGAGCACGCACGGGATGACCTCGGCATTGCGCGACGCCGATCTCCTCTCCCGGGCGCTGATCGACACCGCCCCCGCAAGCCCGGCCCGCCGTCACGCGCTGCACGAGTACGGCCGCATCCGGGACCGATGCTCCCTTCCCATGCTGCTGGCCAGTGACGAGATCGCGGGCCACCGCTGGGATCTGCACGGCATTCGGCCGCTGCTGCGAACCATGGCCTCGGCGATGGCGGACGAGGTCGACATGCTCGAGGGGCAGCGAGCGGCGTGATCACACGCGCAGGTCCGGACCGAGCGAGCAGCACGTCACAGGTCCGGTCCTGGCGCCACGCCGGCGCCGCACCACCTCGTCGACGGCTGTCGAGCTTGCGGGTGCCGCTGGACGGCCGCTCGTGCAGCCGCGGTCACAGGGCCTGAGCCACGGTGGCCAGCGCGCGGGCGTGATCGCTGCGGCGGTTGATGACGATTTCGCGTGGGGATTCGAAAGGCCGGTCCAGCGCAACCAGGACGCAGTCGGTGCCGGGCGGCGCGGGAAGCCCGGTCGGCCACAGGGCGGCACCGCCGATCGCCATGAACTGCTGGACCAGCTGCACCAGACCGGGGTTCCCTGTCGGCGCGCGCAGCGTGGACAAGCGGTTCGACGGCGCGGCGTCCCGGATGGATTGCAAGGTCCAATGCTTGCTGTACGCCTTCCCGAGTTCGGCGGGCGTTTCGAAGGTCATTCCGCGGGCGACCAACTCCAGTTCGACGGTCTCGTCTCGAGCAAGGGAGCTCGACATCGGAACCATCGCGGACATCGGGTGGTACGCGACCGTGACCACCTCCTGCAGGTCCGAATCACTGGTGGGGCCCATCTTCATGATGACGTCAACGGTGCCGCGACCGATCGCGTCACTGGCTTCGAAGAAATTCAGCGATCGCACGTCGATGCGGACGTCAGGTCGCAGTTCGTGGAATGCCCGAAGGAGCGGCCAGGTCCGGTCGCCGATGCCGTCGACGACGATGCCCACTCTCAGGATCGCCGACGACCTGGCGAATGCCCGCGGCTCCTGGGCGTGCGCGGCGGCGACGAGGTGGTCGACAGCCTCCGCCGCGGACGTCGCGAGAGGAAGCAGGTTGCGCCCGGCAGGTGACAACCGCGTGCCGGACCGATCCCGGTCGAACAGCGTCAGTCCGAGCTCACGCTCGAGCTGGCGCACCTGCTCGGAGAGGCCCGGCTGCGTCAGGGCCAGGCATTCTGCCGCGCGCCGGTAGTTCAGTTCCTTCGCGAGAACGACGAATGCCTTCAGGTGATGCAGCTGCACGGCTCCCCCCGGAGGTCTGCCCCGACCGGCACTGTCCCTCGGTGCGTCGACGCGTCCATTGTTGTCGACGTTCGAAGGCGCAGACAAGGGCGACCGTCCGATTCCGATCCTGCCGAGGAGGCGCCGCCGCCCCCTGGATTCGAACGTGCGCCGTATTCGAATTGAGCGTGTCACCGGCGCGAGTGGCGCTCGCGACCACAGGTGTCGGTGCCGGGTGGAAACGCGAAGGATCACGCACCGGTCCCTGATAACACTTTCTGATCAGGTGATCGGTTGCCTTCGCGGGCGTACGCACGAAAGGCTGCCCTCATGACCAGCGTTCTCGATCCGGGCATCGTCGCGATCGGTGACACGACGATTGCGGTGCGGGCGGCCCGCGACATCGAACGATTCCGCACCACAGTGGTGTGCGACGGCGCGCCCGGCCGCGTCGTGGCGGTGCAATGGTGGCAGGCCGTGCCGTCGTACACCGTCGAGTTCGTGCCCGGCGGACTTGCCGGTGCCACCGTGACCGTTCACGGCCTCCGCCTGACGGATGTTCTCTTCGAGTGAGGCATCGATCCGGCAACCGGACCGTTGGCCGCATCGAAAGCGACAGGGCCGGGGGACGTCGTACCCACTGCGTTCCGCCCTCCTGGTCGACGAGCCCGCGCGCCGGACCTGGTGACGGGCGACGGGAGCTCCGCCTCCAGCACTGACGGGACGCGCGGGCCGCACCGGACCGTAGGATCACCGGATGCGGGTGACGGTGCGCCTGCTCGGCGGATTCTCGATCGCGGTCGACGGCGCGCCGGTGCCCGACAGCGCCTGGTCGCGGCGGGATCCCACGGCCCTGGTGAAACTGCTGGCACATGCGTCGGGACACCGCCTGCATCGCGAGCGCGTGTTGGACGCTCTGTGGCCGGGTCTCGACGAGCAGGTGGCGCTTCCCCGCCTGCACAAGGCCGCCCACCACGCGCGTCGCGCGTTGGGATCGCCGGAGGCCGTCACGTTGCGGGCGCACGTCGTCCATCTGCTGCCCGGCACGGACGTCGTCGTGGACGCCGACGAGTTCGAGACGGCCGCGCGGCGGGCCCTCCGGGCCCGGCCGTCGTCCGCGGTGGAGTGCAGGGCGGCCGCCGACCTGTTCGCGGGCGATTTCCTGCCCGACGACCTGACCGAGACGTGGGCCGACGAGCCCCGCACGCGCCTGCGCGGGTGCCTCGAACAGTTGCAGCACGCGGCCGGTGGTGACCGGACCACGAGCGGCACCGCCGCCGTCCCCCGCGGTGTCGCATCCCCGACCGCCGGCACGGCGGCGCCTCCCGTCTGGCACGAGACGCTGCTGGAGCGCGACGCGGAGCTCACGGCGTTGCGCCGGAGCGTCGGGTCCGTGCTCCGCAGCCGGCGCGGGATGATCGTGTGCATCAGCGGCGAGGCGGGGAGCGGCAAGTCCTCGCTGATCCGGGCCTTTCTGCGCACCGTGCCACCCGAGCTCGCGGTCGCCGCGGGTGGCTGCGACGACCTGCTCGCCGCCCGCAGCCTCGGACCGTTTCGCGACATGGTCGACGCAGAGCCGGCATTCGGCCCGTTGCTGGCGGGAGACCGCCCCGACGACCTGCTGCCCGGCCTGTTCCGCGTCCTCGCCGAGCGGCCGACCCTGCTCGTGCTGGAGGACGTGCACTGGGCGGACGATGCCACCCTCGACGCCATTCGGTACCTGTGCCGCCGGATCACGGCGATCACCTCGGTCGTCCTGCTGAGCTTCCGGGCCGACGAGGTCGACGTCGCACACCCGCTCCGCCGGATCCTCGCGAGCACGCCGACCGATGCACTGCGACGGATCCCGTTGCCGGCGCTGAGCGTCGACGCGGTCGCGCGACTGGCGGGCATCGATGATTCCGCGGCCGCGGACATCCACCGAGTCACGCGCGGCAACCCGTTCTTCGTCACGGAGATCATCGCCGGCGAGGACCCGACGACCGTGCCTGCCACGGTGACGGAGGCGGTGCTGGCGCGCGTGGGTCGACTGCCGCCGGCCGCCCGCGACTTCGTCCAGCGGCTCGCCGTGGTCCCGAACCGCGCCGAGCGGGCGCTGGCCGAGGCGCTCGCGGGCGGCGACGCCGACCTCGTGTCCCTCGCCGAGAGATCGGGCGTGCTCAGCGGATCCACCGATCACGTCGCCTTCCGGCATGAGATCGCCCGTCGCGCCGTGGAATCCGCGCTGACCGCCGGTGACGCGCTGCAGGCCCATCGCGCCGTCCTGACGGCCCTGCTCGCGCAACCGAGCGTCGACGCCGCCCGCGTCGTGCACCACGCCGCGCGGGCGGCGCGCGTCGACCTGCTCGTCCACTGGGCACCGATCGCCGCTGACGAGGCGGAACGCGTGGGTGCCCATCGGCAGGCCGCTGACTCCCTGCGGGCCGTGCTCCGGCACGCCGATCGCCTCGACACCATCACTCGCGCAAGGCTTCTGACCCGCTGCGCCTACTCCCTCTACATCGTCAACGAGTACGAGGCCGCGCTTCCCGAGGCGGAGTCGGCGGTTGCCTGCGCGGGACAGGTCGACGACCCCGCGGTGCTGGTGGATGCGCTGGTCGTGCTGTCCAGGATCTCCCTGTTCGCGCGCGGCCCCACGGTGGCGCGGGCGGCGGCCGGCCGCGCGGTGTCGATCGTGGAGACCATGTCCGACCCGGTCCGGCACGCGACGACGCTGATCGAGGTGGCGCGCGTGCACTCCAATCTCGCGACCACGGGCATTGTCGCGGAACCCAGCAGCGAGGTCGTCCGCGTCGCGGAACGCGCGCACTCCCTCGCCGCCGGCCTCTCCCGCAACGACCTGCGGGTACAGGCCCTGTGCTACCTCGGAAGTGGCCGCCTGGCGATGAATGACGACCGGGGATCCGCGGACCTCGAGACCGCGATCGCGCTGAGCGCCCACGAGACGCGGCTGGAGACCCGAGTTCGCGCCTACGTGAACGCCGCGCACAGCGCGTACCGGGCGGGACGGCACGAGGACGCCCGCCGCTACGTGACCTCCGGACTCCGGCTCGCCGCGGACGGCGAGTTCGCGGCCGGCGAGTACCGGCTGCATCTGACGTCGGCGAGCGTCGCGGCCAGCACGGGCGACTGGAACGCGGCGATCGCCGAGCTCCGGGCCCTGTTCGACTCACCGGGAGACGCGGGCGTGATGGCCCTGCTGGCACGCGCGCTGCTCGTCCGGCTGCTGGCCCGGCGCGGCGATCCGGACCATCGGGCCATCCTCCGAGAAGCGCTGGATCATCCGCTGAGCGGCGCGGACAGCTACGTCTCGGGCCCCTTGGCCGTCGCCGAGGTCGAGTCGGCGTGGCTGGACGGAGAGACGGATCACCTGCCGCCACTCGCGGCGCGGGCCCTGCGCCTGTCGGCGCACGCCGGTCACCTGACCATGTACGCCGAGCTGTGTGGTTACCTGCGTCGGGCGGGCTTCAGGGTCGCTGCGCCCGCGGATCTGCCAGGACCCTGGGGGGCCGCCCTGGCCGGTCGCTGGGAGCTCGCCGCCGCGTCGTGGGACCGGCTGGGCGAGCGCTACGAACAGGCCGTGGAACTGCTCCACGGGGGCTCCGACAGCGACGAACGTCAGCAGGGGCTGCGCATGCTCACCGAACTCGGCGCGTCCGCGACGGTCCGGCGGCACCGCGGCTGACCGGCTTGTCCGGAACCGGTCGCTCACGCTGACGGGGCCCGAATGCAGCGCACGTTGATCGTCCGGGCGGGTCTCGTTGCCGATCCTCTCGGCGTGGCAGGATTTCTGGGTCGGCACGGTACGGCGTCCGCGGCGAATGCGTTGAGGGCGCTCGCGCGGTGCACGATCAGGGAGAGTCGCCCCGAGGGAGCCGCCGTGCCCGCGTGGATCTGCGTCAGGTGCGCGATGCAGTACCCAGACACCGCGTCGCCGCCGACGAGCTGCCCCATTTGCGAGGACGAGCGTGAGGCGGTGCTCGAGGGCGGCCAGCAGTGGACGACCGCTGCGGAGGTGAGCGCGGACCACGCCACCGAACTTCGCGAGGAGGAGCCGGGGTTGCTCGGTGTCGGCGTCACGCCGTCGTTTGGCATCGGCCAGCGCGCACTGCTGGTACAGACCCCGCGCGGGAATGTGATGTGGGACTGCGTTCCGCTCATCGACGAGGCCGCCCGCCGCGAGATCGACCGGCGCGGTGGGATCAGCGCGATCTGTCCGTCGCATCCCCACTTCTACGCCGCTCTGGTTGACATTGCCGATGCGTTCCACGCGACCGTGTTCCTGCCACGTGCGGACGAGGAGTGGATTCAACGGCGATCGCCGCGGATCGAGTTGTACGACGACGACGTGGAGCCGGTCCCTGGCGTCACCGTGGCCCGCATCGGCGGCCACTTCGACGGCGCGGCGGTGCTGCACTGGCCTGCCGGATCCGGCGGCCGCGGCGCGCTGCTCACCGGCGACACCGTCAAGGTGGTGGAGGACCGCGGCTGGGTCAGCTTCATGTGGAGCTATCCGAACCTCATCCCGCTCGACGAGGCCACTGTCCAGGAGATCGCCCGGCGGGTGGCTGGGTTCCGATTCGAGCGCGTGTACGGCGGCTGGTGGGGCCACGTGGTCGTCGACGACGGCGCCGAGGCCGTACGGCGTTCGGCACAACGCTACGTCGACCGGCTGCGGCGTCAGCGCGGCAGCAGCCGCCCGCCGACCGTGAGATCCCACGGCCCGGAGACAACCGGCGCCAGCGGCTGACCGCGCTGTGCTGCGGGCGAGGCCACCGACGAGCGGCGGATAGCGGCGTCTCAGCGCGGCGTCATCGATCTCAGAGACGCTCCGCCAAGCGGCTACTGTCGACGATCCGAGGTGCCGACCCGGACACGTCCAACGGTTGGGCACAGGCATTGTCCCCCGGGACTCGTGAAGTCGTCATACGTACCGTTGTGCCCATGCGCCTCAGTGAGGGAGGCCTGCCGAGTCCCATCGGCCGGTGCCGCGCACGGCATCCGCGCGGCCCTCGTTCTGCAGGTCGTGGCCCGTTTGATGTGCCCAACGGGCCTTGTCGGCTCAGCGGGCAGGGCTTCAGCCCACGGGCCGCGTGAACTCTGCATGTTCGGGGTACCAAACAGTCGCGGCCCGGCATCAGCAGCCAGTGGCGTGCGCCGCCGTGACCGCTCCGCCCGCAATGCCGCTGCACTGCGCTCGACACGTCGAGCCTCTCGCAAGCCGTTCCACCGACGCTCCTGGAGACCCCATGCCCGAGCAGACGAACCCCACCGTGGATACACCGACCGATTCGCCCACCGCGCCAGATCCCGTCACCGCGAAGGAAAGCGTGGAGCTACACACAGGGACCGCGGATCCCGCGGCCGACGCCGAGCCCGTTCCGACCGGCACAGCCGACGACCAATCGCAGGCGACGACGCCCCCTCCGGCCGGCGCGTCCATCAGCGACATCGACTCAGCACCGCCGCTTCCCGTTCACGACGGACACGCCGACAGCTGCGGGAGCCGCGCCGACAGCTGCGGGAGCCACCACCAAGAGCCTGACCTACGCCGTCGACATCGTCTTCTGCATCGATGTCACCGGAAGCATGACGCCCATCATCGACGCCGTGAAGGCCAACGCGTTGAGGTTCTACGACGACGTGCAGGCCAACCTCACCAACAAGGGCAAACACGTGGACGAACTCCGCGTGCGCATCATCGGGTTTCGTGACTTCCACGCCGCCCCCGACACGGCGATCCAGGAATCGTCGTTCTTCACCCTGCCCGCGGAGCGAGCGGTGTTCAGCTCGTTCGTCGACAGCCTCATCGCGGAAGGCGGCGGCGACGCGCCCGAATCAGGCCTCGAAGCCGTTGCCCTGGCCATCAACTCGCCGTGGACCACCCGCGGCGACCGACGCCGCCAGGTCATCGTGGTGTGGACAGATCAACCGGCTCACCCGCTGAACTTCGCCGTTCTGCCACCGGACCTCGCGAGCTCCGTGCCCACCTCCTTCAGTGCATTGACCGACCTGTGGGAGGACCCGCAGGGACCTGTCGGAGCCAGCAGCAAACGGCTCATTCTGTTCGCCCCCGACGGCCCCGGCTGGAGCGACATCTCAGCCAGCTGGGAAAACGTGGTCCATCACCCGTCCCAGGCCGGCGGCGGACTGTCCGAAGTGGACTACGGCACCATCATCGACTCCATCGGCAATTCAGTGTGAGCGACACCCGTCCGGTTGCCCGACCCGGCCCACCGGAGACCGACATCACGACACCCGACAGGCCTGTCGAAACGGACGCCGCGGAACCGGACCACTCGCAGGTGCCGGAACATGCGCAATCCCGTCCCGACGCCGATCACACCACTCGTGCCGACCCACCCAGCCCCGAGGACACGGCCCCGGGCCCCATGGAGTACCCGGAGCCCGACCCGCCCCGCCTCGTCGACGTCGCTCCGACCGCTGACGAGGCGCCGGGCAGCCCGCCGGTCACCACGGTGACGTCCATTGCTGCAGATCAGGATTCGCCGGCTCCCCGCATCTCCCCGTGGACCGAACCGCAACCGGACGACTGGCCGGTGTGCTTCGCGTTCAACCTGCCGAAGATCATCGACCAGGGCGAGGACGCCGATCCGTTGGTCCTGGCTGCCGACGGCACAGGGCTGCTCGCCGTGTTCGACGGGATGGGCGGCGCCGGCGGGACTGTCTACCAGACCCCGACCGGTCCCCGCTCGGGGGCCTACCTCGCCGCCCGTGTCGCCCGCGACGCCGTGCAACGCCGCATCGGCGACCTCGCCGCCCCGGACATGCTGCTCGACGGGCCCACTGCCGCTGCCGACCTGCACCGGTCGATCCAGGACGCACTCGCCGACCACTTGGCCCAGCTGCACGCACCACCCAGCGGGCTGCGATCAAAACTGTTGCGGGCCTTGCCCACCACCATGGCGCTCGCCGCCGTGCACCGCCTGCGGGATGCCGCTGATTGGACGTGCCAGCTGCTGTGGGCCGGTGACTCCCGGGTGTATGCGGTGACACCCGACAGCGGAGCCCACCAGCTCACCCGCGACGACATCCGCGACCGCGGTGACGCCATGACGAATCTCCGCGCAGACTCGGTGGTGAGCAACGCGATGTCCGCCGACACGCCCTTCACCGTCAACCACCATCAGCTTTCGCTTCGCGAACCGTTCCTGCTCGTCGCCGCATCCGACGGCTGCTTCGGATACCTGCCGTCCCCGATGCACTTCGAACACCTCCTGCTGACCACCCTGCGTGACGCGCCGGACACCGGAACCTGGTCCCGCCAGCTCCAAGAACGAATCAGCGCCTTCACCGGCGACGACGCCTCGATGGCGGTCCTCGGAATCGGCGCGGACCTCGATGGCTTCCGTGAGTCCTTCGCCGACCGCACCGCCCGACTGGACGAGGAAGTCGTCAGCCCGCTCGACGAGATCAGCCGCGGCATCACACACCTCGAGGTCCAGCTACGCGCGCTGCAACTGCAGCACACGCAGACCGCGGCCCGGCTCTGGGCCGCCTATCAACCGGACTACCAGCGCTACCTCCCGGACACGGCGATCATCGGGGACCATTCATGAAGGCCGGCGACACCATCAACGGGTACACCCTGCTCGAGGACTTCCGGGTCGTCGGCGCCGGACTGAGCGAGTGGACCTTCGCCCAACGAGACGGCAGGGCCTACTTTCTCAAACGGTTCCTCAGCCCCACCTACCCCGACGACGCCGCGCCGGGTAGCGCCACCACGAAGGAACGCAAACGCGCCCGCTGCGCCGCCTTCGAAGCGCACCACCGCGGTATCCAGGCCGCGCTCGCCCCGATCACCGCCTACGGCGGCAACCTGATCACCACCCTCGACTTCTTCCGGTACGGCGCCAAGTACTACAAGGTCACCGAGAAGGTCGACCCCGCCGGACTCGACGCGACGGCCGTCGCCGACCTGGCCTTCCCCGCCAAGCTGGTCCTGCTCAAGACCGTCGCGCACAGCCTGAAGATTCTGCACGACCTGGACATCGTGCACAGCGACCTGAAACCGAGCAACGTGCTGGTCAAGAAGACCGAGTTCGGTTACACCACCAAGCTCATCGACTTCGACAGCTCCTACATCGTCGGAAGCCCACCTCCACCCGACGAGATCGTCGGCACCATGAACTACTACTCGCCCGAACTGGTCCGTTACATCCAGGAAACCGCGAGCGCGCGGGAACTCACCACCGCCGCAGACATCTTCCCGCTCGGACTTCTCTACGCCGAGTACCTCACCGGTGCACTGCCCGCCTTCGACGCCACCCACCAGGAGGCCGCCGTCGCCGTGCTGAACGGCACCACCCTGCGGCTGACCGCACCCGGACTGCCCGCCCCCCTCCTCGACCTTGTCGAGCGCATGCTGCTCGCCGATCCGGCCGCCCGCCCCACCATCAGCCAGATCCACGGCGATCTGATGGATCTCGGCGCCGGCAGCCGAACCGCGGCAACACCACTGCACCCACCCGGCCGGCCCGCCGCAACGGCCTCCGCGTTGCGCGGCAAGGGACTCCGAATCACGCGCCGCCGCGAAACCCCGCCACCGTCCGGCGCTGACCACCGACCGACGCCCCACGCCCTGCGCGCGGGTCCGGCATCGGCCGGCCCGTCAACCACCAGCCCGGACCGGACATCCGACGCCCCGTCTGCCACCCCCGACCACTCCGCGGCACGCCGTCCCGCCCGCGGTGTCAACGCGCTGGTCGGCAAACTCCTCGCCCGCCTACACGGACGCATCAGCCGATGAATGCCACCTGGCGATGCGGAGTCTGCGAAACCGTCAATCACGGCGGCCGAACATGCGAAGCGTGCGGCGCGAACCTGACCGCGCGTTCCACCGCGGCCACCGCCGTCCGCGCCCGCCTCGGCCCGACCGCGCCGCCGCCACCCGCCCCCGCGCCGCTCCCCGAACCAGTCCGCCGCGCCATCAACCGACACCCCGTTCCCGAAACAGAGTGGGAAGAAGTCGAAGCCGACCGCCTCCGGGTCATCCCCATCCCCGGCGGTTGCCTCTTCACCTCCGGACCCCCGCGCGAACCCTGGTAGACCCACAGCCATCAGCGCTGGCACCATCGCAGCACCCACACCCGTGACGAGCCGCATCAACCCGCGGCCAGGTGCGCCGCCACGCCCGGGATCACGAACCACGGGTTGCAGGTATCAGGCCGTCGCCGGTGACGGTCGGTCGCGCGACTCCATCACCGCCGAGGACGGGAGCGGTGACTGTCAGCGGAACTGGTGCTGTCCCTTCCAGTCCCACTGCTTCTCGGCGTTCCCGGATCCGCGGCTGGTGCCGTTCACCGAGGACGGGGTCTGAGCGAAGGTCAGGATGGCGTGGACCGCGGCGTCGCTGTGTTCATCCAGTCCCAGCTCACTGATGTTCTCCAGGGTGTCGCAGAGCTGGTGGTAGCACGGATCGAAGGCGATCCCGCGGTTCCGCCGTACAGCGCAACCTCCTCCGGCCCGAGCCGTTCGGGGCCGGCGAAGCCCTGCTCGTCACCGTTGCCGTCGTAGATGAATCGCGCGTAGTTGCCGGACGCGAGCATGTCGAAGTCGAGCATCACCGAGATGTCCTTGACCCTGCCCTGTGGGCGGTGCCGACCAGGGATCGTCGTAGGCGGACCGCGCACGGAGCGAACCGGAAGCCCTCTCCCCGCGACCATCGCTGAGGCCGGCGCCCGCAAGCGGCGGCACGGCTCAGGCTGATCCGAGGAACCGACCGCAGCAGGGCTTCTCACCTCAGCGACGATGGGCTGCGCACATCGGGTACTGCGCCGTTCGGCTGATCCTCTTGCGCCTCGGGTGTATGGTATCCTCTTGCGGCGCCCTGTCGCGGCGCCCACCGTCGGCGTAAGGTCGCGCTCGAGCTTCACCGAGCCCCGTCACGGTACGTCAGGGAAGGGGTCACTCAATGTTCCGACGACTCTGTTCTCGCGTTGCGACTCTCACGGTGGTCGCCCTGGGCGCGGCCGTGCTGGTCGCATCACCAGCCGGCGCGCAGACCGCGAGGGTGTGACCTGCGATCTGCCCGAGTCCGACGCTGCCGCCCTCGCCGTCTTGAACTACTTCTACCCCAACCGATACGTCTGGGACGACACGAGCTTGACGGCCGCGGTTCAGGCGGCCCCCAACGTTGAGCCTGCCTACATCGATGCAATCCGGGATGCCATCGCTGAATGGGGCGACGTGCTCGAAGCGTGCTTCGACGGAGTCATCACTCTGACCGATGTCACCGGATCAAGCCCCAGCACGCAGCGGTCCGCCGACATCGTCGTGCATTACGTGCCGTACGCCGGCGGCAACGTGTTCGGCGGGTTCGCCATCTGCGGCGTCGGAGGTTGTCCGAACGTGATCGTCCGGTCGGAGTTTGCACCCGGGATCCCCATCGAGGACTACACCCCCGAGTACCTGCATTACGTCGCTTTGCACGAACTCGGACACGCGCTCGGCCTCGGCCATGCCACCAATCTGCGCGAGAGCACCGACCTCATGGGATACGGCTGGATCGGGGGCGCCCCAGACCCCACCTTCTCCCAGTGCGACATCGACGCCCTCGCCTATGTCTGGTCATGGGCCCTGACTGGAACGGCTCCACCAGCCGGCCGGAGCGCGCTGGAACCCACATTCGACTGCACCGCGGGCTGACGATCACACTTGGCGGGTGACAGCAGCGCCATGCCCGCGCGCGGCTCGGGCCGAACCTGAGAGGCCTCGACGAACCGGGAGCCGGAAGGGCCGGCCGCGGTCGGCATCAACTCTGCTACTTGGTGATGCGGAGGTTTGGTCATTCGGTCCGATGAGCGACTCGAGGCATTCCGGACGGCGCGAGGATGCGAACAATTGTGCGGGTTGAATTCACTCGATCACCATGACGGTTGGACGGCAACCGGTGCCGATATCCACCTTCGTGGCGGGTGGATCGCCTGCAGCGCCCATTCCGGCCGTTCGGCCCCGATGGAGCTTCGTCCGTCCGGGTGGTGCCAGGGGTGAATCCGCGCACCCGTCCGGGCGTCGTGCGCGGATTCCGAGAACGCGGGCGGGCGCGCGGCCCGGGCCGGGACGCGGATCGTTACCTCTGGCAACCCAAGGGCTTCCAGCATCACCTGTGCTGCACTGGTTCACGCATCTGGCGGCGGGCTTCACCGGACACGAGCAGGGCCCGGTCCCTGACGGGCAACGATTCGTACCGAATGCGGTCACCGATCCCCTCGGCAACGCCCTCCGCATTCCGACGGAACTCTGTGATCGTCAGGTGACCGGCTCACCGGGTGGTCTGCTTCGTGATGCGCATCAGCCCACTGACGAGCCGACCCGGTGACCACGCTCGCTCGAGGCATCGCTGACGTCGCCGCGCCGGGCGGCACCCACCACCAGCGGCACCAGCGTCGGGATCCAGGTGGGCATGCGAAGGTGCGCGATCGACTCGACATTCAGCGGAGACGAGGCCAACAGCGCCTCGAAGTCCCGGTTGGCGTGACATCCGTCGGCCAGTCCTCGGTGCAGCGGGGTGAGGAGATCCTGAACGACGCCGCGCACGGGACCGCCGCGGACGTGCTCGTGGAACAGGAACCGACCGCCGGGTCGCAGCACCCGGTGCACCTCAGCCAGCGCCCGCGCCGGGAGGTCGACCGAGCAGAAGACGAGCGAGGCCGTCACGGTGTCGAAACTCGAATCGGGGAAAGGCAGATCGTGCACGTCGCCGTCGACAATCGCTGCCGGGACGTGAGTTCTGTCGAGCAGCTCGCGGAGCCGGATCCGAAACGCCGGATTCGGTTCGAGCAGAACGAGCTCCTCCAGACCCGCCGGGTAATGCGGAACGGACAGCCCGCTGCCGGCGCCGATCTCGAGCACCCGTCCGGTGGCCGCGGCGAGTTGGTCGCGCCGGACGGTCGCCTGGCCGTTGCGCTCGATCCGCCCCATGAGCATCGGATACCAGGCGGCGAACCACCGCCCGTTCCGCGTTGCAGAAGTGGTGTTCATCCGCTGATCCTCCGCGGACCGGTTGGCCGGCACATGGCCGATTCGGGCCAATTCGGCATGGCCGAATCCGCGCGGATTCGGGCCAATCGGCATGGCCGAATCCGCGCGCCATCAGCGAATCGATCGGATCGGCGAGGTCCTCCCTCCGGCGGGGCCGTCGGGGACGCGAAGCGCGACCGGCCGGCCGGCCCGGCGGCCGCGGCGCCGTCGTAGCCTGGCCGGGGAGGTGCCCGTGCTCGGGATCGAGGATCAGGTCGTCCGAACCACGACGGTCGGCGGCGACCCGGTGGCGTACTCGATCGTCGGCGACGGGTCACCGGTCCTGGTCGGCGGCTGGTGGTGCAGCCACCTGCGGCTGAACTGGCAGGATCCGCTGTTCCGCGAGTTCTTCTCACGGCTCGCCGGCCGGCATTCGGTGATCCGTTACGACCGGCCGGGCACCGGAGCGTCCGGTCCGGTCGGGTCCCTCCCGCGGAGCGTCGACGAGGAGGTCGCAGTGATGGCCGGGGTCGTCGACGCCCTGGGACTGGACCGCTTCGCCCTCATCGGCGCCTCGTCCGGCGGGGCGACGGCGATCGCCTACGCAACCACCCGCGCGCGCCAGGTCAGCCGGCTGGTCCTTTACGGCTCGTTCGCGCGGGGTGCCGACATCGCCCCGGAATCGGCGCGGACCGCCATGCTCGAGGTCATCGCCACCCACTGGGGGCTCGGGTCGCGGCTGCTCGCCGATGTCTTCGTACCCGGGGCAACGACGAAGGAGCGGGACGGCTTCGCCCGATTGCAGCGGCAGTCCGCCACCCGTGAGCAAGCCGCGCAATCGCTGGCGGCCGGCTACGCGGTGGACGTGACCGACCATCTGGCGCGGGTGCGGGCTCCGACCTGCGTGATCCACCGGCGCCACGACCGGGCGGTTCCCTTCGCGCTCGGCGCCGAAATGGCCCGCCGGATCAAGGGCGCGGCGTTCGTCCCGCTCGACGGCGTCGACCACTTGGCCTGGCGTGGCGACGCGGCGGCGGTGGCCGACGCGATGCTGCGCGGCCTGGGACATCGCATTGCCAGCCGACCGGTCGTCCCCGGACCCGGAGCCGTCACCGAGCGGGAGCGGGAGATCCTCGCGCTCGTCGCCGCCGGGCTCACGGACGGACAGATCGCCGAACGCCTCACCGTCAGCCCGCACACCGTGCACCGGCATGTGGCGAGCGCCCGCACGAAGCTCGGGGTTCGGTCCCGGGCCGCCGCCGCGGCGGCCTTGGCGCGGCAGCACCCCTCGAGCTGAGTTCGGAACCAGCCACCGGCGTCGTGGCCGGATCCACATCGGTCATTCGTCTCGGAATGCTCAAGCAGATCACGCTGCGCCCGCCCGACGACCAGATCATCAGGATCGACCACCATCGGCCGGGCCGACGTCGGCGATCCCGGCGGGCATCGAGTCGCCGGCGTGGTGGCGGCCGATGGGCACGATCATCGGGCTTCCGCTGCGCGGGTCGGGCAGCACGTCACAGCGCAGGCCGAACACGGTCTCGACGATCGCCGCGTCGATCACGTCGGCGGGCCTGCCCTCGATGACGATCGCCCCGTCCTGCATGGCGACGATGTGGTCGGCGTACCGGCACGCCAGGTTGAGATCGTGCAGCACATGACGATCCCTCGGCAACGCCCTCGGCATTCCGAACGGAACTCTGTGATCGTCAGGTGACCGGCTCACCGGGGTGGTCTGCTTCGTGATGCGCATCAGCCCACTGACGAGCCGACCCGGTGACCACGCTCGCTCGAGGCATCGCTGACGTCGCCGCGCCGGGCGGCACCCACCACCAGCGGCACCAGCGTCGGGATCCAGGTGGGCATGCGAAGGTGCGCGATCGACTCGACATTCAGCGGAGAGGAGGCCAACAGCGCCTCGAAGTCCCGGTTGGCGTGACATCCGTCGGCCAGTCCTCGGTGCAGCGGGGTGAGGAGATCCTGAAGGACGCCGCGCACGGGACCGCCGCGGACGTGCTCGTGGAACAGGAACCGACCGCTGGGTCGCAGCACCCGGTGCACCTCAGCCAGCGCCCGTGCCGGGAAGTCGACCGAGCAGAAGACGAGCGAGGCCGTCACGGTGTCGAAACTCGAATCGGGGAAAGGCAGATCGTGCACGTCGCCGTCGACGATCGCTGCCGGGACGTGAGTTCTGTCGAGCAGCTCGCGGAGCCGGATCCGAAACGCCGGATTCGGTTCGAGCAGAACGAGCTCCTCCAGACCCGCCGGGTAATGCGGAACGGACAGCCCGCTGCCGGCGCCGATCTCGAGCACCCGTCCGGTGGCCGCGGCGAGTTGGTCGCGCCGGACGGTCGCCTGGCCGTTGCGCTCGATCCGCCCCATGAGCATCGGATACCAGGCGGCGAACCACCGCCCGTTCCGCGTTGCAGAAGTGGTGTTCATCCGCTGATCCTCCGCGGACCGGTTGGCCGGCACATGGCCGATTCGGGCCAATTCGGCATGGCCGAATCCGCACGCCATCAGCGAATCGATCGGGTCGGCGAGGTCCTCGCTCCGGCCGGGCCGCCGTCGTAGCCTGGCCGGGGAGGTGCCCGTGCTCGGGATCGAGGATCAGGTCGTCCGAACCACGACGGTCGGCGGCGACCCGGTGGCGTACTCGATCGTCGGCGACGGGTCACCGGTCCTGGTCGGCGGCTGGTGGTGCAGCCACCTGCGGCTGAACTGGCAGGATCCGCTGTTCCGCGAGTTCTTCTCGCGGCTCGCCGGCCGGCATTCGGTGATCCGTTACGACCGGCCGGGCACCGGAGCGTCCGGTCCGGTCGGGTCCCTCCCGCGGAGCGTCGACGAGGAGGTCGCAGTGATGGCCGGGGTCGTCGACGCCCTGGGACTGGACCGCTTCGCCCTCATCGGTGCCTCGTCCGGCGGGGCGACGGCGATCGCCTACGCAACCACCCGCGCGCCCCAGGTCAGCCGGCTGGTCCTTTACGGCTCGTTCGCGCGGGGTGCCGACATCGCCCCGGAATCGGCGCGGACCGCCATGCTCGAGGTCATCGCCACCCACTGGGGGCTCGGGTCGCGGCTGCTCGCCGATGTCTTCGTACCCGGGGCATCGACCAAGGATCGGGACGGCTTCGCCCGGTTGCAGCGGCAGTCCGCCACCCCTGAGCAAGCCGCGCAATCGCTGGCGGCCGGCTACGCGGTGGACGTGACCGACCATCTGGCGCGGGTGCGGGCTCCGACCTGCGTGATCCACCGGCGCCACGACCGGGCGGTTCCCTTCGCGCTCGGCGCCGAATTGGCCCGCCGGATCAAGGGCGCGGCGTTCGTCCCGCTCGACGGCGTCGACCACTTGGCCTGGCGTGGCGACGCGGCGGCGGTGGCCGACGCGATGCTGCGCGGCCTGGGACATCGCATTGCCAGCCGACCGGTCGTCCCCGGACCCGGAGCCGTCACCGAGCGGGAGCGGGAGATCCTGGCGCTCGTCGCCGCCGGGCTCACGGACGGACAGATCGCCGAACGCCTCACCGTCAGCCCGCACACCGTGCACCGGCATGTGGCGAGCGCCCGCACGAAGCTCGGGGTTCGGTCCCGGGCCGCCGCCGCGGCGGCCTTGGCGCGGCAGCACCCCTCGAGCTGAGTTCGGAACCAGCCACCGGCGTCGTGGCCGGATCCACATCGGTCATTCGTCTCGGAATGCTCAAGCAGATCACGCTGCGCCCGCCCGACGACCAGATCATCAGGATCGACCACCATCGGCCGCGCCGACGTCGGCGATCCCGGCGGGCATCGAGTCGCCGGCGTGGTGGCGGCCGATGGGCACGATCATCGGGCTTCCGCTGCGCGGGTCGGGCAGCACGTCGCAGCGCAGGCCGAACACGGTCTCGACGATCGCCGCGTCGATCACGTCGGCGGGCCTGCCCTCGATCACGATCTCCCCGTCCTGCATGGCGACGATGTGGTCGGCGTACCGGCACGCCAGGTTGAGATCGTGCAGCACCATGACGATCGTGGTCCCCGCTGTCCGGTTGAGATCGGTGAGCAGGTCGAGGATCTCGACTTGGTAGTTGATGTCCAGGAACGTCGTCGGCTCGTCCAGCAGCAGCACGTCCGTCTCCTGCGCGAGCGCCATCGCCAGCCAGACCCGCTGGCGTTGCCCGCCGGACAGCTCGCCCAGCGGCGTGCTCACCAGGTGCGCCGTCTCCGTCGCCTGCAGGGCCGCGCCGACGGCCTCGTCGTCCCGCGCGGTCCAGCGCCGGAACCAGCCCTGGTGCGGGTAGCGGCCGCGGCCGACGAGGTCGCCGACCGTGATGCCGTCGGGCGCGACGGGCTGTTGCGGCAGCATGCCGAGCACCTTGGCCACCTCGGAGCTGCGCATCGAGTGGACCGGGGTGCCGTCCAGGAGCACCTGTCCGCTCCTCGGCGGGAGCAGCCGGGCCATCCCCCGCAGCAAGGTGGACTTGCCGCTGGCGTTCGCGCCGATGATCGCGGTGATCTCGGCCGGCGGCACGGTGGTGGACAGCGAACGCACGACGTCCGGCCCGCCGTATCCGAGGGTGAGATCGACCGTCTCGAGCGTGTGTCGCCCCGTCATCCGCCGGCCCCGCTGCGGTTCGTGCTGATCATCAGCCAGATCAGGTACGGGGCGCCGACCAGGCCGGTGACCACGCCGGTGGACAGGCTGACCGGTAGCAGGTGCTGGCCCACCACGTCCGCCGCGAGCATCAGGACGGCGCCGACGAGCGCGGCGCCGACGATGCCGGAGCCCGCGGAGCGCAGCAGCCGGCCGGCGATCGGGCCGGCCATCAGCGCGACGAACGCGATGGGGCCGGCGGCCGCGGTCGCCAGGGCGACCAGGACGATCGCGATGGCCATGAGAGCGCGCCGATCTCGCTCCACCCCCAGCCCGAGCTCCCTGGCGGCGTCGTCGCCCAGCTCCAGGACGAGCAGACGTCGGCCCAGCAGGACGGTGACCGGCAGGGCGACCAGGAGCGCCGCGCCCAACGCCCACAGCTGCGGCGCGCCGGCCAGCCCGGACGAGCCGACCAGCCAGCGCATCGCCGCGCGCGCGTCGGCCACCTCCGCCTTCGAGATCAGGTAACTGGTCACCGATTCCATCAGCGCTGCGATGCCGATGCCGACCAGGATGAACCGGTAGCCGGACAGTCCGCGGCGCCAGGCGAGCCCGTAGATCGCGGCCGAGGTGGCCAGCGCGCCCGCAAGGGCGAGTGCCGAGACCACCGGTCCGGCCAGGTCCCAGACCACGAACCCCGCGACGGCCGCCGCCGAGGCGCCGGACGACACGCCCAGCAGGTCGGGAGACGCCAGCGGATTGCGCAGCAGGCGCTGGAACACCGTGCCCGAGATGCCCAGCGCCAGGCCGACGAGCAGCGACGTCAGCGCCGGCGGCAGGCGCAGCCCCCAGACGATGAAGTCCGTCGACGGGCTCGCGCCGCGATTCAGCAGGGAACGGATCACGTCCAGCGGGGCGAGCCCGGAGCTCCCGGTCGACATGGTGAGCAGGAACAGCGCGAGCACGACGGCGGTCAGCGCGGCACCGACGCACAGTGCCCGGCGGGAGCGGCTCCGCCGGTACCCGGCGTACCCCGCGGTCGGGGGCGCGGCCACCGCGGGCGCGGGCGCGCTCACAGCCGGACCACGTTGCGGTACCGGACCAGGGCGACGAACACGGGCGCCCCGATCACGCCGACGACGACGCCGACCTGGAGCTCGCCGGGGGCGACGACGAGCCGGCCCACGATGTCGCAGATGAGCAGCAGCAGCGCGCCGAACACCGCGCTGTACGGCAGCACCCAGCGGTAGTCGGGTCCGCACACCAGCCGGGCGACGTGCGGCACGACGAGACCGACGAACACGATGGGCCCGCACGCGGCCGTGGCGGCGCCGCAGAGCACGGCGACGGTGACGAAGACGCCCGCGCGGGTGCGGCCAACCCGCTGACCCTGCGCCGCGGCGACGTCCTCGCCGAGAGCGAGGCCGTTCAGCGCCCGCCCCATGGCCAGCGCAGCGACCGCGCCGAGCAGGAAGTAGGGCGCCAGTTGCTCCAGGACCGGCGCGTAGCGTCCGGCGAGGGCGCCGACCTGCCACATCCGCATCTCCTCGAGCACGTCGACCCTGGTGAGCAGGACCGCCGAGGTGATGGACGAGAACACCGCGGCCACGGCGACACCCGCGAGGGCCAGCTTCACGGGCGTCGCGCCCTCGCGGCCGACGGCGGCGACGGCATAGACCAGCACCGTGGCGAGCCCGGCGCCGCCGAACGCGAACCACACGTACACCGATGCGCTCTGCACGCCGAGCGTCATGATCGACACCACGATCGCCACGGCCGCGCCGGCGTTGAGGCCCATCACCCCGGGGTCGGCCAGCGGGTTGCGCGTGACGCCCTGCAGCAGCGCACCGGACAGCGCCAGCGCCATCCCCGCGGCCAGGCCGAGAATCGTGCGCGGCACCCGCATGTCGCGGATCACCGAGTGATCCGTCGAGGTCGGGTCGAACGCCGCGAAGGCGGTCACCACGGTGCCCGGGGTGATCGACCGGGAGCCGAGCGCGATGCTGGCGAAGCACAGCACGACGAGGGCCGCGGCCGCGAGCATCAGGCCGCCCGCGAGCCCCAGGCGTGCCCGCGACCGCCGGTACCGCCCCGCCGGCGGCGACTGCGCAACGGCCATCTAGGCGCCGACGGTGTCGTCCGCGCCGGTGACGAACGCCGTGAGGGCCTTCAGTTGCTCGGCGTAGTCCGGGTAGGTGTGCAACCAGTACGCCGGCCAGGTGGTGAACGATCCGGCCGCGAAGGCCTTGATGCTCGGCGCGATGGGCTGCTCCTCCAGCGTCTGCCGGTTCCCCGGGTAGTTGCGGTCGTCGAAGAGCAGCACGTCGGGCTGGTAGGTGTCCGCGTTCTCGAAGCTCAGCGATTCCCAGTAGGGAAAGTCGGCGTCGGGCGTGGTCGGGTTGATCACCCCGAGGCCCCAGCTCTGCAGGTCGAGGAGCTCGGGGGCGTACTGCGGCACCGCGACCGCGTACGTCTCCTCGTACGGGCTGATCGCGAGCGCGGTCAGGTCCGGCTTCGCCGCCGCCGCGGCCTTGAACTCCTCGAGCGCGGCCGCGAAGTCGGCGCGCTGCGCCTCGATGACGGCGGTGTCGGCACCCAGGGTCTGCGCCAGCCCGGCATACCCCTCGACCAGTTCGACGATGGAGTCGCCCTGCGACGGCCCCACGACCGGCGCGAGATCCGCCAGCTTCTTGCTGGACTCCTCGACGCCGCCCTCCATCCCCGAGTACGCGTTCTCGGCGGGCCACCAGTCGCCGACCACGAGATCGGGGTCGAGCGTCGCGGCCTTCTCGACGTCGATGACACCCCATTCCTCGCTGAGGATCTCGACACCGCCGAAGTCGACGCCCTGCAACCCGACGTCGTCCTTGACCGGCCCGTCAGCGTAGATCGCCACCGGCTTGATCCCGTAACTCATCAGGGCCTTGGCGGCGTAGGCGTGCGCGATGATCCGCTTCGGTACCTCGTCGGCGGTGTACGTCCTGCCGTCGCCGGACGCGTACGTCCACGCGGCCGACGCGCCCGCGTCGGAGCCGCCGGAGGTGGAGCCGCAGCCGACGAGCACGACCGCGGCCGTTGCGAGCAGGACGCTGAGGCGTCGCAGGTTCATGGCACTCTCCGTATTAGGGTAGGCAAACCTTGCCATCCCGCACCACGATGGTCAAATCGTTCGAGGTTGCGCGCTCGGGCCGGCCGAGCAGCACGTCCGGCTGTGCGGAACGGGGCGCAGGAGTTCCGAAAGCTCCGGATGGGCACGACTTTTCGACTCGCCTGCTCCGCTGCGCGGTGTGCGGACACCGCGGCGCCGGATTCCGGCCAGCGGAGCACCTCGCCGCCGCGGCACTCGGTCGGCGATACTCGGCGGATGATGCCCGCACGCCCGCAGCAGCCCACGACCCGAGCGGGCCGGACCGCGTCGTGACGTCGAAGAAGAAGCGGCATCACGTCCCCGCCTCGGCACCGTCCGCCGCGGCGGCCCCGGCGCGCCGCCGGACCGCCAACCGGGACTGGGTCATCCGCGCGATCGGCGCGCTCGCGATCATCGCCGGGGGGACGCTGGCGCTCATCGGGGTGACTCCCGACATCGCGGGCGGTTGGGGAAAACTCGTGATGATGGTGCCCGGCATGATCCTGGTCGCGGCCGGGTTCGTCGCGATCGTGGAGACGACGTCGTGGGCCAGGAGCCGGCGGCCGCTGCGCTGAGCGACATGTGCGGCCCTGCGCCCCGGCTGTGGCGGCGGCACCGCTCGCGGCTCAGACTGACGTCATGCGGCTCTCGCGGATCGCCTGGGGCTGCGCGCTCCTGACGATCCTCTGCGGCTGCACGTACCCGCTCGGCGGCGACCGCCCGGCGGGCCCGGCACCGGACGTCTGGCCGTGCCGCCCCGCGTCCGAGCGCGCGATCGCCGCGGTGGACGCGGTCATCCCGCAGCAGGGCGCACTCGCCGCGGCGCAGATGGTCAGCGTGACGACGCCGGACGGGGCATACCGGCACTTCCCGAACTACGTTCTCGCCGCCCGCTTCGTCACCCTGACCGACGAGTCGGAGGTCGGCGTCTGGGCGATGGGTCAGCCGACGACCTTCTCGCCCGTCTACCCGCTCAATCTCGCGGCGATCCGGCTCACCGCGCCCGACGCGCGGCCGGACTCGGGGTACGCCGTCGAGATGGCACCGATGGCGCAGGCACCGCCCGCACTCGCCGTCCTGGGCTGCGTCGCGGGATCCGGCTGAGCGTCGCGGGTTTCGTCCCGCGACAGCGCGCCCAGCCGGATCCGCGGCTCCGGGGGGCTCAGGTCGCGGCGGTGAGCACCGGTGCGCCGCCGGTCCGTGCCATCCCGCGCTCCACGGCCTCGATGAGGTACGGCCGCAGCTGCGCCGCCGGGATGATGGTGTGCACCGAGCCCACCTCCTGGGCGCGCTGGATGTTGTGGATCTGCTCGAACTCGTTCGCGACCTCGCCGAGCTTCTCGCTGCGCACGGTGGCGCGGAGGTCGGCCAGCTCGACCCGGAGCTGTCCGCGCCGCGCCTCGTCGGTCTCCTCGGCGATCTGCTGCTCCAGGTCCTTGATCCGCCGGTCGTTGCCGGTGCGGGTGTTGACGTCCCTGGTGAACACGACGGCGGCGGCGGGGGCGCCGCCGATGACCGAGGCGTACGAGCCCTCGACCGCGATGACCTCCATGTTGTCGTTGAGCGCGCCGGAGAACACGACGAACGCCCCGCCGTGATAGCGGGAGATCACGCAGAAGATGATCGGGCCGTCGAAATTGACGATGGCCCTGCCGATCTCGGCCCCGTACTCCAGCTGGGTGTTGCGTAGGGACTCCGGTGAGCCGTCGAACCCGGACAGGTTCGCGAGCACCACGAGCGGCCGGTTGCCGGACGCCGCGTTGATCGCCCTGGCGGTCTTCTTGCTGGAGCTCGGGAACAGCGTGCCCGCGGTGAACTGGTCGGGACCGTCGGCGGGCAGATACCCCCGCCGGGCGATGGGCCTGGACTCGATGCCGACGATGCTGACCGGGTAGCCGCCGAGGTGCGCGTCCACCACCACGGACGTGTCCGCGTCGGCCATCCCCGCCCAGCGCTCGAGCGTCTCGTGGTCCTGGTCGACGATCGAGTTGATCACCTGGCGGATGTCGAACGGCTTCTTGCGGTCCTTGTTGGTCTCCTCGGCGAAGATCTCGCCGACCGTGGTGAACGGGCTGTCCGGGTGCACGTGCGGGAACTCGCGGACGTCGCGGTCGAGCGGGTCCGCGGTCTCGGCCCGCCGCGGGTACCGCTCGCCCGGAGCCGCGTAGGCGTGGTCGTAGTGGGCGAACAGGATCTCGCAGGCCGCGGACAGGTTCGGCGCCCAGTACTGGGCCTCGCCGTTCGGGCCCATCACCCGGTCGTACCCGCCGATGCCGAAGTTGTCCTCCGCCGACACGCCTCCGGAGTAGTCCAGCGAGATCTTGCCGGTGAGCACCATCGCGCTCTCCGGGGTCATGATCAGGATGCCCTTGGTGTGCTGGAGCATCGTCGCCTCGGCGTTCCAGTACGGCTGCGCGCCGACGTTGATGCCGGAGACGATGATGTTCACCTCGCCGCCGCCCTGGGTGAACGTGATGAGCCGGCGCAGCGCCCGGGCCACCCCGTCCATGTTCTCCGTGCCGCTGTCCATCGAGATCTTGGCGCCGGACGACAGGGTGAACCACTCGACCGGAACGCCGAGTTCCTCGGCCAGGTCGATGGCCGCGACCACGATCGCGCACTCGGCCACCGCGACCGTGCCGAGCGCCTTGGTCGGGTCGCCGAACAGCGCCACCCGCGTCATGCCTTCCGGGTACCGCTCGGTCGGGGTGGTGACGACGCCGGCCACCACGCCGGCCTTGTTCAGCCCCGGCCCGCGATCGACGGGCGCGAACGTGCCGTTGGTGTCGAAGTCGTACTCGGTGAAGGTGCCGTTCGCGCCGGTCAGCAGCGGCACGATCTCGTACGGATACGCGGTGCCGCGGGCGGCCGAGCGCTGCACCTTCTGGGTGTACTCGTCCAGCGGCGCGAGCGGCTCGGTCGGCGGGTCCGTCACCGATACCTGGACGCCGGCCCCTGCCTGGTAGCTGAACCGGATCGCCACGTCCTTGAGCGACCCGTCCTGCTGCCGGTGCCGGGCCAGCACGGTGAACCCGACCAGCCCGGTGCCCAGCGTCAGCGGCGCGCTGGTCTGCGCGAACCCGGCCAGGTCCGTCAGCGGCACCTCCAGCGGCGGCCACACGTGCAGGAACACCTGATTGTTGTCCAGGCGGTTGCGCCGGCCCGCCTGCGCGCGCCGGATCGACTCCAGGCAGGAAGCGAGCACCCGCTCCGCGACGGGGAACGACGTGACGTTGCCGTCGGCGTCCCGCAGCGGGGTGGCGTCCCGCACCTCGGCCAGCGCGACGAGCCGCTCGTCGGCCGGATTGTCGGGTGCCACCAGGTGGAACAGGTACGTGCCCTCGGCCGCCGGCAGCCGGGTGCCCTTGAAGTTCTTCAGCCTCCACAGGTCCAGCCGCTGACCGGTCAGCGGGTGCATGCCGCGGATGACCCGTTCCTCCGCCAGGCCGCGGCCCGTCGGGCGGAAGGTGAACTGCAGGACGTCCGGTGCCTCGGTGTTCAAGCACACCGTCACGGTGACCCGGCGGCCGCCCGCGATGGTTCCGTAGTCCTGCAGCGCCGCCTGCAGCTCGGTGGAGATCCGGTCGGGATCCTCCGGCGCGTCCGGCCATGCCAGGTAGATGTCGGTCACCAGGTTCTGCGGCGACGGAACCTGGTCGGCCCGCTGGTTGATCGCGTCGAGGGCACCGGCCAGGTCGGCGTGGTTCGCCACCGTCGACAGCAGGTACAGCCGGTCCCCGCTGAGCTCGAAATCGCCCGTCAGCCCGGGGTTTCCGCCGATCGTCTCGAGCTCGACGTGCTCCAGGGTGCGGATCTTGTAGTAGCGCCGGTTCATCACCTCGAGCATCGGTGCGATGCCGCCCCCGTGGGTCAGCAGCTGCTCGGCCATCAGCCGGACCACCGGTTCGGAGCTGGCCACCAGGGCCGCGATGCGCTCCTCCCGCCGCGCGCCGGCCGGGTCGGCGGCCAGCTGCGCCAGATCCTCGCGGATCGAGGCGTACAGCTTCTCGCGGGCGCCCTCGATGAGTGGTCGCTCATACACCTCGTACCGGATGCTCCTGGCCAGGTCGCCGACGAGCGGGTAGCGCAGCCGCGTCGCGACCACCAGCCGCTCGACGACCTCACCGACCCGGCGCTGCACCTGCTCGCTCATGTCGGCAGCGCGGGTGCGCCACCGCTCGAGCAGCCCGGCCACGATCGGGATCTGATCGGTTGCCCGCTCCTGCGCCAGGAACACCCGGTAGACGGCCTCCTCCAACGCGTCGCTCGGCTCGAGGTCCGTCACCCCGTAGTTGGCGAGGACCTTGCTCAGCCGCGCGCGGAATCCCTCCGGCAGCCCCTCCCGGTCCACGTCCAGCGACTTCAGGTAGGAGTGGAAGAACTCGCGCGGGCTGTGCACCCGCTCGTCGCCGGACTCCTCCTCGCCGGCCGGGCGGTTCCGCGACAGCTCGACGAGATCGGCGTACGTCTCCAGCACGTCCAGCGCCGCGTTCAGCAGCGCGTCGTCGTCGATCGGAACCTGCGAGCGCACCGTGTCGTAGCTCGTCCAGACCGACCGCGCACGCTCCCCGCTGACGTCGAAGCCCATGATCAGCGCGCGCATCGCGGCCAGGTCGGCGAAGGCCTGCGCCCGCGGATCCGACGGCTCCTCGACCGCGTCGCCGGCGAACTCCACGGTCGGCTTGCTCGCGGTCGCGACCCCTTCCTCCTCGATCCGGTCGATGCGCAGCAGCGCACCGCCCGCGTCCACCTGCGAGTTGACGCCGACGAGGATCTCGCGGACCCGGCCCGCGTAGGGAGCCTTGACCGGCGTCTCCATCTTCATGCTCTCGAGGATCAGCACCGGATCCCCCGCCTCGACGTCCGTGCCCGCGGCCGCCCGCACCGCGACCACCACCGCCGGAGCGGGCGAGCGGACCACACCGCCCTCGTCCCGGCTCACCCGGTGGCTCACGCTGTCGACCTCGACCAGGTAGCCCGCGGCGCTGCTGGACGCCACCACGTGGTGCCGCCGGCCCGCCACCGTCAGCCGGCTCTCGTACCGGGAGAGCCGCTCCACCTCGACCTCGACGACCGTCCCGGCGACCTCGATGCGGTACCGGCGCGGGCTGATCTGCGCCACGACCAGCGTGTAGGTCTGACCCTGATACCCCAGCTCGACCTCGCGACCCACCGTGTGGCTGGCCCGGGGCCGGCCGCCGCGCGCGGAGCGCAAGAACGCCTCGCGCTCCAGGTTCTCCTCGGTCTCGTACACGTCCGCGGCCACGAACAGCAGCGCGGCGTCGGCGTGTTCTGCGACCCTGGCCTGCTCGGTCAGCCCCGCCCGGTCCAACCACCCGGTGTCCGCGGTGCCGTTGATCACCTCGGGGTGATCCAGCAGCTCCAGCAGGAACGACTTCGTCGTGGTGCCGTTCCTGACCACGACGGTGGTCTCGCGCAGCGCCACCCGCAGCCGGGCCATCGCCTCCGGCCGGTCCCGGCCCCACGCGATGATCTTCGCGACCATCGAGTCGTAGTCGGGCGAGATCGCATCCCCCGTGGCGATGCCGGTGTCCACCCGGATGCCGGGACCGACGGGCAGCGTGAGCAGCTCGACGACACCGGGGGACGGCGCGAACCCGTTGTCCGCGTCCTCCGCGTTCAGCCGGGCCTCGATGGCGTGCCCGAAGATCGGCGGCGGATCACCCTCCAGCCGGTACCCGTCGGCCACCAGGATCTGCAGCTTCACCAGGTCCAAACCGGTGGACGCCTCCGTGATGGGGTGCTCGACCTGCAGCCGGGTGTTCACCTCCAGGAACGCGAAGGTCTTCTCCTGCGGCTGGTAGAGGAACTCGACGGTGCCCGCGCCGCGGTAGCCGGCCTCCGTCACCAGCGCGATCGCGCCCCTGGCCAACTCGTCGGACTGCTCCCTGGTCAGCGCCGGCGAGGCGGACTCCTCGATCAGCTTCTGGTTCCGCCGCTGGATCGAGCAGTCGCGGACCCCGGGCGCCCAGGCGTTGCCGTAGTTGTCGGCGATGATCTGCACCTCGATGTGCCGGCCGCCCTGGACCAGCTTCTCCATGAAGATGACCGGGTCGTTGAACGCCTTCTGCGCCTCCGACTGGGTGCGCTCGATGGCCTCCTCCAGCTCGCCCGGCTCGAAGACCATCCGGATGCCGCGCCCGCCGCCGCCGCTGCGCGCCTTGAGGATCATCGGGTAACCGATGGCCCGCGCGTGCTCGAGCGCGGACTCCATCGTCTCCACCGGGCCGCCGCTCCACGGGGCCACCGGCACCCCGGTGGCCTCGGCCAGGTACTTCGCCTCGACCTTGTCGCCGAGCCGGCGCATCGCCTCCGGCGGCGGGCCGATGAACGTCACCCCGATCCGCGCGCACAGCTCCGCGAACGCCGGATCCTCGGCGACGAACCCCCAGCCGACCCAGGCGGCGTCGGCCCCGGACTCCTTCAGCGCCCGTTCCAGCTCGGCGTGGTCCAGGTAGGGGCTGCCCAGGTCGCCCTTCTCCCGCAGGATGACCGACTCGTCCGCCGAACGGACGAACAGCGCACCGCTCTCGGAGCGCGTATTCAGGGCGACAACCTTGATCCCATAACCGAACTCGGCGTTCAACTCACGAACCGCCCGGATCAGCCGGACCGCCGGCTCGCCCCTGTTGACCACCGCAATACGCGAGAACATGCTCGGTGTTCCTCCATCCGCGTCGTCACCTGTACCGGGAGGTGCCGGTCCGCCGGTCCGGTTCCGGGTCCGCGCCGGGCGCGCGCCCCTTCAGTGCGGGGGTCACGCCAGGCCTCGCGTCGCCGCGCCGATGGGCCGCCCTCCCATCCTGGTGCCTCCGTCTGCGCGGCGCTTCTTCAGGCCGAACCGGGCTGCGTAGCCGGACCCGGACCCGCACCCCGATCGGCTCCTCGGTGGCGGCCGCAGCGCCGCGGTCAGCCGTCGGCGGGTTCCGCGGACGCGGGGCTGGACGGTGCCGCCGGGGACGCGTCGTCGCCGAGGTCGGCCGGGCTGTGCTGCCGGCGGGACAGCGCCAGAAACGGCACCGCGAACGCCGAGATCACGCCTCCGATCAGGTAGGAGGTCGGGTACCCCCAGACGTCGGCGGTGCGTCCCAGGATCGGCTGCGCGACCACGCCGCCGGTCGAGCTCACCAGCGAGTCGAACGAGAGGATCGTCGCCCGCTGCTGGGACGGGATCAGGCCGTTCAGGTACGCCTGCCGGATCGGCAGCGCCATCGCGGACAGCAGCGCCCACAGCACGATCAGCACGACGGCCGCCCAGAAGTTCGCGACCACGCCGACGAGCAGCACGACCACCACCCCGAGGATCTCCGCCAGCAGGAGCGCCGACGTGCGTCGCCGGAACATCCCCCGGACCCACGGTGCGATCGCACCGCCGACGATCTGGGAACCGGCCACGACGGCGGCGGCCAGACCGGCGATCCCGTAGGCGTCCGGGTCCCCCCAGAGCTCGAGCAGGTACGGCTGCAGCGCGTAGAAGATGTAGATCCCGACGCCACCGGTGAACACCCCGGCCACCATGAGGTACCGCACCGCCGGGACGTGCCAGCCGTACTCGACCGACCTGCGGACGATCACGCCCATCTCGGCGAGCGGCCGGCCGTCGCGTCTCGGCGTGAAGCCGATGTCGCGCATCAGGAAGAACGCGACCCCGAACATCACGACGAGCACGCCGGCGCGCACCAGGAACGGCACGCCGAGGTTCGTCAGCTGGGCGATGTAGCCGCCGCCGATGGCGCCGATGAACATGCCGACGCCGCTGATCACCTGGCCGCGGGCGAACACCGACTCCAGGGTCGCCTGGTTGTCCGTGGTGGCCAGCGCGTCGACCAGCCACGCCTCCACCGCGCCGGAGAAGAACGTGAAGCCCAGACCGAGGAGCAGCGAGACGATGGCCCACTGCCAGAACGGCCCCTGGATCTGCCACAGCAACAGGTAGAGCGCCGTCGTCGCGGCGAGGGTGATCGTGCCGAGCAGGAAGGAGATCCGCCGGCCCCACATGTCGGCGACGACACCGGTCGGCACCTCGAACAGCACCATGCCTGCGGTGAAGAACGCGTTGGCGGTGAAGGCCTCGAGGTTCGACAGGCCGGCGTCGAGCAGGAAGATCGTGTTGATGCCCCAGATCAGCGAGGCGGCGAGCGTGTTGCCGAACTGCAGGAGGTAGTAGGTCCGCTTGATCGACGTCGCGGTGACCGCGGCGGTCGTCACGGGCGGCCGCCGGTGGCCGCGGCGGTGCCGGTGGATGGGGCGGTGCCGGTGGATGCGGCGGTGCCGGTCGCGGTGCCGGAGATCGCCGCAGTGCCGATGATCACCGCGGCGCGAATCGCCCGCGGCGCCCCGATCGTCATGGGCTGGAGCATGCCACCCGGCGACGACAGGCCGCCGCGCGGACATTCGCGCGGCGAACGACCGATGCCGGACCGCCCTGGCCGGGTGACCGGGGCGCCGGCCGGCGGTCCCGACCGGCGGGATCCGGCGTCCCGTCTCCGGTCCGGTCAGGCGTAGCGCCGGGCTACCCGAACGGCCTCGTGGCCGTAGCTCGGGCCGTGCGTGACCGCATGGACGAGCAGCGGGTGCAGCTGGTGCAGGCCCGTGCGCTCGGGCCAGCCGGCGGGCAGCCGCGCCGCCTCGGCGTAGGCGGCCTCGACCCGCTCCAGGTGCGGCGTGCCGAAGAGCGCCAGCATCGCCAGGTCGGTCTGGCCGTGCCCGCCGTGCGCCGCCGGGTCGATGAGCACGGCACCGGTCGATGCGTACAGGAGGTTGCCGCCCCAGAGGTCGCCGTGGATCCGCGCGGGCGGGCGGCCGTCGTCGAACTCGCCGGCGGCGAGCCGCGCGCACACCCGCTCGACCAGGGCGACGCCGCCGCCGTCCAGGGTGCCGGCGTCGCGCGCCGCCCGCGCGTACGGCAGCAGCCGCAGCTCGGCGTAGCACTCGCCCCAGTGCCCGAACGCCTCCAGCGGCAACACCTGGCGGCCGATGTAGCCACCGCCGCGCCAGCCCGGCGGGCCCACCCCGAACGCACCCGCCCCCGCGGCGTGGGTGACGGCGAGCGCGCGCCCGAACTCCTCGGCGGCGCGCGGGGTGGCGGGCGCGCCGGCGACTCGGTCGAGCTCGATGTGGTTCTCGTCGGCCGCCCTGACCCCGACGACCCGCGCGCCCCCGTCCGCGCTCGCCTCGCCCAGCCACCGCAGGCCGGCGGCCTCCCACGCGAAGAATCCCGGCCCGTGCACGCGCCGCTTGACGAACCCGTCCGCCTCGCCCGCCTCCGCACTCATGAGCGCCATCGTGCCCGGCGGGCGCCCGCGTCCCGCACGCCCCGGTGCCGCGGGTCGTCGACCGGACCGCTGCCGCGCCCAGCGGCGCTCGGGACGCGAGATCCGGCCGCGATCACTCGCGGCGAGCGGCCCGGTCACGACGGGCGGGCGGCCGCCGGCGCCGGCGCGGGCGCGGTCAGCAGCCGGCCGGTCCGGGGGCCGGCCGGGTCCATCGCCTCCGGCCAGCGGGCGGCGACGACGAACAGCGTGCGGCCGGCGGCGCCGCCGAGCGCGCAGGAGAAGCAGGCGCGGTCGACCTCGACGGTCTGCAGCACCTCCCCACCCTCGCGGACGCGCACGCATCGGGCGCCGGGCACGCTCGCGTACCAGACCGCGCCCTCCGCATCCAGGCAGATCCCGTCGGGATTGTCCCCGCGCAGGTCCGCCCAGACGCGCCGACGCGTCAGACCCCCGTCGGGCTCGATGTCGAAAGCCGTCAGACCGGCGCCGTAGGACTCCGCGACGATGAGCGTCCGGGCGTCGGGCGTCACGGCCATCCCGTTCGGGAAGGCCAGGTCGCCCGCCACCTCGCGCACCGAGCCGTCCGCCGTGACGAGCGCGATCACCCCCGGGCCGGGCTCCTCCTCGCCGAACTCGAACCCGATGCCGTTCACGTAGACGGCGCCGCGCCCGGCAGAGACGACCTCGTTCCACGGCCGGTCCGACACCGCCCGCAGATCGGCGAGCGGTGCCAGCGCACCGTCCGGTTGGAGCACGAGGAGCGCTCGCCGCTCGGAGGACACCACCGCGAGCCGGCCGTCGGGCAGCGGGTCGATGCAGAACGGCAGCGACGGCACCTCGGCGATCACCTCGCTCGCGCCGGACTCGTCGACCGCGACGAGCTGCTGCGCGCCCCAGTCGGCGAACCACAGCCGACCCTCGTACCAGCGCGGCGACTCGCCCATGGCGATGCCGTCCATCAGGACCGTCGGGTGCGGGAGAGTCGGCTGCGTCATCGCATCCACCTCGGCATTCTCGATCGGGGGCACCCCGGGGGCGCCGCTCACCCGGACGTCGGCGCCCGTCGTGCGTTCTCGACATCCCGACGCGGTTCGGAGTCGGGAATCCCGTCGATCAGGCCAGGCCGAGCGACTTCATCCGCTCCGAATGCCCCATCTGCAGCCGCCGGAAGAGGGCGGCGATGCCGGCCAGGTCGCCGGAGCCGGTGACGATCAGCTCGGCCAGGGTGTCCCGATCGGCCACGACGAACTGGGCCTGGGTGAGCGCCTCGCCGAGCAGGCGCCGCCCCCAGAGCGCGAGCGGTCCGGCGAGCCGCGGGTCCGCCTGGCACGCCTTGCGCACCTCGCGTACGGCGAACGCCGAGTGACCGGAGTCGCTGAGCACCTGGAACACCAGGTCCCGGGTGACGGGATCGAGCCACTCGGCGATCTCGCGGTAGAAGTCGGCGGCCAGCCCGTCGCCGACGTGCGCCTTGACCAGCGACTCGAGCCAGGTGTGCGGGGCGGTCGAGTCGTGGAAGGCGTCGAACGGCGCGACGAACGGGGCCATCGCGTCCTCGACGGCGATCCCCCGCTCCTGCAGATGCTCGGCCAGCGCCCGGAAGTGCCCGAGTTCGGCGGTCGCCATGTAGGACAGCGCCACCCGGCCGGACAGCGTCGGCGCGTACCGGGCGTCGGCCGCCATCCGGTCGAACGCGGACAGCTCGCCGTACGCGAGAACGCCCAGCAGGTCCGTCACGGCGGCTTCCGGCGGCTGGTGCTGCGACGCCTGCTGCTGCGCGTTGGTCATCCTGTCCGACACGCCCTCTCACTCGACCTGCGCCGAGCCTAGAGGTCGCAGATCCCGGGAGCGCCCCCGCCACCAGGTAAACTAGGGGTCAGGACGGCGCTCTTCGGCGCCGTCACAGTGTGCGCGCGTCGCCCCTGGACCGCATCGGCCGCCGGCCGATCGCCGGCCTCGGCCCTCGCGAATCAGGTCGAGAGTCCAGGACCTGCCTCGTTTCGGAGCCTGCTGCGAATCGCGCGCGATCCGAGGAAGGCACCACACTCCAGATGACCACCACCCCCATCGAGGGCGCCCAGATCGAGGACCCGGACGGCGTGATCGCCGACGCGGCCATCGATCCGGAGGACGCCGCTCGATCACACCCGCTGGCCGCCGACGCCCCCGTCGAGGACCAGGCCCCCACCTTCGCCGAGCTCGGCGTCGACCCGCGCATCGTGCGCGCGCTCGAGGAGTTCGGCATCGTCCGCACGTTCGCCATCCAGGCGCTCACGCTGCCCATCGCGCTGTCCGGCGCGGACCTGATCGGCCAGGCGCGCACCGGCATGGGCAAGACGCTCGGTTTCGGCGTGCCGCTGCTGCAGCGGCTCGCCGCCGACGTCCCGGAGATCGCGGACGGCACATCGGAATCCGCTCCCGAGTCCGGTGTCGAGCCTGGTGTCGATGCTGAACCCGAGTCCTCGTCCGGCGACGAGGCCGTCCCCGCCGGCTCCGCGCAGACGGGCGGCCGGCGGTCCCGGTCGCGCCGCAAGTCCCGCCGCGCCGAGGGCCGCTCGCCCCGGGTGCTGGTGATGGTGCCCACCCGCGAGCTCTGCGTGCAGGTCACCCGCGACCTGCACGACGCGGCCAAGTACCTGGATCTGGCCGTCACCTCCGTGTACGGCGGCCGCGCGTACGAGCCGCAGATCGCGGCGCTGCGCGCCGGCGTCGACCTGGTGGTCGGCACCCCCGGCCGGCTGCTCGACCTCGCGAACTCCGGCCACCTCGTCCTGGGCGGAGTCTCCGGGCTGGTGCTGGACGAGGCCGACGAGATGCTCGACCTGGGGTTCCTTCCGGACATCGAGCGCGTGCTGGGCATGTTGCCCGACGTCAAGCAGACGATGCTCTTCTCGGCCACCATGCCGGGGCCCATCCTGACCCTGGCGCGCTCGTTCATGGCGCAGCCGATGCACATCCGCGCCGAGCTGCCGGCCGAGAGCGCGGTGCACAAGACCACGACGCAGTTCGTCTACCGGGCGCACGCGATGGACAAGGTCGAGATGCTCGCGCGCGTGCTGCAGGCCCGCGGTCGCGGCCTGACCATGGTCTTCACCAGGACCAAGCGCACGGCGGCGAAGGTCGCCGACGAGCTGACCGATCGCGGGTTCGCGGCGGCCGCGGTGCACGGCGACCTCGGCCAGGGCGCGCGGGAACAGGCGCTGCGGGCCTTCCGGTCCGGCAAGGTCGACGTGCTGGTGGCCACCGACGTCGCCGCGCGCGGCATCGACGTGGACGACGTGACCCACGTCGTGAACTACCAGTGCCCCGAGGACGAGAAGACCTACATCCACCGCATCGGCCGCACCGGGCGCGCCGGCAAGACCGGCGTGGCGGTGTCGTTCATCGACTGGGACGACGTGCCGCGCTGGAACCTGATCAACGAGGCGCTCGGTCTCGGCATCCCCGACCCGGCCGAGACGTACTCGACGTCGAAGCACTTCTTCGAGGAGCTCGGCATCCCCGACGGCGTGACCGGACGGCTGCCGCGGGCGCAGCAGGTTCGTGCCGGGCTGGGCGCCGAGCAGGTCGAGGATCTCGGCGAGACGGGTCGCGGCCGGCGCGGCGGCGGATCGGGATCGGGCCGCGGCGGCGGATCGGGATCGGGCACCGGCGCGTCCTCATCGCGCGGCGAGCGCGGGCCGCGCCGCCGCACCCGCGGCGGCCACGGTGGCCAGCACGCGGCGAGCGGTGAGAACTCGGCCCCGGCCCACGGTCCGGACGCGGGCGAGCAGGCCGGCGGGGAGAGCGCTCCCCGGCGGCGACGCCGGCGACGCACGCGCGGCGGCTCGGCCGCGACCGCCCCCGCCGGCGCGGAGCAGGCCGAGTAGCCGCCGACGTCGCCGCCGCCGCACGCGGATTCCGACGGCCGCGGCTCGCGATCGCTCGCACGAAGCGCTCGGTCGCGTTGCGTACGCTCGCCCGGTGACCATGGAGACCGCCCGGCGGCGGCGGATCGACCGCATCGTCGCCGCGGCGATCGCCGTGCTGGTGATCCTCGCCGCCGTGGTCGTCTACCTGCGCAGCGACGCGAGGGCCACGTCGTCGCAGACCGGGTCGGCGGTGCCGGCGCCGGAGTCGCCGAGCGCGCTGCCGTCCGCGCTGACCCAGAGCTGGTCGCTGGCCACCGATCCCGAGCTCGGGGCGGTCGCCTCCCCGTACGGGGTGGTCGTCACCGCGGATGCGACCTCGGTGACCGGGCACGACGCCGTCACCGGCGAGGCGCGCTGGTCCTACGGGCGGTCGAACGCGCCGCTCTGCGCGGTCGGCTCCGGCGACACCGACGCCTCCGGGGTGACCAAGCGGGGCAAGGTCCGCGGCATCATGGTCGTCTCCGAGATCAACGACTTCTGCTCGCAGGTCATGCTTCTCGATCCGGACACCGGTGAGCGGCACCGCTACCGGACCAGCCCGAACCAGCCGGCCGGGGGCCTCGCCTTCGGTGGTCCCTACGCCGCGTGGATGGGCCCGTCGCTGGTCGAGCTGTGGCGGGACGATCTGGTGCGCACCATCCAGTACGGCGACCAGCCCAACCCGCCGAAGCCGACCAACCCGCAGCCGGACTGCGCCTTCACCGACATCGGCCTGTCCGACGAGCAGTTCGCCACCGTCGAGCACTGCCCGGACGTCGGGCCGAACGCCCAGGTGGTGATCAACTGGGCGACGCCGGACTCCGCCCCGGACAAGCCCGACGGGCAGGACGTCTTCAAGCACGACCCGCGGGCGCGGATCGACACCGGCTCGCCCGCGGCGCGCATCGTCGGCGTCACCGCCGATCGGGTGGCGGTGCTCGTCGCCGCACCCCTGCCGGCCGTGGTCGTGTACGACGCCGCCGGACAGGAGACGTCCAGAACGCCGGTCGACGTGCCCGCCGAGCAGATCGTCGCCGCCGACGATCCCGACACGCCCGAGGTCCGGATCACGCCCAGCGTGCGGAACGGCGACGCCCGGTACTCGCTGGTCGGCGACCACCTGATCGCCGTCGCGAGCGAGCAGATCGACGCGCCCGCCCCGACCACCGCGACGACCGGATCGACGACGTCCTCGTCGTTCGACGTCCGCAACGTGCAGCCGCCGACCGTCGGTGTGCTCGCCGGGACCTCGACCTCGGGCTCCGTCGGACTGCCGACGGCGACCACGGGCTCGGCCGCGACGACGCCGGCCCAGCCGGAGACCGTCCAGGTCCGGGACCCGCGTCTGTCCTGGGTGGCCCCCGACGTGCTCGGGCTGCCCGGCGTCGTCGGCGACCAGGTGCTGCTGCCGGTCCGGGGCGGGCTGACCTCGGTGGCGGCGTCGAACGGCAACCCTGGGATCGTGCCGACCGTGATTCCGGTCGACCGGGCCGGCTACGAGGGTCGGGTGGACGTCACGGCCGTCGGCAGCATGGTCGTCGAGGTGCGCGGTGGGACCGTGGTGGGGCTGTCCGGCTAGCCGAACTGGCCCGCCCGGCGAATCGGCATCATCCGCGGCGGCGCGTCACCGCGCAGAAACGTCTCCACCAGCCGAAGCAGGTCGGCCGGCCGCTCCTCCGGGAGGGCGTGCGAGGTGCCCGGCAGGATCGCCAGTTCGGCGTCCGGCAGCGCCTCGTACAGCGTCACCGTGTGCCGCAGGTCCACCATGTCGTCGTCGGCGGCGATCACCAGCGCCGGCGCGGAGATCCGCGCGAGGTCCTCGACGGTGAGCGTCGGTCCGGTCATACACATGCGGAGGACCTTGCGCAGCAGCACCGGCCAGTGATCGGCGCCGTCCGGTGACACCGCCGCGTACGCCTCGCGCATGCCCGCCATCGCCTCGTCGTTCGGATCGCCGCTCTCCCACCCCTCCAGAACGCCAGGGACCAGGCCGTCCACGTGGAAGTTCGTGCTGATCGGCACGAGCGACCGAACGAGGTCCGGGCGCGCGATCGCGACGTGCAGCGCGACGATCCCGCCGTCGCTGTACCCGACGAGGTGGGCCGGCCCGCCGACCACCTGGTCGAGGAAGGCGATCGTCTCGTCGGCCATCGCCGGGTAGGTGTAGTCACCGTCGACGTCCGGGGTGTGGCCGTGGCCCCGGCGCTCGGGCACCAGTACCCGGTAGCCGCCGACGAGCGCCTCGACGGCGCCCTGCCATGCGTCCCCGCCGGAGATGCCGCCGTGCATCAGCACCACCGCATCGCCGGAGCCCTGGTCGGTGTAGTGGGTGCGGACTCCGGCCGCGCTCGCGAGATCAGGCATGCGGCCCAGTCAACAACGCGGCGCTCACGGCCACCAGGACAACGCCAGCACGACCACGGCCGCGGCGACGACGGCGGCGTCCGCGGCCGCGGCGATGGCGGGTACGCCGATCGGCGGGAACCGGCGCGGCCGCCGGCGCAGCAGCGCGACGAGCTCCCCCGCGGCGCCGACCGCGACGTGCGCCGCGACCGCATCCCAGCCGGGCCCGGTGGCCTCGCCGACGTCGGAGGTCGCCCAGAGCGCCGGCGCCGCCAGCTGCGCGACGAGCAGCACGGCACCGACGACCAGCAGGCCGGCCGAGACCAGGCCGGCCGCCCCGTCGAGTACCCGCAGCCAGCGCGGCGTCCCCGACGGAGCACCCGGGCCGGGGCGCCCGGGGACCGGGGACGGACCCGCCGGCTCTGCCGTCACGCGGCCGCGGGCCCGGGCCCCAGGGGCGCCGTGACGCCGCTGCTCGCCGCGACGATGCGCGCGAGTTGCGCGGGGTGGGTGCGCTCCTGGCCCAGGCGGAGGGTCTTGTTCGCGCCGTGGTAGTCGGACGACCCGGTGCCCACCAGACCGAGCCGGTCCACGATGCCACGCAACTCCGCCCGGGCCTCGGCCGAGTGGTCGGGGTGCGCGACCTCCAGCCCGCCGAGCCCGACACCCGCCAGCTCGCGCAGCATCTCGGCGCTCAGGGCCCGGTACTCCCCGCGCGCCCGAGGGTGGGCGATCACGCTCACGCCGCCGGCGGCGCCGATCATGCCGATCGCCGTCCGCAGGTCGGTGTCCGCCTTCGGCACGTAGTAGGGGCCGCGCCCGGCGAGGTAGGAGGCGAAGGCCTCGTCGACGGACGACACCACGCCGGACTGCACCAGGGCGCGACCGATGTGCGGCCGGCCGACCGGGGCGGTGCCGGCGATCTCCATCACCTGCGAGGCGCTGATCGGCACGCCCGCCGTCACCATCCGCTCGACGATGGCCATCCCGCGATGCAGGCGCTCGTCCCGCAGCCGCGCGTGCTCGGCGACGATCGCGGGGTGCGCCGGGTCGAACAGGTACCCCAGCAGGTGCACGCTCACCTTGCGGTCGCCGACGAGCACGCTCGTGGAGAACTCGGTGCCGCGGATCAGCGTCAGGCCGTCCGGCCGCGCGGCCGCCGCCGGCTCCCAGCCGCCGGTGGTGTCGTGATCGGTGATCGCGACCACCGACAGCCCGGCCGCGAACGCGGCCGCCATGAGCTCCGCGGGGGTGTCCGTGCCGTCGGACGCGTTGCTGTGCGCGTGCAGGTCGATGCCGCGGGTGGTCGGGCCGTTCCTGCCAGCGGGTCCGGTCGGCTGGCCAGGGGCGGCGGGATCGCTGGGCGGGCTCATCGCCTGCCATCCTCCCCCGCGCTCCGGCGCGGACGCCGCCGGCTCACCACGACCGCCCCGCGGGCCCGGCGCCGGCCGCCCACGTGCGCGTAACGTCGCCACGGGCGCCGCCGGGCCTGCGGTCCGGGACGCCCGGCGGCGAATCACCGGAACGGGCGAATCACCGGAACGAAGGAGGCCGACGATGCCATCGCTTCCCTCGCTGCCCTCGCTGCCCTCCCTCGTGCCGACCGCTCGCCGCCGGCGGCGGGCGGGGGCCGCGCCCGACATGCCGCGGCCGGACGCCATCGTCGACTGCGCGGCGTACATCGACGGGCGCCGCGTGCCCGACTGCACGGACCCCGGTGCCGCGGTCCGGCTGGTGCGCGCCCGCAAGGACGGGTTCGTCTGGGTCGGCCTGCACGAACCCAGCGAATCGCAGATGGCCGAGCTCGCCGCGCTCTTCGGGCTGCACGAGCTGGCCGTCGAGGACGCGGTCCAGGCGTATCAGCGGCCGAAGCTGGAGCGGTACGCGACCTCGCTGTTCCTGGTCCTGAAGACGGTCAAGTACGTCGACCGCGGGGACCAGTCCGAGGTCGGCGAGATCGTGCAGAACGGCGAGATCATGGTGTTCATCGGCGCCGACTTCATCGTCACCGTCCGGCACGGGTCGCACTCGCCGCTCACCTCCGTCCGCTCGTCGCTCGAGGCCGACCCGGAGCAGCTGGCCATCGGCCCGGCCGCGGTGATGCACGCGATCGCCGACCGTGTGGTCGACGCGTACGTCACCGTGGCCGATCAGGTCGAGGACGACATCGACGAGATGGAGAACGCGGTCTTCGCGTCGTCCAAGCCGACCGACGTCGAGGACATCTACCTGCTCAAGCGCTCCATCCTGGGCCTGCGCCGGGCGGTGACGCCGCTGATGGCACCGCTCAAGGCGCTGTTCCAGGGCGTGCACCCGCTGGTGCCGGCGGAGATCCGCGAGTACTTCCGCGACGTCGAGGACCACCTGTCGGCCGTCGCGGAGCGCGTGACCGGGTACGACGAGCTGCTGACCACCCTGGTCAGCGCCGCCCTGACCGAGGTGACGACGCAGCAGAACGCCGACATGCGCAAGATCTCCGCGTGGGCGGCGATCGCCCTGGTGCCGACCGCGATCGCGGGCATCTACGGGATGAACTTCCAGAACATGCCCGAGCTGGACTGGACGTACGGCTACCCGATGGCCCTGGGGCTGATCGCCTGCGTCTGCGTGCTGCTGTTCCTGCTGCTGCGCCGGCGCGGCTGGCTCTAGCCCTCGCCGGGCCGCCGCCGGCCCGCCGCGCATCCCGGACACCACCGCGGGGACGCCGCCGGCACCGGCGATCCGACCGCGCCGTTACCGAATTGGAACGGCTGCGACGGGACTCACCCCTTCCGGACGGTGCGTTGTCATGATTCGGACGCCTAGTAATGGGAGTATCGCGCCGGTTGGGCGTCGCAGCGCCCGAACCGCCCGTGTCGTCCTCAGACGGCCGGCACACGCCTCATCGACCGGAGACCCGGTCGTCGACACGAAGGACCGCCCATGAGTGATTTCTGGAGCTTCATCTGGCTCGTCATCTGGATCTTCTGCTTCACGGCGTACCTGATGATCCTTTTCCACATCATCGGCGACCTGTTCCGCGACCGTGAGCTGAGCGGCTGGTGGAAGGCACTGTGGATCATCGCCCTGATCTTCCTGCCGTTCCTCACCGCGCTGATCTACATCATCGCCCGCGGCAGGAGCATGACCGAGCGGCAGGTGGCCGCGATGAAGCAGGCGAAGTCGCAGACCGACCAGTACATCCGGGAGGTCGCCGGGAAGTCGGCGACCGAGCAGATCTCGGAGGCCAAGGCGCTGCTCGACAGCGGGACCATCACCCAGGACGAGTTCCAGAACCTGAAGACCAAGGCCCTGGCCAGCTGATCGGGTTCAGGCGGGTCTCGTGGCGGGGTTGATGCCGCGGCCGGCACCGAAGCCGGCCCGGGGTCAGCCCCGCTGCCCCAGTTCCATCCTCGCCAGCAGATCGCGCGCCTGTTCGGCCGTCCGCGGCTGGCACAGCACGTCGTACCGCCGGGCGACGACCTGCGACGCCGACGTGAAGTCCCGCCGGCCTCTGGCCACCGAGTAGCCCAGGTAGCCCATCACCGCACCGAACGCGGCGCCGATCGCCACCGCCGCGACGATCAGCAGCACCACGCCGCCCTGCACGGGCGCGAAGAACCCCATCAGCAGGCCGACGAACAGGCCCATCCAGGCGCCGGAGGCGGCACCGGCCGCGGCCAGCCGGCCGGCCGTGAGCCGTCCTGTGACGCGTTCCACCATCTGCAGGTCGGAACCCACGATGGTGAGGTCCTGGATCGCGAAGTTGTGCTTGATCAGATGTTCGACGGCCCCTTGGGCCTGCGCATATGTCGGATAGGCGGCCACCGCGAAGCCGGTCGGCGGAGTCGGTAGGTTGGGCACGGCGGCCGTACCGCGAAAATTCAGCGGCGAGGTCACGAGGCATCATCTCCTTGAGAAAGCAATCCCATGCTGGCACAGGAGTGTGTGCGAAGGATGGGAACGCAATCGCCCACCAGGGTGCGTCGGACGCCACGGAGCAGGCCCGTCGAAGGAGACCAGTGACCCCCACCGTCGAGGACGTCCGCACGGCATTGTCGGCCGTCAAGGACCCCGAGATCCGCCGACCCATCACTGATCTGGGCATGGTGGATGCGGTCTCTGTGCTGCCCGGCGGGGTCGTCGAGCTGACCGTGCTGCTGACCATCGCGGCCTGCCCGCTGCGCGACACGCTGGTCCGGGACGTGACCGCGGCGGTGCGCGCGGTGCCCGGCGTCACCGACTGCCGGTTGACGCTCGGCGTGATGACCGACGAGCAGCGCGAGCAGCTGCGCACCAAGCTCAAAGGCGGTGCCAGCAAGGACATCCCGTTCGCCCGGCCCGAGTCGCTGACCAGGGTGTATGCGGTCGCATCGGGCAAGGGGGGCGTCGGCAAGTCGACCGTGACGGTGAACCTGGCCGCCGCGCTGGCCGAGCGCGGGCTGGCCGTCGGGGTGCTCGACGCCGACGTGTACGGCTTCTCCGTGCCGCGCATGCTGGGCGTCACGGGGCGCCCGACGCGGGTCGGCGACATGATCCTGCCGCCGGTGTCGCACGACGTGAAGGTGATCAGCGTCGGCATGTTCGTCGACGGCAACGCGCCCGTGGTGTGGCGGGGACCGATGCTGCATCGGGCGCTGCAGCAGTTCCTCGCCGACGTCTTCTGGGGCGACCTCGACGTGCTCCTGCTGGACCTGCCGCCGGGCACCGGCGACATCGCCATCTCCACCGCGCAGCTGGTGCCGACGGCGGAACTGCTGGTGGTCACGACGCCGCAGACCGCGGCCGCCGAGGTCGCCGAGCGGGCCGGCGCGATCGCGCTGCAGACCCGGCAGCGGATCGTCGGCGTGGTGGAGAACATGTCGCCGATGACACTGCCCGACGGCACGGTGCTCGACCTCTTCGGCAGCGGCGGCGGGGCAGCGGTGGCGGCGTCGCTGACCCGGTCCGTCGGCGCCGAGGTCCCGCTGCTCGGGCAGATCCCGTTGGAGGTCGGCCTGCGCACGGCGGGCGACGCCGGGGTGCCGCTCGTGCTCTCCCACCCGACCAGCCCGGCCGCTGAGGCGCTGCGCGGCGTGGCGGGCGCGCTCGCCGCGCGAAGCCGCCCGCTCGCCGGGATGTCCCTCGGCATCTCCCCCGCCGGCCGCTGACCGCCCGCGCTGGGGCCTTGATCTGACTCGAGCCGACTCGCCGCTCGGCCGTCCTCGATCCTCCGCGCCCGCCTTCGCTCCCGGCCGGGACGCGGCCGGTATGCCTGACGCACCGTCGGTATGACGGCGCCGTCGTGCGTATGACCGTCGATCCGGTGGTATGAGCGCGCGGTCGTGCGTATGACCGTCGAGCGTCATCCGAACGACCACCGCGTACTACCGGCCGGCGGCCGGGCACGCCGCGCCACGGGCGGACTCAGGTGCCGCGGACTCAGGTGCCGTCGAGGTCGAACGGCGGCGGCGTGCCCGCCGGGACGGAGGCGGGCCGCGGCGCGGGCGCCGGCGGACGGCGTCGCGGCGGTCGACGCGCCGGCCTGCACCTGTCCGGGCGGTTCGGCCGCTCCGTTGGTCGCAGGCGCGGCGGTCGCTCCGTTGGTCGCAGGCGCGGCGGTCGCTTGGTTCGTCGCAGCCTCGGCGGCGGCTCCGTCGGCGGCCTGGCCGGCGCCCGGGTGCTTCCCGCTCGGGACCGCGCCGGCCGCCGGGCCACCGCCGTTCGCCACCGGTGCGCCGTTCGCCGCCGGTGCGCCGTTCGCCGCCGGCGAGGAGGACGGGTCCGCGGCCCCGTTCGCGGTCGGCGCCGGCTCCGGCGCCGAACCGTTCGCCGGCTGGTCGCCGGGCTCGTTCGTGCCGTTCAGGCCGAGGAAACCACCGATGCCGCCGGAGAACTCGTCACCGAGGATGTTCTTGCCGATGATCCGCTTCGGGTGCAGGTCCCGGAGCTCGCGCAGCTGCTGCACCTCCTTGAGGGACTGCAGCTCGGCGACCTGACGGCGCAGCTCCTCGAGCTCGGGACCGATCTCCTTGCGCAGCTCCGCCTGCGCGCCGGCGGCCATCGTGCGCAGCTTGCGCAGGGTCGTCATCACCCAGCTCACCGCGGTCGGGATCCGCTCCGGGCCGAGCAGGAACACGGCGACCAGGACGATGATCGCGATCTGGCCCCAGGACAGGCCGAACATGGATCGGCCTCCTCACAGGTGGACCGTTGTGCCTCAGGATACCGAGAGGTTCGGATCCGACCGCGCCCTCGGCTTGGCATTCCGCGACCGCCGAGCCTGCGGCGGCACAGGCGGGACCAGCGGCGGAGCGGAGGCGAAACGCCGGAACCGGCGACCCCAGACGAGGGATCGCCGGTTCCGGCGTGTGCGCAAGCGGTGTCGACCGGTGGTCGGGCACCTCTTGTCAGTGGATGACGACCGGCGCCGCGGCCTCCTCGGTCGCGGGCGCGACCGCCTTGCGCGGCAGCAGGAACGCCGGGATGAACGTCAGCACGATCAGCACCAACGCCACCCAGAAGGTGGTGGCGAACGCCTCCGCCATCTGTCCCGGCACCTCGCCGATCAGCTGCGGAGTCAGGTTCGCCGCCTGGCTCGGATCCGACCTGCGCGGCCTTCACGGCGTTCACCGCCGGCTTGTTCAGCAGCTGGTCGGTCAGGATCACCGACATCACCGCCGTGCCGATGGAGGCCGACGACTGCTGGATGATGTTCATCAGTGTCGAGCCGCGGGCCACCTCGGCCCTGCGCAGCGACGCGAGCGCGGCAGTCATGATCGGCATCATCGTCATGCCCATGCCCATGCCCATCACGAACAGCGCGGTGAGCAGCAGCGGGATCGGCGTGGTGTCGGTGATCTGGGTGAAGACCACCATCCCGGCGCTGATCAGCGCCAGGCCGCCCAGCACGAACTTGCCGGGGCCCATCTTGTCGGTCAGCCGGCCGGCGATCGGCATCGTCAGCATCGCGCCGAGACCCTGCGGCGCGAGCAGCAGACCGGCCTCGAGGGTGGTCGCGTCCCGCACCTGGATGAAGTACGTCGGCAGCAGCAGCATCGAGCCGAAGAACGCGATGGCGAACAGCGACATCGTGATGACCGAGACGCTGAGCTGGCGGCGCTTGAACAGGTGCAGGTCGATCAGCGGGTGGTCCTTGCGCCGCAGGGCGTGCCAGACGAACCCGCCCATCAGCAGGACGCCGGCGATGATCGGCACGAGAACGGTGGTCGAGGCGAACGTGCCCTCGCCCGGAATGCTCGACACGCCGTAGAGGAACAGCGCGAGGCCTGGCGACAGCAGCAGCATGCCGACGAAGTCGAAGGTCTCCGACGGGGTCGGGTTGTCCTTCTCCAGCACGCGCCACGCAGCGATCAGCGCGACGATGCCGATCGGCACGTTGATGATGAAGATCCAGTGCCAGCTGGCCACCTCGATCAGCCAGCCGCCGAGGATCGGGCCGGCGATCGGACCGAGCAGCATCGGCACGCCCAGCACGGCCATCACGCGGCCGATCCGGTGCGGGCCCGCCGCGCGGGTCATGATCGTCATGCCGAGCGGCATGAGCATGCCGCCACCGAGGCCCTGCAGCACGCGGAAGCTGATCAGCGAGCCGATGCTCCAGGCCATGGCGCAGGCGATGGAGCCGAGCAGGAACAGGGTCAGCGCCAGCATGTACAGGCGCTTGGTGCCGAACCGGTCGGCCGCCCAGCCGGTGAGCGGGATCACCGTCGCCAGCGCGAGGGTGTAGGCGGTCATCGTCCAGGCGACGGTGGCGTAGCTGGCGTCGAAGACGGTCTGGAAGGTCGGCAGCGCGACGCTGACGACGGTGATGTCGAGGATCGACATGATGGCGCCGAGCACCACCACGCCGGCGATCTTCAGAACGCCGGCATCGAGCTTGTCGCCGTCGGGGGGTGCCGCGGCGGCCGGGCTGGGGGTTGTCATCGGGAGCTCTCCTGGAGTGAATCGGATGGTGCGAGGTCTGAGCTTGCTGCGAAGTGCGGTTCGCAGCCAGTCATTTTCGAGTTGATCGAGCGCAGCGCGGTGAACAGGCAGCGGCGGTCCTCCGACCCGATCGCCCGCAGGATGCCCAGCGCGTAGGAACGGTGCTGGGTGCGGAAGCCGGCGATGAGCTCCCGGCCGGCGGCGGTGAGCGAGACCAGCTTGACCCGCCGATCCGTCTCGTCCTCGAGCCGACTGACCAGTCCCGCGCGGGCGAGCTGGTCGACGTTGCGGCCGGCGCTGGCGACGGACAGCCGCAGGTCGTCGGCGAGCTCGTGGATCGGCACGGGCACGGCCCGTTGCGCGAGCACCAACAGGGACCGCAGCTGGGAGAAGGACAGGTCCGCGGCCATGAGCGAGTCGAGGCCCGCGTTCTGCGCGGCGCAGTGCAGCCGCCCGAGGAACGTCTCGAGCGCCTCGAGCACGTCTTCCGCGCGGGGCAGGGTCACGGGCAAAACGCTAACACGAACGCAACTATTGCGGAAACGCGAGAGTTAACAGCTCGTGACGATCATTCGGCGGCGAGGGTCACCTGCACCGTGAGCTCGCGGCCCTCGCGCAGTAGGACGACGGGCACGGCGGCACCGACGTCGTTGGCGCGGACCGCGACGACGAGCTCGTCGGCGTCCCCGACCTGCCGGTCGCCCACCTTGGTGATCACGTCGCCCTCGACGATGCCCGCCGCCGCGGCCGGGCCGTCGGCCTGCACGTTCTGCACCTGCGCGCCGTCGGTCACGCCGTCCGTCGCCGACCTGGCGTTCACCCCGATCGTCGAGTGCTGCACCGCGCCCGACCGGATGATCTGCTGGGTGATGTCCCGGACGGTGTCGATCGGGATCGCGAAGCCCAGGCCGATCGACCCGCTGGTCTCGCCGCCCAGCGTGCGGATCGCGGTGTTGATGCCGACCACCGCGCCCGTCGCGTCGACCAGCGGGCCGCCGGAGTTGCCGGGGTTCACGGCGGCGTCGGTCTGCACGGCATCGATCACGGCGTCCGTGTCGGTGCCCTCGCCGGACAGTCGCAGCGGCCGGTCCATGGCGGAGACGATGCCGGTCGTCACCGTTCCCGCCAACCCGAGCGGCGAACCGATCGCGATGACGGGGTCGCCGACGGCGAGGCTGGCCGAGTCGCCGACCTGCGCCACCGTGATGTTGTCGACATCGACCTTCACCACGGCGAGGTCGGTCAGCGGGTCGCGCCCGACGATCGTCCCGGGGACGCGGGTCTGCTGGCCGTCGTCGAAGATCACCGTCAGCTCGGCCTGCGGATTGGTGGCGGCCAGCGAGATGACGTGGTTGTTGGTGACGATGTAGCCGGCGCCGTCGATCACCACGCCGGACCCGGTGTCGCCGACGTCTCCGGTGCGGATCTCCAACGAGACCACTGCGGGCAGCACCCTCGCGGCGATGTCCGCGACGGATCCCGGCTCGCGGGTCACGGCCGGTTGCGCGCCGGCGAGCGCGAACTCCGGATTCAGCGGGCTCGCCGGCAGCCGATCGGCGGCGAACACGCCGATCACCGCACCCACCGCACCCACCAGCAGGGCGGCGACGAGCAGCGCGATCAGCGCCCCAGGCCGCAGCCGGCGCTCCACGAGGGCCTCGCGCAGGGTGAAGCGCTGCGCCGGCGGCCGCCCGGGCTGCCGGTCGGCGACCTCGGGCGGTGGTCCGAGCCGGACCGGCGCGTCGGGATCGCGCCACGGATCGCCGGGCTCGGGCGGCCCGGAGTCGGTCCGGTCGTCCACCGGGGGGCGGCCCAGGCTCTCGCCGTTGCCGACGGGCCGGCCGAACGCGTCCTCGAGGTATTCCGGCACGGGCGGCGCACTGACGATGCCGCTCGCCTGCTGGGATCCCGTTCGTGATGGCGGTCCGAACGAGCCGCGCACGCCGCCGGGACGACCGAAGGCACCCGCCTGGGCCGGGTCGACCGGCGGGCGCCAGAGCGGGCGCGGGGCCAGCCGAGGTCCGGCGCCCCGACCGGGCTGACCGTCGGGGCCCTCGCTCACGGGGTGTCGAGGGTCGCGGGAATCACCAGCGACTGGCCGGACTGGCCGGGCGGCAGCGCGTCCGTCGCGGCCTGCTCGGCCGCGGCCGTGGCGACCAGCGCGCCGACCGCGAGGCCGGCCATCAGGGCACCGGCGCCGAGCCGGAACCGCCGGCCGCGGGACGGATCCATCCGACCGGCGTCGGCCATCCGGGCGACGTGCCCGGTCGCGGGGTCGACGGTGACGCCCTCGACGGGGCCCGGCAGCGGGGCCGCGGTCGGGATCGACCGCAACGCGTTGAACAGGCTCAGCGGCATGGTCGGCGAGCCGGCCGAACGCAGCCAGGAGCGCGCGGCCTGCTGCTCACGCACCTCGGCGGAGCACTGCGGGCAGCGCTGCAGGTGGGCGGATGCGCGCTGATAGGCGACGAGACTCATCTCGCCGTCCGCGTACGCGACGATCGCGTCCAGATTCAGGTGATCGTCGAACACCGACGTCACGGCATCACCTCCGCGCCAGCGCCGAGGGCACGGTCGGCACGCCGTCGTTCCAGGCCGGCGCGCAGAGCCTGCCGGCCGCGGTGGATCCGCGACCGAACCGTGCCCAGCTTCACTCCCAGGGTTGCGCCGATCTCCTCGTACGACAACCCCTCGACGTCGCACAGCACCACCGCGGCGCGGAACTCCGGCAGCAGGTCGTCGAGCGCGGCCTGCAGGTCGGGGTCGAGATTCGCGACGGTGTAGGCCTGCTCCGGCGTCGGCTCGTTGCCGGCGATCCGGTCGGCCTCCTCCGGCAGCGCCTCCATCCGGATCCGCTGGCGGCGGCGCACCAGGTCGAGGAACACGTTGGTGGTGATCCGGTGCAGCCAGCCCTCGAACGAACCGGGCTTGTAGGAGTCGAGCGAGCGGAACACCCGGATGAAGGTCTCCTGGGTGATGTCCTCGGCGTCGTGCGAATTGCCGGACAGGCGGTAGGCGAGGCGGTACACGCGGTCGCCGTGGTCGCGAACGATGTCCTCCCACGCGGGGGGTGTCCAGGTGTCGGGCGTACTGGATCCAGTGCCCGGCACAGCGGCACCGATCGACTCGGGGTCGGTCGGCGCGGGCAGGATGGACAGCGAAACCACCTCCGGGTAGGTGCACGGTCCGAACGACCGCGCTGAACAGATTGTTCCCGGTCATGGTGTGAGCGCGCTGTGAGGGTCGTCGCGGGTGGGCGGGGCCGCGACCGTCCGCTTCCGAGCGTCGCCGGGACCGACCCCCGCCGTGACGGGTGTGACAGGAGTGAACTGTCGTGACTTCCCGGTCACTGATCACCCGCGGATCACCCGCGCGAAGGGCCCACCGGCGGTGCGTCGGCGCGGAGGCGGCCCGGCGGGCGGGCATGATGGTGCGCGGCCACATCCCGCTCCACAGCGATGATCAGCGATGATCAGCGATGATCAGCTCCGTGATCACCGCCGTGATCACCGCCCGCTCTCCAGGAGGTTTCCGGTGACGACCAGCCGGTCCTACGCCGATTTCTTCGTCCCGGAGGACGAGGTGGTGCTGGCCGCGCGCGGTCGGGCCACCGACCTCGGCTGCGTGCCGATCGGGGCCGGGGCCGCCGCCGCCCTCACGTTCCTGGCCGCCGCGATCGGCGCACGGTCGGTGGTCGAGGTGGGCACCGGGGCCGGGGTCAGCGGGCTGCACCTGATCGCCGGGATGACGCCGGACGGGATCCTCACCTCGATCGACGTCGAGGCGGAGCACCAGCGCGCCGCGAAGACCGCCTTCGCCGAGGCGGCCATCGCACCCACCCGCACGCGGCTGATCAACGGGCGTGCGCTGGACGTGCTGCCCCGGCTCACCGACGGCGCGTACGACCTGGTCTTCGTGGACGGCGCGCGCCCGGAGTATCCGCAATACGTCGCCGAGGCGATCCGGCTGCTCCGGCCGGGCGGCGTGCTCGTCGTCGACGGCGCGCTGGCCGGGGACAAGGTGGCCGACCCGACCCAGCGGGACGCGGACACCGTGGCCGTGCGCGAGGCCGGCCGGCTCGTCCGTGACGACGAGAGCCTGGTCGCAACGATGATCCCGGTGGGTGACGGGCTGCTCGCGGCGGTCAAGCGCGCTTGAGGTCCACGCGGGTCGGCAGGCTGATCGGGGTGGGGCTGGGCGCTGCCCTGCTGGTCGGCATCGTGAGCGCCTGCACCGACCAGGCCGCACTGGACGCCGAGCGCTCGTCTGCCGCCGCCGCGGCGGCGTCGTCGGCGCAGTCCGCCGCCTCGTCGTCCGCGGCGGCGGCCGCGTCCTCTTCGCTCGTCTCGGCCTCCGCGGCCGCCCAGTCCGCGCGGGAGCAGGCCGCGCAGCAGGCGGCTGCCGCGGCGTCGTCATCCGCGGCCGCTGCGGCCGCGCAGTCCGCGGCGGCCGCCGTCGCGGCGTCGTCGGCGGCGGCGGCGCAGGCGGCCGCCCAGCAGGCGGCGTCGGACGCTGCCGCCCAGGCGGCCGCGGCGGCCGCGGCGTTGGCCGCGCAACCCGGCGCGGTGACCGCGGATCCGGACGCGCCCGGTCAGGACGGTGCGCCGCCCTGCGCGATCGACGGCCGCTACGTGGACGAGGAGCCCGTCGGGCTGCGCGCCGACGTCGCCGCGACCTGGCTCGCGGTCGATGCGCTGGCGGCCACCCAGGGCGTCACGATGTGCCTGAACGACGGCAAGCGCAGCCGCGCCCAGCAGCAGGCGACCTACGACTCGTACGTGCAGCAGTACGGAGCCGATCTCGCCGCGACCTACGTCCTGGCGCCGGAGAAGTCGGCGCACGTGCAGGGCACGGCGATCGACGTGCAGCCGTACGCGGCCTTCACCTGGCTCGAGAACACCGCCGGCGCACTGGGTTTCTGCCGGATGTACGACAACGAGGCGTGGCACTTCGAGTTCTCGGAGGCGTACAAGACCACCGGGTGCCCGGCCAGACTGCCGACCGCCCAGGGCTGACCGGGCCCACCGCGAAGCGGGACGGGCGCCCGCCGGGCTACTTGCCGATCGTGATGCCCTTGCCCACGACGGTGATCCCGCCGGGGCTGACCGTGTACAGGTCGTTGTCCAGCTCCACGTCGACGCCGACCTTGGCGCCGTCCGGCACGATCACGTTCTTGTCCAGGATCGAGTGCCGGACGACCGCATCCCTGCCGACCCGCGCGCCGGGCAGGATGACCGAGCCCTCGACCCGCGCCCCCGTACCGATCCGAACGTCCTCGGAGACGACCGACCGGTAGACGCTCGCGCCCGAGATGATCGTGCCGGTGCCGATCATCGAGTCGCGGGCGGTGCCGTCCTCGACGAACTTGGCCGGCGGCAGCGTGGCCGGGAAGCTCAGGATCGGCCACTCGCGGTTGTACAGGTTGAAGATCGGTTCGATCGACACCAGGTCCATGTGCGCGTCGTGGTACGCGTCCAGCGTGCCGACATCCCGCCAGTAGCCGCGATCGCGGTCGGTCGCACCCGGTACCTCGTTGCGGGCGAAGTCGTAGACGTGCGCCGTCCCCCGGTTCACGAAGTACGGAATGATGTTGCCGCCCATGTCGTGCACGGACGTCTCGTCGGCGGCGTCGATCTTGAGCGCCTCGATCATCGCCTCGGTGGAGAAGACGTAGTTGCCCATCGACGCGTACGCGACGTCCGGGTCGTCCGGGACGGACGGCGGGTCGGCCGGCTTCTCCAGGAATCCGGCGATGTTGACGCCGTCGTCGGCGGTCTGGATCACGCCGAACGCGGTCGCCTCCCGCCGCGGCACCCGGATGCCGGCGACGGTCGCCTCCGCTCCGCTGTCGATGTGGTCCTTCACCATCTGCGCCGGGTCCATCCGGTACACGTGATCGGCTCCGAAAACGACCAGGTAGTCCGGCTTCTCGTCGTACACCAGGTTCAGCGACTGCAGGATGGCGTCGGCGCTGCCCGTGTACCAGCGGGGGCCGAGCCGCTGCTGCGCCGGCACCGGGGTCACGTAGTTGCCGATGAGCTGACTCATCCGCCACGTCGTGGTGATGTGCCGGTCGAGGGAGTGCGACTTGTACTGGGTCAGCACGCAGATCTTCAGGTAGCCCGCGTTCACCAGGTTGGACAACACGAAGTCGATGAGGCGGAAGTTCCCGCCGAACGGGACGGCCGGCTTGGCTCTGTCGGCAGTCAGCGGCCAGAGCCGCTTGCCTTCACCGCCGGCGAGCACGATTCCGAGGACCTTGGGCTTGGCCATGCGGCTGACCCTAGCGGCGATCTCGGCCGTCCGCCCTTCCAACGAGGTGCCCGCGACACGCCGGCGCGCGCTGGTCGGAGAGGTGCGCCGGCCCGGGCGATCAGGCGCGTCCCGCGCGCGGGATCCAACGGGCGCCGAGCTCGTCGGCCGTCGGCGGGTGCCCCGGCAGCCGGCCCGTCGCGGCCTGCGGGCGCAGGGCGTCGAGCAGCAGGGCGAGGTAGCGGCGGCGAAGCTCGGCGGTGCGCTCGGCGTCGCCGAGCCGGATCGCCGCGAGCTGTTCGAACACCATCACCAGGTCGTTGAGCTGGAGCTCCGGGCGGACCACCCCGGCGGCCTTGGCGCGCTGCAGGATCCGCCCGGCCGTCCGGTCGGAGTTGGCGGCCAACTCGCCGAGCTCGGCGGTCGGGGTGAAGCTGCCCGCGAGCCGCACGGTCAGCGAGTGCACATCCGCCTCGACCACGCCGCCGACGAACGCGGCGAGCGATTTCCAGGGATCGTCGTCCGCCCAGGCCTTCTCGGCGATCGCCACGAACCGCCGCAGGCCGTCGCCGCAGAGCGTGCGCAGCAGCTCCTCCTTGCTCGGATAGCGCCGGTACAGCGCGCTGACCCCCACCCCGGCCGCCGCCGCGACCGCGGAGACCGGCGCCGCGGGGTCGCGCAGGAACACGGTGCGCGCGGCGTCGAGGATGAGCCGATCGTTGCGCGCCGCCTGCGCCCGGCGGCCGCTGAGCGACGGGTTCGGGGCCGACGTCGGGGTGGACATCCACTCATCCTAGGCCTTGAACGGAATGATCCGTTCCGCTAATCTGCCGACAACGGAATGAAGTGTTCCGTTCCGATGAAGGAGACCGCGATGACCGCCCCTGCTCAGCCCACCGAAACCGACTACCACCACGTCCTGCACCAGGCCCACGACGCCCTGATCGCTGCTGTGGCCGGCGTGGGAGTCGAGGCGTGGGACGCGCCCACCCCGTGCGCGCGGTGGACGGTCGCGCAGGTGATGCAGCACGCGGTCGGCGATCAGCTCGCGTACGTCGCGGCCCTCACCGGCGGGCCCGGCCCGAGCTTCGACCCCTTCGATCCGTCGGGCGTGCTGACCGAACCGGCGGACGCATTCGACCCGGTCGGCCGTCGACGCCTCCGCGGCGGCGTTCGCCGCCGTCTCCCCCGACGCCGACGCGGTTCCGAGCCCGCTGCCGCAGGGACCGATGCCGGCCTGGTTGGTGCTGGGCGCGGCCGCCCTCGACGCCGGGGTGCACGCCTGGGACATCGGGGTGGCCACCGGTCGGCCCGCCGTGTTGACGCCCGGGCTGGCGTCTGCCCTGCGGCCCGTCGCGACGAGCATCGTGGAGCCGCTCCGCGCGTACGGTGCGTACGCGCCCGCGCTGCCCGGCGCCGGCGGCGATGACGAGATCGCGACGCTGCTGCGCTATCTCGGCCGCGACCCCGAGTGGTCCGCGGTCGCCGTGGCGGCCGGTCCGGAGACCGACGGCGTCGGCACGGCGGCCCAGAACCCGGCCGAAGCGTCCTGACATCGTCGACGCGGCGGCCCGCGCCGACCGGATCGCGGGCCGCCACCCGCCGGGCGGAACCGGCAGGCGATGGGAGGTCGCCCGCCCTCGCCGGCTCGTCCTGGCAAGGCGCCTGCTCGGCCAGCAGGACGGTGTGCCGGTCGATAGATTGCCCCCGTGCATACCGCCATCCTGACCCGCGAATTCCCTCCGGACGTCTACGGCGGCGCCGGGGTCCACGTGGAGTACCTCGTGCGCGAGCTGCGCAAGCTCATCGAGGTCGACGTGCACTGCTTCGGCGACGACCGGCCCGGAGCGATCGGGCACCGCCCGGCCGCGGAACTGGCCGGCGCCAACGCGGCGCTGACCACGCTGTCCGTCGACCTCTCCATGGTCGCCGCGACGGGCAACGTGGAGCTGCTGCACTCGCACACCTGGTACGCCAACATGGCCGGGCAGATCGGCAAGCTCCTGCACGGCATCCCGCACGTGATCACGGCGCACTCGCTGGAGCCGCACCGGCCGTGGAAGGCCGAGCAGCTCGGCGGCGGCTACCGGCTGTCGTCCTGGGCGGAGAAGACCGCGTACGAGTCCGCCGACGCGATCATCTCGGTGTCCACCGGCATGCGCGGCGGCATCCTCGAGAGCTACCCGGCGCTCGACCCCGACCGGGTGCACGTCATCCGGAACGGCATCGACACCGAGATCTACCAGCCCTCCGACGAGCGGGCGCTGCTGGTGGAGAAGGGCGTCGACCTGGACGCGCCGATCGCCTCGTTCGTCGGCCGCATCACCCGGCAGAAGGGCGTCGGGCACCTGATCGCCGCCACGCACCACTTCGACCCGGGCGTTCAACTCGTGCTGTGCGCCGGCGCGCCCGACACCCCGGAGATCGCCGCGGAGACGAAGGCCGCGATCGAGGAACTGCAGGCGGCGCGGCCCGGAGTGTTCTGGTTCGACGGCATGCTGTCGCTGGCCGAGGTCAAGCAGGTGCTGTCCGCGTCGACGGTGTTCGTCTGCCCCTCGGTGTACGAGCCGCTCGGCATCGTCAATCTCGAGGCGATGGCGTGTGGCGCCGCCGTGGTGGCCAGCGACGTCGGCGGCATCCCGGAGGTCGTGCAGGACGGCGTCACCGGCACGCTGGTGCACTACGACTCCGCTGACGGACCAGGATTCGAGCGGGCCATCGCCGCGGCGGTGAACGCCGTCGTCGGCAGCGAGAGCACCGCGGTCGGGTTCGGCAAGGCCGGGCGCGAGCGCGCGCAGGCCGAGTTCTCCTGGACCGCGATCGCCGAACAGACCGTGGACCTGTACCGCAGCGTGTTGGGCTGACGCCGGGCGCAGCGCCCGGCGTGCTGCGCGACGAGGGTGGACTCGACCGTTGCCGAGACATCCGCCGCCGGGCAGAATTCCGCCCGGGTCGCCGGCGTCGGGGGACGCTGGACCCGGGCGGAGAAGATTTGTTCGAGATGCCGACCGCCGTGCCGGCCAGATGTCAGCTGACCACTGCCTTCAACGCGTCACCGAGCGCAGATGCCTCGTCCGCGGAGATCTCGACCACCAGTCGTCCACCGCCCTCGAGCGGTACGCGCATGACGATCCCGCGGCCCTCCTTGGTCACTTCGAGAGGACCATCCCCGGTCCGGGGCTTCATGGCCGCCATGTGCGACTCCCTCCACCACTCACAGTTCAGCCCGGCACGGGCTCTCCCGGCCGGGACGTGGGCCCGCCTCGATGCGGACACACCATTCTCCCCCATCCGCGCCCGGATCTGGACACCAGGTGATCGCCCGCCGCGCGATGATGGGGCGCGCCGATCCCGACCGTTTCGGGCACCGCCCGCCCCGGTCGCCCCTGGTGACGGGATCGGACGGCATCAGGATCGTCATCAGCACCGACATGCGCACCGCATCGATCCGCAGGGAGACACGTTGACCGACGCCGAAGCACCGCTGCTCGTCTCCACCGATGGAGCGGTGCGCACGCTGACCCTGAACCGCCCGCGCGCGTTCAACTCGTTCAACCTCGAGCTGAAGCAGGCGTTGCTCGCGGCGCTCGACGAGGCACGCGATCCCCGTGTCCGCGCGGTGCTGATCACCGGAGCGGGCCGCGCCTTCTGTGCGGGTCAGGACCTCAAGGAGCACCTGGCGCTGATGGACGCCGGCGATGCCCGGCTCGCCACCACCGTGTCCGGGTTCTACAACCCCCTGGTCCGGGCCGTGACGTCGCTGCCCAAGCCGGTCATCGCCGCGGTGAACGGGGCGGCAGCGGGCGCGGGCGCCGGGCTCGCGTTCGCCAGCGACCTGCGGATCGCCGGCGAGTCGGCGACGTTCTCGATGGCCTTCGCGGGCGTGGCGCTGTCGGCGGACACGGGGGCGTCGTTCACGCTGCCGCGGCTGATCGGCCAGGGCAGGGCGAGCCGGATGATGCTGCTCGGTGAGAAGGTCGACGCCGCAGAGTCTCTGCGGATCGGCATGGTCGACGAGGTGGTGCCGGACGCCGAGCTCGCCGGGCGGGCGGCGGCACTCGCCGCGGCCCTCGCGGCGGGTCCCACCCAGGCCTTCGGCTGGATCAAGGCGTCGCTGCAGCACGCCGCCGGGTCCGACCTCGAGTCCGCTCTGCAATTCGAGGATCGGGCGCAGACGGCCTGTTTCGCGGGCGGCGATCACCTCGAGGCGATCAGCGCGTTCGTGCAGAAGAGGCCGCCCCGCTTCACCGGCGGATTCAGCGACGGGTGAACGCGCGCCGTTCTTTCGATGATCCGCACGCGACACCCGGCGGTAGCCTGAGTTCGTGGGACCGATGGGTGAGCTGGGTGCGCTGTTCAACCCCGGCATGCGCCACGAACTCGAGGAGCGCCGCTCGAAGGCGATGCGCCGCGAGGAGGAGGGCAACGCCCGCGACGGTGACCTGCGGATCGACCTGGAATCCGGGGTGGCCGTGATCGCGGCACGGGACGACGAGGAGAGCGCGGAGGCGGCCGACGCCGGAGGCGGATCGTCGAGTGACGCCTCGGGCGACGGCACCGGTCACGACGAGAACGCGGAGGCGGCCGACACGGCGGACGTGGCCGGCGGTGCGACCGGGGACGGGCCGTCCAGCGATGCGTCGGGTGCTGGCACCGGCACCAGCACTGGCACCGACGAGGCGGCAGTGAGCGCAGCCGAGCAGGCTCCGCCGGTGTTGCGGCCACGCGGCAAGCGCGGGCTGACGGCCACCCGCCGCTGAACTCGTGTCCCGGCCTCGCCGCGCCGGCCGGCGTTCCGCTTTCGGGCCCGAGCACCACCCGACGAATCGCCGGCGACGCCAGCGACACCGAGCCCGAGGCGATGGCAGCCCGCGGCTGCGCGGCCGGCAGCGGTCTTCGCTTCACTGTCGGCTCCTCGGCACGCACTTCCGCAGGCGGCGGTCGTGACGCGCCGCCCGGATTCACCCTCGGGTTCCTCCGGGACATCGCAGGAGAAGCTGAGGCCCGCGGACGCGCGCGTCACGATCCGGCTCGCCGCACCGGCCGATGCCGCCGGCATCGTCGCCTGCAACCTGGCCTCCTGGCGGGAGGCGTACTCCGGCCTGCTGTCGCCCGAGTTCCTCGCGCGACAGGACGCGGCCGAACGGGCCGCGCTCTGGACCGCCGCGCTGGCAGATGACCGCAACCGCGTTGCCGTCGCGACGATGTCGGCTGCCGTCGGCGCACCGCCGGACGCACGCGGACGACCTGACCCACACCCATCCGATTCCGACTCGCCGGCCGGGACGGTCGTGGGCTTCGCGGCGTGCAAGGTGAGCGGCGCGGGACCCGAGGCCCCGGAGCGCGAGCTCGCGTCGATGTACGTGCGTCGGGCGTTCCACGGCAGCGGAATCGCCGACCGGCTGTTCGACGTTGCCGTCGGCGACGGGCCATGCGTGTTGTGGGTCGCCGAGCGCAACCCGCGCGCCATCGCGTTCTACCGCAAGCATGGATTCCGGCTCGACGGACGGCGTTCGACGCTGCCGGACTGGGAGGACCTGCCGATCGTGTGCATGGTCCGCTGACTCATCGGCGAGGCATACCCGCGCATCGTCCCGGGTGTGTCGGCCGCGCCGCACGCACGGATTCCGGCTCGACGGACGGCTTTCCACGCTGCCGGACTGGAAGGACTGCCGATCGTGCGCATGGTCCGCCGATTCATGGCGAGGCGAACACACGCATCGTCCGCTGACTCATCGGCGAGGCGTACGCGCATCGTCCGGCGTTTCGGCCGAGCCGCCCGCTGTCGTGCCGCCGCACCACCATGGCCCGGCCCGAAACACACCACACGGGACCGCCTCGAGAATGGACCTGTCCGCGGATCCGACGCCGCCGGGCCCGGCCCTAACGCCGGTCAGGGTGCGGTCATGCGGCCCGCCAGCAGCCGACCACGTGGTCGTCGACCATGCCCGTCGCCTGCATCAGCGCGTAGGCGGTCGTCGGACCGATGAAGCGGAAGCCCCGCTTCTTGAGATCTTTGGCCATCGCGGTGGACTCGATCGTGACCGCCGGGACCTCGCCGAGCGCCGCGGGCCGCGGCCGCGCCGCGTCGGGCGCGAACGACCAGAGCAGCGCGTCGAGGCCGTCCGGCAACTCGGCGGCGACCCGAGCGTTCGCGATCGACGCGGCGATCTTCGCCCGGTTGCGCACGATCGACGCATCCTGCAGCAACCGCTCGGTGTCGGCATCGGTGTAGCGGGCGACCTTTTCGATGGAGAAGCCGTCGAACGCGGCGCGGAATGCCGGCCGCTTGCGCAGGATCGTCAGCCAGCTCAGCCCCGACTGGAACGCCTCCAGGCAGATCCGCTCGAAGAGCGGGTCGTCGCCGTGCAGTGGCCGTCCCCACTCCCCGTCGTGGTACTCCACGTACTCCGGAGCGCTCGCGCCCCAGGCGCACCGCACCCGGCCGTCGGTTCCGGCCACCGTGTCCTTCGAAGCGGGCTCATTCGAAGCGGGGTCATTCGAAGCGGGGTCCTTCGAGGCGAGCGCTTCCGTCATGGCGACCAGATTGCCAGCCCACACCGACATCCGGTCGCGGTTGTCCACAACCGTTTCGGATGGGCGAGACCGTCACGCCGCCTGTACCGGTCTCCCGGCAACGTCCGGCTCGGCGCTTCGACCGGCCCGGTCGCCGGCGGCGATCATCACCCCTGCTCGGCCTGCCCCTGGCGCCAGTAGCCCATGAAGGCAACCTGGCTGCGGTCGACGCCCCGATCCGTGACCACCGCGCGCCGGAGTGCCTTGACCGTGCCGGCCTCCCCGGCGATCCACGCGTAGAACCCGGCGTGCGGGGCCTCCGGGCTGTCCCAGATCAGCTCGAGGTCCACGTCCGTGTCGTCCACTTCTTGCGGTGCAGTGGCTCTCGCGCCTTCGAGCAGCCCGTCGTGCGAGTCCAACCAGGCCGTGACCGCGGGCAGCAGCCGGCTGCCGTGCACGCCGGGGCCGCGAGGGAGCCAGATGATCCGGGCGTTCGGCCCGATGTTCGCGGGCAGCTCGTCCGCCGCGGCGGGCACCTCGACGAACGCGGTGGCCCGGACGTCGGGCGTGGCCTCCAGGATGGCCACGATCGCCGGCGCCGCCGTCTCGTCGCCGACGAGGAGCAGCCGCGTGGCCTCGCCGGGTCGCCAGTCGATGCCCGATCCGCGCTCGTCGCTGCGCGCGTCTGGCCCGACCACGACGACGTCGTCCACCGCGGAGCGCGCCCGGGACCCCTCGACCGTCGATCCGGCGGCCGAGACGACCCGCAGCCACTGCCCCGCCGGGCCGTGCTCGGCGCCGGGTGCGACCGCGTGCTCGACCAGCACGACGTCGACCTCGTTCACCGCCGCCCGCACGCGGCGGACGGTGTAGGTGCGCATCGCCGGCCTCTCGGCGTCGGGAATCGCCAGCCAGCGCTCGTACCAGTCCCCCGCGGCGAGCGCCGCGGGATCGTCGAAGCCGGGGTCCGGCGCGCGGCCGTCGGCGTCCGGATTTGGCAGCAGCAGCTTGATCCGCTGGTCCAGGCCCTCGGTGCCGAAGTCGCACACGTCCGGCCCGGTGAAGGTCACCTGCCAGAACGACGGGCTGAGCCGCTCGACGCGCGAGACCCGCACCCGGTACGGGCGGTAGGAAGGCCTCCCTGGCTCCGGCTCGGGCCGGCTCGCGGACTCGACGAGGTCTCCGGCGGATAAGGCTTGCATAACCAAAGTATGCAGGCCACAGCGCGGCGGCTGCACGCGGGCCGCACCCGCAGCAACGTTTCCGCTCCGCAGTCGTCCGTCGATCCGCCGCCGTCCGAGCCGCGGCGTCCAAACCGCGCCATGCCGGCCGCTGTCGTCGAAGCCTGGTCCGCTGTTGTCGACCGTCGCCGTCGTCGCGCAACGCTCGGACGGGTCGCCCGACGGGAGCCGCGGCGATCGTCCCGGATCTCGATGATCGAGGCGCTCTGGGATCGATGCGGTTCGGTCGGCACCGGGCGCCGACAACGAAGAATCGTCATCGCCCCCGTCGCATCGCACCATGTGGCACCGCACGCATCCCGCTGCCGACGGGACGCCTCACCGCGGCGGCTTCGCCACCTCCCGGGACAGCGGCAGTGTGCCGGCGGCGACCAATCGGGCCATCTTGCGCAGGGAGGCCGCCATCCCCAACCGGGCGACCGGTCGGGCCAGCGGCCAACCGAGCCGGCCCAGGATGCCGAACGGCAGCTCCAGCTCCTCGGTGAACGTCACCCGCGAGCCCGCCCCCAGCGGTTCGACCTGCATGATCCCGGCGCCCTTGACGAACTCACCCTCGTGCCGCGCGACCCAGCGGCGGGGCGGGTCGTACTCCGTGACGACCAGGTTGTCCAGGAAGCCGACGCTGGCGACGCCGGTGAAGGCGAGAAACCGGGAGCCGACCTCCGGCACTGGCACGTCGCCCTCCAGCGCGTAGAGCCGGGTGAGCAGGATCCAGCGTTCCTGCGACGGCAGGTCGACCACCGCGGCGAAGGCGGTGGCCGCGTCGACCGGCACGTCGACGGACGCCCCGACCCGAACGGTCATCGGTCCGCTCCGGGGTCGGTGTCCTCGGTTCGCGCCGCGCTGCCCGGCGCGACCTCGGCCGGCGTGACGACGGCGAAGACCCGCTGGTCGGTCGGCTCGTCTGCGGCCGGTGGCGACGGCCGGTCGTCGCCGACCGTGCGGTCCAACTCGGCGCGCAGCCGGTCGATCTCTGCACCGAGCCGGCGCATCGCCCAGTCCACGTCGCTCATCCGGTATCCGCGCACCGCCATGGCGAACCGCACCTTCTCCACGTCGCCGCCGGTGATATCGAGGTCCGGCAGCTCGGTCGGCGAGATGCGCGGCGACAGCGGGGCGAGCTGCTCACCGCGGCCGAAGACCAGGACCGCGATCCCGAACACCACCAGCCCGATCACCCCGGCGATGACGAGGTACTGCAACACGGTGGTCACCGCACGATGGTGCCACGAGCCCGGGAAGGTGCAGCGAACCGCCGCCCGCAGGCAATCCCCGCGCACCCGTGCGTCACCTGTGGTGCGACCGGGGTTCGGCGACCCTCCGCGTCGGTGCGCGATCGGCGACCGGTCGGGTCGGCCCCCGTCGCGGCGACGGCACGTGGGTGGCGACCGCGGGTCGGCGGTGCCGGCACCGCATCGCCGGATGAGGCTCCGGTCAGACGAGACCGCGCCGCGGTGCGGCGGGCGGGCGGGTGCCGCGGATCGATGCGGCCATCTCGACGACCCGTCGCGTCGCCGCGACCTGGTGCGCGCGGAAGACGGCGGCACCCTGCCATGCGGCGATCGCGGTCGCGGCCAGCGTGCCGTCGATCCGCTCGTCGAGGCCGGCGTCCAGCGTCTCCCCGACGAAGTCCTTGTTGGACAGCGCCATCAGCACCGGCCATCCCGTCGCGACGAGATCGGCCGTGCGGTGGACCAACTCGAGTCCGTGCCAGGTGTTCTTGCCGAAGTCGTGCGTCGGGTCGATGAGGATGCCCTGCCGCGGAACGCCCGCGTCCACCATGCGGGCGGCGGCGGCCGTCGTCTCCGCGATGACCGACCTCACGACGTCGACGTACTGGACACGGAACGGGTTGGTCCGGGGCGTGGCGCCGCCGGTGTGCGAGCAGACGATGCCGGCGCCGAACCGGGCCGCGACCTCGGCGAGGGCGGGGTCGGCGCCCGCCCAGGTGTCGTTGATCAGGTCGGCACCGGCAGCGCACGCCTGAGCGGCGACCTCCGATCGCCACGTGTCGACGCTGATCGCGAGCTCCGGGTACGCGGAGCGCACGATCGCGACGAAGGGCACGACCCGGCGCATCTCCTCCGCCGTGTCCACGTCGGCGCCGATCCCGGCCTTGACGCCGCCGATGTCGACGATGTCCGCGCCGTCGGCCACCGCGCGATGCACCGCCTCCAACGCGGCGCCGTCGGCGAAGGTCGCCCCGCGGTCGTAGAACGAGTCGGGCGTGCGGTTCACGATCGCCATGACCGCGGCGCGGTCGGCCGGCATCGGGCGACCCCGCAGCACCACCTGCGATCCGGCGGCGGTCGGGGCCGGCGCCGCTGCCGGCCCCGAGAAGCCGTGACCGGCGATGGCGTCCATGTTCTCAGCCTACGAAGCGACCTCCCCGGCGAGCGGGACGGTCGCCGCGCCGATCAGGGCCGCGATGCCGTCCGCATCGAGCAGGTCGGCCGGCGCGAGGGTGACGTCGTGGCCGACGTAGTAGAAGCACGCCCGGACGAGCTCCAGCGGCAGGTTCCGCAGGTCGGCGACCGCGACCCGGTAGCACGCGAGCTGGACGCCGACCTGGTCCAGCCGGGACGGACCCGGTGGCGCCCCGGTCTTCCAGTCCACGACCGTCACCCCTCCGTCGGGATCGCGGAAGATCGCGTCGATCCGCCCGCGCACGCCCAGCCCGGCGATCGTGGTGGCGAAGGAGAGCTCGACGTCCTGCGGCACGCGCGCCGCCCACGCGGAGGTGAGAAAGGCGTCGCGGAGTCGGTCGAGATCGTCGTCCCGCGGGCGGTACACATCGCTCGCGCCGGGCAGGTCATCCACATCGAGCAGCGCGTCGCCGCCGTAGAAGCGCTCCAGCCAGCGATGAAAGGCGGTGCCCCGACGACGATCCGGGGTCGGCTCCGCCGGGACCGGGCGGCGCAACCGCCGCGCAAGGCGCTGCGGATCCGCGGCCAGCTCGACCAGCGCGGAGACGGAGACGGTGCCCGGCAACGAGACGTCGAGCTCCCGCGCCGCCCGGCGCCGGCGTTCCGCCAGCAGCACCTCGACGTCCGCCGCCCACCGGTCAGGCGCGTCGTCGACGTCCGAGCCCAGCGGGTGCACGGCCACCTCGCCGCCGGCGAGCCGCTCGTCCGGATCCGCGACCGCGGACAGCTTGGCCAGCACGAGGTCTGCACCGGCCCGCACGGTCGAGCGCCGGTCGCCGAGCGGGTCGACCGGCCAGCTGGCGGTTCGCGGCTCGGCGGTGAGCGGGTTGCCGACGCCCTCGGCCGGGCGATCCGCCCACGCGTCGGGTTCCTGCCACTCCCGCGCGGTGTCGGCGATCTCGGTGAGGAACTCGCTCGGGCCGACGGGCGTGGAGACCGTCGCCGACCACCAGTGCCCCGAGACGAGCAGCGTTCGTTCGGCGCGGGTGAGGGCGACGTAGAGCAGCCGCCGCTCCTCGTCCAGTCGCTGCTCGCGGAACGCATCGCTGTGTTCCGCCAACGCGTCCGCCATGTCCTTCTGGTCGCCGCCGGCCGGCAGGACCAGCGACGGCAGCTCGGCGCCGTCGCCGCGCAGAGCTCGGCGGCAGCTGAGCGGGGTCGCCGAGCCAGGTGCTGCCGCGCGTGATGGGGAAGACCCCGCCGGAGAGGTGGGGCACCGCGACGATCTCCCACTCCAGGCCCTTGGCGGCGTGCACCGTCAGCACCTGAACCCGCCCGGACACCGCGGGCACCTCACCGGGGGCCAGCCCGTCCTCGCGCTCGGCGGCGGCATCGAGGTAGTCGAGCAGCTCCGATGGCCCGGCGCCGGTCGCCGCCACGTCGTGCACCACCTGCGCGAACGCGTCGAGGTGCGCCCGACCGGCGCTGGAGTGCAACAACACCTCGACATCCAGCCCGATCGCCGACTCGATTTCCGCGATCAGGTCCGGCAGGGGCTGGTGCAGTCGCGCCCGGAGTCGCGCGAGTTCCGTCGAGAAGCGGGTGATCCTGCGATGACCCGGAACGGAGTACACGGACGGCGAGCCGGGGTCGTCGATGGCATCGAGCAGCGACGGCGCGTCGATGTCCTCGCCGCCGAGCGCGCCGGCGATCGCCGCGGCCAGGTCCGCGCGCGCCCCGTCGCGATGGGAATCCGGGCCGGCGGCCCGCCGGCGACGGGACGGGGCCGCGGCGGCTGCGAGTTCCCGCGCGCGCCGGGCCAGCTGCTCGACGTCCGACATGCCGAGCATCCAGCGCGGGCCGGTGAGCAACCGCAGCACCGCCGGCCCCGACCACGGGTCCACCAGCGCGCGGAGGACGGCCACCAGGTCGGCGATCTCGGGCTCGTCCAGCAGCCCGCCCAGGCCCACCACCTCGACCGGAAGGCCCGTCGCGCGGAGCGCCGCAGCCACCGTCGACATGTCGCTCCGGCGCCGCACGAGTACCGCCGTGGTCGGCGTCGGCACTCCCGCATCCGTCGCAGCGCTCCATCGGGCGGCGATCCGCCGGGCGACCCAGGCGTCCTCATCGGAGACGGTTTCGAACAGGCCGTACGCGACCTCGCCGTCCGGAGCGGCCTCCCTGGCGCGGAGTTCGCCGACGGCGACCGCGCCTTCGGCCCTACGCACCGGCATCGACACCTCGTTGGCCACCGCGAGCACCCGCCTGGCATTTCGAAAGCTGGTCAGCAGCGGCAGGGTGCGGGCGGGATCGCCGCCGGTTGCCGGGAAATCGGTGACGAACCGGGGGAGGTTGGACGCGCTCGCACCGCGCCACGAATAGATCGACTGGACGGGATCGCCGACGGCGATGACGGGATGCGACGGCCGCGCCGGAGCCCGGCGCTGGGCCGTCGACTCGGCCGAGGTGCCGGCGCCCAGTCCGAACAGGGTGCGCAGGATGACCCGCTGCGCGTGGCCGGTGTCCTGGTATTCGTCCAGCAGAACGACCGAATACCGCTCGCGCAGCGCGGCGGCCACCCGCGGGTGGGCCTGGACGAGGGTCGCCGCGAGCTGCATCTGATCGGCGAAGTCGACGACGCCGAGTTCGCGCTTCGCGGCGGTGTAGGCGCCGACGAGAGGCAGGATCCAGCGCCTGTCCTGCAGCCTCTTCACGTGCTCGGCCAGCCCGCTGTGCAGTTCACCTCGTTGCCGCGCGGTCGGTGGCGCTGCCCGCAGCGTGTCCAGGAGGTCGTTCAGGTAGTCGCCCAGCGCGGTCTCGTCGATCAGGTGATCGGCGAGGGTTCCGGAGATGGCGAGGAGGCGCTCCGTGACGGCGTCCGGGCCGAGGTCGGTGTCGAGGTCGCCGTCCCATCGGCCCACCACCCGCCGCGCCAACTGCCAGGACGCCGTCGGCGTGAGCACCACGCGAGCCCGGTTCGATGCCGGCGAGGGCACCGAAGTCGTCGATGAGCCGACCGCCGAAGGAGTGATAGGTGCTGATGTCCGGCTCGCCGCCGTGCGCGGGCGCATCGGTCGCGGCCAGCGCCCCGATCGCACGCAGCCGGGCGCGCACTCGCTGGCCGAGCTGGGCGGCCGCCTTTCTCGTGAAGGTCAAGCCGAGCGTCTGATCGGGCCGCACCAGGCCGTTTGCGACCAGGTAGACCACCCGGGCCGCCATCGTCTCGGTCTTGCCGGAGCCGGCGCCCGCCACCACCAGCGCGGGTGCCGGCGGCCCCTCGATGATCGCCTGCTGCTCCTCGGTCGGGATCGGCAGCCCGAGGCGTTCGGCGAGCGACGCGGCGCTCTTCATCGCGTCACCTGCCGGCCGGAGGGCTGCAGCGGACAGCTCGTGCGGACGGGGCATCGGTCGCATCGCCCGTTCTCCTGGGCGGTCACCACCGAGCTCGACCACTGCCGCGCCGCCTCGCGCACGCCCGATCGCCAGGTGTCGAGATCCGCCGGCGCGGGCGGGTCCTGGACCCGGAGCTGCGGACGACCCGTGCGCAGGTACACCAGTTCCGCGCCGCCGGCGGCGGATCGACCCGCACCTTGCTCGTCGACCGGGACACCCCGGTCCGCCGCGAGACCGCCGAGCTCGATGGCCAGCTGGTAGGTGCCGAGCTGGGCGTTCTCCGCCACCGCCGCCTTGCTGGGCACCGTCGCGCCGGTCTTGAAGTCCACGACCACCAAGGCCCCGTCGGCGGTCCGGTCGAGCCAGTCGATCCGGCCGGCGATCCGGACCGGTCGGTCGTCGCCGTCCTCCGGCGGCAGATCGGCGGCGACCGCCACCTCCGAGCCGACGGCGGTCCTGCCGGCTCCACGGCTCTCGACCCAATGGGCGGCCGCCTCGGCCATCGCACGGAGCGCTCGGCGGCTCCGCTCGACCTGCCACGGAGGCAGATGTGACTGGCGGGCCAGGTGTTCGTCCACGTGCCGGGTCAGCTCGTCGGCGCCCAAGCCGGCGGCGAGGCCGGCCACGAGCGCGTGCACGACGATGCCCTCGATCTGCGGCTGGGTGGACTCCGCGCCGCCTGCCCGGCGCTCCAGCACACTGCGCAGGCCACAGGTCAGCGCGGCCTCGACGTGCGACGGAGACACCGAGACCGTTGCCCGCGCCGGCACCGGGGCCGCATCGGAGCTGCGATCCCCCAGTCCGAACCAGTCCGCCGGATGCGCACCAGGCACGCCGGATCGCGCCAACCGGGCCAGATGTGTTGCGGCGCGGTCGATCTCCGTTCTCGACGCCGATCCGTCGGTGACGACGGAGCGCAGATCGGCAACGAGGTCCGCGAGGTGCAGCCCCCGCCGGCGTCGACCACCCGTCTCCAGCACCGGGCCGGACGGCAGGTCGTCGCCACCCGCCAGCTCGTACAGGAAGCGGGACGGCACGGTGTCCTGATCGCTGACCGCCGTGGCGATCAACCGCCGTCGAGCCCGGGTCGCCGCCACATAGAACAGGCGCCGCTCGTCGTCGACGAGACGCGATCGCCGATCGACGGTCGGCGGGAGACCGGCCACGGCGTCGAGCAGGTCCTGAACACCCAACAGCGACGGCCGCTCGCGCAGCACCGGCCACCGGCCCTCGGTCACCCCGATGAGGGCGACGACGTCCCACTCGAGGCCCTTGGCCGCGTGCGCCGACAGCGCCGCGACCGCCTCGGTGCGCGCGATCGGCGCGCTCCCGTCGGCGATCAGGCGTCCGAGCACGTCGTCGACGAAGGCGCGGACGCCGGCGCCCGGAAGCCGCTCGGCGAGCTCGGCGGCGTGCTCGAACAGTGCGACCACGGCGTCGAGCGTCGCGTCTGCGTGCTGGCCCGCCCGGCCGCCCCGCAACGAGGCCTCGACCAGCCCGTCCTGCAGACCGGACAGCGACCACACCTGCCAGAGCACGGATTCGGCGCTCGGATCGGCGGCACCGCCGCGGGCGGCGGCGAGCATCGCACCCAGCCGCCGCACCGGCTCGGCCACGGACTCCGGAACCTCATCGGGCAGCGGCGCGCCGGCGAGCGCCGCCGCCAGCAGGTCGGTCGACGGACCCTCGTCGGGTGCCGCGGATCGCAGCATCCGGCGCAGCTTCCGCAGCCCGGGCGCATCCAGGCCACCGCCGGCGGACGTCAGGAGATCGACGGCGGTCCCACCGTCGAGAGACGCCGGCAGGTATCCACAGCGCAGGACCGTGAGCAGCAGCCGCACGATGGGCTGCTCGCCGGGCACGGACGCAGACGAGCCGGCGATCACCGGCACGCCGGCGGCGAGGCAGGCCCGGGTCAGGGCCGGCGTCGTCGCGGCCGGCGACCTGGACAGCACCGCCATGCGCGACCAGGGCACGCCGTCGAGCAGGTGCGCGCGACGGAGCTCATCGGCGACGAAAGCGGCCTCCGCGGCGGCGGTCGGCAGCGTACGGACCAGCGCGGCGTGCTGCCCGCCCGTCACCGCGGCGCCGTCCGGCGGCGAATCGGCCGACTTCAGCGACCGGTGAGCGTTCGGGCCGGGCAGCAGTCCGGCGATGCGGCGGGTCACGCCGACGAGCTCGGGCGACATTCGGTGCGAGTCGGTGAGGTGAACCGTCCTGTCGGCCGCGAAATCCTGCAGTGCCCTCGGATCGGCGCCGCGGAAGCCGTAGACCGCCTGATCCGGATCGCCGAACACCAACAGCTCGTCGGCCGCCGAACCGAGCAGCTCGACGAGGTGCGCCTGGGCCGGGTCGACGTCCTGGTACTCGTCCACGAAGATCCGACGACGCCGGGCCTGTTCGGCCGACAGCACCCGATCGTCGGCCAGCACCGCCAGCGCCGCCGTGGTCAGTTCCGCCTGATCCAACGCGGCCCCGAAACCGCTGGTGCCCTGCCGCAGGTCCGCGACGTCCTGGTATTCGCGCGCGAACCGGGCAGCGGCAACCCACTCCGGCCGCTTGCGACGACGACCCCATTCGGCGAGGCGACCGGCAGTGACGCCGCGTTCTGCGGACCGCAGCAACAGGTCACGGAGCTCGGCCGCGAACGCCGTCGACGTCAGCGCCGCACGCACCGATTCCGGCCAGGTGTGCCGCCCGGACTCCCGGTGCCCCGCCAGCAACTCCCGGACCATCTGGTCGGACTCCCCCGCGCCGAGCAGCCGGGGCACCGGGTCTCCGGTCCGGATGGCCTGAGCCCTCAGCACCGAATAGGCGTAGGAGTGCAGCGTCCGGACGAGCGGCTCGGTGCTGGTGAGCGCGACGCGGCGGGTGATCCGGTCCGTCAGCTCGGCGGCCGCCCGTCGCGAGAAGGTCAGCACCAGAATGCTTTCCGCGGGCACTCCGCGGTCACAGATCCGCTCGGCGACGGCGTCGACCAGGGTCTGCGTCTTGCCGGTCCCCGGACCCGCCAACACCCGCATCCTGCCTTCGCCGTGATGGACGACGGCGCTCTGTTCGGGTGTCCAGGCGCGCGGGATCGCTGCCCCGGGTGTCGCGCGCCGGAGCCGGAAGCGCTCCGCGGTGACCGTCGCCTGCACCATGTCCGCGATGCAATCACGAACCGCCGACAACGCCCCGCAGGCACGGGTGCCCGTCGCAGATTGCACTCGTCCGGTCGACTCAGCGGCGCTGGTCGACTTGACTCGACGCGTGGACATGGAGCTGGCACAAAGAATTCTCGACGAGGTCGACCGCATCCGTCCGGGCCGTGTGGCCACCTATGGCGACGTCGCGGCGCGCGCGGGCTCGCCGTCTCCCCGGTTGGCCGGCTGGGTGCTCTCGAATCTGGCGGACGAGAGCACTCCGTGGCACCGGGTGCTGCGGGCCGACGGCACCCCGGCGCCGCATCTCGCGGTGGAGCAGCTCTCGCGGTTGCGCGCAGAGGGGGTGCTCGCGGAATCCGGCCGGGTGAGTTTGAAGCGCTATCGCGAGGTGCCGCACTAGCGCCGTGGTCCGACAGCTGCCGACGCCCCGACCACTGGGGACGCCGATTGGTCCCCAACCGATGGGTCCGTGCACATCCTCGAGAGCGGCCGGCGGCCCGCGCCCCGCTTCGGTCATCGTCGAGCCATGACGACCACCGACGACGTGACGCCGATCCACGTCACCGGAGCCACCGGTTTGCTCGCCGCCATTCCCGTCCTGGTCGGGTTCCACCCGCGGCGGAGCTTGGTGCTCCTCTGCATGTCCGGACCGCGGCGCCGGATCGGGCCGGTGATCCGGGTGGATCTCCCCGCAGCACGGGACCGGCAATTGGTTCTGCAACTCACGCGGTATGCGCAGCTGCATGCCGACGAGGTGGCGGTCGTCGCGTACCAGGACACTTCCACCCGCCGGCCCATTCTCGACCAGCTCCTGAGGGCGCTCGAGGCGGCGGATGTCCCGGTGGTGGAGGTCCTCGTCGTTCGCGACGGTCGGGCCTGGCCGGCCGCCACCAGGACGGCGGAGCGAACGCACCCCGGCATTCCGCTGCCCGACTCCGACGACCGTCAGTCGCGCCGGCTGGCCGCGGAGAATGCGTTCGCGGGACGGGCCGTGCTGGCGAGTCGCGAATCGCTGGCCGAATCGATCGCCGGTCCCACCGGCACACGTCTGGCGGACGCCGAGCGCGCGATCGACGACGCCGCGCGGACTGCCCCGGCGACCGGTCCGGATGGCGCGGGAGCGCGACGGGACGAGGCCCTCGCACTTGCCGACGAATGTCTGACGGCGCGCGCGGCCACGGGAGACGTGCCGCTCGTCCTCGCCGCCGCGTTGGCCGTTGCCGTGCAGGATGTCTCGGTCCGTGACGCGGTGGTGGCGCGAGCGGTGGTGGAGGTGCGACGGCCGTGGCCGGCGATGCTGATCAGCTGCGCCTCCCGGGTACCGGACGCCCAGGCGGCCGAGCTGTGCGCCGTGCTGACGGCTGCCGCGTACCGACACGGCGACGGCGCGCTCGCCCAGGTTGCGGCGGATCGGGCGCTGTCCGTGGAGCCGGGACACGGGTTGGCGCGCCTGCTGCTCGCGAGCATGGCTGCCGGCCTTCATCCGGCGGAACTGGAGCGCCTGGCCGTGTCCGCGGCAGATGGATCGGACCGCCGCGACAACCGCGCCGACGTCGCCGGTCGGCTCCGATGAACCTCATCAGTCGAGGTACGGGCCGAGCCTCTCCGCGGTGGACAGGAGCGGCACCAGCCGGTCCGGCGAGGTGAGCGGATGAGCCAGCGCGACGGCCAGCCGGAAAAGCAGCGCCCGGCGCAGCATCTGCGGCCACTCGGCGAGATCGGACCATCGTTCGACGAGCTCGATCGGAGCGTCGCCCCACGCGAGCGCATCGACCGCAGCGACCGCGGCGGCGTACGAGGGAGGCCGCCAGTACGGCGTGAAGTCGACGACGGCCGGCTGTGCGGTGCCGGCGAACAGCACGTTCGCGTACATGTCGGCGTGCACGATCTGGCTGCGGACGCGAACCGGGCGTCGGCCGGCGGCGAGATCCTGGAACAACCGGGCGCCGTGGCCCGAACCGATACGCCCGTCGGTGTCCTCGATCTCCCCCCAGGCCAGCCGGTCGGCCCAGCTGTACACGTCGTCCCGATCGCGCAGGAATCGCGGTTCCGGCACGTCGCGGAGCGCCTCGTGCATTCGCAGCCCGACGGAGATGATGTCGTCGAATCGCGGGTCGTGCCGCCCCGAGACGAATCGGTGCGCGCTCCAGCCCGACACGACCCACCGTCCGTCGGACGAGCGCACAGGTCTCGGCAACCGCACCCCCGGTACCTGGATCGACTCGAAGGTGCTGGCCAGCCACGACGATTCGGCGGTGTCGTGCACCGGCTTGAGCACGATCTCGCCGCAGCGCCATGCTCGACCCTGCCCGCCGTCGAGCAACTCCGGTCGCTGCGCGGCCACGCCGAAGCCCGCCCGCACGTGCTCGGGCGGCGGCTCCGCGGTGCGGCGGCTCACCGGCCGACCGTATCGCGCCCTCCGGCCGGCATCACGCAGCCGAAACGCATGTCGAGCTCAGTACACCGGCAGGCTCGGGTCCACCTGCTTGACCCAGGCGAGCACCCCACCGCCGACGTGCACGGCGTCCGCGAAGCCGGCCTTGTGCAGCACCGCCAGGGCCTCCGCGGACCGGGCGCCGGACTTGCAGTGCAGGACGAGGGGCCGGTCCTGCGGCAGGCGCGACAACGCCTCCCCGGACAGGATGTCGCCCTTGGGGATCAGCACGGATCCGGGGATCGAGACGATCTCGTACTCGTTCTGCTCGCGCACGTCCACCAGCAGGAAGTCCTCGTCGGCGTCGATCTTGGCCTTGAGGTCGCGCGCGGAGATCGTGTGACCGGTCGCGGCCGCTGCGGCGTCGTCGGACAGCGTCCCGCAGAACGCGTCGTAGTCGATCAACCCCGTGATCGGTTCCCCCGCCGGATCCTTGCGGATCTTCACCGTGCGGTAGGACATCTCAAGCGCGTCGTAGACCATCAGCCGGCCCAGCAGCGGATCGCCGATGCCGGTGATCAGCTTGATCGCCTCGGTCACCATGACGGAGCCGATCGAGGCGCACAGCACGCCGAGCACTCCGCCCTCGGCACAGGACGGCACCATGCCGGGTGGCGGGGGCTCCGGGTACAGGTCGCGGTACTGCGGCCCGTACTCGGCCCAGAACACACTGACCTGACCCTCGAAGCGGTAGATCGAGCCCCAGACATACGGCTTGCCGAGCAGGACGCAGGCGTCGTTGACCAGATACCGCGTCGCGAAGTTGTCCGTGCCGTCGAGGATCAGGTCGTACGGCTCGAAGATGTCCAGCGCGTTGCCCGAGTCCAGTCGCTCCGTGTGCAGGTTGACCTGGACGTATGGATTCACCTCGGCGATCGACTCGGCCGCCGACGTCGCCTTCGGTTTTCCGATGTCGGACTGGCCGTGGATGATCTGCCGTTGCAGGTTCGACTCGTCGACGGTGTCGAAATCGAGGATCCCGAGCGTGCCGACGCCGGCCGCGGCCAGGTACAACAGCGCCGGCGAGCCGAGCCCACCGGCGCCCACGACCAGCACCTTGGCGTTCTTCAGGCGCTTCTGACCGACCATGCCGACATCCGGGATGATCAGGTGGCGCGAATAGCGCTCCACCTCAGCCTTGCTCAACGACGGAGCGGGTTCCACCAGGGGTGGCAATGTCACGGTTGTCTCCTCAGGCACGGGCACAGTCTGCCCCAAGCGCAACGGTCCTCCCGCCGCGCTTCTTCCCCGACCGACGAGGGCTGTGACCGATCAGCCAGCCGCAGCCGGCATCAGCCGGCCGCGGCCGACACCGCGGGTGCAAGAGGGTCCGGGAGAGCGTCCGGGCGTGGGTACGGATTCGCCACGCAGATCTTTCCGTCGGCCGGGATCGTGTCCGGGTCCAGCAGGTTCAGGTCGTTGTCCGCGGTGCTCCACGACTGCTGCATCATCACGGGCGCCGGCGCCCCGTTCTCCGGGCACGGCTCGTGCCGGTACCCGAGCGCATGGCCGACCTCGTGATTGATCGCGTAGGTGCGGTACGCGCCGACGTCCGTGCCGTACGCCATGGCGCCCCGGATCCAGCGGGCATCGTTCACGAGCACCCGTTGCGCCCAACGGTTGTAGCAGGACGCCTCGAGCGGCACATCCCACCCGCAGAGGTCCGGCGATCTGATCGTCATGGCGCTGGTCAACGAGATCCGGAAGGTGGGCTCACCGGTGTCGATGCGTGCCAAGGTGACCTGGCCGAGCCCGATCCACGACCGCGGGTCCGCGAGCGTCGCGTCAACCGCGGCGGCGAATGCCTGGTCCTGTTCCGGGGTCTGCACCCCGTCTTCGACCTCGATCGTGTACGTGTACGGCGTCGGGCCGGAGCCCACCGGCGCGGTCGTCCCGGGGACGACATGCCACGTTCCCGCGCCGGTCAGCGTGAGGGGTTCACCGACCGGAAGGGCCCCGGACGCGATGCCGGCGGCCACGTGGCCCGCTGCGGCGAACATGCCGGCGTCCGCCGCCGGTGCCTGCGGATCGGGTGCCTGCTGATCGGGCGGCTGTGGAGCCGCGGACTCGGGAACCGCGGCCTCCGCATCTGGGCGCGGTGTCGGCGGAGCGGATGCTCGGTTGATCGGGTCGACGTCCTCGCGGTCCGACTGGCTGTACGCCTGCCCGGACGAAGGCGACGAGGAAGCAGATCCGGACGTCGACGGGGGCGAATCCGCGGGACGGAAAATGACCAGGATGGTCAACACGACCAGCACGGGCACGGCTGCCATCCGCCAGCCCCACCGCCGCCGCCAGGTTCCCGCGGGTGGTGCGGACCGGCCGGGACCGGTGCTGCGCCCGGTCCGCTCGAGCCGGTTTTCGGGGCCACCCGCCGGCCGCCGCGCCGACGGGCCGGACGCCTGCGGCCGTCGCGATCCGCCGTCGTGCCGGTGGCGCGCCGACGTCGTCGACGGCGGAGCCGGACGACGGCCGCGCGTCGACCGCGGGTCACCGTCACCGTTGGAGGTCGCACCGGACGTCCCGCGGGCCGACGACGACCGTCCCGAACCGGTGGCCGGCCGGGGAGTCGCCGTCCGATGACGACCGTCGCGATCGGTCGAACGTGTTCCCCGGCGGGAGGGATCGGCGTCACCCCGAGCGGCGGTTGGCCTACCGCGGCGTGGTGGCTCCGTCGGAGGCGACGTCACGGGATCGAGGTTGCCACAGTGTTCGTGTCGCAAACCGACGGCGCGCCCGCCGACCGGGCGCTGGTGATCATCTCGGAGCCCGTCCCGCCGCCGGTGGTCGCGTCCCGCCACAGGGCGACGGCGGCGCGGGCGGTGGTCTGAGGATCCTCCATCTGCGCGACGTGTCCCAGACCCCGCAGAACGAGCAGCCGGGAGTCTGCAAACGTCGCGGCGGTCGGCGCGGCCAGTCGGACGTCCACGAGCTTGTCCCGAGTGCCCCAGATCACCAGCACCGGGACCCGCACCCGCTCCGCGTTCGCGCGGAACGACCAGCGCCGCGGGCGGAGGTAGCTGCTCATCAACGCGCGGAGAGACGCGATCGTCGCCATGTGCGCCCACGGCAGCACAGCCCGCCAATCGAGTTCCGCGGCGGCGGCCGCGTAGTCGTCGTCGCTGAGCATGCCCGGGTCGCCGAAGCACAGCTCGCCCATGCCCCTGGCCCTGGTCTCCGGATCGATCGATGCCAGCCGCCGCAGCGCGATGCCGGTCGTTCCGGGCGCGAGCAGCAACCCGAGCCGCATGTCGGCACCGCGATCCGAGGTCAGCCGGAGGTCCGGCACGGCCGGCGAGATCAACGTGAGGCTCCGCACGAGTTCGGGACGCCGCGCCGCGAGCAGGGTCGCGATGTAGCCGCCGAGCGAGTTGCCCATCAGGTGCACCGGCCGTCCGCTGACCTGGGCGATCGCATCGGCGATGAGGTCCGCGTCGCCGGACAGGGTGTAGCGCCCCCGGGCCGGCGGGTCCGACCGTCCGTGTCCGGGCAGATCGACGCTGTATCCGGCCGCGAATGGCGAGAGCGCGCCCGCGAGCTGCGTCCAATTCGTGGACGCGCCCGCCAGGCCGTGGACGTACCACGCCGGGGTTGCGTCGGGGACGTCGGGTCCCGGTACCCGTCGGATGTAGAGCCCGTGGCCGCCGACCAGCTCGATCCAGCCCGGCGGATTGGGCTCCGCGAAGCCCGGGATCGTCCCGAGGGTCACGTCGGCCAGCGTCGCGTTGGAGAGCGAATCAACATCGTCGCGGGCCCGCGGCCCGGACGTCGGCCACGCCGCGCCGGCAGTCATCCCGTCATCATGCCCGCCGTCCCGGGCCCGGCCGACCGCCGACGACCCGCCCGCACCGGACGTCTCGAGTTGCGCACAACGGTTCCTTCGATCCACATCGGACAGTCGCATCTCGACCCATGGCCGTCGCCTCGCCGAGAGTGTGGACAGGCCGCGATCGGGCGGCCCGAGCAGCTCCGACACATCCGATCCAGCCAACGATTCGAGGAGGTCGTCGCCCGTGTCCGCGCCGAGTTCAGCCGACCTGACGGTCGATACCGCGCTCCTGACCGGCGCCGGGAACCGGCTGGAGGACGCGGCCGGTTCGCTGTCGGCCGCAGCAGCGGACCCCGGTCCGTGTCCGCTCGCGGTCGACGCGCTGGGACCGGATGCCATCGGCCGCGAGGTCCTCGACGCCGCCGGCCGGCGCGTCCGGCAGGCAGCGGAGTCGGCAGCGCTGATGGCCCATCGGCTGCTGGCGGCGGCCGGGGCACTGCGCACCACCGCCACCGGATTCCGGGCCGCGGACGACGGCGTCCGGAGGCAGCCGCGATGAGTCCGCCGGCACGGCACCCGCGCCGAGGGTGCCGGCGATGACGTCCGAACCCGGGCGGCCGTCCTCGACGATGAGCGCCCTGCAGGCGGCGGCGATGGCCCTGCAACTTCCCGACCCGGTCCCACCGGCCGAGAACCTCCGTCGACTCGACGGCGAGGGCCTGGTCGCCTGGTTCGAGATCGCGGCTGCGGCGAGTCGAGCTCTGCTCGAAGCGGCCGATCTGGCATCCGAAGCCGTGGCGATGGTGCGCGCCGCGTGGTCGAATCCGTCGCCATCCGCGCGGCTCGGTCAGCTCTGCGACGCCGCGATCGACAGCGCCGAGATCACGGCCCGCCAGGTTCAGGCAGCCGACGACCTGCGGTCGGCGTTGGTGTCCGTGCGATTCGGCACGGAGGGCGCGATCGAGACGGCCGAGGCCGCGGTCGCCGCGCTCGGCGTACCGGTCGGCGACGACCTGGTGGCCTGGGCCGCCCAGCACGGCCAGGCGGCGGTGCTGGAAGCCATCGTGATGGATCTGCTCGGTCAGTTGGACGCACTCCGCAATCGGGCCGGCGCCGCCCTTGACGAAGCCGCCGGTCAGCTGCAGGCCGACCCCCGGGATCCGCTGCAGAATCTTCCAGTCGCGCAGCCCGAGATCGGACAGGCCGATCCCGACGGCGGTCTGCTCGGCACCGGTCGGGGCGCGGCCGACGTGCCGATCGACGCCGCCAACCGGACGCTGCTGGAGCGCGACCTGCTGTCCGCCGAGGAACCGGTCCGGCTGATGGCGGAGGGCGTGTCGACCGCACTGGCCCGGGCTTCCGCCTCGTCCGGCGCCGCCCGACTGGTGATCTACGAGCGCCCGGGAGCGACGGCGCAGGGGAGGGCGGCGATCTCTGTCGGCGACCTGGGCGCGGCGGACAACGTCGCCGTGATCGTGCCGGGCGTCGGAAGCTCGCCGCGAGCGATGGCCGAACTGGTGCCGGCCGCGGCGGCCCTGCGCGATTCCACGCTCCGGCACGCGCCGCGCGAAACCGCGGCCGCCGTGATCTGGGCGGGCTACGACGCACCCTGCTCCTGGGTGAGCGGGGTTCCGGTGAGTGCCGGCGAGGTCGTGGAGAACACCATCGAGGGGCTGGATGACACCACCGCCGTGGCAGGCGGGGCCGCACTCGCGGCGGACCTGTCCCTGCTGCGCGGTCTGGTCGCGCCGTCCGCGCGGATCAGCGGCTTCGGCTTCTCGATGGGCTCGACGACGGTATCCGCCGCCGCACACGATGGTGGTCGGCTCGACGGTCTGATGCTCCTCGCTTCACCGGGTGCGAGCCGTGCGGTGGACGACGTCGACGACCTGGGCGGCGTCCCCGCGCAGCGCACGTACGCCGTCGCATTCGACCAGGACCCGGTCCCGTCCGCACTGATCGACGCCGGTGCCACGCTGGGCGCCATGGCGGTCAGGCCCTCGCCCCTGACGCTCGCCGCCCTTCTCGGCGGCCCGGGACCGTTCGGCCCGGACCCGACCTCGCCGGACTTCGGGGCGCAGGTGGTAGAGGCCGACTCGAATGCCCCGGCGATCGCTCCGGACTACTTCGATCAACTCGTCAAGTTGCGGCCGGACCCCTCGGAGATCGCTGAGGGACTGCAGCACCACTCGCTGGACAACTACCTGGCAGGCGAGTCCGGCGACGCCGCCGGCGCGCTGGCCGCCGGTCGGTACAGCGAGATCGAGGTGATGCGACGGGACTGAGGTACGGAGGCGGCACAACCGGGGGCAGGATCGTCCGGGTGAGAGACGCAGATGGCGCGCGCGAGTACTACCGGACAGTCGCGGAACCCGTGCTGCGGCACGTGCACGGGTACACGGTGCTGGTCAGCGATGTCGACGCCCGCCCGAGCGGACACCGGCGCGTGGGCTCGCTCGAGGACCTGGATGAACTCGCGGCGTCCGGCGGCGTCGGGCTGGCCGTACACACCGATGCGCGCCGCATCGACACCGAACCAGCCGCGGCGGGGTATGCCGGCGACGGGCGGGCGGACGCCGCGCGTCGCGACGGAGAACCCCCCGGTGAGTCCGGGACAGGCGGGGGGGCGGTCGACGGCACGAGGCTCGCGCCCGCGGCCGACGCAACCGACCACCGACACCGCGCCAACCGGCCTGGCCGGGCGGCCGACGGCCTTGGCCGCATGGCGGATGAGGCCGCCCTCGACAGGACCGACCGGCCGGCACCGGACACGGCGGCGCGCTCGGCGCGCGCGGCCTGGTGGGTCCGGCCGGGCGCGGGGGCGGACGTCGCCGTCGCGGCCACCGCTGCGCTCGCGCTCAGCGAGGATCCGGCGGGCGGAGGCGCGCGATGGGTCGCGATGACCGACGGCTCGGACGGGCTGGTGCTGGTCGCCGTCTGGGCGTCCACGGACGGCCCGGCCGACATCGGAGAGTTCGCGGCCGCTGCGGCGCGGCGGCTGGCCGATCGGGCGCCGGAGATCGCGACCACCGATCCCGCCGTCGCCGACGGACGGGCGTTCATCGACACCCGCCCATCGGATCCGGGCGGGACCATCCCGGTGCCGTACTCGCTCGCTCCGCCCGGCACGGACAACGCCGTGGTGCCGCTGACGCTCGACGAACTCGCCGCCATCACGGCGGGCATGCCCGCCGAATTCGGGGCCGGTGACCTGCCGAACCGGATTGCCCTGCACGGAGACCTGGCGGCGCCGCTCGCGCCGCCTCACTGACCCCGCGATGCGCCGAAGGGTGCGCCGCGGCACTCACGACCGAATCGCGGCGGCAGGACCGAGCGTCACGGTCCTCCGTCGGCCGTGTCGACCTCCGCTCAGGTCGACACCGGCGCCGAGGTCGGCATCGGCTCGCGACGCCATCGCCTGACGACGCCATCGCCGCACGACGCCATCGCCGCACGACCGCATCGCCGCACGACCGCATCGCCGACATAACCGCATCGCCACACAACCGCATCGCCACACAACCGCATCGCCACACAACCGCATCGCCACACAACCGCATCGCCACACAACCGCATCGCCACACAACCGCATCGCCACACAACCGCATCGCCACACGACGGCATCCATTCACGTCGACATCCGGTCACATCGCCATCGGCGCACTGGGGCATCGGCTGACGTCGACATCGGGCCACATCGATATCGGCGAACGGGGGCATCGGCTGACATCGCGATCGGCGACCTCGCCGTCCGGCGAGCCACGCAACGCCGGCTCTCGCCGTCCGGCGGGCGACGCAACGCTTGCCATCGCCATCAGCGGGGCGACGCAACGCTCGCTCCGGCACGCCGCGTGACCCGGCGGCCGGCTACTCGCGAGTAGGGTGAAGCGCCGGAGACGATGCGGGCGCGGAAGGGGATCAGCGGCGGCCATGACGAATGCGGTGCGGGTTACCCCCCGGCTGTCGAGATCCGCCAGGCGAACGCAGCTGATCGCGGCGGCCAAGACGGTCTTCGTCACGCAGGGCTATCACGCCGCGGCGATGGACGACATCGCGGAGACCGCGGGCGTCAGCAAACCCGTTCTCTATCAGCACTTTCCGTCGAAACTCGAGCTGTACCTGGCGCTGCTGAGCGAGTCCGCCGACGAGATGGTCCGGCTGGTGCGGGCGGCGCTGGAGGCCACCACGGACAACCACGAGCGCGTGGACGGCGTGCTCGCCGCCTACTTCACCTTCGTCGCCGACAACGGCGGCGCCTACCGACTGATCTTCGAGTCGGATCTGCGCAGCCAGCCGGAGGTCGAGTTCATCGTCGAGCGCGCGGCGGACGCCTGCATCCAGGCCATCACCGACACCATCACCACGGACACCGGGGTGGACGTCGAGCGGGCCCGGCTGCTCGCGTCCGGCATGGTCGGGCTCTCGCAGGTCAGCGCCCGCTACTGGGTCCAGCAGTCACCGCACGTCTCGCAGCAGGAGGCGGTCGACCTGCTGTCCACGCTCGCGTGGCGCGGGATCTCCCGCTTCCCCCGGCAGGATTCGGCCGACGGCGCCCAGCGGGCCGAGAGCGCCGCGACGGACACCCTCAGCCCGAGAAGCTGAAGCCGACCTTGCGCACGTCGGCCGGGGCGATCTCGACGTAGGCGATCTTCGCCGACGGCACGATCACCCGGCGGCCCTTCTCGTCCACCAGCACCAGCGTGCCCGACGGATCCTTCAACGACTCGGCCACCAGGCCCTCGACGTCCTCCGGGCTGGACGTGGACGTCACGACCAGTTCGCGCCCCGTGTCCGTCACACCGATCTTGACATCCACGCCCGTGACCTCTTCCCTCGTTCGCCTGCAGATCCTGTCTCTCCCGAAAGGCTAATGCAGCGCCGACGCCGATCCTGGCGCCCCCGGTGCGCCGACGGCGAACACCGAGGGCGCCGCGCGGAGCAGTCGCGAGGGCGGGTCGGCGGTGATCCCTCCCGGCTCAGAACAGCCGGAAGCCGTCGCCGTCGCGACCCTGCAGCGCCTCGTAATCCAGGACCACACAGCGGATCCCGCGGTCCTCGGCGAGGGTGCGGGCCTGCGGCTTGATCTGTTGCGCCGCGAACACACCCCCCACCGGCGCCAGCAGCGGGTCCCGGTTCAGCAGGTCCAGGTAGCGGGTGAGCTGCTCGACGCCGTCGATCTCGCCCCGGCGCTTGATCTCCACCGCGACGTTCGCCCCGGCCGCGTCCCGGCACATCAGGTCGACCGGCCCGATGGGTGTCGGGTACTCGCGGCGGACCAGCGACCAGCCGCTGCCGAGCGTCGCGACGTGCTCGGCGAGGAGCGCCTGCAGGTGCGCCTCGACGCCGTCCTTCACCAGGCCGGGATCGGCCCCGAGCTCGTGCCGTGAGTCGTGCAGCACCTCGGCGATGGTGATGACCAGCTGCTCCCCCGCCTTGTTCTGCACCACCCAGGCGCCGGGTTCCTCGATCAGCCAGCACGGCGGTGACATCCAGTTCAGCGGCTTGTACGAGCCCCCGTCGGCGTGCACGAGCACGGAGTTGTCCGCCTTGACCATGAGCAGCCGCGTGGCGAGCGGCAGGTGGGCGGTGAGCCGGCCGACGTAGTCCACCGAGCAGCGGGCCACCACGAGTCGCACCCGGTCACCCTAAGGGACCGCGCCGCAGCACCCGCGCGGGCGAGACGGATCGACCGGATCCGCGCCGCAGCACCCGCGCCGCCGAGACGGATCGAGCGACCCGCGCCGCAGCACCCGCGCCGGCGAGGCGGATCCAGGCGCGCGCCGAAGGTCGCCCGGCGGGGCGGGCCGGGCCGGCCGCGCGGCCTCAGACCCAGCCGGGAACCTCGTCCACGACGCGCTCGATCGTGCCGCCGAGCTTCTGCAGGTCCTCCACGAAATGCGGGTATCCGCGGTCGATGTGCGACACCTCGTGCACCTCGGTGACGCCCTCGGCCGCGAGACCGGCGAGCACCAGGCCGGCACCGGCCCGGATGTCGGTCGACCAGACAGGCGCGCTGGACAGCTGCTCGCGCCCGCGGATCGAGGCGTGATGCCCGTCGGTCCGGGCGTCGGCACCCATCCTGATCAGCTCGTCGACGAACCGGAACCTCGCCTCGAAGACGTTCTCGGTGATCAGCGAGTGACCGTCCGCCACGGCGGCGAGCGCCAGCGCCATCGGCTGCAGGTCGGTCGGGAAACCCGGGTACGGCATGGTGATGAAGTCCACGGCGCGGGGCCGCTCGGCCATGGAGACCAGCACCGCGTCGCTCTCGGACTCGATCTCTCCCCCGGCGCCCGCCAGCCGCTCCAGCGGCGCGGTCAGGTACACCGGGTCCACACCCTCGATCCGCACCGCCCCGCGGGTGATCGCTGCCGCGTACGCCCAGGTTCCGGCCACCACCCGGTCGCCGACCGTGCGGTGCGATGTGGGCGACAGCCGGTCCACTCCCTCGATCGTGATCGTGCCCGTGCCGGCGCCGTCGATCTGCGCGCCCATCTGCGTCAGCATCGTGGCCAGGTCGATGATCTCGGGCTCGCGAGCGGCGTTGTCGATCACCGTGACGCCGTCGGCGAGCACCGCCGCCATCAGGATGTTCTCGGTGGCGCCCACGCTCGGGAAATCCAGCCCGATCGACGCGCCGTGCAGGCTGGTGGCCGAACCCACGACGCTGCCGTGCTCGATGCCCATCGAGGCGCCCATCGCGCGCAGGCCGGACTGGTGCATGTCCAGCGGGCGACTGCCGATGGCGTCGCCGCCGGGCAGGGCCACCGTGGCGCGCCGACATCGACCCATCAGCGGCCCGAGCACGCACACCGACGCGCGCAGCCGGCTCACGGCCGGGAAGTCGGCGCGCCACGACAGCTCGGCGGGCGTGGTGATCGTGACGGTCTCGCCGTGCAGGCCGACCCGGCAGCCGAGCCCGCGCAGCACGTCGGCCATCAGCGGGACGTCCAGGATCTCGGGACAGTTCGAGATCCGGGTGGTGCCCTCGGCGAGGAGCGCGGCGGCCATCAGCTTCAGGACGCTGTTCTTCGCGCCGGCGACCTGGACGGTGCCCGTCAGGCGGGTTCCTCCGGTCACCAGGAAGCGCTCCACGCCAGGGACTCTAACGGGCCCGCCCGGGTGGCGCGGGTGGTGCAGCGGGCAGCGGCGGAATCCCCGCGACGGGCGGCGCGGCCCCCGGCCAGACGAGCAGCACCGGGCTCGGCGCGTGGTCGACGATGAACCGGCTGGCCGGTCCCAGCGAATGCGGTCCGAGCCGGGAGCGGTCGCCGTCGCGGCTCATCACCAACAGGTCCGCGCCCTCCCGCCGGCACCGCGGCGAGGGCCTCGGGCAGGCCGCGTGGCCGGGCGATCGCGAAGACCAGGACGGCGGCCAACAGAAGCGTCGTTCCCGCCAGAGCCACGAGGCGCGAGTCCAGGTGCGCCGGCGCCGGCCCCGGCGGGCGAAACTAGGGTGGGCGGCGTGCCGGTTCATCTCACGCGGATCTACACCCGGACCGGCGACGACGGCACCAGCGGCCTCGCCGACTTCTCCCGGGTGTCCAAGACCGACCCGCGGCTGGTCGCGTACGCGGATTGCGACGAGACGAACGCGACGCTCGGCATGGTGCTCGCCCTGGGCGAGCCGGCGCCGGACATCGCGGCAGTGCTCCGCCGGGTGCAGAACGAGCTCTTCGATCTCGGCGCGGACCTCGCGACGCCGGTGGTCGACGACCCGCCCTATCCCCCGCTGCGCATCACCGAGGAGTACGTCTCGGCGCTCGAGGCGGATTGCGACCGGTTCAACGACGACCTGCCGACGCTCGACTCGTTCATCCTGCCCGGCGGCACCCCGGCCGGTTCGCTGCTGCACCTGGCGCGGACGGTCGCGCGGCGGGCCGAACGCAGTGCATGGGGGCTGCGGTCCGCGGATCCGGAACGAACCAACCCGCTGGCGCCGCAATACCTGAATCGGCTGTCGGACCTGCTGTTCATCCTGGCCAGGGCGGCGAACCCGGCGGGTGACGTGCTCTGGCAGCCCGGCGGTGAGCGGGGCGGCGGCGTGGGGGGCGCCCGGACGCCCGGCGACGAGCGGGGCGGGGACGTGGCGACTGACGAGAAGCGGGGCGAAGGACCGGCCGGCGGGACACCGGCGAGATGACGATCGGCACGATCGGGAGAGAGGTCGGACCTGCGGGATGGAGCGATGCGGGCTGATCAGGACTTGCGGGACCCGCGGTGGGAGAACCCGGGACCGGTGGACCTGGTGGCCGGCGGCACCGACTCGAGCCACGACCGGAGTCCGGTGAGCGCCTCCTCGGAGAGCGCGAGCTCGATCGGCCGACCGCCGTCGGTACATCGGACGATCGCGGCGCCGCGCGGCAGCAGGTCGGGCTCCGTGCCCACCGGCACCCGCCGGTCGCCGAGCACCAGCTCATCTCGGTGCAGCGCGCGGGACGCCTTCGGCAGGGGCGAGAACGACCGGAACAGCTGCAGCCGGTTCCCGTGGAAGCGGCCCTGGCCGAGCACCCAGCCGCGGCCGCCGGGCGTCAGGTCGGTGCGCCAGCAGACGTCGATGCCGCCGGAGCGGGCGAGCACGGAGCGTCGCACGGCGATCACGCAGACGGCGGCGATGAGGGCGAGGAGGATCGCGAGACCGACCAGCTGCGCCAGCATCACGACGTTCATCCTTCGTCCGGTGTCGACCCGGTGCTAGACCTCTTGCCCCGCTGCCAGCAGCTGCGCCCTGGCCCGCCGGAACTCCGCCTCCGCCTCGGCGGAGTCACCACCCTGCGCCTTGGCGTCCTCGTAGGCCTGCCGCGCGCGGGCGACGTCGATCTCGTCGGACAGCTGGGCGTCCTCGGCGAGGATCGTGACGCCCTCCTTGGTGACCGACAGGAAGCCGCCGTGCACGGCGACGCCGAGCACGTGACCGTCGTCCTGCATGATCCGCGCGGCGAACCCCTCGCGGAGCTGGGCCAGCAACGGCGCGTGGCCGGCCATGACGCCGATGTCACCGTCGACCGTCCGCGCCACCACCATCTGGGCAGTACCGGACCACAGCTGCCGCTCCACGGCGACCAGTTGGACCTGAATCTCGGCCACTGACAGCTCCGCCCTGTCGAAGGGGTGTGCATCCGGCTCCACCGTCGGGACCGGATGCGTGCTCATACGATCCGATCGACGGGACCCGGGACTGCGACGGCCACGCATGTCACCGTGGCAACGCAGCGGTCCGGCCACGACGACGGACACCGTGCATGCGAATCCTAACGGACGCGCACGGGCCGCGTCAGGGCGCCGGCGTCGACGTCAACGTTGTCGGCGGCCGGATTTACCGAACCGCAACCCGATCGGCCATGGATCGGGTGGAACCGGTCCGCAGGCTCCGCGCTGCGCGACCGCCCGGCCGGCGGGTGCCGCGAGCCCTGATCCGGGTCCCGCCGGTGCGAGGCACGTCCAGGTGAACTCCGCATTCGCTCCCGGCCGGGCGTGCCGCAACCCCGCAGGTGCCGCCCGCGGGACGATGCGGGGGCATCGACCTGCGAACGTCGGCGCGCGGTGCGCGCGGCCCACGGATACGCGGGCTCAGGTGAGGGTTTTCGCCTTGGCGAGCACGTCGTCGATGCCGCCGACGTTCAGGAAAGCCTGCTCGGGGATGTTGTCGTACTCGCCCTTGGCGATCTTGTCGAACGCCTCGATGGTGTCCGCCATCTCGACGTACGAGCCGTCCTGGCCGGTGAACTGCTTGGCCACGAAGAAGTTCTGCCCGAGGAACCGCTCCATCCGCCGCGCCCGGCCGACCAGCAGCTTGTCCTCCTCGCTCAGCTCGTCCATGCCCAGGATCGCGATGATGTCCTGCAGTTCCTTGTACTTCTGCAGGATCCGGATCACCTCCTGCGCGACGAGGTAGTGCTCGTCGCCGACGAACTGCGCGTCCAGGATGCGCGAGGTCGAGGTCAGCGGGTTCACCGCCGGGTAGATGCCCTTCTCGGTGATCGCCCGGTCCAGCTCCGTGGTCGCGTCCAGGTGCGCGAACGTGGTGGCGGGCGCCGGGTCCGTGTAGTCGTCGGCCGGCACGTAGATGGCCTGCAGCGAGGTGATGGACCTGCCCTTCGTGGAGGTGATCCGCTCCTGCAGCTCGCCCATCTCGTCGGCCAGCGTCGGCTGGTAGCCGACCGCGGACGGCATCCGGCCGAGCAGCGTGGACACCTCGGACCCGGCCTGGGTGAACCGGAAGATGTTGTCGATGAACAGCAGCACGTCCTGGTTCTGCACGTCGCGGAAGTACTCCGCCATGGTCAGCGCGGACAGCGCCACCCGCATCCGGGTGCCCGGCGGCTCGTCCATCTGACCGAAGACGAGCGCGGTGTCGTTGATGACGCCGGACTCGGTCATCTCCGTGAACAGGTCGTTGCCCTCGCGGGTGCGCTCCCCCACCCCGGCGAACACCGAGGTGCCGCCGAAGTTCTTCGCGACGCGGGTGATCATCTCCTGGATCAGCACGGTCTTGCCCACGCCCGCGCCGCCGAACAGGCCGATCTTGCCGCCCTGCACGTACGGGGTCAGCAGGTCGATCACCTTGATGCCGGTGACCAGCTGCTGCGTCCGGCCCTCCAGCTGGTCGAAGGGCGGCGGCTTGCGGTAGATCGGCCAGTGCTCGGCGTCCTCGGCCGTGCCCGGCGCGTCCAGGCAGGCGCCGAGCGCGTTGAACACGTGACCCTTCACGACGTCGCCGACCGGCACCGAGATCGGTGCGCCGGTGTCGCTGACGCTGGCCCCGCGGACGAGGCCGTCGGTCGGCTGCATGGAGATGGTGCGCACGATGTCGTCGCCGAGGTGCAGCGCGATCTCGAGGGTCAGGGTGCGCTCCGGACCGGCGCCGGTGACCTCCACGTGCAGCGCGTTGAACAGGTCGGGCACGCCGCCGCGCGGGAACTCGACGTCGACCACCGGCCCGATGACCCGCACCACCCGTCCGCTGGCGGTGCTCGTCCCGGTCGGGGCATCAGCTGTGATCGTCATGGGTATCAGTCCTCTTCCACTCCGGCTGCGGCGAGAGCATCGGCGCCACCGACGATCTCACTCAGCTCCTGGGTGATCTGCGCCTGCCTGGCCTGGTTGGCCTCGCGGCTGAGCTTGCGGATGATGTCGTTGGCGTTGTCGGTCGCCGCCTTGCAGGCGGCGCGACGGGCGGCCGACTCGGACGCGGCCGAGTCCAGCAGCGCCGCGTAGATGCGGACCTTCACGTACTTCGGCAGCATCTCGTCCAGCAGCTGCTCCGCCGACGGCTCGAACTCGTACGACGGCAGCAGCTCGGTGCCGCCCTGGGTGTCGTGCTCGACGTACTCGACCTCGAGCGGCGCCATCCGCGTCGCCTGCGCGGACTGCGTCATCATGGAGACGAAATGGGTGGAGACGATGTGGATCTCGTCGATGCCCTGGATGCCGTCCGCCGTCTCACCCGCCGAGCTCGCGTCGAACGCGGGCAACACCGAGTCGGCGGCCCGCTCCGCGTCGGCGTAGGTGGGCTTCTCCGAGAAGCCCGTCCAGGACTCCTGGATCGGCTTCTGCCGGAACGTGTAGTAGCCCACGCCCTTCCGGCCGATCACATACCGCACAACCTCTTTGCCCTGGGACTTGAGCAGCGCGCTGAGCTCCTCCGCCGCCTTGATCGCGTTGGCGTTGTAGCCGCCGCACAGCCCCCGGTCCGAGGTGATCAGCAGAATGCCCGCGCGCGTGGGGTTCTCGCGCTCGTTGAGCAGCGGATGGTCCAGCGTGGACGCCGATGCGAGCTCGGTCAGGACGTCGGTGATGCTGCGGGAGTACGGGGCGGCAGCCTCCACCTTGGCCTGGGCCTTGGCGATCCGGGAGGTGGCGATCATCTCCATCGCCCTGGTGGTCTTCTGAGTCGACTTGACGGTCCGCACCCGTTGCCGCAGCACGCGCACCTGAGCGCTCATCGGTCACCTCCCGCGCCGCTCGACATGGCAGTCGTCGCGTCCGTTCGTTGCTCGGTCACTTCCGGGCGGCCCGCCGGACCTGGACCTTCTCCTGGCCGACCTCGGACTCGTCCATCGCCTGAGCCTCCGGCTGCCGCCCGAGGATGACGCCCTCCGACGTGGTGAACGTGTCGGAGAACTCGGCGAGGGCGTCGATCAGGGCCTGCTCCGTCTCGTCCGACAGGTCGCGCTCCGACTTGATGGCCTCCAGCGGGCTGCCGGGCGCGTGCCGCAGGTACTGCAGGAACTCGCCCTCGAAGCGCCGGACGTCGTTCACCGGAACGCGGTCGAGGTGCCCGCGGGTCCCCGCCCAGATCGAGACGACCTGCTCCTCCACCGGGAAGGGGCTGAACTGGCCCTGCTTGAGCAGCTCCACCAGCCGCGATCCGCGGCTCAGCGCCCGCTTCGACGCCTCGTCCAGGTCGGATCCGAACGCCGCGAACGCCTCCAGCTCGCGGTAGGCGGACAGGTCGAGACGCAGCGTGCCGGAGACCTTGCGCATCGCCTTGACCTGCGCGGCGCCGCCGACCCGGGAGACCGAGATGCCGACGTTCACCGCGGGCCGGACGCCGGCGTTGAACAGGTCGCCCTGCAGGAAGCACTGGCCGTCGGTGATCGAGATGACGTTGGTCGGGATGTAGGCGGAGACGTCGCCGGCCTTCGTCTCGATGATCGGCAGGCCCGTCATCGAGCCGCCACCCAGCTCGTCGGAGAGCTTCGCGCAGCGCTCCAGCAGGCGGGAGTGCAGATAGAAGACGTCGCCCGGGTACGCCTCGCGGCCCGGCGGGCGGCGCAGCAGCAGCGAGATCGCGCGGTACGCCTCGGCCTGCTTGGACAGGTCGTCGAAGATGATCAGCACGTGCTTGCCCTGGTACATCCAGTGCTGGCCGATCGCCGAGCCGGTGTACGGGGCGAGCCACTTGAAGCCGGCGGAGTCCGAGGCCGGCGCGGCGACGATCGTCGTGTACTCGAGGGCCCCGGCGTCCTCCAGCGACTGCCGCACACCGGCGATCGTGGTGCCCTTCTGCCCGATCGCCACGTAGATGCAGCGGACCTGCTGCTTGTCGTCGCCCGTGTCCCAGAACTGCTTCTGGTTGATGATCGTGTCCACGCACACCGCGGTCTTGCCGGTCTTGCGGTCACCGATGATCAGCTGGCGCTGCCCGCGGCCGATCGGCGTCATGGCGTCGATCGCCTTGATGCCGGTCTGCAGCGGCTCCTTCACGGCCTGCCGCTCCACCACGGACGCGGCCTGCAGCTCCAGGGGGCGGTTCGACTCCGCGGCGATCTCGCCGAGGCCGTCGATCGGCTGGCCCAGCGGGTTGATCACGCGGCCGAGGAAGGCGTCGCCCACCGGGACCGACAGCACCTCGCCGGTCCGGGTGACCTCCTGGCCCTCCTCGATGGTGTTCGCATCGCCGAGGATCACGGCGCCGATGGACCGCACGTCGAGGTTGAGCGCGACGCCGAGGACACCGCCCGGGAACTGCAGGAGCTCGTTGGACATCGCGGACGGCAGGCCCTCCACGGTCGCGATGCCGTCACCGCAGTCGGCGACGATGCCGACCTCCTCCCGGGTGACATCCGGGGAGTATTCGGCGACGTAGCCCTCGATCGCGGAGCGGATCTCGTCGGAGGAGATCGTCAACTCGGTCATCTGCGTCCCGTTCCTATCGGTGGTGCGGTCCGTGTGTTCGTCCGTCTGATCTTCACTGCGATCCTGCCTGTTCCTGCGCCGTGCACCCGCTCAGCCGGCCAGCCGCCGCCGCAACGCGTCCAGTTTGGCCGCCACGCTGCCGTCGATGACCTCGTCGCCGACCTGCACCCGCATCCCGCCGATCACCGACGGGTCGAGCTCGACGTGTACCGAGACGTCCCTGTTGTAGATGCGGCGGAGCGAGGCGATCAGGCGCGACGTCTGCTCGTCGGTGAGCGGCGCGGCGGTGCGGACGATCGCGACCAGCTTGTCCCTCCGCTCGGCGGCCTGGTCGACCAGGTCGCGGACGCCGTGCGAGAAGGCGCGGCCGCCGGTGTCCCTGGCCAGCGCGTCGACCAGGTCGGTGACGAGCGGGTGGGCCCGCCCGTTCAGCAACCGGTGCGTGAGCGCGGCGCGCGCGGCCGGGTCGGAGGTCGGGTCGTCCAGGATCACCGAAAGGTTCGGGCTCGCGTCGACGATGCGGGCGAAGCGGAAGAGTTGGTCCTCGACGTCGTCCAGGTCACCGGACCGCTCGGCGCGCAGGAACATCGCCGTGCGGCTCACCCGCCGCAGGGCCTGCTGCAGGTCACGGGCGGACGACCACGCCTGCCGCACCGCGAACTGGACCACGGCACCGGCCGGGTCGCCGATCTTGCCGGACAGCAGCCGCTGCGCGATTCCCGAGCGGGCGTCCGGCGCGATCGTGTTCTCGGAGAGCGTTCGACGCAGCGGAACCTGCTGCAGCAGGAGATCGGCGACGGCGTCCAGGTCCCGGCCCAGCGTGGACAGACCGGCGTCGTCCAGGGGCTCCGCGACCTCGAGCACCTTCGCGGTGGTGGCCGCGAGCGACTCCCGGCTGGCGATGTGCTGCATCAGCGTTCCAGGTCAGCCAGGAAGCGCTCGACGGTGCCGCGCTGCCTGGCCTCGTCCTCGAGCGATTCCCCGACGATCCGGCCGGCCAGATCCACGGACATCCGCCCGAGGTCGCTCCGGAGCTCGGCGACGATCTGCTGGCGCTGGGCGTCGAGCTGGGCCCGGCCCGCCGCCGCGATGCGCTCGGAGTCCTCGTGCGCCTTGGCGAGCATGTCGTCGCGGATCGCCTGGGCCTGGGCCCGGGCGTCCTCGCGGATCTTCGCGGCCTCCTCGCGGGCGCCGGAGAGCTGCTCGTTGTAGCGCTCGAGCGCTGCCTTGGCCTCGTTCTGCGCCTCCTCCGCCTTGGCGATCCCACCCTCGATCGCCTTGGTGCGGGCCGCGAAGGCCTTCTCGAACTGGGGCCAGACGAACTTGCCCAGCACGAACAGCAGGACGGCGAACGCGATCGCCGCGATGACCACCTCGCCCCACGGCAGGCCGATGGGGTTGGTGGCTTCCTCGGAAGCGAGGTAGTTCATGACGATCCTCTCGTCTCGTTCGGGGATTCCGCCCAATGGCCTCGCGCGCGGGGCCGACCGTCAGGGGGCGACGAGGATCAGGTCAGGATGAACGGAACCACGAAGCCGAGCAGCGCCAGCGCCTCCGACACCGCGAACCCGAGGAACGCGTAGGTCCGGGTCAGGCCGGCGGATTCCGGCTGGCGGGCGGTCGACTGGATGTACGCGGCCCAGACGATGCCCACGCCGATGCCCGGGCCGATCGCGGAGAGGCCGTAGCCGAGTGTCCCGACGTTGCCGGTCACTTCGGCGAGCTGGAGGACGTCCATGGGGGTGCTTCTCCCTTTGACGAGATCCGGTGGGATCTGGGTGGTGGATCACTGACCGCGCCGGTGCGGGCCAGGTGGTCGGGTGGTGCATGCGGGACGGTGGCAGCGCGGGAAGTCTGGTCGATGGGCGGGGGTCAGTGCGAATCGGCCAGGGACGATTCGAGGTAGATCGCGGCCAGCAGCGTGAAGACGTAGGCCTGCAGCGAGATGATCAGCAGCTCGAAGAAGACCAGGCCCAGGCTGCCGATGAAGGGCAGCAGGCCCAGCACGTAGTCCAGCGGCTGGCCGGTACCCCAGAGGTACAGCGTCCCGACGGCCGCGATGGTGATCAGCATGTGGCCGGCGAACATGTTGGCGAACAACCGGATGGCCAGGGTGAACGGCCGCAGGATGATGTTCGACAGGAACTCGATCGGGATCAGCAGGATGTGCATCGCCACCGGGATGCCGGGGATGTAGCACATCAGCTTGAAGAAGCCGAAGAACCCGTGCTTGCGGATGCCGACGAACATGTAGAGCACCCACACCATCAGCGCGAGCAGCACCGGGATGGCGAAGTGACTCGTCACCGGGAGCTGGGCCAGCGGGACGATGCCCCAGAAGTTCTGGATCAGGATGAAGATGAACAGGGTCGTCAGGAAGCCGGCCCACGGCCTGCCGCGCTTGCCGAGGATCTCGATGGCGACGCCGTTGCGGACGAACGAGTAGATCGACTCACCCGCGAACTGGAGCTTGCCCGGCATCATCTGCGCCTTGCGGGCGGCGGCCAGGAAGAACGCGATGATCAGCAGGGTGCCCAGGACCAGCAACACCATCGCCTTGACCGACGCGATGACGGTGCCGTCGCCGATGCGGTCGAAGAAGAAGGCGTGCTCGATGCTCGGCGCTTCGAAGGACCCGCTGGATTCTCCGCCGTCCTCGGTGAGCACGGACAGCATGCTCAGCGTCACGCGGTCTCCCTTCGGGTGCCGGCCGGAGGTGGGCCATCTCGTCCTTGGGTCGCGACCGCCGCCGACCGGCCGGACGTCAACTCATCGCCCGCCGCGGCGGCGGAGGTCGTTCGTGCCGCCGGGCTCGTGGAGACGAAGCTCGAGCCCACCGAGCGCTGCACAGGAGCGGCCCTGCCGTGCCGGACCACCACCGCGTAGACGCCCAGTGCCATGCCGACGATCAGGCCGATCGGAGTCATCAGGCGGGTGCCCCACCACTGATCGAGCAACCAACCGACGCCCCCCCAGACCGCGAAACCCGCGATCAGAGTGGACATCACGGACCAACCCAGGTCGGCTCCCCCAGAAGGCGTTCTCTTCTTGAGGAGTCGGGATCGGACTCGCGTCTTCATGGCAAGCGGACACTATCAGTTGCCCTGGGTGCCCGCCGGACGTGCGGGGGGTGGCGAAAGCGGGCACTCCCGTGCTGTATAGAGCGGCGCGAAGCAGCCCGTTTTGGCCGGTCCCGGGGGGTGTGCGCGGCCCGCGGCCCGGTCGGCGAAGATCAGCCCGGGTCGACGTAGAACAGCTTCAATGTCCAGACATATCGCATGTGCGCGGCCAGCCAGCCGAACAGCCCGACGGCGATCGCGCCGGCCATCCACTTGGTGTTGACGAACCCGTCGATCGGCATCGTCAGCAGGACCAGCGCCAGCAGGACGACCTTGACGATGTAGGTGAGCAACGCGGCCAGCATCACCGCGCCGGGCGCCACCTCGCCGACCTTCGCGATCGCCAGCGCCGACACCGAGAAGAACAGCCCGACGATCGCGGTGCCGAGAACCACGCCGACGACGGCGCCGGCGCCGGCGACGAACGCCGCCACCACGCCGAGGACCAGCCCGCCGGCGAGCAGCACCGTCCAGCAGAGCCGCAGGTGGCGCAGCGACCAGATGCCCGCCGCCCGGCTGCGGGCTGCGATCGCCTCGGCCTCCGCGGCGCGGGCGGACAGGTCGACCGCGGGACGTCTCGCGGGTTCCGGCCCTGATTCCGGTCCTGGTGCCGGTTGCCGATCGGTCATACCGGCACCGAAGGCGTGCCGTCGCGGCCCCGGCGATTCTCCCGGCGGGCCCGCACGCGCGGCCAGGCGGACACCGCGATGGCGATCGCGACCAGGACCAGGAACGGCGCCAGGGCGACCTGCCACGTCACGAAGACCAGCGCGACCGCGCAGCCGGCGAGCAGGAAGGCCCACAGGTAGAAGATGAGCACCGCCTGCCGGTGGGTGTGGCCGATGGCCAGCATCCGGTGGTGCAGGTGCTGCTTGTCGGCGCTGAACGGATGCCGGCCGTCCTTGGTCCGCCGGATGACGGCCATCAGGAAGTCCAGCACCGGGATGAACACCACGGCGAGCGCGACGATCAGCGGCGCGAGCAGGGCGATGGTGGACCGCGGGCCGAAGGTGGACGGGTCGAGCTTGCCGCCCGCGCTGACGATCGCGCCGGCCATGGCGAGGCCGACGAACATCGCGCCCGAGTCGCCCATGAAGATCCGGGCCGGGCTGAAGTTGTGCGGCAGGAAGCCGATGCAGGCGCCCATCAGCGCCGCGGCGATGAGCGGCGGCTGGGATGCGGACAGGTCGTTGCCGGACAGCTGCAGCTGGCGGGCGGAGAAGATGAAGATGGCGCACGCGGAGATCGCGGCGACCCCGGCGAGCAGGCCGTCCAGCCCGTCGATGAAGTTCATCGCGTTGGTCAGCACGACCGTGAGCAGCACGGTCAGCAGCATCGCCTGGGTCTGGTCGAGCGAGACGAGGCTGCCGCCGGTCGGGCCGCTGCCGGGCAGCCAGATCACCTGCCACTGCACCCCGAACAGCACGAGCACGCCGGCGGCGACGATCTGCCCGGCGAGCTTGGCGATGGCGTCCAGGTCGAACCGGTCGTCGATGACCCCGACCAGGCAGATCAGCCCGCCCGCGGCGAGCACCCCGACGATCTCCGACGACGAGACGAACGCGCTGCCGAGGGCGGGCAACTGCAGCGCCATCAGCACGGCGGCGGCGAAGCCGGCGTAGACGGCAACCCCGCCCATCCGCGGGATCGGCAGGGCGTGCACGTCCCGGTCCCGGATCGGCGTGACCGCGCCGAGGCGGGTGGCGAGGATCCGCACGACGCCGGTGAGCAGGAACGTCAGCACCAGGGCGGTTCCGAAGACGAGCGCGTACTCGCGCATCGGTAGTTCGTACGCCGCCACGGGCTCAGGGTAGTGCCGCCGTCGTGCCCCGATCCGACCCGCGCGGCACGCCGGCGGCGGCGCCTCGAGCGGGCGAGCGTCCCGATTCGGGCGGGAGTCAGACCGTGATCTCCACCAGGACGTAGGGGTTGAGCGGCGTCTTGCGCAGCCAGCTCGGCATGTCCTCGATCCACCATCGGGCGGCGCGCGCGGCCGACGACGGGACCCCGGGGCGGTCCAGCGCGGAGAAGCCGAAGTAGCCCTTCAGCGGGAGGGCGCGGACGCGGCGGCGGCCGAACCACCGGTGCACGTCCCGGTAGGACGGGAGGTGGTAGGCGCCCCAGGTGGGATGGATGTTGACCCCGTACTTCTCGAAGATCTTGGCCCGGCGCGGCGGGTGCGTGAGCTCGTCGGTCGGGCCGTGCTGGATGTCGATCGGGAACGTCTTGTTCGGGCAGGCCATGAGGATCCGGCCGCCCGGCCGGACCACCCTGAGCAGCTCGCCCGCGAACCGGCGCCGCTGCTCCCGCCAGTCCCCGGCCAGCGAGAGGTGGCCGGTGCTCGTCCCGACGTGCTCGATCACCCCGAGGGCCATGGCGACGTCGAAGGCGCCGTCGGCGAACGGCAGCTCGGTGACCGCGCCCACCACGAACTGATCGGGGGGCCGACCGGCCTCCGCCCAGCGGTCCGCCACCGCCCGCATGTCGACCCCGACCGAGCGATGACCGTCGCGCGCCGCGGCGGCCGCCGCGACCCCGAGACCGCAGCCGGCGTCCAACACCGCCAAGGTTTGCGGGGGCGCCGCGCCGGCGGCCGCCCCGTCGAGGCCCTGCAGCCACGGTGCGAGGTACTCGCGATACACCCGCTCGCCGCCGGCCTCCTGGATGTGCGCGCAGTCGCCGCTCGTCGATGCGATCGTCAGGACGGGGCTGCCGGGGCGCGCCAGCTCGAGGTATCCGTGGCTGCCGCGATCGAACCCGTGCCCGTCGGCGCACTGCGCTCCGTCGTCGAGCGTCAACGCGGTGTGATCGAGCGGGCACGCCAGCAGCGTGTGCAACCCGTGGTCCGGCATCGACGGAATGTACCCAGGCGGACGGGCCCGGCCGGACGCGACGCGAGATTGTTCGGCGAACCCGCGCAACCGCGAGGCGTTTCGGTCGTCGTACAGATGTAGCTCCGATTCGATCTCGCTGTCAGCGGGTCCGACGCCCGGATCCGTGCACGAGCAGCAGAGACACCGAATCAGAACTGAGCCCCCCGCCGGGAGCTGCCCGCAGGCCCGATCTCCGACACGCCGTTCGGATCGGGCCTTCGGCATCTCCGGGGGTCGACGCCCGACACCGGGCCGGGCCGGTGCGGTTTGCGCGCAGCGGGGACCCGCGTTCCGGTCGGTCAGCGGGACCCGCGTTCCGGTCCGTCAGGCCGGCGCGAGGCCCTCCACCGCGCCCACCACCTCGCGGATCCGGTCGATCGGCACGGCGCCCTCGCGCAGCACGCGGGGCACCTCTCCGGTCAGGTCCACCACCGTGGACGCGACGCCGATCGGCGCCGGCCCGCCGTCCAGGTAGACCTGCACCTGCTGCTCCAGCTGCGCCTCGGCCTCGCCGGCGGTCGTCGCGGGCGGCATGCCGCTCCGGTTGGCGCTGGACACGGCCATCGGGCCGACGAGCCGCAGCAGGTCGAGGGCGACCGGGTGCAGCGGCATCCGCACCATCACCGTTCCGCGGGTGTCGCCGAGGTCCCAGGCGAGCGAGGGTGCGTGCTCGATGACCAGCGACAGCCCGCCCGGCCAGAACGCCTCGACCAGCCGGCGCGCGACGGGGGTGACGGCGAGCGCCAGCCCGTCGATCGTCGTCCACGATCCGACGAGCACCGGAACGGGCATGTCCGGCCCGCGGCCCTTGGCCGCGAGCAGCGCGCGGACGGCGGCCGCGTTGAACGCGTCGGCGCCGATCCCGTAGACGGTGTCGGTCGGCATCACGACGAGACCACCCGACCTGGCCGCGTGCGCGGCGGCCTCGATGCCGGCGCGGCGGGCGATCGGGTCGGCGCAGTCGAACGTCGTCATCCGCGCCGTCCGGCTGGACCGGTGGCCGGCACGTGCGGGACGGCGTGGAACGGCTGAACCCGGCCGGGGCGCGGGTCACGGCGGTGGAGCGTGATCACGGCGCCAGTCTGTCAGCTGACGCCGCCACACCCGCCCGTCAGCCGAGCCGGTCGGACTCCCCCTGCAACCGGTCGATGGTCTCGGATGCCTCCGCCTTCGTGATGTCCTCGGGCACGTCCTCGCCGGCCTCGCGGGCCAGCGTGGACAGGTACGACCGCTGCGGCCCGGTCGCCGGCTCGTCGCCGGTGACCCAGTCCTGCGGGTCCTTCTCCGGATTCGGTGTCGTCATGCCGGCCAGTGTAACGCGTCGAATCGTACGGGTGTTCGATCAGGGCCCGAGCGGCACTCGGCGCGCCGTGACGAACCGCGGCCGGCCGGCCAGGTCCCGGTGGTCGGCGACGTCGGCGAACAGCCGCCGTCCCGACAGCAGGGCCGGCACCGACCTGCCCTGGCCGTCGTCGTGCTCCATCGCCAGCACGCCGCCCACCCGGAGCAGCCCGGCGGCCACCGTGATCAGGGGTCTGATCACGGCCAGCCCGTCCGGCCCGGCGAACACGGCCTCGGCGGGATCGTGCAGGGCGACCTCCGGCGCGAGGGCGGTCGCTGACGGCACGTAGGGCGGGTTCGCGGTGAGGAGGTCGACGCGACCCTCCAGGTCGGGCAGCAGGCCGGGATCCAGGACGTCGCCGGCGCGCAGCTCCACCCGGGCGCCGCCACCGGCGGCGTGCGCGTCGACGTTCCGCCGCGCCCAGCCCAGCGCGGTCGCCGAGCGCTCGACGCCGATGACCCGCGCGTCCGGCCGGGCGGCGGCGATCGCCAGGGCGATGGCGGCGCTCCCGGTGCACAGGTCGACGACGAGCGGCGCGCGGACACCCGCGACGGCGTGCAGCGCCCACTCGATCAGCGACTCGGTCTCGGGCCGCGGGATGAACACGCCGGGTCCCACCTGCACCGTGGCGCCGCCGAGCCGCACCGACCCGATCAGATGCTGCAGCGGGATCCGTTGCGCGCGTTGGGCTATCAGCCGCCGGTAGGCATCGACCCAGTCGTCGTCGACCAGCGGCGTGAGGCCGAGCCGGGTGCGGGGGACGCCGAGCAGGTGCGCGGCGAGCTCCTGCGCGTCGACGGCGGCGCTCGGCACCCCGGCGCGCTCGAGGTCCGCGGTCGACGCCAGGATGACGGTCCGCAGGGACTGCCGGGTCATGCCCGCCCGGCGGCCGCGGCGCCCAGCCGCTCGGCGCGGTCGGCAGCCTGCAACGCGTCGAGCACAGCGTCCAGGTCGCCGTCGAGCACGGCGTCCAGGTTGTAGGCCTTGTAGCCGACGCGGTGGTCGGCGATCCGGTTCTCCGGGAAGTTGTAGGTGCGCACCCGTTCCGAGCGGTCGACCGTGCGCACCTGCGAGCGCCGCGCGTCCGCCGCCGCCGCCTCGGCGTCGGCCCGCGCCGCCGCCAGCAGCCGCGCGCGCAGGATGCGCAGCGCCTGCTCCTTGTTCTGCAGCTGGGACTTCTGGTTCTGGCAGGACACCACGATCCCGGTCGGCAGGTGGGTGATCCGGACCGCGGAGTCCGTCGTGTTCACCGACTGGCCGCCCGGCCCCGACGACCGGAAGACGTCGATCCGCAGGTCGTTGGGATCGACCGCCAGGTCGGCGGTCTCGTCCGCCTCGGGGGCGACGAACACGCCCGCGGCCGAGGTGTGGATGCGCCCGGACGACTCGGTGACCGGCACCCGCTGCACGCGGTGCACGCCGCCCTCGAACTTGAGCCGGGCCCACGCTCCGTCGGCCGGCATCGGCGAGCCGGGCACCTTCACGGCGATCGTCGCGTCCTTGTAGCCGCCGAGATCGGACTCGGTCGCGGAGAGCATCTCGGTCTTCCAGCCGTGGCGCTCGGCGTACCGCAGGTACATCCGCAGCAGGTCGCCGGCGAAGAGGGCGGACTCCTCGCCGCCCTCGCCCGCCTTCACCTCGACGATCGCGTCCTTGGCGTCATCCGGGTCGCGCGGCGCGAGCAGCTCGGCCAGCCGGCTCTCCAGATCGTCCACCTGGCCGGCGAGATCCTCGGCCTCGGCGGCGAAGTCGGGGTCGATCGTCGCGAGTTCACGGGCCGCCGCCAGGTCACCACGCGCCGCCTCCAGATCGGCGGCGCCCGTCACGATCGGGGTCAGCTCGGCGTACCTCCGCCCGAGCCGGCGGGCACGCGCCTGGTCGGCGTGCACCGCGGGATCGGACAGCTGCTCCTGCAGGCGCGCGTACTCGGCGATCAGGTCCGGGACGGACAGGCCGTCATCGCCGGTCACGGCGGGCACACTGGGCACGACACCGCCGCCGCCCGATGCCGGCGACGAGCCCGCGACCTCGGATGCCATGCCGGCCGCACTCCCTCCGTGGTGGTCGTCTCCTGGCGATCGTCCCGCCCCTGGACAGCAAAACGGCGCCCGCCGGCGATGTGCCGAGCGGGCGCCGTCGAGCAGCTAGCGGCTGCGCTTGCCGTAGCGCGCCTCGAAGCGCGCGACGCGGCCACCGGTGTCCAGGATCTTCTGCTTGCCGGTGTAGAAGGGATGGCAGTTCGAGCAGACCTCGACGTGGATGACGCCGTTCTTCTGGGTGCTCTTCGTGGTGAACGTGTTGCCGCAGCCACACACCACCGAGGTGGGGACGTAGTCCGGGTGAATGCCGGTCTTCATGGGTGTTTCCTCTCGTGGGAGCCGTGGGTCGGGCCGCCGGGTCGCCCGCCGCACGGCGACCACCTGCTTGCAGGTGGTGCCGGGAACAGCGGATCGAGCGTGAACCGGAGCCGGGCTCGACCGACCAGTGTGCCAGACACGGTCCGTCGGACACCAAAACGCCGAGTGCCCGCAGGGTATTCCGGGACCGGATCCGGGCGGCGAACCGTCAGTCGTTGCCGGGCGTGGTCTTCGCGACCTGCATGAGGAACTCGATGTTGCTGCGGGTCTTGCGCAACCGGTCGAGCACCAGCTCCAGCGCCTGCTGGGTGTCCAGCGCGGACAGCACCCGCCGCAGCTTGACCACGACGGCCAGCTCGTCGGGCGAGAGCAGCAGGTCCTCCTTGCGGGTCGACGACTGGTCGACGTCGATCGCCGGGAAGATCCGCTTGTCCGAGAGCCGTCGGTCGAGCTTCAGCTCGGCGTTGCCGGTGCCCTTGAACTCCTCGAAGATCACCGTGTCGCCGGCGGAGCCCGTCTCCACCAGCGCCGAGGCGAAGATGGTCAGCGAGCCGCCGTTCTCGATGTTGCGCGCCGCGCCGAGGAACCGCTTCGGCGGGAACAGCGCGGTCGAGTCGACACCGCCGGACAGGATCCGGCCGGATGCCGGAGCCGCCAGGTTGTAGGCGCGGCCGAGCCGGGTGATCGAGTCCAGCAGCACGACGACGTCGCGGCCCATCTCGACCAGGCGCTTGGCCCGCTCGATGGAGAGCTCGGCGACCAGCGTGTGGTCCGCCGGCGGGCGGTCGAAGGTGGAGGCGATGACCTCGCCCTTCACCGACCGCTGCATGTCGGTGACCTCTTCCGGCCGCTCGTCGACGAGCACCACCATCAGGTGGCATTCCGGGTTGTTGGTCGTGATCGCGTTGGCGATGGCCTGCATGACCATGGTCTTGCCCGCCTTCGGCGGCGAGACGATCAGCGCGCGCTGGCCCTTGCCGACCGGCATCACCAGGTCGATGACGCGGGTCGTCAGGAGGTGCGACTCGGTCTCCAGGCGCAGCCGCTCGTTCGGGTACAGCGGGGTCAGCTTGGTGAACTCCGGACGGTTGCGCGCCGTCTCCGGGTCCAGCCCGTTGACCGAGTCGAGCCGAACCAGCGCGTTGAACTTCTGCCGCTGCTGCTCCCCCTCGCGCAGCGCACGGACCGCCCCGGTCACGGCGTCGCCGCGGCGCAGCCCGTTCTTGCGCACCTGCGAGAGCGAGACGTAGACGTCGTTCGGCCCGGTCAGGTAGCCGGACGTGCGGATGAACGCGTAGGAATCGAGCACGTCGAGGATGCCGGCGACCGGCACCAGGACGTCGTCCTCGCGCACCTCGGGCTCGGGACCCCCGCTTTCGGCCGTGAACCGCTCGCGCCCGCGGCGGTTGCGGTCCCGGTACCGGCGGCCGCGGCGGCCGCGGCCGTCGCCGTCGTCGTCGTCCCGCCGAAGGTCGTTCTGCCCCTGCCGGTTGTCCTGACCCTGACGATTGTCCTGCCGGGTCTGGGTGTCGCGCGCCTGGGTGTCGCGGTTCTGCGACGCCCCGTTGCGCTGGCCGTCCTGGCCGGTGGCGCGTTGGGAGTCCTGACCGCTCCGCTGGCCGTCCTGCCCGGAGCGCTCGGATCGGTCCGCCCGGTCGTTCTGCGGGCGGGCGTCGGTGGCTGTGGGCGCGCCGCCGTCATTGCCCGCCGACGGGGCGCCGTCGCGGTTGTCGCGGCGGCCGCGCCGGTTGCGCCGGTTGCGCTGGCCGCCCTCGTCGCCGCCCTGGGAATCACCGCCCTGGGCATCACCGCCCTGGGCATCACCGCCCTGGGCATCACCGCCCTGGGCATCACCGGCCTGGGCGTCGCGGCCGGGCGAGCGGTCTCCGGCCGCAGCCGGGCGCTCGACGGCCGGTGCATCGACGGCCGGTGCATCGACGGACGTGCCGTTCAGCCCGTGACCGGCGGAGCCGTTGAGCTCCGTCGACGGCTCGCTCGAGCCGGTCCGCCCATCGGGCGCCGACTCGGTGCGCTGCTCGCGCACGGTGGCGGCCTCGGCCGTCGAGGGCCCGGCCGGCCCGGCGGCGGGCCCGGATGTCGCGGTCGGCGCGCTCGCGCCGTTCTGCCGGGCCGCGATCGCGGCGACGAGGTCGCCCTTGCGCATGCCCGAGGTGCCCTTGATACCGAGCTGGCCCGCGAGGGCCTTCAGGTCGGTCAGCACCATGCCCGACAACCCACTTCCGCGCCGTCCGCGACCTGAGGTCGCGGGCACGGTGTCGCCCAGCAGATTGAGCTGGGGATCGGTGGTGACGTCGAGCGACTCCGTGGTTTCGCTCACGAAGATCCTTCCTGTCCGGCCGGTTCTTCGACTGGCCGGGGTGTTGTGCGTGCCGTCGCCTCTGTCGACGCGACGGGCACCTGCCGATCCGCCCCCGGGTCGGGTGCGGCGGGTTGATCACCGGTGCCCGGCACCCAGTGGATGGGTGCGAGAGCAAGGAGGGAACTATCGGGCGCTCGGATCGGTGCGGGAAACGGTCCAAGCACCGGGGCTCCTGCGACGGCCCCACCTGAATGTCCGGCGTGCAGCGTTGGTGTCACGGCACCGCCGGTGATCGCCTCCAACGGTACCTGCCCACGGGACGCAGGAGCAACTACGCCCCGTCGTGTCGCCGGATCGACCGGGAAGATCAGCCGAACGCGCTCAGCCGGCGACCTCGGCCGGTGCGGCCGGACGGACGTCGGGGTCGTCCTCGAACCCGACGCCGGCCCCGAGCCGGGAGACACCCACCTCGGCGACCGCGAATCCCGGCCGCTGCCACCGGTCCAGGTCCGGCAGCTCGGTGACCAGTGCGAGCACCGAGGGCCCGGCGCCGGACACCACGGCCGCGATCCCGGCGGCGCGCAGGTCGTCCACCAGCGCGGCCGTGGCCGGCATGGCTGCGGCGCGGTACTGCTGGTGCAGGCGGTCGACAGTCGCCATCAGCAGCAGCTCGGGGTCCTCGGTGAGCGCGTGCACGAGCAGCGCGGCGGTGGCCGCGTTCGCCGCCGCGTCGGCGTGCGGGATCTGCGGCGGGAGCAGCCCACGGGCGTGGTGCGTCGAACTCGACTCGTGCGCGCTGAAGACGACCGCGCGGACCGCCGGGTGTACCTCGCGCCGCACCACGACCGGCCGGCCGTCGGGCCCGGGGACGGCCAGGGTGAAGCCGCCGAGCAGGGCGGGGGCAACGTTGTCGGGGTGGCCCTCCATGAGGGTGCCGAGGGCGAGGAGATCGGTGTCGGAGACGCCCGGCTCCAGCCCGAGCATCGCCCGCCCGGCGAGCAGGCCCGCGACGATCGCCGCGGCGGACGAGCCAAGGCCGCCGCCGTGCGGGATCACGTTCTCGCAGCACAGGTGCACGGCGGGCAGCGGCACCCCGGCGAAGTCGGCGACCCGGCGCATCGCGCGCACGACGAGATGGTCGGCGGTCCGCGGCACCTCGTCCTCGCCGGCGGCGCCGACGCCGCGCACCTCGATGGCCAGGTCGCCATCGGCTCGCCGCACGCGGATCCGGTCGTACACGGCCAGGGCGAGCCCGAAGCTGTCGAACCCGGGACCGAGGTTGGCCGAGGTCGCGGGCACCTGCACGGTCACCCACCGGCGACGGGCGGCGGTCGTCGTGCGGGCGTCCGGCGCCGTCACGACAGCCCCAGCTCGGCCGCGATCGCCTCGGCGGCCACGGGCAGCACGGTCGGCGGGCTCATCCAGGTCATCGCCGTGTCGGGATCCTTCAGCCCGTGCCCGGTCACCGTGCACACGACCATCGACCCCCGCGGCAGCCGCCCGTCCCCCGCGGTCAACAGCAGCCCCGCGACGGACGCCGCGGACGCCGGCTCGACGAACACGCCCTCGGTCGTGGCCAGCAGCCGCGCGGCCGCCAGGATCTGCTCGTCGGTGACCGCGTCGATCAGGCCGTCCGACGCGTCGCGGGCGTCGATCGCACCCGCCCACGATGCCGGCGCGCCGATCCGGATCGCGGTGGCGATGGTGTCCGGGTGGCTGACCGGGCGGCCCAGCACCAGCGGTGCGGCCCCGGCCGCCTGGAAGCCGAACATCCGCGGCGCCGACGCCACCAGCCCGTCGGCGGCGTACTCGCGGTAGCCCTTCCAGTAGGCGGTGATGTTTCCGGCGTTGCCGACCGGCAGGCAGTGCACGTCCGGCGCGCGGCCCAGCACGTCGCAGATCTCGAACGCCGCGGTCTTCTGCCCGTCGAGGCGCACCGGGTTCACCGAGTTGACCAGCGCGATCTCCTCGGTCGACGCCGCGGTCTTGCGGGCCAGCTCGAGACAGTCGTCGAAGTTGCCCTCGATCTGCAGGATGCGGGCGCCGTAGGCGACAGCCTGCGCGAGCTTGCCCGCCGCGATCTTGCCCTGCGGGACCAGCACGGCGCTGGTCATGCCGGCGCGTGCCGCATAGGCCGCGGCGGACGCCGAGGTGTTCCCCGTCGATGCGCAGATCACCGCCCGGGCGCCGAGCGCCAGCGCGTGCGTCACCGCGACCGTCATGCCCCTGTCCTTGAACGAGCCGGTCGGGTTCGACCCCTCGACCTTGAGGTACACCTGGGCGCCCACCCGGGCGGACAGGGAATCCGCTGCGAGCAAAGGGGTTCCGCCCTCGAGCAGGGTGACCACGCGGGCCCCGGGCGGCACCCGGACCCGGTCCGGGTAGGCGCCGACGACGCCGGGCCACGGGGCGGCGGTCAGCGTGCGGCCGGCCGTGGCGATGTCCGACCCGACGAGCCCCCCGATGCTCGAGCCGATGCCGGGCCCGATGCCGTCCCCGATACCCGTGGGTGTCATCGCAGGTCCCCCATCACGCGCATGACGGAGGTCACCTGGTTGACCGAGTCCAGCTCGGCGAGGCGGGCGACCGTCCCGGCCAGGGCGGCGTCCGGGGCGCCGTGCGTGACGACCACGAGGCCCGCGTCGTCGCCCCGACCCTCCTGCCGCACCGTCGATATCGAGACGCCCGCCTCGGCGAAGGCACCGGCCACCGCCGCGAGCACGCCGGCGCGATCGTCCACGTCGAGGCTGATGTGATACCGGCTGACCACCTCGCCCATGGGCTGGATCGGCAGGGCGGCGTAGGAGGACTCGCGCGGGCCGCGCCCACCGGCGATCCGGTTGCGCGCCACCGCGACCAGGTCGCCGAGCACGGCCGACGCGGTCGGCGCGCCGCCCGCACCGGGACCGTAGAACATCAGCCGGCCCGCCGCCTCGGCCTCGACGTACACCGCGTTGTACGCGCCGTCCACGACGGCCAGTGGGTGCGAGTTCGGCAGCATGACCGGGTGCACGCGGGCCGACACGGCCTCACCGTTGCCGCCGGAAGCGTTCGGGCCGCCGGTGTCCACTCGCTCGCAGATCGCCAGAAGCTTCACCGTGCAACCGATCTCGCGGGCCGCGGCGATGTCCGCGGCGGACACCCCGGAGATCCCCTCGCGGTACACGCTCGCGGCGCCGACCCGGGTGTGGAACCCGATCGACGCGAGAATCGCCGCCTTGGCCGCCGCGTCGAACCCGTCGACGTCCGCCGTGGGGTCGGCCTCGGCATAGCCGAGGCGGGTGGCCTCGGCCAACGCCTCGGCGTACCCCATGCCGCTGGCCGACATCGCCGACAGGATGAAGTTCGTGGTGCCGTTGACGATGCCCATGATCCGCGAGATGCGGTCTCCGGCAAGCGATTCCCGCAGCGGGCGGATCAGCGGGATGGCGCCGGCGACCGCGGCCTCGAAGTACAGGTCGGCGCCGGCCGCGTCGGCGGCCTCGTACAGCTCGGGGCCGTGCTCGGCGAGCAGCGCCTTGTTGGCGGTGACCACGCCGGCGCCGCGCTTCAGCGCCGTCAGCAGCAGGTCCTTGGTCGGCTCGATGCCGCCGATCACCTCGATCACCACGTCGATGTCGTCGCGCGCGACCAACGCCCTCCGCATCGGTGGTGAGCAGGTGCTCGGGCACGTCCGGGTGCCGGGACGGCCGGCGGACCGCGACGGCGGCCAGTTCGAGCGGCGCGCCGACCCGCGCCGCCAGCTCGTCGGACTGCTCCTGCAGCAGCCGGATGACCTGCGAGCCGACCACTCCCGCGCCCAGCACGCCGACCCGCAACGCCGGGGTGTCCGCCGTGGCCGGCATCAGGAGCCGCCCTTCCGGGTCATCGAGACGAACACCGCGAAGGCGTACACCAGCAGCGCGACGACCACCGCGATCGCCACGAGGGCCACGGTGGTGGTCGCCCAGTCCGGCATGTCCGGCTTGATCAGCACGACCACCATCAGCACGGCGGCGACGACGAGCAGCACGACGCCCGGCACCAGGGACGGCCCCTTCCGGGACGATGCAGTGTTGAGCGGCACATTCAGGGGCACGTTCGGCCGGGCGGTGCCGGTGCCCCCCGGCGTCGCGCCGGCCGGCGGGACGGCGGCCGGCGGGACAGCGGCCGGCGGACGGCGGCGGCCGGATCGCTCGCGTCGGGGCTCTCCGGCGGGCCGGACGCTGTGCTCACGTCATCTCCAGCTGCATCAGGTCGTCATCGGTCTCGCGGCGCAGCAGCAGCCGGGCGGCGCCGTCCGCCACCGAGACCACCGGCGGCCGGGGCACCCGGTTGTAGTTGCTGGACATCGCGTAGCAGTACGCGCCGGTCGCGGCCACCGCGAGCAGGTCGCCGACGGCGAGGTCGGCCGGCAGATAGCAGTCGCGGACCACGATATCGCCGCTCTCGCAGTGCTTCCCGACCACCCGGCAGAGCACGGGCTCGCGTCCGACAGCCGGGAGGCCAGCGCGACCGAGTACTCGGCGTCGTACAGCGCGGTGCGGATGTTGTCGCTCATCCCGCCGTCGACCGAGACGTACCGGCGGCGCAGCCCGCCGTCGAGCACGACGTCCTTGATGGTGCCGACCTCGTAGACGGTGACGCCGGGCCGGGCCGGCGATCGCCCGGCCCGGCTCCACGACCACGGCGGGCACCGGCAGCCCGGCGAGCTGGCACTCCCGGGTGACGATGTCCTGCAACGACTTCGCCATCACGTCCGGGGCGGGCGGGTCGTCGGAGGGCACGTAGGCGATGCCCAGCCCGCCGCCGAGGTCGAGGGCGACGATCGTCTCGGCGAGCTGGGGGTGCTCGGCGACGATCTCCTTGAGCAGCCCGACCACCCGGTGCGCGGAGATCTCGAACCCGGACGGATCGAAGATCTGCGATCCGATGTGCGAGTGCAGGCCGACCAGCCGCAGCGTCCGGCAGGCGACGACCCGGCGGACCGCCTCCGCGGCGTCGCCGCCGGCGAGCGAGAAGCCGAACTTCTGGTCCTCGTGGGCGGTCGCGATGAACTCGTGGGTGTGCGCCTCGACGCCGACCGTCACCCGGATCATGACGGAGATCGGAACCGCTGCGCCGTCGGTGATCTCGGCCAGCCGGGCGATCTCGTAGAACGAATCGAGGACGATCGCGCCGAGGCCCGCCTGCACCGCCATGGCGAGCTCGCCGGCCGACTTGTTCGATCCGTGCAGGGCGATCCGCTCCGCCGGGAAGCCGGCCTTCAGCGCCAGGGCCAGCTCCCCCGCGGTGCAGACGTCGAGGGACAGGCCCTCCTCGTCCAGCCAGCGCACGACCTCGCTGCACAGGAAGGCCTTGCCCGCGTAGTGCACCGCGCCGGCACGGCCGTACGCATCGGCGAAATCCTGGCAGCGGCCGCGGAAGTCGTCCTCGTCGATGGTCATCAGCGGGGTGCCGAAGGACGCGGCGAGGTCCCGCGCATCGACCCCGGCCAGGGTGAGCTGGCCGTCGGGTCCGCGCGCCGCGCCGCGGGGCCAGATCGCCGGGTCGAGCGCGTTCAGGTCGGCCGGGGCCGGCCCGGTCGGGCGGTCGACGTGCAACTCGCCGGACCGCGGGCCCGCCGGGTGGGTCCTCACATCCGCTCCGGTGCGGTGACGCCGAGGACGGCGAGCCCGTTGGCGAGCACCTGCCGGGCCGCGGCGCAGAGCCAGAGCCGGGCGACGTGCGCGGCGCCGGGCGGCTCGTCGCCCATCGGCAGCACCCGAACCGTGTCGTAGAACTTGTGGTAGCCCGACGCGAGGTCCTCCAGGTAGCGCGCGACCCGGTGCGGCTCGCGCAGATCGGCCGCCGCGGTGAGCACGCCGGGATACGCGGCGAGCAGCGCGATCAGCTCCGACTCCCGCTCGGTGTCCAGCAGCGCCGGATCGAAGTCGTCGGCCGAGCCCAGCGTGATCCCGAGGTCCGCGGCGTTCCGGGCGAGCGAGGCCAGCCGGGCGTGCGCGTACTGCACGTAGTAGACGGGGTTGTCGTTCGACTGCCGCGTCCACAGGTCGAGGTCGAGATCCAGCGTGGTGTCCACCGAGTAGCGGATCAGCGCGTACCGGGCGGCGTCCACGCCGAGCGCCTCGATCAGGTCGTCGAGCGAGATCACGGTCCCCGCCCGCTTGCTCATCCGCATCGGCTCGCCGTCGCGCACCAGGTTCACCATCTGGCCGATGAGCACCTCGACCACGGCCGGGTCGTCGCCGAAGGCGATCGCGGTCGCCTTGAGCCGCGAGATGTAGCCGTGGTGGTCCGCGCCCAGCATGTAGATGCACAGGTCGAAGCCGCGCGCCCGCTTGTCGAGGAAGTACGCCAGGTCCGCGGCGATGTACGCGGGGTTGCCGTCGGACTTGATCACCACCCGGTCCTTGTCGTCGCCGTACTCGGTGGTGCGCAGCCACCAGGCGCCGTCCTTCTCGTAGAGGTGCCCCGACCCCTTCAGCCGCGCGACCGCGGTGGCGACGGCGCCGGACTCGTGCAGCGAGTTCTCGTGGAAATAGACGTCGAAATCGGTGCGGAACTCGTGCAGCGTCGCCTTGATCTCCTCGAACATCAGGTCGACACCCGTGCGGCGAAAGATCTCGACCGCCTGGTCGTCGGGCAGCCCTGGGGCATCCGGGAAGGCGGCGGTCACCCGGTTCGCGATGTCCGCGATGTAGTCGCCGCCGTAGCCGTCCCCCGGCGCCGGCCGGCCCCGCGCGGACGCCAGCAGCGAGCGCGCGAAGCGGTCGATCTGCGCCCCGGCGTCGTTGAAGTAGTACTCGCGGACCACCCGGGCGCCCTGGGTGCCGAGCACCCGGCCCAGGGCATCGCCCACCGCAGCCCAGCGCGCGCCGCCGATGTGCACCGGACCGGTGGGATTGGCCGAGACGAACTCCAGGTCGACCGCCGTGCCGGCCATCCGGTCGGTGGCGCCGTAGCGCGCGCCCGCCTGCACGATCTGCGGCACCAGCGCACCCGCCGCCGCGGTCTCCAGCCGGATGTTCAGGAAACCCGGACCGGCGATCTCCACGCTCTCGATCCCGGAGACGGCGGACAGCCGCGCGCTGATCACGGACGCGATCTCCCGGGGCGGCCGGCCGGCCGACTTGGCCAGCTTCATCGCGACCGGGGTGGCGTAGTCGCCGTGCTCGCGCGAGCGGGGTCGGTCCAGCGTGATCTCGTCCGGCACGGCGACGCCGAGCTCACCGGCGTCCACCGCGGCCGTCATGGCATCGCGGAGGGCCTGCACCAACTGCGCGGGATTCACCCGCCCATTCTAGGAATGCCCGGCCGGCGGCGTGACCACGTCGCTCCCGGGCCCCGGGAGTCGGCGACCTCCGCGGTCGCGCCGTGTCGGCCGGGAGGCGGCCGGCCGCCGGCCGCGGCGCACAGATGGGTCCCGGATTCGGCCCGTACACTCCCAACTGCTCCGCGCGCGAGGGTCCGTCCTGGTCGGCGGGGCCTGAACCGCGGTCGCCGCGGAATCCGCCCATTCGACGAGACAGCGCTGTGCGCACGAACGAGGACCTGCACTTTCATGATGGCTAGCGGCAAGAGTTCCAAGTCCCGACGTACGCCTCCGCCGCTGGTCAGCCGGCGCCGGAACCTGCCGTGGCTGACCATCGGCGCAGTGGTGGCGATCCTCGCGCTCGCCGGGGGGATCTTCGCTGTCGTGCTGAGCCAGTCCCGGGAGAACAGCGCCGCCGAGGAGGCGCTCGCGCCGTGGACCCCGTCGGCCGACAACCCCGACCCGTCGGTGGACATCCAGGGCATCTACGTGGGCGCCGCGGTGCCGGCGACCGGCGACGAGCCGGCCACGTACGTCGACTACAAGGCGGCGCTGCACGTCAAGGCGGACCAGCGGGTGGCCTACAACCGGTTCCCGCCGGTCGGCGGACCCCACGACGGCACCTGGGCGAACTGCAACGGCATCGTCTACAACACGGCGGTGCGCACCGAGAACATGGTGCACACCCTCGAGCACGGCGCCGTGTGGATCACCTACAACCCGGACACCGTCGCGGCGGGCGACGTCGACATCCTGTCGACCCTCGTCGACGGCCAGCCGTTTCTGACCCTGTCGCCCTACCCCGGCCTGGACTCCCCCATCTCGCTGCAGGCGTGGGGGCATCAGCTCAAGGTGGATTCCGCGTCGGACGAGCGGGTGCAGCAGTTCATCACCGCGCTCCGGCAGAACCGCTGGGTGTACCCGGAGACGGGCGCCACCTGCCAACAGCCCACGTTCGACACGGTGAACCCGCCGCCGTTCGACCCGACCCCGGCAGGGGCGGACGCGATCCCGATGAGCGGCACGGGCGCCGAGACGGCCAGCAGCGAGATGTCCGCCGCGAACAGCGCCGAGGCGTCGGAGAGTTCGGTGGGCGACCCGTCGGCCGACCCCACGCCCGCGGGGACCGCGACGGCGGCGTCCACCGCCCCCGAGACCCCAGCGACCGCCGGATCCTGAGGTGACCGTGCCGCCCGACCACCCCCCGGCGCACCCCGGCGCCGAGACGCGTGGTCCCGAGCGGCGCGCGGACGTGGTCGACGGGCCGGGGCACGGCATCGTCCACCCGGAACACGAACGGCACCGCGGACCGGAGTCCGCGGCCGACCAGCCGGACGACCGGGCCGGTGACCACGGCCACCCGATCAGCCGGGCGCGCTGGATCTGGATCGGATCGGCCACCGCGGTCGTCCTGCTGCTGGTGGGCGCGACCCTCGGCCTGGCGCTCTCCGGCAGCCTCCGCTCGGCGCCCACGACGCCCGCGGGTGATTCGGTGGACGCCGGGTTCGCGCGGGACATGATCGTTCACCACGACCAGGGCGTCCTGATGTCCCACTACGCCGAGGAGAATACCGAGGACGACGAGATCGCCATCCTGGCATACGACATCGGGTACACGCAGACGACGCAGATCGGCCAGATGCAGGGCTGGCTCGCGCTGTGGGACCTGCCGGAGTTCAGCTCGGCGCCGCACATGGCCTGGATGACCGATCCGGCCGGCCACGGGGGGCACGACCCCGGAACCACCGCCCCGGCCGGCTCGTCGTCCGCCGCGAACGGCGCGCTGATGCCGGGCATGGCCACCAACGCGGAGATCGATCAGCTCAAGAACCTGACGGGCGTCGAGTCCGACATCTACTTCCTGCAGCTGATGGTGCGCCACCACGAGGGCGGCGCGCCGATGATGGCCGATGCCGCGGCGCACGCCGAGAGCGCCGTCGTGCGGAACTTCGCCGACAAGATGCGCCTCTCGCAAGAGGCCGAGATCTCTGTGATGGTCCAGATGCTGGCCGAGCGCGGCGCGCAGCCACTGCCCGCATCCTGACGTCAGGACGCCTCGGCGCCCCATGGCCGCGCAGGGGGCTGATGCGTCCTCGCGTCGCGACCACGGCTGGCTGATCCGGCCGTCAGGCCACCTCGGCCCGCGACCCGCCGGTGAGCCGGACCAGCTCGTCGAACGTCGTCGGGAAGACGGCCCGCGGGTGGCCGCCGGCGGCCCAGACGACCGGGTGATCCGCCAGGGCGACGTCGACGAGCGTCGCGAGCGGCTCGGCGTGCCCCACCGGCGCCACCCCGCCGATCGCGAAACCCGTGCGCCGCCGGACGAAGTCGGGATCCGCCCGGTCGAGGCGAACGGCGCCGACGAGCCCGGCGACCCTGGCCGTGTCGACCCGATGGGCGCCGGACGTCAGCACCAGCAGGGCGCGCCGACCGTCGGGCGCCGCCTCGTCCGGAACGGCGAACACGAGCGAATTGGCGATCTGCGCAACCGTGACGCCGAGCTGCGCCGCCGCCGCGGCCGCGGTGCGCGCGTGCTCGTCGAGCACCACGATCTCCCCGGCAGCGCCGGCGCTCGCGAGTGCCTTGCGAACGCGCGCCACCGAGGGGTGGTCGTCGACGCTCGCCGGGTTCTGCGCGGTCACGACCGAGAGCGTAGGCGAACCTTCGCCGCCCGCCCGGCGATCAGCGGATGGGGAAGACGAGGCAGGTGGACGTGGCGTGCGCCAGCAGCCGCCCGCGGCCGTCCACCAGCCTGCCCTCGGCCGTGGCCGTGCGACTGCCGGCGGCGAGAACCGTTCCGGTGCAGCTGATCCGGCCCGCACCCGCGACCACCGGCCGGAGGAAGCGGGTGGACAGATCGAGGCTGGTGTACCCGGTGCCGGCGGGCAGCGTCGAGTGCACGGCACACCCGCATGCCGTGTCCAGCAGGGCCGCGATCACGCCGCCGTGCACCGAGCCCAGCGGGTTCATGTGGTACTCGGCAGGCTCCAGCTCGACCGTCACGCGCCCCGGCTCGACGATCAGCTGGGCGAACCCCAGCGTCGAGACCAGCGGCGGCGGCGGCAGATCGCCGCGCACCATCGCCTGCAGGAACTCCAGGCCGCTCAGCTCCGGCAGCCGGGCCAGCGACGTCGCGGGGTCGAACCACTCGTGCTCGCGCCGGCGCGGCTGGGGCTCCGCGACCTGCTGGGTCTGGGTCATGAACGCAGCTTGGCAGGCGCGGCTGGGTTTGGCAAGTAGACTCAGCGCCCCACCTCGCCTAGGCTCGGGGCCGTGACAGCACCCGCGGCGCTGCAGTGGTCGGTCGAGAACTGCACCATCCAGCGCACCCTCGAGATCATCGGCGACCGGTGGTCGCTGCTCGTGCTCCGCGAGGTCTTCCAGGGCATCCGGCGGTTCGACGACATGACGGTCCGCACCGCGATCCCCCGCCAGGTGCTCACCGAGCGGCTGCGCCGACTGGTCGACGTCGGGATCCTCAAGCGCGTGCCCTACCGGGTTCCCGGCCAGCGCGAGCGGCACGAGTACCGGCTGACCGACAAGGGTCTCGACCTGTACCCCGTGCTGATCTCCCTGCAGGCCTGGGGGAACCGGTATCTCGCCGACCCGGAGGGTCCGCCGATCGAGTTCATCCACCGCGACTGCGGCGAGACCGTCCACCTCGTGGTGCGCTGCGCCGCGGGCCACGAGCCGTCCGGCAGTCGCGAGGTCAGCGGCCGGATCGGCCCCGGCGCCCGGCCGCGGGTCGTCGCCTCCTGAGAAGTCCCGTGGCACGACGCTTTTCGGACGGCGATCGAGATCGCGCCGGGGCGAATCGGAGTCGCCCGCTGGTGGGTTGGATGATCGCCGGGTGAGCCAGGAGCGCGCACCGGGGTCCGGCGGGACGGGCAACAGCCACCGGCTGCGCACGGTGTGGGGATCCCGGCGGTCGGCGCCCCTGCGGGCGTTCCTGGCCACCGAGTCGGGCAGCGCCGGCGTGCTGGTTCTGGCGGTCGCGGTCGCGCTGGCCTGGGCCAACCTGGCGCCGGATTCGTACACCTCGTTCTGGGCGACCGGCACCTCGGTTCGCGTCGGTTCCGCGGAGCTGTCGCTGGACCTGCGGGACTGGCTGAACAGCGGCCTGATGACTCTGTTCTTCCTGGTGGTGGGGCTCGAGGCGCGCCGCGAGTTCGATCTCGGCGACCTGCGGGACCGCAGGCGGGTGCTGCTGCCGGTGCTCGTCGGGCTGGTCGCCATGGCCGTGCCTGCACTGATCTTCGTGGCCGTCAATGCGGGCGAGTCCAGTGTGCGCGGCTGGGGGGTCGCGATGTCGACCGACACCGCGCTCGCCCTGGGCGCGCTCGCGCTGCTCGGGCCGGTCGTGCCGTCGCGGGTCCGGGTCTTCCTGCTGACGGTGTTCGTGGTCGACGACGTCGCCGCGCTGGTCGTCATCGCGACGGTCTACAGCCACGACATCAGGCTCGGATGGGTCGCGGTGGCCGTGGTGCTGTTCGGCGGGTACCTCGCGCTGCGGTCGTCCGGGGTGACGAACGGCGTCCCCTTCGCCCTGATCGGCGTGCTGATCTGGGTCGCGCTGTACGTCAGCGGCGTCGATCCCCTGGTCGCGGGGCTGCTCATCGGCCTGTCGGCGCCCGCCTACGCCCCGCCGCGGCCGCGCCTCGAGGAGGCCGTGCAACAGGTCCGGCAGTTCCGCGAGCAGCCCACCGCCGGCCTCGCCCGCACCGCCCGGGCGCGGCTCGCGTCGACCCTGTCCCCGAACGCCCGGCTCCAGCAGCTCTTCCACCCGTGGACCAGCTACGTCATCGTCCCGCTCTTCGCGCTGGCGAACACCGGCATCGCGCTCGACCCGTCGTTCCTCGCGCACGCCTACGCGCAGCCGGTGACGATCGGCGTGCTCGCCGGCTACCTGCTGGGCAAGCCGGTCGCGGTGCTCGGCACGACCTGGGTGATCACGCGGCTGAGCCGCGGCCGACTGCAGCCGCCGGTGGGCTGGGCCGCGGTGGCCGGCAGCGGCACCATCTCCGGCGTCGGGTTCACGGTCGCGCTGCTGATCGCCGGACGCGCGTTCGCCGGGGACGAGTTGCAGCAGGCCACGCTCGGCGCCCTCACGGCGGCGGTCCTCGCGTCCGTGGTCACCTGGGTCGTCTACCGGATCACGGCGCTCCTGCCGCCGGCACGGCGGCAGCGGGCGCTGCAGGGCAACCCGCGGTTCATCGCCGACCTCTATCCGCCCGTCGACCCGGATCGGGACCACATCCGCGGATCGATGACCGCGCCGGTGACGATCGTCGAGTACGGCGACTTCGAGTGCCCGCACTGCGGCGAGGCCGAGCCGGCGCTGCGGCGGATGCTCGCCGACGAGGGCGTGGACGCCCGGTACGTGTGGCGGCACCTGCCCCTGACGGACGTGCATCCGCACGCCCAGGCCGCGGCGGAGGCGTCAGAGGCGGCGGCCGCGCAGGGCGCCTTCTGGGAGATGCACGACCTGTTGCTCGACCGCCAGACCGACTTCGCGAGCCTGGACGTCGCCGAGCTCGCGCGTCGGCTGGGACTCGACGTCGAGCGGTTCACCGCGGACCTGGACTCCGGCAGGTTCGCGGCACGGGTCGCCCGGCACGTCGAGTCCGCCGATCTCAGCGGCGTCGCGGGCACCCCGACCTTCTTCGTCGACGGCCAGCGACACGAGGGTCCGTACGACCTCGCCGGGCTGACCGCGGCGGTCGAGGCGGCGCGGCTGCGCGCCCTGCGGACACGCTGAGCGGCACCGTGTCTCGAGTGCCTGCCGAGGGCGGGCCGGGCCCCGGTGCGTCCGGTCAGCTCACCCCGTCGAGCCCGATGTGCCGCAGGTAGCGATCCGCGGAGCGGACCACCGCCGCCTTGGCGTCCGCCGTCACGACCTTGCCCCACCAGGCCCCGTAGATGACGTCGAACGGCAGCGGATCGACCATCCGCACCGCCCGCCGGATCGTGTCCGGATGCTCGGGGATGTAGTTCGGGTAGGAGTACATGAAGCTGACCCAGCGCCGGTCCTCCACCACCTGGAAGATGTCGCCGCTGCAGAGCGCACCGCGCCCCTCGGCGCCCTCCGGCCAATGCAGGATCGTGCCGCCCGCGAAATGGATCCCGGCGCGCAGCAGGGTGCGGCCCGGCAGCACCTCGACGCTGTCCTCGTCCCAGAACACCACGTTGCCGCGACGCTGCACCCACTGTTCGTCGCGGGCGTGCACGTAGATCGGCACCCCGCCGAACGCCTCGCTCCAGTCGATCATCGAGCCGTAGTAGTGCGGGTGCGAGATGGCGATGGCGGAGACGCCGCCGAGCTCGGTGACGGCCCGAACCGTGTGCTCGTCGAGGTAGGTCACGCAGTCCCACAGGAGGTTTCCGCGATCGCCGGGCACCAGCAGCGCCCGCTGGCCGATGGCGAACCGCGGGTCGGTGCCGATCCCCGTCAGCCCGTGGACCTCGGGCCGCAGCACCGAGGAGGAACCGGCGGCGCGCATCTGCTCCAGCGTCGTCCAGACCTGACCGTCCGGCGGCACGTACTGCCGCTCGTCCTCGCAGATCGGGCAGTGCTCGAGGTCGGCGTCCGGCTCGTACTGCACACCGCAGGTCCGGCAGATCGGGTGCGTCACGCCCATCGGCTGTCCTTTCGGGCGTCGTCGGGAGACCGCGAGGGTCCGCGGCCGCATCCGAACACCGTAGATCCCGGACGCCCGCCGCGACCGCGCCGGCGGGTCCGCCGAATCGGGTAGAGTTCTCGCTCGCGCCCCCGTAGCTCAGGGGATAGAGCACCGCCCTCCGGAGGCGGGTGCGCAGGTTCGAATCCTGCCGGGGGCACGGGCGCCACCGTGATCAATCATGCGTGGGCAATCATGCGCGAGTATTCGACGTGTCCACGCAAGCAGAAGCCCCCGGGTGTTCGCCCGGGGGCTCCTGTCGTTCCGCGACGTCGTTCCGCAGAGGGTTGTCCGTGCCCCTACAGCACCATGATCACGATGCTCGCCCAGAGAGCCGCGGACGCGAGCAGGCCGAGCGCGAAAGCGATGAAGTAGCGGCGAGTGTCGAGCCCGCGGTCGCGTGCCTCGCCGGTGTGCAGGAACAGGGGGATCAGGCCGAACAGGCCGAACAACCAGGTGACGACGAACGTCGCCGCCCCGCTGGGCTGCTTGTACGGGTGGTCTCCGTTGCCAGCAGGCATCAGGTTCTGCGGGTAGTTGCTTCCGGTGGACATCTTTCGGGTCCCTTCGCGACCGTGTGTGGTGTGTTACGCCGCAGAGACGAGCCGTCTCCGGGCGGATGAAGCGCTGCGCAGAACGCGCGGGCGACGACTGTGCGCGTCGGCCGCGGCGTTCGTGCGGCGCCTCGGTTCACTCAGTGCGAACCGTCCGTGGGCGGGGCGCCGATCGTCATCGTCCCGACCGACGGCTGGGGCGTGAACGTGTACTGGACCCGGTTGCCGGGAGAGTTCCAAGCGTCCAGATCGCGTCCCCACGCCCACACATGCATGTTGACGGTCACTGAATTCCCCGTCCCGTCGGTGAGGAAGACGTCCAGACCGTGGTCCCCCCACGCATGCACCTGGAAGTCGAGCACCCCGTTCGGGGCCACCGTGGTGCCCACCGCGGGGTAGGAGTCGTCGGGGAGGATCGGGCTGACCTTGCCGTCGGAGCCCGACCCGGTCGTGCCGAAGACATTGCTCACCGTGAGGGTGCGCCCGGAGTTGTTGACGACCTCGAAGGAGCGGGTGGCCCCGACGTTCGTCCCGGCGCCGGGCGTGTCGGTTCCCTGCGTGCTCGGGGTCGCCGCGGCGGTGATTCCGGACGTCGGCTCGGCGGCGCTGGCCACCGACGTGAGGCCGGACAGTCCGAACAGGACGGCAGCGCCCAGGACGGCGCAGGTGAGCTTGGGTGCGGTGTTCATCGCTATGTGCTCCTTCGGTTTTCGATTCTTGGTCGGCGACTGGTCTCGAGGAGTTCGCCTGATGCAAGAATGTCTTGACAAGGGGCCCGGCGGCATCCACCGACACGACCCCGCACGGGTGGAGGCCGCTGTCCTCCGATCGGTGGAAGGTCGCGACGACGCGGGCCTCCAGCGCGAGGCGCGGAGCTACCCGCCCGGCGGATCGGGCCATGCGACGGACCACCTCCCGGTGAGGCGGCGGGTCCACGGAATGCCGCGCCCGTTCCGCGCGCTGGCACTGACACGGGGCCGCACCGGAGGGACACGACCATGAACGCAGGAGCGATCCTGGACGCCGACGGGCGGTTCTTCGCCGCCCTGCTCGAAGCGGACACCGACGCGCTCGCGGCGATCCTCGCCGACGACTTCGAGATCGTCGACGTGATGGCGGGCGGGGTCGCGACGCGGGCCCAGTTGCTGGAGGCCATGACGGTGGGCGGCCTGCGGTTCACGGAGGTGCAGCGCGACGGGAACGACCTCACCGTGCGCGAGCGGCCCGGGCTCGGGGTCGTCGTCGGGCGGACCAGGATGACGATGGCGATGGGACCCGGCGAGGTGTCGGTCGGCAGCCGGTACACGCACGTCTTCGTCGACGACGACGGCCGCTGGCGGCTGCTCGCCGCCCAGGGCACGCCCATCGCAGGCTGATCGGGTCGAGACCCCGCGGTTCGGCACGGATCGCGGCGTGCGATCCACCGGCCGTGGCGACCGGCGTGGCCGCCCGACCGATCCGCCGGGATCGCCGGTCCGGGTCGAACCCTCCGCCGCTCGCGGCGCCCGCGGTCCGGCTGCGGCGGCGTGCCGCCCGTCCCGCGGGAGTTCGCTCCGTCCGGCCCTCAGCGAGCCGTGCGAGGCCCGGATCCGTGGATCCGGTCTGCAACTCCCTCTATTCATGACGACGATCCGGCCGTCTCCTCATCGACATCCCGGACGGGATTTCCGGAGATTTTCTGGTCGGGTGTCGTGTCGCCGGTGTGCGAGGGTCACCGCCGCAGTGCCGGCCCGCGCGAAGGCACCGGTGATCCGGCGCTCAGCCGCAGGCGATCGCGGCCCGCATCCGGATCTCACCCGTCGGCGGGTGGTGCGGCATCGGCGCCCACTCCCCAGTGGCCACGAATCCGAGCCGCTCGTACATCCGCCGCGCCTCGTCGTTGCCGTCCGTCACCCAGAGCGCGATCGTCGGGGCGCCCTCCGTGCGCGCCCAGTCCAGCACGGCGCGGGCCAGTTCGGTGCCGATCCCCCGGCCGCGCTCGCCCGGGGCCACCCACATGCTGATCAGCTGCGGCTCGGGGTCCTGCACGCCCGTCATGCCCGCTGCCACCGCGACGGCCGACTCGCCCCGGCGGGCGACGAACCAGGCGGCCGCCGCGAGGAAGGAGATCCACTTCTCCCGTCCGTAGACCCGCTCGTCCGCGAGCTGCGCCCAGAACGCGCGCGGCGATTCCTCGAGAGCGGCGAGGCGGACGTCACGCAGGCTCTGCCAGTCGTCGTCACGCAGCCGCTCGATCACCACCGCCGTCAACGTCCACCCCGCCCGCGATCGCTCCCCGAAATCGACCCCGATGTCGACCCCGATGTCGACCCCGATGTCGAGGTATCCAGCACCCCGCCCGAGCAAACCCGACCGCGCCCGACGCGGCCCCGCATCGCCGTCGATGACCTGCGAGTTCGATGCCCCTGCATGCGTGGGAATGGAATCCGCCACCCGGTCGTTGACGACACCAGGAAGCAGTTGAAGCTTCAACTACCTGGGAGCGCGTCATGCAGTTCGGAATCTTCACCGTCGGCGACGTCACCGAGGATCCGACCACCGGCCGGACCCCGAGCGAGGCCGAGCGGATCAAGGCGATGGTGACCATCGCGCGCAAGGCCGAGGAGGTGGGCCTCGACGTCTTCGCGACGGGCGAGCACCACAACCCGCCGTTCGTGCCGTCCTCGCCGACCACCATGCTCGGCTACATCGCCGCGCAGACCGACCGGTTGATCCTGTCCACGTCCACGACGCTGATCACGACCAACGACCCGGTCAAGATCGCCGAGGACTACGCCATGCTGCAGCACCTCGCCGACGGCCGGGTGGACCTGATGATGGGTCGCGGCAACACCGGCCCCGTCTACCCCTGGTTCGGCCAGGACATCACCAAGGGCATCGAGCTCGCCATCGAGAACTACGACCTGCTGCGCCGACTGTGGCGCGAGGACGTGGTCGACTGGCAGGGCCGGTTCCGCACCCCGCTCCGCGGGTTCACCTCCACCCCCCGCCCGCTGGACGGCGTCCCGCCGTTCGTCTGGCACGGCTCGATCCGCAGCCCGGAGATCGCCGAGCAGGCGGCGTACTACGGCGACGGCTTCTTCGCGAACCACATCTTCTGGCCCACCACGCATTTCCAGCGGCTGATCGAGCTCTACCGCACCCGGTTCGAGCACTACGGGCACGGCAGCGCCGATCAGGCGATCGTCGGACTCGGCGGACAGGTCTTCATGCGCAGGAACTCGCAGGACGCGGTGCGCGAGTTCCGGCCCTACTTCGACAATGCGCCGGTGTACGGCCACGGGCCGACCCTGGAGGACTTCACGGAGATGACGCCGCTGACGGTCGGCAGCCCGGCCGAAGTGATCGACAGGACGCTGACCTTCCGGGAGTCCTTCGGCGACTACCAGCGACAGCTCTTCCTGATGGACCACGCCGGACTGCCGCTGAAGACGGTGCTCGAGCAGCTGGACCTGCTCGGCGAGGAGGTCGTCCCCGTCCTCCGGCGCGAGCTCGACGCGCTGCGCCCCGCCCACGTCCCGGACGCGCCCACCCACCAGAGCCTGCGCACGGCCGCCGAGCATGCGGAACTCGCCTCGATCGCCGACGTGGTGCCGGCATGACCCGCACCGTCGCCGTCGTGTCGGCAGGGCTCGGCCTGCCGTCATCGACCCGGTTGCTCGCCGATCGCCTCGGCGCCGCCACCCGGCGCGCGGCCGGGGCCGGCGGCGACCGGATCGTGCTGGTGCCCATCGAACTGCGGGAGCTGGCGCGGGACATCGCGGACAACCTGCTCACCGGATTCCCGAACCCGGCCCTGCGCCGGGCGCTGGACTCGCTCGCCGCGGCCGACGCCGTGATCGCGGTGACGCCGGTGTTCAGCGCGTCGTACAGCGGCCTGTTCAAGTCGTTCTTCGACGTGGTCGATCCCCAGTCGATGGCCGGCACCCCGGTGCTGATCGCCGCCACCGGCGGGTCCGACCGGCACTCCATGGTGCTGGATCACGCGATGCGGCCGCTCTTCTCGTACCTGAAGGCGACCGTCGTGCCGACCGGCGTCTTCGCCGCGACCGCCGATTTCGGGTCCGACGACGCGGATCGCTCGCTGACCGAGCGCATCGACCGCGCCGCCGCCGAACTCGTCGTGCTTCTCGCACCACCCGACGCGTCCGCGCGGAACGGCGCCGCGACGGCCCGCCCGACCGCACCACCCGCGCGCCGGCCACGGGACGCCGACCCGTTCGACGGCCTGGTGCCGTTCGAGGAACTGCTCGCCCGGCGCTGACCCCCGACCGGCGACCGGCCGGCAGCGGGCGCGGCCGCGCACCCGGTGATCAGCCGAGCGCCGCTCCGATTCCGGCGACCAGCTCGTCCACCTGCTCGACGGTGATCACGAACGACGGGGACACCTGGATCGCGCCGGCGCCGACGGCGCGCGTGGCAACGCCATACCGCCGCGCCCGCTTGGCCACACCGAGCGCCGCGCCCGCGTCGGCCAGCTGGATCGCCGCGACGGCGCCAGTGCCGCTGCGCACCTCGGCGACCGCCGGATGGTCGGCGAGCGGGCCGATCCGCTCGTGCAGGGTGCCCTCCAGCTCGCCGGCTGCGGCGAGAAGCCCCTCCCGCTCGATGATCTCGAGGTTCGCCAGCGCGGCGGCCGCGGCCGTCGCGTGCCCGCCGTAGGTGTAGCCGTGGCGCCACCAGACGTCCGCGCCCTCGTCGAAGAACGGCGCGGCGACCCGTGGCGCGACGAACACGGCGCCCATCGGCACGTAGCCCGAGGTGAGCCCCTTGGCCGTGGTCATGACGTCCGGGTCGAGCCCGTAGCGGCCGGAGGCGAACCACGCTCCGCCGATCCGGCCGAACCCCGTGATGACTTCGTCGACCACGAAGAGGATGTCGTGCTCGCGGCAGATCCGGCGGACCTCGTCGAGGTATCCGTCGGGGGGTGGATAGATCCCGCCGGCGCCGATCACCGGCTCGCAGAAGAAGGCCGCGATCCGGTCAGCACCGCTGCGCTCGATCTCCTCGAGCAGTGCCTTGCCGGAGTCCCACGCGATGGTCCGGACGTCGGCCATCAGCTCGCCGTAGCCGTCGCGGTTTCCCGGGATGCCGGCCAGCGCCGTACCGGCGACATGCATGCCGTGGTAGGCCCTCTCCCGGCCGATGATGATCTCCTTGGTGGGCCGGCCGAGTTCGCGCCAGTACCGGCGGGCCAGCTTGACGGCACTGTCCACGGAGTCGGACCCGCCGGAGGTGAAGAAGATCTTGCTGCCGGGCACCGGCGCGATCGCGGACAGCCGCTCGGCCAGCGCCACGGTGGTGTCGACGGCGTAGTCGCCGAACGTCGAATACGCGGCGATACGGCCGATCTGCGCCGCCACCGCGTCGGCGATCTCGGTGCGGCCGTGGCCGACGTTGGTGAACCACAGGCCGGCGGTGGCGTCGACGTAACGCCTGCCGGCGGCGTCCCAGACGTAGGCGCCCGCCCCGCGGCTGATCACGAACTCGCCGTCGCGGGCGATCGCACCCATGTTGGCGAATCCGTGCCACAGCGCGGGACCCTGCACGCTCACGGGTGTCCTCCCAGGCAGTCGAAGTCCCCCGAACCTACCTACCGTCGGCGACGGGCGACGCCGCGCCGGCGCTGCTGCAGGGGCAGGCACGGTCGAAGGACCGCCGGACATCGATCGCCGGTCCCGCGCAGGCCCGCGGCTGCGCTGATGGCGAACTGCCCTGGGACGGTCCGGCGCGGGTGTCTACGCTCGGCACGGTGACCACGCGGGCAGACAGCAGGCGCACGTGACGGCGGCCGGCAACGCCCCGCCGAGGGCGGCGATCGTCACGATCGACGACGACCCCAGCGTCTCCCGATCGGTGGCCCGCGACCTCCGCCGGCGCTACGGCGAGCGGTTCCGGATCGTCAGGGCGGAGTCCGGGCCGCAGGCCCTGGAGGCGCTCAACGAGATGAAGCTGCGCGGCGAGGAGGTCGCCGTGCTGCTCGCCGACCACCGGATGCCGCAGATGACGGGCATCGAGTTCCTCGAGCGCGCGATGGACGTCTACCCCAAGGCCCGCCGCGTGCTGCTGACCGCATATGCGGACACCGAGGCGGCGATCGACGCCATCAACGTCGTCGACCTCGATCACTACCTGCTCAAGCCGTGGGATCCACCGGAGGAGAAGCTCTATCCGGTGCTGGACGACCAGATCCACGCCTGGAAGGCGACGGACCGCAGCGCCCCGCCGGAGATCAAGCTCATCGGCCACCGGTATTCGGCCCGCTCGGCCGAGGTGCGTGAGTTCCTCACGCGCAACCAGGTCGCCTTCCATTGGCTGCTGTGCGACGGCGACGAGGCGCGGTCGCTGCTCGCCGCTGCGGGCGTCGACGACCTGCGGCTCCCCGTGCTGATCACCGAGAGCGGCGGCGTCCTGGTGGAGCCGTCGGACTCGCAGATCGCCGACGCCGTCGGCCTGGAGACCCGCCCCACCCAGGACTTCTACGACCTCGCGGTCATCGGCGCCGGGCCCGCCGGCCTGGGCGCCGCCGTGTACGGCGCATCGGAGGGGCTGCGGACCATCCTGATCGAGCGCACCGCCGCCGGCGGGCAGGCGGGGACGAGCTCGCTGATCGAGAACTACCTCGGGTTCCCGGAGGGAGTGTCCGGGGCGCAGCTCACCGAGCGGGCCCGACGGCAGGCCATCCGGTTCGGCGCGGAGTTCGTCACCGCCCGCGAGGTGGCCGCGATCGAGCCGCACGGCGCGGCGCGCACCGTCCGGTTCGCCGACGGCGGCTCGCTGAACGCCCAGGCGATCGTGCTGGCCACCGGAGTCTCCTACCGCGCCCTGTCCGCGCCGGGCGTCGACGACTTCACGGGCCGGGGCGTCTTCTACGGCGCCTCCCCGAGCGAGGCCAGGAACTGCAAGGACGCGGACGTGTACATCGTCGGCGGCGCCAACTCGGCCGGCCAGGCGGCCGTCAGCTTCGCGCGGCACGCCCGCTCGGTCACGCTGCTCGTCCGCGGCACCGGCCTGGAGAGCTCGATGTCGTACTACCTGATCCAGCGGCTCGACACCCTGGAAAACGTGACCGTCCGGACCTGCTGCGAGGTGGTGGGGGCCGCCGGATCGGACCATCTGGAGGAGCTGACGCTGCGCGACAGCACCAGCGGCGCCACGGATGTCGTGAAGGCGCAGTGGCTGTTCGTGTTCATCGGCGCCGCCCCGCGCACGGACTGGCTGGACGGCGTGGTGCAGCGGGACGCGCGCGGGTTCATCCTCGCCGGCCCTGACCTGCCGATGGACGACGACGCGCCGCGCGGCTGGGTCGGCGATCGCCTGCCGTATCACCTCGAGACGAGCGTGCCCGGCGTGTTCGTCGCCGGCGACGCGCGGGCCGAGTCCGCCAAGCGCGTGGCCTCGGCCGTCGGCGAAGGCGCCATGGCGGTCATGCTCGTGCACCGTTACCTGGAGGGCTGATGAAGACGCTGCCGTGCGATCCCGAGGAGCTGCGGACACTCTTCCTGTTCGAGAAGCTGAGCGACGAACAGCTCGACACGCTTTGCGAGGTCGGTCATGTCGAGCCGATCGAGCCGGGATGGGTGTTCCGCGAGGGCGATCCGGCCACGTGCTTCTACGTGCTCATGGAGGGCACGCTCGCGCTCAGCCGGCAGATCGGTGCGGACAACGTGGAGAGCGTGCGTACCGATCAGAAGGGCGTCTATGCGGGCGCCTGGCAGTCCTACCTCGGGGACAAGGTCCCGCAGGTCTACCTGAACTCGATGCGGGTGACGACGCCCGCCCGGTTCTTCGTGATGGACGCAGTCAAGTTCGCGGAGGTGATCCGGGACTGGTTCCCGATGGCGGTGCACCTGCTGGAGGGCCTGTTCTTCGGCATCCAGAAGGGGCAGCAGGTCACCCAGCAGCGAGAACGCCTGTTGGCTCTGGCTTCTCTGTCCGCCGGCCTGACGCACGAGCTGAACAATCCGGCGGCCGCCGCGGTGCGGGCCACCTCCGCGCTGCGCGTGCGGGTGGCCGGCATGCGGCACAAGCTGGGGTTCATCGCGAAGGGCAAGTACGACGCCGACACCATCGAGTCCATGATCCAGCTCCAGGAGGAGGCCGCGGAGCACGTCGCCAAGGCGCCGACGCTGACCCCCATGGAGGCCGCCGACCGGGAGGACCAGGTCGGCGATTGGCTTGACCAGCACGGCATCTCGGGCGAGTGGGAGCTCGCCCCCACGTTCGTGCAGGCCGGCCTCGACGAGAGCTTCCTCGACCGCACCGCCGCCACGGTCGGCGCCGCCGGCCTGGAGGGCGCCGTCCGCTGGCTGAACTACACGGTCGAGACCGAACTGCTGATGAACGAGATCGCCGACGCCACCCGGCGGATCTCCGCCCTCGTGGGCGCCGCGAAGCAGTACTCGCAGATGGACCGCGCGCCGTTCCAGACGGTCGACGTGCACGACCTGCTGAAGAGCACGCTGACCATGATGTCCGGCCGGATCGGCGCGGACATCACGGTCGTCAAGGACTTCGACCGATCGCTGCCACCGCTGCCCGGGTACCCGGCGGAGTTGAACCAGGTCTGGACCAACCTGATCGACAACGCCGTCGGCGCGATGGACGGCGTCGGCACCCTGACGGTCCGCACCGCCCGCGACGGCGACCAGGTCCTGATCGAGATCGGTGACACCGGACCGGGCATCCCCGAGGACATCAAGGCCAGGATCTTCGAACCGTTCTTCACCACCAAGGACGTCGGCGAGGGCACCGGTCTGGGGCTGGACATCTCGTGGCGCATCGTGGTGAGCAAGCACCACGGCGACCTGCGGGTGGAGTCGCAGCCCGGCGACACCCGGTTCCAGGTACGCCTTCCCATCGAGGCCCAGGACGACGAGGGGTTTGCCGCATGACGATTCCCGGGGTCGACGCGACGGTGCCGCCCAGCGGCGACGGCTGCGTGGAGTGCCTCGCCACCGAGGACGGCTGGTGGTTCCACCTGCGGCGGTGCGCGCAGTGCGGCCACATCGGGTGCTGCGACTCGTCGCCGTCGCAGCACGCGAGCAAGCACGCCGCGGAGACCGGCCATCACATCATCTCCTCCTACGAGCCGCGCGAGGACTGGTTCTGGAGCTATCAGGACGACTCCTTCTACGACGGACCGAAACTCGCGCCGCCGGAACACCATCCGGCGTCGCAGCCCACGCCCGGTCCGGCCGGGCGGGTGCCGCAGAACTGGCGTCGCCAGTTGAACTGACGGCGCGGCGGGTGGCGCCGGCGCGCGCCGGTCGTCGCGGCGCTGGCGCGCGCCGGTCGTCGCGGCGCCTGCGGCACGGCCCGCATCGGCCGGCTGCTCGGCTCCCGTCGTAGGCTCCGGCGGCACGCGATCACGCGTCGACACCCCCTACCGGCCGGAGCCGTCATGACCTACTGCCTCGCCATGCGCCTCGACGAGGGCCTGGTGTTCATGTCCGACACCCGCACCAACGCCGGCGTGGACAACATCAGCTCGTACCGCAAGCTCCACGTGCTGCGCCCGGCCCCCGATCGGATCTTCGTCCTGCAGTCGGCCGGCAACCTGGCGACGACGCAGGAGGTGCTCGACCGGATCCAGCTCGATCTCGAGAACCCCGGCGAACACGTCACTCTCGCCACCGTGGAGCGGTTGTTCGAGGCCGCGCTGTACATCGGTCGGCTGTCCATGCAGGTCGCCCAGCGGCATCAGAACGCGTTGAACGCCGTCGGCGCCGATGGCACCGCGACGTTCATCCTCGGCGGTCAGATCGCGGGCGCCCCCGCCGACATCCTGCTCATCTACCCGGAGGGCAACTACATCCGCGCGTCCGAGGACCGGCCGTTCCTGCAGATCGGCGAGTCCAAGTACGGCAAGTACCTGCTGGAGATCGCCGTGGAGGCGAACGCCGGGCTGGTGCCGGCGACCAAGATCGCCATCGGATCCATGATGAGCACCGCCAGGGCGAACCTGTCCGTCGGGCCGCCGTACGACCTCGCGATCTACCCATCGGACTCGCTCGCCATCGAGGACTTCCGGATCACCCCGGACTCCGCCCTGCTGGTGCGGATGCACGACCTCTGGCAGAAGCACCTGCTCGACGCCATCGCCGACCTGCCCACCGTGCACGACCTCGATGCACTGGCCAAGCGGGTCGCCGCCGACCGCGCGGCCGCGCAGTCGTCCGGCTGACGGGCACCGAGCGGCGGAAACCGACGACGGGCGTGGGCGCGGACGGGTTCGAACCGCCGACCGCCCGGGTGTAGAGGACCGACTTCTCGCCGGTCCTGACGACCGCGACCAGCAATACCCGCGATGCCCATGCACCCAGTACGGTCCCGCACCACCCGGTCCGGTACCGGACCCGGCACGCCAGAGGCGGGCTCGGAGGGTGGTGACCTGGTCATGCGCGCACCGTAACGCAGCGGGCGACACGCCCCCGCGGCCATCGAACGGCTGGATCGGCAACCCATGCCATCCCCACACTCACCGCCGCCCGGAGTTCACCGCTATACCCTCCCGGTGACTCCGAACCAACACCACCCGCGTCGAAGGCACCGCGGATCACCCAGGCCGCGCAACGCCTCGCCGATCAAGGACGCGATGCCGGCTGGACCCACGAGGACTCCTTCGCCGCCCAACCCGCCGTCCGGGCGCAGATCGGATCGCTGGCCTCCAGTGCGTACGAGGCCGGCGGCATCGACAGCCTCCCAGCATCAGAACCCAGAACCAGGCAGACTGAACACACCAACCGGTGGCCTCACTTTCGGCCGTCGCATCGCCCTCGGATTCGAGCGTCGTCGACACTGCTCGGTGGCCTCCAGCTCGTCCAGCTCCTGCAGCATTAACCGCACTGTGTCAACGGCAGGCGAAAACTGATCAGTTGTCGGCAGGCGAAAATTGACCACCTCGGGGTTTATTGGTCGTCGGTGGTGGCGGTGGGGACGCGGCCGAGGTCGCGGTCCTTGAGTCGGTAGCTGTCGCCTTTGAGGGCGATGACTTCGGCGTGGTGGACGAGCCGGTCGATCATGGCGGCGGCGACGACGTCGTCGCCGAAGACCTCGCCCCAGCGGCCGAACGGCTTGTTGCTGGTGACGATCAGGGAGGCGCGTTCGTAGCGGGAGGAGACGAGTTGGAAGAACAGGTTCGCGGCTTCGGGTTCGAACGGGATGTAGCCGACCTCGTCGACGACGAGCAGCGGGTAGCGGCCGAGCCGGACCAGCTCGGCTTGCAGCCGGCCGGCGTGGTGGGCGGTCGGCGAGCCGGTCGACCCATTCGGCGGCGGTGGCGAACAGCACCCGGTGCCCGGCTTGGCAGGCGCGGATCGCCAGCCCGATCGCCAGGTGGGTCTTGCCGGTGCCGGGCGGGCCGAGGAACACCACGTTCTCCCGGGCGGTGACGAAGTCCAGGGTGCCCAGGTGGGCGATGATGTCGCGTTTGAGGCCGCGGGCGTGGTCGAAGTCGAACTCCTCCAGGCTCTTGCGGGCCGGGAACCGGGCGGCCCGGATCCGGCCCTCGCCGCCGTGGGACTCGCGGGCGGACGACCTCGCGTTGCAGGCAGGCGACGAGGAACTCCTCGTGGGTCCAGGACTCGGCGCGGGCCCGTTCGGCCAGCCGGGTCACCGACTCGCGCAGCGTGGGTGCCTTCAGCGCCCGGGTCAGGAACGCCACCTCGGCGGCGAGATCACGGCTGCGGCCTGGTCGCGGTGCCGTGGCGGCCATCACGCCACCCCGCCGTCGACGTCGAGGCCGAGGGCGGTGTCGTAGTCGGTCCAGGCACGCGGTCTCGACCTCGGGTTCGCGGCGCTGGCCGGACGCAGCGCCGACCCGCTCGCCGGCGCAGCGCGTTCGGCCGCGGCGACGTGCTCGGGGTCGGAGATGGTCTGGTGCCAGGCCCAGATCCGTTCGTGGTCGGCGACCAGCCGGCCGTCGCAGAACACCCGGACCCGGTGCAGGTCGGCGATCGACCTCGACCCGGCGGCCGATCACCGCCGGGTGCACCGAGTAGTCGTTGCAGTCCAGGCGCACGTAGTGATCGCGCGGCAGCCGCAGCGAGGACCGCCACCCGGTCGCCGGCGCGACCGGCGGCAGCGGCAGCATCGCCTGCCGGTCGGCGGCGATCCGGTCGGTCGGCGCGCAGCCCAACGCCCGCCGCTGGCGCGGCGTTCACCAGCGCCAGCCACTGCTGCAGCTGGGCGTTGAAGTCCGCCGGGCCGGTGAACGTGCGGCCGGGCAGGAACGAGCGTCTCCAGGTAGTCGTGGGCCCGCTCGATCAGGCCCTTGGCCTCCGGGTCGCGCCGGCTTGCAGCACCACCACCTTGGTGGCCAGCGTGCCGCGGAACGCCTGGCACTCCGCGGTCAGCTCGACCTGCCCGGCCCGCCACCGGCCGATCGCGCCCTCGCCGTCCCAGACCAGCACCCGCGGCACCGCCCCCAGCGCGGCGATGCAGCTGCCACCAGCCGGCGAACAGGTCCGCGCGCCGACCGGGTCGGGATCAGCACCGCCGGACAACCAGCGGGAGTAGCCGGTCACCATCGTCAGCACCGGCAGCTGCGTCGGCTTGCGGGTCTGCCCGAACCCGACCGGCAGCTTGATCGGCGGGAACCACAAATCGCACTGCGCGATCTCGCCCGGCTGCATAGCTGGTGCGCGCTGGCCGGGTCCGGCGGCAGATACACCGGCCGCAGCTCGGCCACCCGAGCGCTGAAGCACCCGGATCGAGCGGGTCCAGCCGATCCGCTCGGCGATCACCGTCGCCGGCATCGTCGGATACGCCTGCAGCAACTCCCGGATCCGCGGCTCGACCGCGTCCACGACCGACCCCGCCGGCCGCCGCTCATACTTCGGCGGCCCGTCCGACGCCAACGCCGCCTCGCACCGTGTTCCTCGAGACCCCCAACACCCGCGCGATCACCTAGATCGACATCCCCTCCGCCCGATGCAACCGGCGGATCTCCGCCCAGTCCTCCACGCTCAACACCCCTTCCTCCCCGGCTCGGTCAGAGCCAGGGTCATCAGGAAGGTGGTCAATTTTCGGTTGCCGCGCCCTGGTCAGTTTTCAGCTGCCGTCGACACAAGCAGTGGGAGTCGTGGCCGCTGGCCAAGATCGACCACCTGGCGATCCAGACCTGGATCACCGGCTTGAGCAAGCGGCTGTCACCCGCGACCGTCGCAGAGTGCCGACGTCTGACCGCTGCGGTGCTGCGGTCCGCAGTCCGGAATCGGCTGATCGCCTACAACCCGTGCGACGACATCCGGGTCCCGAAGCGACGCAAGAAGGACACCGACGAGCAGGTCATCGCCCGCGACGTGTTCCGGCACAAGCTGCTGCCCGCTGTGCCCGACCGCTACCGGGGCATGGTCGCGGTCGCCGGTGGCGCCGGCCTGCGTTGGGGTGAGGCCGCCGGACTGTGCGCCGACGCCGTCGATCTGGATGCCGGCCGGCTGCGGGTGATCCGCACCGTCGTCGAGGTCTCCGGCCACACCCGGTTCAAGGGCTATCCCAAGTCGACCGCCGGCCGGCGCACCATTCCGTTGCCCGGCTGGCTCGTCGAGATCCTCCGCGAGCACATCGAGCAGTACGGGTACGGCGAGGCGGACCTGCTGTTCGCCAACGGGGTCGGCGGCGCCCACCGCCGGACCCTGTTCCGCGCCCGCAGTCTGGCGCCCGTCGCCTGGTGCGGGCCGGCCTGCTCGGCTCGGTGACCGAGGACGGCGACGGAAAGTGGTTCGCGAGCTGGACGAGCTCGGCCGGCCGCCGCGACAGCGCGTCCAACGGACCGAAGCTCAAGCCGTCACCGAGGTGGCCCGCGACACCGCGGCGGCTTGCGCTATCACGACCTCCGCCACTCCTATGCGACCTGGCTCGTCGACGACGGGGTCCCGCCGAACATGGTCCAGCGGGTGATGGGACACGAACGCGCCTCGACGACCCTCGATCTCTACACGCGGCGCACTGACGACCCGGCGCGCATCCTGCGCGCACTCGAAGCTGCGGAGCTTGATGCCTAAATGATGCCTTTGACCAACTGAGGGCTGTTCGAGTGTTCGATTCAGGGACCTGACGTGGGTGGAGCTGCGGGGAATCGAACCCCGGACCTCTTCGATGCGAACGTGGATTTACGGTGCTGGTGGGCCGAGTGCAGCGCCGTTCGTGCTGGTGACAGGCACATTTGGTGCGCGCTCGTCGCGCGGTCGCACGTACGCCGCGATGCATTTCTGATGCCCGACGAGCCAGTCGCAGGGCTGATCCTACGATTGGCCAAGTGCTGCGGCGCGCGTGAAACGGGAACGACGCGTCCGCCGCAGCCCAGCTCAGGGGATCTGTTCCCGGCAACTGCGACCCCTTGACCCCCAGTAGAGCGTGACATGGGTTTGCACAGGTCAGCGGCCGTCGAGCCGACGTGTCGGGTGTGCAGGTCGTGCTCGGTGGGACCACTGTGTGTGGCGATTGGTCCCAGGTGTAGTTCCAGACGGGTGACGCTGCGAACGTCCGGCACGGCATCGGACGCCTTCGTCTCCGAAACCCTGACCGGCCCGCGGCAAATAGCGATTTGGCGCTCGCCGACTCAGTGGCTTGCCAATCGATACTAACGGTATTACCATACCACTGGTATGTAGATGTGATCGGTATGCGGAAGGTGGGTATGGGAATGCGGTTGTCCAGGGCAGAGCGCCGTCAGCAGACCCACGAGGAGCTGGTCACGGCGGCCGAGGCATGCTTCGTCGGCCGCGGGTTTCATGCCACCTCGGTGGACGAGGTCGCCGAGCGGGCGGGCTACACCAAGGGTGCGGTCTATTCCAACTTCGCCTCCAAGGAGGATCTGTTCTTCGCTGTCTACCAGCGGCGCGTCGAGCAGGTGCTGACGGAAGTGGTTCCAGGCCTGCGCGAAGCCGGCCCGGAACGGGCACTCGACTGGTTGGCTGCGACTACGATCCAGCGCCGAGACAGCGACGATGGATGGTTGGCGGTCTTCTTCGAGTTCTGGGCGCACGTTCTGCGCCATCCCGAGCTTCGGGACCGCTTCGCGGCGATCCATGCCAGCTTCCTCGAGCCGCTGACGGACGCGGTGCGACAGCTCGCCGACGACCGCGGGTTCGCCCTGCCCAGCGATGTGACGGCCACTCAGGTGGCCTTGGCCTGGAACGCGATGGAGGTCGGGCTGGGCCTTGAGCGGCTGACCCAGCCGCAAACCGTGGACGTGGTGCTCGCCCGGCGCATGGGGCGGCTGCTGCTGGACGCGGCCTTTGGCGCGACCCAACTCTCCGCCGGCAGCGACGGAACCCAGCAGGACCGGAGGATCCGATGAAGAGCACCCAGGTTCGATATCACCGGCGGCGCCTGGCCGACGTGGCCCAGGCCATGCGGCTGGCGCGGACGCAGGTCAGCCGGGAGCAGCAGCCACGTGCCCAGCTTGCTCAGCACCAACAGCGGCGCTTGGAGACCGTCGTCCGCCACGCCGCCGCCCACTCGCCGTTCTACCGAAGGTGGCTCACCGAAACCGGCGCGCTCGGCAAGCAGCCACTCGACCTGGCGCACCTGCCGATACTCAGCAGGCCCCTGCTGATGGAGCACTTCGACGAGCTGGTCTGCGACCCTCGCCTGCGCCGCGACGAGCTGCTGGACTGGGTCGGCCAGATGACCCGGGACCAGTTCTACCTAGACCGCTACCGGGTGCTGTTGACCAGCGGATCCTCGGGCCGGCCAGGCCTGTTCGTCTACGACGCCGGCGGCTGGCGGTCGATCGCGGCCGGGTTCGTGCGCACCGCTAACTGGTGCCACCTGCGGCCCACCGTGCCCCGCCAACGGATGGCCTGGATCGCCGGCGCTCGGCCGTCTCACATCACCCGCCAGGGAGCCGCCACCATGGCGATCGGCCTGCACCAGATCCTGTCCCTGCCGGTCACCCTGCCACTTCGGAAGCTGGTCGAGGCACTCAACCAGTTCCAACCCACCTACCTGAACGTCTACCCCTCGATCGCTATGTGGCTGGCCGACGAGCAGCAGGCCGGTCGCCTGCACATCTCGCCAAGGATTCTGGCCACCGCCGCGGAGCTCCGCACCCCAGAGATGACCGAGCAACTGGTCAACGCGTTCGAGGTGCGGCCCTTCGACCTCTACGGCTGCACCGAGGGGCTGTTCGGCTCCGAGTGCGAGTACCACCAAGGCATCCACCTCTTCGAGGACACCACTCTCGTCGAGAACGTCGACGCCGACAGCCGACCAGTGCCGGCCGGACAGCCGGGCGCCCGACTGCTGGTCACCAACCTGCACAACCTAGTCCAGCCGCTGATCCGGGTAGAGGTAACCGACATGGTCACCGTCGACCCAGACCCGTGCCCATGCGGGCGCATACTGATCCGCGCTAAAGCAATCCATGGTCGAAACGATGACGTGCTCTACCTTCCCGCCCGCGGCGGCGGTCAGGTGGCCGTCCACCCCTTGCACTTCGCCCTGCTCACCGGCGACCCCCACGTCCGTGAATTCCAAGTCCGTCAGGACGGCCCGGTCATTCGCATTCTCATCGTCCCCAGATACTCAGCCGGCCCGACGACAGCCGCCGACGACGAACTGGAGACCCGGCTTGGCCGAGCCGTTGTGCGACAACTCGCACAACTCGGCGCACGAGACCCGCAGGTCACGGTCGAGCGTCGCCACGAGCTGGCTCGATCGGCGGGCGGCAAACTAAAGCTCGTGATCGGCGGCAGCGCCACAAATCCGGTCCACACCGGCACGCTATAAACCGGCCGTTCCGTCGCGAGGCAGCGGCCAACGTGCCAGAACAAATCACGTCAAGCCGTTTGCTCGCGTGGGCCGGTATTGCAGGGCGACCGCCCCCGACCGGAACTCATGGCGATCCACGAGCTCGAGCTGGATGCGCTCGCGCAGACCGGCGAGCAACGTCGGCCCGTGTCCGGCAAGGACCGGCTGCACAAGGAACATGTATTCGTCGATCAGGTTCAGATCTGCCAACGCCAGGGGGAGCGTCACGCCACCCACGAACAGGCCCTCGCCTGGCTCCTGCTTGAGCCGCTGAACCGCTTGCCTCAAGTCGCCTCGCACCAGCTCGGCATTCCAATCGACCCCGCTCAGCGTGCTCGACACGACGTACTTCTTCGTCCGGTCGATGGTCTCGGCGAACGGGATCTCCCACTCATCGATCCAGTCAGGCCACGTGCCCGTGGCCGGCTGCCGCCACGCCGACTCCATCATCTCGTAGGTCACCCGGCCGAATAGCAGGGCATCGGCTCGTTCCATCTCAGCGGTCCAGTAGCGCATCGACTCCTCGTCGGGGGGGAGCCCTGCCTCGTGATGGCAGCAGCCGTCGAGTGTGACGTTGATCGAGTATCGAAGTGGTCTCATCTCGTTGCTCTCCCTTGATGCGCGCAGCGCGTTTTTCACCGGACCGTACTCAGACCACTGTCGGCGCCATCTCTCATCGGCGCCCGGGCTGGGTGGGCGTGCCGCCGTTCAGCCGCCGCCGACGTGTCGGTTCAGGGCGGCTCGGTGTTGGTCGGGTCCGTAGCCCACGGTCGGATCGGCTGTCTGATTGCCTGGAACCAGCTCGGCGACTGCCGGCTTCGTCGGGTGGACGGGCATCCGGCGGTGGACGGTGATGATCTCCTCCAGCCGGTCTCGTGCCTGTCTGGACACGGCAAGCGGTGATGTTGTCGAGGTTGATGGTTTCCTCGCGGAGCTTGGGTTGGCGGTGGCGTAGAGCCAGGACCGCACGCTCCCGTTTTCTCAGCGACGCGCCGGAACCCCCGCCCGGGCACGGGAGCAGTTCTGGGCGACGATCTCCAAACACGGACGGGCGTCGAAGTCCTTGTGTGCCTCCATTGTTCGGGCCTAAAGCCGTGATGTCTCAAGGGCGTTACGGCGGCTCGGGTCGGCGCGGTGGCCAGGTTGATGGCTCTACGCAGCAGGTTCAGTGCGATGAGCCAGGTTGATCCGGCCGGTGAGGCCGCCGGATAGGCCCCTGTGCGGGGCGGGGGGCCGTTCATAGGGTGTGCCTCGGGCGATGTGCCCGCGCCGTTTCATGCCTTTCAGCCAAAGGCTGCTGCCGTGATACCTAGCAGGAAGAAATTAGAAGGCGGTGTATCCGCCGTCGACGGGGAGGACCGCTCCGGTGATGTAGGACGATTCCGGGGACGCCATGAAGAGGATGGCGTCGGCGATCTCTTCGGGGGTGGCCAGGCGCTGGAGCGGGATCTGGCCCTCGCGCTCGCGCGGTAGGCCTCGGGGTCGGGCCTGCGCTGGAAGGATGCTTCGATGATCGGGGTGGCGGTCAGCCCCGGCGCGACGACGTTGACGCGGATGTTGCGCGGGGCCCATTCGATCGCCGCGCCCTTGGCGAGCATGATCAGGCCGCCCTTGGCCGCGGAGTACAGGACTTCATCGGGCTTGCCGACCATGCCGAGCCGTGAGCTGACGAGGACGAACGAGCCACCCGCCGCGGGCATCAGCGGCGCGAAGTGCTTCATCACCAGGAACGAGCTGAGCAGGTTGCTGTGCAGCACGTTCTTCGCATCCTCGTACGCCATCTCCGTCAGCGGGCCGCTGACCTGCAGGCCGTGGTTGAGGACGACGACGTCGACGGTGCCGAAGGACTCGGCGGCCTGGCGGGCCAGGCTTTCGACGAACGCCTCGTCGTTGAGGTCTCCGGGGACGTACAGGTCGTCGGGCTGGGCGCTGTCGAGTTGCTCCCTGCGGCCGGTGAGCAGCAGCCGGGCACCTTCATTGCGGAAGTGGGAACACACTGCCTGCCCGATTCCGCTGTTGGCTCCGGTGACCAGGGCCGTGGTCTTATCAAGTCTCATGTCAGTCACTCCTTCGTGGGGTAGGTCGCTTGGGTTGCGGCTGGGGGACGAGGGTCCCGTCTCGGGGTCGGTCAGTTGAGGAATCCGCGGGCGTCGACCGGCCACCGTTCCAGCGTCGTGCCCGTGCTGTCGGTGACGATGTACTCCTCGAAATTGACCACCACCGGGCAGACATGGTTGGGCACCACCGGGAGCACGGTCCCGACGCCGGGGCGGAACTCCCCGGCGGGCAGCGGGGAGGAACCCGTGGTATTCGTTGAGCCTGGACAGGACGGCCGTGGTGCCGGCAATGCCGCCGTAGCCGATCTCGGGGCTGCCTTCGCGGCCGAGGGCTTTGGTGCCGACATCGAGGATGACCTGATCGGGGACCCAGTCGCTGACCACCGTGCCGGCGACGAACAGCGCGATCTGATCCTCCGTGCAGGCGCCGAGCCGGGTGTTGTTCAGGTCGTTGAACACGTACTCGCCGGGCCGGATCTCGGTGATCACGCTGTTGGTGGCGAACTCCACGGTGGGTGTGGAGCCGGCGCTGACCACCTCGGCGGTGATCCCGACTGCGGTGAGGCTGCGCACCGCGGTGATGAGCGCGGCGTCCTGGTCATCCGCGGCACGCTTGCGGGCGTCCGGACCGGCGCTGCCATGGCCCGGATAGGTGAAGACGCCCGCCGGGACCAGGCCGCGGTTGCGGGCGGCCAGGGCGAGGTCGCCTGCGGCCTCGGGAGGCGCCCCGGAACGGCGGGCGCCGCAGTCGACCTCAATCACGACCTGCAGCAGGCCGGGTTCGTCCCCCATCGCGTCGGCGAGGGCATTGATCGCCGCGACGTTATCGACGCCGACCCGCAGCCGGGTGGTTTCGGCCAGTTTGCGGATCCGCGGCCCTTTCGTTCCCGCGGGCCAGATCGGGTAGGCGATGAAGATGTCATCGAATCCGGCCGCGGCGAAGACCTCGGCCTCACCGACGTTGCCCGCGGTGATTCCGACCGCCCCGGCCTTGACCTGGCGCCGGCCGATTTCGACACACTTGTGCGTCTTGACGTGCGGCCTGACGTCGAGGTTGTGCTCGGCGGCGAAGGCCTGCATGCGGTCGATGTTCTCCTGCATCACGTCGGCCAGCACGATCGGCGAGGGGGTATCGATCCGCTCGACGAGAGCCTCGAGTGCTCGTTGAATGCGGTTCACGCTGTACTCCTTGATTCTGTTATGGGTGGTCGAGGGGGCGCGGGCCGACTCCTCGAGTGCGGAGCGGGCCCGCCCAACGCCGCGCGGTCCTAAACGGCCGTGCAGACCATCTGGATCTCGACCGGAGTGTTCCGCGGCAGCCCGGCGACACCGATCGCGGTGCGGGCGTGCCGCCCGTTCTCGCCCAACACCTCGATGAGCAACTCACTGGCCGCGTGGGCGACCCGCGACTGCAGGCCGAAGTCCGGCGTGCTGGCCACGAAGACCAGCATCTGCACGATCCGGACCCGGTCCAGATCGCCCACCGCCTGCACAGCGGCGGCGAGGCAGTTCAGCACGCAATGGCGCGCGAGCTCCCGCGCCGTCTCCAGCTCGACATCCCGGCCGACAATACCCTGACCCAGCAGCACACCGTCCTTGTAGGCAGCTGGCCCGCGATGTGGATGCTGGAGTCCACCGCCCGGTGGTCCACGTAGTACGGGTTACCGGCGAGGACAGGCAGCTCCAGGCCGAGGGATTGGACGACCCGCAGCCGAGGTGTTCCTGAGTGTGAATTTCGGTCATATGTTCCCAAGGTCTCCTTCCTTATCAGTTGCGACCGAAGGCGTCGGCGGTGGATGACGTGCGGTTGATTTTCAACCGGCTCTCGGGATTCCTCTCAATCGATCGCGACAGGTGGTGGGGTGAGGTCGGCGACGCCAGCAACGGCCTCGCCGGCGTACGCGGCACGGTCGTAGG
>CAWJOH010000016.1:0-422839 GCA_963844455.1 uncultured Actinomycetota bacterium
GCAGGACCTGATCCCGATCATGAAGCGGGAGCAGGACGGCGCGATCATCACCCAGTTCGACTACCCGACCTGCGAGCGGCTCGGGTTGATCAAGATGGATTTCCTGGGGCTGCGCAACCTCACGGTCCTGGACGACGCGCTGATCAACATCAGGGCCAACCGCGGCGAGACCGTGGTGCTGGAGGACCTGACGCTGGACAACCCGGCGACCTTCCAGCTGCTCGCCCGCGGCGACACGCTCGGGGTGTTCCAGCTCGACGGCGGCCCGATGGGGCGCTGCTGCGCTCGATGCGCCCGGACAACTTCGAGGACATCTCGGCGCTGATCGCGCTCTACCGGCCGGGACGATGGGGGCGAACTCGCACAACGAGTACGCCGATCGCAAGACCGGGCGCAAGCAGGTCGTGCCGATCCACCCCGAGCTGGCCGAGCCGATGGCTGAGATCCTCGACGACAGCTACGGCCTGATCATCTACCAGGAACAGGTCATGGCGATCGCGCAGAAGGTCGCCGGGTACTCCCTCGGCGCGGCCGACCTGCTGCGCCGGGCCATGGGCAAGAAGAAGAAGGCCGAGCTCGACGCCCAGTACGAGACGTTCTCCACGGGCATGTCCGATCGCGGCTACTCCGCGGGCGCCATCAAGACGCTGTGGGACATCCTGCTGCCGTTCTCCGACTACGCGTTCAACAAGGCCCACTCCGCCGCCTACGGCCTGATCGCCTACTGGACGGGCTATCTCAAGGCCAACTACCCCGCCGAGTACATGGCGGCGCTGCTCACCAGCGTGGGCGACGACAAGGACAAGATGGCGATCTACCTGGCCGAGTGCCGGTCGATGGGCATCACCGTGCTGCCGCCCGACGTGAACGCCTCCGAACAGGACTTCGCGCCGGTCGGCTCGGACATCCGGTTCGGGCTGTCCGCGGTGCGCAACGTCGGCACCGGCGTCGTCGCGTCGATCACCGGCAGCCGCCGGGACAAGGGCGCGTACACCGACTTCTACGACTTCCTGGACAAGGTCGACGCGGTCGCCTGCAACAAGAAGGTCGTCGAATCGCTGATCAAGGCCGGCGCCTTCGACTCGCTCAACCACCCGCGCAAGGGCCTGCTGATGGAGCACTCGCGGGCGATCGACGAGGTGCTCGGGCTGAAGAAGGCGGAGGCGGCCGGACAGTTCGACCTCTTCGGCGAGATGTCCGTCGAGGAGAAGGGCGCGTCGTTCCGCGGCAACATCCCGGACACCGAGTGGGACACCAAGCTCCGCCTCGGGTTCGAGCGGGAGATGTTGGGCCTGTACGTGTCCGGCCATCCGCTGGCCGGCGTCGAGCACGTCCTGTCCGCGCAGTCGGACGCGTCGGTGCCGGACATCCTGGACGGCACCGTTCCCGACCGCGGCATGATCACGGTCGGCGGCATCCTCACCGGGCTGCAGCGCCGGCTGACCAAGAAGGGCGACCCATGGGCGTCCGCGACCCTGGAGGACCTGACCGGGGGAGTGGAGGTCGCGTTCTTCCCGAAGGTCTATGCGGAGACGGCGCTGCTGCTCGCGGAGGACGCGGTGGTGCTGATCAAGGGCCGGGTCGCGCGCTCGGAGGACCGGCTGTCGCTGCACGCGCAGTCCGTCGTCGTGCCCGATCTGTCGACGGCGGCCGGCAAGGGGCCCGTCCAGGTGAGCATCTCGGCCACCCGGTGCACGCCGCCCGTCGTCGACCGGCTACGGGACGTGCTGCAGGCCCATCCCGGCACGACCGCCGTGCACCTGCGGCTGCTCAACGCCGGGCGCGCCACCACGCTGCGGCTCGACGACGGCCTGCGGGTGACGCCGACGTCGGCACTGATGGGCGATCTCAAGGCGCTGCTCGGCGCGGACTGCCTGGCGTGAGCCGGATCCCGCGCGCGTTCTGGATCGTCGTCGCCGCCGCCCTGCTGCTGGGCGTCCTGCAGGGCGTCGCCTGGGCCTACCTCGCGCCGGGTGTGCCCTACAAGGTGCTGACCGACGGCCGGTACGGCGCGCTGCCGACGACCTCCACGAACTACTTCCTCGACGTGGCGATCTTCGTGCTGTCCGGGGTGGCGATCGGCGCCGCGCTGGCCGTGGGCGCCTGGCAGCTCGGTCCGGAGCCGGGGCTGGCGGATGCTGGTCACGCTCGCGGCGAGCTCGCTCGCCGGCGCCGTGCTCGCCTGGTGGCTCGGCGGCCTGCTCGCGCCGGGCGTCGATCCCGCGTCGGTCGGCGCGACGGACGCCGACACGATCGTCACCTCCGCGCCGCACACGGACACCCTGCTGGTGGTGTTCGTGCAGCCGGCGGTCGCCGCCGCGGTGTACACGTTCCTGGCGGCCTGGAACGGCCGCCCCGATCTGGGCCGCGTCACGCCGGAGACGGCCGCTCCGGCGGTCGGAACGCCGCGAACGGATCCGTCACCCGGTATTCCCCGAGGGTGAACCGGAAGAGGGCGGCCGGCCTGCCGCCCGACGGTCCGGGCGGCGCGGTGCTGCCGGTCGGCTCGAGCATCCCGCGCCGGGTGAGGATCCGCTGCAGGTTCGTCGGGTCGACGTCGTGCCCGAAGGTCGCCGCGTAGATCCGCCGCAGCTCGCCGAGGGTGAACTCGGCCGGTGCCAGCGCGAAGCCGATGTTCGTGTAGGAGAGCTTCGCCTGCAGCCGCCGGTGCGCGCGGTCGATGATCACGCCGTGGTCGAGCGCCGTGCTGGGCAGGGCGTCGATCGGGTGCCACGCCGTGTCCTCCGGCAGCCGCGGGTCGGCGCCCAACGGCACCAGCCCGAGGAATCCCGTCGCCATCACCCGCGCGCCGGGCACCCGGCGCGGATCCGAGAACACCCCGATCTGCTCCAGGTGCGCGACGCGCGTCAGGTCGACCTTCTCGGCGAGCTGGCGGGCCGCCGAGGCGTCGACGTCCTCGTCGGCGAGCACCGTCCCGCCCGGCAGCGCCCACTGGCCCGCTGCGGGCTCGCGTGCTCTCTGCCACAGCAGCACGTGCAGCCCGGGACGTTCCGCCTGGTCAGGGAACACCGTGAAGACGGCCGCCAGCACCTCCATCGATGACCTGCTAGTATTGGGCACGTTTTCGATTATAAGTCGAAAACCTCGAACGGAGGAAGCGATGACTGCGACCCTCGATATTGCCGCCCCCGATACCCCCGCCACGGCGGAGACCACGGCCGCGTGGGCGGCGGAGGTCAGGGAGCTGGCGCGCAAGCGCAACGCCGTGATCCTCGCGCACAACTACCAGCTGCCGCAGATCCAGGACGTGGCCGACCACGTCGGCGACTCGCTCTACCTGTCCCGGGTTGCCGCGACCGCCGCGGAGTCGACGATCGTCTTCTGCGGCGTGCACTTCATGGCCGAGACCGCGAAGATCCTCTCGCCCGACAAGACCGTGCTGATCCCGGACGCCAACGCCGGCTGCTCGCTCGCCGACTCGCTGACCGCCGACCAGCTGCGCGCCTGGAAGCGCGACAACCCGGGCGCCGTGGTCGTCTCGTACGTCAACACCACGGCCGAGGTGAAGGCGGAGACCGACATCTGCTGCACCTCGTCGAACGCGGTCGACGTGGTCCGCTCCATCCCCGCGGAGACGCCGGTGCTGTTCGGCCCCGACCAGTTCCTGGGCGCGCACGTGCGCCGTGTGCTGGGCCGCGACAACATCTCCGTGTGGGCGGGCGAGTGCCACGTGCACGCCGGCATCAACGGCCGCCAGCTGACCGCCAAGTCCGAGGCCAACCCCGACGCGGACCTGTACATCCACCCGGAGTGCGGCTGCGCGACCAGCGCGCTGTACCTCGCCTCCGCGGGCGCGGTGCCGGCGGAGAAGGTGAAGATCCTCTCGACCGGCGACATGGTCGCCGCGGCGCGCGCCTCGTCCGCGAAGACCGTGCTCGTCGCCACCGAGATCGGCATGCTGCACCAGCTGCGGCGGGCCGCGCCCGGCATCGACTTCCGCGCGGTGAACGACCGCGCGTCGTGCAGGTACATGAAGATGATCACCCCGGAGAAGCTGCTGGCCGCGCTGCGCGAGATGCGCGACGAGGTCCACGTCGATCCGGAGATCGCCCGGCCGCGCCCGGGGTGCGGTGGAACGGATGATCTCGATCGGGCAGAGCGGCGGCGGCGAGTGATCGAGCAAATGTCGGGCGTGATCGAGCAAATGTCGGGCGTGATCGAGCACATGTCGGGCGTGATCGAGCAGGTGCCGCCGCTGCCGGCCTGGGAGGCGAACGCGGACGTCGTGGTCGTCGGCACGGGCGTGGCCGGCCTGACGGCGGCGCTCGACGCCGCCCGCGCGGGCCTGTCCGTCCTGCTGGTGACCAAGGGCGAGCCCGAGGAGGCCAGCACCCGGTGGGCACAGGGCGGCGTCGCCGTGGTCCGCGACGACCGCGATCCCGGCGACTCGGTCGATGCGCACATCGACGACACCATCGTCGCCGGCGGCGGTCTCGCCGATCCGGTGGCCGTCGCGATGATCCTCACCGAGGGTCCGGCCGCGGTCGCCCGGCTCATCTCGCGCGGCGCCGTCTTCGACGCCGGCCCGGACGGCCTGCTGCGCACCCGCGAGGGCGGCCACTCCGCGAACCGGGTGATCCACGCCGGCGGCGACGCGACCGGAGCCGAGATCGAGCGGGCGCTGCTCGACGTGCCGGGGCTGCCCTCGGTGCTGGCCGGGCATCAGGTGGTGGACGTCGTGCTGGACGCCGCCGGGCGCGCGCGTGGGGTGTCCGTGCTGGCGCCCGACGGCTCGCTCGGCCTGCTGCGCTGCCGCGCCGTCGTGCTCGCCACCGGCGGCGCTGGGCACCTGTACGCGGCGACGACGAACCCGGGCGTCGCGACGGGCGACGGGATCGCGATGGCGCTGCGCGCGGGAGCCGCCACCGCCGACCTGGAGTTCATGCAGTTCCATCCGACCGTGCTCTGGACCGGGCCGGGCGACCTCGGCCACCGGCCGCTGATCACCGAGGCGGTCCGCGGCGAGGGCGCCGTGCTGATCGACGGCGCGGGCGCGCGGATCATGCCCGGGGTGCATCCGCTCGCCGACCTCGCCCCGCGAGACGTGGTGTCGCTGGCCGTCTCCCGCCGGATGGCGGCAGCGCCGGGCGGGATCGGCGACCACGTGTTCCTGGATGCGACCGGCATCGACCCCGCCGTCTTCGCGCGCCGGTTCCCGACGGTCTCGGCCGCCTGCGCCGTCGCCGGGATCCGCCCATCGATCGATCCCATCCCCGTCGCCCCGGCCGCGCACTACTCCTGCGGCGGCGTGCTGACCGATCTCGACGGCCGCACCACCGTGGCCGGCCTGCTCGCGGTCGGCGAGGTCGCCCGCACCGGCCTGCACGGCGCGAACCGGCTGGCCTCCAATTCGCTGCTCGAGGGCCTCGTGATGGGGGAGCGGGCGGCCCGCGCCGTGTGCGCCGACCTGCTGGACAGCGTCGCCGCACCCGCCGAGTTGCTGCTGGCCGCCGTGCCCGCGGCGGACCCCGCCGGCCGCTCCGAGCTGCAGGGCGCGATGAGCGCCTCGGCGGCGATCGGGCGCGACGCCGCCGGCCTGCGCTCGGTGGTGGCCGTCGCCGATCGCGTCGCCGGCCGGCCCGGCTGCACCGGACCGGCTGAGCATCGAGACGGCCAACCTCGCGCTCGCAGCCGCGGCGCTGGCGACCGCCGCCCGGACCCGCACCGAGTCCCGCGGCTGCCACGTCCGCACCGACCGACCGGACCCGGCCGACCGCTGGGCGCGGTCGATCGCGCTGCGCCTGGTCGACGGCCGGCTGCGCGCCGAGGCGCTGGACCGCACGCCGGTCGCGGTCGACGCGTGACGGCCGACCCAGCAGCCTGGTCGGCCGTCACCATCGACGCCCTCGCGACCGCCGGTCTTGACGCGTCGGCCGTGGCCGCCGTGATCGCGACGGCGCTCGACGAGGACCTGCGGGACGGGCCGGACGTGACCACCCTCGCCACCGTGCCCGCGGACCAGGTCTGCCGCGCGTCCGTCACGCCCCGCGCGCCGGGCGTGCTCGCCGGCGGACCGGTCGCGGTCGCCGTCTTCGACAGCCTGCTCGGCGCGGACCTGTCGGTGGAGTTGCTGCTGCCGGACGGGGCCGAGCTCACCCCCGGGGCACCCGCCCTCGTGCTCTCCGGGCCGACCTCGGCGGTGCTCACCGCCGAGCGCACGGCGCTGAACCTGCTCACCCACCTGTCCGGCGTCGCCACCGCGACCCGCGCGTGGGTGGGCGCCGTGGCGGGCACCGGCGCCCGCATCCGCGACACCCGCAAGACGCTGCCCGGCCTGCGGGCGCTGGAGAAGTACGCCGTGCGCTGCGGCGGCGGGCTGAACCACCGGAGGAGCCTCGGCGACGCCGCGCTGATCAAGGACAACCACGTCGCGGCCGCAGGCTCGGTGTCCGCCGCCATCAGGGCCGTGCGCGCCCTCGCTCCGGACATCGAGCTCGAGGTCGAGGTCGACACCCTCGCCCAGTTGGACGAGGCCGTCACGGCCGGAGCGTCGCTGGTGCTGCTCGACAACTTCTCGCTCGACGACACGGCGGAGGCCGTCCGGCGGGTGCACGCGCTGCCCGGCCCGCGGGTGCTGCTGGAGTCCTCGGGCGGCCTCACCCTCGACCGCGCCGGCGCGGTGGCCGCGACCGGGGTGGACTTCCTCGCGGTGGGCGCGCTCACGCACTCCTCGCCGGCACTGGATCTGGGCCTCGATCTGCAGACCTAGGCTGAACACCATGCTCCAACGGATCGATCTGCGCGCCGGCCTCGGCGACCTGCGCGCCGTGCTGCCGCGGGCCGCGGTGGACGTGGGCGCGGCCCTCACCGCCGTCGCGCCGACCGTGGAGGACGTCCGGCGGCGGGGCGCGGACGCCGTGCTGGACGCCGCCGAGCGGTTCGACGGCGTCCGCCCCGCAGCGCTCCGCGTGCCGCGGGCGGCCTTCGAGGCCGCCGCCGACGCGCTGGCGCCGTCCGTCCGGGCGGCCCTGGTCGAGGCCATCGCCCGCGCCCGAGCCGGTCACGAGGCGCAGCTGCCGGCCGCCGCGGTCACGGAGCCCGCGCCCGGCGGATCCGTCACGCAGCGGTGGGTGCCGGTCGCCCGCGTCGGCCTGTACGTGCCGGGCGGCCGGGCGCTGTACCCGTCGAGCGTGGTGATGAACGTGGTGCCGGCCCAGGTCGCGGGCGTCGGCGCGATCGCGGTCACGTCCCCGCCGCAGCGGGAGAACGACGGCTGGCCGGACCGCAACGTGCTCGCCGCCTGCTCGCTGCTGGGTGTCGACGAGGTGTACGCCGCCGGCGGCGCCCAGGGCGTCGCGCTGCTCGCGTACGGCGCGACCGACGTGGACGGCTCCACCGTCGATCCCGTCGACATGATCACCGGACCGGGCAACGTGTACGTCACCGCGGCCAAGCGGCTGCTGCGCGACACGGTCGCCATCGACTCCGAGGCGGGCCCGACCGAGATCGCCGTGGTCGCCGACGATTCCGCGGACCCGGCATTCGTCGCCGCCGACCTGATCTCGCAGGCCGAGCACGACCCGCTCGCCGCCTCGGTGCTGATCACCACCTCAATCGAGCTCGCCGACGCCGTCGATGTGCTGCTGGCGCAACGGGTTCCGCAGACCAAGCACCACGAGCGGGTGCGGGAGGCGCTGACGGGCCGGCAGTCCGGCGTCGTGCTGGTGTCCTCGATCGACGACGCGGTCCGGGTCGCCGACGCGTACGCCGCCGAGCACCTGGAGATCCAGACCCGCGACGCCGCCGCGGTGGCGGCGCGGATCCGCAACGCCGGCGCGGTCTTCGTCGGCCCCTACTCGCCGGTGTCGCTCGGCGACTACTGCGCGGGCTCCAACCACGTGCTGCCGACGGGCGGCACCGCGAGGTTCTCCTCCGGGCTGAACACCACGACGTTCCTGCGGCAGATGCAGGTGATCGACTACTCGCGCGCGGCTCTCGCCGGTGCGGCGCCCCACGTGCTGGCGCTCTCGGCCGCCGAGGACCTGCCCGCGCACGGCGAGGCGGTCAGCGCGCGGTTCGCGGAGGAGGCGTGATCGGCCCCGGGGTGATCGGCTCCGACGTCACGCTCGGCGACCTGCCGCTGCGGGACGACCTGATCGGCCGCTCGCCGTACGGCGCCCCGCAGCTCGAGGTGCCGGTGCAGATCAACACGAACGAGAACCCGTTCCCGCCCTCCGATGCGCTCGTCAGCGACCTGGCCCGCTCCGTGGCCGCCGTGGCCGGGTCGCTCAATCGCTACCCCGATCGCGACGCCGTCGAGCTGCGCACTCGACTCGCGGACTACCTGGCGGGTTCGACGGGCGTGCCGCTGGGGACCGAGAACGTCTGGGCGGCCAACGGTTCCAACGAGATCCTGCTGCAGCTGCTGCAGGCGTTCGCCGGGCCCGGCCGCAGCGCGCTGGGCTTCGAGCCGTCGTACTCGATGCACCCGATCATCGCGTCCGGCACCCGGACCACCTGGCTGAGCTGCCCCCGCCGGGCGGACTTCTCGGTCGACGTCGATGCGGCGGCCGCCCAGATCGCCTCCCACGCACCCGATGTCGTCTTCCTGACCAGCCCGAACAATCCGACCGGCGGGTCGATCCCGCTCGCCGACATCCGCCTCGTGCTGGACGCCGCGCCGGGCATGGTCGTCGTCGACGAGGCCTACGCCGAGTTCTCGGCGCGGCCCAGCGCGATCGGCCTGATCGGCGGGTACGGTGCGAAACTCGTGGTGGTGCGGACGATGTCGAAGGCCTTCGCCTTCGCCGGCGGCCGCCTCGGCTACCTCGCGGCGGCGCCGGCGGTGATCGACGCGCTGCTCCTGGTCCGGCTGCCGTATCACCTCTCCACGCTCACCCAGGCGGCCGCGCTGGCGGCGCTGCGGCACGCCGACGACACCCTCGCCTCCGTCGCCCGGCTGGTCGAGCAGCGGCGGCGGGTGACCGCCTCGTTGAGCGAGACCGGCTACCGCGTGGTCGATTCCGATGCGAACTTCCTGCTGTTCGGTGAGTTCCCTGACCCCGCAGCGGCCTGGCGCGCCTTCCTCGACGCGGGCGTGCTCGTCCGCGACCCCGGCATCCCGGGATTCCTGCGCGCGACGATCGGCACCGAGCCGGAGAACGACGCGTTCCTGCGGGTGTGTTCGACGCTGCGTGAAAGACTCGTCGCATGAACACGCCTGGGACCGGCGCGGGGCAGGGGCGGCGCGCCAGGATCGAGCGCGTCACGAGCGAGTCCTCCGTGACGGTGGAGCTCGACCTCGACGGCACCGGTCAGGTCGAGATCTCCACCGGCGTGCGGTTCTACGACCACATGCTCACCGCGTTCGGCGTGCACGGATCGTTCGACCTGCTGGTGCGGTCCGTCGGCGACGTCGACATCGACGCGCATCACACGGTCGAGGACACCGCCATCGTGCTCGGCCAGGCGATCGGGTCCGCGCTGGGCGAGAAGATCGGCATCCGCCGGTTCGGCGACGCCTTCATCCCGATGGACGAGACGCTCGCGCACGCCGCCGTCGACGTCTCGGGCCGGCCGTACTCCGTGCACACCGGCGAGCCGGAGGTGCTGCAGCGGTTCGTGGTCGGCGGCAACTATCCCGTCGTGCTGAATCGACACGTGTTCGACTCCCTGGCCTTCCACGCCCGCATCGCCCTGCACGTGCGGGTGATCCACGGCCGGGACCCGCACCACATCTGCGAGGCGCAGTACAAGGCGGTCGCCCGCGCCCTGCGGGCGGCGGTCGAGCCCGACCCGCGGGTCACCGGGGTGCCGTCCACCAAGGGCGTGCTGTGAACGTCCTGCCCATCGTCCTGATCGGCATCGGCGGGTTCCTGATCGGCGGCGTCGTGTCGTTCTGGAACAAGTCGCGGGCGGTCGCGATGATCTTCGCGCTGCTGTCCGCGCTGTGCATCGCCGGCGGGATCGTATGGCTGATCTGACGTCGGGCCCGTCGGTGGTGGTGCTGGACTACGGCTCCGGCAACCTCGCCTCGGCCGAGCGCGCGTTGCGCCGCGCCGGTGCGGACGTCGCGGTGACCGGCGACTTCGATGCGGCGCTCGCGGCCGACGGCCTGGTCGTGCCGGGGGTCGGCGCCTACGCGGCCTGCATGGCGGGGCTGCTGTCGGTGCGCGGGCACCGGATCATCGATCGCCGGCTGGCCGGGAACCGTCCGGTGCTGGGCATCTGCGTCGGGATGCAGATCCTGTTCGATCGGGGCGTCGAGCACGGAATCGAGACCGACGGGGTGGGGGAGTGGCCGGGCACCGTCGAGCGGCTGCAGGCGCCGATCGTGCCACACATGGGCTGGAACACGGTGCAGCCCGGCGGCGGCTCGCGGCTCTTCGCTGGGCTGGATCCGCGGACCCGGTTCTACTTCGTCCACTCCTACGCGGTGCGGCGGTGGGAGCTCGAGGTGACCCGTCCGTTCACGCCGCCGGTGGTGACCTGGGCCGAGCACGGGGGCGACCGGTTCGTCGCCGCGGTGGAGAACGGGCCGCTCTCGGCGACGCAGTTCCACCCGGAGAAGTCCGGCGACGCCGGCGCGGCGGTGCTTCGCCGCTGGGTCGCCTCGCTCTCGACAGCGCAATCCCACTGACCTATTCTCGAACATGTGTACGAAGCTCTGGCCCGCGACGCCCGCGGGGATCGGGACCAGGTCCTGGGTGAGCTGCGTCGCCGCCTGAACCCGGAGACCACGGTCGATCCGAGCCTCGGGTCGGCGGGCGTGCTGCGGGTGCCCGAACCACTGGCCTCGGTGCTTCCCCGGCACGGCCTGGCCCGTGGATCCGTGGCCAGCCTGCTGGGGAGCGGCGCCACCAGCCTGCTCTTCACCCTGATGTCCGGCGAGCCGACCGCGTGGTCCGCCATCGTCGGGATGCCCGACATCGGGCTGCTTGCCGCGACCGAGTTCGGCATCGACCTGGACCGCGTCGTCCTCGTACCGAACCCGGGACCCGAAGTGCTGCAGGTGGTCTCGATCCTGATCGACGGGGTCGATGTGCTCGTGGTCGCCCTGCCGCCCGCCGCGCGACCCTCGCCGAGCCGGTTGCGGGTGCTCACCGGTCGGCTGCGGCAGCGCGGCGCCGTCGTGCTCTCGATGGGCTCGTGGCCGGGCGCCGACCTGGTGCTGCACTCGCGCTGGGCGGGCGTGACCGGCGTCGGCCGCGGCCACGGCCGGCTGCGCGACCGGTCCCTGGTGGTGGACGTCGGCGGCAAGGGCGCAGCCGGTCGCGGTCGGCAGGCGACGCTGCTGCTGCGTGGCAACCGCGGCGCGGTCGAGGTGCGGGACGGCGTCGTGGCGCAGGCACCCGCCGACGTCCCGGTTGTTCCAGCGATCGCGCGCGTCGGCTGATCCGAGCTCTCTCGACACATCGACCCCAGAGAACGTCACATCGACCCCAGAGAACGCCACCGCGATATCGACAATTCGGACTCCTGTCTCACTTGTCACTCCAGTGTCGTTGTCGGTGGCGGGTTCTAGTGTTCGAACAGACGTACACGCTGGGTGTCGATGGTTCTCGGTGGTTCTGGAGGTCGCGGTGACCGATGTGATGGACGACCTGTCGGTGATGTGGCGCAGCGCGCCGGTCAACCCCGTTCCCGACGCGGCGATCCAGCCGAAGCCCGACGTCCCATTGGAGGTGCTGGAGCGACGGATCTGCTCGCTCGCCGGCACGCTGGCGGCGTCGACCCGCGAGTGGCTGCGGCTGATCGCGGAGTTCGACGCGCGCAAGGGCTGGGCGCAGTGGGGGATCAAGTCCTGCTCGCACTGGCTGTCCTGGGCGTGCTCGGTGGGTCCGGGCGCTGCCAGGGAGTACGTGCGGGTCGCGACCGCCCTGGCGGCCGTCCCGGCGCTGGACGCCGCCTTCGCGAAGGGCCGGTTGTCGTACTCGAAGATGCGGGCACTGACCAGGCTCGCCGGCGAGGTCGACGAGCAGGTGCTGCTCCAACAGGGCCTGGTGCACACGGCATCTCAGCTGGAACGGGTGGTCAGGGGCTACCGCAAGGCGCAGGGCACCCGGCTGGCGCAGGAGAGCAGGCGACAGGCCAGGTGGGGGTGGGACGACGACGGGATGCTGGTGCTGTCGGCCCGGTTGCCCGCGGAGGAGGGGGCACTGCTCGTCGCCGCGCTCGACCGGTCCCGTGCCGCGCTCGATCCCGACGAGCAAGGTCACCGCGGCCGACGCGCTGGTCGGGGTGGCGGAGGCCGCGCTCGCCGCCGGCGACACCGATTCCTCCGGCGATGACGAGCACCTCGTCGTCCTGCACGCCGACCTGTCCGTGCTCGCCGATACCGGCATCGACCCACCGCCGGACGCCCGGTGCCGCATCGAGCGCGGACCCGGCGTCGAATCCGCCACCGCGCAACGCATCTCCTGCGACGCCGCGGTGCTCGCGGTGCTGCACGGCGCCGACCCGGGCGAGCCGCTCCGCCTCGGCCGGAAGACCCGGCGCATCCCGCCCGCGTTGCGCCGAGCCCTGCGCATCCGCGACGAGCGCTGCCGCTTTCCCGGCTGCCACCGGCAGCGACACCTGCAGGCACACCACATCCGGCACTGGGCGCGCGGTGGGTCAACCGATCCCGACAACCTGGTCCTGCTCTGCCGCCGGCACCACACCGCCGTGCACGAGGGCGGGTTCGCCGTCGCCGTCACCCCGGCGGGGTGGGAGTTCCACCGGCCGGACGGCGTGCCCATCCCGCCCTCCGCTGCCCTACGCGGAGATCCGCTGCGGGACGGCGACATCCCCTTCCACCACATCCGTCCCCAGCAGCACGGCGAACGCTTCGGCCTCGCCGCCTCGGTCGCTGCGCTCTTCGGAACATGAAGCAGCGATCCCACCGTGCCCTGGTGGTCTGGTGTCCGGACTGGCCGGCGGTGGCGGCCGCGCGTCACGTGGGGGTGCCCGCGTCGGACCCGGTCGCGGTGTTCCACGCCAACCGGGTGCAGGCCTGCACGGCCGCCGCCAGAAGCGAGGGCGTGCACATCGGGCAGCGCCGCCGGGATGCGCAGTCCCGTTGCCCGGAACTGCTGATCACCCAGGTGGACCCGGACCGGGACGGCCGGTCGTTCGAGCCGGTGGTGGCCGCGGTGGAGCGAATCGCGCCGGGTGTGGAGATCCTGCGTGCCGGCGTGGTGGCGTGCTCCGCGCGCGGCCCCAGCCGCTACTTCGGATCCGAGATCGCCGCCGCCGAAAGGATCGTCGACGTCGTCGAGGCGCTGGACGTGGAGTGCCGGGTGGGTGTCGCCGATCACCTCACCGTTGCGGTGCTGGCGGCACGGCGGGCCAGCATCGTGCCGACGGGGCGGTCGGCAGCGTTCTGCGCACCACTGCCCATCACGGACCTGTCGAGCGAGCCGGCGATCGCGCCGCCCGAGCGCGCGGCGCTGACCGATCTGCTGATCCGGCTCGGCATCGAAACCTGCGGCGCGTTCGCGGCGCTGCCCGACGGCAAGGTCGCCACCCGGTTCGGAGCCGACGCGGTGCAGGCTCACCGGCTGGCGAAGGGCCTGTCCGAGCGGGGGCTGTCCCGGCGCAGGATCCCGGAGGACCTGGTCGTCGACCAGGAGTGCGACCCGCCGCTGGACAGGGTGGACACCGCGGCCTTCGCCGCCCGGGCGCTGGCCGAGAGGTTCCATGCGCGGCTGGCCGACGCCGGGCTCGCCTGCACCCGGCTGGCCATCTCGGCGGTCACCGAGCGGGACACCACGCTGACCAGGGTCTGGCGCTGCGCCCGCCCGCTCACTGCGGCGGCGACCGCCGACCGGCTCCGCTGGCAACTCGACGGCTGGCTCACCGCAGGCCGGACGAGGAAGCCGGGCGACGACGACGACACGGGTCCGGGGGCGATCACCCTGCTCCGGTTGGAGCCGGTGGAGGCGGTCGGTGCCGGCCGCATCCAGTTCGGCTTGTGGGGCTCCGACGGGCAGGACGACCAGCGCGCAGGCTGGGCATTCGCCCGGGTGCAGGGCATCCTCGGCCCGGAATCCGTTCTGGCGCCTGTCCTCTCGGGTGGTCGGGGGCCAGCGGAGCGGATCACCACGGTGCCGTGGGGGGACGAGAAGGTGAGCGCCCGGGACCCCGATGCGCCCTGGCCGGGAGCGCTGCCGGCACCCTCACCGGCGCGGCTGGTGGCCGCGGATGCGCGCGCGACGACCGTGCGCGACCGGGACGGGCACCCGGTGCAGGTGACGGCTCGCGGCCTGCTCAGCGGCGTCCCCGCCTGGGTGGGCGAGGATGCGGACCGCCGGCCGATCGTGGCGTGGGCCGGGCCGTGGGTGCTGGACGAGCAGTGGTGGCTGGGTGACCGGGTCACCGACCCGCCGCGCTACCGGGCTCGGCTGCAACTGGTCGCCGAGGGATCCGAGGGGGAGAACGCGCTCCTGGTGCGGTTCGGCCGGCAGGGCTGGCAGCTCGAGGGGGTGTACGACTGATGGGCTGGAACAACCCTCCGGTGCCGTGGTCCGAGCTCGAGCGGGCATTGTCGGGACGCGCGCCGAAGTCGGGAAAGATGCTGCGGGCGGTGCGGTACGACGACCACGGCCCGCCCGTTCCGCACGTCCAGCTGCCGGCGGACCGGCAACGCGTGGCATACGCCGAACTGCACAGCCACTCCGCGTTCAGCTTCCTGGACGGCGCATCCACCCCGGAGATGCTGGTGGCCGAGGCGCTGCGGCTCGGCCTGGATGCCCTGGCCATCACCGATCACGACGGGCTGTACGGCATCGTCCGGTTCGCCGAGGCGGCCGCGGAGACCTCCCTGAAAACCTTGTACGGTGCGGAACTCTCGATCGGCTTGCCGGAACCGCAGCTCGGCGTGCCCGATCCGGTGGGGGAGCACCTGCTGGTCCTGGCCAGGGGACAGGCCGGCTACACCTTGCTGTCCCAGCAGATCACCATCGCCCAGCTGCGCGGTGGCGAGAAGGGCCGGCCCGTCTACCACCTCGACGAGCTCGCGGCCGCGGCCGACGACCAGTGGCTCATCCTCACCGGGTGCCGCAAGGGCAGCGTCCGGCGCGCCCTGAACCGCGCCGGCCCCGACGCTGCGCGGGACGAGATCGTCTCGCTGATCGAGCGTTTCGGCCGGCGGAACGTCGCCGTGGAGCTCACCACCCAGCTCGCGCCCACCGACGACGAGGACAACGACGCGCTCGCGGAGCTCGCCGCCGAGCTCGGCCTCGCGCTCGTCGCCACCACCGGCGCGCACTACGCCACCCCCCGGGACGCCCGGCTGGGCGCCGCGATGGCGGCGGTGCGCGCCCGGCGCAGCCTGGACGAGGCAGATGCGTACCTGCCGGCGGGACCGGGGGCGCACCTGCGATCGGGAGCGGAGATGGCCGCGCTGTTCGCGCGGTACCCGACGGCGGTGCCGACGGCCGCCGCGATCGGCGAGGAGTGCTCGTTCGACCTGCATCTCGTGGCGCCGAACCTGCCGCCCTACGACGTGCCGCCGGGTCACGACGAGAACTCCTGGCTGCGCGAGCTCACCATGGCCGGCGCCGCCCGGCGGTACGGGCCGCCGGAGGCGAAGCCCGACGCCTACGCGCAGATCGAGAAGGAACTGCGGATCATCGAGAAGCTCGACTTCCCCGGCTATTTCCTGATCGTGTACGACATCGTCCAGTTCTGCCACGACCGCAAGATCATGTGCCAGGGCCGGGGATCCGCCGCGAACTCGGCCGTCTGCTACGCGCTCGGTATCACCGCCGTGGACGCGGTCAGCTATCAGCTGCTGTTCGAACGGTTCCTCGCGCCGGAGCGGGACGGGCCGCCGGACATCGACATCGACATCGAGTCCGACCGGCGGGAGGAGGTCATCCAGCACGTCTACGACACGTACGGCCGCACGCACGCCGCCCAGGTCGCGAACGTCAACACCTTCCGCCCGCGGATGGCCGTCCGGGACATGGCCAAGGCGCTCGGCCACTCGCCTGGTCAGCAGGACGCGTACTCCAAGCAGCTCGACGGCTGGTCGCCGCTGGCCCAGCAGGGCGAGCTCGACGTGCCACCCGACGTGCTCGCGCTGGCCGGCCAGATCCAGGACTACCCGCGGCATCTCGGCATCCACTCCGGCGGCATGGTGATCTGCGACCGGCCCGTCGCGCAGGTCTGCCCGGTGGAGTGGGCCCGCATGGAGAACCGCTCGGTGCTGCAGTGGGACAAGGACGACTGCGCCGCCATGGGCCTGGTCAAGTTCGACCTGCTCGGGCTCGGCATGCTGTCCGCGCTGCACTACGCGGTCGACCTGATCCGCGAGCACGAGGGGATCGAGGTCGACTTCGCCAGGCTGGATCTCGAGGAACCGGCGGTCTACGAGATGCTGCAGCGGGCGGACTCGGTCGGGGTGTTCCAGGTCGAGTCCCGGGCGCAGATGGCGACGCTGCCGCGGCTCAAACCCCGCACCTTCTACGACCTGGTGGTGGAGGTCGCGCTGATCCGCCCCGGCCCGATCCAGGGCGGGTCGGTGCACCCGTACATCCGGCGACGCAACGGGCTGGAGCCGGTCACCTACGACCACCCGGTGATGAAGCAGTCCCTGGCCAAGACGCTCGGCATCCCGCTGTTCCAGGAGCAGCTGATGCAGCTCGCCGTGGACGTCGCGGGCTTCGACGCCGGCGAGGCCGACCAGCTGCGCCGGGCGATGGGCGCCAAGCGGTCCAGCCAGAAGATGGAGAGGCTGAAGGCCCGGCTCTACGACGGCATGCGGGACCTGCACGGCATCACCGGGTCCGCCGCGGACAGCATCTACGAGCGGCTGCTGGCGTTCGCCAACTTCGGATTCGCCGAGTCGCACGCGCTGTCCTTCGCCTCGCTCGTCTTCTATTCGTCCTGGCTCAAGCTGCACCACCCGGCGGCGTTCACCGCGGCGCTGCTCAACGCCCAGCCCATGGGCTTCTACTCGCCGCAGTCGCTGGTCGCGGACGCGCGGCGGCACGGGGTGACCGTGCGCCGCCCCGACGTGAACATCTCCGGCGCGCAGGCGGCTCTCGAGCCAGGGCCGGACGGCCGACCGGCGATCCGGCAGGGGCTGGCCGGCATCCGCACGCTCGGCACCGAGATCGCCGAGAAGATCGTCGCCTCCCGGCCGGGCGGCGGCTACACGTCGCTGGACCAGCTCACCCGCGCGGTCACGCTGACCGCCGCGCAGGCCGAGGCGATGGCCACCGCGGGTGCGCTCGACGCGTTGAACGGCGACCGCCGGAGCGCGCTCTGGGCGGCCGGGGCGGCGGCCGGTCCGCGATCCGGCACGTTGGACGGCACCACCGTCGGCCTCGACGCGCCGCCGCTGCCCGGCATGTCGGACGTCGAGCTGATGGTGGCCGACATCTGGGCGACCGGGATCTCGCCCGACGTCTATCCCACCGAGTTCTCTCGGGAGAAGCTGGCGAGCTGGGGGGTGCGCACCGCGCAGGAGTTGCACGAGGTCGAGCACGGCACCCGGGTGCTGGTCGCCGGCATGGTCACCCACCGGCAGCGGCCCGCCACCGCATCCGGCGTCATCTTTCTCAACCTCGAGGACGAGAGCGGCCTGCTGAACGTCATCTGCTCGGTCGGTCTGTGGAACCGGTACCGGCGGATCGCCCGCCAGTCGGCCGCGCTGCTGGTGCGCGGGCTGGTGGAGCGGGACGGCGGGGCCATCTCCATCGTGGCCGACCGGATGGCCGCGGTGGACCTGGTCGTCCGAACGCCGTCGCGGGATTTCCGATGACGACCGCATGGCACGATCGGACCCATGAGCGAGGTCTTCGAGCGGGCATCGGTGTCGCTGATCCTTGCGGACTTCGCCGTGGCCGATCAGCTGGGCAAGCTCCAGGTGGTGGGCGGCGGCCTGCAGATCATCGGCAGGGACACGACGTCCGGCGTCTCGGCGGCGTTCGCGCTGGTGGTGAGCCTGACATTCCCGCCGGAGCTGTTCAACGAGCAGTACGCGTTCGAGGTCGTCCTCGAGGATCAGTCGGGCGCGCCGATCGAGCTGACCGAGGCTTCGCCGGTGCCCGGCTCCCGGGTGATGCGCTTCGGGCAGACGCTGCAGATCGAGGAACCGAACTTCCGCGGCAGCGGGGTCCCCCGCCGAGCGCTGCCGACCCGTTCCCACGTGGTCCTGTACTTCAACACCGGGCTGCCGCTGCCGTCCGGCCGGGTGCTGGTCTGGCGCGCCCGGATCGACGGCGAGTCGCGCCCGGAGTGGACCGTGCCGTTCTTCGTCCCCGCGCCGCCGCCGGCGCCGGTGCTGGGCTGATCGCGATGCGCATCGCCACCTGGAACATCAACTCGATCCGCGCCCGGCTCGACCGGCTGACCGCGTGGCTCGCCCGCAGCGACGTCGACGTGCTGGCGATCCAGGAGACCAAGATCGACGACGACCGGTTCCCGGCGGACCGGCTGGCCGAACTCGGCTATCAGGTCGTGCACCACGGAACCTCGCAGTGGAACGGCGTCGCGGTGCTCTCCCGGATCGGGATCGACGCGGTGCAGATCGGGCTGCCGGGCGTGCCATCGTGGGGGGAACCCGCCGTCGCGGAGGCCCGCGCGGTGAGCGCGCTCTGCGCCGGGATGCGGATCTGGAGCGTGTACATCCCCAACGGCCGGGCGATCGGCGACCCGCACTACCACTACAAGCTGGAGTGGCTCGCGGCGCTGCGCGACCAGGGCGCCAAGGAACTGGCCGCCGACCCGGACGCGCAGGTCGCGTTCTGCGGCGACTACAACATCGCGCCGACCGACGACGACATCTGGAGCGTCGAGTTCTACCGGCACCAGACACACGTCACGCCGCCCGAGCGCGCGGCGTTCGGCGAGCTGGTGTCCGCCGGGTTCGCCGACGTGGTGCGGCCGTTCACCCCCGGCCCCGGCGTCTACACCTACTGGGACTACAAGCAGCTGAGCTTCGCCAAGCGGCGCGGCATGCGCATCGACTTCGCGCTGGCGAGCCCGGCGCTGGCGGCCAGGGTGACCGGGGCGTTCATCGACCGCGAGGAGCGCAAGGGCAAGGGCGCGTCGGACCACGCCCCGGTGATCGTCGAGCTGAGCTGACGCATGGCCGACCCGAGAATCCTCGTGCTGCAACACGACCCGAGCGATCCGCCGCTGCTGCTCGGCGACTGGTTGCGCGCCGCGGGCGCCGAGCTCACCGTGCTGCGGGCGTTCGACGGCGAGCCGATCCCGGAGGATCTCGCCGGGTTCGACGCCCTGATCAGCCTCGGCGGCGACGTCGGCGTGTTCGACGACGACCGGGCGCCCTGGCTGCCCGCGACGCGCGCGCTGCTGGCCGCGGCGGTCGAGTCGGCCGCGCCCACGCTGGGCATCTGCCTCGGCGGCCAGCTGCTCGCGGCGGCGACGGGCGGCACCGTGCAACCGGCAACGGGCGGCCCGGAGATCGGCGCCTACCTGACCGCGAAACGCGATGCCGCGGCGGATGATCCGCTGTTCCGGGACATGCCGATGACGCCCGACGTCATGCACTACCACTACGACGTGGTCAGCGCGCTGCCGCCCGGCGCGGTGCTGCTGCTCTCCTCGGTGGGTTACCCGAACCAGGCTTTCCGGGTCGGGGCGTGCGCGTGGGGGCTGCAGTTCCACATCGAGGCGCCGGCGGAGGTGGTGCGCGACTGGGCGCGCGGCGAGGGCCTGCCGATCAGCGGTCGCCTCGGCGCGATGCTCGACGCGGCCGAGGAGACGATGGCCGAGGTCTGGCCGGACTTCATCGCCCGGTTCGTCGATCTGGTGCGGCATCCGCAGCGGCCGCGGCTGCCGCTGCTCGGGTCAAGCCGATGACCCGGCCGGCCGTCCGCACCCCGGCGCGGTACGGGCTCCCGGACACGGACCGGGTCCGCGGCGACCTGGCGACGACCGGGCTGTTCACCGACGCCGGCCCCACCGCCGACGCGCACGACGTGCTCGCCGCGATCTCCCGCGCCGGCCGCCCGGAGCTCGCGCTGAACGGACTCGCCAGGCTCGCCGAGGCGGCGGAGGACGACGAGGAGCTGATGGCCCGGCTGCGGGACGAGCCGCGGTTCCGCGGCCGGCTGATCGGCGTGCTCGGCGGGTCGACCGCGCTGGCCGATCACCTCGCCACCAACCCGGCCGACTGGCATCTCGTGCTGCCGGAAGCGCCGGCGGAGGAGCTGATCTCGCCGCCGACGATGCGCACGGTGCTGGCCGAGTCGGTGGGCGTGGACCCGGCGGCGCAGCCGTGCGTCGGGACCGACGGCGCGCGGGCCGCGGTGACCGGCGGCACGGCGATCGCCGCGCTGCGCCGCGCCTACCGGTCGCAGTTGCTGATCATCGCCGCCCACGACCTCGCGCCGGCGGTCGAGCCGAGCCTGCCCACGACGGCGCTGCCGGCCGTCTGCCAGGCGCTGTCCGAGCTGGCCGACGCGACGCTGCAGACGGGGCTCGCGGTGGCCGCGGCCGAGCTTCCGGCGTCCGCGGCACCGGCCCGGCTGGCGGTGATCGCCATGGGCAAGTGCGGCGCCAAGGAGCTCAACTACATCTCCGACGTGGACGTCATCTTCGCCGCCGACCACCCGCCGGCGGAGGACGGCGCGAGCGCCGGGAAGCCCGACGAGGCGCGGATGCTCGCCACGGCGACGCAGCTGGCCACCGGGATGATGCGGATCTGCCACGGCGCCGCCTGGGAGGTCGACGCGGCGCTGCGCCCCGAGGGCAAGGCGGGGGCGCTGGTGCGGACGCCGGCCAGCCACGCGGCCTACTACAAGCGGTGGGCGGAGACCTGGGAGTTCCAGGCGCTGCTCAAGGCCCGCCCGGCGGCGGGTGACCCCGACGTCGGCCGGCAGTTCGTCGAGATCACCGCGCCCGGCGTGTGGAGCGCCTCGGGCCGCGACTCCTTCGTCGACGACGTGCAGGCGATGCGGCGCCGGGTGGAGCGGAACATCCCGGAGAGCCACCGCGAGCGGGAGCTGAAGCTGGGCGCCGGCGGGCTGCGCGACGTCGAGTTCGCGGTGCAGCTCCTGCAGCTGGTGCACGGCCGCACCGATCCGGACCTGCGGCTGCCCGGCACCCTGATGGCGTTGCGGTCGCTGATCCGCGGCGGGTACGTCGGGCGCACCGATGGCGCCGAGATGGCCGCGGCGTACACGTTCCTGCGGCGCGCGGAGCACCGGCTGCAGCTGCAGCGGCTGCGCCGGACGCACCTGCTGCCCGACGACGTGTCGGACATGGAGTGGCTGGCCCGCGCCGACGGCTACGCGGCCTCGGGCACCGCGACCGCGGCCGAGGTGTTCAGCGCCGAGCGGCTGCGGCACGGGGCGACGGTCCGGCGGCTGCACGAGAAGCTGTTCTACCGGCCGCTGCTGCATGCGCTCGCGGCCGTCGACGAGGACGAGCTGCGGCTCTCGCCCGAGGGTGCCCGCGCCCGGCTGGCCGCGCTCGGCTTCGCCTCGCCGGACGCGGCGCTGCGGCACATCGGCGCCCTCACCCTGGGCGTCAGCCGGCGCGCCGCGATCCAGCGGCACCTGCTGCCGGTGCTGCTCGACTACTTCTCGTCGAGCCCCGACCCGGACAACGGGCTGCTGTCCTACCGGCAGGTGTCCGAGGCCCTGGCCGACACGCCCTGGTACCTGCGGCTGCTGCGCGACGAGGGCTCGGTCGCGCAGCGGCTGGCGGAGCTGCTCGGCGGGTCGCGGCTGATCGCGAACCTGCTCACCCGGGCGCCGGAGGTGCTCAAGCTGCTCGCCGACGACGCGTCGCTGCTGGAGCCGGAGCCGGAGACCGTCGCGGCTGCGCTGCTCGCCCGGTCCGGCCGCGCGAGAAGCGCGCAGGAGTCGGTGGACGCCGCGCGGTCCGCCCGCCGGGCGGAGATGCTGCGGCTCGCCTGCGGCGACCTGCTCGGCCTGATCTCGGTGACGAACATCGCGCGCGGGCTCACCAGCGTCGCCGAGACCTGCATCCGTGCTGCACACGACGCCGCGGTCGCGCAGGTGACGCGCGACCGCGGCGGGTTCCGGGCGCGACTCGCCGTCATCGGGATGGGGCGGCTCGGCGGCGCGGAGCTGGGCTACGGGTCGGACGCGGACGTGATGTACGTCTTCGAGGTCGTGCCGGGGGCCGACGACGAGAAGGCCAGGCTGGACGCGTCCGCCGCGGCCGACCTGATGGCCCGGCTGCTCGGGCGGCCGAGCCCGGACCCGCCGCTCGAGATCGACGCGAACCTGCGCCCCGAGGGTCGCAACGGCCCGCTGGTCCGCACCCTGGACTCGTTCCGCAGCTACTGGACCCGCTTCGCGCAGCCGTGGGAGCGGCAGGCGCTGCTGCGGGCGCGGCCGGTCGCGGGCGACGAGGATCTCGGCGCCCGGTTCGTCGCGGCCGCGGACCGGTACCGGTACCCGGAGAGCGGGCTCAGCCAGAAGGACGTGGTCGAGATCCGCCGGATCAAGGCCCGCGTGGACACCGAGCGGATGCCCAGGGGCGCCGATGTGACGACGCACACCAAGCTGGGGCGGGGCGGGCTGGGCGACGTCGAATGGACGGTGCAGCTGCTGCAGCTGCAGCACGCCCACGAGCTGCCCGGGCTGCGCACCACCTCGACCCTCGACGCGATCGAGGCGGCGCGTGCGGGTGGCCTGCTCGACGAATCCGACGCGGCCGCGCTGGTCAACGGCTGGCTCGAGGCCGCGCGCACCCGCAATGCGATCATGCTGGTCCGCGGCAAGCCGGACGACCAGATCCCGCGCCACGGACGCGAACTGGACGCCGTCGCGCGCGCGATGGGCTATCCGGCCGGCGGCGACCCCGGCGAGTTCGTCGACGACTACCGCCGGGCCACCCGGCGGGCCAGGAGGGTCGTGGATCGCGTCTTCGACGGCGGCTGACGTCTGTCAGGATGGCCACCGTGCCAATCTGGGTCTGGATCGTTCTCGTCGTCGTCGTCCTGCTGGTCGTCGGGCTGGTCATCGGCCTCTCCCTCGCGCGCCGGCGCCGGATCTCGCTGACCGACACCGCGGCGGCGAAGCCGGTCACCGAGGGGCCGCCGGCGAAGGGCGGCTACCGCGCCGGCGGGTCGATCTCCTTCTCCTCCGGCACCACCGCGACCGCGCCGCCGCCGCCGACCGACGAGCCCGTGCACCCCGTCGAGGAGCGGACGGAGGTCGACGGGCAGCCGGGCGTCGGGGACGACGCGGCGGTGCCCAGGGACTCCGTGACCAGGCCCATCGTCGACGTGATCCTGCCCGCCGAGCTCGTCGAGGCGAAGCCGGCGGAGCCGCTCGTCGAGACGGAGATCCCGACCGCGCTCGCGGCTCCCGCCCCCGCGGCCCCACGCCCCCGCCGTGCCCACCGACGCCGTGACCACCGACGCCGTGCCCACCGTGGCGGCGGAGCGCATCGAGCCCAGCGCCGGCCGCCTCGGGCGGCTGCGCGGGCGCCTGGCCCGCTCGCAGAACGTGTTCGGGCAGAGCCTGCTCGGCCTGCTCGGCGCCGGCACCCTCGACGAGGACTCGTGGACCGACGTCGAGGACACCCTGCTGCTGGCGGACCTCGGTGCCAGGGCGTCGGCCGAGATCACCGAGAAGCTGCGCGCGGAGGTCGCCGCCCGCGGGGTGACCGACGCCGCGAGCGCCCGCGCGATGCTGCGCAAGGTCCTGGTCGAGGCGGTCGGCACCGAGGCGGACCGGTCGGTGCACGCACTCCCGCACGACGGGCGCCCGTCCGTGGTGCTGGTCGTCGGGGTCAACGGGACCGGCAAGACCACCACCACCGGCAAGCTCGCCCGGGTGCTGGTCGCGGACGGCCGGCACGTCGTGCTGGGCGCGGCGGACACCTTCCGCGCCGCGGCGGCCGACCAGCTCGCGACGTGGGCGGAGCGGGCGGGTGCGGTCGTGGTCCGCGCCGACCAGGGCGCCGATCCCGCGTCGGTGGCGTTCGACGCCGTGAAGCGGGGGATCGAGGACGGGGCCGACGCCGTGCTGATCGACACGGCGGGCCGCCTGCACACGAAGACCGGCCTGATGGACGAGCTCGGCAAGGTCAAGCGGGTGGTCGAGAAGCAGGCGAAGGTCGACGAGGTGCTCCTCGTGCTGGACGCGACCACCGGGCAGAACGGCCTGGTGCAGGCGACGGTGTTCGCCGAGGTGGTGGACATCACCGGGATCGTGCTGACCAAGCTGGACGGCACGGCGAAGGGCGGCATCGTGGTCGCCGTGCAGCGCGCCCTGAACGTGCCGGTCAAGCTCGTCGGGCTGGGAGAGGGTCCCGACGACCTGGCGCCCTTCGAGCCGGAGGCGTTCGTCGACGCCCTGCTCGGCGCCCCCTGACGACGATCTAGCGAGGACGACTGACTCTGCGTAGTCGCCCGTCACACGCAGTCGATCTTGCGGAAACACGCCGGAAACACATTCCCCACCGAGTTCACAGGCGCGAAACACCGCAGCGCTCAGGTCGAAATACGCACAGGCGAATCTCGGTGCGTCACAGGACCTCTGCCTGCGCACGCCATCCGGTGCGCGTCCGACCCACGCGGCCGGACCCGGTGAGGCGGTCCTCCGCAATCCGACGAGCCAGGAGGCTTGATGGAACCGTTCGAACTGGACGCCGGCAATACAGCCTGGATGCTGGCAGCCGCTTCACTGGTGCTGCTCATGACGCCCGCGCTCGCCTTCTTCTACGGCGGCATGACGCGCTCGAAGTCCGTCCTGAACATGATGATGATGAGCTTCGGTGCCCTCGCCGTCGTCGGGCCCATCTGGATGCTCTGGGGCTACTCGGAGACGTTCGGCACGAACATCGGCGGAATCATCGGAAACCCGTTCGAGTACTTCGCTCTCAACGGGCTCACCGATGACCTGAGCCTGATGGCCGCCTCCGGGGTGCCGGCCACGGTGGCCGTCGGCTACCAGGCGACCTTCGCGATCATCACGGTCGCGCTGATCTCCGGCGCCATCGCGGACCGCGCGCGATTCGGCACCTGGCTGGTGTTCGCCGGGATCTGGGTGACGCTCGTCTACGGCCCGATCGCGCACATGGTCTGGGGCGGCGGCCTGCTCAGCGGGTCCGGGCCGATCGCCGAGTGGCTGTCCACCCCGATCGACTTCGCCGGCGGCACGGTCGTGCACATCAACGCCGGCATCGCCGGCCTCGTGCTCGCGGTGCTGATCGGCAAGCGCAGGGGCTTCGCGAAGGAGCCGATGAAGCCGCACAACCTGCCGTTCGTGATGCTGGGCGCCGCCCTGCTGTGGTTCGGCTGGTTCGGCTTCAACGCCGGCTCCGAGTTCGCCGCGGACGGCACCGCCGGCCAGGCGTGGATCAACACGCTGACGGCCACCTGCGTCGCCACCCTCGGCTGGCTGCTCGTGGAGCGGATCAGGGACAAGCACGCCACGAGCCTCGGCGCCGCGTCCGGCGTGGTCGCCGGCCTGGTGGCCATCACCCCGGCCGCGGCCGCGGTGGACGTCGTCGGCTCGATGTTCGTGGGCCTCATCGCGGGCATCCTGTGCGCGCTGGCGGTCGGCCTGAAGTACAAGTTCGGCTACGACGACTCGCTCGACGTCGTCGGCGTGCACCTCGTCGGCGGCTTCGTCGGCACCGTGCTGATCGGCCTGTTCGCCAACGTCACCCGGGACGCCGACGGGGTGGTCACCTCGTCGACCTGGGCGCCGGACGGCGCACTGAACGGCCTCTTCTACGGCGGGGGCGCGACGCAGCTGGCCACCCAGTTCGTCGTCGCCCTCATCGCCATCGTGTTCTCCGGCGTCGTCACCCTGATCATCGGCCTGCTGCTCAAGGTCACCATGGGCTGGCGGATCCCCGAGGAGAGCGAGGTCGAGGGCGTCGACGTGACCACCCATGGTGAGGCCGCCTACGACCTCGAGCCCTCGTCGGGCGCGGGCGTCTCGGGCGTGCTGAGCCACCCGGCAGCCACGAAGACCCAGGAGGTCAAAGCATGAAGTTGGTCACCGCCGTCATCAAGCCGTTCAAGCTCGACGAGGTGAGGGCCGCGCTGCTGGCCTTCGGCGTGCAGGGCATGACCGTCTCGGAGTCCACCGGATACGGCCGCCAGCGCGGCCACACGGAGGTCTACCGGGGCGCGGAGTACACCGTCGAACTGCTGCCCAAGGTCCGCCTGGAGATCCTGGTGGACGAGGAGGACGCGGACGACGTGATCGACGTGATCGTCCGCGCCGCGCGCACCGGCAAGATCGGTGACGGGAAGGTCTGGTCGACCGACGTCGGCACCGTGGTCCGGGTCCGCACGGGCGAGCGCGGTCTGGAAGCCGTCTAACGGATGCCGAACGCGCCTGTGGGGACGGCGGGCGGGTTCCCGGAGCTGCGGGCTCAGCTGCTGGGTCGGACCGGGATCACCGGTCCGGCCCGGCGCCGGGCACTGGCCCGGTTGACCGACGGCTGGCTGGGCGAGCTCTCCCAGGAGGCCGGGATCAACGTCGGCGGCGTCGCGCTGGTCGCGGTCGGGGGGTATGGGCGGGGGGAGCTCTCCCCGTTCTCCGATCTCGACCTGGTGCTGCTGCACTCGACGGAGACCCCGGCGTCGTACGCGGGGATGCTCGCCGAGCGGCTGTGGTACCCGATCTGGGACTCGAAGATCCGGCTGGATCACTCGGTGCGGTCGGTGGGCGGCGCGCGGCAGGTCGCGCGCACCGACCTGCCTGCCATGCTCGGCATGCTCGACCTGCGGCACATCGCGGGCGATCCCGAACTGGCGGCCACGCTGCACCGGCGGGTGCTCGCGGACTGGCGGGCCGACGCGAAGACCCGGCTGCCCGCGCTGCTGGACTCCTGCCAGGAGCGCGCCGAGCGGTCGGGGGAGCTGGCGTTCGCCACCTCGCCCGATCTCAAGGAGTCCCGCGGCGGCCTGCGCGACCTGGTGGTCATGCGTTCGGTCGCGGCGTCCTGGGTGGCGGACTGCCCGCACCAGGGTCTCGAGGAGGCCAGGTCCGCGCTGCTCGACGTCCGGGACGCGGTGCAGAGTCTTGCCGGCCGGGCGACCGATCGGCTGCAGGTGCAGGACCAGGACACCGTCGCGCAGGTGCTCGGCCTGGACGACCGGGACGTGCTGCTGCGGCACGTCGCCTCCATCGCGCGGACGGTCGCGCACGCCAGCGACCTCACCTGGCACCGGGTGAACCGCGCGCTGCACGCCTCTTCGGGCATTGTCACCGACCTCGGCGGCCGGTTCGCCCGGCGGATCGAGCGGTCGCCGCTCGCCGACGGCATCGTCGAGCAGGACGGCGAGGCGGTGCTCGCCCGCGGCGTGAACCCGGCGCTCGACCCCACGCTGGCGGTGCGCGCGGCGGCCGCCGCCGCCCAGGCCGGGCTGCCGGTCTCGCCGGCCACCGTGCATGCGGCTGGCCAAGGTGTCGCCGCCGCTGCCGGAGCCGTGGCCGCCGGTGGCGCTGACCGCGCTGCTCGCGCTGCTCGGTTCGGGCGAGGCGATGATCCCGGCCTGGGAGGACCTCGATCAGGCCGGGCTGATCTCCGCGCTGCTGCCCGGCTGGGAGCGACTGCGCTCGATGCCCCAGCGCGACCCGATCCACCTCTACACCGTCGACCGGCACCTCATGCAGACCGCCGTGAACGCCTCGGGTCTCGTCCGCCAGGTGTCCCGGCCCGACCTGCTGCTGCTGGCCGCGCTGCTGCACGACATCGGCAAGGGGCATTCCGACGAGTACCCGAACCACTCCGCGGCGGGCGCCGCGCTCGTCGGGCCGTGGCTGCGCCGGCTCGGTGTGCCGGCCGGGGACGCCGACGTGATCACCACCCTGATCCGGCACCACCTGCTCCTCGCCGACACGGCCGCGCGGCGTGACCCGGACGACCCGGCGACCATCGCCGCGCTGGTCGCGGTGATCCCGGACGCGGCGACCCTCGACCTGCTGCACGCCCTCACCGTCGCCGACGCCACCGCCGCCGGCCCGGCCGCGTGGAGCACCTGGAAGGCGGGCCAGGTCACGCATCTCGTGTCCCGGGTGCGGCGCGCGCTCGCCGGCGAGCCGCCCGCCGAACCCCCCGCGATGACCCAGGTGGAGCGCGAGCTCGTCGAGGCCGGCGGGGTCGGCATCGTCATCGAGGACGTGACGGGGGCGCTGCGGGTGACCATCGCCGCCCCGGACCGGCCCGGCCTGCTGGCCGCGTCGGCGGCCGTGCTGACGATGCACCGGATGACGGTGCGCACCGCGGCCGCCCGCACCGTCGGGCCCACCGCGCTGCAGACCTGGACGGTGGCTCCGCAGTTCGGCGACCCGCCCGCGGCGGCGGCGCTGCGCACCGACCTGGTGCGGGCGCTCGACGGCTCGCTCGACGTGGCGGCGCGGTTGGCCAGGCGCGGCGCGCCGGCGCGGCGGGGGGAGGCGGCGCCGCCGGCCGTCCGGGTGATCGACGGCGCGTCCGACACCGCGACGGTGATCGAGGTGCGCGCCCACGACGCGCCCGGCCTGCTGTACTCGGTGGCCTCGGCGTTCCGGGCGCGCGGCGCCGACGTGCTCTCCGCCCGGGTGAACACGCTGGGCGCGGAGGCGGTGGACGTCTTCTACGTGACGGCCGCGGACGGGTCGCCGCTGTCGCCGGCCGCGGCCAGGGAGCTCGCCTCGGCGGTGCAGGACGCGCTGGCCTGACCGGATCGGGCAGGCGTCGGCCCGTCACCGTCGGCCCGGCCACCGTCAGCTGGTGGTCTGACCGATCCGCGGGAACGGCCGGGTGGAGAAGATCGCCTCGATGGGCACGTCGAAGAAGTCCGCGATGCGCAGCGCGAGCTGCAGGCTCGGGCTGTACTCGCCGCGCTCCAGGTAGCCCACCGTCTGGTAGTGCACGCCGACCGCCTCCGCGAGCTGGCGGCGCGTGGTGCCGCGCTCCGCGCGCAGCACGGCGATCCGGTTGTACAGCACCTCGCTGTCGGACATCGGCGTCGGGGATCCGCGTCAGACCCGCTGCAGTTGCTTCTCGCGCCGGGCCGCGACGGCCGACCCGGACTCCCGCCTGGCCATCCGGCGCAGCAGGATCGGGGCCAGCGCGAGGCCGACGACCGCCCAGGCCAGCAGCACCCCGATGGTGGCGAGAGTGCGCCAGCTGCCGCCGATCTCCACGGCGGCGGCCGACTCGGGCAGCAGCACGGAACGGAGTCCGAGGCCGAGCCAATAGGTGGGCAGCAGCTGCCCGACGACCTGGATCCAGCTCGCCATCAGGGCCAGCGGATAGAAGATTCCGGAGAGCCAGACGGCGCCGCCGATGACGAGCATCCCCCAGCCGCCGACGGAGCGCGGATTGCGGAACACCGACCCGATGACGAGGCCGAGCGGCAGGATGGCGATGAGCCCCAGCACGATGTAGCCGACGGCGCCGAGCACGCCGCCCAATCCCTCGGACACCAGCCCGGGAACGATGAACAGCGCCGGGATCAGCGTCAGCACCATGCTGAACGCGATCTCCAGGCTGACCCGGATCGCCTGGCCCGCAACGTATGCCACGATGCCGTAGGGCACGGACTTGAGGCGCAGCAGGGTGCCGTCCTCGCGCTCGGTGGCCAGCACGGTGGCGATCCCGTACGCGCCGGAGATGAACACCGCGAGCGCCAGCACGCCCGGCAGCATGAACATCGCGACCGACACGTCGGTGCCCTCGATGGTGTCGTCGCGGTTCAGCCACAGCACGACGACCAGCACGATCGACGTGACCAGGTAGTAGCCGATGTCCTGGCCGGATCGCAGGCTGTTCGTGAACTCGATGCGGCCGCGGCTGATCCCGCAGCGGATGGCGTGGGTGATCAGGCTCATCGGGCCACCTCCATGGCCGGGCGGGCGGCGTCGGGCTGTTCCTGCTGGGCGACCATCGCGAGGTAGATGCTCTCCAGGCTCGGGCGCTGCACCTCGAGGTCCTCGACGAAGCTGTCGCCGGACCGCTCGGCGGCGAACAGCTCGCGGACGAAGCCGGTCGGGTCGGGCGTGCTGTGCACGCGCCGGTTGCCCTGCTCGGTCCAGCGCACCTCGGCGCTGCCGGCGACCTGATGCGCGAGCTGGTCGGCGCTGCCGTTGGCGACGATCCGGCCGTGGTTGAGGATCAGGATCCGGTCGGCCAGCTTCTCCGCCTCGTCCAGGTCGTGGGTGGTGAGCAGGATCGTGGTGTCCTGCAGGTCGGACAGCCGGTGCACCAGGTCGTGGAACTCGCGCCGCGCGGACGGGTCGAAGCCCGCCGTCGGCTCGTCCAGGAACAGCAGCTCGGGCCGGCCGACGATGCCGATCGCCACGTCCAGCCGGCGCCGCTGCCCGCCGGAGAGCGTGGAGATCTTCTGGCCCGCATGCTCCGTCAGCCCGACCGTGTCGATCAGCTCGTCGGTGGGGTACGGCCGGCTGCGCTCGGCGGTGGCGTAGGGGGAGTAGTAGGAGCCGAGCTGCTCGAGCAGGTCCCTGACGCGCCACCGCCCGTGGTCGCGCCATGACTGCAGCACCACGCCGATCCGCGCCCGCCACGCCTCGTCACCGCGCAGCGGGTTCGTGCCGAGCACGGAGACCGCGCCCGCCGACGGCTCGCGGAACCCCTCCAGGATCTCGATGGTGGTCGTCTTGCCCGCGCCGTTCGGGCCCAGCAGCACGAGCACCTCGCCGCGCTCGATGGCGAAGGACACCCCGTTCAGCACCTCGGTGTTCCCGTAGCGCATCACCAGGTCGTCGACCGCAATCACCGGGCGTCCCGTCTCATCGTGTGTGGAGTACGCCATGTAGTAGTTCTACTACAGCTCGCCGCGCAGGTACAACGGTTTCCCGGACGGCGGTGCGACAGGAACAATGGCCTGGTGTTCGAGACTCTCTCCGACCGCCTCCAAACGGTCTTCACCAACCTGCGCGGCAAGGGCCGGCTGTCCCCCCAGGACATCGACGCCACCTGCCGGGAGATCCGCATCGCCCTCCTCGAGGCCGACGTCGCGCTGCCGGTCGTGCGCACGTTCATCGCCCGGATCAAGGAGCGTGCCGCCGGCGCGGAGGTCTCCGCCGCGCTGAACCCGGCCCAGCAGGTCATCAAGATCGTCAACGAGGAGCTCATCGGCATCCTCGGCGGCGAGACCCGCCGGCTGCAGTTCGCGAAGAACCCGCCGACGGTGATCATGCTGGCCGGCCTGCAGGGCTCCGGCAAGACGACGCTCGCGGGCAAGCTCGCGCTGTGGCTCAAGGGGCAGGGTCACACGCCGCTGCTCGTCGCCTGCGACCTGCAGCGGCCCAACGCCGTGACGCAGCTGCAGGTGGTCGGCGGCCAGGCCGGCGTGACGGTGTTCGCGCCGGAGCCGGGCAACGGCGTCGGCGATCCCGTCGCGGTGGCCAGGGCGGGCGTGCGCGAGGCCCAGATCCGCGTGCACGACATCGTCATCGTGGACACCGCCGGCCGCCTCGGCGTGGACACCGAGATGATGCAGCAGGCCGTCGACATCCGCGACGCCGTGGTGCCGGACGAGATCCTGTTCGTCGTCGACGCGATGATCGGCCAGGACGCGGTGACCACCGCCGAGGCCTTCCGGGACGGCGTCGGCTTCACCGGGGTGGTGCTCACCAAGCTCGACGGCGATGCCCGCGGCGGCGCGGCGCTGTCGGTCCGGCAGGTGACCGGCTCGCCGATCATGTTCGCGTCCACCGGTGAGAAGCTGGCCGACTTCGACACCTTCCATCCGGACCGGATGGCCTCCCGCATCCTCGGCATGGGCGACATGCTCACGCTGATCGAGCAGGCGGAGGGCGTCTTCGAGGCCGACCAGGCCGAGGCGATGGCCGCCAAGCTGGCCGGCAACGACTTCACGCTGGACGACTTCCTCGACCAGATGATGATGCTGCGCAAGATGGGCCCGATCGGCGGGCTGCTCGGCATGCTGCCCGGCGCCGGCCAGATGAAGGAGGCGCTGAGCCAGGTCGACGACAAGGACCTGGACCGCACCGCCGCGATCATCCAGTCGATGACGCCGGGCGAGCGGCAGAACCCCAAGATCATCAACGCCTCCCGCCGGATGCGCATCGCGCGGGGGTCCGGGTCGACGGTGGCGCAGGTCAACGGCCTCGTCGACCGGTTCTTCGAGGCGCGCAAGATGATGTCGTCGATGGCCGGGCGGTTCGGGCTGCCCGGCGGCCGGCCGTCGAACCGGAAGGCGTCGAAGTCGCGCTCCGGCAAGCGCAAGAAGGTCTCGTCCGGGCGTGGCCCCACGCAGGCCCGGGTGAAGGGGATGCCCGGCGGGTTTCCCGCCCTCCCGCCGGGGATGGGTGGCGCACCCGGGTTCGGCCAGCCCGGTGCCGCCCAGCCGGGTGGGTTCGGACTCGACCAGCTGCCGCCAGGCTTCGACCCGTCGAAGCTGAAGTTCCCCAAGCAGTAGGCCGTGCGCCTGCACGTCAGCGGCCGGGACGCGGCGACCGGTGAGCCCGTCGACGTGTGGGTCGACGGCGGGAGGTTCGTGCCCGGCCCGGTGCGAGACGCGGTGGAGATCACGGGTTTCGTGCTGCCGGGTCTGGTCGACGCGCACTGCCACGTCGGGTATTCGAGCGCCGGGTTCGCCGCGCCGGACGAGGCCGAGGAGCAGGCCAGGACGAACCTGCACGCGGGGGCGCTCGCGCTGCGCGACTGCGGCTCGCCGGTGGACACCCGCCCGCTCGTCGGCCGCGACGACCTGCCGGTGCTGATCCGGGCCGGGCGGCACATCGCGCGCTCCCGGCGGTACATCCGCGAGCTCGGGGTCGAGCTCGACGAGCCGGCCGAGCTGCCGGCGGAGGTGGCCCGCCAGATCGACTACGGAGACGGCTGGATCAAGATCGTCGGTGACTGGATCGACCGTGACACCGGCGATCTCGCGCCGCTCTGGCCCGACGACGTGCTCGCCGATGCGGTCGCGGTGGCGCACGCCGGGGGAGCCAGGGTGACGAGCCACGTGTTCGGCGAGGACGCGTTGCCCGGGCTGCTGGCCGCGGGCGTGGACTGCATCGAACACGGCACCGGGCTGACCGACGACACCATCGCGATCGCGGCGGAGCGCGGCGTGCACCTGGTGCCCACGTTGATCAACATCGCCAACTTCCCGACGTACGCCGACGCCGCGACCCGGTACCCCGCCTACGCGCGGCACATGCGCGCGCTGCACGCCAGGAACGGCGACGTGGTCCGCCGCGCCGCCGAGGCCGGCATCGCCGTGCACGCGGGCACCGACGCCGGCGGCTTCGTCGCGCACGGCAGGGTGGCCGACGAGGTGGCGGCGATGGGCGCGCTGCTGGGCGCCGGCGAGGCGATGCACGCGGCCTCGCACGGCGCCCGGGCCTGGCTGGGCCTGCCGGTCTACGACATCGGCGCGCCCGCCGACCTGGTCGTCTACGCGGCGGACCCCGTCGCGGATCTGGCGGCCCTGGCGCACCCGTCGGTGATCCTGCGGGCCGGGCGGATCGCCGGTCCGCGCTGAGCGGGTCGTCCGCCGGGCGCGGCCGATCGGTCCGGGCCGAGCCCGGCGGTGTGGAAGAATGGCCGGGTCACGGTCGCCGTCCGGCCCCTCTCTCCGGGCGCGGCCGCCATTGGTGCGTCCGGACCGCTGCCCCACGCGAGCCGCTGCGCCCGCCGTTGAAGCACCACAGAAGACCGCAAGGAGAAGTCCACCACCGTGGCTGTCAAGATCAAGCTCGCCCGGCTCGGCAAGATCCGCGAGCCGTTCTACCGCGTCGTCGTCGCCGATGCCCGCACCCGCCGCAGCGGCCGGGCCATCGAGTCCATCGGCAAGTACCACCCGAAGTCCGACCCCAGCGTGATCGAGATCAACTCCGATCGCGTGCAGTACTGGCTCAGCGTCGGCGCGCAGCCGACCGAGTCCGTGCTGTCGCTGCTCAAGGTGACCGGGGACTGGCAGAAGTTCAAGGGCCTGCCGGGCGCCGAGGGCACCCTGCAGGGCCAGAAGGCGAAGCCGGACAAGAGGGCGCTGTACGAGTCCGCGCTGTCCGCCGCCGGTGGCGCCGACGGACCGTCGGCGACCACGCCGAGGCGTCGCGGCGGCTCAGCCGAGCGTGCCGAGCGGCCCGCCGAGAAGCCGGCCGAGAAGACGCGGAGAAGCCGCCGAGGCCGCCCCGGTCGCCGAGGCCGCCCCGGTCGCCGAGGCCGCCGAGGTCGAGGCTGCTGCCCCGGCCGCGGAATCGGCGACCGACGCGTCGTGAGCGTCCTGGAGGACGCCCTCGAGCACCTGGTGCGGGGCATCGTCGAACACGACGACGAGGTCAGCGTGGAGATGACCACGGGGCGCCGCGGCCGCACGCTGCAGATCCGGGTGCACCCCGACGATCTCGGCAAGGTGATCGGGCGCGGCGGTCGAACGGCGACCGCCCTGCGCACGGTCATGTCGGCCGTCGGTGGCCGCGGCATCCGCGTCGACGTCGTGGACACCGACCGCTGAGCGAGACGCGGGTGGTGGTCGGCCTGGTGGGCCGGCCGCACGGGGTGCGCGGCGCGGTCACCGTGCACCCGCGATCCGACGATCCGCAGGCGCGGTTCGCGCCGGGATCGGTGGTGTCCACCGACCCGGCCGGGCCGGGCCCGCTCACGGTCGCCGAATCCAGGGCGTCCGGACCGGTCTGGGTCGTCACGTTCGACGGCATCCCCGACCGCACCGCGGCGGAGGCGCTGCGCGGCGTCGAGCTGACGGTGGACGCCGCGGCCCTGCCCGAGCCGGACGATCCCGAGGAGTTCTACGACCACCAGCTCATCGGGCTGGCGGTCCTCGACCAGGACGGCCACGAGCTGGGCACGGTCACGGGGGTGCTGCACCCGCCCGCGGCGCCGGTCCTCGAGGTGCGCCGGCCCGGGGGCGGCGAGGAGCTCGTGCCGTTCGTCGCCGCGATCGTGCCCGAGGTCGACATCGCCGCGGGCCGGCTCGTCGTCAAGCCGCCGGACGGCATGTTCGACTGATGCGCATCGACGTCCTGACGATCTTTCCCGCGTACCTGGATCCGGTGCGGGAGTCGTTGCTGGGCAAGGCGATCGCGGACGGCGTGGTGCAGCTTGGGGTGCACGACCTGCGCGACTGGACCACCGATCGGCATCGCTCCGTCGACGACTCGCCGTACGGCGGCGGGCCGGGCATGGTGATGCGCGCCGACGTCTGGGGGGCCGCGCTGGACGCCGTGTGCACGCCGGAGACCACGCTGCTGGTTCCGACGCCCGCCGGAAGGCTGTTCGACCAGCGGACGGCCGTGGAGCTGTCGTCGGCGCCGCACCTGGTCGTGGCCTGCGGGCGCTACGAGGGCATCGACCAGCGGGTTCTCGACGACGCGGCGACGCGGATGCCGGTCCGCGAGGTGTCGATCGGGGACTACGTGCTGGCCGGCGGCGAGGCCGCAGCGCTGGTGGTCATCGAGGCCGTCACGCGGCTGATCCCGGGCGTCCTCGGCAACCCGGACTCGGCGGGCGAGGACTCCTTCTCCGGCGACCTGCGGGACCGGGTCGAGGCACCGTCGTACACCCGGCCGGCGCGGTACCGCGGGCGGGCGGTCCCCGAGCTGCTCACCGGCGGGGACCACGCGGCGGTCGCCCGCTACCGCCGCGACGAGTCCCTGCTGCGCACCGCGGCCAACAGGCCCGAGCTGGTGGCGCGGTGGTCCGATGCGGACAGGGCCCGGCTGGCCGAGCTGCGTCGGCCGGACTAGCCGTTTTCGGGATTCGCCGCCCCGTCTGGCACACTGGACCGGTTGCCCATTCGCCAATCCATGAGTTTTGAGGTCATCGTCATGAACACCCTGGACGCCCTGGACGCCGCGTCGCTGCGCACCGACATCCCGGACTTCCGGCCCGGCGACACCGTCAAGGTGCACGTGAAGGTCATCGAGGGCAACCGGTCCCGCGTCCAGGTCTTCGCCGGCAACGTCATCCGCCGGCAGGGCGGCGGGATCCGCGAGACGTTCACCGTCCGCAAGATCAGCTTCGGCGTCGGCGTCGAGCGCACCTTCCCGGTGCACTCCCCGAACCTGGACCGGATCGAGCTCGTCACCCGCGGCGACGTCCGCCGGGCGAAGCTGTACTACCTGCGCGACCTCCGCGGCAAGAAGGCCAAGATCAAGGAGAAGCGCACCCCGGCGCGCTGACGCTCGCGCTTCCCTCCGCGCCGTAGCCTGTCGGTGATGACCGAGAACGACCCCGATCCTGGCTCGTCCGGATCGGCGGCGGATTCCGCCGATCCCCCCAGGGACGCGGATGACGCGTCGGAAGCGGGCGATCACGCCGGCAAGCCGGTGCGCCAGCGCAAGAAGCGGCCGTTCTGGATCGAGCTGCCGATCCTGATCCTGATCGCCTTCGGCCTGACCTTCCTGATCCAGACCTTCATCGCGAAGGTCTACTACGTGCCGTCCGGCTCGATGGAGCAGACGCTGCACGGCTCGACGTCCGGCGGCGACCGGATCCTGGCCAACAAGATCGTCTACGACTTCCGCGACCCCGCGCCGGGTGACGTGGTCGTGTTCTCGGGCCCGCCGACCTGGGTGCCCGAGACGGTGATCCAGGAGCCGACCAACTGGTTCGCCAAGGCGATGCAGGCGCTCGGGTCGGTCGTCGGCATCGCCCCGCCGGACGAGAAGGACTACGTCAAGCGGGTGATCGCCGACGGCGGGCAGACGGTGATGTGCTGCGACGCCACCGGCAACGTCGTCGTGGACGGGACCTCGCTGAACGAGCCGTACATCTACGAGCCGATCGAGTTCGTGCCCGGCGACCTGGACTGCTCCACCGTGCCCATGTCCCGGCGCTGCTTCGGGCCGGTGACCATCCCCGACGGCCAGCTGTGGATGATGGGCGACCACCGGTCGGACTCCGCCGACTCCTCCTACCAGTGCCAGGGCATGCCGGCGGGCGCGGGCGCGCACTGCCAGGGGCCGATCCCGGTCGACAACGTCATCGGAAAGGCGGTGTTCATCGTGATGCCGCCGTCCCGATGGGGCACCATCGGCGACTGGGGCTCGTGATGGCGCAGCGGGTGATCCGCACGGCGCCGGTCCGCTCCGCGCGGCCGCACCTGCGAGTGGAGAAGGACCTGCTGCGGACGGGCGGCACCCGGCTCGCCGCGATGGACGAGGTCGGCCGCGGCGCGCTCGCCGGCCCGGTGACGGTGGGCGTGGTGGTGGTGACCACCCGGATCGGACGGGTGCCGGCGGGGCTCGCGCGACTCCAAACTGCTCACCCCCGCGGCCCGGGAGGCGCTGGTGCGGCCCGTGCGGCGCTGGGTCGGGGAGTGGGCCGTCGGCCACGCGTCACCCGCGGAGATCGACACCATCGGCATCATCGCCGCGCTGCGCATGGCCGGTCGGCGCGCGCTGGCGCAGCTGTCGGCGCCCGTCGACGCGGTGCTGCTGGACGGCAACCACGACTACCTGTCGAGCCCGCGGAACGACCAGCCGACCCTGTTCGACGAGGTGGACGAGCTCGACGCGCTCCGCGCGCTGCCGCCGGAACCGCCCGTGCACGTGCGGATCAAGGCGGACCTGACCTGCGCGGCGGTGGCGGGCGCGAGCGTGCTGGCGAAGACCGAGCGTGACCGGTTGCTGACCGAGCTGGCCCCCGCGTACCCCGTCTACGGGTTCGACGAGAACAAGGGGTACGGCACGCCGGAGCACGTCGCCGCGCTGCGCACGCACGGCCCGAGCGTGGTGCACCGGCAGAGCTGGCGGCTGCCGTGTGGCGATCCGCAGTACGACGTGCTGGACGGCATGATGAGCTCGATGATGGCCGAGGCGATGTTCCGGCCCGATGTCCGACCCGATGCCTGACGCGATGTCTGAGGTGAGCCCACGGTGAGTGCCGAGGATCTCGAGCAGTACGAGACCGACATGGAGCTCCAGCTGTACCGGGAGTACCGCGACATCGTCGGCCAGTTCTCGTACGTGGTGGAGACGGAGCGCCGGTTCTACCTGTGCAACGCGGTGGACCTGCAGGTGCGCAACCCCGAGGGCGACATGTACTTCGAGCTGCGGATGTCCGACGCCTGGGTGTGGGACATGTACCGGCCGGCGCGGTTCGTGAAGAACGTCCGGGTGGTGACGTTCAAGGACGTCAACGTCGAGGAGTTGGACAAGCCGGAGCTGCGGCTGCCGGAGGAGGACACGTTCGGCTGACGCCGGACGGTGCCGACCGACCCCGGCGAGTAGTCCTCACCCGCAGGGCTGTCCACAATCGCGGTCGGTGCCCGCCGCTCGCCGGCCCGCGAACCGCAGGCTGTGCGCATGGCGGCGAAGGATGAGCTCGGTCGGCGCGGCGAGGAGGCCGCGGCGCAGACCCTGCACGACGGCGGACTCACCGTGCTCGACCGGAACTGGCGGTGCGGCGAGGGCGAGCTCGACATCGTCGCGTGGGATCCGGTCGAGCGGCAGCTGGTCATCTGCGAGGTGAAGACCCGCTCGGGCGACCGCTACGGCACGCCCTTCGAGGCGGTCACCCAGGGCAAGCGACGCAAGCAGCGCCGGCTCGCCCAGCTCTGGCTCACGGAGCACCGCAGCCCGTGGGTGAGCATCCGGTTCGACGTCGTCGGCGTGCGCTGGCCGCCCGGCGGTCCGCCGGAGATCCAGCACCTGGCCCGGGCCTTCTGATGGCGCTGGCGCGCACCTGGGCGGTGGCGCTGTCGGGTCTGGCCGGTCACCTCGTGGCGGTGGAGGCGGACCTGGCCGCCGGCCTGCCGGGCACCACGGTGATCGGGATGGGTGACGCGGCCGTCACGCAGGCGCGGGATCGCGTGCGCGCGGCCGTGCTGAACTCCGGGCTGCGCTGGCCGGACCGGCGGATCACCCTGGCGCTCTCCCCGGCGGCGCTGCCGAAACGCGGTGCCGGGTTCGATCTCTCGCTCGCCATCGCGGTGCTGACCGCCTCGGGCGTGGTGCCGCCGGACGCCGCGGCGCGGTCCGTGCTGGTCGGCGAGCTCGGCCTGGACGGTCACGTCCGGCCGCTGCGCGGCGTCCTGCCGATCGTGCTGGCGGCGCGCGCCGCCGGGCACCTGCACGCCGTGGTGCCGGCCGCGAACGTCGCCGAGGCCGCGCTCGCGCCGGGGATGACCGTGCGCGGCGTGCGCACGCTCGGCGACCTGGTGACGTGGCTGCGCGGCGACGCCGACCCCCTGCTCGCCGCGACCGACGATCCGCCGGCCGACCCGGCGCCGGTGCCGGACCTGGCCGACGTGCTGGGGCAGCCGGAGGCGCGGCTGGCGCTGGAGATCGCGGCCGCCGGCGGGCATCACCTGGCGATGATCGGTCCGCCCGGGGCCGGCAAGACCATGCTGGCGTCGAGGCTGCCCGGGGTGCTCCCGCCGCTGCTGCGCGAGCAGGCGCTCGAGGTGACGGCCGTGCACTCCGTCGCGGGCACGCTGCGCGATGACACGCCCCTGATCACCCGGCCGCCGTTCATCGATCCGCATCATTCGGCCTCGCTGCCCGCGGTGATCGGCGGCGGGTCGGGACACATCCGGCCCGGCGGCGTCAGCCTCGCGCACCGCGGCGTGCTGTTCCTGGACGAGGCGCCGGAGTTCCGGCCGGCCGTGCTCGACGCGCTGCGACAGCCCATGGAGTCGGGAGAGGTGTTGGTGGCGAGGGCATCCGGCGCCGTGCGGTTTCCGGCACGGTTCCAACTGGTGCTGGCGGCGAACCCGTGTCCCTGCGCGGTCGCGCGGGACATCGACTGCGTCTGCCCGGCGGGGGTGCGGCGGCGTTACCTCGGCCGGCTGTCGGGCCCGCTGCTCGACCGCGTGGACATCCGCCTCGATCTGCCCCCGCTGGACCCGGTCACGCTCGCCGCGACGGACGCCGACGGTGAGCCGTCCGCGGCCGTCGCGGAGCGGGTCCGGCTCGCGCGGGAGCGATCGGCGCACCGATGGCGCGGCACCCCGTGGCGCTGCTCGTCCGAGGTGCCCGGCTCCACCGTGCGCAAGGCGTGGCGGCCGGACCGCGGGGAGGCCGACCTGCTGGAGCGGGCGGTGCGCTCGGGGCGGCTGACGGGCCGGGGGGTCGACCGCGTGCTCCGGCTGGCGTTCACCGGGTCGGATCTCGCCGGCCGCGCCCAGCCGGGCAGGGGCGAGGTCGCGACCGCGCTGGCGCTGCGCTGCGGGGAGTCGCCGTGACCGACCGCGAGCAGCTCGAACTGGCGTGGGCCGGGCTGCTGCGCTCGTGCGAGCCCCCGTGCCCGCCGGTGGTCGACTTCGTCGGGCGGCGGGGCCCGGTCGAGGCGTGGGAGGCCGTGGTGACCCGGCAGGCGCCGCGATCGGTGCTCGTCGCGACCGCCGCCCGGCTCGGCCAGGACGCTCCGCAGGTGCTGCGCGATCAGGTCCGGCGCGACCTGGACGCGGCGCGGTCCGTGGGCGCCGACGTGATCGGCCCCGGCGACGAGAGGTGGCCGGACGACGCGTTCGTCGAGTTCCAGCTCGCCGCCGGCCGCCGGGTGCGCGGGTCCGCGCCGCCGATCGCGCTGTACGTCCGCGGCGACCTGCGCCCGCGGCTCCCGCGCGCCGCGGTGACGATCGTCGGCTCCCGCGCGTGCAGCGCCTACGGGCAGCGGATCGCCGGCGAGATGGCCTACGCGCTCGCCGGCGACGGCGCTGCGGTGGTCTCCGGAGCGGCATTCGGCATCGACACGGCGGCCCACCGGGCCGCGTTGCGCGCCGGCAGCACGATCGCCGTGCTCGCCTGCGGCATCGACCGGGCGTATCCGGAGGCGAACCGGGCGCTGCTGGAGGCGATCGCCGCGGGCGGCGCCGTGATCTCGGAGTACCCGCCGGGCACGACGCCGGCCCGGCACCGGTTCCTCGTGCGCAATCGGCTGCTCGCGGCGCTCGGCGCCGGCACGGTGGTGGTGGAGGCGGGCCGGCGGTCCGGCACGCTGAGCACCGCGGCGGCCGCCGACCAGCTCGGCCGGACCGTGATGGCCGTGCCCGGACCGGTCACCTCGGCCGCGTCGGTCGGCTGCCACCTGCTGCTCGCCGAGCGGTTCGCGCACCTCGTGACCTCCGCCGCCGACGTGGTCGCCGCGCTGGGGCCGGCCGCCTTCGGCGGGCCGGTCGCCGCGCGCGAACTCGTCGCCGGCGCCGATCCGCGGCACCCGACCGACGGCCTCGACGCCGAGACGGCCCGGGTCTACGACGCCCTGCCGGGTCGCGGCGCCCGCACCGTCCGCGACCTGGTCGCCGAGTCCGGGCTCGTCGGCGGCCAGGTGCTGGCCTCGCTCGCCGTGCTCGAGGTGCACGGCCTCGCCCGGCGCGACGGCGGAAGCTGGCGGCGCCTCCTGCCGGCGTGACCGGGCCGGCTGGATCAGCCGGCGACCGGCGCGGCGGCGCCGAGCCGGTACGCCAGATCCTGATGTGCCCGCTGGCCGTAGTACTTTCGCGGCCCGGCTGTTCCTGAGCGACAAGACCGTCGAGTCACACCTGTCCAAGGCCTTCGCCAAGGTCGGCGTCGGGTCGAGGGCGGCGCTGGCCGCGGCGGTGGTGGCGGCAGGCTGACCCGGGGTCGAGCGCCGACTGTCGCGCTTCGCGGGGCAGACGTTTCCGCGATATCGACAATTCGGACAGGTCCGGCGTCACCCCGCAGCGGGAGCGATGCCCGCTCGCGCCACGCCGCACCGTCGAACTGGATGAGCGCCGCGCGATCGATCCACGTCCGGACCGGCAGCGAACCCGCGAGGGCGGCGCCCAGCTCGGCGACGGTGTCCGCCGGTGCCGAGTCCGTCACGGTCAGGTGCGGGATCGACTCGTCGAATCGGCCCTCGTACGGCGGTGCCTCGGGCCAGCGCCGGACCAGCGCCGCGGTGAGCTCACGAAACGGCGCAGCGGGATCCGGCTCGAGATAGGCGACCGGCGGCGACCCGGCCGGGGCGGGGAACTGACGGATCGCCCCGAAGGCGACGGGGAACTGACGGACGGTCCGGACGATCTCGCCGAGGTCGCGCAGCGTCGGCCCGTCGACGCGGTCAGCGGCCAGCCACGGGAAGACGACCGTGATGTGCGCCGGCACGCCGAACGGCGCCGACCTGTCGAACCGCGACCGCCACGGCCCGACGACCGGCTCCGCCGCCGGCACGGGCACGATCACCGCCGTCTGGCCCCGCCGGTACGCCACCGCGCCAGTATCGCGATCGACGCGCCCGATCGGGCGGTGCGGCGTTCCCGCGATATCGACAATCCGGACACCGGCGCGCCTCCCTTGACCGAACCCGGCCGGTCGCGCACCGTCGAGAGGTGACCGGGGCGCGCGTGACGACCGGGCGGCTGCGGGACGGGCTGCCCGGCGAGCTCCGCGACGCGCTCGACGCGTACACCCGCCATCTCGCGGTCGAGCGAGGCGTGGCGACCGCGACCGTGGCGGCATATCGCGCCGACGTCGCGTCGCTGCTGGATCACCTGGTCCGCCTGCGGGGCGGCGCGGAGGGCGCGACCCTTGCCTCGCTCGACGTCGGGGTGCTGCGTAGCTGGCTGGCGCGCCGCCGCAGCACCGGGTCCGCGCGGTCGTCGCTGGCCCGGCGCGCGGCCGCGGCCCGGGGCTTCACGGCGTGGGCCGCGGCGACCGGCCGGCTGCCGGTGGACGTCGGGGCGCGCCTCGCGTCCCCCAAGCCGGCCAGCACGCTGCCCAGCGTGCTGCGGACGGATCAGGCGACGGCGCTGCTGGCCGAGACGAGCGATCCGGCGTCACCGGAGCCGGGAGATCCAGTGGACCGGGCGATGGCGCTGCGGGACCGGACCATCCTGGAGGTGCTGTACGCAACGGGAATCCGGGTGGGGGAGCTCACCGGGCTGGACATCGCCGACGTCGACCGGCATCGGCGCGTGCTGCGCGTGTTCGGCAAGGGATCGAAGGAACGCACCGTGCCGTTCGGGGTGCCGGCCGATCGCGCGCTGGACGCCTGGCTGAGCCGTGGGCGGCCGACCCTGGCCACCGGCGAGTCCGGGCATGCGTTGCTCCTGGGGAGGCGGGGACGGCGGATCGACCAGCGGCAGGTGCGCACCCTCGTGCACGAGCGGACGGGCGCGGTGCCGGGCGCTCCGGATCTCGCGCCGCACGGGCTGCGGCACACGGCGGCGACCCATCTGCTGGCCGGCGGCGCTGACCTGCGGACGGTGCAGGAGCTGCTCGGGCACGCGAGCCTGGCGACCACTCAGCTGTACACGCACGTGTCCGCCGAGCGGCTCGCGGCGGTCTACCGCCAGGCCCACCCGCGGGCCTGAGCGACGCAGGTGGGCCGGGCGTGAACCGGTCCAGTTACTCCCAACTGGACCGGTCTCGTGCCGCCGTCAGGTCCGCGGCACCGCGGATGTCGTCGCGGTCCTCGTAGCCGCCGATGGATCCCGCGAAGCGCCGGTGCCGCAGCGTGTTTCGCGAATCCGCGGATCCGCGACGAGTGTCGGAGGAGTGGAACAGGGACCGGAGTGTGTGTGTCATGCCAGAAGATTGCTCGCAACTGGACTTCTTTGAAAGGGCCAGCTGAGACATACTGGACTGATGAGCAATCGATCGGTCTCGTCGACCCGACTCAGCCGGGACCTGGCCAACTGGCGTGACGCGCGCTCGCGCGGCCGGCCCGCCTTCCGGGCGCTGGCGGAGCGCATCGAGGTGCTCGCCCAGGACGGCCGGCTGCCGGTCGGCACGGGGCTGCCCGGCGAGCGCGACCTCGCGGCGGTCCTCGACGTCAGCCGCACCACGGTGACCGCGGCGTACTCGCTGCTGCGGCAGACCGGCTACCTGGACTCGCGGCAGGGCGCGCGCAGCACCGTCACCCTGCCGGCCGGCGACGTCGACGCCGCGACCACGGGCCTGCGCTTCGGGCCGGTCGGGACGGCGCCGGGCGGGCTGATCGACCTGTCGTACGCCGCGCCCCCTGCGCTGCCGCAGGTCGGGCGGGCGTTCCGCAAGGCGCTGGAGCTGCTGCCCGAGCACCTGGCCGGTCACGGCCTCGGCATCGTCGGGATCACGCCGCTGCGGGCGGCGATCGCGCAGCGGTACACCGACCGCGGCCTGCCCACCCGGCCCGAGCAGATCCTGGTCACCAACGGCGCCCAGCAGGCGATGACGCTGGTCGTCGACACGCTGATCTCGCCGGGGGACCGCGTGCTGTTCGACCACCCCACCTACCCGCACGCGCTGGAGGGCGTGGCGGCCAGCGGCGGCCGCGCGGTTCCGGTTCCGCTCGCCCTCGACGGCGACCGGCCCGGCTGGGATCTCGACGGCATGCGGGCCGCGATCCGGCAGCTCGCGCCGCGGCTGGCGTATCTGAACGTCGACCACCACAACCCGACCGGGCTGCTGCTGGACGACGACGGCCGCCGCGACGTGGCCGCCCTGACCAGGGCGGCCCGGATGACCGTGGTGGTCGACGAGTCCCTGGCCGAGCTGACGCTGGACGGCGAGCCGGCCCGGCCGATGGGCGCCTTCGGCCAGGTGATCAGCATCGGCAGCGTGTCGAAGCTGATGTGGGGCGGCCTGCGCATCGGCTGGATCCGTGCCGACGAGGCGACCATCACCAGGCTCGGGACCGCCCGCGCGCCGCGGGATCTCGGCGCGCCACCGATGGAGCAGCTGACCGCCGCGCTGCTGTTCGCCGAGATCGACGACCTCATCCGCGACCGGGTCGCGCTGTATCGACGGCAGCGGGACGCGATGCGCGACGCCCTGCGCGCCGAGCTGCCGGACTGGCACTGGATCGACGGCACCGGCGGACTCTGCCTCTGGACGCAGCTGCCCGCGCCGGTCTCGTCCCGGCTGGCGATGGCCGCGCCGGACTTCGGCGTCGGCGTCACCGCCGGCCCGCGGTTCGGCATCAACGGCGCGTTCGAGCAGTGGGTGCGGCTGCCGTACGTGCACACCCCCGACGAGATCCGCATGGCCGTCCGGGGTCTCGCCCAGGCGTACGAGGTCGTGACCACCCGCGGCGGCGTCCATCTGCGAGAGCCGGCCGTGGTCGTCTGAGCGACGAGAGAGGGTTCAGCCGTCGTCCCACGGCCAGAGCCGCACCGCCCAGCCGGTGAGCAGCGACATCGGATCCAGGTAGATCCGGTCCGGCAGCCGCGCGCCCCAGTGCAGGCAGTCGGCCGGCGCGCAGCGCTCGTGCCCGGGCTGCAGCACACCGATCGGCTGACCGGCGGCCACGGTGGCGCCGGCCGCCACGGTCGCCGTCACCGGCTCGTACGTCGTCCGCAGCCCGCCCGAGTGCTCGACGGACACCACGCCCCGGCCGGCGAGGTCGGCCGCGTACACCACCCGGCCGGCTCCGGCCGCCCGCACGACGGTGCCGGCCGGCGCGCCGAGGTCCACCCCGCGGTGGCCGGCGGCGAACCGGTTCGGTGGCGGCTCGAACGCGTGCAGCACCACGGGCGGCGGGTCGAGCGGCAGGACGTAGCCCGTGCCGGGCGCCGGCGCGGCGGAGGCGGCGCCGGGCACGGCGGCCAGGGCGAGCAGGCAGGCGAGCAACGCGGCGAGGCGGACCATGCCGCACAGCGTCGGCGAGGCGGGCGGCCGGGCACATCGGGCGCCGCGGGAATGTGCACAACCAGGCCGTATTCGGCTACCCTGGCCAGGCAACCCGCTGCGGTGGGTTGACTTCGCACGCCCTTCTGCCAGGTCGATGTTCCAACCCGGCCGGCGCGCTTCCAGGTTCCCGCTCCGGCGGGGCGAGGTGCGCCGAGGGCGTCAGGGCCGGCGGTCACCCGACCATCGGCGACAACCGAAGCACGTGAAGGAGCAGGACCATGGCTGTCGTCACCATGCGCCAGCTGCTGGATGCGGGTGTCCACTTCGGACACCAGACCCGGCGGTGGAACCCGAAGATGAAGCGGTTCATCTTCACGGAGCGCAACGGCATCTACATCATCGATCTGCAGCAGACGCTGTCGTACATCGACCGCGCCTACGAGTTCATCAAGGACACCGTCGCGCACGGCGGCACCGTGCTGTTCGTCGGCACGAAGCGTCAGGCGCAGGAGGCGATCGCCGAACAGGCGACCCGCGTGTCCATGCCCTACGTGAACCAGCGCTGGCTGGGCGGCATGCTCACCAACTTCACCACGGTGCACAAGCGTCTCCAGCGGCTCAAGGACCTCGAGGCCATGGAGACCTCGGGCGAGTTCGTCGGCCGCACCAAGAAGGAGGTGCTGCTGCTGACCCGCGAGAAGGACAAGCTGGCCAAGACTCTCGGCGGCATCCGGGACATGTCCAAGGTCCCGTCCGCGGTGTGGATCGTGGACACCAAGAAGGAGCACATCGCCGTCGGCGAGGCCCGCAAGCTGAACATCCCGGTCGTCGCGGTGCTGGACACCAACTGCGATCCGGACGAGGTCGACTACCCGGTGCCGGGCAACGACGACGCGATCCGCTCCGCCGCCCTGCTGACCAAGGTCGTGGCCGAGGCCGTGGCCGAGGGCCTGCTCGCCCGCTCCGGCGGGTACTCCGGCGCCAGCGGCGCCGAGGAGCCGCTGGCCGAGTGGGAGCGCGAGCTGCTCGAGGCGCACAACGCCGAGGTCAGCGCCGCCCAGGCCGCCGCGGCCGCATCGGCCGAGCCCGCCGCCGCGGAGACGGTCGCCGAGCCGGCCACCGAGCCGGCCACCGTGCCGGCCACCGAGCCGGCCACCGTGCCGGCTGCCGACGGCACCGCCGACGTCATCGCCGAGTCGGAGTCCGCCGCCGAGGGGCTCAACGAGCTGCAGGCCGACCAGGCCGATGGCGTCGTCGAGGTCGTCGCGGGCGAGCAGTCCGGTGCACCCGCCGGCGCCCACCTGAACTGATCGAAAGAAGGTTTGAAGCCGAGATGGCGAATTTCAGCACTGCCGACGTGAAGCGGCTCCGCGAGCTGACGGGCGCCGGGATGATGGATTGCAAGCGGGCGCTCGACGAGTCCGACGGGAACTTCGACAAGGCCGTCGAGTTCCTGCGCGTCAAGGGCGCCAAGGACATCGGCAAGCGGGCCGAGCGCACGACCGCGAACGGCCTGGTGGCCGCGTCCGGTGGCGCGCTGATCGAGATCGACTGCGAGACGGACTTCGTCGCCAAGAACGAGGAGTTCCAGCAGCTCGCCGACCGGGTCGTCGCCGCCGCGGCGTCGCCGGGCGTCGACGGATCCGTGGACGCGGTGCTCGACGCTCCCCTGGAGGGCGGCACCGTCGCCGACGCGATCAACGCCCTCTCCGCGAAGATCGGCGAGAAGCTGGTGCTGGCCAAGGTTGTCAAGTACGACGGGCCGACGTCCGTCTACCTGCACAAGCGTTCCGCTGACCTGCCGCCGGCGATCGGGGTGCTCGTGGCCTACACCGGCGATGGTGGTGCGGCCGCCGAGGCGGCGCGTGCCGCGGCCATGCAGATCGCGTCCCTGAAGGCGAAGTACACCTCGCGCGACGCGGTCCCGGCCGACGTCGTCGAGTCCGAGCGGCGCATCGCCGAGGCGACCGCCCGGGAGGAGAACAAGCCGGAGGCCGCGCTGGGAAAGATCGTCGAGGGCCGCCTCAACGGGTTCTTCAAGGAGACCGTGCTCACCGAGCAGTCCTCGGTGCTCGATTCCAAGAAGACCGTCGGGGCGCTGCTCAGCGGCGCGGGCGTCACCGTGACGGCGTTCAGTCGCTTCGAGGTCGGAACCGCCTGAGCGCGGGCTGATCCCATGTCGGACATCCATCCCAGGCGGCCGTTCGGCCGGGTCGTGCTCAAGCTCGGCGGCGAGATGTTCGGCGGCGGCGAGGTCGGCGTCGATCCGGACGTCGTCTCCACCGTCGCCGACCAGATCGCGGACGTCGTCGCCGGTGGCGTCCAGGTGGCCGTGGTGATCGGCGGCGGCAACTTCTTCCGGGGTGCCCAGCTGCACGAGCGGGGCATGGACCGCGCCCGCGCGGACTACATGGGGATGCTCGGCACGGTGATGAACTGCCTTGCGCTGCAGGACTTCCTGGAGCGCGAGCACAAGATCGACACCCGGGTGCAGACCGCCATCACGATGGGTCAGGTGGCCGAGCCGTACATCCCGCGGCGCGCCGTGCGGCACCTCGAGAAGGGCCGGGTGGTGATCTTCGGCGCCGGCGTCGGCATGCCCTACTTCTCCACCGACACCACCGCCGCGCAGCGCGCGCTCGAGATCGGCGCCGAGGTGGTGCTGATGGCGAAGGCGGTGGACGGCGTCTACGACCGCGACCCGCGGGTGTTCCCGGACGCCGTGATGTTCGACGAGATCACCCACCGCGAGGTGCTCGAGCGGGGGCTGCAGGTCGCCGACGCGACGGCGTTCAGCCTGTGCATGGACAACGACATGCCGATCATCGTGTTCAACCTGCTGGTGAACGGCAACATCGGGAAGGCTGTTGCCGGGGACGGCATCGGCACCCTGGTGCACACTCCGCGCGGCTGACAGACGCGGCTGACAGAGAGGAAAGGCACCGTGATCGACGAGACTCTCTTCGACGCCGAGGAGAAGATGGAGAAGGCGGTGTCCGTGGCCAAGGACGACCTGGCGACGCTGCGGACCGGTCGAGCGAACCCGAACATGTTCGGGCGCGTGGTGATCGACTACTACGGCGCGCCGACCCCGCTGACCCAGATGGCGACCATCAACATCCCGGAGGCGCGCATGGCGGTGATCAAGCCGTACGACGCGAGCCAGCTCAAGGCCATCGAGAAGGCCATCCGCGACTCGGATCTCGGGGTGAACCCGGGCACCGACGGCATCGTCATCCGGGTGGTGTTCCCGCAGCTGACCGAGGAGCGCCGGCGCGAGCTCGGCAAGACGGCGCGGTCCAAGGGCGAGGATGCCAAGGTGTCCATCCGGAACATCCGTCGCCGGGCCAAGGACGTGCTCGACAAGCTGGTCAAGGACGGGGACGTCGGCGAGGACGACGTGGTGCGCGCCGAGAAGGAGCTGCAGTCCGTCACCGACCGGTACGTCGGGCAGGTCGACGAACTCGTCAAGCACAAGGAAGCCGAGCTGCTCGAGGTCTGATGAGCGCCCCTTCGACATCGCGCGCCGGGCGCAACCTGCCGGCGGCGATCGGGGTCGGGGTCGGCCTGGGCGCGTTGGTCATCGCGTCGCTGCTGCTCTACCGACCGACCTTCCTGGTCATCATCGCGGCCGCCGTCGTCGCCTCCATCTGGGAGCTGCGGCAGACACTGGCGAACGCCAGGAACATCCGCATCACCTGGATCCCGCTTGCCGTCGGCGCCGTCGCCACCATCGGGTTCGCCTGGTACTACGGGCATCTCGCACAGGTGGCCGGGGTGGCGTTCACCGCGCTGGCCTGCCTCGTCTGGCGTTTCCGCGGCGGCGCGGACGGCTACCTGACGGACGTCGCGGCGTCGATCTTCGTACTCGTCTACCTCGGCCTGTTCGCCAGCTTCGCGACGCTGCTCGTGGCGCCGCCCGACGGCGCCTACCGCATCCTGACCTTCCTCATCGTGGTGGTCTGCTCGGACGTCGGCGGCTACGCGGCCGGCGTGCTGTTCGGGCGGCACCCGATGGCGCCGCGCATCTCGCCGAAGAAGTCCTGGGAGGGCTTCGCCGGATCGGTCGTGCACGGCCGCCGTGGGTGGCGCGCTGTCGGTCTGGCTCATGCTGGGCGGCGCGTGGTGGCAGGGCGTGATCGTCGGCGCGCTGATGGCGGTGGTGGCCACCTGCGGCGACCTGGCGGAGTCCCTGATCAAGCGCGACCTCGGGGTCAAGGACATGGGCACCCTGCTGCCCGGCCACGGCGGCATCATGGACCGGATGGACTCCCTGCTGCCGTCCGCGGTGGTGAGCTGGGCGGCGCTGAGCCTCTTCGTCCCGGTGTCGTGACCGGCCCGGTGGTGCCAGGATCGGGCGCGTGCCCGCCCACCCAGCGCTCGTCCTGATCCACGCCTTCCCCCTCGACTCCCGGCTCTTCGACCCGGTCCGCCCGGCGCTGGCCGCCGCGACCACGCTGCTCACGCCCGACCTGCGGGGATTCGGCGACGGGCCGGTGCTCGACGACGGGTCGGGCGAGCCCGACGTGTCGAGCTACGCGGCCGACGTCGCCGCCGCCATGGACGCCAGGGGCATCGACCGCGCCGTGCTCGGCGGCGTGTCCCTCGGCGGCTACGTCGCGCTCGCGCTCGCCCGCGCGCATCCCGAGCGGGTCGCCGGCCTGGTGCTGGTCGACACCCGATCGGGCGCCGACGACGACGCCGCCCGCGAGCGCCGGGCGGGGGTGGCGGCGCGCGCGGACGGCGGCGACATCGCGTCCGGCGCGGATGCGATCGCCCCGCTGGTCGCCCCGGAGGCGGCCGACGACGTCAGGGCGCACCTCGCCGCCATCGCCGGCGAGGTGCCGGCGCGGACCGTCGCCTGGGCGCAACGCGCGATGGCCGCGCGCCCCGACTCCACCGCGGTGCTGTCGGGGATGCGGGTCCCGGTGCTGATCGTGGTGGGGGAGCAGGATGCGGTGACGCCACCCGCGGCCGCCCGTGCGATGGTCGACGCGGTCCGGTTGACCGGCGGCGTCGTCGACTACGCGGAGCTGCCGGGCGCGGGTCACCTCACGCCCGCGGAGGACCCGGACGGCTTCGTCGCCACGCTGCTCGATTGGCTGGGGCGTCGCTTCTGACGCGATCCTTCGCGTGGCACAGTGATCTCATGACTACCGAGGGTCATTCTGCCGAACTTCCCCGATACCCGGGCCCGGAGCAGCTGACGACGCAGGTGGCCGGGCAGGCCGTCGGGATCCGCGGGCTGACGAAGTCCTTCGGCGGCCGCACCGTCGTCGACCACATCGATCTCGACGTTCCCGCCGGCTCGTTCTTCGGGCTGGTCGGTCCGAACGGCGCCGGCAAGACGACGACGCTGTCGATGGTCACCGGCCTGCTCCGCCCGGACGGCGGGCGGGTGATCGTCGCCGGCGCGGACGTGTGGGCGGATCCGGTCGCGGCCAAGGCGCGGATGGGCGTGCTGCCCGACGGTCTCAGGCTCTTCGAACGGCTCTCCGGCGCCGAGCTGCTCAGCTACCTGGGCCGGTTGCGCGGACTGCCGATCGAGACCGTGACGTCGCGGGCGACGGAGCTGCTCACCGTGCTCGACCTCGCCGACGCGGGCAACAAGCTCGTCGCCGACTACTCCACCGGCATGCGCAAGAAGATCACCCTGGCGGCCGCGATGCTGCACGCGCCCGCGGTGCTGCTGCTGGACGAGCCGCTGGAGGCCGTCGACCCCGTCTCGGCGCGGGTCATCCGCACGGTGCTCGGCCGCTTCACCGCCGGCGGCGGCACCGTGGTGTTCTCCTCGCACGTCATGGCGCTGGTCGAGGCGCTGTGCAGCCACGTCGCGGTGATCGCCAACGGTCGCATCGTCGCGTCCGGCGACCTCGCCACGGTCCGCGGCTCCGCGTCCTCGCTGGACGACGCCTTCATGCACCTGGTCGGCGCCGACGACGTCGGGAAGGAGGACCTGTCGTGGTTGGGGTCTTCGCCAGCCTGAAGTGGACGCTCGTCACCAGCCGGCTGCGGAATGCGAAGCCGAACAGCCGCGCGGGCATCATCGTCGGGCTGATCGTCGCCCTCCTGCTCCTGCTCGCGGTCGCCACCGCCATCGGATTCATGCGCACCGTTCCGGACGTCGCCCAGCGCGCCGTCATCGCGTTGTTCGGGCTGCAGCTGATCGCCTGGATGCTGGCGCCGCTCGTCGCGTTCGGCGTGGACGAGACGGTGGATCCGAGCCGCTTCACGCTGCTGCCGCTCCGGCCGCGCACGCTGCAGGCCGGCCTGCTGGTCTCCTCGCTGATCGGCTACCTGCCGGCGGCCAACGCGATCCTGCTGGTCGGCATGGCGGTAGCGGTGAGCACCCCGTGGTCGGTGCTGCCGGTCGCGCTGATCGCCGCGGCGGTGCAGCTCGTGCTCTGCGTGGTGCTCTCCCGCGCCGCGTCGACGTCGATGGCGGCGCTGATGTCCAGCCGCCGCGGTCGCGACCTGGGCATGCTCGTCGGGCTGGTGCTGATCGTCGGGTACATCGGCGTCTCCGCGCTGTTGAACACGGGGCGGGAGTCGACGATCGTGTCGGGCGCGCTGCGGGTGTCCGAGGTCCTGGAGTGGACGCCCCCCGGCGCGCTGGCGGCGCTGCCCGGCTACGTCGCCGAGGGTGACTGGGCACGGGTCGGGATCGCGGTCCTCATCGTCGTGGTCGGCTTCGCGCTGGCGTGGTGGTGGTGGAGCGCCGCGCTCCGGAAGCGCCTCACGGGCGGCATCTCCGTCACGGAGGGATCGACGCCGGTCAAGCGGGGAACCGGCGGGACGGCCGTGGCGATCGGGGTGGCGGGCACCGCGCAGGTGGTCGGCAACCGCGATCGGGTGCTGATGTGGCGAGATCCCATGCGGCGCATGCCGTGGCTGCTGCTGGTGGTGCTCATCATCGCCTGGCCGTTCATCGTCGCGCAGGGCAACGCCGGGATCTACGCGGTCGTGCTCGGCGCACTGCTGATCGGGGCGCAGGCGGCGAACATGTTCTCCGTCGAGGGCTCCGGCCTGTGGCTGCACGTGCAGACGATCACCGATCGGACGAGGGCGCGGGGGGAGATGGCGGGCCACGTGCTCGCGGCGCTCGTCCCCGGCACGGTCATCGTGCTCCTGGCGATCGCCGCGCAGGTCGTGGTGCGCGGCGGGCTGGATCACGTGCCCGCGGCGTTGGGCATCTGCCTGGCCGCCATGCTCGGGTCGTTCGGCAGCGCCTGCATCCAGTCGGCGTACCTGCCCTACGCGATGCCGCAGAGCCGCACCTCGATGTTCGCCTCGAGCGTCGCGGGCCAGAAGGGGCGGACGTTCGCGGCGTCGCTGCTGGTGCTGCTCGGCGGCGTGCCCGTCGCCCTGCCGGCCGCCGTGCTGGCCTGGGTGAGGGCCGCCACCGGCGACGACCTGTGGGGCTGGGTCGCCCTGGCGGCCGGCATCCTGTGCGGGGTGGCCGCGCTGGCCTGGGCGCTGCCGTTCGCCGCGCGGAAGTACCTGGACAGCGGGCCGGAGCTGCTCGCGATGGTCCGGGCGGGGGACCGCCTCTGACCCTGCCGGATCAGGCAGGGATCACCGGCCGAGCCGCGCCCGCTCGGCGAGCGCACGCAGTCCGCCTCGCGACTGGTGCGGAAGCTCGATCTCGTCCCCGTCGGCCGCCGGCCGGTCCGCCGTGCCGTTCTGCGGCGCCGCGGCCGGGTCGTCGGTGACGGCCGGAATGGTGTCGGTCTGCGAGTCGGACTCGGCCAACCGCTGCCGCTCCACCTCGACGTCATCCCACGGCGCCGGGTCGCCCGAGTCGTAGGACTCCGGCAGGTCGGTCGGTCGGCTCGCCGGGTCCGCCGGGAAGTCGTCGGTGACGGGACGCCCGGCCTCGCTCGGCGGCGCGTCGAGCAGCGGGACCGCGGACGCGGCCAGCTTGTCCACCTCACCGAGGTGGACGCGCAGGGAGTCGAGCTGCCCGAGCAGCTCCGAGCGGAGGCCGGTCAGCCGGCCGATCGCGTCGTCCGCCTCGGCCACCCGCTGGTGCGACTCGGCGGCCGCGCGGCGCACCATCTCCTTGGCCTGTGCGGTCGCCTCCGACACCAGGCGCTCCGCCTCGGCCGTCGCGTTCTCGATGCGCTGCTGGGCGTCGGCGACGGAGATCTCCTCACGCTCGGTGAGCCGGGCGTGCGCCTCGGTTCGCCGCGCCGCGATGGCGATCTCGAAGTCGTCGTCGATCTGCTTGCGCCGGGATGTGCTCTCCGCGTCCAGCCGCTCGCGCTCGGCCGCGGTGGTCCGCACGAGCTCGTCGACCTCGGCGCGGGTGGTGGCGCGCAGCTCGGTGGTCTCGGCGGCCGCTTCGGCGCGCAGCCGCTCCGCCTCCGCCGTCGCCTCGCTCACCAGCCGATCCGCCTCGGCCCGCGCCTCGGTCACCGCCCGCTGCGCCTCGGCGGTGGCGGCGGCGAGCGCGGCGGTCGACTCCTGGGCCGCCGTGCTGCGGACGCGCTCCGCCTCGGCGGTCGCCTCGTCGAGCAACTGCTTGACCTGATCGGCCAGCTGCCGGCGGGTGGTCTCCCGCTCGGTGTCGAAGGCCTCCCGGTCGGCGGCGGTGGACGCGGCGACCGCCGCCGCCTGCGACCTGACCTGCTCGGCGTCGGTGTTCGCCCGCGCGCGGATCTCCGCGGCCTCCTCCTCGGCCAGCCGGATCATCCGCTGCATCCGGTTGGACAGCCCCGTCATGGACACCGGCTCGAGGGCGATGTGGTCGAGCTGGGCCCGCAGGTCGTCCGCCTCGGCCTGGGTGGCGGACAGCTGGGCGGTCACCTCGGACAGGCGCTGGTTCGTCGCGTCGCTGTTCGCGGTGGCGATGCGCAGGTCGTACTCCAACCGCTCCAGGTGCGCCGTCACCTGCTCCGGCGCGAAGCCGCGCCGCACCAGGTCGAACGGGATCTGGGCGGGCAGCCAATCGTTCGAGCTCATGGGGTCATCGTTCCACTGGGGGAGGATGCAGGAGCGGAGGCACGGCCGGTGTCGGCACGCCCGGCGGTGCTCGCCGGCTGCACCAACTCGACCAGGACGCCTCCGGCATCCTGCGGGTGGATGAAGTTGATCGACGAGCCCGCCGTACCCGGGCGCGGGTGCTCGTACAGCAGGCGCAGACCCGAGTCCCGCAGGTCGGCGCTGGCGGCCTCGACGTCCGCCACCTGGAAGGCGAGCTGCTGCAGGCCGGGGCCCCGCCGGTCGAGGAACTTCGCGATGGGCGAGTCGGGCGTCAGCGGCGCAAGCAGCTGCAGCTGCGCGCCGCCGTCGAACACGATCATCGCCTCCTCGACCCCCTGATCCGGGTTCCGCTCGCGATGCCCGAGCCGGCCGCCGAGCACGCCGGTGTGCCACGCGATCGCGGCATCGAGGTCCGGCACGGCGATGCCGACGTGGTCGATCCGGGCCACCTGCATGCCCGCCACGGTAGCCCTCGGCGCGACGGCGGCGTGGGCTAGGTTCGGAGAGCCGTGGACGTCGCAGAACTGCTCGGAGCCGCCGATGCGGGGTCGGTGCGCGCGCTCGCCAGGCTGGTGACGCGGGTGGAGGGGGGCGGCGACGGAGCCGCCGCCGTGGCGCGGGCGCTCGTCGGCCGGCCGCGTGCGGCCCGCGTCGTCGGGCTCACGGGGGCGCCGGGCGTCGGCAAGTCGACGCTGACCACCGGGTTGATCGGCCGGTTCCGTGCGCGGGGCGACCGGGTGGCCGTGCTCGCGGTCGACCCGTCCAGCCCGTTCACCGGCGGTGCCCTGCTCGGCGACCGGGTGCGGATGAGCGAGCACGCCGGGGACCCCGGCGTCTTCATCCGTTCGATGTCCAGCCGCGGCGCGCTCGGCGGCCTGTCAGCCGCAACCCCGGCGGCGATCGACCTGCTGTCGGCGCTCGGCTTCGACGTCGTGCTGGTGGAGACGGTCGGCGTCGGGCAGAACGAGGTCGCCGTGCTCCGGCTCGCCGACACGGTGCTCGTGGTGCTCGCGCCCGGGATGGGCGACGGCGTCCAGGCGGCGAAGGCCGGGATCCTCGAGATCGCCGACGTGCTGGTGGTCAACAAGGCGGACCGGGACGGCGTCGCCGGCACGGTTCGCGAGCTCAAGGGCATGGTCTCGCTCGGCCGTGCCGGTAACGCCGTCGCTGACGACTGGCGGGTGCCGGTGCTGCAGACGGTCGCCTCCACGGGCGCCGGGGTCGACGAGCTCACCGGCGAGATCGCCGCCCACGGCGCCTTCCTCGATGCGCACGGCGGCGCGGAGGCGCGTCGCCGGTTCCGCGCCGCGCTGGCGGTGCGCGCCGTGGTGCTCGAGCGGCTCGACGCCGCGCTGTCCGCGGCCGAGTCCCGCACCGAGCTGGCATCGGCCGCCGGGGAGGTCGCGGCCGGCCGGCTCGACGCGCACGCCGCCGCCGGGCGGGTGCTCGATGCGTTGCACTCCCGGTTGGCGTGGCCGCCATGATCGACACCGGCACGACGGACACCGCCGGAACGGATTCCGCCGGGGCCTCGGACACGATCGTCGTCACCGACGTGGTCAAGCGCTACGGCACCGTCGTCGCCTGTGATGCGGTCTCGCTGGCGGTCGGGCACGGCGAGTTCTTCGGCATCCTCGGTCCCAACGGCGCCGGCAAGACGACGTTGCTGGAGATCATCGAGGGGCTGCGCGAGCCCGACTCGGGGACGGCCAGTGTGCTGGGGCTGCCCAGCTGGCCCCGCAACCCGAGGCTGCTCGGTCGGATGGGGGTGCAGCTGCAGGCGACGGCGTTCTTCGAGCGGCTCACCGCGAAGGAGCAGCTCGGCACGTTCGCCGCGCTCTACGGCACGCCCGCCGAGCGGGTGGACGAGATGCTCGCGTTGGTCGGGCTCACCGACAAGGCCGACACCCAGGCGGAGAAGCTGTCCGGCGGGCAGGCGCAGCGGCTGTCCATCGCCTGCGCGCTCGTGCACGACCCGGAGATCGTCTTCCTGGACGAGCCGTCCGCGGCGCTGGACCCGCAGGCCCGCCGCAACCTCTGGGATCTGCTGCGGAAGATCAACGGCCAGGGCAAGACGGTCGTGCTGACCACGCATTACATGGACGAGGCCGAGATCCTCTGCGACCGGGTCGCCATCATGGACAACGGCAGGATCCTGGAGCTGGGTCCGCCGGCCGAGCTGGTCCGCGGACTCGATGCGCCGGTGCACATCTCGGTCGAGTCGGGCGTCCTGTCGCAGGATGCGGCGCGCGCGCTGGCCGGCGCCGGGACGGTGACCGGCGACGACATCTCCACGGTGATCGCCACGCGGGAGCCGGCACCGGTGCTGGCCGCGCTCGCCGAGTCGGACGCGCTCGCCGGGCTGCAGGTGAGGGGCGCCACGCTCGAGGACGTTTTCCTGGCGCTCACCGGGCGGGAATACCGCGCGTGAGGGCGTTCGAGAGCCTGTCCATGGCGATGGTGAAGGGCTTTCTCCGGGACCGCCTGTCGCTGTTCTTCGCGGTGCTGTTCCCGCTGTTCTTCATCGTCATCTTCGGCACGGTGTTCTCCAGTGATGAGGTCGCGCGGACCAAGGTCGTCGAGGTCGGACAGGTCCAGCTGCTCGATCAGCTGCCCCCGGACGCGCGGGCCGCGTTCGACCAGGCCATCGAGCTCGTCCCCGGCACGTCCCTGGACGACGCGCTCACCCAGGTGCGCAAGGGCGACGTCGGCGGCGCCATCGAGCAGCAGGGCGACACGCTGGTCCTGCACTTCTCGTCGGCCGACCCGGTCAGCGCGGCGACCGTGCAGGGCGTGTTCTCCGGATTCGTGGACGCCGCGAACATCGCCGTCACCGGCTCGCCGCCGACATTCACGCTGCAGACCCAGCAGGTGGAAGACGAGTCGCTGCAACCGATCCAGTTCATCGCGCCGGGCATGATCGGCTACGGCATCGCCGTCGGCGCGGTGTTCGGCGCCGCGCTGACGCTGATCACCTGGCGGGAGAAGAAGCTGCTGCGCCGGCTCCGGCTGGCGCCGATCGCGACGTCGACGGTGGTCTCGTCCAGGGTGACGGTCTCGCTCGGCGTGGCGCTGGTGCAGCTGGTGCTCTTCGTGGCGATCTCGGTGCTGCCGTTCCTCGGGCTGCAGCTCAACGGCGCCTGGTACATGGCCGTGCCGCTGGTCCTCGCCGGCACCCTGTCGTTCCTCGCCATCGGCCTGCTGGTCGGGGCGATCGCGAAGACGTCCGAGGGCGGCGCCGGGCTGGCCAACCTGATCACCCTGCCGATGGCGTTCCTGTCCGGCGCGTTCATCCCGCTCGAGGCCGCACCGGAATGGATCCAGACCGTGTCCAAGTTCCTGCCGATGGGCTACCTGGTCGAGGGCATGAAGGACGTGATGGTGCGCGGCGAGGGACCGCAGGCCGCGCTGATCCCGATCGTCGTCCTGCTCGGGTTCGCCGTCGTGATCACGTTCATCGCCACCCGGCTGTTCAAGTGGGACACCGCCTGACCGATGCCGCGAAAGGCGTCCGGCGTCAGGCGAAGTCGCCGGCCGCCCGCCGGACCTTGGTGAGCAGGCTGGACAGCTGCACCAGCTCATCCGGATCCAGGCCGACGAAGCCGAAGTCCGCCGTGGTCACCGCCTCGGTCGAGTCGGTCAGCCGGTCGCGGCCGGCGTCGGTCAGCTCGACCAGGGTGGTGCGGCGATCGCTCGGATGCGGCAGCCGCCGGGCGAGACCGTCGGCCTCCAGCCGGTCGACGATGTTGGTGATCGACGTCGGGTGCAGCTGCAGGCGCTCGCCCATCATCCGCATCGGCAGCGAGCCCCGCTTGGAGAAGGACAGCAGCACCAGCGCCTCGTAGCGCGCGAAAGTCAGTCCGTGCGGCTTGAGCCGGTCGTCGACGGTCGCCTGCAGGATCTGCTGGACCCGCATGACGTTGGTGACCGCCTCCATCGACTGGGGCGGCCCGATGCGCTGCGACCAGGTCTCCGCGGCCCGCTCGATGGGATCGAAGGGGAGCGCGGGGCCCGCCTGCGGCGACCGGCCGGGGCCGCGCTGCGGTTCCAACGATGCTGACGCCGACACGTTCGAGGTCATCGGAGCACCGTAGCAAGCGATTGGCCCACACTTTTCAGTCGGACTTCCGACTATCGGATATCCTGAGATCATGCTGAACGACACCGAGATCCGACGGTCCATCGCGGCCGGCCGGCGGCGCTGGAGCGAGCGGTACGCCGCGGCGGAGGCGGCCGGGCAGGTGCAGGACATCGATCGCACCACGCTGTCCGGGCTGGAGGTCGATCCCGTGTACGGCCCCGCCGACGGCGACGTGATCTCCTCGTTCGAGCGCATCGGCTGGCCCGGCGAGTTCCCGTACACGCGGGGGCTGCATCCGACCGGCTACCGCGGAAAGCCGTGGACGATCCGGCAGTTCGCGGGCTTCGGCAACGCCACCGACACCAACGAGCGCTACCGGATGATCCTCGCCGAGGGCGGGCACGGGCTGTCGGTCGCGTTCGACATGCCGACCCTGATGGGTCGCGACTCCGACGACCCGCGCGCGCTCGGCGAGGTCGGGCACTGCGGGGTGGCGATCGACTCGGCGGCCGACATGGAGGTGCTGTTCGACGGCATCGACCTCGGTGACGTGACCACGTCGATGACGATCTCGGGCCCGGCGGTCCCGATCTTCTGCATGTACCTGGTCGCGGCGGAACGGCAGGGGGTGCCCGTCGCCGGCCTGAACGGCACGCTGCAGACCGACATCTTCAAGGAGTACATCGCGCAGAAGGAGTGGCTCTTCCCGCCGGAGCCGCACCTGCGGCTGATCGCCGACCTGATGGCGTACTGCACCGAGAACATCCCGGACTACAAGCCGCTCTCCGTCTCGGGGTACCACATCCGGGAGGCCGGCTCGACGGCCGCGCAGGAACTGGCCTACACGCTGGCCGACGGCTTCGGCTATGTGGAGCTGGGGCTGTCCAGGGGCATGGACGTCAACCGCTTCGCGCCCGGGCTGTCCTTCTTCTTCGACGCGCACATCGACTTCTTCGAGGAGATCGCCAAGTTCCGCGCGGCGCGGCGCATCTGGGCCAGGTGGATGCGGGACGTGTACGGCGCCACCGATCCCCGTGCGCAGTGGTTGCGGTTCCACACCCAGACCGCCGGCGTCTCGCTGACGGCCCAGCAACCGGACAACAACGTCGTGCGCACCGCCGTCGAGGCGCTGGCCGCGGTGCTCGGCGGCACGAATTCCCTGCACACCAACGCCCTCGACGAGGTGCTCGCGCTGCCCACCGAGAAGTCCGCGCAGATCGCGCTGCGCACCCAGCAGGTCATCATGGAGGAGACCGGCGTGCTCAACGTCGCGGATCCGCTGGGCGGCAGCTGGTACGTGGAGGCGCTCACCGACCGGATCGAGGCCGAGGCGGAGCACATCTTCACCCGCATCCGGGAGCTGGCGGCGCTCGCCGCTCCGTCCGGAGAGCACCCGATCGGCGAGATGACGACGGGCATCCTGCGCGGAATCGAGGACGGCTACTTCACCGGGGAGATCGCCGACGCCGCGTTCGCCTACGCGCTCGCCGTCGAGAAGGGTGAGAAGAAGATGGTCGGCGTCAACTCCCGCACGTCGGGCGTCGGCGACGACCTGAAGATCCTGCGCATCTCCGGCGACGTGGAGACCGAGCAGACCGCGGCGCTGGCCCGCCGCCGGGCGGCGCGGGACGAGCCGCTGGTCCGCAAGGCGCTGCACGAGATGGCCGAGGTCGCCCGCGGCGACGGCAATCTCGTCCCGCCGATGCTGGACGCCGTGCGCGCCGAGGCGACGCTGGGCGAGATCTGCGACGTGCTGCGCGACCTGTGGGGCGTCTACACCGAGCCCGCCCGCATCTAGCGGTCGGCGGCGGCCGACAGCCGGGCGAGGAACTCCAGCACCCGCTCGAACGCGAGGTCGGCGGACGCCGCGTCGAACTCGTCCGGTAGCGACGGGTCGGTGAACAGGTGCCCGGACACCGGGTAGTCCAGGTACGTCTCCAGCGCCGAGCCGGATGCCGTGACGGACGCGAGGAACGGGTCGATCCACTCGGCCGATCGCCGCGGGTCGCCGGCCGAGTAGTGCAGCTGGACCGGGGTGTCGGCCGGCCACTCCGCCATGCCCACCATGTCGAGGGGGAGCGCGCCGGAGAACTGCACCGAGCCGAGCACACCACCGGCCCGTCCGCCGCGCGCCGCCGTGACGAACTCGGCCATGCCCGCGCCGTTCGAGAAGCCGGCCGCGACGATCGGCCCGGGCTGCTCGTTCGCGGCGTCGAGGGCCAGCTGCATGAGCGCCGGGAAGCCGATCGACTGCACGTACTCGTCGGCCTCGTCGTAGTCGTCGAAGACCCGCCCGCCGTACTGGTCGACCACCTGCACCTGGTGACCGGCGGCGCGCAGCCGGTCGGCCGCTGCCTCGATGCCGGGCCGGACGCCGAAGGACGCGTGATACAGCACGATGGATGTCATGCCGCCAATCTGCCACCCGGCACCGACAGTCCCCGGGTGCGGACCGCGTGCGGCCGGGCGGGCGCCGGGCGTGTGAAAATGAGGGCATGACGCGTCCGAACACCAGGCAGCAGCAGGTGGCGATGCCGGCGTCGTTCGCCGGGGCGGTCGACCTGTCGGCGTTGACCAGTCCGGCAACGCAGCCGGCAAGCGCGCCGGCGGGTGCCCCCGTCGGCCCCGACGGTGAGCCGTCGCCGTTCGTGCTGGACGTCGACGAGGCATCCTTCGGCGAGATCCTCCAGGCGTCCGCCCAGATCCCGATCGTCATCGACCTCTGGGCGACGTGGTGCGAGCCGTGCAAGCAGCTCTCGCCGATCCTGGAAAGGCTGGCCGCGGCGGCCGGCGGATCGTGGATCCTGGCCAAGGTGGACGTGGACGCCAACCCGCGGATCGCGCAGGCGTTCGGCGCGCAGTCGATCCCGACGGTGGTGGCCATCGCCGGTGGTCAGCCGGTCGACGCCTTCACCGGCGCGTTGCCCGAACCGCAGGTGCGGCAGTGGATCTCGTCGTTGCTCGACGCGCTGCGCGACCGCATGCCGGCCATCAAGGCCGCCGAGGAGCGGGCCGTGGCCGCGGGCGGCGAGCCCGAGCCGGAGCCGGAGGACGAGCGCTTCGTCGCCGCCGAGGATCTGCTCGCGGCCGGCGACTATGCGGGGGCGCAGCGCGCCTACGAGGACATCCTGGCCGTGGAGCCGGCCAACGCGCAGGCGAAGGCGGCGCTCGCCCAGGCCGCGCTGCTCGCCCGGGTGGACGCCCTGCCGCCCGACGCGATCGCGCGGGCCGATGCCGCCCCGGAGGATGTGCCGGCCCAGCTCGCCGCCGCGGACGCCGAGGTCGCCGCGGGCTCGAGCGGGGCCGCGTTCCGCCGGCTGGTGGACACCGTGCGGCGGACGTCGGACGAGGACAGGACCGCCGCCCGCGAGCACCTCGTCTCGCTGTTCGGGCTCTTCGCGCCCGACGACCCCGAGGTGATCGCGGCCCGGCGGGCGCTCGCCGCCGCGCTGTACTGATCGCACGTGTCCGCCATGTCCGACGACCCGGACGGCCCGGCAGCCGCCGCGGCCGGCGCGCGCTGGGCCGACTCGCCGCCGCGCTACCCGGACCCCGCCGTGCTGGTCCTGGACCCGCGCTTCGAGGGGCTGCGCCTGTTCAACGCGGCCGTCGAGCGCCTGTGGACCGGCGCCCGCTGGGCGGAGGGACCGGTCTGGTTCGGCGACCAGCGCTGCCTGGTGTTCAGTGACATCCCCAACGACCGGTTGCTGCGCTACGACGAGGTCACCGGCACCGTCGCCGAGTTCCGCCGGCCGTCCGGCCACGCGAACGGGAACGCCCGCGACCGGGCGGGCCGGCTGGTCTCCTGCGAGCACCTCGGGCGCCGGGTGACCCGGACCGAGTACGACGGCACCGTCACCGTTCTCGCCGACGGGTTCGACGGGCACCCGCTGAACGCGCCGAACGACGTGATCGTGATGTCCGACGGCGCCGTGTGGTTCACCGATCCGGGGTACGGCATCGGCAACGACTACGAGGGCCGCAGGGCGGAGGCGGAGCTGGAGACCGCCGTCTACCGCATCGATCCCGCCTCGGGACGGCTCGAGGTGATGATCGACGATCTCGAGCGGCCGAACGGGCTCTGCACGAGCCCGGACGAGACCCGGCTCTACGTGGTGGATTCGGGGTCGACGCCGCGGCGGATCCGGGCCTACGAGCTGGCCGGCGGATCTATCGCGGGTTCCGGGTGGGAGTTCTCGGAGACCGAACCGTGGGGCTACGACGGCATTCGCTGCGACGTCGACGGCAACGTCTGGGCCGGCGCTTCCGGCGGTGCGGGCAACGACGGCGTGCACGTGCTGGCGCCCGACGGCGACCGCATCGGGCAGATCGTGCTGCCCGAGATCTGCGCCAACATCGCGTTCGGGGGCCAGCGCGGCAACCGGCTGTACATGGCGGCGAGCACCTCGCTGTACGCGCTGTACCTCGGCGTGCGCGGCGCCTGATCCGGCCGGGTCAGCCGGCCGGTTGGCACGCGGGCCAGCCGCCGTGGAAGCCGGCGACGAAGCCCTCGACGTCGGCGAAGGTGGCGCCGGGTCGGGTACGGATCAGGTCGAGCGCCTCGTCGGCGTCGCCGGCCCAGTTGCCGAGGCCGTCCGTGCCGCCGGTGCCGAACACCGACGCGGTCCATGCGCCGGTGAAGCAGGCCGCGCGGGGCTCGCCGCCGTCCGGCCCGGACACGCTGCGCCCGGCCGCGAGCGCCACGGCGGCGGCCGCGGCGAACTGGCCGTGGGACGCCGCTGCGTGCCGGTCGGCGTCGGTCGGGGCGAGCCGGTTGGGGTCGATCCCGGGCACGCCGGACAGCCCCGCGGCGAACGCGGCGACCGACGCCGCGCCGGCCCGCTCGGCCTCGGTGCCGAGCGCGAACCGCGGCGCGATCGTCGCGGACTGGGACTGCGTGTCGACCCCGGGCCGGCCCAGCGTCAGCGGCAGCGTGTCGCGGCGCAGCTCCCGGCAGGCGGGCAGACCGCCGTGGAACCCGGTCAGCAGGAACGTGATCCGGTCCAGTCCCAGGCCGTGCGCGGACGGGTCGTCGGGTGGCAGGTCGACGGCGTCCCGGAAGTCCGCGGTGGGTGAGACGGCCCGGAGCAGGGAGTCGGCGGGGATGCGGGAGCGCGCGGCGTTGCCCGCCGCCACCCAGGCCAGGAACGCCCCGGCGGCGCAGTCCGCCTGCGCCTCCACCAGGATCGTGGGCGCGGGTCGGCCGTCCGGGGCCGGCGGTCCGAGCCGGTCCTGCACCGCATGGCCGAACTCGTGCGCGATCGCCGCGACCAGCGCGGCGCTCCCGTAGGAACCGAGCAGCACCGGCACGAGAGTGGCCGAGTCGAAGACGATCCCGTCGTCGCCCTGGCAGTAGTAGGCGTTGCCCACCAGATCCGCGGCGTCGGTGATGCACAGCGCGGTGCCGTCGGCGGGATCCGTGGAGTCCGCCGAGACGTACCCGCCGCGCGGCGGGCGGAACGCGGGTTGCCCCGGCACCGGGTCGATCGCGTCCTGCTCGGTCCAGTAGTCCTGCAGGTCGGCCAGGACGGCGGCCACGGCGGTGTCGCCGATCGCCGGGTCGGCGAGGGGCGCCGTGCCCGGCACGGGCAGCCGGTCCGGTGGCGTCTGGATGACAGGGAGCGGCGGCAGCGGATCGATCCGCTCCGCCGCCACGGGATACCCGGCGGCGCCTGGCTTGTCGATGAGGAGAAGGACGCACGCCAGCGCGACGACGAGCACCGTCGCCGCGAGCAGCGCGGCGACGGTCCCCGGGTGCCCTGGGCGGCGGCCCGGTCGGTCCGCCTGATCGGGCGAGCCGGGCGGGGTGGCGTCGGGCAGGGCGGCGTCGGGCAGGGCGTCGGGCAGGGTCTACTGGCCCGACTCGGGCACCAGCCACAGCGCGCCGAGCGGCGGGATGGTGATCGTCGCCGACGCCGGCTGGCCGTGCGACGCGTGCTCGGAGGCCACCACCGCACCCATGTTGCCGGCGCCCGACCCGCCGTACAGCTCCGAGTCGGAGTTGATCGCCTCGCGCCACACCCCGGTGAACGGCAGGCCGATGCGGTAGCCGGTGTGCGCCGCCGGGGAGAAGTTCAGGATGCAGGCGATCACCGAGCCGTCAGTTCCCCAGCGCAGGTAGGCCAGCACGTTCCCGTCCCGGTCGTTCGCGTCCAGCCAGGTGAAGCCGGAGGGCGAGAAGTCCTGCGTGTACAGCGCAGGGGTCTCCCGGTAGACCCGGTTGAGATCGCCGACGAGCGACCGGACCCCGTTGTGCAGCGGGTACTCCTTCAGCTGCCAGGGCAGCTGGATCGCCTGGTTCCACTCCCACGGGTTGCCGAGCTCCTGGCCCATGAACAGCAGCTGCTTGCCCGGGTGCGCCCACTGGTGGGCGAGGAAGGTGCGCAGGGTGGCCGCCTTCTGCCACTCGTCGCCGGGGATCTTGGACCACATCGAGCCCTTGCCGTGCACCACCTCGTCGTGCGAGATCGGCAGCACGAACTGCTCCGAGAAGGCGTACATCAGCGAGAATGTCATCTCGTTGTGATGCCAGGACCGGTACACCGAGTCGCGCGAGACGTAGCCCAGGCTGTCGTGCATCCAGCCCATGTTCCACTTCAGGTGGAAGCCGAGCCCGCCCAGGTGGGTGGGACGGGTGACGCCCGGCCACGCGGTGGACTCCTCGGCGATCATCAGGGCGCCCGGCACCCGCTTGCCGACCGTGGCGTTGGTCTCCTGCAAGAAGGAGACCGCGTCGAGGTTCTCGTTGCCGCCGTAGATGTTGGGCAGCCACTGCCCGTCCTCGCGGGAGTAGTCGAGGTACAGCATCGAGGCAACCGCATCGACCCGGAGCCCGTCGACGTGGTACTCCTCCAGCCAGTACAGCGCGTTCGCGACCAGGAAGTTGCGCACCTCGTGTCGGCCGAAGTCGAACACGAACGTGCCCCAGTCGGGCTGCTCCCCGCGGCGCGGGTCGGCGTGCTCGTAGAGCGAGGTGCCGTCGAACCGGCCCAGGGCCCACTCGTCCTTGGGGAAGTGCGCCGGCACCCAGTCCAGGATCACGCCGTAGCCGGCCTGGTGCAGCCGGTCGATCAGGTACCGCAGGTCGTCGGGGGAGCCGAAGCGCGAGTCCGGGGCGTAGTAGGAGGTCACCTGGTACCCCCAGGACGGGGCGAACGGGTGGCCGGCCAGCGGCAGGAACTCCACGTGGGTGAAGTGGGTCTCGTCCAGGTCGGCGATCAGCTCGTCGGCCATCTCCCGGTAGCCGATGCCCATCTTCCAGGACCCGGCGTGCATCTCGTAGATCGACAGCGGGCCGCTCAGCGCGTCGGTCTGCGCTCGCCGGGCCATCCACTCGCCGTCGTTCCACTCGTGCCGGGCCGAGGTGACCATCGACGCCGTGGCGGGCGGTACCTCGCTGGCGAACGCCATGGGATCGGCCTTCTCCCGCCAGACCCCGTCCTGGCCGAGGATCTGGAACTTGTACCGGGTGCCCTCGCCCACCCCCGGCACGAACAGCTCCCAGACGCCGGACGACCCGAGCGAGCGCATCGGGGTGCCCGCGCCGGACCAGTGGTCGAAGTCTCCGGTGACCCGCACGCCGCGCGCGCTGGGTGCCCAGACCGCGAACGACGTGCCGGTGACCCGGCCGCCCGGGGTGTCGTAGCTGCGGACGTGCGCGCCCAGCACGTCCCAGAGGTTCTCGTGCCGACCCTCGCCGATCAGGTGCAGGTCGATGTCACCGAGCGTCGGGAGCCAGCGGTACGGGTCGTCCACCTCGTAGACCGCGCCGGGCCCGTAGTCGACGCGGATCCGGTAGTCGCCGACCTCGCCGTCCACGACCGCCGTGAAGACGCCGCCGTGCGTGTGCTCGAAGGGCGTCTCCCGGCCACCCTCCCGCAGCAGGGTGACGTCCTTGGCATGGTGTCGCAGCGTGCGCACCACCGTCTTGCCGTCGCCGGTCGGGTGGAAGCCGAGAATCCCGTGCGGATTCCAGGTGTCGCCGCCGATGAGCTTCTCGTACTCGTCCGTGGTCGGGCCCTCCGGCGCCGACGGCGCGGCGGCGGGCGCGGCCTGCGCGTGGGCCGTGATGCCGCCGGGCGGGGTGGCGTCCCCGCTGGTGCCGGCGCCCTCGCCGCTGGCCAGCGGGGTCGGCACGGCGTCCGGCACGCCGGCGGGTGCGGCGGCCGGCTGCGCCCGGGACGGCTTGGCGGAGGCCGCCTTCGCCGTCGCGTCAGCGGCCCCCTTCGGGGCGGCGGCCGTGGCTGGGCCGGACTTCGCTGCGGCCGCCTTCGGCGCCGCCTTGCGCGGCGTCCCGGTGGTCGCCTTCGCGGCAGCCGCCGGCCTGCTCGCGGTCCCGGTCTTGGCGGCGGCGGGCTTGCGGGTACGGGTGGCCTTGGCGGGAGCCTTGGCAGCGGCCTCCGGGTCGGTCGAATCCGGGCTGCTGTCGCCGTGATTCTGGGTGGTCACGAGGTACCTCCGGTCGTGGTGATGGCTCAGATCAAGTTGGTGATCGCCTGCATCGGGATGACCATCCAGGTCGGCCGGTGCCCGTGTTCGTAGACGACCTCGTAGATCGCCTTGTCGAGCTCGAATGCCCGCAGCAGGCTACCGGCCCGCCGCGGATCGTTCCCGGCGGCGGCGGCGTACCCGTCGGTGAACGCCTTGCGATTGCGGGTGGCCCACTCGGCGGCGCGGTACCGGTGCTGCGCGTCCGTCTGCTGCGGGTTGAGCACCAGGCCGCGGGCCGCGTAGTCGTACGAGCGCAGCATTCCCGCGACATCCCGCAACGGGCTGTGCATCTCGCGGCGGTAGGCGAGCGGCTTGGCCGGCTCACCCTCGAAATCGATGATGCTCCAACCGGTCAGCGTCCGCAGCACCTGCCCGAGGTGCAGGTCGCCGTGGATCCGCTGCAGGTTCAGGCCACCCGCGTCGCTGCCCGCCCGCTCGAAGGCGGTCAGGATCGGCTCCCGGTACTCCGCGAGATCGGGGACCAGCCCGATCGCCGTCTCGGCATCCGTGGCCATGCGGCCGAGGATGCGCCGCAGTTCGTCGTGCGGAGCCACCGTCGTACCGAATGCCTGCGCCAGGTCGGCGTGCACCGCGGCTACCGCCTGGCCCAGCCGGTAGGACTCGGCGGCGAAGTCGCCGCCGACCTCGTCGGCGCGAAGGTCGCCCTCCGACATGAGGTCTCGGACGCTCGCGGTCGCCATCGCCCAGCCCTCGGCACTGTTCGCGAAGAACTCGGTGAGCAGCGCCAGCGTGGTTTCCTCGCCGTCGACTGGACCGGTGATCTCGCCGAGCGGTTGCGCGATGTGCTGCGAGCCGACGGCGTGCAGGGCACGGTGGATCTCCGCGTCGGGGTTGGGGCCCGGCTCCAGCCGCCGGTACACCTTCAGGATGGTCGAGTGCCCGTACACGATCGAGGTGTTCGACTGCTCGGCCCCGATGACCAGCCCCTCCGCGGTGGTGTCCAGCTCGGCGTCCGGCTCGCGGCGCGCGCGCAGCGTGGCGTCGCCCGTCGCGAAGTCCCGGTTCTCGTCGATGGCGCTGAGCACGAACGCCGAGACCGACGTGTCCTGCAGGGCGTCGTACGCGGTCAGGCCGGCGGCGACACCGATCACCGCGTGCGTGAGCCGGTCGGGCAGATGCCGGTTCCAGCCGATCCAGATCTGGTACCGCTGCGTGCCGGTGGCCGTCTGCACCGTGAACAGCACCTGCTCGACGTCGGCGCCGTCCAGGTCGTACGCGATCGCGGTCCTGCCGGTGACGACGATGTCGCCGAGGTCCTGGCCCTTGGCCGAGAACCAGCGCTGGTGCGGCAGGTAATCCGCCAGCATCGGGACGAGATCGTCGATGTCCGCGCCCATCCCGGAGGAGGCCTGGGTGGTTCCGGTCATCGGTCGCCTCCTTCCGACGGCTGGGTGAGCTCGAACCAGTAGAAGCCGTGACCGGGCAGCGTCAGCAGGTACGGCAGCTGGCCGATCGGGGGAAAGGGGGTACCTCCGGTCAGCTCGACCGGCACGGCGCCGATGTGCTGGCGCAGGTCGAGCTCGACGGGCTGCGGGAACCGCGACAGGTTGTTCACGCAGAGCACCGAGTGCTCCGGCGACTGCTCGTCGCCCGCGTAGTGCAGGACGTAGGAGAGCATGGTCGGGTTCGAGCCGCCCAGGTCGGTGAACTCGCCGACGGCGAAAGCCGCGTGCCGCTTGCGGATCTCGATCATCCGGCGGGTCCAGTGCAGCAGCGAGGCGGTGCTGTTCATCTGGGCCTCGACGTTGACGGTCTGGAAGCCGTACAGCGGGTCCATGATCGCCGGCAGGTAGAGCCGGGCCGGATCGCACCGGGAGAAACCCGCGTTGCGGTCGGGCGACCACTGCATCGGGGTGCGCACGCCGTCCCTGTCGCCCAGCCAGATGTTGTCGCCCATGCCGATCTCGTCGCCGTAGTACAGGACGGGAGAACCGGGCAGGCTCAGCAGCATCGCGGTGAAGAGCTCCTGCTGGTTGCGATCGCCCTCGAGCAGGCTCGCCAGCCGCCGCCGGATGCCGATGTTCGCCTTCATCCGCGGGTCCTTGGCGTACTCCGCCCACATGTAGTCGCGGTCCTCGTCGCTGACCATCTCCAGGGTCAGCTCGTCGTGGTTGCGCAGGAAGATGCCCCACTGGCCGCTCTCCGGGATCGCCGGCGTCTGCGCCAGGATCTCCGAGATCGGGAAGCGGGACTCCCGCCGTGCTGCCATGAAGATGCGTGGCATCAACGGGAAGTGGAAGCACATGTGGCACTCGTCGCCGCCGACGCTCGGATCGCCGAAGTAGGCCACGACATCAGCCGGCCACTGATTGGCCTCGGCCAGCAGCACCGCGTGCGGGAACTCGTCGTCGATCACCTTGCGGCAGCGCCTCAGGAACTCGTGGGTGCGCGGCAGGTTCTCCCCGTTGGTGCCCTCCTCCTCGAAGAGGTAGGGCACGGCGTCGAGCCGGAACCCGTCGATGCCGAGATCCAGCCAGAAGCGCAGGATGTCGACCATCTCCTCGCCCACGGCCGGGTTCTCGAAGTTGAGGTCCGGCTGGTGCGCGAAGAACCGGTGCCAGAAGTACTGCTTGCGGACCGGGTCGAACGTCCAGTTGCTCGGTTCGGAGTCGACGAAGATGACCCGGGCGTCCGAGTAGCCCGTGTCGTCGTCCGACCAGACGTAGTAGTCCCCGTACGGTCCGGTCGGGTTCGTCCGCGACTCGGTGAACCAGTGGTGCTGGTCGCTGGTGTGGTTCAACACCAGGTCGGTGATGACCCGGATGCCCCGCGCGTGGGCGGCGTCGAGCAGCGCCACGAAGTCCTCGACCGTGCCGAACTCCGGGAGAACCTTGCGGAAGTCGGAGATGTCGTACCCGCCGTCCCGCAGCGGGGAGTCGTAGAAGGGCGGCAGCCACAGGCAGTCGATGCCCAGCCAGGCCAGGTAGTCCAGCCGGTCGATCAGCCCGCGCAGGTCGCCCGTGCCGTCGCCGTTCGAGTCCGCGAACGCCCGGACCAGCACCTCGTAGAAGACGGCGCGCTTGTACCACTCCGGATTCCCGGCGATGGGCCGTGCGTGCTGGAACTCGCTGGCGGTCGGCTCGTGGTAGGCGGTGTCGGCGGGGGAGTGGGTGGCTCGAGTGGGCGCCGTCATGGGCGCCGCACCCGCAGGACGTGGGCGGAACGCCAGTGCGGATCGAGGCCGACGGGGTTGAACTGCCCCCACTGGTAGACCTCGCCCGACAGCTCGTCGACGACCTCGACCACGTCGCCCCAGTCCAGTCCGAGCGCCGGCATGTGCAGGTCGGTGTACCCCCACTGCTGGGACTGCGAGTCCAGCGAGACGACCACGATGACGGTGTCGTCCGCGACCGGGTCACGGCGCGAGTAGCAGAGCAGGTTGTCGTTCGAGATGCCGTGGAACCACAGGCCCTTCATGCGTTGCAGCGCCGGATGCTCGCGCCGGATCTCGTTCAGCCGGCTGATCAGCGGCTGCAGCGAGCGGCCCTGCTGCAGCGCGGCGTCGTAGTCGCGCGGGCGCAGCTGGTACTTCTCGGAGTCCATGTACTCCTCGCTGCCCGGTCGCACCGCCTGGTGCTCGTACAACTCGAAACCCGAGTACACGCCCCAGCTCGGGGACATGGTGGCGGCCAGCACCGCCCGGATCGCGAACATCGCCGGCCCGCCGGTCTGCAGCGACGCGTGCAGGATGTCCGGCGTGACCGGGAAGAAGTTCGGACGCATGTAGTCCGAGCCCTCGACGAGCTCGACGCCGTAGTCGGTGATCTCCTGCTTGCCGGTGCGCCAGGTGAAGTACGTGTACGACTGGGAGAACCCGAGCCGCGCGAGCTCGTGCATCATCGCCGGCTTGGTGAACGCCTCGGCGAGGAAGATCGCCTCGGGATTCGTCTCGTGCACCTTGCGCGATCAGCCACTCCCAGAAGTTGATCGGCTTGGTGTGCGGGTTGTCCACGCGGAAGATCGTCACGCCGTGGTCGATCCAGAACCGCACCACGCGGAGCACCTCGTTGTAGACGCCCTCCGGGTCGTTGTCGAAGTTCATCGGGTAGATGTCCTGGTACTTCTTCGGGGGATTCTCCGCATACGCGATGGAACCGTCGGGACGCGTGGTGAACCACTCCGGGTGCGATGTCACCCACGGGTGGTCCGGGGCGCACTGCAGCGCCAGGTCCAGGGCCACCTCGAGACCGCGGTCCCTGGCGGCGATCACGAACTCGTCGAAGTCCTCGATGGTGCCGAGCTCGGGATGGACGGCGTCGTGGCCGCCGTGCCTGGAGCCGATCGCCCAGGGCGATCCGACGTCCCGCGGATCGGGATTGATCGTGCCGCCCGGTTCGGCGGGTGTGTTGCGTCCCTTGCGGTTCACCTCGCCGATCGGATGGATCGGCGGCAGGTAGACGATGTCGAAGTTCATCGCCGCGGCCCGGTCGAGCTGCGCGATCGAGTCCTTGAACGTGCCGTGCCGCAGCGGCAGGCCGACCTCGTCGATCTCGGCCCCGGAGGACCGGGGGAAGAACTCGTACCAGGACCCGAACTCGGCGAGCTTGCGGTCCACCCAGACCTGAACGGGACTGCTGGTCGTGATCAGCTCGCGAATCGGGTCGGCGGTGAGCACCGGCCAGAGTTCGGTGGAGAGCGCGGGCCCGATCCGCTCGGGGATCGATCTCGCGGTGTCCTGCAGCGCCTCGATGGCCGACGAGATCGCCCCCGCATAGCGCTGATTCGGGCGTTCCAGGATCCTGGTCAAGAGGATGGCGCCGGTCGCCAGGTCGTTGGCCATCTCCTCGCCGCTCTGCCCGGCGGCGGCCTTCGCCTCCACCGCGTGCCGCCAGGTGCCGAGCGGATCGCTCCACGCCTCGACGGTCAGGGTCCACAGTCCCTGCTTGTCGGGCACGACGACGGCCTCGTACCGGGTGCTCCAGGATGCCTCGCGCTTCATCAGGTTCAGCGGAGCCGCCTGCGCGGCCTTCGCCGGGGCCCGCCGCCTGCCCTTGGTCGCCGGCGCGGGGGGCGTCCACACCACGTTCGCCGCGACGGCGTCGTGGCCCTCCCGGAAGACGGTCGCCGAAACGGTGATGGTCTCGCCGACGACGGCCTTCGCCGGATAGTTCCCGAGGGCAACGGTCGGGGAGATGTCGTTGAGTCCGATGCGTCCAGCCACGCGGCCAAACGTACCGGTGATGGCAGGGCAGTGCAGCGGACGGCGAGGGACCGATGACCCCTGCAAAACGACAGTTCGGAGGGGGTGCGCAGGGTCGCGGAACCGAGCGGGTCGGCCTTCACCGAGGGGCTATAACCCGTTGTAGTCCCCGACGGGGGGACGTGGTAAACGGCGCGGGGCGGGAGAAGATAAATTGATCGGCTGTGAAGGCTCTCCGACGTTTCACCGTCCGTCCGCAGTTGCCTGCGCCGCTGGAGCCGCTCGGCACCCTGATCCGCAATCTCCGCTGGTCCTGGCACCCCGCCAGCCAGGACCTGTTCGCCGACATCGACCGCGGTCTCTGGGAGCGGTTCGAAGGTGATCCGCTCAAGCTGCTGGGCGCGGTGTCCGTCGATCGCCTCGAGCAGCTCGCGCACGACGACGAGTTCCTGTCCCGGATGCTCGGGCTGGCGGCCGACCTCGATCACTACCTCACGGATCCGCGGTGGTACCAGCACCAGATCCAGCTCGGTGAGTCGCTGCCCGCGGCGATCGCCTACTTCTCCATGGAGTTCGGTGTCACGGAGGTGCTGCCGAACTACTCGGGCGGCCTCGGCATCCTCGCCGGGGACCACCTCAAGTCGGCGTCCGACCTGGGCGTGCCGATCGTCGGGGTCGGGTTGCTGTACCGGTTCGGCTACTTCTGGCAGTCGCTGTCGGCCGACGGGTGGCAGCAGGAGCACTATCCGGCGCACGACCCGCAGGGCCTGCTGATCGACCGGGCGCTGGATGCCGCCGGCGAGCAGATCGCGGTGTCGGTGCCCATGCCCGGCGGCCGGTCGGTGACCGCGCGGGTCTGGGTCGCGCAGGTCGGCCGCGTGCCGCTGCTGCTGCTCGATGCGGACATCGAGGCGAACGACGACTTCCTGCGGCAGACCACCGACAAGCTGTACGGCGGCGACCAGGACCACCGGATCAAGCAGGAGATGCTGCTCGGCATCGGCGGGGTCCGAGCCGTGCAGGCGTACGCGAAGGTCGCCGGGCTGGCCGCGCCCGAGGTGTTCCACATGAACGAGGGCCACGCCGGCTTCCTCGGCCTCGAGCGGATGCGTGCGCTGATCGCCGAGCAGGGACTGACCTTCCCCGAGGCGCTGTGCGCCGTCCGCGCCGGCACCGTCTTCACCACGCACACCCCGGTGCCCGCCGGCATCGACCGGTTCCCCGTGGATCTGGTCCGCCACTACCTGGACCCGGACCCCGCGGGGGTCTCCCGCCTGCTGCCCGGGATCTCGTCCGATGACGTGCTCGCGCTCGGTGCGGAGGACGACCCGAGCCGGTTCAACATGGCGCACATGGGCCTGCGGCTCGCGCAGCGCGCCAACGGCGTCGCCAAGCTGCACGGTGAGGTGTCCCGGCTCATGTTCGCTCGGCTCTACCCCGGCTTCGAGCCGGACGAGGTGCCGATCGGGTCGGTGACCAACGGGGTGCACCTGCCGACCTGGGCCGCCCGCGAGATGTACGACGTGGCCGGGGACATGGCCGATTGGCAGGACCTGGCGTCGGCGTCGGAGTGGCCGGCGGCCGGCAAGGTGTCGAACGAGCGGCTCTGGGAGCTGCGGCAGACCCTGCGGCGCCGGTTGGTGGCGATGGCGCGGGCGACGGTGCGCCGCTCGTGCCTGCAGCGCGGATCGACCATCGCCGAGCTCGGCTGGACCGAGTCGATCCTCGACCCGGACGTGCTGACCATCGGGTTCGCCCGCCGCGTGTCGACGTACAAGCGGCTCACCCTGATGCTGCGCGACCCGGTGCGGCTGCGGAAGATCCTGCTCGACCCCGACCGTCCCGTGCAGATCGTGGTGGCCGGGAAGGCGCACCCGGCGGACGACGGCGGCAAGCGGTTCATGCAGGAGATGGTCCGGTTCACCGACGACCCGACGATCCGGCACCGCATCGTCTTCCTGCCCGACTACGACATGGGCATGGCGTCGGTCCTGTGTTCGGGCGCCGACGTCTGGCTGAACAACCCGATCCGGCCGCAGGAGGCGTCCGGCACGTCGGGCATGAAGGCGGCGTTGAACGGTGGGCTGAACCTGTCCATCTCGGACGGCTGGTGGGACGAGCTCTACGACGGCCACGACGGCTGGACCATCCCGACCGCGGACGGCGTGGGCGACGAGCACCGGCGCGACGACCTCGAGGCCGCGGCGCTGTACGACCTCGTCGAGAAGCGGGTGGCGCCGCTGTTCTACGCGCGCGGGGAGACCGGCCGCCCCGACGGCTGGGTGGAGACGGTCCGGCACACCCTCGCCTACCTCGGCCCGCGCGTGCAGGCCACGCGCATGGTGCGGGACTACGTCACCGGGTACTACGGGCCGGCCTCGGTCTTCAGCCGTGCCGTCACCACCGACCTCACGGTCGCGAAAGGCCTTGCGGTGTGGAAGGAGTCGGTGCGCGCCGCGTGGCCGAACGTGCGCGTGGTGAACGTGGACACCTCCGGCATCGGCACCGAGCCGGCGCTCGGCAACGTGATGACGGTGCGGGCCAACCTCGATCTCGGCGGCCTGACCCCGGAGGACGTGGAGGTGCAGACGGTCACCGGCCGGGTCGACGTGCACGAGCAGCTGCACGACATCGCGTCGGTGCCCATGACGATGGTCGAGAACGGTGACGGCTACCGCTACGAGGCCCAGCTGCCGCTGACCACCTCGGGTGCCGTCGGTTACACCGTCCGGGTGCTGCCGAAGAACGAGTTGCTGGCCTCGCCGGCCGAGATGGGGCTGATCACCACCGCCTGATCGGCACCGCCTGATCGCACCGCCTGAGAGGACGGTCCGCCGCTCGGCGGGCGTCAGCCGCGCTCCGCCCGCAGCAGCCACACGGTGCGACCGGGCACCAGCACCGCGGACCCGGCCGCGTGCGGCGCCGTGTCCGCCGGCTCCCCGGTGGGCGTGGACGTGTCCAGCACCGGCTGGTAGGCCGAGCCGTGCGGCCCGTCGGGCAGGGTCACGAGCACCGGGCCGCCGTCGGCGTGCAGCAGGATCAGCCACGAGTCGTCCGACACCGGCTCGCCGCCCGAGCCGTGCCCACGGACGTCCCGCCCGTCGATCCACATGATCAGCGTGCGGCGGGCTCCGTCGAACCAGTCGTTGTCCGCCATCTGGGTGCCGTTGGGGTTGAACCACACCAGGTCGGCGATGCCGTCGCCGCCGCCGGGGGCGCGCCCGTCGAAGAATTCGCCCTGCCGCAGCGCGGGTGCCCCCGCCCGCACGGCCAGCGTGCGGCGGAAGAACTGCAGCATGTCCCTGGCGGCATCGCCACCGCCGTCGGTGCCGTCCGAGAACACGGGATCCCAGTTCACCCAGCTGATCTCGTTGTCCTGGCAGTACGCGTTGTTGTTGCCCAGCTGGGTCCGCCAGAGCTCGTCGCCCATGGTGACCATCGGCGTGCCGGTGGCGAGCAGCATCGTCGCCGCGAGGTTGCGGGCCTGCCGGGTGCGCAGCGCGAGGATGGCCGGATCGGTGGTCTCACCCTCCGTGCCGTAGTTCCACGACCGATTGTGCGAGGTGCCGTCGCGGTTGTCCTCGCCGTTCGCCCGGTTGTGCTTGTGGTCGTAGGACACCAGGTCGCGCAGCGTGAACCCGTCGTGCGCCGTGACGAAGTTGATCGACGCCCACGGCCGGCGGGCCGGCGCGAACAGGTCGGAGGAGCCGGTCAGCCGGTACGCCAGGTCGCGCACGCTCTCCAGGCCGCGCCAGAAATCGCGGGTGGTGTCCCGGAACCGGTCGTTCCACTCCGTCCAGTTCGGGCCGAAAGCGCCGACGGCGTAACCCTCCCCGGTCGCGTCCCACGGCTCGGCGATCAGCTTGCGGGTGGCGAGCAGCGGGTCGGCGGCGATCGCGCTGAGCAGCGCCGAGGCGGGGTCGAACGCGCGGCCGTCCGGTCTGCCGTGCACCGACGCCAGGTCCAGCCGGAAGCCGTCGACGCCGAGATGCCCTGCCCAATAGCGCATCGAGTCGGTGACCATGCGGATCACCGGCAGCGTGCCGGGATTCAGCGTGTTCCCGGTGCCGGTGATGTCCTGCCCGTCGGGCAGGTAGTACGAGGCCGGCGAGAGGCCGCGCCAGCACAGGTCGGCCGTCAGGCCGGGCCCGCCCTCGCAGGTGTGGTTGTAGACGACGTCCAGCACGACCTCGATGCCGTTGGCGTGCAGCGTGTCCACCATCTCGACGAACTCGTCGATCTCGCGGCCCGGTTCGCTGGCGTAGCCGGGCTGCGGCGAGAAGAAGCCGAGAGTCGAGTACCCCCAATAGTTCCGGCGCCCGGTCGCGACGAGTCCCGGCTCCGCGGCCGCGGCCTGCACCGGCAGGAGTTCCAGCGTCGTCACCCGCAGGCTCTTCAGGTGTGCGATCACCGCCGGGTGCGCGACGCCGAGAAAGGTGCCGCGCAACGCTTCCGGCACCTCGGGGTGCAGCCGGGTCAGCCCGACGACGTGCGCCTCGTAGACGACCGTCTGCTCCCAGGGCACGAACGGCCGCACCGACGTCGAGGCGACCGCGTCGGTGACGATGCCCAGTGGCGCCCGGCCGAGCGTGTCCATCCCGTACGAGGCGGCGGCGACGAGGTCGTAGTCGGTCCTCGTCAGCCGGCGGGCGTAGGGATCGAGCAGGATCTTCGACGGGTCCCGCGCCGGAACCCGAAACCCGTACCGCTGGCCCACTCCGACATTCGGGACGAAGGTGTGCCAGACGCCGTAGGTCTTCTCGTCCATCGAGAGCCGGCGCTCCCGCCAGGCGGCGCCGTCCGCCCCGTGGTCCCCGGGCTCGACCGGATCGACGAGGCACAGCTGCACGTCCGACACGCCGGGCAAACCGTCGGCGACGACCGCGAAGTTCGTGCCGTGGGCGTACGGGGTGGCGCCGAGGGGGTACGGCAGCCCCGGGTGCGGGCTCGAGCCCACTCGGGGCTGCGCGTCCGGATCGACCTGCCCTGGTCGACTGCGCGCCTTGGCTTTCCGTCCCTTCTTGCCGGACAGCCGAACGGCTTCGGGCGACTTCGCGTCCGCGACGGCGATGCGCTCACCGAACAGCTCGGGAGGCAGGGCGCGGCGAGGCATGGCGTCGATTGTCGCGGACCGGCGGGACTTGCACGACCGGCGGGTGCGTCACAATGACCCGCGTGACCCGTCGACCGCCGCCAGCACCGCCGATCACTCCGGGCCCCGATTCCGTCCTGCACATGCTGGAGGTGACGGTGCGGCGCGGCGGCGCCAAGCTGCTGGATGCCGTGACATGGAGCGTCGAGTCCGACGAGCGCTGGGTGGTGCTCGGGCCCAACGGCGCGGGCAAGACGACGCTGCTGCAGATCGCGTCCGCGCAGATGTTCCCGACCAGCGGCCGGGTGCACATCCTCGGGGAGCGGCTCGGTGCGGTCAGCGTCACCGAGCTCCGGCCGCGGGTCGGCCTGTCCTCCGCCGCCCTCGCCGGCCGCATCCCCGCCGCCGAGCGCGTCGCGGACGTCGTCGTGTCCGCCGGGTACGGCGTGCTGGGCCGGTTCCGCGAGCAGTACGACGACGTGGACTTCGACCGTGCCCGCGCGCTGCTCGGCACCATGGGCGTCGGCGACCTGGCCGACCGCACGTACGGCACGCTGTCCGAGGGCGAGCGCAAGCGGACGCTGGCCGCCCGCGCCCTGATGGCCGATCCGGAGTTGCTGCTGCTGGACGAGCCTGCCGCCGGCCTCGACCTGGGCGGGCGAGAGGACCTGCTGGCCCGGCTGTCCCGGCTCGCCCTCGACGCGGATGCGCCGACGACGGTGCTGGTCACCCACCACGTCGAGGAGATCCCGCTGGACTTCAGCCATGTGCTGCTGCTCCGCGGGGGGAGGGCCGTGGCTGCGGGGCCGATCGAGGAGACACTGAACGAACAGGCGTTGTCCGAGACGTTCGGCCAGCAGCTGACGCTGGACCACCGGCGGGGCCGGTACTTCGCCTTCGCGGCGTGACCGGTCGCGCGCGGTGCGGAGATCGTCCGGCCATCGGGACGGGCGGCGGAATGCGACGGAGGCTTCGTTGACTGAATTCGTGCGCATGGAGCGGGACGGCGCCGTCGGGATCATCCGGCTCGACCGCCCGCCGGTGAATGCGATCAACCGCGCCATCCACCGGCAGCTGCGCGCGGTGGCCGATCAGGTCACCGACGACCCGGGAGTGCGCGCCGTCGTGCTGTACGGCGGCGAGCGGGCCTTCGCGGCAGGGGCGGACATCAAGGAGATGGCCGAGCTGCGACCGCAGCAGATCGCCGAGCTCGGCTCGACGCTCAACGGCGCCGTCACGGCCGTGGCCCGGCTCGGCGTGCCCACCGTCGCGGCGGTCACCGGGTACGCCCTGGGAGCGGGCTGCGAGCTCGCCCTCGCCGCCGACTTCCGGGTGGTGGCGGAGGACGCCGTGCTCGGCCTGCCGGAGATCACCCTCGGCGTCATCCCGGGCGCCGGCGGCACGCAGCGGCTCGCCAGGCTGATCGGCGCCGCCCGCGCCAAGGAGCTGGTCTTCACAGGCCGCGGCGTGCGGGGCGCCGAGGCGGTGGCGCTCGGGCTGGCGACGACGTCGGTGCCCGCGGCGGACGTGTTCGCCGAGGCACTGACCATGGCCCGCCGGTTCGCCGCCGGCCCCACCGCGGCGCTGACGGCCGCGAAGCGGGCGATCGACGACGGGCTCGACACGACCCTGGAGGCCGGTCTCGAGCTGGAGTCGCAGAAGTTCGCGGAGCTGTTCGCCACCGAGGACCAGCGCATCGGCATGGCGTCCTTCGTCAGCGAGGGGCCCGGCAAGGCGCGGTTCGTCGGCCGCTGACCGGCTCGCGCCATGGCCTACCGGTTCAGCCTGGACGACGTCGCGTACCTGATCGGCCCGGCCGGCGAGCGCGCGCTGGCCGACGCCGAGCGCCTGCGCCTGGACGACGCGAGCTGGATCTCCGACCTGAGCCGGACCCGGTCCGCCGTCGGGGAGCGGGCGGGCGCCGTCGTCGAGACCGTGCGGCTGCGCCGGCGGGCCGTCCCGAAGCTGGGCCGCTCGGCGGCGCGCTGGCTGCTCACGGACGAGGCGTTGCAGCAGGCGTCGCCGGAGCGGGTGGCGGCGCACCGTGCCGCGCGGCTGGCCGGCCTCGGCGTGCACGACCTGACGTGCTCGATCGGGGGCGACCTGGTGCACCTCGCCGCGGCGTGCCCGGTCGCCGTCGGGTCCGACCTGGACCCGGTGCGGGCCCGGATGGCGGCGCACAACCTGGCCGTCCAGGGCCGGCCGGCGCGGGTCGCGGTCGCCGACGCGCTCCGGCCCGTCACCCGCGGGCTGCTCGGCTACGCCGACCCGGCGCGGCGCGACCCGGCCGGGCGGCGGATCACCTCGGTCAGCACGGTGCCGTCGATCGCCGAGCTGGACGACGCGCTCGACGCCGCCGAACGGCCGCCGGTGCTGCGGGTGCCGCCCGGCATCGACTACGACGCGCTCTCCCGGCCCGGCGAGGTCGAGCTGGTCTCGCTGGACGGCATCGCACGGGAGGCGGTGCTGTGGCCGCCCGAGCTGGCGGCGGTCGCCCGGCGGGCGTCCGTGCTGCGGTCCGGGGATCCCGCCGCCGACGAGGTCGTCACCAGCGACGACCCGGACGACGCCGGGGTGGGACCGGCCGCGGAGTGGATCGTCGACCCGGACCCGGCGATCGTCCGGGCCCACCTGGTGCGCCACTACGCGGCCCGGCACCGCCTGCACCTGCTGGACGAGCACCTGGCGTACCTCAGCGGGCCGCGGCCGCCCGACGGAGTACGGGCGTTCCGGGTGATCGACGCCGCGGCGTACCGCGAGCGGACGGTCGCCGCCTGGATCGCCCGGGACGGCGTCGGCACGCTGGAGATCAAGCAGCGCGGCACCCCGGTCATCCCGGACGAGCTGCGCCGCCGGCTGCGCGGCGTGCTGCGGGGCCCGAAAAGAGTTGCGGCGACGCTGATCGTCGCCCGGATCGGGCGATCGGCGCAGGCGTTCTGGTGCCGCGCCGCCGAGCCGGTCCGCGCCGCCTCCGGCGATCCCGGCGCCGAGCCGTAGGGTGGTTGCCCGTGACCTTCGACCTGCTGCCGGCCGTGGACGTCGCCGACGGCCGGGCGGTCCGGCTGGTGCAGGGCCGGGCCGGCAGCGAGACGACGTACGGCGCGCCGCTGGACGCCGCGCTGGCCTGGGCCGACGGCGGCGCCCGCTGGATCCACCTGGTGGACCTCGACGCGGCGTTCGGGCGCGGCTCCAACGCCGGGCTGGTCGCCGAGGTGGTGACCGCGGTCGCCGCGCGCGGCGTCCAGGTCGAGCTCTCCGGCGGCATCCGCGACGACGCGTCGCTGGGCAGGGCGCTGGACACCGGCTGCACCCGGGTGAACATCGGCACGGCCGCTCTCGAGGACCCGGCCTGGTGCGCGTCCGCGATCGTCCGGCACGGCGACCGGGTGGCGGTGGGCCTCGACGTCCGTGGCAGCACGCTCGCCGCCCGGGGCTGGACGCAGGACGGCGGTGACCTGTGGGAGGTCCTCCGCCGGCTGGACGCCGAGGGCTGCGCCCGGTACGTGGTCACCGACGTGACCAGGGACGGCACCCTGCGGGGGCCGAATCTCGATCTGCTGCAACGGGTCTGCGCCGCGACCGATGCACCGGTGGTGGCCTCGGGCGGCGTCTCGTCGCTCGACGACCTGCGGGCGCTGGCCGAGCTCGCGCCGCTGGGCGTCGAGGGCGCGATCGTCGGCAAGGCGCTCTACGCGGGCGCGTTCACCCTGGAACAGGCACTGTCCGTAGTCGGTTGACCGCGACGCGACCGGCACCGTTTCGCTGCCCGACGGGCTCGCCGTGCTGCTGCTGCTCTCCGGCCTCGCGCTGCGCCGGTTCGGCGCGTGCGGCGCGACTGACGCGCCCGGTGCCCGCAGGATGGACGGATGTCCTCCCTGGCGCCGGTCGCCTACCTGGCGGCGGCGGCGGCGTACGCCGGCTTCCAGTGGACGGTGCAGCTGGTGGTCTACCGGCAGATGCCGCTGGTCGCCGCGGCGGACTTCCCGGCGTTCGAGCGCGGACACCAGCGGCGGATCACGCCGCTGGTCGCGGTGCTGTTCGGCGGCCTGGTGCTCGCGACCGCGTGGCTGGCGTTCGATCAGCCGTGGTGGGCGGTCGCCGCCACGGCGAGTCTGACGGTCACCATCCTCGCCGTCACCGCGTTCGGTGCCGTGCCGCAGCACCGGCGGTTGCAGGACGGCTGGGACGCGGCGGCGCATCGCCGACTACTGCGCTGGGACCTGGTGCGCGCGATCGCCGGCACGGCCGCCCTGATCATCGCCGTCGGGCTGGTCCTCCGGTGAGGCCCGGCCGGCCGCCACCCGGTGAGCGTCGAGGCTCCGGCGGACCGTACGAGGACCGATACGGCTACTCGCGGGTGGTGCGCGTCGGCCCGCTGGCCGTGACGGCCGGCTGCACCGCGGTGGCGGACGGCGTCGTGCAGTCGCCGGGCGACGCCGGCGGTCAGGCAGAGGTCGCGTTCTCGACCGCGATCGACGCCCTCGCGTCGGTCGGCGCGGACGTCGCATCGGTGATCGCGACCAGGATGTACGTGACAACCCGTGACCACGCGGAGGCGGTCGGGCTGGTGCACGGTCGGCTGTTCGGCGCGGTCCGTCCCGCGGCCACGATGGTCGTCGTCGCCGGCCTGATCGATCCGGCGATGCTCGTCGAGGTGGAGGTCACCGCCTGGCTCGGCTGACGACGACGGAAGGCCGGTGGCCCGACGCCAGATCCACCTCCGGGCGCGGTCGACGTGTGCGACGGCGGCGTTCGACAGGAGGCGATGTGGGTCCAGGCGCTCGAGCCGGCCTCACCCGGTGCGCTTTCGGTGCCGGTGAGGTTGCGGTCACAGCTCCAGGCCGGTCTCCTTCTTGCCGGTCTTGCGCGTGCGCAGCGTGGCGGCCTCGATGAACCGATCGTGCGCATAGTCGATCCAATCGCTCGCCGGCTTGAACGCTCCCAGCACCGTATTCCTGACCTCGAACTTGACCAGTCGCGTGTCCTTCTTGCCCCGCTTGGTGTTGACGTCGTGCCGGCCTTGGGCGGAGCTCAGCGCCGGGTCGCTCTGCACCGACAGCCGGTCCACGCCTCGGGGAATGCCGGCCAACCAGGCCGCCACCGTTGGCCCGGCGTGGTGGCCGTGGGAGCCGAAACCGGCAACGAAGAACGGAGTGCGTCGGTTCATGCCCATCTCGGTCAAGATGATGCGTCGTTTCAGGATCCTCCTGAACAGCCGTCGCTCGGTCCTGTTGAGGAGGGTCCGGTAGATCGACGAGAAGTCGGTCCTGCTCAAGAGCGTGAAGGCCTGCTTGGAGGGCTTACCGGCCACGTCCTTGAACGCCCCGGCCTTGTCGCTGGCCTCGCCGCCCTGGCCGCGTTTGATGTAGTTGACGATCATCATGACGAAGTTGCGGAGATTCTCCAGCGCGAGTGGCTTGCCGCCCTTCGGCCGCACACTGTCGACGATCCCGTCAGCGCTGGCGACGAGGGGATCACGGTATGCCGGCCATTCGTGCTGGGTGAGCAGGGACTCGTACTGGCTGAGCAGGATGCTCTCGGACGTTTGGAAGCCGGAGTTCCAGGTGGGATCGCCGACTTCCACCTCGAGTGTCTCCGTCCGGCCGAGGATCTTCTCCTTACTGCCTTCCATGCCCTTGCGTCGCTTCCAGAAGCCCCGCTTGAGCTCGCCGGGGGATCCGGCTCGTAGCTGTCCGACGTCGAATGGGAACGGGATGCGGCCTATGGCGCCGGCCGCCGGCGTCATCTTCCGAGCCATCGAAACGGCCTCGGTCAGCTGGTCTCGCAGTTTGGACCACTTCTTGGACCAGCCGGTCTCGAATTCCAGCGCACCGCGGGTCTCGGACTCGAGCCGCACGCCTGAAGTACCCTTCACCAAGAAGTCTTGGGGACCGTACTTGCGCTCCAACGCGGTGGCGGTGCCGTCGTTGCGGAACACCTGGTTGGGCGTCTGGATCTCGAACTTCATCTCGCGCTGCACCTGAGGGAGGCTCTCGGGTGGCGGCCGGCGCCCGATGGCGGCCAGCGCGGCCCGATTGCCCGCCGTCTGCTGCAAACGCAGGAGCGCCGCCGTCCCTCCGACGGGGCGCCGATCGGTCAAGGGGTCACCGTGCTCGGTCGTCGCGCCCCTCGGACCATCGGACCGACGACGCGGGATCGACGATCGAACGTGACCGCGAGCCTCCGACACGTGCTCAGCGTTGCACCGCCGGATCGACTGTCAATTGGCCCGGGGGCACCTCGCCGGGTGAATTCGACTGCGCGATCGGGCAACGCAGGATTCACCGCGACCCGCGCGTTTGCGATCGGTCGCTCATCCCGTTGCCCACGCGGCCGAGGATGCCGCGATGGCCGCACCGTCGCGGAGAAGCGGCGCCGCCTCGCCATCACCCAGACTCATGATCCAGAGCCGCCCGCTCGAATTCGTGCCCTCCTCGGCACGGATCCGCACAAAGACGATTCGTTCGCCGTCGGGAGACCAGACCGGATTCGCATCGACTTCGCCCTCGTCCGTCAATTGCCGCGGGCTCCCGCCGTCCTGGTCGATGGCGAAAAGGTCACCGCGAGCCCCGACCGTCCGGCTTCGCCAGAAGACGATGGTTGTCGAATCCGGCGACCAGCGGGGGTCACCGTCCAATCCTTGGGCTGGGTCGGTCAGTCGGTCCGTCGTGCCGGCTCCGTCGATCTCCGTTCGGAACAGCGAGCCGCCATCCCCGGCGGACACGGAACTGCCCCAGAAGACCAGCGCCGAGCCGTCCGGCGAAAAACTTGCATCGCCGACCCGGGCGAGTCCGGTGCTGAACTCCCGGACAAGCGTGCCGTCCAAGCGCACCAACTGGAGGCGCGAGACGCCGTCGACGCCGATGCAGACCAGCGCGAGCAACTGGGGATCGAGTGGACTCCACGTCGGCCGAAACTGTTCCTCGCATCCGGCCGGGGGTGAGTCGAAGAGCAGGCGATCGCCGGAGCCGTCGGTAGCCATCACATGAAGCCTTCGTCCGTCGGAGGACACCACCCCGTACACGAAGAGCGGCGAGCCGGTGAGATCACGGGTGATCGATCGGCGGCCGCCGTCTCGGTCAGGCGCGCGGTCACGACGCCGGTGTCGGTGTTCACGCGAAACAGGTCGGTGCGGCCATCCACCACCAACGGTGCAACCAGCTCCTGCGGCGCCAGCGGGGGACCGCCGGGAAGGACAACGGCGACACTGGAGTCAGCGGTCGAGCTGACCTGCTCGGATGCGACTGAGCCGTCCGTGACCGCGTCCGCCGACGGTTCCGTCGACTGCTCCGGCCCCGTCGTTCCCGTGCCCCACCCCTTGGACAGCGCCACGGTGACCACGAGCAGGGCGACGACCGCCGATGCGCCGATGGCAAGCGCCAGCAGCGAAGAACGGCGCCGACCCGTTGGAGGTCGGCGATCGCGCGACACGTCCGCCGGTGGATTCGGGGGAGTTCCCGGCGCGTGCGCGGTGCCCGGATCGACATCATTCCGTTGCTCCGACGCTTCGTCGAGTGGCTGTGCCTTCGATGTGAACGACGCCGCCGACGTCGTCGGTATCACGTCGATGACACCCGTCTGCGCCGCGCGTGCCGCGCCCATGGCGACCAGATCCTTGGGATGCGCGTCCACCCGGAGCGGGCATCTGAACTGTGCGCCCAGCAATTCGGTCACGAGCGGTATGCGCGACGACCCGCCCACCATCAAGATGGCTGACAGATCCTTGGGTTCTGAATCCGCCAGTCGAATCGCCCGGCGGGTTGCATCGATCGTTTCCAGAATGGCGGGACGGATCAGTGCTTCGAATTCAGGGCGCGTAAATCGCAGGACCCCCGTCGACCGAGCCAGCGACAACGGAATCTGTGCCTCGACATCGAATGACAAGGCTTCCTTGGCGGCCGTGCAGTCCCTCCGCAGGCGTCTGAGAGCGAGGATCATGGATGGGTCCTGCAGTTCGACTTCGCCAAGGGAAACACCCGCTTGCGCGAGGGCCCAACGGAAGACCGCCTCATCGAAGTCGACGCCACCGAGATGCTCTACGCCGACCGGAGGTCCGCAAAAAGAGAAGCCTTTCGCGGATCGCTCGAGCACACAGCATCGAACGTCCCGCCACCCAGATCGTAGATCACCAGGCGATCGCCCGGGAGTACCCGCTCCTGGGTCGCGTACTGGATCGCGGCTGCCGCCGGTTCCGAGCACGTCCGGATCACGTCGAGATCGGCCTTCGCGGCGATATGTCGCAGCGAATCGATCTTGTATGAGCTCCAATGCGCGGGGTGCGTGAGTGTGACGTCTATCGGTGCCGAGCCCAATCTCTCGGAGCAGACCGCGATGATCCCGATGAGCAACTTGCCGCTCAGCGATTCTGCCGAGAACGGCCGGCCGGCCACGAGCAGCGGAACCGGATCGCCTATGCGCCGCTTGAATTCGCGAACGCCGAAACGCGGATCTGCCGAGGCACGCAGATCGGCAGCCTCACCGAACAGATCTGGGCCATCGTCGGGCAGGAACACGACGGACGGAATCTGCAGGGCACGATTGCCGAGTCCCACCATCACAGTTGCGTCACCGCTCGCGGCGGCCGCCGCCGCGAAAGTCGTCCCGAGGTCGACGCCCAGGTGATATTCCATGTTGCCGGATCCGTCTCTCAGTGGTCTCGTCTCGAGAGTAACCCGAACCTGCACCGGTGGATGTCCGGATCTCCGACGTCACGCGCGTGCTATTCGCGCCGCAATGGTGCGGACCGGATTCCTCGGGCCCGAACCACCGACTGCGCTGTCTGCGGCACGATTCCGAGTTCTCCGCGATCATCGAGAGCCGACACGATGGCGTCGAGGTGTCCGGGATGCGGCCCGTCGCGCCCTCCCGCGCTAGCGGTCCCCGCGCATCACGAAGCGCCACCAGCAGTACGCCAGGCCGAGCAGGATCAGCACGGCGAGGACGGCGGTCAGCCAGGTGGGCACCCGGCCATTCTCGCGGACCCCTCAGTCGGCCACCGCGTCGAGCAGCGCGTCGATGGACGTCGGGGTCACCGGGGCCGAGCTGAACTCGGCGAAGAGATCGGCCATCCGCGCCCGCTCGGGATCGCCGGGCGGGTGCGCCAGCCACTGCGCGCACGCGCGCTCGTTGATGTGCCCGAGGGTGGCGATCAGCATCGAGAAGTTCCCGGGCCGCCGTAGTCGGCCCGGCCCGCCCGCCTCCAGATAGCCGTCCACCAGCAGCCGCGCGCGCTCGGCCGATCCGCGGCCGAACTCGACCAGCACGAACGCCAGCTCCTGATCGGGGTCGGCCAGACCCTGGTTGTCCCAGTCGATCACCGCCATCGCGCCGGCCGCCGTGGCCCGGACGTTGTCCGCGAAGAGATCCCGGTGGCAGGTGATCAGGTTCGACATCGGTTCGAGAAGTCCCTCGAGTGCCACGATCTCGTCGCGCAGGCCGGCCAGGTCGGCGGCGAACGGCGCGCCGGCGGCGGTGAGGTCCCGGACCAGCTGGTCCCAGCGCTCGGCGCCGACGGGCTCGCTGTACCAGGGATGCAGGCCGTGGCTCCCGGCGAACCCGCACCGGTGCAGCCCCGCCACCGCGGCGCCCACTGCGGCCGGATCCAGCCCGGGGTCGGGATCGAGGAGGTCGACCCACTCGTAGACCCGGAACTGCGCCGGGCCGACGTCCAGCAGCACGTCCCCGGCCACCGTGGAGATCATCGCCGGAGTCGGCACGCCCGCCGCCGCCGCGGCGGCCGCGAACCCGCGATCCTCGATCACCTCGGCCTCGGTCTGCCGGCGGATCGGCCGCTTGACGGCCCAGCGCCCGCGGTCGGTGGTCACCGAGAACACCCAGCCCGCCTCGCCGCGCGCCGTCGGGCCGTGGTGCCCGAGCACCGACCCCAGGTCGAACCCGGCCGCCACGGCGGCGGCCTCGTCGGCGGTCAACGCGGGAACCGGTGGTGCCTGCACATCGGCCATCGTGTCGTACGCCGCCCGACGGCCGCGCACCGCCGTCACGGCCGCGTTCGTACGCTGGACCCATGCCGGTCGCCGTGCGCGTGATCCCCTGCCTCGACGTCTCGGAGGGCCGGGTGGTCAAGGGCGTCAATTTCGTCGACCTCGTCGACGCCGGCGACCCGGTCGAGCTGGCCCGGCGGTACGACGCCGAGGGCGCCGACGAGCTGACGTTCCTGGACATCACCGCGACCAGCGACAACCGCGCGAGCGCCCACGACATGATCCGGCGCACGGCGGAGCAGGTCTTCATCCCGCTCACGGTCGGCGGCGGGGTGCGCACGACCGACGACATCGACGCGCTGCTGCGCGCCGGCGCCGACAAGGTGTCGATCAACTCCGCGGCGGTGGCCCGGCCGGACTTCCTGTCCGAGGCGGCGCAGCGGTTCGGCTCGCAGTGCGTGGTGCTGGCGATCGACGCGCGGCGGGTGGACGCGGCGACCGCGCCGACCGGGCCGACCGGGCCGGCCTGCCCGTCCGGCTTCGAGGTGACGACCCACGGCGGCCGGCGGGGCACCGGGATCGACGCGGTGGCCTGGGCCGAGCGGGCCGAGGCGGCCGGCGCCGGCGAGATCCTGCTGACCTCGATGGACGCCGACGGCACCAAGGACGGGTTCGACCTGTCGATGCTGGCCGCGATCCGTGCCGCGGTCGGGGTGCCGCTGATCGCGTCCGGCGGCGCCGGCGCGCTCACCCACTTCCCCGAGGCGGTGGCGGCCGGGGCGGACGCCGTGCTCGCCGCGTCGGTGTTCCACTTCGCGGAGCTGTCGATCGAGCAGGTCAAGTCGGAGCTCGCGGCCGCTGGTCACCCCGTCCGCCAGGCCCTCGCCGCTGTTCGGCCATGACCGCCGCGCCGCGCGACGTCGAGCACTTCATCCGTGCCCTGCGGTTCGACGATCAGGGCCTGGTCTGCGCGGTCGTCCAGCAGGTCGACACCCGCGAGGTGCTGATGGTGGCCTGGATGGACGCCGAGGCCGTCCGCCGGGCCCTGACAACCGGTGCGGGCACGTACTTCTCGCGGTCCCGTCGGGAGCTGTGGGTCAAGGGCGGGACGTCCGGGAACACGCAGCGGGTGGTCGAGCTGCGCGCGGACTGCGACGGCGACACGGTGCTCGTCCTGGTCGACCAGACCGGGGTGGCCTGCCACACCGGGACCCGCACGTGTTTCGACGGCGGCCCGGTGGCCGCCCCCGCCGGCCCGGACTAGAGCTCGCCGGTCAGGAACTGGGCGCGGCCGTGGCCGAAAGACCAGTCTTCGGGCTTGTTCCCGACGACGGACACGATGAGATCGCCCGGCAGCACGTCACACTCGGCCAGCCGCTCGGCGAGCGCCGCGTAGGCGGCCACCTTCTGCTGCTGGCTGCGGCCCTGCTGGAAGATCTGCACCACCACGACTCCGTCGGTGCGCTCGATCCCGAGACCGGTGTCCTCGGCGATGATGTGCCCGACCGGGTGCTCGGTGATGATCTGGTACCGGTCGCGCGGTGGCGCGGCGAACTCGGCGAGCATGACCTCCTGCACGGCGTCCGCGATGTGGCGCACCTGCTCCGGCGAGCGTCCCGCCTGCACGTCGATCCTCACCAGGGGCATGACGGGCTCCTCATCGGCCGACCAGAGTCACCGCGTACGCGTATCGATCCGGACGGTAGAGATGCCGGCCCCACTCGACGGGACGGCCGGTGTCGTCGTGCGTGACGCGTTCCATCGTCAGCAGCGGTGCCTCTGCGGGTTCGCCGAGCATCCGGCATTCCTCGGGCGAGCCGGTGCGGGCGCCGATGCGCTGCTGGGCGACCCGCAGGTGCACGCCGGCCCGGCGCAGGGCGTCGTACAGGCCGATCCGCTCGAGATCGTGCCGGCCGACATCGGCCAGCTCGCCCGGCAGGAAGTTCTCCATCAGCGCCAGCGGTTCGCCGTGCGCCATCCGCAGGCGGCGCAGATGCAGCACGGGTCGGCGCGCGTCGAGCTGCATCGTCTCGGCGACGTCGTCGGGCGCCGGCACCACGTCGTTGACCAGCACCCGGGTGCTGGGCCGCTGGCCCGCCCGTCCGAGATCCTGGTGCAGGCTCGAGAGCTGCAGCGGACGCACCATGCCGGCGCCCTCGACCACATGCGTGCCCAGCCCGCGGCGCCGCACCAGCAGACCCCTGCGCACCAGGCTGTCGATCGCCCGGCGCACGGTGCCGCGCGAGACACCCAGCAGCGCGCTGAGTTCCAGCTCGTTCGCGATGCGCGCGCCGGCCGGCAGCTCGCCCGCCGAGATGGCGGACTCGATCGCGCTCGCGAGTTGGTGATGCAGCGGCACCGGCACGGACCTGTCCAGCTCGAAGGGCGGCGCTGACACGGCTTGCTCCACCCTCCCGGACGGTCTCGAATCCCTGACGTGCTCGAACCTAGCCGTTTTTGTCTATATGTCCAGACAAATTGAGCGACGTCACACGTCTCTGCGCCTCCGCAGCCTTCCGGGGCGCCGCCACCGGACCGGCAGAATGACGGCCATGTCCGTCCCCACCGTCTCGCCGCCGATCCGGCCCGGCCCCGCGCTCGGCGAGGTGCGGCCCAGCCGCGCGGAGTTCCGGGCGCTCGCGGTGGACCGCCGGGTGATCCCGGTGACCCGCCGGCTGCTGGCCGACGCGATCACCCCGGTCGGCCTGTACGCGACCCTGGCCGGCGACCGTCCCGGCACCTTCCTCCTGGAGTCGGCGGAGAACGGGCGGTCCTGGTCGCGGTGGTCGTTCGTCGGCGTCTCCGCGCCGGCCGTGCTGACCGAGCAGGGCGGGGTCGGCGGTCTGGCTCGGCCGGCCGCCCGAGGGCATGCCCGACGGCGGCGATCCGCTGCGCGCGCTGGCCGAGACGCTCGGGCGCCTGCACACCGAGCCGCTCGCCGGGCTGCCGCCGCTGACCGGTGGCATGGTCGGCTACCTCGGCTACGACATCGTGCGGCGGCTCGAGCGCATCGACGCGGGGCGGACGGCCGCGGGGGAGGCCGGGACGGCCGACGGCGGTCGCCCCGAGGTCGCCGTCCCCGAGCTGGTGATGATGCTGGCGGCCGACCTGGCCGCACTGGATCACCACGAGGGCACGGTCACCCTGATCGCCAACGCCATCAACTGGGACGGCTCCGACGAGCGGGTGGACGAGGCCTACGAGGACGCCGTTCGCCGGCTGGACGGCATGAGCCGGCAGCTGGCCCGGCCGTCCGCGCTGCCCGCCGCGGTGTTCGGGCCCGCGCCCGTCGAGGTGCACCGGCAGATGGACTCCGAGCGGTACCGCAGCCTGGTGGAGCGGGCGAAGGAGCACATCCGCGCGGGCGACGCCTTCCAGATCGTGCTGTCCCAGCGCTTCGACGTGCCCACCGCGGCGGACCCGCTCGACATCTACCGGGTGCTCCGGGCCACCAATCCGAGTCCCTACATGTACGTGCTCCGGCTGCCGACCCCGGGCGGCGAGCCGATCGCGGTGGTCGGGTCGTCGCCCGAGGCGCTGGTCACCGTCCGGGAGGGGCAGGTGACCATGCACCCGATCGCCGGTACCCGGCCACGCGGCGAGACCGACGAGGACGACGTCTGGCTGGCCAAGGATCTGCTCGCCGACGCCAAGGAGCGCAGCGAGCACGTGATGCTCGTCGACCTCGGCCGCAACGACCTCGGCCGGGTGTGCGCGGCGGGCAGCGTCCGGGTCGTCGACTTCTTCACCATCGAGCGGTACAGCCACGTCATGCACATCGTGTCGACGGTGGTCGGCCGGCTCGCGCCGGGTCGCACCGCCTTCGATGCGCTGACCGCCTGCTTCCCGGCGGGCACGCTGTCCGGCGCGCCGAAACCGCGGGCGATGCAGATCATCGACGAGCTCGAGGGCAGCCGGCGCGGCGTGTACGGCGGCGTTGTCGGCTACCTCGACTTCGCGGGAGACGCCGACACCGCGATCACCATCCGCACCGCGCTCGTCGCCGGCGGCGTGGCCCGCGTGCAGGCGGGCGCTGGGGTGGTCGCCGACTCCGTGCCGGCGAACGAGGACGCGGAGTGCCAGGGCAAGGCGGCCGCGGTGATCAGCGCGGTCGGCTCCGCGGCCACCCTGCGCCCGGTGCTCGGTGACTGAGGGCGATCCGGCCGACCCCGGCCCGGCCGCGGGCCGGGCGTCGGATCGGGGACGCGCGCCCGCCGGCCGCGGCCGGGCCGGGATCCTGGCCGTGGTCGGCAGCGCCGTCGCCGGCGCCGCGCTGGCCGCCGCGGCCGCCGCGCTGACCTGGACCACGGACGACCGCACGGGCGCGCTGACCGGACCCGTGCAGCAGACCGGTGCCGACCTGGTGCCCGAACTCGTGCCGGTCGCGCTCGTCGCGCTCGCGGGCGTGGGCGCCACCTTCGCCACCAGGGGCTGGCCGCGCAGGGTGGTCGGGATCCTGGTCGCCGCGGGCGGGCTGCTCATCGCCGTGAGGTCGGTGGCGGCGCTGTTCGGCGCGGCCGGTGCCGCCGGCACGGTCCGGCCGCTCGGTCCGCTGCTGGCCGCGCTGGCCGGGCTGCTCATCGTCACCGCGGGCGCGCTCGTCGCGGCCGGCGTCGGCGGCCGTCGCCTCGGCGCCCGGTACGACGCGCCGACGGCACCGATCTCGAGCGCCATCCCGACGGCGGACGCCCGCCGGGCGGGCGCCGATCCGTCCGACGTCGACCTCTGGCGGGCCCTCGACGCGGGGGCCGACCCGACCGACCGACCGGACCGCCGACCGGACCGCCGACAGCGCCACGACCCCCGCCGCCCACTCGGCCGCAGACCCCGCCGCCGGTGCCGGGCCCGGCCCCGCTGCCGAGCCCGGAGTCGGCGAGGCCGCGGGCCCCGCCGTCGATGCGCCGGACGCCGCGTCCGATTCGCCCCCCGCCGGCCGCTACGATGACCGGGTCGCCCGCCCAGGACAGCCACCCGCTGCGAGTGCGCGGAACGACAGCCGGGGATCACCGTCACGAACGATGTCGCGGAGTCAGAATCCCGACACGGACAGGGAGGCGAGCGGGTGAACGTGCTGGAGGCGATCCTCGCCGGAGTGCGTGAGGATCTCGCCGCCCGCGAATCCCGGATCCCGCTCTCCGAGGTCAAGGCCCGCGCGGCGACAATGCCGGCGCCGCTGGACGTCCTGCCGGTGCTCCTGGAACCCGGCGTCGGGGTGATCGCAGAGGTCAAGCGCGCCAGCCCGTCTCGCGGCTCGCTGGCTTCCATCGACGACCCGGCGGCGCTGGCGCAGATGTACGCCGACGGTGGCGCGCGGGCGATCTCGGTGCTCACGGAGAGCCGCCGGTTCGGCGGCTCGCTGGCCGATCTGGATGAGGTGCGCAAGGCCGTCGACATCCCGGTGCTGCGCAAGGACTTCGTGGTCAGCCCGTACCAGGTGCACGAGGCACGCGCGCACGGTGCGGATCTCGTGTTACTGATCGTGGCCGCGCTGGAACAGAACGTGTTGCTCGGCCTGCTCGAGCGGATCGAATCGCTCGGCATGACGGCGCTGGTCGAGGTGCACACCGAGGCCGAGGCGGACCGCGCGCTGTCCGCCGGCGCGCGGGTGATCGGGGTGAACGCCCGCGACCTCACCACCCTGACCGTCGACCGAGACGTGTTCTCCCGCATCGCCCCCGGCATGCCCAGCGGCATCGTCATGGTCGCCGAGTCCGGCGTGCGCGGACCGTCGGACCTGCTGGCCTACGCCGGCGCCGGCGCGGACGCCGTCCTCGTCGGGGAGGGCCTGGTGACCAGCGGCGACCCCAGGTCCGCCGTGGCGGACCTGGTCACCGCCGGGTCCCATCCGTCATGCCCGCGCCCGGCCCGCTGACACCGGGTCGCTGACTTCGATGTCGCAGGACCAGCTCTCCGGCCGCGCCGCCGACCACCTCCCGACGGCGTCGGAGGGGCTGGCCGGCACCAGCCACGACCCGGACGAGCGGGGGTACTTCGGCTCCTTCGGTGGCCGCTGGCTGCCCGAGGCGCTCGTCGACGCGCTGGACGAGGTGGCCGAGTACTACCGCAAGGCGCGACGGGATCCCGTCTTCCTCGCCGAGCTGGACCGGCTCGCCCGCACCTACGCCGGCCGGCCGAGCCCGTTGACGGATGCGGCCCGGCTCACCGAGCACGTCGGCGGCGCGCGGATCCTGCTCAAGCGCGAGGACCTCAACCACACCGGCAGCCACAAGATCAACAATGTGCTCGGCCAGGCATTGCTGGCGAAGCAGATGGGCAAGCGCCGGGTGATCGCGGAGACCGGCGCCGGTCAGCACGGCGTGGCCACCGCGACCGCGGCGGCGCTGCTCGGCCTCGAATGCTGCGTCTACATGGGCCGGGTGGACACCGAACGACAGGCTCTCAACGTCGCGCGGATGCGGCTGCTCGGCGCGCGGGTGATCGCCGTCGACTCCGGTTCGGCGACGCTGAAGGACGCCATCAACGAGGCGTTCCGCGACTGGGTGACGAACGTGGACCACACGTTCTATCTCTTCGGCACCGTCGGCGGGCCGCACCCGTTCCCGGTGATCGTGCGCGACTTCCAGCGGGTCATCGGGCTGGAGGCCAGGGCGCAGGTGCTCGAGCTCACCGGCCGGCTGCCGGACGCCGTCGCGGCGTGCGTCGGCGGCGGGTCGAACGCCATCGGCGCCTTCCACGCCTTCCTCGACGATCCCGGCGTGCGGCTGGTCGGCCTCGAGGCTGGCGGCGACGGCATGGACACCGGCCGGCACGCGGCGACGATCAGCGGCGGCACCGTCGGGGTGTTGCACGGCGCCCGCTCCTTCCTGCTGCAGGACGAGGACGGTCAGATCGTCGAGTCGCACTCGATCAGCGCCGGACTGGACTACCCGGGCGTCGGACCGGAGCACTCCCACCTGTTCGAGATCGGCCGCGCCGAGTACCGGCCCGTCACCGACACCGCCGCGATGGACGCCTTCGCCCTGCTGTCGAGGACCGAGGGGATCATCCCCGCGATCGAGTCGGCGCACGCCGTCGCCGGCGCGCTGGACCTGGCCGCGGAGATCGGGCCGGACGGCATCGTGCTGGTCAACCTGTCCGGTCGCGGCGACAAGGACATGCAGACCGCGATGGCGTGGTTCGACCTCGCCGGCGCGGAGTCCGTCGGGGACAGCTCGGCGCCGGGCGGCACCGCGGGGCCGCCCGGGCCGGCGGGCGGGACGTCATGACGCGGCTGGACGACCTCTTCCGGACCGCCGCCCACCACGGCCGCTCCGCCCTCGTCGGCTACCTGCCCGCGGGGTACCCGACGGTGAGCGGTTCGGTCGACCTGCTGACCGCGATGCTCGACGGCGGCTGCGACCTGGTCGAGGTGGGGCTGCCGTTCTCCGATCCGGTGCTCGACGGGCCGGTCATCCAGCAGGCGGCGCAGACGGCGCTGGCGGGCGGGTTCCGGGTCCGGCAGGTGTTCGACGTGGTGGAATCGGTGACCGCGGCCGGCCCCGCGGTCGTGATGACCTACTTCAACCCGGTACTCGCGCACGGGGTCGATGCCTTCGCCGAGGATCTCGCGGCCGCCGGCGGGTCGGGGGTCATCACCCCCGACCTGATCGTGGACGAGGCCGATCCGTGGCTCGCCGCCACCGAGAAGTACGGCCTGGCGCCGATCTTCCTCGTCGCGCCGTCGTCGCCGGCGGAGCGCATCGCCCGCACGGCCGCGGCGACCCGCGGCTTCCTGTACGCCGCCTCGACCATGGGGGTGACCGGCGCCCGCGACCAGGTGTCGAACGCGGCGCCGGAGCTGGTGGCCCGCTGCCGGCAGCTCACGGACCTGCCGATCGGCGTCGGGCTGGGCGTGCGCACGGCTGAGCAGGCCGCGCAGATCGCCGGGTTCGCGGACGCCGTGATCGTCGGCTCGGCGTTCGTCTCTGCGGCCGAGCGCGGGGGAGCGTCCGCCGTGCGGGATCTGGCCGGCGAACTCGCCGACGGCGTCCGGGCGGGCCGCTCATGACGCCGGTGCTCGCGATGTTCCCGTCGCCGCCGCAGGGGGTCTGGTACGTCGGCCCGATCGCCGTCCGCGCGTACGCCGTCTTCATCATCATCGGCATCGTGGTCGCCGTCTGGTGGGGCAACAAGCGATTCGTCGCCCGCGGCGGGCGCCGCGGCCGCGTCACCGACGTCTCCGTGTTCGCCGTCCCGTTCGGCATCGTCGGCGGCCGGATCTACCACGTGATCACCGACAACCAGCTGTACTTCGGCGAGGGGCGCAACCCCTGGAACGCCTTCGCCATCTGGAACGGTGGCCTCGGCATCTGGGGCGCGATCGCGTTCGGCGCGTTCGGCGCCTGGCTCGGCTGCCGGTACTACAAGGTGCCGCTGAGCGCGTACGCCGACTCGGTCGCGCCGGGCGTCGCGGTCGCGCAGGCGATCGGCCGGCTCGGCAACTACTTCAACCAGGAGCTGTTCGGCGCGCCGACGACGGTGCCATGGGGCCTGGAGGTCTTCGTCCGGACCCCCGGCGGCGTGGCCGGCGTGGTGCCGGCCGTCGGGAACTGCGAATTCCCGACGGAGTACGTCAAGGCGACGCCCGAGGTTCTCTGCGGCGTCTATCAGCCGACGTTCCTGTACGAGATCCTCTGGTGCCTGGGCGTCGCCGCACTGGTGGTCTGGGCGGACCGCCGGTTCCAGCTCGGCGGCGGGCGCGCCTGCGCCGTGTACGTCGCGGGCTACACGCTCGGCCGCACCTGGATCGAGATGCTGCGGATCGACCCGGCGAACCACTTCCTCGGGCTGCGGATCAACGTCTTCACCTCGATCGCGGTCTTCCTCGGCGCGCTGCTGTTCCTGTATCTGCGCCGGAACGTCGGCCGCGAGGATCCGGCGCTGGTGCGCGGTCCGGCGCGGCGGGGCGAGGTCGACGACCCTGCGGCGGAGCCCGTTCTCGAGCCGGTGTCGGAGGTCGCGTCGAATCCCGACTCGCCCGGGCGACCGGGCGGCGAGCAGTCGGACCGCACGGGCGGGACCGCCGGGACGGCCGGGATCGCCGACGGCGCCGGCGACGAGGGAGGCGCCGGCCGATCGGGGGCCACCTGACCCGGGTGTTGGGCCGGCGCGAGCTGAACCGGGCGCTGCTCGCCAGGAACCTGCTGCTCGAGCGGTCCCCGCTATCGCCGATCGACGCGGTCCGGCACCTGGTCGGCCTGCAGGCGCGGCCTGGTCGGGCCTGCAGGCCTGCCCGCGGCGATCGACCGGCTCCGGCCGGCCTTGCGCACCTTCCGCGACGAGCGCGGCCGGCTGCTGCTCGATCGGCCCGACGCGCCGCTGCCCGACCCGGACATTCCCGCGCCGCCGCGGTTCCTGCCCGCCTTCGACAACGCCGTGCTCGGCTACGACGACAGGTCGCGGATCATCGACGCCGCCGACCGGGGCCTGAGCGTCGCCGGGGCACGGTTCCTGCTCCTCGACGGCCGGGTGGCCGCGACCTGGACCGTGGACATCGGTCCCGAGCTGGCCGTGCTGCGCATCTCGCCGCTCGCCGCCGCGCGCCCGGTCGCCGCGCGCGCGAAGGTCGACCGCGACGGGGTCGAGCACGAGCGGGGACCGGCTGCTGGAGTTCCTGGCACCACCCGGCACCCATCGGCGGATCGAGTGGGCCGCGGGCTGAATCGGGACCGATCAGCGGGGTCGGGTGGGTCCCGGCGCTGCCTGATCGTGATCTTCCGCGACCGCCTCGGTGGTACCGGCCCGCGCCGGGGGTGCGGTAACTTTGCTGGCACTGGGCCACCGTCGTCCCCGTGGTCCGCGAAGTGATGCGCGAGGCCCGGCACCACGAGGCGGACACCCCGCCGGTCGAGGTTCGGCGACGGCGACCAGCCGTCTCCCCGCCGCGCAGGCGCCGAGCCGGGTGGAGTACGCCGATCCACCGGGCCGCAGGAACCAACCGCCCCCACGGGCACGCATCGCCGAATCCAGCGCCGCCGCGAGCCGGGGCGCCCCGCCGACGACGGGAGGTCTGCCGTGCAGTACTCGGCAACACCCGCCCCCCAGGGGCTGTACGACCCCAGCTTCGAGCGTGACGCCTGCGGCGTCGCCGCCGTCGCGGACATCAAGGGCCGGCGCAGCCACTCGATCGTCGCGGACGGCATCACGGCGCTGATCAACCTGGACCACCGCGGCGCCGCGGGCGCCGATCCGGCCGTCGGCGACGGCGCCGGGATCCTGATCCAGGTCCCGGACGCGCTGCTCCGCGCGAGCACGGACTTCCCGCTGCCGACCGCGGTCGACCCGCTGCACGGCCAGGCGTACGCCGTCGGGCCTGGCGTTCCTGCCGCCCGACCGCGACCTGCGGGCCGAGGCCAAGGAGATCGTCGAGCGGATCGTCGCCGACGAGGGGCTGGACCTGCTCGGCTGGCGGGCGGTGCCGACCGAGCCGGGCGGCGCCGGCGTCGGCCAGATGGCGCTCGACGTCATGCCCGACTTCGAGCAGCTGTTCCTGGCCGGACCGGCCCGCGGGGACGGCACCCAGCCGTCCGGCGTCGACCTGGACCGGCTGGTCTACCCGGCGCGCAAGCGGATCGAGCAGGAGACGGCGGCGGAACTGGGCGAGGCGGCCGGCGTCTACTTCGCGTCGCTGTCCAGCCGGACGCTCGTCTACAAGGGCATGCTCACCACCGCCCAGTTGCCCGCGTTCTACCCGGACATCACCGACGAGCGCACCGAGAGCGCGATCGCGATCGTGCACTCGCGGTTCTCCACCAACACCTTCCCGGCGTGGCCGCTGGCACACCCGTTCCGGTACATCGCGCACAACGGCGAGATCAACACGGTGCGCGGCAACCGCAACCGGATGCGCGCCCGCGAGGCGATGCTGGCGTCGGACCTGATCCCGGGGGATCTGTCGCGGGTCTTCCCGATCTGCACGCCGGGCGCGTCGGACTCGGCGTCCTTCGACGAGGTGCTGGAGCTGCTGCACCTCGGCGGCCGCACGCTGCCGCACGCGGTGATGATGATGATCCCGGAGGCGTGGGAGAACAACGCCACCCTCGACCCGGCGATCCGCGGGTTCGCCGAGTTCCACGCCTCGCTGATCGAGCCGTGGGACGGTCCGGCCTGCGTGACCTTCACCGACGGCACGGTGCTCGGCGCGGTGCTGGACCGGAACGGGCTGCGGCCCGGCCGCTGGTGGCTGACCACCGACGACACGGTCGTGCTGGCCTCCGAGGCCGGCGTGCTGCCGATCCCGCCGGAGAAGGTGGTCGAGCGCGGCCGGCTGCAGCCCGGCCGGATGTTCCTGGTCGACACCGACCAGGGGCGCATCCTCAACGACACCGAGATCAAGACGGCGCTGGCCGCCGAGCAGCCGTACCGGGACTGGGTGCACGCCGGCCTGATGCGCCTGGCCGACCTGCCGCCGCGCGCGCACATCACCGTCTCGCACCGCAGCGTGCTGCAGCGGCAGAAGATCTTCGGCTACACCGAGGAGGAGCTGCGGGTGCTGGTCGCGCCGATGGCCGCGACCGGCGCCGAGGGCATCGGCTCGATGGGCACCGACACCCCCGAGGCGGTGCTGTCCGAGCCGGCCGCGGCTGATCTTCGACTACTTCAGCCAGCTCTTCGCGCAGGTCACGAACCCGCCGCTGGACGCCATCCGGGAGGCGGTGGTCACGTCGCTGTCCAGCGTCATCGGCCCGGAGGCAGAACCTGCTGGAACCGGGCCCGGCCTCCTGCCGGCAGATCGTGCTGCCGTTCCCGGTGCTGGACAACGACGACCTCGCCAAGCTGATGCGGATGAACGAGGACGGCAACCTGCCGGGCTTCGCCTCGGCGACGATCTCGGGCCTGTACGACGTGCAGGGCGGCGCCGAGGCGCTGAGCGACGCGATCGAGCGATGTCGGTGGGAGACCGACGAGGCCATCGCCGCCGGCGCGCGGGTCATCATGCTGTCCGACCGGCACTCCACCGCCGAACGGGCCCCGATCCCCTCCCTGCTGCTCACCTCCGCGATGCACCAGCACCTGGTGCGCCGCAAGTCCCGGACCAAGGTCGCGCTCGTCGTCGAGTCGGGCGACGCGCGGGAGGTGCACCACGTCGCGCTGCTGCTCGGCTACGGCGCCGGCGCGGTGAACCCGTACCTGGCGCTGGAGAGCGGCCGAGGACCTCGCCCGGCACGGCCTGCTGGGCGACGTGACGCCCGAGAAGGCGGTCAGGAACACGGTGTACGCGCTCGGCAAGGGCGTGCTCAAGGTGATGAGCAAGATGGGCATCTCCACCGTCGGCTCCTACCGGCGGCGCAGGTGTTCGCCGTGTTCGGCATCGACTCCGACGTGCTGGACGAGTACTTCACCGGCACCACCACCCGCACCGGCGGCAGCGGCCTGGCGACCATCGCCGGCGACGTGCAGCGCCGGCACGCGCTGGCGTTCGTGCCCAACCCGCGCACCCTGGAGCACCGCGGACTGGAGATCGGCGGCCAGTACCAGTGGCGCCGCGAGGGCGAGATCCACCTGTTCAACCCGGAAACGGTCTACCTGCTGCAGCATTCGACCCGCAGCAAGCAGGAGTCGGTGTTCCGCCGGTACGCCAGGACGGTCGACGAGCTGTCCCGCAAGGGCGGCACCCTGCGCGGGCTCTTCGAGCTGCGGACGGGGGAGCGGCCGCCGGTGCCGCTCGACGAGGTGGAGCCGGCCATCGGAGATCGTCAAGCGGTTCGTCACCGGTGCGATGTCGTACGGCTCGATCTCGATGGAGGCGCACCAGACGCTCGCCATCGCGATGAACCGGCTCGGCGGCAAGTCCAACACCGGCGAGGGCGGCGAGGACGTCGAGCGGCTGCTCGACCCGGTCCGCCGGTCGGCGATCAAGCAGGTGGCGTCCGGCCGCTTCGGGGTGACCAGCGCCTACCTGGTCAACGCGGCCGAGATCCAGATCAAGATGGCGCAGGGCGCCAAGCCCGGCGAGGGCGGCCAGCTGCCCGGCAGCAAGGTCTACCCGTGGATCGCCGCCACCCGGCACGCCACCGCGGGGGTCGGGCTGATCTCGCCGCCGCCGCACCACGACATCTACTCCATCGAGGATCTCAAGCAGCTGATCCACGACCTGCGCAACGCCAACCCGCGGGCCGGGGTGTCGGTCAAGCTGGTCTCGGTGCCCGGTGTCGGCACCGTCGCCGCCGGCGTGACCAAGGCGCACGCCGACAAGGTGATCGTCGCCGGCCACGACGGCGGCACCGGCGCGGCGCGCGCTGACCTCGCTCAAGCACACCGGCCAGCCGTGGGAGCTCGGGCTGGCCGAGGCCCAGCAGACGCTGCGGCTGAACCGGCTCCGCGAGCAGGTCAGGGTGCAGGTCGACGGCGGGTTGAAGACGCCGCGCGACGTCGTCGTCGCGATGCTGCTGGGCGCCGAGGAGTTCGGCTTCTCCACCGCGCCGCTCGTCGTCGCCGGCTGCGTGATGATGCGGGTCTGCCACCTGGACACCTGCCCGGTCGGCATCGCCACCCAGAACCCGGTGCTGCGCGAGCGGTACACCGGCACCCCGGAGTTCGTCGAGACGTTCTTCCTGTACCTCGCCGAGCAGGTCCGGGAGTACCTGGCGGAGCTCGGATTCCGGTCCGTGTCCGAGGCCGTCGGGCACGCCGAGATGCTGGACGTCTCGGGCGCCGTCGAGCACCACCGGGCGCGCGGCCTGGACCTCGCGCCGCTGCTCCGGATCGCCGACATCGACCAGCGACCACTCGTGCACCCACCCGGCGAAGCACGACCTGTCGACAGACGTTGGACGCGAAGCTGATCGAGCTGGCCGCCCCGGCCCTGCAGGACGCCAGGCGCGTTCGCATCGACCTGCCGATCCGCAACGTCGACCGCACGGCCGGCACCATGCTCGGGTCCGAGGTGACGCGCATCTTCGGGCCGGATGGGTTGCCGGACAACACCATCGACGTCAACCTGGCCGGGACCGCCGGCCAGTCGCTCGGCGCCTTCCTGCCGCGCGGAATCAGCATCACCCTGGTCGGCGACGCGAACGACTACGTCGGCAAGGGGCTGTCGGGCGGCCGGATCATCGTGCGGCCGGACGAGAACTCGCCGTCGCAGGCGCCGGGGGTGAAGACCCAGGTGATCGCCGGCAACACCATCGGCTACGGCGCCACCTCCGGCGAGCTCTACCTGCGTGGCCGGGTGGGCGAGCGGTTCGCCGTGCGCAACTCCGGCGCGCTGATGGTCACCGAGGGCACCGGGGACCACGCCTGCGAGTACATGACCGGCGGCCGCGTGGTCATCCTCGGCCGGACCGGGCGCAACGTCGGCGCCGGGATGAGCGGCGGCATCGCGTACCTGCTCGATCCGGAACCGGCCAAGGTGAATCCCGAACTGGTGGACCTGGAGGCGCTCGCCGCCGACGAGGTGCTGTGGCTCGGCGAGGTGATCAGCTCGCACGCCAAGCTGACCGGCTCCCGGATCGCGGCCGCCCTGCTGGCCGACTGGCCGGTCGCCGCCGTCCGGTTCTCCCGGGTGATGCCGCGCGACTACCGCCGGGCGCTCGAGGTCCGCGCCGAGGCGGCCGCCCGCGGTCTCGACGCCGACGAGATGATCATGGAGGCCAGCCATGGCTGACCCCAGCGGGTTCCTGAAGTACGGGCGGCAGACGCCCGCCCGCCGACCCGTCCCGCTGCGCCTGCGCGACTGGGGCGAGGTGTACGAGCCGTTCGACGAGCAGGACACGCGCAGCCAGGCCGCCCGCTGCATGGACTGCGGAATCCCGTTCTGCCATCAGGGATGTCCGCTGGGAAACATCATCCCGGAGTGGAACGACCTGGTGCGCACCGGGAAGTGGCGGGAGGCGTCGGACCGGCTGCACGCCACCAACAACTTTCCCGAGTTCACCGGACGGCTCTGCCCCGCCCCGTGTGAGGCGGCCTGCGTGCTCGGCATCGGCGACGACCCGGTCGCGATCAAGCTGGTGGAGCAGGAGATCGCGGACCGGGCCATCGCCGACGGCTACGGACTCGAGCCGCGGCCCTCCGAGCAGTCGACCGGGCGCTCGGTCGCCGTCGTCGGCTCCGGGCCCGCCGGGCTGGCCGCGGCGCAGCAGCTGGCGCGGGCCGGGCACGAGGTCACGGTGTACGAGCGGGATCGCCGGATCGGCGGCCTGATGCGCTACGGCATTCCCGAGTTCAAGATGGACCGTCAGGTGCTCGACCGTCGCCTCGCGCAGATGGCGGCCGAGGGTGTCCGGTTCGTCGCCGGCTGCGCCGTCGGCGTCGACCTGACGGTCGAGCAGCTGCGCTCCGAGTTCGACGCCGTCGTTCTCGCGACGGGTTCGACGGTGCCGCGCGAGCTGACCGTGGACGGCCGGCATCTCGACGGCGTGCACATCGCGATGGACTACCTGGTGCAGCAGAACGAGGTCTGCGAGGGCACCAGGAAGGCCGTCGACATCTCCGCAGAGGGCAAGAAGGTGGTGATCATCGGCGGCGGCGACACGGGCGCCGACTGCTACGGCACGGCGCTGCGGCAGAACGCGGCGTCGGTCACCCAGCTGGACATCCATGTGATGCCGCCGGCCACCCGCGACCCGTCCACACCATGGCCGACCTACCCGGTGATGCTCCGGATCTCGGCCGCGCACGAGGAGGGCGGCGAGCGGGTCTTCGGCGTCAACTCCACGTCCATCGAGGGCAGGGACGGCAAGGTGACCGGCCTGCACCTGGTCGAGGGCACCCGCATCCCCGGCGGGTTCATCCCCAACGAGGGCACCGAGTTCCATCTCGACTGCGACATGATCCTGATCGCGCTCGGTTTCGTCGGGCCGGAGCGGCCGGGCCTGCTGGACGGTCTCGGCGTCGACATCGGCAAGCGCGGAACGATCGTGCGCGACGAGAACTACATGACGTCCGTGCCCGGCGTCTTCGTCGCCGGCGACGCCGGGCGCGGGCAGTCGCTGATCGTCTGGGCGATCGCCGAAGGCCGGTCCGCAGCGGCGGGCGTCGACGCCTACCTCGCCGGTTCGTCGTTCCTGCCCGATCCGCTGGAGCCCACGGCGGTTGCACTGCGCTAGCTCCGGTGGCATCGCTCGCGTTCAGGATGCACCCGGGCTGGGCACTTGATCGTCATGAGCCGAGTGATCCTGGTGACGGGCGCGTCGAGCGGCATCGGCCGTGCCACGGCCGAACTGTTTGCGGCGCAGGGCGATCGGGTCGTGCTCGCCTCGCGATCGGCGGAGGCCCTGGCCGCCACCGCGGCCGGCCTGGGCGGGGCCGACGTGCTCACGGTGCCGACCGACGTGGCCGACCCGGCGTCCGTGGAGGCGCTCTTCGACGCCGCCGTGGACCGGTTCGGACGGGTCGACGTCGTGGTGCACGCGGCCGCGGTCGTCGCCTACGGTCAGTTCGACGACGTGCCCCCCGAGGTGTTCGACCGGGTGATGCTGGTGAACGTCGGCGGCACCGCGCACGTCAGTCGCGCTGCGCTGCAACGATTCCGGCGGCAGGGCGGTGGTCACCTCGTCGCCATCGGCTCGCTGCTGGGCAAGATCGGCGTCCCGTACATGAGCCCCTACGTCACGAGCAAGTGGGCGGTGCACGGCCTGATCCGCTGCGTGCAGGCGGAGGCCCGGTCGATTCCGGGCGTCTCCGTCAGCCTGGTGTGGCCGGGCAGCGTGAACACGCCGGCCTACACGCAGGCCGCCAATTACGCCGGTCGTCAGGGCGGCCCGCCGCCCCCGGTCGTGTCCGCCCGCACCGTGGCGCGTGCCGTCCTCCGCTGCGTGCAGCGTCCGCAGCGGGAGCGGCTCGTCGGCTGGACGAACCTGTTCCTGGTCGCCGGCTTCCGTTTCCTGCCCGCCGTCTACGACCGGATCGTCGGCCCGGCGATGCGGCGGATCGGGCTGACGCGGACCCCGATGGATCCGCACGACGGCACGCTGTACGAGCCCAACCCGGCAGGGGAGAGCACGGCAGGCCCGTGGGGGAGGTTCGGCACGGTGACGCGTCGCTGACTCCCCGGGCGGCGCGTGCGGTCTCCTCGGCGAGGAGTTCGCCGCCGGCGCGACGTCAGTCGCTCGGAAGCAGGCGCGCCCACGCGGTCCGGTTGAGCCGGCGGCGCACCGGCCCGAACCGTCCCGCGTCGCCGAGTGCCGACTGCGCGGCGTTCCAGCCGCAGGCCCCGTGCACGCCGCCGCCCGGATGCGCGGATGCGCTCGCGAGGTACAGCCGCTCGACCGGGGTCTCCGCCCGTCCCGTGCCGACCCCGGGACGGAAGAACAGCTGCTGGTGGATCGACGCGGTGCCGCTGTTGGTCGCGCCCCCGACGAGGTTGGCGTCGTTGGCGTGCAGGTCGGCGGGTGTCTGCACGTGCCGCGCGATCACGGTGTCGGCGAAGCCGGGGGCCAGCCGCTCGAGGATCTCCTCGACGCGCCGGACCTGCTCGTCCAGCGTCTCCTGCGTCAGCGTCACGTCGTTGGGCAGGTGCGTGTACCCCCAGGCGGATTCGGTACCGGCCGGTGACCGGGTCGGGTCAGCGGTGGTCATCTGGCCGAAGAGCACGAACGGGCGGCGCGGGATCCGTCCCACGGAGAGATCGGCGGCCATGTCGACGAAGCCGTTGACGTCGACCCCGATGTGCACGGTGCCGGCGCCGTGCGCCCCGGCCGCGCGCCAGGGAACCGGCGTCCGCAGCGCCCAATCGATCTTGAGCGTCGGGTTGTCCCACTGGAACCGGTCGAGGCTGCGGCGCAGTCCGCCGGGCAGCTTGTCCAGCCCGACGAGGTCGCGGTACAGCGCCGGCGCCGTGACGTCGGCCAGCACCGCGCGCCGCGCGGTGATCGCCGTGCCGTCGGCGCAGAGCACGCCGGTGGCCCGCCCGCGGGTGATCCGGATCGACGTGACCGCGGTACCACGGCGGATCTGGCCGCCGAGAGCGGTGAAGCGGGACGCCAGCGCGTCCGGCAGGCGCTGGGCGCCGCCCTCGGGAACGGGAAATCCGACGTCCTGGCCGAGCATCGCGAGCAGCCAGCCGAACAGGCCGCTGGCGGCCGAATCGGGACCCAGGTCGCTGTGCATGGCGTTGCCCGTGAGCAGCAGCGCGGCACCGTCACCACCGAACTGCTCCTGTGCGAGCCGGCGCACGGGAAGCACACCCATCCGGGCGAAGTCCAGGGTCCCCGCCGTGCCCAGCCGGCGGAGCAGTCGGATGGCGGGCCGGATCGGCGGAAAGGGGGTGAACAGAGCATCCAGCAACGGGTCTCGGATGCGCTGCCAATGCGCGACCATGTCCAGCCAGGCCTGCCCGTCGCCCGGCGCGAACTCCTCCAGGTTGGCCGCCGTGCGGTCCGCCTCCGGGAAGAGCACCGCACACCGCCCGTCCGGCAGCGGATGAGCGAGCACGGACGGCGCGTTGGCCCAGCGCAGGCCGTGCGACGCCAGGTCCAGGTCCCTGATCACCGGCGATGCCGCGGCCAGCGGGTAGAACGCGCTGAACAGGTCGGTGGAGAAGCCCGGCGCCGTGACCTCGGCGCTGCGCACCGCACCCCCGATCGTCGGCTGCTCCTCGACGACGAGCACGTCCCAGCCGGCGTCGGCGAGCGCGTTGGCCGCGACCAGGCCGTTCGGGCCCGAGCCGATCACCACCGCGTCGACGGTCGATGCAGTCACCGCAGGGAAGTGCCCAGCGGATCGACGATCGAACCAGGCCCCGCCGGGAGGGGCGTTTCCGGCCGACCGCGCGCGGGTACCTGCGGTGGGGCGAGAAGAGGGAGTTCAGGTGGCGGGATCTGCGGTGGCGGCGCGATCGATCGACCGGGCGGTGATCACCGGTGGTGCGGGTTTCCTGGGCAGCCACCTGTGCGAGGCGCTGCTGGACTCCGGCTGCGAGGTCGTCTGTCTGGACAACTTCCTCACCGGAACGCCGGCGAACGTCGGTCATCTCATCGAGCGTCCCGGCTTCCACCTGATCCGCTGCGACGTCGTCGACTTCGTGCACGTGCCGGGCCCTGTCGACCTCGTGCTGCACTTCGCGTCACCCGCGTCACCGGTGGACTACCTGCAGTTGCCGATCCACACACTCAAGGTCGGCTCGATCGGGACGTCGCACGCCCTCGGGCTGGCCAAGGAGAAGAACGCCCGGTTCGTGCTGGCCTCCACCTCCGAGGTCTACGGCGACCCGCTGATCCATCCGCAGCCCGAAACCTACTGGGGCAACGTCAATCCGGTCGGCCCGCGCGGCGTGTACGACGAGGCGAAGCGATTCGCCGAGGCGATCACCACGGCATACCGCAGCACGCACGGCGTCGACACCGGAATCGTGCGCATCTTCAACACGTACGGCCCGCGGATGCGTCCCTTCGACGGCCGGGCCATCCCCACGTTCATCCGACAGGCGCTCGCGGGCGAACCGCTGACCGTCGCCGGCAGCGGGGTGCAGACCCGGTCCGTCTGCTACGTCGACGATCTCGTGCGCGGCATCCTGGCGATGGCGGCGGCGGCGCACAGCGGCCCCATCAACATCGGCAATCCCGCCGAGCGAACCGTGCTGCGCATCGCGGAGGATGTCATCGCCGCCACCGGATCGCGCTCGGAGATCACGTTCGTCGACCGACCGGTCGACGATCCCGAGGTGCGCCGGCCCGACACCACGCTCGCCACGGACGTACTCGGCTGGTCGCCGACCGTCGGATGGGAGCAGGGCCTGGCGGAGACGGTGGCCTGGTTCGACACGGCGCTGAGCCGCCCGGCCTGACCGGACGGCGACTCGGTGGACGGCTGTGGTCCGCTCTGACCCCGGCACATCGAGCGGGTCGGGCGGAATTCGGAATCCGCCGGTCCGAAATCGGTTTCTGTGCACCGCCCGTTCGGCGGATCGACAGGCGAGCCGCGCGGCGGAATTCTTCCCTTCTGCTGCAAACTGCGGGTTCGGGTGACCCGGATGGGGGTTGGTCCTCGTGCGCTTGATGCCTCGGGTCGCCATCGTTGTCGTTGCGACGGTGGTGGGGATCGTCTCGCTGGTGCCGGCCGCGGCCGGGCGGCCGTGGCATCGGGTCCCGCCGGACCTGGTCGTGCTCGGGGACTCCTTCGCCGCGGGAACCGGGAACACGCCGTACGAGGATCCCGACTGCGGGGGCCGGTCACTGTACGACTCCTACGGGAAGTATCTGGGCGCGTTCGGTGTCGTTCGGCTCCAGGCGGTCGCGGCGTGCGGCGGAGCGACGACGACCGAGGTCGTCCCGCAGTTGTCGAGCATCACCGCGGACACCGACGTCGTGACGGTCCAGGCGCTCGGGAACGACTACTTCTTCGGGTCCTTCGCGACTCTGTGCCTCTACGCGGCAGCACCCGGGTGTGTCCGTTCCGCGACATTGCCCGGCGTCTCGCCGCAGACGACGGTGGAGCAGGCGCTCCTCAGCATCGAGGAGACCGGTGAAGCGAAGCTCGACGTGCTCTTCGATGCCATCGACGCCCGACTGGCTGAGCTCCACTCCACTGCGCGGATCCTGGTCGTGGCGTATGCGAACCCCTTCCCCGCGCCGGGAACCCGGAATGCGAACCTCTGCCAGTCCGTGATCAGCCCGCTCGCGATGAGTACTCAGGAGCTCGAGGTCGCCCAGGCGTTCACGAACGCGCTCAACTCCTCGCTCGGCCGTGCGTCGATGCGGCCGAACTATCGATACGTCAACGCCTCGCCCTGGTTCGTGGGACGCGATCTCTGCGGTCCCTCCACCGCGTTCTACCGTCCGTTCCTGCCTGAGCTGAATCCACTGCCGGGCAGCTCCTCGGATCCTTCGGGCGGGCTGCATCCGAACCGGCTGGGCCACGCGATCTATGCGGCTGCCGTCGGCGCGCGGCTCTACTTCTAGGCACCGTCCAGCGGTCCCGGCCCCCAGGCACCCTCAGGCGGTCCTGCCGGATGCCACGTCGCCCAGCGCCTCCCGCGCCGCCGCGAGCACCTCGTCGACGGTGATCGACTCGAGAGCCGGGTCCACCAAGGCACCGTGGGGGTCGCCGGGTGCCGCGTCGCTGCCGTGCCAGAGCACCGTGTGCAGGTGCCGATCGATGATCGGTCCCCAGCCGGCGGGCGAGGTCGGGCCGAACAGCAGCACCGACGGCGTGCCGAATGCGGTGGCGACGTGGGCCACACCCGTGTCCCCGCACACCAGCAGCCGCGCCCGAGCCACCAGGTCGGTGAGCTCGGGGAGGGCCAGTGTGCCGGCGGCGCAGCGGATGTCGGCACCGCGCGGTGCCATACCGCGCGCCCGGGCGGTGATCTCGGTGCACAGCGCGACCTCGGCCGGGCCGCCGGTGATCTGCACGGGATGGCGCCGTTCGGCGAGCGCGGCGGCCACCCGGGACCAGCGGTCGGGCGGCCAGCGCCGCGAGCGGGACGCCGCGCCGGGGTGGAGCACGACCAGGTCGGTGCGGGAGCCGCCCGCGCGGAGCCGGAGATCCTCCGGGCCGCACGAGCCGCCGGCCGATTCGACGAGCCGGCACCAGCGCAGCACCTCGTGCTCGTCCCGTCGCCACGCCGGGCCGGTCAGGTGGCCGACGGCGGACTGCCGGAACGCGATCAGCTCCGCGGGCGCGGTCACCGCGAGTACCCGGTGGCTCGTCGGCCCGCGCCCGTGCAGGTTCACGGCCACGTGCCCGCCGGCCCCGATCACCCCGGGGGCCGGCCAGGCCAGGGGTTCCAGCCCGCTGGTCGGCAGAACCTCGTCCACCAGCTCCCGCTCGCGGAGCCAGGCACCGGTGGACGGATCGCCGGCGAGCAGGATCCAGCGCTCGGGCCACGCGCGGCGGATCCCCCGCAGCGCCGGGATCGCGGTGAGCGCGTCCCCGAGGCCGAGCGCCCGCAGCACCAGGACCGCCGAGCCGCAGTCGCGCGGCTCCCGCAGCGGGGACGGCTCGTCCGTCGCGGATCTGGAGCGCATCAGCGACGCGGATACGGTCATGGCCAGGAAGTCTCGCCGGAGGCCATGACCAGCATCTCCCGGATCTCGCTGCCGGGGGGCAGCTGCAGGGCACCGAGCACCGCGGCGGCCACGGTGGACGGATCCGCGAGATCGGCGTCCGGGCCGGGCTTGTACTGCTCGGTGCGGCCGTCGAAGAAGGCGGTGCGCATGCCGCCGGGGATGAGGAGCGTGACGCCTACCCGGCCCGCGAGCTCGGCCGCCAGCGCCTGGGTGAATCCCCGCACGGCGAACTTGGAGGCGCAGTATGCCGTGGCGTCGCTGACCCCCTTCAGGCCGAGCGTGGACGCCACCGTGACGATCCGTCCGCGGGTCTGCTCGAGATGCGGCAGGCACTCCCGGATCACCGCGACGGTGCCGAAGAGGTTCACCCTGACCACGCGTTCCCAGGCCTCGGGGGAGATGTCGGCGAGCGGCCCGCAGGCATCGGTGCCGGCCGCCGTGACGATCGCGCTGGGCGGCCCGACCCGGTCGATCAGGTCGCGGACGGCGCGGGCGGCGGCCGCGGAATCGGACAGATCCACGTCGGCGAAGGGCGTTCCGTTCACCGGCGGCTGCCGATCGAGCACCGCCGGCGTGCCGCCCCCGCGCGTCACGGCGTCGACGATCGCCGCGCCGAGCCCGCTCGAACCGCCGGTGACGAAGACCGTCCCGAGGGGCAGGGGCGCCGTCGCGGGCGCCCGGTCGGGAAGCACGGTCACGCTGTCCATGGAATCTCCTTGCTGTCGAGGCTCTCCCGGCCGGCGGGCCGGGGCGCGGTCGACCTGGATCGTTCGAGGATGGTGGTGGTGGAGCGGCCGGACAGGTAGGGCACGAACACCGTGCGGCCCCCGTTCGCCGCGACGAGATCGGCCTCCGGCAGCGGTGTTCCGCCGTAGTCGCCGCCCTTGACCCACACGTCCGGCCGCAGGGCATCGAGCGCGCGCCGCGGGTCGTCCTGGTCGAAGACGGCGACCGCGTCGACGCAGTCGAAGGCAGCGAGCACCCGCGCGCGGTCGGCCTGCGACACCACCGGGCGGCTCTCGCCCTTCAGGCGGCGCACGGAGGCGTCCGAGTTGAGCAGGACGACGAGCGTGTCCCCCAGCCGGCGAGCGGCCTGCAGCGTCGCCACGTGTCCCGCGTGCACGATGTCGAAGCAGCCACCGGTGGCCACGAGAGTCCTTCCCCCGGCACGCAGGTCGATCGCCAGCCGGCGCAGCGCATCCGCGTCGTCGACGGGGATGGTCGCCGTCCCGGGCCGGTCGGGCGGCGCCGCCGGGCGGGGGGCGGCCTGCGAGGCACGCGCGACCCACGACGACGCGTCCGCCACCGCGCGGCCGACGGCCTCGGTCAGCAGGGCGCCGCCCGCGAGGGCGAGGGTCGCCGACGCGGCGAATCGATCGCCCGCGCCGCACGGGTCGCCGCCGGACACCGCAGGAGCCGGCGCGAAGTGCACCTGGTGATCGGGCACCGCCAGGAACGCGCCGGCCGGCCCGGCCGTGACGCACACCGCGCGGGACGTCCAGAGCCGGGCGAGCCGGGCCGCGACGAGGTCGGGTGAGGCCGACCGCGGATCCGGCTCGGCGGGTGCGAGAGCCCGCAGCGCCGCCGCTGCCTCCGCGAGATTCGGTGTGGCGAGAGTTGTTCCATCGACGGGCGGGCCGCCGCGCGGATGCGGGTCCCAGATGACGGGCAGCCGGGCGGCCGCACGCTCGAGCTCGGCCCGCAGTCCCGGGTGCCGGCTGACGCCGGCTCCGTAGTCGGACACCAGGACGGCGTCCGCCGAGCGAAGCGCGTCGCGGACGGCGTCGATCGGCACGTCGGCGGGTTCGCCCGGACCGCCGTCGTCGACCCGGACGAGGGGCTGACCGCCGCTGCGCAGCCGGGTCTTGCGCCGGGTCGCGCCGCGGTGGCCGCACTCGAGGAGCTGGACGGTCGGCGCCAGCAACTCCCGGAGCCGCCGGCCCGCCGCATCGTCGGCGATCGGCGCGATGAGCGTGACGCGGGCCCCGGAGCCGGCGCACATCAGCGCCGCGAGCCCGGCGCCGCCCGGCGACTCGGCGGTCCGGTCGACGTCCAGCACGGGCACGGGGGCGTCCGGGCTGAGCCGTTCGCTGCTGCCGTCGATCGTGCGGTCGAGCATGACGTCGCCCACGACGACGACGCGCGGCCCTGCGGAGCGCTCGGTCATCCGGTGAGCTCCGCGAGATCGTCGATGCCGCAGCGGCCGTCGCTCTCCGCTCCGGTGACGCCGAGCGCGGCGTCCAGGGCGGCGCACAGCGCGTGGATCGCCACGAGGTGGATGGCCTGGATCGCGGCGGTCGATCGTGCCCGCACCTGTACCGACTCCGTGCAGCGCAGGGTGAGGGGATTGGGACCCGGGCCCGTCATGCCCCAGGTCACGACGCCCACCCGGCGCGCCCGCTCGGCCGCCCGCAGGACGTTCGGGCTGCGACCGGAGGTGGACAGCAGGATCAGCACGTCGCCGGCCCGCCCGTGCGCCTGCACCTGCCGGGCGAACATCTCGTCGATGCCGTAGTCGTTCACGATGGCGGTCAGGCTGGACGTCTCGGCGCACAGCGAGATCGCCGAGAAGGGGCGGCGTTCGGTCAGGAAACGACCGACGAGCTCGGCCGTCAGGTGCTGTGCCTCCGCTGCGCTGCCGCCGTTGCCGGCCGCCAGCACGCGACCACCCGCGTCCAGCACGGAGGCCAGGTGTGCACCCCAGCGTTCGATCACCGGGGCGTCAGCACGCAGCGCCGTCAGCGCCGCCCGCAGCTCGCGGTCGTGTTCGTCGATCCAGGACTGTGCGCTCATACGCCGGACACCTCGCGGTCGCGCATCCTCGACGGCCGGATCACCACCGACCGGTAGGCCGCGACGGTGGAGTGCGCGACGGACGGCCAGCTGTAGAGCAACTGGGCCCGCCGCCGCGCGGCCCGGCCGAGCCGCCGCCGTCGGACGGGATCGGCCTGCAGGTCGGCGAGCGCGGCCGCCAGGGCGACGGGATCGCGCGGCGGCACCAGGATGCCCGTCACGCCGTCGTCGATCGTGTCCAGCAGTCCACCCACCGCGCTGCCCACCACCACGCGACCGCTGGCCGCCGCCTCGAGCGGCACGATCCCGAACGGCTCGTACCAGGGGGTGCACACGACGACGTCCGCAGCGCGGAAGAGGGCGGGCAGGGCCGCGTGCTCGACGCCGCCGAGCAGCCGGACGCGGCGGTGGACGCCCAGGTCGCGGGCGAGCCGGCCGAGCCGCACGGCCTCCGGGTCGCTCGCCAGCCGGGCCGGCGGTGGCCCGCCGGCGATGACCAGCTCGGCGTCGGGCAGCTCCACCAGTGCCTGGATGATCGAGTCCACGCCCTTGCGCTCCACCAACCGGCCCACCGACAGCAAGCGGTAGGGCTGGCGCCCCACGCGCAGCGGCTCCTCGTCGCGCGGCGTGAACAGCGTCAGGTCGACGCCGCACGGCACCACCCTGACCTTGGCCGCCGAGATGCCCAGCGCCTCCAGCTCTGCCACCTCGTCGGTGCACGTCGCGATGATGAGATCGCACTGCTGGCCGATGCCCGTTTCCATCTGGATCCGGCCCACCGGGCTGGTGTCGCGGTCGCCCTGATGTCGCCGTTTGAGCGAGCCCAGCGCGTGGAAGGTCTGTACGACGGGAACGCCCAGCGCGCGGCCGGCGTGCAGCGAGGCCAGTCCCGACATCCAGAAGTGGGCGTGCACGACGTCGGGCGGTCCGGTCCGCCGCCAGTGTTCGGCCATCCATTCCCCGAAACTCCTCATGAACGGCAGCATCTCGTCCTTGCCGATGACCGTCGGGGGGCCGGCCGGCACGTGCACGACGTCGAAGCCCGGCGCCGCGCGCACGGTCACCGGCGTCGCCGGATCGTCGCGCCGCGTGTAGACGGTGACATCGTGCCCGTCGCGGGCGAGTTCACCGGCGAGCGCCGCGACGTGCACGTTCTGCCCACCGGCGTCGACGCCGCCGAGGGCGGCGAGCGGGCTGGCGTGCTCGGACACAAAGGCGATCTTCATCAGGAAGCCTCCTTGAGGGTGCGCTGCCAATCCATCAGGAATCGGGGAAGTCCGAACCGGTCCAGCGCATGTCGGCGCGCGATGCGACCCGTCTCGCGCGCCTCGTCGGGGTCGGCGAGCCAGCGCCGAGCGGCGCGGACCAGGATCGCCGGGTCGGCGCTCACCGTGCCGCCGCCGGCGGGAACCGCCTCCGGGGCCGCCGTGCCGGCGATCGCCAGCACCGGCATGCCGAGGGCCATCGCCTCGATCAGCGAGAGTCCGAGGCTGGTCCAGCGATACGGGTGCAGGTACCCGCGGGCGGCCGCGAGCATGGTGTGCATGAACTGCTGGGGGACGTCGTCGTACAGGTGGTCCCGCAGCGCCGGGAGGTGCTCGGCGAGGCTGCCGGCCCGCATGCCGAAGACCTCGATCGGCACCTCGCCGGCCACCCGCAGGAGCACGTCGGTGCCCGCCACCCGCCAGCGCCGGACCGGTTCGTTGACCACCGCAGCCAGCCGGGCGACGCCGCCGGTGTATCGGTAGCCGGGGTCCCGGATCCCGTGGTCGATGACGGTGACGGGTGCGTCGCCGCTGTCCCACATGAGGGCGTTGAACGCGGTCACGTGCACCAGCGGCACGTCCGACCGGTGCGCCAACGGGTGCACCGTGGCCGCCGCCGTCCCGGGCGGCGCGTTGTGCTCGACGTACACCGCGGGGATGTCGACGCCGGCCCGCCTGCCCGTCCACGCCTGCACCAGGTCGATCTCCTCCGGCCGCTGCAGCACGACGACGTCGATCGCCTCCTCGCGCAGCCCGGCGGGCGTCACCTCACGGACAGTCGCCGGCCAGTTCCACGTCTGCGCGCGGCCGCGACCGTCCGGGCCGCGGTCGGGGGTGACCGGCACCAGATACTCGTCCGGACCCGCGACGAAGGAGGTCATCCACGATCCGTGCACGTGCCAGACGAGGATTCTCATGCGGGGACCACCCTCCTGGAACCGGATGCGACATGCCTGACGGCGTCGGCGACCTCGCGCGGCGTGACCCCGGACAGGCACGGATGACCGGCGGTCGGGCACCGGCGCGCCCTGGTGCCGCGGCAGGCCGCGTCCTGATCGCCGAGCAGCACGGTCGGCACCCCGAAGGGAGCCCATCGTTCGGCGGGCACGACCGGGGCGAAGAGCGACACGACCGGCGTGCCGACGGCCGCGGCGAGGTGCGCCGGACCGGTGTTCCCGACCACGACACACGCGGCGCGCTCGAGCACCGCGGCGAGCTCGGCGAGTCGCGTCCGCCCGGCCAGGTCGACCGCCCGATCTCCGGCCGCGGCCGCGGCCAGCGCTCGCTCGCCCGGACCGCCCGTGACGACCACGGGCCAGCCGCTGTCCGCGATCCCGGCGACGACGGCCCCGGCGTGCTCGGCGGTCAGCGCGCGAGCGGGCACCGATGCGCCGGGATGGACGACGACGTAGTCGGCCCGTGGCACCAGGGCATCGACGTCCGGAAGCGGTCGACGGAGACGCAGGCGCCCGTCGTCGTCGGGCGGCAGCCGGAAGCCGGCGGCTCGTGCGAGGTCCAGCGCGGCCGTGACCTCGTGTCCGGGCGGTCTCTGGTGCCGCACGTCCAGGAGCGAACCCGGATAGTCGACGCTGGTCGCCGCGATGTGCGAGATGCCGGCCAACCGGGCGAGAAGCGCCATGGGCAGCGGGCTCTGGTGGTAGGAGGTGAAGATCACCGCCCGCCGGTAGTCGCCGAGCCGGAGCGTCGTCGTCAGGTCGTCGACCGCAGCCGCGGAGACCGCCGGCGGGTCGAATCCCGTCCACGGCGCGGCGAAGACGATCACCCGGCCGACCCCCGGCAGCAGGTCCGCCGCCGCGCGGCCGGCCGGCGAGACGAGCAGGTCGAGCCGGTCGCAGCCGGCCGCGATCGCGCGCAGCGCCGGACCGGTGAGCAGCACGTCGCCGTCGCTGTCCAGGCGGACGGCCAGCACCCGGTCGCCGCCGCGCCGGGTCATCGGGCACCTCGGCCGGCGATCGGGGCGTCCGTCCGGCCGGAGGCCGAGGCGCGGACCCCGCGCACGATGAGATCGGCTGCCCCGGCGAGGGAGTCGGCCGTCTCCGGGGCGGCCTCGATCTCGGCGGACAGGGTCACCCCGGTCGGCACCAGCACCGGGCGCGCGCCGGCGGCGATGGCGGCGTCGACGTCGGCCCCGATGTCACCGACCACCGCGCACTCGTACGCGGCCACCCGGAGTTCGCGGGCGGCGCTCAGCACCATGCCCGGCGCGGGCTTGCGGCACAGGCATCCGGTGTCGGGCGCGTGTGGGCAGACCTGCCAGCTGTCGAACGGACCGACGACGGCGTCGACGACGGCGTTCACCGCCGAGACCTGGTCCATGGTCAGCAGGCCGCGGCCGACGCCGGACTGGTTGCTCACCACGCCGACGGCCAGCCCGCGGTCCCGCAGGCCCGCGACGACGTCCCGCGCGCCGGCGACCGGCGACACCTGCTCCGGATCGCCGTTGTACGGCCGATCGTGGACGAGCGTGCCGTCCCGGTCGAACAGCACGGCCCGGACCGGCGGGGGCCAGGCGGCCGCCGACCGGTGCCGGATCGCGCCCCGCACCCGGTGGGTGAGCGCGGCGAAGGGGATGAGGGGCGTGGTGGCGGCCATCCGGCGCAGTTCGGCGGCGCCGGCCCGGGTGAGCACCGATGGGCCGGGAGAAACCCTGCGCCGCAGGAAGTCCGCGGTGAGCGCCAGCCAGGCGCCGGCGGCGCCGATTGCGGCGCGCGGGCGCCCGGCCAGCAGCAGGGCGCTCGCGCCGGCGGCCGCGGCGACGGTCGCGACGTGCCAGGGAAAGCGCCCCCGGCCCGTGCCGGCCAGCCGCCGCCAGGTGCGGCCGTGCAGGCGCCTCATCAGGGCGTCGTCCATCGCGCCGCGCTGCAGGCGCAGGCTGATCCACGGACCGGCGGGTCGCACCGGGTGCACGGTCGTGCGGCGACCCACCTCCAACGCCCAACCGTGCTGCCGGACCCGCAACGCCAGGTCGGCGTCCTCGCGATAGGCGCGGGGAAACCGTTCGTCGAAACCGTGCACCCCGACGAGCACCTCGCGCCGGTACGCCATGTCCGCGGTGATCCAGGACGCCGATTCCAGGCCGGCGGTGTTGCGTTCCCAGTCGGTCGGCCGGCGGTCACGGGGCAACGGCACCCTGATCCGGGCCTGGCTGGCGCCGGTCGTCGGAGACGCCGAGATCAGGTCCCGGCACAGCAGTTCGGCCCAGCCGTCGGGCAACTCCACGTCGTCATCCAGGAAGACGACCCAGGGCGCCCGAGACGAGCGCCACCCGACGTTGCGTGCCGCGGCAGGACCCCGCCCGGCCGAGCGGAGCACGCGCACGGGGAAGGGCATCGTCGGGACGTCCAGCGCTCGCACGGCCCCCGTCGCCGCCCGGTCGTCCACGACGATGACGCTGGCGGGGCGCGGATGCGCGGGACACGTGTGCTGTGCCGCCAGCGTGTCGAGCAGCCGGAGCAGTGACGGCCGACCGATCGTCGGCACGACGACCGCATAGTCGGGTCCGTCCTGGGGTCCGCGCTCTGCTGAGCTCACCGGCGATCTGCCTCGCCGGCGAACAGGTCTCCGCGTCGAATCAGGTGCGGTCCCATGAACCAGTGCATCGACCGGTGCCGAGCCGAACAGCTCCAACGCGTCCCTGGGGTCGTCCACCATGGGCCGGCCCGCGGTGTTCAGGCTGGTGTTGATCACCACCGGTAGGCCGGTGCGGGCGTGGAAGGCCTCGATCATCTGCGCCAGGCGGGGTTGCGCGCGGGCGCTCACCGTCTGGATGCGCGCGGTGCCGTCGACGTGCACGGCCGCCGGGATCCGGTCCCGCCAATCCCGCCGCACCCGGTGCACGAACAGCATGAAGGGGCTCGGGATCGGGCCTCCGTCGAAGATCTCCGGCGCGTGCGCCTCCAGCACCATCGGCGCCACCGGCCGGAACTGCTCGCGGCCCTTGACGTCGTTGAGCCGCTCCAGATTCTCCGGAAATCCGGGATGCGCGAGCAGGGATCGATGACCGAGGGCGCGCGGACCGAACTCGCTGCGCCCGTCGAACCAGGCGATGACGCCGTTCGCGGCGAGGATGTCGGCCACCTCGCCGGCGAGATCGGCGGGCGTGCGGAACGGCACCCTGGCCGTCCGGAGGGCGGCGGCGAGCTCCTCGTCGGTCCAGCCGCGGCCGAGTGCCGCGCCGGGCATCGCCTCGGCGACCTCGCCGCCGTCGGCGGAAACCTGCAACGCCGCACCCAGACTCGTTCCGGCGTCGCCCGCCGCGGGCTGCACCCAGACCTCCTCGAAGGGTGTCTCCCGCCAGATGCGAGAGTTCGCCACGCAGTTCAGGGCGGTGCCGCCGGCCATCGTCAGTACCCGGTCGCCGGTCTGCTCGTGCACCCAGCGGGCGAGCTCGACGAGCACCTCCTCGAGCCGCGCCTGCACCGAACACGCGAGGTCGGCGTGCGCTCCGCCCCACGTGCCGTCATCGATCCGGCGCTCGGCCCACCGCGTCCAGTCCGGCGGCTCCGCGACGAAGCCGCCGTCACCGGTGGGCCGGATGAGTTCACGGATCTCGTCCAGGAAGCGCGGCCTGCCGTACGACGCCAGCGCCATCACCTTGTACTCGTCGCTGGATCGGAGAAACCCCAGGTGCTCGGTGAGCGACTCGTAGACCAGCCCGAGCGAGTGTGGCAGCTCCTGCGCCGCCAGCACCGTCAGCCGTCCGTGCTCGTAGCGGCCGGCGAGGTGCGATGCCCGCTCGCCCCGACCGTCGAGAACCAGGACGCTGGACCGGTCGTGCGGCGCCGCGAGTCCCGCGGACGCGGCGTGCGCGACGTGATGCGGGACGAAACGGACCGTGCGCGGGTCGAGGCCCGGCAGCGCCGAGGCCAGGAAGCTCGGCGCCTGCTCGGCGTAGGTGACGCGGAGGTGATCCCACGGGTCGAACAGCCCCATCTCCTCCGCCGGCTTGGCCAGCGCCGGGTCGAAGGAGTACGCCACCGCATCGAGGTCCTCCGGCCGCAGCCCCGCGTGCGCGAGACACCAGCGCATGGACTGCTCGGGCAGCTCCCACGCGGAGAACGGCACCGGCCGCTTGCCGTGCTTGCGCCGGCTGAACCGCTCCTCCTCGGCCGCCGCGACGACCCGCCCGTCGACCACCAGGGCGGCCGACGGATCGTGGAAGACGGCGTTGACGCCGAGCACGCGCATATGTGCGTCCCTTCACCAGAGGGATTGCCGGAAGGTGCTTGCCGGGCCGTCGTGGGCCGGTCGCACTGCCGTAAAGTGCCCTTCGCTCCGGGATTGAAACGGAAGTTGTCGTCGTGACCTGCACTTCTCGGTTCTATGCTGCAAACGCCGCTAACGAACCAGGTCGGCGGGCATGCCGGCCGAGCACGGCGGTCCGACGCGGACGTGGGGTGGTCCCGCGCGCAACGACTGTCGTACGGCCCTCCCGATGGCTCCCGCGACATGCATCAGCCCCGTGGCGCGCTGCCGAGCGCACCACGGGGCTGATTCGTGCGGCCGCCGTCAGCGGGCGGCGTTCTGCACGGTGTCCTTGGAGTCGGCGGCCTGGTCCTTGACCTGACCGGCGGCATAGGTGGCATCCTGTCGCACGGAGTCGGCGGCGTCGGTCGCGGTGGTCTTGACCTCCTCGACGGCCTGCTGGGCCGGTTCCTTCAGGTTCTCCGCGGCCTCCCTGGCCGCGTCGGTCAGGTTCTGGATCGCCGGCTCGGCGGCGTCCTTGACCTTCTGTGCCGCCTCCTGTTCCTGCCGACTCGCCGGAATCAGGGACGACGCGAGCATGCCGATGCCGAAGGCGATGAGGCCGGCGGCAATGGGCGATCCCTTGGTCTTCTGCGCCACCATCGACGGCGCGTCCGACACGGTGTCGCCGACGGAAGCGAGCGTGTTCTGGCCGCGGTCCGCGACGTCGGACGCGCTGCCCATCACCGATTCCTTGACGGAGTTCGCCGCCGTGCGCACGCGACCCACCTGGCGCCTGGCGATGCTGCCGGGGTTCACCTTGTCGCCCAGGGCATTCACGTCGTCGCTGAGCTCACTGCGCGTCCGCTCGATCTCGCGGCGGATCTCATCGGGGTTGTTGCTCATGCCGTGTCCTCGTTTCCTTTCAGTGCATCGGGAATCTTCTTGACCGTGTCGGCGGTCCGGGGCAGCCCGCGCACGGACTTGAGGGCGGTTCGGCCGGTCGCTGCCAGGATCGCGGCGATGACGCCCCAGATCACGGCGACGATCAGCGCCGACCAACCGAGCCCGGTCGCCGATCCGATGGCCCACCACAGCGCGATGGACAGGAACAGCAGGACGAAGTACCCGGCGACGGCCGCGCCGCTGAGCATGCCGACGCCCTTGCCGGCCCGCTTCGCCGACTGTTGCAGCTCCGCCTTGGCGAGCTCGACCTCCTGCCGCATGAGGGTCGAGAGGTCGGTGGTCACCTCGGAAATCAGTTCGCCCAGCGACCGGTCGCCCGCTGACTGCGCCGAGGCCGCTTCGTGGGTGGGGGTGCTCATGGGGCGAGGTCACCTCGCGGGCCGCTGATCACGGTGCCGGTGCCCGGCAGCGGCGTGACGTCGACGGCGGGAGACGTCGTCGGCAGCAGGGGATCCGGTGCCAGGCCGGTCGACGGGACCGTCGGTGTGCCGGACTGCGCTCCGTACCGCGTTCCGGTCGACGGCGCTCCGTACGGCGTTCCGGTCGACGGCCGTGGTCGGGTGGCGGACGTGTCGCCGTCGCCGCTGTCGGCGGTCAGGCCGCGGGTCAGCCGTCCGGCGAGCACGCCGGCACCCACCGCGATCGCCAGGTACGCGCCCGGACGCCGGCGCGCGAACGAGCGCACCTCGTCCAGCACGCTGCCGGGCTCGCGATCCTCCAACCACTGCGCGACGCCGTGCATGCGGTCGGCCGCCTGGCGGGCGAGATCCGTTGCGGGGCCGTCCTGATCGGAGCCACGCGCCATGCTCTGCAACTCTTCGGCGAGCGAACGGATCCCGCCGGCGACGCGCTGCTGCTGGGTCGCCGCCTGGTCGGTCACCTCGAGGCGCACCTGGTCGGCCAGCTGCCGCGCCTGCCGGCCCGCCTCCGCCGTGACCTCGCCGACCTGCTCCTTGGCGCTCTGCGCGACCTGCTTGCCGGCGTCCTTAGCGGTCCCGGCGATCTGTCCCGCCTGATCCTTGGCGACGTCGGTCGTCGAGCCCGTCGTCGAAAACCCGTTACCGGGCCCCCTCGTCGAGGGCGTCGTCGGAACGGGGGTCGTCGCCTCGAACCCAGTAGGGGCGGGCGGCGGGAACGTCCCGGTGGTGCCGCTCGTGGGCGGCAGCACGTCCGGTCCGCCGGTCAGTCCTGGCGGCTCGTCGGTGAGCGGGCCGCTAAGGCGGTCTCGCTCTTGCCGTGAACCGGAGCCGAAATCTGAGGTCATGACGGTGCCTCTCTGTGGTCGGGTATGGGGCTTGGGCCGGTGCCGTCCGTCCGGCGGTGACGGTGCTCCCGGCACGCGATGCGGCGTGAACGGAAGTTCCCGTCGGTTCGGCGCTCCAATCATCCCGGCCCGATAATTTCCGCCGAATGTCCGCGGCGAGGCCGTGCGCCCGGGCAGGGCAGAATCTTCCCGTTCCGCACGTTTGTCACCGGTCGGGACGGGTACTCGGGGTGCGACCTGGTGCCGACGCCGAAGCGCCCCGACAAGGTACAACGAGAAGGTTTAGATGGCAGACACTTCAGAACGCCCGGATCCGAGGACGGCGCCCCCGCCGGATGATCCCGGCAAACCGGACGGACCGACCGATCTCGAAAAGCCCTCGTGGAAATACGTGCTGAGAAAGACCGTGCGCGAATTTTCGGACGACCAGTGCACGGATCTCGCGGCCGCGTTGACCTATTACGCGGTGCTCGCGCTGTTCCCCGCCCTGCTCGCGATGGTGTCCCTGCTCGGCATCGTCGGTCAGCAGGACAAGACCGACGCCCTCATCGGGGTGCTGTCCGACGTCGGCGCCGGGGCCGCGGCCGAAACGATCCGGGCACCGTTGCAGGAGCTGACCCAGTCCTCGGCGGCCGGACTGGGCCTTGTCATCGGCATCGTCGGCGCGCTGTGGTCGGCGTCCGGCTACGTGGGGGCGTTCGGCCGCGCGATGAACCGGATCTACGAGATCCGCGAGGGCCGGCCGTTCTGGAAGCTCCGGCCGCTGATGATCGTGATCACGCTGGCCGCGGTGATCCTCGCCGGGCTGGTCGCCATCGGCCTCGTGGTGTCCGGGCCCGTGGCCCGCGCCATCGGCGATGCCATCGGACTCGGCGAGACCGCCGTGACCGTCTGGAACATCCTCAAATGGCCGGTGCTGCTCGCGCTCGCCGCGCTGGCCGTCGCGATCCTGTACTACGCCACCCCGAACGTGAAGCAGCCGAAGTTCCGGTGGATCAGCGTGGGGGCCGCCGTCGCGATCGTCACCTGGGTCGTCGCATCAGCCCTCTTCGGGCTCTACGTGTCGCAGTTCTCCAACTACAACAAGACCTACGGCTCGCTGGCCGGCGTGATCATCTTCCTGCTCTGGCTGTGGATCACGAATCTCGCGCTGCTGTTCGGTGCGGAGTTGGACGCCGAGCTGGAGCGCGGACGGCAGCTGCAGGCCGGAATCGCCGCGGAGGAGGACATCCAGCTTCCCCCGCGGGACACCAGGGTCATCGACAAGCAGGACGAGAAGGACGCCCGCGACATCGAAGAGGGCCGTCGCCTCCGCCAGCAACCGTCGGGGGCGGACAGTTCCTCCCGTCCGGGTGCGCCCGGCGGGTGACACGGCGGGGAGCGGTTTGCGGTCCGGAGCATCGGGGTACCCGAGAAGCGTTGCCAAGGCCGCTCCGAGGAGGCTGGATGACCCGACCGCCGCGACCCGACCGAGCGCATCGGCACGGGTCGGCCGCGCCCGTTCGGCCCCGCCCCGCCCCGGATCCCGGCGGGCCGCCGGCGACGGTGGGCGCGGCGCCGCGACTGTGGCGCGTCACCGAGGCGGGTGGCCGCCGATGAGCGACCAGCCGGGCACCATCGAGTCGACCACCGTGGACACCGCCGAGGACGGCAACGCGATCGTCTCGAGGGCGGTCAACGCCCCGCCTGCTGCCGTCTGGGCGGTGCTGTCCGACGGCTGGCTGTATGCCAACTGGGTGGTGGGTGCCTCCCGCATCCGCGACGTCGACGAGGGATGGCCGCGCCGCGGCACGCGCATCCACCACTCCTTCGGGCTGTGGCCGGTGCTGATCGACGACACCACCGAGGTGCTGTCGGCGGAGCCCGAACGCGAGCTGGTCCTGAAGGCGCGCGGATGGCCGGCCGGCGAGGCCGAGGTGCGCATCACGCTCGTTCCCGGACGTGCGGAGCACACGACCGTGAGCATCGTCGAGGATGCCGTCGCCGGTCCGGGCAAGCTCGTCCCGCGCCCAGCGCGACAGCTCGTGATCGTGCCGCGGAACAGGGAGACGTTGCGCCGCCTGGCACTCATCGCGGAGGGTCGGCGGCGCAACGACGCCGGGTGAACCCACGCCGTCCGCATCGCAGCGTCCGACTCGGCCGCTCGCCGGACCTGTTCGACCGAAGGGAATGTCGATGAGTGCCGCCCCAGCGTTGACCGCCGTCGCACTCGTCTGCTCGCTGAAACCGACGCCGTCCCGATCCAGCTCGGACCTGCTCGCCCAACAGGTTCTGGACGCATTGGCGGGACATGGGGTCCGGGGCAGCACGATCCGGATCGTCGACCACGACGTCCGTCCCGGCGTCGAGACGGACATGGGCGACGGTGATGCCTGGCCGTCGATCCGGGAAAGGATCATGGCCGCGGACATCGTCGTCGTGTCCACTCCGACCTGGATGGGTCAGCACAGCAGCGTGTGCCAGCGGGTGCTCGAGCGGCTCGACGCGGAGCTGTCGGAAACCGACGACGAGGGCCGCCTGCAGACCTACGGCAAGGTCGCGATCGCCGCCGTCGTCGGCAACGAGGATGGGGCGCACAAGATCTCGGCCGACCTGTATCAGGCGCTGAACGATGTCGGGTTCACCATCGCCGCCCAGGGCGTGACGTACTGGAACGGTCCGGCGATGCAGACCACCGACTACCAGGACCTGCCCGAGACGCCGAAGGAAACGGCCGGCGCCACCAGCGGTGCGGCGGCGAACGCCGCCCACCTGGCGCGGTTGCTGCGGGCCGAGCAGTACCCACCGAAGAAGTCGTGACGTTCGAGAGGGGTTCCAGAAGATGAAAGCCGTGACGTGGCAGGGCAAGCGGGACGTGAAGGTGATCGACGTCCCGGACCCGAGCATCACCGAGCCGACCGACGCCATCATCCAGGTGACGTCGACGGCGATCTGCGGATCCGACCTGCATCTGTACGAGGTGCTCGGCCCGTATCTGGCCGAGGGCGATGTCCTCGGTCACGAGCCGATGGGCATCGTGACCGAGGTCGGTTCCGGGGTCGGCGATCTCGCGGTCGGCGACCGCGTGGTGGTGCCGTTCAACATCTCCTGCGGGTCGTGCTTCATGTGTACCCGCGGCCTCCAGTCGCAGTGCGAGACGACCCAGGTGCGCGCGCAGAACAAGGGCGCCGCGCTGTTCGGCTACACCTCGCTCTACGGGTCCGTGCCCGGCGGGCAGGCGGAGTTCCTGCGGGTGCCCCAGGCGCACTACGGACCGATCAAGGTGAGCCCCGACGGCCCCGACGAGAGATTCCTCTTCCTGTCCGACATCCTGCCGACCGCATGGCAGGCGGTCGCCTACGCGGATCCTCCGGAGGGCGGCACCGTCGCCGTCATGGGGCTCGGCCCCGTCGGGCAGTTCGCCGCACGCATCGCCAGGCACTGGGGACGCCGGACGATCGGCGTGGACATCGTCCCCGAGCGGCGCGAGCTGGCGGCCCGGCACGGCGTCGAGGTCCTCGACCCGACCGCGGATCGCCGCGGGGTCGCCGAGGTGCTCAGGGAGATGACGGACGGGCGTGGGCCCGATGCCGTGATCGATGCGGTCGGCATGGAGGCGCACGGCTCGACGATGGCGAAGACCGCGCAGACACTCGCCGGCCTGCTGCCGGACGCCGCCGCTCGCAAGGTGATCGACAAAGCCGGAGTGGACAGCGTTGTCGTGCTGCACGCGGCGATCGACGCGGTGCGCCGCGGCGGCACGGTCTCCCTCTCGGGCGTCTACGGCGGCGCCGTCGACCCGATGCCGATGATGGATCTGTTCGACAAGCAGGTCCAGCTCCGCATGGGTCAGTGCAACGTCCGGCGCTGGCTCGACGACCTGCTGCCGCTGGTCAACGATCCGACCGATCCGCTCGGCGTGCTGGACCTGACCACGCACACCGTGCCGATCGACGAGGCGCCGGAGATGTACGAGATCTTCCAGCAGAAGAAGGACGGCTGCATCAAGGTCGTGCTCAAGCCCTGACGGCGGCTCCGCCGCGTCCTCGGACGGGGCGGACCGTCAGCCGGCCGCGAGTTCGCGCTCCAGCGGCGTGCGGAACCTCGGCACCACCGCCAGACCGTCGAGCCAGGCGGTGATCCGCGCCGCCTCGGCGGCCACGGCATCGGTGCGCTGCCGGCCGATGTCGTGCAGCAGCCGCCACGCGACCTGGCCGCCCGGCCCGGTGGCCCAGCCGCCGACCACGCGACCGTCGCACCAGACCGACGGGCCGATGTTGCCGGTGCCGTCGAACAGCACGCGCCGGTCGGCGTCGTCCAGGTACCACGCCCGGTCGGCCCAGCCCATGGGCGTGGAGTCCAGCGCCGGCAGCAACGCGACCCAGGGGTCGGGCGGCTCGACGATGTCCACGTCCTCCGCCAGCAGCAGGCCCGGCCGGCCGTCGAGATCGACCGCCACGACGTCGATCTCGGACAGGGCGCGGACCGTGTCCCCGCGGTTCCAGCCGGTCCACCACACCAGGTCGTCGAGGGGGGCCGGCCCGTACCGGGACAGCCACGCCCGCGCCAACCGGGCGCGGGCATCGGCGACCGGGATCCGCGGGAGCCCGCCGGGGAACCACCGCTCGACGGGCGACCACGCGTAGCGGCTCGACGTCCAGCGTCCGCTCGGCCGACCGCGCACGACGCGCCCCTCGGCGGCCAGCAGGTTCAGCACCCGGCTGGTGATGGCCGCGGGCCCGCCGTACGCCTTGCCCTCGGCGTAGCCCAGGGTGGTGCGCAGCCGTGGCTCGGCCGCTGCGAGGTCGACGCCGGACGCCTCGCCGCGCTCGCGCAGGATCTCGACCACCGAGTCCCCGACGTCGTCCAGGAACGCGCCGGCGTCGAGGACGGCGGCCGAGAGGTGCTGCACGAGCTGCCGACGGAGCCGGGCGGCCACCGCGTCGCTGGACGAGTGCTGGACCACGGGAACGTCGGCCGTCGCCACCACGAAGACGGTCCGCCGCATGCCCAGCATCCGGAGCACCGTCCGCCGTTCGTAGAGGGCGCGTCCGACGTCGTCGGGGGTGATGCGGTCGCTGCGCGCGGCGCAGGCGAGGTACACGCTGGCCGGGTCCGTGGCGTGGATCGCGACGAGGTCGGCTGCCAACCCTTCGACGGACATCTCCGCAGGTCGGAACGCCAGGTGGTGGCGCAGCGCCAGCCGGGCGCGGCGCTCGGCGACGGGGACCGACCGCACGGGATGCTCGGGCGCGCCGGCCATCTGGGTGCTCCTTCCGGCGACGAATGAACAGCTGGTGACCGCCTGTGACCCAGACAGCAGAATCCATTCAGGCCGGGCTAGGGTATGCGCCATGACACGGCGAGCGAAGATCGTCTGCACCCTCGGTCCCGCGACGTCGTCGGAGGAGGCGATCGGCGCCCTCATCGACGCCGGCATGAACGTCGCCCGGATGAACTTCTCGCACGGCGAGTACGCCGACCACCAGGCCGTCTACGAGCGGGTGCGCGCGGCCGCCAGGGCGAAGGGCATGGCTGTCGGCGTGCTCGCCGACCTGCAGGGTCCCAAGATCCGGCTGGGACGCTTCTCCGACGGGCCGCACGAATGGTCGACCGGCGAGCGCGTGACCATCACCGTCGACGACGTCCAGGGCAGCCGCGACCGGGTGTCCACCACGTACAAGGGTCTCGCGCAGGACGCCCGGCCCGGCGACCGGTTGCTGATCGACGACGGCAAGGTCGGTCTGGTCGTCACCCAGGTCACCGACAACGATGTCGAGTGCGCGGTCACCGAGGGTGGCCCGGTGTCCAACAACAAGGGCATCTCGCTGCCCGGCATGAACGTGTCGGTGCCGGCCATGTCGGAAAAGGACGTCAGCGACCTGAAGTTCGCGCTCTCGCTCGGCGTCGACATCATCGCGCTGTCCTTCGTCCGGTCGCCGTCGGACGTCGATCTCGTGCACAACGTGATGGACGAGGTCGGCGCCAAGCGCATCCCCGTCATCGCCAAGCTCGAGAAGCCCGAGGCTGTCGCCAATCTCGAGGCCATCGTGCTGGCCTTCGACGGGATCATGGTGGCCCGCGGCGATCTCGGAGTGGAGCTGCCGCTCGAGCAGGTGCCGCTGGTGCAGAAGCGCGCCGTGCAGATCGCCCGCGAGAACGCCAAGCCGGTGATCGTCGCGACCCAGATGCTGGAATCGATGATCGAGCACTCCCGGCCGACACGGGCCGAGGCGTCGGACGTCGCCAACGCCGTGCTGGACGGGGCGGACGCGGTGATGCTCTCCGGGGAGACCTCCGTGGGCAAGTATCCGGTCGTCACCGTGCGCACCATGGGCAAGATCATCGAGGCGGTGGAGGGCGAGTCGGTCGCGGTGCCGCCGCTGACCCACGTGCCCCGCACCCGCCGCGGCGTGCTGTCGTTCGCGGCCAGGGACATCGGCGAACGACTCGAGGCCAAGGCGCTCGTCGCCTTCACCTACTCCGGCGACACGGTGCGCCGGCTCTCACGACTGCACACGCCGCTGCCGCTGCTCGCGTTCACCCCGCTCGAGGAGATCCGCAACCAGCTCGCCCTGACCTGGGGCGTGCAGACCTTCGTCGTCGACGCCGTCGAGACCACCGACGCCATGGTCGAGCAGGTCGACCTGGCGATGTCCGAGGTGCCCGGGTACGAGCCCGGCGACACCGTGGTCATCGTCGCCGGTGCGCCGCCGAACGAGGCGGGCTCGACCAACCTGATCCGGGTGCACCGGCTCGGGCACAAGGACTGAACGTCGACCGCGGCGCCGATACGGTATCCGCGTGACGGATTCCGGCGACCGACCGCCCGACCAGATGCTGGACACCGACGGGGTGCCTCGTGGCCAGTCCGTGGTCGACGGGCTGGTGCGGCTGCTCGACCTGGAGCGGCTCGAGAGGGACCTCTTCCGTGGCGTGTCGCCCGAGATGTCCCCGATCCGGGTGTTCGGCGGGCAGGTCGCCGCCCAGGCCCTGACCGCGGCCGGGCGGACCGTGGCGGCGGACCGTCGGGTGCATTCGCTGCACGCCTACTTCATCCGGCCCGGCAGTCCGCGCGAACCCATCGTCTACCAGGTGGACAGGGTCCGGGACGGCACGTCCTTCACCACCCGCCGGGTGGTGGCGATCCAACACGGGCGGACGATCTTCACGATGTCCGCGTCGTTCCAGGTCCAGGAGCAGGGCGTCGACCACGCGGACCCGATGCCGGAGGTGCCCGCGCCGGAGTCGCTGCCGACCTACGCCGAGCGCATCGCGCCACTCGGTGAGCGGATGTCCCTGTGGGGCAGGGTTCCTCGGCCGTTCGACGTGCGCTACGTGGACGATCCGCCGTGGGTGACCCGGTTGTCGGGACCGCAACCGGACGCGCACAGCCGGGTCTGGTTCCGGGCCGACGGCGTGCTGCCCGACGACGACCTGCTGCACGTCTGCATTCTCGCCTACCTCTCCGACCTCACGCTGCTCAACTCGGTGTTGACGGCGCACGCGCTCTCGCACGAGTACGACCGGCTGCAGATCGCCTCGCTCGACCACGCCATGTGGTTCCATCGCGCGATCCGCGTGGACGAGTGGGTGCTGTACGACACCAGCTCGCCGAGCGCGTCCGGGGCGCGTGGGCTGGGCACGGGCCACTTCTTCGCCCAGGACGGGCGGATGCTGGCGACCGTCGTGCAGGAGGGCCTCGTGCGGCTGCGCTAGCAGCCGGCGCTCGCTACGTTCGGCCCATGAGCTCGCCGCCCGCCGACGCCGCCGGCCCCGGCGTGATGGCGGGCGGCGGCGACTACCGGAATCGCTCGGAGACCCAGCACGAGGCCGCAGCCGTCGGCTATCCGTTGGTCGCGAGCGCGGTGGACTCTCTGGCCGGCGCCGCGCCGACCTTCGAACCGGCGGTGCTCGCCGACTTCGGCGCAGCGTCCGGCAACAACTCCCTGCGGCCCTTGACCATTGCGCTGGACCGCCTCGACGCCGCGCAAGCGGCGGCGCCGGGCCGGCGGGCCGTCGTGGTCCACACCGACCTGCCGGGCAACGACTTCCGGACCCTGTTCGACGTGGTGGAGCACGACCCCGGGAGCTACCTGGTGGGCCGCGACGGCGTCTTCCCCCTCGTCGCGGGTCGTTCCTTCTACGAGCGGATCTTTCCCTCGTCGTCGCTCTGGTTCGGCTGGAGCGCCTCCAGCCTGCACTGGCTCAGCGCCGCACCCGGCCCCATCCCGGACCACTTCTTCATCCATCAGTCGCACGACACCGTCCGGCCGGGCTGCCTATCTCGCTCGATCACGGGCGGACTGGGCGCGATTCCTCGATCACCGCGCGGTCGAGCTCGTGGACGGCGGCGGGCTGGTGATCGTCGACGTGGAGCGCGGCGAGGACGGCCTCGTCGGATCCGAGGCGCTGTTCGATGCCCTGGCCGGGGCGATCGCGCTGCAACGGGATGCCGGGGTGCTCAGCGCGCAGGAGTACGCCGCGTTGCTGTACCCGACGTGGTTCCGGTCGCGGCGCGAGATCGAGGAGCCGTTCGTCCCGGACTTCCGCGCGACCGACGGCTCCCGGCTGGCGTTGCTGGAGGTGCTCGAGACGGTGCTGCCGGACCCGTTCGCGGACCTGCTGGCCGCGGGTGATGCGGCGGGGTATGCCCGGCAGCAGACCGGGTTCCTGCGGGCCTTTCTGCAGCCCAGCTTCGCATCTCAGCTGGCCGCGGGCCGCGATCGGGCATCCAGGGATGCGGCGCTCGACGCCGTCTTCGACGCCACCGCCGTCGCGATCGAGGCCGATCCGGCGGCGGTGAGCCCGGCGTACCGGTTGAGTGCGGTGCGGCTCCGCAAGCGCTCCTGAGATCGATGCAGGACCGGGTGCGCGGGTGCCTCCATGGCTGGGTACTTTACGAGGCGGGGCGACCGTCCCGTCACGCGCGGCCGAGCATCGCCGCACATCGAGCGAGGAGTGTTCATGAGCCTGAGCGACGACGACATCGTCACTGGCGCAACCGATGTCGAGGGTCCGGCCGACGGTGGCGCGTCCGGGACGCCGGGTGTGCACGACGGCGGCGCGGACGGTGGCGCTGACGGCGGTGCAGATGGCGGGGCCGAGGGTCCGGCCGACGGTGGCGCGTCCGGGACGCCGGGCGTGCACGACGGCGGCGCGGATGGCGGTGCAGACGGTGGCGCCGATGGCGGTGCCGATGGTGGCGCGGATGGCGGTGCCGACGGCGGCGCGGACGGTGGGGCTGACGGCGGCGCCGACGGGTCCGCCGGAAGCTGATGCGGGTTTCCGAGGCGAACGGGGCGCCCGGCACCACCGGGCTCCCCGCGCCCGCTCCGCAGGCTTCTGCCGCGGCGGCGCTGGCCCGCTGCATCGGCGTCCCGGTCGGTGAGTTCGCCGAGCGCTACTGGGATTCCGCACCGCTGCTCAGTCCCGGTGCGGGCCCCGGGGAGTTCGCCGACCTGTTCTCGACGGCGGCCGTCGACGAGCTGGTGAGCGAGCGCGGGCTGCGCACGCCGTTCCTGCGGATGGCCAAGGACGGTTCGGTGCTGGCCACCACCGACTTCACCCGGTCCGGCGGCACGGGCGCGGGCATCGCGGACCAGGTGGCCGACGACAAGGTGCTGGCCCAGCTGGCCGGCGGATCAACACTGGTGCTGCAGGCGTTGCACCGGACCTGGCCGCCGCTGATCGACTTCGGTGGCCGGCTCGCGTCCGAGCTCGGGCACCCGGTGCAGATCAACGCCTACATCACGCCGCCGCAGAACCAGGGTTTCTCGGCCCACTACGACACCCACGACGTGTTCGTGCTGCAGGTCGCCGGGACCAAGCAGTGGCGCATCCACCGCCCCGTGCTGGAGCACCCGCTGCCTGACCAGACCTGGGACCGACGACGGCCGCAGGTCGCGGCGCGCGCGGCCGAGTCGCCGCTGATCGACACCGTGCTGCGTCCCGGCGACGCGCTCTATCTGCCCCGCGGGTTTCTGCACTCGGCGGTGGCGCAGGGCGAGGTCTCGATCCACCTGACCGTCGGGGTGCACCCGATCACCGGCTACGACCTGGCGCGCCGGCTGGTGCGCCTGCTGGCGTCCGATCCGGAGCTCCGACGCTCGCTTCCGCTCGGTGCGAGCGCCACCGGGACACCGGCGCTGACAACTCATGTCGCTGCCGCCGCGGTGCGAGTCGGCCGTGCGGTGGACGAGGCGCGGCCCGAGCAGTTCGTCACCATCGCCGATCAGGTGTCCCGGCAGCTCGCCGGCGACACCCGGCCGGCCCCGCTGCGTCCGCTCGCCCAGCTGGCCGCGATCGCCGATCTCTCCGGCGACACGGCGGTCCGGCTCCGGCCCGGACTGCGACCGCGGGTTCGACGGACGGGGGAGTCCGTGGTGCTCGACGTCATCGACAGCAGCATCCGGTTGCCGATCGCGACGGCCGGTGCCATCGACGCCATCGTCTCCGACGCCGCCGTCAGCGGCGCCGCCACGACGCCGGATGCACTGCCGGGGCTCGAGTCCGACGAGCGCCTGGTGCTGGTGCGCCGGCTGCTGCGCGAGGGCGTGCTGGTGCCGGCGGTTCCGGTGGACGGTGGCTGAGCGGGTCGCTGCGCCGACACCCGTGCCGTCCCTCGAACGATGCGCGGTCCAGGCGGCCCGCCGCGGCGACCCGATGCTGGGTACCGCATTTCCCGCCGCCCGCATCCTGCTGGTGGAGCAGCCGGGGCCGTGGGGGCGGGCCGGCCTGCCCGCGTCGCGGTTCGACGTCATCGTCGCGCATGCCCTCATCGCCCGGCTGAACCGGCGCGGCGTGCGCGTCGTGGCCATCCGCCGGCCCGGCCGCACCGTTCCCGACGGCCTGCGCCGGTGGTGCTCCGTGGACTGCCGGCCGGGACGGGAGAGCGCGGTCTGGGGACGATTCGATGCGGACCACGAGCTGCTCGCGATCGACCCCGACCGGCTGCCCGCCGCTACCACCGAGCGCGAGCCGTTCTTCGCCGTCTGCGTGCACGGCACGCACGACGTCTGCTGCGCGATGCAGGGGCGTCCCGTGGCGGCCGCGCTGGAGCAGGTTCGGCCCGGACGGGCATGGGAGTGCAGCCACATCGGCGGGGACCGGTTCGCCGCCAACGTTCTCGTGCTGCCGACCGGCGTCCTCTACGGGCGCGTCGACGCCGACGACGCGGAGCGCCTGGTCGCCGCGGCCGAGGCCGGCCTGGTGCTCGGGGACCGGCTGCGCGGCAGGGTCGGTCTGCCCCCCGAGGCCCAGGCGGCGATCGCCGCGGTGCTGGCCGAACGTCCCGGCACGCCGCTCGACGCGGTCACCGCCGGACCGGTGCGCGCCGCCGGGGCGGACGACGTCGGCGTCCGGATCCGTGTGGCGGCGGAGGAGTTCGACGTCGCCGTCCGCCGCGTCCACGCCGATCCCGAATGGCTGACCTGCCAGTCTGCGGCGCCGGGCCGCGCGACCGACTACGTGCCGACGTCGGTGACCAGGTTGCCGACGTGACGGCGCGACTCAGGAGGCGGTCGACGACGCGGTCGACGAGGCGGTGACGACGCGGTGCCCCCGGTGAGACTCGAACTCACAGGGGGGTGCCGGCATCGAGGGTCGTCGCGGTTCATTGATGACCTCCGACCTGCAATGAACCAATCGGCAAGGTCCATCCGTCGACGTTTCCGCGCTTTGAAATACCTGCGCGGCATCACATTGCCCGTCACATGGATCGTGGCTGGGCCGAACCACCACGGCAGGTCCCGGGACTCCGACGTGGCGTTGTGACCACTGGGTGACGCCGTTGCTGCCGCCTGTCGAGACGGCCCCTGCCCGAAGCGGTGGGATGTGACCTCCATGGGACTGGTCGGTCGGGCCCTGGTGGTGATCAGGTTGGTGTCGTAGGCCAGGTCCCGGGTGTCGGTGCGGCCAGTGGGGTCGAGATCGGCGTCCCGGGCGGTTCGGTCATGCCCGCCGCCGACGAGCAGCTGCAGCAGGTAGCGCAGCGCGTCCGCCGGGTGGTCGTCCTGCTTGGGGGAGGTGATGATGTCCTCGGGGTTCGTCGCCGAGCGTTGCAGCGCGGGCAGGGTGCGGATCAGGTTGCGGCACGTGGAGTAGACGAGTAGCCGGGGCAGCCCGTCGCCGCGCCGCCGCAGGTGCCGGTCGATCAGCGCCCACCCGCCGAGCCGGTCGTTGTGCGCCTTGCGCACCGCGCCGCCCAGTTCCCGGCGGTACGACCAGGCGATGGACCCCTCGGCCGGCGCGTCCGGTTCGATCGGCTTGGTGATGGTGGTGGCGGGGCGTTGCCAGCAGGACGGGTCGAGCGCGACCGGTAGGGGTCGGCCCGGGGTGCGTTCCCCGGGCCGCTCCGACGCCTTGACCAGTTTCGCCTGCTGGTCGGGGGTGAGGTCCGCCTGGTACAGCTCCCGGTAGATGACGACGAGGTTGTCGGGGAACACGGCGCCCCAGAGCGCGCAGAACGGCGCGGCCAGGGGGTAGTCCATACCGACGCCGAGCGGGACACGGTCATGGGGATGGGCAGCTGTTCGGAGTCAATGACGTGTACGGCGCGCCGGAACTGGTTGAACCGGACCCCTTCCAGGATGTCCCAGTCGCCGTCCCGCAGGGCGCGGGCGAGCAGCGGGGGCATGACCTCGAAGTTCATCCCGTAGATGGTGCCGATCAGGATGTTGTCAAGGGTGCACAGCGCCGGGTCCAGCGCCACCCGGCGGTCCCGTCTTCGCCGCCACCAGCCGAGACCGATGACCGACACCTTCTGGTTGCTCCTGCCAATGACACGCTGCTCCATGATCTGCATCTCCTAGTCGTCGATCTCAGGCGGCAGGTCACCAGCGCGTCCTCCGCGGCCCCGCAACAACGCAGGTTTGCGGGATTCCTAACCGGACGGGTTAGGGACTCGTCCGGAGTACCACCACACGCGGGCAACGTTGCTGGTTACCGAAATCGAGTCGTACGGTGACGGGACCGCGATCGTCGCGGTGCCGGCGGGATGCGCGGCGAAAGCCGGCGGATGCGAGGCGAAAACGTGCACGAGTTGGCTATTACGCAAAGCGTGGTCGACGCTGTCACCGAGCGGGTGCAGTCCTCGCGGGTCAGCGTGTTGACCATCGAAATCGGCCAGCTCTCTGGCGTGGTGGCGGACGCGGTGAGATTCTGCTTCGACGTGGTCAGTGCGGGGACCGCCCTCGAGGGCGCGGAACTCGCCATCCTGGAGACGCCGGGAGCCGGGAACTGCCGGGACTGCGGAGAAGAGTTTGTGATGGTGGACTGCTTTCCCCTCTGTCCGTGCGGCAGCGCCGACGTGGCCATCACCGCCGGCACGCAGCTCAAGATCGTTTCTGTGGAGGTGCAATAGGCGATGTGCGCGACGTGCGGTTGCGAGGATGCCCGCGGTGTCAGCATTGTCGATCTCGACGCCATGCCGGTGACCCACGATCATGTCGAGGAACACGGCCATGCCCATGCCCACCCGCACGACCCGGAGCGGACGGACGCGTCCGCCAACGGGGATCGCCTGGTGGTACTCGAACAGCAGGTGCTGGCAAAGAACGACCGGTTGGCGGAACGGAACCGCGGGTGGTTGGACACCCGTCGGACGGTGGCGATCAACCTGATGAGTTCACCGGGTTCCGGCAAGACCACCTTGCTCGAGCGAACGATTCGCGAAGTCTCGGGCGACCTTTCGATCAGCGTGGTGGAGGGTGACCAGGCAACCCTCATCGACGCGAGTCGGATCCGGGCGACAGGATGCCGGGTGGTGCAGGTCAACACCGGGGCGGGATGTCATCTGGATGCCGACATGGTGCACCGCGCGCTGCAGACGCTGGATCCGCCGGACAGCGCCGTGGTGGTGATCGAGAACGTCGGGAACCTCGTCTGCCCGGCGATGTTCGACCTGGGCGAGACTGCCCGCGTGCTGATCGTTTCCGTGACCGAGGGTCACGACAAGCCCCTGAAGTACCCGCACATGTTCCGGACGGCGGACCTGGTCCTCCTGAACAAGATCGACCTACTGCCCTACGTCGACTTCGACGTCGAGGTGTTCAGGTCGGCCGTACGAGCGGTACAACCGGCGGTGCAGGTGCACGAGATCTCGGCGACAAAGGGCGCAGGAATGACCACCTGGTACTCCTGGCTGCGTGCCACCGCCGGAGCCCTCGCCACCCGAAGTCCCATGGTGACGCAGAGTTGACCTCTCGCCATCCCGAGTCCGGGAATCCGGGACTCCGGCAGAAATGCGTTTCGGATGCCCCTAGTTGATCACCGCTGGCCGAAGTAGCCTCCGAATCGAGCACGGTGTCGTGCGCGGACCGGAGCTAGGTCGTCGGCGGACTCTGCCAGAACGGTCGACGGCGTCTGCCCAGACCCACGTCCTGTCCACCGGGCCTCGTTCATCTCGGTGAAGGCGGGTAGGCATGCCAGCACAGGCGGAACGGTCCGAGACATCCGTGGTCGACGAGGGCCCGCTCATTCACATCCTATGGATCAACGCCGGGCTGTCCTGTGACGGCGACTCGGTTGCGTTGACCGCGGCGACCCAGCCGAGCATCGAAGAAATCGCGCTCGGCGCGTTGCCCGGCCTCCCGCGGGTAGCCGTGCACTGGCCCTTGATCGACTTCGAGTGCGGCCCGAACGGCGGCGCCGACGATTTCCTCGAGTGGTTCTTCAAGGCCGACCGCGGTGAGCTCGACCCATTCGTACTCGTGGTGGAGGGCTCGATCCCCAACGAGTCACTCAAGGACGAGGGCTACTGGTGTGGGTTCGGGAACAACCCGATGACCGGTCAGCCGATGACGACAAGCGAATGGCTCGATCGGCTCGCACCGAAGGCCCTCGCCATCCTGGCGGCCGGGACCTGCGCCACCTACGGCGGTATACATGCCATGGCCGGCAACCCTACCGGCGCCATGGGGGTACCCGACTATCTCGGCTGGACCTGGAAGTCGAAGGCCGGCCTGCCCATCGTGTGCGTGCCCGGTTGCCCGGTCCAGCCGGACAATCTCTCCGAGACCATCACCTACCTGCTCTACCAGGCGACCGGTCAGGCGCCGATGATCCCGCTCGACGACCAGCTGCGGCCGCTCTGGCTGTTCGGCCGCACGGTGCACGAAGGCTGCGATCGCGCCGGGTACTACGAACAGGCTGATTTCGCGACCGAGTACGGATCGCCGAAATGCATCGTCAAGCTGGGGTGCTGGGGGCCGGTCGTCAAGTGCAACGTCCCGAAACGGGGCTGGATCAACGGTGTCGGCGGATGCCCGAATGTGGGCGGCATCTGCATCGGTTGCACCATGCCGGGCTTCCCCGACAAGTTCATGCCGTTCATGGACGAGCCGCCGGGCGGCAAGTTCTCGACCCGATCGGTCGCCGTGTACGGCTCCGCGGTGCGCCGGTTGCGCGCCATGACGACACGCACGGTCGACAAGGAACCGAAGTGGCGGCACCGCCGCGCCGAACTGACCACCGGCGCCACGCGAACGTGGTGATCCAACGACTGCCTCAACGGCCCCGGGGGAACACCGGGGACACCTGCCGTGCAGTAACGAGCTGACGCAGGCCGCGATCTGCGTCGGGCGGACGAACACGAGGAGAACCAGTCCATGACCGACACACTGCCCCAACACGGTGCCGCCACGTCCACGGACAAAGACCTCGTCGAGATGGCATGGGATCCGATCACCCGGATCGTCGGGAGCCTCGGGATCTACACAAAGATCGATTTCGCCAACCGCACCGTCGCCGAGTGCCACAGCACATCCTCGATCTTCCGCGGGTACAGCATCTTCATGAAAGGCAAGGATCCGCGGGACGCCCACTTCATCACCAGCCGCATCTGCGGCATCTGCGGCGACAACCACGCGACCTGCTCCTGTTATGCGCAGAACATGGCCTACGGCGTCAAGCCGCCACACCTGGGGGAATGGATCGTCAATCTCGGCGAGGCCGCCGAATATATGTTCGACCACAACATCTTCCAGGAGAACCTGGTCGGCGTGGACTACTGCGAGCGCATGGTAAAGGAGACCAACCCGGGAGTACTCGCCAAGGCGGAAAACACGCCGGCGCCGCAGTCCGGGCGCACGGGTACCGCACCATCGCGGACATCATGCGCGCACTGAACCCGTTCACCGGTGAGTTCTATCGCGAAGCGCTGCAGGTCAGCCGCTGGACGCGAGAAATGTTCTGCCTGATGGAGGGCAGGCACGTGCACCCGTCGACGCTGTACCCCGGCGGCGTGGGCACGACGGCGACGATCCAACTCATGACCGACTACATCACCCGCCTGATGCGCTACGTCGAGTTCATGAAAAAGGTCGTACCCATGCATGACGACCTCTTCGACTTCTTCTACGACGCGCTGCCCGGCTACGACCAGGTCGGTCTCCGCCGCACGCTGCTCGGCTGCTGGGGGTCGTTCCAAGACCCCGAATTCTGCAACTTCGATTACAGGGACATGACCCAATGGGGTCGCAAAATGTTCGTCACACCCGGGGTGGTGGTGGACGGCAAACTCGTCACCACCGACCTCGTCGACATCAACCTAGGAATTCGAATCCTGCTGGGCAGCTCCTACTATGAGGACTGGGACGGACAAGAAATGTTCGTCACCCATGACCCGCTCGGCAATCCCGTCGATCGGCGCCACCCGTGGAACCAGCACACCAACCCCAAGCCGCAGAAGCGTGACTTCGACAGCAACTACAGCTGGGTCATGTCGCCCCGCTGGTACGACGGCAAGGACTACCTCGCGCTGGACACCGGCGGCGGCCCGCTGGCCCGCCTTTGGTCGACGGCGCTGGCCGGCCTGGTCGACATCGAGACCGTCAAGGCCACCGGGCACAGCGTCCAGATCAACCTGCCGAAGACCGCCTTGAAGGGACCGGTCTCGTTCGAATGGTCGATCCCGGCCAAGGGCAGCAACACCATCGAGCGGAACCGCGCACGGACCTACTTCCAGGCGTATGCCGCGGCGTGCGCGCTGCATTTCGCGGAGAAGGCGCTCACCGAGATCAGGGCCGGCCACACGAAGACCTGGGAGAAGTTCGAGGTCCCCGACGAGGGCATCGGATGCGGCTTCACCGAAGCGGTACGCGGTGTCCTGTCACACCACATGGTCATCCGCGACGGCAAGATCGCGAACTACCACCCTTACCCACCGACCCCGTGGAACGCCAACCCGCGAGACGTCTACGGGACGCCGGGGCCATACGAGGACGCGGTCCAGGGACAGCCGATCTTCGAGGAGAACGACCGGGAACATTTCAAGGGCATCGACATCATGCGGACCGTCCGCAGCTTCGACCCCTGCCTGCCGTGCGGCGTGCACATGTACCTGGGTGACGGCACGACGATCGAAAAGCTGCATTCGCCCACCATGGCCGTCCAAGAGACCTGACGACGTTCCCGGCCATGGCGAACTCGACCGACCTGCGCGAGAGCGGCGCCCGCATCGAGGCGCTGCTCGATGCCAGCGCCGCCGGTGGCCCCGTGGCCAAGGAGCGCGCCGAGGAACTCGTCCGGCTCGTCGTCGACCTTTACGGCTCCGGCCTCGAGCGGCTGCTGGACATCCTCGACGAGGCGGGCGCGCTGAACCAAGGGCTCCTCCGCCGGCTCGCGGACGACGACCTCGTCGCCGGGCTGCTGCTGGTGCACGGGTTGCATCCGGACACCGTGGTCGACCGGGTCGAACGGGCGCTGATACAGGTGCGCCCGTACCTCGGATCGCACGGAGGTGACGTCGAGCTGATCGAGGTCAGCGCCGACGGCGTCGTCCAGCTCCGCATGCTGGGCAGCTGCGACGGGTGCGCATCGTCCGCCGCGACACTGAAGCTGGCGGTCGAGGGCGCGATCGAGGCGGCCGCACCGGAGGTCACCCGGATCGACGTCCAGCAGAGCGGCGACGATCGAACCCGTAGCGACCGTGGATCCACCGCCGGGTTCATTCCGATCGACGCCCTGGCGGCGCGGCTACGAACACGCCCGGAGCCCGCCGACGCCGAGGGCGCCACCTGGTTCCCACTGCCCGACGCCGGCGGCCTGGCCGCGGGCAGCGCAAGCGGGCGGACGCTCGGCGGGCTGGAACTGGTGGTCTGCCGGGTCGCCGGCACCGTCTACGCCTACCGCGACGCCTGCGGGCGATGCGGCTCGGCGATCGCCGGGGCAGCTCTCGAACGCCGACTGGGCTCCGGCCCGTCGACGGCGGTGCTGACCTGCCCGACATGCCGTGCCCACTTCGCGGTCCAGCAGGCCGGAAAGGGGCTCGACGAGGTCACCGAACATCTGGCGCCGTTGCCTGTCTTGGTCAGGGACGGCATCCCACAGGTCGCCGTGCCCACGGCAGTGCCGGCGTGAACGATGCCCCCCCGACGGGGCGGTCACCGCGCCCGCGGCAGCGCGGACGGCCGTAGCTGCCGCAGGGCAGGTCGCCGCCGGACCGCTCGCGGTGCTGCAGCGCATGCGGGCCGGACGCGCGCTTAGCCGCCCCGACCAGCAATGCGAGATGTGCGGCGAGCCAATCGCCGAAGAGCACTCCCACGTCGTCAATGTCGCCAGCCGCTCCCTGCTGTGCACCTGCCGCGCCTGCTACCTGCTGTTCACCCAGCGGGACGCGGCACTCGCGTACTACGCGGTCCCCGACCGCTACCTGTCCTTCCCGGCGGTCTCCCTCATCCCCGAGACCTGGGACGAGCTGCAAATTCCCGTCGGCGTCGCATTCTTCTTCCACAACTCCGCCCTCGGTCGGACGGTGGCCTTCTATCCCAGCCCGGCAGGCGCGACCGAATCGGAACTGCCGCTCGGCGCATGGGATCGAGTGGTGGCCGGGAACGCGGCGCTCGGCACCATGGCCTCCGACGTCGAGGCGCTGCTTGTCCGGCGTGCCGAGGACCAACCCGGCGTCGGCCACACAACCGGCATCCTGCCCGCCTCCGGGCCGGCGGAGCGTTTCGAGTGCTTCCTGGTCCCGATCGACGCCTGCTACGAACTGGTCGGGCAGCTGCGCCGGCTGTGGCGCGGCTTCGACGGCGGTCAAGAGGCGCACACCGCCATCGACGAATTCTTCCAACGTGTGCGGGCACGCAGCCGCCCGGCGCAGTCCGCCGCCAGCGCAGCGAGAACAGTCCGCCGCACGGACTTCGGACCGGGGCGAGCCACCCCATGAGCCATCTGACCTTCACCGTCCTGGACATCCAGCCGGAGAAGTACGCGGTCACCCCGAACCTGCTGATCCGGCTGCGGATCGACGAAACCAGCGGCCAGCAGCTGCACGCACTCGCGTTGCGCTGCCAGCTCCGCATCGAGCCGCAACGTCGAACGTACGGCGAAGGTGAACGCGCCGACCTGGTCGAGCTCTTCGGCCTGCCGGAGCAATGGAGCAGGACGTTGCGACCGTTCCTGTGGACCCACACCTCGCTCACGGTCCCCGGTTTCACCCAGAGCATCGACGTGGACCTTCCGGTCCCGTGCACCTACGACTTCGATGTCGCCGCCACCAAATACCTCTCCTCGCTCGCCGACGGAGAGGTGCCACTGCTCTTGCTGTTCAGCGGGACCGTGTTCGCCAAGACCGGCACCGGCTTCGAGATAGAGCAAGTGCCGTGGGACCTGGAGGCGGCGTACCGGATGCCGGCGCAGGTGTGGCGCGACCTGATGAACCTCTATTTCCCCAATGCCGGCTGGTTGCGGATCGACCGCGAGACCCTCGCCGACCTCGCCCGGTTCAAGGCGGCGCGAGCGCTGCCGTCCTGGGAGGCCGTCCTGGCCACACTGCTCGAAGCGGCGCTCGAACCGACCGGGGAGCCGGCGTCGTGAGCCTCGCGGACGCCACAGCGGTCGCCGACGCGATCTTGTACGAGGGGTACCTGCTCTACCCGTACCGTGCCTCGTCCGCCAAGAATCAGCTGCGCTGGCAGTTCGGCATCATCGGTCCACCAGGGGCGGCCGGCGACGGCGTCGGCGAAGAGCCGTCGATGCGCGTGGAGTGCCTGATCCAGATCAACGGTCCGGGCGCGGCGAAGGTCGACGTGCACGCACGGTTCCTGCAGGTGCAGGTGCGCTCGGCGGAGCGGGCAGTGCCGGGCGGATTTCAACCGGTCGATCAGCTGACGGTCGGCGCCGCGACGTGGATCCGCTGGCATGAGGCCGTCGAGCAGTCGGTGCTGATTGAGGCCATCCCCGCCGATCTTGCGGACGCGCCGGCCGGGCCTCGCTGCTACCCGTTCGACGTTCCCAGCGGGGTGGACGTCGAGCTGCTGCGGGACGAGGACGATCGGGTGGTCGGCAGGCTCGTCCGCAGGCGATCGGGACTCACCGGCCGGCTCACCGCCGGCGTGCGCCCGGCCGGGCCTGGGACGGATTGACCGCCCTGCGCGTGGAGCTGGTCAACGACACCGCATGGACTCCGGATCCGACCGGCCCCGACTCTGCCCGCGACGTCGCCGCACGGTCCTCGTTCGTGGGCGCCCACCTGGTGCTTACGACCGACGCAGGACAGTTCGTGTCGCTCACCGACCCGCCCCCGCAGGCCGCCCAGGCGGCAGCCCGGTGTCAGAACCACCGGTGCTGGCCGGTTCTCGTCGGACCACCGGGCAGTCGGGATGTACTGCTGGCCTCACCGATTATCCTCGCCGACTATCCCGAGGTGGCCCCCGAAAGCCCGGGCCAGCTCTACGATTCCACCGAAATCGACGAGATCCTCACCCTGCGCATCATGACGCTCACCGACGAGGAGAAACGCGCGGCGCGCGGCACCGATCCGCGAGCGGCGGCCATCATCGACCGGTCGGACCAGATGCCACCGGAAGTCTTCGAACGGCTCCACGGCGCCCTTCGCGGATTGGACATCGGCCCGGTCACCCCCGCACCCGATCGCCCAGACAGTCCACTCGACCGGGCCGACCTCACCGCCGTCGATGATGCCGTCCCGACCTTCGGTTCTGCACCCTGGTGGAACCCAGGTGTCGACGCTAGCGTCAGTCCGGAGGCCGACACCGTGAGCATCGCCGGGATCGCCGTGCGCAGGGGCAGCCGCGTGCGGCTGCACCCCTCCGGCACCGCGGACGCCCAAGACCTCTTCATCGACGGGCGCACCGCCGCGGTGACCGGGGTCTACTTCGATGTCGACGGCGACACGCATGTCGCCGTCGTGGTGGAAGACGACCCCGCCGCCGAGATGCACGAATGGTACGGGCGCTATCTCTACTTCCGCCCCGACGAACTCGAACCACTCGGCGCGCCGGCCCCGTCGGAGACCTCGTTATGAGCGGCCGCGTGCTCGTCGCGGGAGTCGGCAACATCTTCCAGGGCGACGACGGCTTCGGCTCCATCGCCGCCCGCCGATTGTCCACCGGGCCGTGGCCCGACGGCGTGCAGGTCATCGACTACGGCATCCGCAGCGTGCACCTGGCCTACGACCTACTCGACGGTTACGACGTGCTGGTGCTGCTGGACGCCGCGCCCCGCGGTGGCACCCCCGGCGACCTGGCTGTCCTCGAGGTCGGGCCGGAAGACCTCAGCGCGGCACCCGCCCGTCCGGGCGGACCCGATCCGCACCGGATGGATCCGGGCTCGGTCCTAGCCGGGTTGAGCGGGTTGGGCGGCCGGCTTCCGCGGACGTTCGTGGTGGCCTGCGAGCCGGCCGACGTCAGCGAGCGGATGGGCCTGTCGCCAGCGGTCGCCGCCGCGGTGGACCGCACGACCGGCGTCGTCACCGAGCTGCTCGTCGATCTCCTGGACGCCGCCGACCCGCTCCAACTCAGACGCGTCAACGCCGGCAAGCCCGATCGCCGGGTCGATCACCCCGGCCAGCACACGAAGGAGCGTTCCGCATGAAAGTCGTCGGGATCATCGCGACTGCCGCGCTCGCCGCCGACCCGCTCCAACTCAGACGCGTCAACGCCGGCAAGCCCGATCGCCGGGTCGATCACCCCGGCCAGCACACGAAGGAGCGTTCCGCATGAAAGTCGTCGGGATCATCGCGACTGCCGCGCTCGCCGCCGTCGCCCTCATCGCCACCGTCGCCGGTGCTCGGTCGGTCTCAGACATCAAGCGGTACCTCAAGATCCGCGCGATGTAGCCCGCAGGAGCAAGCCATCATGTGTCTCGCCATCCCCGGTCAGGTCGTCGAACTCGTCGACGCAACCAACGGACAGCTCGCCCTCGTGGATGTCGCCGGAGCCCGGCGCAACATCAACGTGGGCATGCTGGAGGACGACGAGCAGGTCGTCGCCGGCGACTGGATCCTCATCCACATGGGCTTCGCACCTCGCGCATCGACCAGGCGGAGGCCGATCAGGCGCTGGCCGGGCTCAAGATGCTGGGCTCGTCCGGCTTGGACGTCGAGTCCGCCCCACATCTGCGGTAGCCACGTTTCGACCCTCACCGAGGAGAACTGATGACGTCGCATGGCGCTGCGAACGCCGGTCCATCCGGTTCGGACGAGTCCGTGCCGGGCGCGCATCTGCAGGCCGAGCCACAGGAAGAGCGCGGCGCGCCCGGTTCGCGGGATACCGGCTCGGACGAACCGCCGGCGGGCCGGTCGACCGGCCGGTGGGGACGTCCGACGCGGAGGATTCCACGGCGATCGACCCCCAGGAGCCCACCGACCCCAACGCCCCCACGTTGCCCGCCGGTGACCAGGGCGGATGAGCGAGTCGGCCCGACACCGGAAAATCCTGACCGCGATTCTCCGAGAGGAGCACCGGCGACCGAGCAACCAGATGGCGGCACGCGGGACATCGCCGACGACGGTACCCAAAGGAATGCCGAGGCCGGCGCGCCCGGCGGACGAAGCTCCCGCGGACCGGCGCAGAGCGTCGGCGGGAAGCAGGAGCCGGGAGGTCCGGTGTCGCCCTACGACGGCCGGCAGACCAGCGCCCCGGTCGACACCGACGGCAGTGACTACCGCGACGGCGCGCGTGTCGGGGGCGCGACCGGGCCGGTCGAGTCCAGCCGAGACAGCGCCTGGCCGGATCCCGCGCACACCCCGCGCGGAGCCACGGCGACGCCGGCGGACGAGCGTCCGGCAAGGGGATGAGCCAGCGGCCGACGAGCGGGACGGCACGGACGCCCGCGACGACCCTGGCGTCGGACCGGCGCACGAACCGGGCACCCTCCGCGGGAAGACGCCGGGCAGTGAGCAACCGCCGATGATTGAACGGACACCAGAGCTGAACTCGCTGCGGGACAAGCGCTCTCCCAAGCGCCGATGACGACGTCCCTGACGGACCTGAGCGGCCCGATCCAATTCGTCCGCTACGCCTATCCGCCGAACCAGCGGGGCTACTGCGGACCAACCGACACCGGGTCGTTCCTCGAGTACGGCCGGACCGGCCAGATCGACGCCGGATTCCTTCAACTCGCCCAGGCCTTCACGGGCGCCTGGCCGTATCTGGAGCTGATCGCCGGTGCGACCGGAATCCCCGACCCCCTGGATCGCCGAGTCGTCCAGGCGTACTGGGTCGGCAATTCGCTGCTCGACCAGGTTGGGCCGGTCGCTCTCGGCAGCTCGATGGAGGAGCGATTCCGCAGGACCACCGGCCGCCAGTTCGGCTCACTCGCCGAAGGCATCGTCGCCGGCGGCGTCCCGCACCACAGCTTTCACGTGTTCTGCATCTACCCGTGGGTCGGGCTGCTCGGCCACGGCCGCAAGGCGAACCACGCCCTGACCGTGCTCGACCGCTGCCGCATCAGGTGGGGCCGGGTGCGATCGATCGACGGTGATCGGGCCGTGATCGACTCCCGACCCCTGCTGTTCGACGGACGCCGACTCACCCTCGGCGATCCCCGGGAGGAGATCGCCCAGTGCGCCATGACCGGTATGCACGCCGGCAGAAGACGCAGACACCAGACCGGGAGCCCAACTTCATCCCGGGCAGTGGGTGTCGCTGCACTGGGAATGGGTCTGCGATCGGCTCACGGAACGTCAGGTGGCGACCCTGCGCCACTACACCCTGCACCACCTGGCGGTCGTCAACGACCGGGTCGAGCATCCCGGCGCGGTGCTGGCCCTGGACTAATCGCGGGGCCGGCAGCACCCGGCAGCAGCCACGCGCGATCGATGCTCCACCGAAACGCCTCGTCCACCCGATGCCGCGGAACGCCCGCCCGACGGACCAGCACGGTGTCCTGACCGGTCTCCACCACAGTACGGTGTGCGGGCCACGGAATGCCAGCGCTCGCAGGTGACCGGAGATGGGTCCGCCGGCCCACGTCCACTCGGGCCGGAGCACAACTCGCCGTTCCGCTCCGACCACGACGGTCGAATCGAAATCGACGTGCGCCACCCGAATCTCGTCGCCACCGATCCGGATACCGACAATCCCCCGATCGATCGAAGTGACGGTCACCGTCAGCACAGACGCCGACCCGGTCAGCCGGGCGGCCCTACTGGGTGGCGGGCCGCGCGTACACCTCGGCGGGCGGGCCCACCTGGATCAGCCCGCCGCTGCCCAGGACGGCGACCCGGTCGGCGATCCCCAGCGCCTCGCCAGCGTCATGGGTGGCGTACACGGCGGCTGCGCCGGCTTCTCGCTGCCGCACGCCCACCTCCAGCTGGAACGCCGCGCGCAGGTGGGAGTCCAGATGAGCGGTCGGCTCGTCGAACAAGTACAGCGGTGCATGCCGCGCCAGCGCCCTGGCCAGGCCGACCCGCTGCTGCTCCCCACCGGACAGCTCCGCCGGGCGTTCCCGCGCGAGGTGGGCGATCTGCAGGCGTTCGAGTAAGGCCATCGCCTCCGCGCCTTTGGACTCCCGAGCCGGCTCCCGCTTCCGCCGGAGCGGATAGGCGACGGTGTCCAGGACGGACAGATGCGGCCACAATGCGTAGTTCTGGAACACCATCCCGATGTCCCTGGCCTCGGGCGGCACGGAGCGGCGCGCCGTCGCGACCGCTCGGCCGGCCATCCGGATCTCACCGGCCAGCGGCGGGAGGAAGCCGGCGACCGTGTGCAACAGCGTCGACTTGCCGGAGCCGGACGGACCCAGCAGCGCCACCACCTCGCCCGGCCGAACGGTGAGATCGATCCCGGTGAGCACAGGCGCGTCGGGGTAGCCGACCGTCAGACGCCGGCACCCGAGGACGTCGTCGACGGCCCCCGACGCCTGTGCGGCGCTCCCGATGGAGTCAACGACCATGAGAGACCGGCGCTGCGGGATCGACGATGGCGGCCAAGCGGCGGATGACCTGCGGCGCCGGGTGATCAGTAAGAACATCAACGCCGGAACCAGAAGCAGGACGGTGAGCAACAGCGAGAGAGCGGCGGTCGGCCCGACGGCGCCGAGCTCCTGGTTGTTCAGCACAACGACGGCGATCGTCTTGCTGCGCGGCCCATACAGCAGGCTCGACATGGTCACCTCGTGCAGGGCGGTGACGAATACCAGAGCGAGGCGCCGACCAGCGCCGGCACCAGTGGCGGTACGAGCACGGTCCGCATGGCGGTCAACCGCGCGGCGCCGCTGACCCGGGCCGCACGCAGCTCGTCTGCCGGCAATCGATCGAGCGCACCCGTGACCGGGCGGTGCCCGAAAGCCCACAGCTTCGCCAGGTAACAGATCAGGATGATCCACAACGTGCCGCCCAGCCACTGCCCATACGCGATCAACACGCCCACGGCCAGAGCGGAACCGGGCACCACCAGGGTCAGCGTGACGACCACGCCCGCCAGTCGCCCGCCGCGCGCTCCAGCCCTGCGACCATCACCCCGAGGAGCGTCAGGGCGAACGCCGCGAGCACGGCGAGTTGCAGACTGTGCCCCAGTGCGGCCCCCACGGGACCGGTCAGCACGCTCCTGAAGTGATCGAGCGTCCAGTTCCCGGGCATCGGCGGCAGCCCGATTCCCCGGGTGAAGGCCGCGGCGGCGAGCGAGAGCAGCGGCACCACTGTGGTCAGGAACAGGTAGCCGGCGATCGACGCGGCGAGCAGTCGCGACCCGCTCGTCGAGTCGGCGGAGACCGCCGACCCCGTCGGCTGCGCCGCCCGCTGCACCCGTAACCGCGGGCCGAGGACGACGTCCGCCGGTCCGACGACGAGCGCCGCGAGAACAACCAGCAGGACCGCGAGCGCGACGGCCCGGGTAACGACCGTGGATCGCCGCCCAAGGACAGCTCCTGATAGATCATCGTCGTGATCGTGTCGAATCCGGCGCTGGCTCCCATCACTTGAGGGATCGCGAAGCTCTCCAACGTGACGACGAAGATCAACACGGCCGACGCGGCCAACGACGGCCGCAGCAGCGGCACGGTGACGGTGCGCAGCGCGATCCAGCCGGTCGCCCCGACACCCGGGCGGCACGCTCCAGGTCGGGTTGGGCCTGGTCAGCAATCCGGCCGTCACCACGAGCACGACGATCGGCACGGCGTTGACCACCAGCACCGCAGCGACGCCGAGGGGCCCGAGCACCGCCGGCCAGGACACACCGCTCAGGTCGTCGGTGAACTCGCCGCCCGTATGCCTGTGTCCAGCTGTAGCCCAAGACGAACTGCGGAACGAGCAACGGAAGCAGGAGTCCCCCACGGAGCACGCGGCGGCCGGGCAGATCCGAACGGCGAAGCGCCAGCGCCAGCGCCGCTCCGCCCGCCACCGCCAGCACGGTGACCGCGGCTGCCAGCGCCAGCGTGTTCAGAATCGCTCGAACGACGCCAGGGGCGGCGAGCGTGGCCGCAACGCCATCCAGCCCCGCCGCGGCAGCGACCTGGAACAGCCGCACGAGCGGGACGCCGACGAGGGCGACGAGCAGGATCGCGACGACGACGGATACAACAGAAGTGACCACATCCGGCGACCGTCGCACCCGTCACCCGCCGAAGATCGTGCGGTACCGGGCGAGCAGCTCGTCGCTGCCGGCGGATAACGTCGCCCAGTCCGGCGAGATGACCGCGGCACCATCGGGGATCGGTGGACCAGGGACCCCGTCCAGCACCGGATAGACATTTGTCCGAGCCATCACCCGCTGCCCGTCCTCGCTCGCGACGAACGTCACGAACGCCTCGGCCAGCGGCTCGGCCTCGGTCCTCGTCGTGATCGCGATCGGAGCGTAGATCGCCACGCCACCCGGCTCCGGCCAGACGACCTCGATCGGCGAACCCTCCTCCTGGGCCTGATAGGCGGCGTTGGCCAGCACAATCCCGGCGTCGTAAGTCCCCTGCGCGACACCGGTCAACACATCCGTCGGGCTGTCCACCTGAACCGCGCCGTTATCCGCCAGCGCCTGATAGAACTCGAGACCGTATCCCGCTGCGCTGTCGAAATACCCCAACAGACCGAGCGCCGATGCGGCGAATCCCGGGTCCGGCACGGCGACATGGTCCCGATAGGTCGGTCCGGTCAGATCCGACCAGGCGGTCGGGGGCCGGATGCCCTCGTGCACAGCGACCACCACCGTCAGCAGGTCGACCCCAACGTAATCGTCGGTCCGGAACTCCGCGGGGATGTCCCCGCCGTTCGACGGCACCCAGGAGCGGACGACTCCTTGCTGCAGATAGCCCTGCATGGTGATCGGATCGCAGGCCCAGATCACGTCGGCGCCCAGACCGGCCCCCCGCAGATCGCTGCGATCCGGGCATTGAGCTGCCCCGTCGGCGCACGAAAGAGCTCGACCGACGTGCCGGGATGCTCGGCCATGAACGACTTGATGACCGCTTGCACGGTCGTGTCCGATGCGCAGGTATACAACGTCACAGTCTGCGCGCCGGGGATACCCGACGCAGCAGATTCGGCGCCACTCGCGGTCGGGGCCGCGGAACCCGCGGAAGTCGACGGATCAGGCGCCGCGGACTGCTGCGGGGTTCCGCAGCCGTGCAGCACCAGCAGACCGGCGATGACCGCGGCTCCGAGACGGTGACGGGACGTCGCCATCCGCATCGCCGTCCTTGGCCGCAGCGTCGCACTTCGTTCGGTTCGCCAGCGATCACCAGGTCCCACCGTGCTGGTCAACACCCCGCGGTGATGTCGCCCCAATGAGTAAATACGCGAGTCCGGGAATTGGGAAGGTCCAACGTGCAGCCGACGCCAAACCGAAGGCTGCGCGGCTAAAGATGCGCCGGACGAGCGGACGCCCGCCTCTCGGCGGGCCTGGCGAACCCTCAGTCCATCGGCGCGAACGGGCCCAGGATCCACCCGGGCGGGTCCCGGTCAACCGTGTCGGTGTCGGACATCGAGCGTGGTGTCGGAGACGAGCGCGGCGCGGCGGGTGGATTCCGAGGATCGGCGGTGTGCAGGCGGGACAGGCCCGCAGTCAGCGGCGCGGACCCCGCCGGCTGCCAGCTCGTCGGATCGTCGGTCAGGGCCAACAGGTACGTCACCGTGCAGTCCAGCGCGGCGGCAAGCTCGGGCAGCTTGCCGACGTCGATCCCAGCGCCGTGTTCAAGACTTGACAACGACTTGTTGGTGCTCATGACGCCCAGCGCGGCGAGCCGCGTGACCACCTGCTTCTGGGTCAGTCCCAACGCATGTCTGCGCTCGCGGATACGGCTGGTCACGATCAGGGACCGATCCGGTCCCGAACCGGACCGTCCATCCGCAGTGATCGCCATGCGCACTCCGTCGTCGGCGGGCGAGGACGCGACCTCTCGGCCAGTGTCATCCCCGCCCAGACGGACGTCAATCCGGTCGCAGACCAGCCCGCTGAGGGTGCTCGTGCTGAGCGGACTGACCCACCACCGTGCCCTCCGCACGCGGTCCCTGGTCACCGGGCTCCATGTCGGCCAGCGGGTGAATCGTGTATCGAGCGAAGTTGAAGACCGGTGCCCGACCCAGCAGCCGCTCGAACTCCTCGTGCGTCTCAACGTCGTAGATCCAGGCGCCGCCGTGAGCACCCACCACGTGGTAGCGCGCGATGACCTTGCCCGTGCGCTCGAGCCTGGACCCATACGCCGGCATCTGCCCGACTGCCCTGGCCATCTCCTTGGACAGCAGGGCCAGGTCAAGCTGCCACAACACCAGAAACTTCACCGCTCACCTCCACCACCGGGCAGTTTGGGCCGCCTTCCACGCGCGATTCTCCATCACCCGATTGCGCGTCCGGTCGATGGTCCGGATCCTTCCGCCTCCCCATCGCACATCGCCGACGGCAGTGACTGGACGACCGCACGCATTGCGAGCAATCATGCGGACATCCGCGCCGTCCGCCGCCGGCGCAAGCAGATACGGCTGCACCCATGCCTTTGCACCCGGCACGCGGCCCGGTCTGCCGGCAATTCACGATCAGCTGCAGGACTGACCATCACACGGTGGCCCGCCCCGACGTGGTCATCCACGCCGGAACCGGACCGCCCGACTTACACCATCCAGCGGGACGTTCCCTCGACGAGCAGGCCGTCGATGTCCAACAGCAGCGAACTACTACCCTGATCCATGCTCGTGGTCCTTCGGCGGGTTGCGTAGAGAACAACCAGCCTCGAAGGCCACGAGCCCTCAGCTCGCCCGACACGCCGCCGCAGGTCGGAGCGCAGGCAGCCCTACCAAATCCGAAGAACCATCATTCCCGCCGGCGGAGCAGGGTGCGGATACGGGCCCGCTGGTGGTCCTCGGCGGCCGCGACGTCGTCGAGGTCGGCGGCCAAGTGGTCGCTCAGGAATTTGCCGACGCCAGCGGCCAGGAGCCCTTGCGGCAGGCCCTCCACGCCTCGCACGCGGATGCGAACGGCCTGATCGCTTGTCGGTGCGGTGGTGCGTCGGCAACCGATGCCGCTCGACCTGTGCGCAGGGAGTGCGAGCCGGGAACATCCCGACGAGGTCGAGCTCCTCGCCCAGCACCTGACGGGAGTTGCCTTCGAGGTCGGCGCCGGCACGGTCCGCGTCGCCGACGTAGCCGACGATCACCGGCCGGTCGCCGAGCATCCCGGCGACGGTGGTGCAGAGGAACCTGGCGGTCTGCCCGCGGGTCGGCACGACTGGCATCGGATCGTCGCGGATGACTCGCCCCAGACGCATCACGGCGCTCATGGCGCGCCCCCGCGTTCACGACGTCCCCAGCGGCAGCAGGGCGCGGAGCGACCGGTCGACGGCCAGGACGTCCCGGATGTCGGTGCCCTCTGCTCGGGGTAGTAGGCCCACCGCGCCGGGCAGGACGTGTGCACGAGCTCGCCACCGCGGCCGGTGACCGGGGCCCGCTGGTGCTGCTGCTGAGTTACTGCGGACTGCGGTACGGCGAGGCGGCCGGGCTGACCGTGGCCGACGTGGACCTGCTGCGCCGCCGGTTGGCGGTGAACCGCAACGCGGTGGAGGTGGGCACCAAGGTGATCGTTGGCACGCCGAAGGGGCACCGGCGCCGCACCGTGCCCGTGCCGGCCTTCCTGCTCTCGCACCTCGCCCGGCAGTGCACCGAGAAGGGCCGCGGCGATCTGCTGTTCCCCCGGCACAGACGGGGGATTACCTCCGGCTGTCGCATTCGACGACGGGCTGGTTTCAGTACGCGGTCGAGCGGTCCGGGCTCCCGCGGTTGACGCCGCACGACCTGCGGCACACGGCGGCCAGCTTGGCCGTGTCGGCGGGGGCGAACGTGAAAGCGGTGCAGCGGATGCTCGGGCACGCCTCGGCGACGATGACGCTGGACACGTACGCGGACCTGTTCGATGACGACCTGGACGCGGTCGCGGAGCGGCTCGACGTGGCATTGATGTTGGCGAGTGTGGGCGGAATGTGGGCGCGGCCCCCGGTCCGGGCGGGCTGACGCCCGCGCGGCCCCCGGTCCGGGCGGGCTGACGCCCGTTTCCGCAGGTCAGCAGGCTCGTGGGGTGGTGCCCCCGGTGAGACTCGAACTCACACTGTGCGGGTTTTGAGTCCGCTTCCTCTGCCAATTGGGATACGGGGGCCCGACGGACCTGTCCGGAGCGCCTCGATCTTAACGGGAGGCCGCCCGCCACCCGATCGAGATCACATCCCGGCTCGCCTGCCTCGTAGCGTGCCGGTCACAATCCACGGCTAGCCTCATTTGTCAGGACCATGGTCGATCCGCGGCCATCGGCACGGGCGGACCCGCTGGGCGGGCACGGCCCGCGACAACGGGGGAGGACGCCGAGAATGACCAGTCCGCGAAGAGTTCTCATCGCCGAGGACGAGGCGCTGATCAGGCTCGACCTGGCGGAGATGCTGACCGAGGAGGGCTTCGACGTCGTCGGCGAGGCGGCGGACGGGGAGCAGGCCGTCCAGCTGGCCACGAACCTGCGGCCGGACCTCGTCATCATGGACGTGAAGATGCCCAAGAAGGACGGCATCGAGGCCGCGTCCGACATCGTCGCCGAACAGATCGCGCCCGTCGTCATCCTGACCGCCTTCTCCCAGCGCGAGCTGGTCGAGCGGGCGCGGGACGCCGGGGCCATGGCGTATCTGGTGAAGCCGTTCTCGAAGGCGGACCTGCTGCCCGCGATCGAGCTGGCCGTCGCCCGGTACGCCGAGACCGCGGCGCTGCGGGCCGAGGTGGCGGACATCAGCCAGCGGCTGGAGGCACGCAAGGTCATCGACCGCGCGAAGGGCCTGCTGATGACCCACCAGAAGATGACCGAGCCCGAGGCCTTCCGCTGGATCCAGCGGACGGCGATGGACCGGCGCACCTCGATGCAGGCCGTGGCGTCGGCGCCGTGCTGGAGGGCCTGTCCGCGAAGAACTGACGGGTTGACGGTCCCTTGACGATCGGGTCGTCGGCGCAACGGCCTCCGCGCCGGAAACACTTCGGGTCCTTGCCCCGCGCGCACAGGAAGATCCCCGGTCACGCACCGGCGAGAGCTCAGAAGTTCAAGGCTCCCACCGGTTTCACACCTCATTCTCCGGTCACGGAGCCGAACATCGCGTGACGAAACGTAGTCGCGCGGATGTCTGCGCAGGTCACGGCGCAGATGCAGGCACGGATCGGGGGACGAGCAGTCGATTTGTTGTCAGCGCTTCTCATTTTGGTTACGAGCGCACGCCGGTGACGCGTAATGGTCCATCCGTGGGATAGGTTCCCCGCGTGTCGGCGTCGTCGACTCGGCCGGATCGGGTCCGGTGACACGGAATTCCTCGGAGGTGGCAGGTGCATCGACGTTCGATGCGAGCGGCCCTCGTCTCGGTGGCCACGGTGGCCGCATTGACGCTGGCGGCGTGTGGTTCCCAAACCCAGGGCGGCGACTCTTCCAGCGCGGCCAGCAGCGCAGCGACCTCGGCTGCGAGCAGCTCCGGTTCCGCGTCCGCGTCCGGCAGCGCGAGCAGTTCGGCCGCAACCAGTGCCGGCGGCGGCACCGGCGACCTGCTCATCAAGGCCGAGTTCCCGATCGACAAGGACGGCAACGAGGTTCCCGTTCCCGAGTCCGGCGGAACGCCGGCCAAGGCCGGCCGGCGACGGGCGGCGCGACCTGCTCCGGCATCTCGATCGCCATGGCGGGCGCGCTCGACCGGCGCGAACGCCGCGCTCGGCCTGAACATCCTGTACGGCGCCAACGTGGCCATCAAGGAGCACAACGAGGCGAACCCGGACTGCCAGGTCGAGCTCAAGCAGTTCGACACCGAGGGCGACCCGCAGAAGGCCACCCAGGTCGCGCCGCAGATCGTCGGGGACCAGAGCGTGATCGGCCTGCTCGGGCCGGCGTTCTCCGGTGAGACCGAGGCCACCGGCCCGATCTTCTTCCAGGCCGGCCTGCTGTCGCTGACCGCGTCCGCCACCCGGACCTCGCTGACCAGCAACGGCTGGACCAACTTCTTCCGCGGGCTGGCCAGCGACGCCGTGCAGGGTCCGGCCGTGGCCAACTACCTGGTGAAGGGTGCCGGTTACACGAAGGTCTGCGTCGTCACGGACGACTCCGCCTACGGCAAGGGCCTCGCGGACGAGATGGCCCCGGTCCTCGGCGACGCCGCGGACTCCAGCTGTGCCGCCGAGGTCAAGACCGGTGACAAGGACTTCTCCGCAGCGGTCCAGCTGATCAACGCCGCCGCCCCGGACGCGATCTTCTACGCCGGCTACTACGCGGAGGCGGCGCCGTTCGTGCAGCAGCTGCGGGACGCCGGGGTGACCGCCGTGTTCGTGTCCGGCGGACGGCGTCAACGACCCGCAGTTCGTCGAGCAGGCCGGCGGCGCGGCCGAGGGCGCGATCCTGTCCTGCCCGTGCGGTCCGGCTCCGGAGGAGTACGCCGCGACCTACGAGGCGCTCAACGGCCAGGCCCCCGGCGTCTACTCGGTGGAGGGCTACGACCTCACCACGATCATGCTGACGGGCATCGACTCCGGTATCACCGACCGGGCGGCGCTGATCGAGTACGTGCAAGAACTACGACGGTCCGGGTCTGGCCCGCAACTACAAGTGGGACGCGCCAGGGCGAGCTCGAGGCCTCCGTGATCTGGATCTACAAGGTCCAGTAGCAGTTATCGGGCTGTGTGATGGCGACCGGAGTCCGCATGCGGACTCCGGTCGCCATCGCCCCTCTCGGACTGTTTCGGTTTCCGTTCGCGACTTTGACTTGCCTTCCGGACGGTTCGGCCCTGGACTGTTCGCACGCGCTTCGCACCTTCGGCAGTGAAGGAGCACGATGACGGGCTTCGTCGCGAGCGGGACGTTCGACCTCGCCGCACCGGCCATCACGTTCAACGTCGACGCGCTCGGCAATCTGTTCTGGCAGCTCACGATCGACGGGCTCGCCTACGGATCGATCTACGCGCTGGTCGCGGTCGGCTACACGCTCGTCTACGGCGTGCTCCGGCTGATCAACTTCGCGCATTCCGAGATCTTCATGCTCGGCATGTTCGGCCAGTACGCGGTGCTGATGATGCTCGGCTTCGCGCCCAGCGGCAACGTGTACGACAAGGGCACCCTGCTGACCATCTGGTATCTCGGTCTCGCGATGCTCGGCGGCATGTTGGTATCCGGCGGCGCCGCCGTCGGGCTCGAGCGCATCGCCTACCGCCCGCTGCGCAAACGCAATGCCCCGTCGCTGGTCTTCCTGATCACCGCCATCGGCGCCTCGTTCGTCATCCAGGAGTTCGTGCACTACGTGCTCCCGCAGCTGACCGACGGCGAACTGGGCGGCGTGAACGCCCAGGTGCCGATCCGGCTGGTGCAGCCGCAGGTGCAGTTCGAGATCTTCGGTGCGCAGGTCACCAACATCACGCTGATCATCATCTCGGCGGCACTGGTCCTCGCCTTCGCGACCGACGTGTTCGTCAACCGGACGAAGTTCGGCCGCGGCATCCGCGCCGTCGCCCAGGACCCGACAACCGCGACGCTGATGGGCGTCTCGCGGGAGCGCGTCATCATGCTGACGTTCCTGATCGGCGGCCTGCTGGCCGGCGCCGCCGCGCTGCTCTACACGCTGCGGGTGCCCAACGGGATCATCTACTCCGGCGGCTTCATCCTCGGCATCAAGGCGTTCTGCGCCGCGGTGCTCGGCGGCATCGGCAACCTGCGCGGGGCACTGCTCGGCGGCCTGATACTCGGCGTGGCGGAGAACTACGGCCAGGTGCTCTTCGGCACCGGCTGGCGTGACGTGGTCGCGTTCGTGCTGCTGATCCTGATCCTGATGTTCCGGCCGACCGGCATTCTCGGCGAGTCGTTGGGGAGGGCGCGGGTATGAGCACCTCTTTCGAGCAGCGCCCCAAGGGTGGGGTCGGCGACTCGTTCCGCTGGTGGTGGAACGCGCTGTCCCGGCCGGCCCAGTGGGCTTTCGGCGCTCCGTTCATCCTGCTGATCGCGCTGCTGCCGCTGCTGAACATCCCGGTGCTGACCACCGTGGGCACCAACTTCGGCGGCGTGATGGCGCAGTTCGGCATGTACGCGCTGATCGCCATCGGGCTGAACGTCGTGGTCGGCCAGGCCGGCCTGCTGGACCTCGGCTACGTCGGTTTCTACGCCGTCGGCGCGTACACGGTCGCGCTGCTGACCAGCCCGAGCAGCCCGTGGAACCAGACCGGGCCGGACGGCTGGCTGTCGACGGACTGGGCCTGGCTCGCCGTCCTGCCGATCGCCATGGCGATCACCGCGCTGTCCGGCCTGATCCTGGGCTCGCCCACGCTGCGGCTGCGCGGCGACTACCTCGCGATCGTGACCCTCGGGTTCGGCGAGATCGTCCGACTGCTGGCCGACAACCTCGACGAGATCACCGGCGGCGGGCGCGGTCTGGCTCAGGTCGCCTACCCGCGACTCGGCGTGACCGAAGACAGCCCGCTCGGCGTCTTCTCCGCCGGGAACGTCGCCAACAGGCTGAACTCCGGCGTCTGGTGGTTCTGGGTCTCCATCGTGCTGATCATCATCGTGCTGCTGTTCGTCGGGAACCTCGAGCGGTCGCGGGTCGGCCGCGCCTGGGTGGCGATCCGGGAGGACGAGGACGCCGCCGAGATCATGGGCGTGCCGACGTTCCGGTTCAAGCTCTGGGCGTTCGTCATCGGCGCGTCGATCGGCGGGCTGTCCGGCGCGCTGTATGCCGGTCAGGTGCAGTTCGTGGTGCCGACGAACTTCAACGTCATCAACTCGGTGCTGTTCCTCTGCGCCGTCGTGCTGGGCGGCCAGGGCAACAAGCTCGGCGTCATCCTCGGCGCGTTCATCATCGTGTACCTGCCGAACTTCTTCCTGGGCCGCACGGAGATCTTCGGCATCCCGATCAACGGCGACGCGATCGCGCAGTACAAGTACCTCTTCTTCGGCCTCGCCCTGATGGTGCTGATGATCTTCCGGCCGCAGGGCCTGATCCCGGTCCGGCAGAAGCTGCTGACCTACGGTCGCGAGTTGTACGTCGCCGCGCGCCGGCGCCGGCACGAGGAAGACGCAGCAGGCCGCGGAGGTGGGAACCAAGTGAGCCGAGATTCGGAGTCGTCGCACGATCCGGGTGGCGTCGAGGCCGGCGCGGAGGTCGGCGAGGAATACCGGTCGATGTCGGAGGACGCCTTCGACCCCGATCTGATCCCGACTGATCGCCGACCCGGTCGTCGCCGTCGACGTCGCCGACGTCAAGCCGGAACTCGCCGATCCGGAGGTCGTCGCCGAGATCGTCGCGCCGAGCCGCGAGATCGACACCGAGGTCGGCGAACCGCTCGTCGAGCTGGAGGACGTGACGGTCCGGTTCGGCGGGCTGGTCGCGCTGGACACCGTCACCTTCACCATCAAGCGCGGCGAGATCCTCGGCCTGATCGGGCCGAACGGGGCCGGCAAGACCACCTGCTTCAACGCGATGACCGGTGTCTACCGGCCGACGTCGGGCACGGTGACCTTCGACAACCAGGTGCTCGGCAAGCTCAAGCGCAACCAGATCACCCGGCTCGGCATCGCCCGGACGTTCCAGAACATCCGGCTGTTCTCCGAGATGACCGCGCTGGAGAACGTCGTCGTCGGCACCGACGCCCGGCACAAGACCTCCGTGCCCGGCGCGCTGTTCCGCACCCCGCGGCACCGGCACGAGGAGCGGGACGCGATCGACCGCGGCATGGCGCTGCTCGAGTTCGTCGGCATCGGCAACCGGGCGACCGAGAAGGCGCGGAACCTGCCCTACGGCGACCAGCGCCGGCTGGAGATCGCCCGGGCCCTGGCGACCGAACCGAAGCTGCTGTGCCTCGACGAGCCGGCCGCCGGCTTCAACCCGGCCGAGAAGGCCGCGCTGATGGACCTGATCCGCAAGATCCGGTCCGACGGCTACACGGTGCTGCTGATCGAGCACGACATGCGCCTGGTCATGGGCGTGACCGACCGGATCGTCGTGCTGGAGTTCGGCAAGAAGATCGCCGACGGCCTGCCCAACGAGATCCGCGACAACCCCGCGGTCATCGCCGCCTACCTGGGGGTGCCGGACGATGCCTCTGCTTGAGATCAAGGACATGACGGTCGGCTACGGCCGGATCGAGGCGCTGCACGGGATCTCGCTGTCCGTCGAGGACGGCGAGCTGGTCACCCTGATCGGCGCCAACGGCGCCGGCAAGACCACCACCATGCGGGCGATCTCCGGCATCCGCCCGCTGACCCGCGGCTCGATCTTCTTCGACGGCCAGGACATCACCCAGATGAAGGCGCACCTGCGGGTGCTCGCCGGCATCGTGCAGGCGCCGGAGGGCCGCGGCGTCTTCCCCGGCATGACCGTCCAGGAGAACCTGGACATGGGCCACTACGGCCGGAAGTTCGAGTCGAAGGCCGCGTACCAGGAGACCCTGGACCGGGTGTTCGAGCTGTTCCCGCGGCTGGCGGAGCGGCGCACCCAGGTCGGCGGCACCATGTCCGGCGGCGAGCAGCAGATGGTGGCCATCGGCCGGGCGCTGATGGCCCGGCCCCGGGTGCTGCTGCTCGACGAGCCCTCGATGGGCCTCGCGCCGATGGTGATCCAGCAGATCTTCCGGATCATCTCCGAGATCAACGAGACCGGCACCACGATCCTGCTGGTCGAACAGAACGCGCAGCAGGCGCTCTCGCGCTCCGACCGGGCGTACATCCTGGAGACCGGCGAGGTGGTCAAGACCGGCCCTGGTCCGGAGCTTCTCGCCGACCCGGCCATCAAGGAGGCCTATCTCGGCGTCGCGTAGCTCTTCTCGCTCGCCGCGCGCTGGTTCGCTCTGCTCCCGCTCGGGCTGGTTCTCGGGGGTTGCGCTGGTCGGCTAGCTCGGCGGGTCCAGGCGCTCGGTGCGCCCAGGCGGGTCCCGGGTGGGTGGGTCTGCAAATGATCATGGCAATATTCCCGCTGGCACGCCCTTTGGTCGGCGTTTCGCGTGAATATCGTCATGATCATTTCGGGACGACGAGCAACAGGTCGGCGAGCTGGGCGGTCAACGGCCCCGGGTCGCGGTAGATGTCCGTTGCCGTCGCGTAGAGCATGGTCCAACCGGCCCGGGTCAGCGCGTTGTGCCGGGCACGATCGCGGCGCAGCGTCCCGTCGCCGGTGTGGAAGTCCTCGCCGTCGAACTCCAACCCGACGCCATGAGAGGGCCACGCCAGATCCAGCCGCACCAGCCGGCCGCCGACAAGCACCCGATATTGCATCTCCGCGGCCGGCAGTCGCGCTTCGATCACCCGGAATCGCGTCCGGGACTCCATCGGGGATTCCGGCAAGTCGCTCGCGTATTCGTGAAGGTCGCGCACCATGCGAATGCCCCGCAGTCCTTGCGCGCGGGCGACCGCGGCAGCGAGCTGGTCACGTCCGATGGCCACTCTGCGCGCGGCGTCCAGCACGGCGAGGACGTCGATCGGCCTGCACACCCGCGCCACATCGACTGCCGCGTCGGCGGGATCCGTGACCATCAGCCCCGATCGGTGCCTTTGAACCGCGGCCCGCGGGACCTGTTGATGCAGAACGACACCCGTCCGAGGGCGCAGTGACCGACCCTCGAGTGTCGTGACATGAAGCCGGTCGTCGCGGAGCACCCCGAAGCCCCACAGCGCCGCCGCCGTGTGGTGGCAGGCCACAACCGGAGAACTGACGGCGACCTGCAGAGCCAGGATCCGGGCGGTGAGATCCCGCGGCGGCGTGACAAACGCACCATGCCACGGGTGCTCGAGGATGCCGGCGCGTTCGAGATTCGCCAGATACCGCCAGCCGAACCGCCGCCGGAGGTCGCCTGCGCGCCAGACCGCGCTCTCGCCCGTGGGCAGGAGTGGGTAGGTGTCCACGGCGGCGAGCCTGGGGGAGTCGGCGGATGCGGACCAGCGCCCAGCTCGGCGTGTGGACAAACGGCCGACGGCGGCCCCGACGCGCGTCGTGGTCGAGGGGATTCGCGCAGGTCGCGGGAGTTGTGCACAGGTCAGCCTCGCGGATTTCGGGAAGGCACGGTCGGTCTGTATTGTCCCTGCGATGTGCCACCCGACCAGGAGGTTTGCGCCGTGAACGACTGTTGCGACGCACACTCCGGATGGTGGTGCTCGGCACCTGATCCGCTCGAGCGGGGTGCACGTGCGTAGGTGGGCGGCCGCCGCTGCGCTGACTCTGGTGCTCTCGCTCAGCGTGGCGTGCACTTCGGACCCCAACTCCGACCCCGGGCAGTCGACGTCGGCGTCGACGGTCTCGTCCTCGTCGGTGCCGACGACCTCTTCGGCGGTGCCCCCGTCCCAGACCGCACCATCGACGGTGTCGAGTGTGGTCGAGACGTCCGGTCCATGGCCGCCCGGTTCGACGCCCGAGCAGCAAGAAGCCGCCAAGGCTGCGTTGGCCGCGTTCGAGGGCTACATCCAGGTCATCACTGCGGCCCAGCAGAACCCGGCGCAGGACTGGGCGGTGGAAATACAAACCTACCTGTCAGATCCTGCGGCAACGCGCCTCAGTCAATCGATCGCGAGCCTCTCATTGGGCGGAGTTCATCGAGTTGGATCCGCAAAATATGAAGGCGCTCGGGTTGTCGCTGTGAATCCAGGATCCGCGACGATCGTCGCCTGTGTTGACGATACCGACGTCAGGTTTGTCGATCAGAGCGGAATAGGAGTTCCTGCCCCAGTGAAGCCAGGACGTGGCACGATCACTGCTCAAGCTCAGATGGCGGCAAGCGACTCGATGTGGAGAATCGTCGATTTCAGCGGAATCGAAACATCTGCGCCATGCTGAATATTGGAGCGATCGCACTCGCGGTCAGCACCATGCTCGCGCTTTCTCCGTCCCCGCTGATCTGGGCGCGCTCGATGCTTCATGTGAGCTGGTGGCAACAGCTCAAGGTGACTACAGCTGCAAAGTTCAGCTCGACGAGATCGTAACAAGAATGCCTCTGGCAACGCCGGCCCAGCTGGGCCAGATAGGTTCCTCAGGAACTGACGCCACGACATCAATTGTGCAATCAGAAGCAGACCTTTCCGTCACGGGAACCGGGTTGGTATGCCCGCTGATTACGTTGGTGGCGACAGTGCTCCCGCGAGCAGTGTCAGTCCTGAACCGGTTCCGGGCATTGCCCCTCGCACCGGCGGCGCCACCACCGCCGGATCCCGCTGTGCTCGCCCAACAAGCCATCGATCAGATGTCGATCCCTGACCGCAGATCGGGATCGGACCCGACTTCAACAAGGTCGCCGTGAACTTGTGGACGTGGCTGTGGATCGACGAGCCGGCTCCGGTGTCGATGACTGTCGCGGCCGGGCCGGTATCCGTGACGGCGACGGCGACGTTGGCGCAGACGGAGTGGTCGATGGGTGAGCCGGGGCGGGACGCTGACTCGGGCGAGGCGAGCGCGCCCACATCGGTGGTGTGCGAGGGCGCGGGCGTCGCGCCGGTCGACGGGCAGTACGACTGGCAGGAGGAGCCGCCGTGCGGCTATCGGTACCAGTGGCGGTCTCTACCGGCGCGGACCGGCGGCACGGGCACGTGGCCCGTCACCGTGACGGCTCGCTGGGACGTGACGTGGACGGCGACGACCGGGCAGACGGGAACCGACACGCTGACCGCGTCGTCGACCACGGCGGTGAACGTCGGCGAGTACCGGATCCTGTTGGTGCCGCCCGGCGGCTGAGCCGGCGTCAGCCGGCCTGCTGGGTCTTGGTCCAGTCGTAGATCACCATCGTGCGCAGTGCGATGTCCTGGACCGATCGCCGGCTCGGGCTGAACAGCACCCAGAACAGGCCGACCGGGAAGAAGACGCAGAACACGGCGCGCAGGAACGACCTCGTCCAACCCAGGAGTCTGCCGCGCATGCTGACGACGCGAAGTCCGAGCAACGACTTTCCGAACGTGCGTCCCGAGATCGCCCACCCGGCGGTCAGGTAGCCGATCGCGAGCACGCCCTCGACGGCGAAGGATATCAAGAGCGGCGGTTCCGGCCACGAGAAGCGCGTCGGCGACCAGATGAACTTCGCTCCGGAAATGCTGAGGTAGATGACGGCTCCGAGGAGCAGGACGACGCCGAGATCCGCGGCGGCCGCACCGAACCGGGTGACCATGCCCGCGCGTCGTTGCGCGGGATCCCGGGTGAACTGCTGTCCGGGATCCGACGTCATGGGGGAGGTTGCCCGTTCCCGTTCTCGATCGACTTACCGTTCTCGATCGACCGCCGCCGCAGCATGCGGCCGACCAGATTTCCCACCACGTCGTCGGCGTGCTGACCCTGGACCCGGACGCCGGTCACGGCATCCGACGCCAGTGATCCGGTCGAATCTCGGATGATCGCCGGCAGGTCGATGCCGTCGACGACGCGCTGCGCGATGCCGATCAGGTCGATGTTGTTCATCGCGGCTTCGAAGTCGACTCGCGCGACGATCGGGTCGGGATCGACGGTCGCAACGATGGCGGTGACATCGACCCGCCCGATGATCCGGTCGATGTCGACACGCTCGACGATGGCGTCGATGTCGAGTCGGTTGATGATCCGCTCGAGGTCGACCCCGTCCACGATCTGATCGAGATCGAGCTTCGCCACGATCCGCTCGAGGTCGACGCGGTCGACTATTCGATCGAGATCCAGGCCGGCGATGATCCGCTCGATGTTGACCCGCTCGACGATGCGGTCGAGGTCGAGTTTCGCGATGATGCGTTCGAGGTCGACGCGGTCGATGATGCCGTCGAGGTCGAGCCGGTTGATGACGCGGTCGAGGTCGACCTTTTCGACGATGCCGTCGAGGTCCAGCTTGGCGATGATGCGTTCGAGGTCGACGCGGTCGATGATGCCGTCGAGGTCGAGCCGGTTGATGACGCGGTTGAGGTCGACCTTGTCGACGATGCCGTCCAGGTCCAGCTTGGCGATGATGCGTTCGAGGTCGACGCGGTCGACGATGCGATCAGGTCGAGCTTGGCGATGATGCGTTCGAGGTCGACGCGGTCGACGATGCCGTCAGGTCGAGCCGGTGATGATGCGGTTCGAGGTCGACCTTTTCGACGATGCCGTCCAGGTCCAGCTTGCCGATGATGCGTTCGAGATCGACGCGGTCGACGATGCCGGTTCAGGTCGAGCTTGGCGATGATCCGTTCGAGGTCGACGCGGTCGACGATGCCGTCCAGGTCCAGCTTGGCGATGATGCGTTCGAGGTCGACGCGGTCGACGATGCGATTCAGGTCGAGCTTGGCGATGATCCGTTCGAGATCGACGCGGTCGACGATGGCGTCCAGATCGAGCTTGGCGATGATGCGTTCGAGGTCGACGCGATCGACGATGTGTCGAGATCGAGCCGGCGATGATGCGTTCGAGATCGACGCGGTCGACGATGCGGTCGAGGTCGAGCTTGGCGATGATCCGTTCCAGATCGACGCGGTCGACGATGTGATCGAGATCCAGCTTGCCGATGATGCGCTCGAGATCGACGCGGTCGACGATGCGGTCGAGATCGAGTTTGGCGATGATCCGTTCCAGGTCGACGCGGTCGACGATGCGGTCGAGATCCAGCTTGGCGATGATGCGTTCCAGGTCGACGCGGTCGACGATGTGATCGAGATCGAGGCCGGCGATGATGCGTTCGAGATCGACGCGGTCGACGATCCGGTTCAGGTCCAGCTTCTCGATGATCCGCTCGAGATCGACGCGACCGACGACGGCGTCCAGATCCACTTTGCCGATGACCCGTTCCAGGTCGACGCGGTCGATGATGCCGTCGAGGTCGAGCGAGGAGATGACGCGGTCCAGGTCGACCCGGCTGACGATCTCGTCGAGGTCCAGCCGCGAGACGACGGCGGCGATGTCCACGCGGGCGACCACGTCGTCCAGGTCCACCCGGTCGATCACCCTGGCGACATCGAGATTGGCCGCCACGATGTCGATGTCGACGTTGTCGACGACGATCTGAGTGAGATCGAGCTCGCTGAGCGCGACCGTCACGACGCGCCGGATCACCGGCCGCAGCACGTCCTCGACGAGCTGGTCGATCACCCGCACGCGGCTGCCGGGTTGCCCCTGCGCCATCCGGTGCACCACCCGGCTGTTCCGACGGAGCGCCGAACCGGTCGCGTCGGCCGCCCAGCGCACCCCGTGCCACGCCGGCGCGGTGACCTTCCACGCCACACCGAGCGCGAGCGAGACCGCGTTGTCCAGCAGGCCCGCGGCCGCCGACCCGGCCACGACCGGCGGGGGAGCAGCGTCGTCGTCAGCGTCCACCCGGGCCACCCTTCCGATCAGGCGAGGGGATCGTCGCAGCCGTGTCGCCTGCTGGCCTCATCCTTCGCGGATGAGCACGAGGATCGCGCCTGCAGAGACCGGGCACAAATCAGACGCGCGCCCAGGGCCGAGGTTATCCACGCCGAATCGATCGGACCACCGGGCGGACCGCCGCGATCAGCGCGCGTCCCGCAGCAGCACCGTCAGCCGCGACGTGCACAGGCGTCGACCGGCCGCGTCACTGATGGTGATCCCGAAGGTGCCGACGGACCGGCCGACGTGCAGCGGCTCCGACACCCCCGTCACCGTGCCCTCGGTCGCCGACCTGTGATGGGTGCAGTTGAGCTCGATGCCGAGGGCGGCCTTTCCGCCGCTGACGAGCACGCCGTGGAACGACCCGAGCGTCTCGGCCAGGACGGCGTTGGCGCCCCCGTGCAGCAGCCCGTACGGCTGCCGGTTGCCTGCCACCGGCATGGTCGCGGTGAGCCGCCCGGGAGTGAACTCGATGAACTCGATTTCCATCGCGGTCGCGAGCTCCCCGCGGATGCCCCGGGCGAGCCCGAGCACGCGGTCCTGATCTGTGAAGTCGGGCAGCGAGGCGAGCTCCCGCATGGCCGCGGCGGACGACGCGGGATCGGTGGTCATGACGGGGCCTCCGGACGGCATTCGTGGGACTGGTGTGACGGGTGCGGGACGGCTGCCGAACCGGGCCGGCGCCGGCCCGGCGCTGTCGGGCCTGGACCCTAAACTCGGCCGCGTGAGCGTAACGAGCACCGATCCCTCCGCGACAGCCACCAGCCCGCCGCCCGCCGAGGCGCCGGGTGCGGGTACGACGCTCCTGTTGCTCGACGGCCACTCGCTCGCCTACCGCGCGTTCTTCGCGCTGCCGGTGGAGAACTTCTCGACCACCACCGGGCAGTCCACCAACGCCGTCTACGGCTTCACCAGCATGCTGATCAACCTGCTGCGCGACGAGCGCCCCACGCACGTCGGGGTCGCGTTCGACCTCTCCCGGCAGACCTGGCGGCGCGAGGAGTACGTCGAGTACAAGGCGAACCGGAGCAGCTCGCCGTCGGAGTTCGCCGGCCAGGTCGACCTGATCAAGGAAGTGCTCGCGGCGCTGCGCATTCCGTTCATGACGGCGGAGAACTACGAGGCGGACGACGTCATCGCGACGATCACGACCAGGGCGCTCGCGGAGGGCATGCGGGTGCAGATCTGCACCGGCGATCGCGACGCCTTGCAACTGGTCAACGACGACGTCACGGTGCTCTACCCGCGCCGTGGCGTCTCCGAGATGTGGCGGTTCACGCCGGAGGAGATGTTCACCAAGTACGGGCTCACACCGTCGCAGTACCCGGACTACGCGGCGCTGCGCGGCGACCCGTCCGACAATCTGCCCGGCATCGTCGGGGTAGGAGAGAAGACCGCGGCCAAGTGGATCCGCGACTTCGGCAGCCTCACGGCGCTCGTCGACCGGGTGGACGAGGTGCGTGGCAAGACCGGCGACGCGCTCCGCGAGGCGCTGCCGCACGTCCTCACGAATCGCCGGCTGACCGAGCTGATCCGCGAGGTTCCGCTCGAGATGGATCCGCTGACCGAGCTCAGGTCGCAGCCGTACGACAGGGAGGCCGTGCACCGGATCTTCGACGACCTGCAGTTCAGGGTGCTCAGGGAGCGGCTGCTGGAGATCTTCGACCAGGCCGACGAGACCAGTACCGAGGGATTCGAGGTAGCCGGCACCCGTCTGGAACCGGGCACCGTGCGTGCCTGGCTGGACGAGCACGCGCACGAGTCGCGGGTGGGCCTGGTCGTGCGCGGTTCGTGGGCGCCGGACGGTGGGGACGTGCACCGGCTGGCGTTCGCGGCGGCTGACGGCGCGGCGGCGGTCGTGGACGTGACCGCCCTGAGCCCGGACGACGATTCGGCGCTCGCCGCGTGGCTGGCCGACCCGACACCGACCAAGGTGGGTCACGACCTGAAGGCCGCGATCAACGCCCTGACCGCCCGCGGCTGGCCGGTCGACGGCGTGCTGTCCGACACGATCCTGGCGGCGTACCTGGCGCTTCCCGGCCAGCGCACGTTCGATCTCGGCGACCTGGTGCAGCGCTACCTGCACCGCACCCTCGACCCCGACCAGTCGACTCCGGACGGGCAGCTGTCGCTGCTGCCGGACACCGCCGACCTCACCGGCACGGCCGCCGACGGCGACCCGGACGCAGCGCGCGACGCCCGCGACATGGTGCAGGCGCGCGCGGTGATCGACCTCGCCCAGGCGCTGGAGTCGCACCTGGAGTCGCTGGGCCAACTCTCGCTGCTCGCCGACATGGAGCTGCCGGTCATGACGGTGCTCGGTGTCATGGAGCGCGACGGCATCGCGGTCGACATCCCCTATCTCGAGGACCTGCAGTCCACCTTCGCGGCCGAGGCGAACCAGGCCGCCACGCTCGCCTACGAGCAGATCGGCCGCGAGGTCAACCTCGGCTCGCCGAAGCAGCTGCAGGTCGTGCTGTTCGACGAGCTCGGCATGCCCAAGACGAAGCGGACGAAGACCGGCTACACCACCGACGCCGACGCGCTGGTCGCGCTGCACGAGCAGACCCAGCACCCGTTCCTCACCCACCTGCTCCGGCACCGGGACGTCACCCGGCTCAAGACGACCGTCGAGGGGCTCCTGAAGTCGGTCAGTGACGACGGCCGGATCCACACGACGTACCAGCAGACCGTCGCCGCCACCGGCCGGCTGTCGAGCACGGAGCCGAACCTGCAGAACATCCCCATCCGCACCGACGAGGGCCGGCTCATCCGCCGGGCCTTCATCCCGGGCCCCGACGCCGACGTGCTGCTCACCGCGGACTACTCACAGATCGAGATGCGCATCATGGCAACCCTTTCCGAGGATGAGGGGCTGATCGAGGCCTTCCGGTCCGGCGAGGACCTGCACACGTTCGTCGCCATGCGGGCCTTCGGCCTGCCGGCATCGGAGGTGACTCCGGAGATGCGCAGGCGGATCAAGGCGATGTCCTATGGCCTGGCCTACGGGCTGTCCGCGTTCGGACTGTCGGGTCAGCTCAAGATCTCGGTGGACGAGGCGCGCGAGCAGATGGAGGCCTACTTCGCGCGGTTCGGCGGGGTGCGCGACTACCTGCGGCGCACGGTCGACCAGGCGCGCAAGGACGGCTACACCGAGACCGTGTTCGGTCGCCGGCGTTACGTCCCGGACCTCACCAGCGACAACCGGCAGAAGCGCGAGATGGCCGAGCGGATCGCCCTCAACGCGCCGATCCAGGGCAGCGCCGCGGACATCATCAAGGTGGCGATGCTCGGGGTGCAGCGCCGGATCGAGCGGGAGGGCCTGCGCTCGAAGATGCTGCTCCAGGTGCACGACGAGCTCGTCTGTCAGGTGGCCGCGGGCGAGCAGGACGCCGTGACGGCCCTGCTGCACGAGGAGATGGCCGGGGCGTACCCGCTGGCGGTTCCGCTCGAGGTCTCCGTCGGGGCCGGGAAGGACTGGGACGCCGCGGCCCACTGAGGCCGCAGCCGGGCGGCCGCATCCGGCATCGGCCCGCCGCCGCCCGCGGCCGTTTCCCCTGGTGGAGAGGACGGCGCACGCCAGCAGACAAAGTGGACCGGCGGTTCGTCCGTTACGCTCCGATGCAGCCGGTATGCGGCGACTCCGGGTGGTCACGGGTGCCGCGGGCGGCACGCGTCAGCACTTCATCCAGCGAGGCGGTTGCCGGTATGGACGTCAAAGCCACCGAGAACTACTACACGATCACCACGCTGTCGCCGGCGGCGATCTGGCTGATCAGCCTGCTCGGCTTCGTCCTCGCCGTGGTGTTCGTCATCGCGTACGTCCAGATCGTCCGCCGCGCCGGGTACTCGGGCTGGTGGATCCTGGTGCTGCTGGTGCCGATCCTGAACGTCGTGATGCTGTTGATGTTCGCGTACAAGGAATGGCCGATCCAGCGCGAGCTGCGCGAGCTCCGGGGCTGGGCGAACCAGATCCAGCGGATGCCCGCACCGGGCGGGTACTCCCAGGACCCGTCGTACGGCGGTTACGGCCCGTCGACCCCCGGTGGCGGCGCGGCGGGCGGATACGCGCCGCCGACCTCCGGGCCCGGCTCGGAGCGCCCCGGCCCGACGAATCCCGGCCCGACGAATCCCGGCCCGACGAATCCCGGCTCGACGAATCCCGGCCCGACGAATCCCGGGCCGCCGAGCCCTGGGCCGCCGAGTCCCGGCCCGCCGAATCGCGGCCCGTCGGGTCCCGGCCCGTCGCAGGGCGGCTGAACCAGGCGCGGACCACCGGCCCAGAATCCCGTCAGGGTCTCTCCGTCACGAAGATCGCGGTGCCGGGGAAGATCTCGCCGCGCAGCGGCGACCACTGACCCCACTCCCGGGTGAAGCCCTCGGGCCAGGCCGGCTCGATCAGGTCAACCAGCCGCAGCCCGGCGCCGACGATCTCCCGCACCCGGTCGCCCATCGTGCGGTGGTGCTCGACGTACGCCGGCACCCCCGCCGCGTCCACCTCGACGTACGGCGAGCGGTCGAAGTACGACTGGATCGCGGTGAGCCCCCGAGTTCCGGGATCGTCCGGAAACACCCACCGCATCGGGTGGTTCGCCGCGAACACCCATCGACCGCCCGGCCGCAGCACGCGCGCCACCTCACGCATCGCCTGGGCGGAGTCCGCGACGAACGGGATGGCGCCGAACGCCGAGAACGCGAGGTCGAAGCAACTGTCGGCGAGCGGCAGCAGGCACGCGTCGGCCTGGACGAGCGGCACATGGATGCCCGTGCGCGTCGCGCCCGCCGCCGCGTGCGCGAGCATTCCGGCGGAGAGGTCGAGCGCGACCACGGCCGCGCCCCGGGACGCCAGGTACCGCGAGCCGGACGCCGCTCCGCAACCCACCTCGAGCACCCGCCGGCCGGCGACGTCGCCGAGCAGGCCGACGTCGTCCTCGCGGACGTTCTCCGGGCACCAGACGAGGTCGGCGTCGCCCAGGTAGTCGCCGTGTTCGCCGTGATAGCGGTCGGCGTCGGCATCCCACCATCGCCGGTTCGCCCGGCGCGAAACCGGCTGGTCGGCATCCATCAACCGCGGCCGGGTCGGCCCGATATCGGGCTCCGACCGGCCCAAACCATCCGTGCCGGCCGGCGTCACGTGATCATCGTGTCATCCGCCCGGCATGTACTCGTTCGGGTGTCGATGCCGTAGGCTGGTTGTGCGCTGTGGGTCTGTGCTGTCTCGGAATGGAGCAGACCGCACTCGTCCCGGCCGTTCCACCTTCTCGTTGCCGCGCCCTCGTCGGGCGCGATGCCGATGCGCGTAGAACACCGCCAGGATGAAACCGGACCGCCGCGCGCCCGGAGTACGGCGGGCGAGGCAGTCTCGTCCCCGTCAGACAAGTCCATGCTCGGAGCAACCCACCACATGTCCACCCCTACCGCCACCGCCCCGCAGGTCGCCATCAACGACATCGGGTCGGCCGAGGACTTCCTCGCGGCCATCGACCAGACGATCAAGTACTTCAACGATGGCGACATCGTCGAGGGCACCATCGTCAAGGTCGACCGTGACGAGGTCCTGCTCGACATCGGCTACAAGACCGAGGGTGTCATCCCCTCGCGCGAGCTATCCATCAAGCACGATGTCGACCCCAACGAGGTCGTCGAGATCGGCGAGCACGTCGAGGCACTCGTCCTCCAGAAGGAGGACAAGGAAGGCCGCCTCATCCTGTCCAAGAAGCGCGCGCAGTACGAGCGCGCCTGGGGCACGATCGAGAAGATCAAGGAAGAGGACGGCGTCGTCTCCGGCACCGTCATCGAGGTCGTCAAGGGCGGCCTGATCCTGGACATCGGACTCCGCGGCTTCCTGCCGGCGTCGCTGGTCGAGATGCGCCGCGTGCGCGACCTGCAGCCGTACGTCGGCCGCCAGCTCGACGCCAAGATCATCGAGCTCGACAAGAACCGCAACAACGTCGTGCTGTCGCGCCGCCAGTGGCTGGAGCAGACGCAGTCCGAGGTGCGCAGCGAGTTCCTGAACCAGCTCGGCAAGGGCCAGGTCCGCAAGGGCGTCGTGTCCTCGATCGTCAACTTCGGCGCGTTCGTCGACCTGGGCGGCGTGGACGGCCTCGTGCACGTCTCCGAGCTGTCCTGGAAGCACATCGACCACCCGAGCGAGGTCGTCGAGGTGGGCCAGGAGGTCACCGTCGAGGTGCTCGACGTCGACATGGACCGCGAGCGGGTCTCGCTGTCTCTCAAGGCGACGCAGGAAGATCCGTGGCGGCACTTCGCCCGCACCCACGCCATCGGCCAGGTCGTCCCGGGCAAGGTCACCAAGCTGGTGCCGTTCGGCGCGTTCGTCCGCGTCTACGACGGCATCGAGGGCCTGGTGCACATCTCCGAGCTGGCCGGCCGGCACGTGGAGATCCCGGAGCAGGTCGTCCAGGTGGACGACGAGATCTTCGTCCGGGTCATCGACATCGACCTCGAGCGCCGCCGGATCTCGCTGTCGCTGAAGCAGGCCAACGAGGGCATCACCCCGGAAACCGAGTTCGACGAGGTGCGCGCCCAGTACGGCGTGGTCGACCACTACGACGAGCAGGGAAACTTCGTGCCGCCGGAGGGCTTCGACGTCGAGACCGGCGAGTGGCTCGATGGCTACGACACCCAGCGCGAGGCCTGGGAGAAGCAGTACGCCGACGCCCACGCGGTCTACGAGTCGCATCTCAAGCAGATCGCGGCCGCGCAGGCGGCGGATGCCGAGGCCGCGGAGCCGTCGAACTACTCGTCCGGCAGCGCGCCCGCCGCGGGCGCTCCGGAGCAGGCATCGGGCTCGCTCGTGAACGACGAGCAACTCGCCGCGCTGCGGGAGCGCCTCGCGGGCAGCTGATCGCCGGTTCTCGACCGGCAGCACGGCTCGTCGAAACGGGACCGTCACCCTCATCGGTGACGGTCCCGTTTCAATTGCGGCGCGGCGGGTTCGCCTGGCCTGAGCGACCTTCGGCGGCCGCTACGGTGGGCGCATGCGTCGACACTCTCTCCTCGCCGTCGCGTCGATCGGCGTTCTGTTCCTGGCAGGCTGCGCGTCCGGCGGGGACACCCCGCGCCGCACGGTGACGGCCGTCGTCACCGTTTCCAGCACCCCCGGCTCCGACGCCGCCGCCAGCGACACCGCCGCCAGCGGGTCGGCCACGGACTCGGCCGCAACCGACTCGGCCGCGCCCGGGACGGACGCGAGCGGCAGCGCCGGCGGAAGCCCGGCAACGAGCGCCTCGGTCTCCGCAGAGCCGTTCGTGACGGTCGATCCGCTCGCCGCCGATTGCGGCGCGCTGATGAACGCCGAGGACGTCAAGCGGACGCTGAACGCCGACATCCCGGTCGACCGGTTGAAGGTCTCGGTCGCCGAGGTCAACACGCAGGTCGGTCAGGTGGGCCGGACCCGATGCCTGTTCGGGCTGACCGCCGACCGGAAGTCCGGCGCGGTGACGGTCGCGTTCACCACCTACGCGGACGCGGCGGCCGCCCAGAAGCAGGTCGGGGTCACCGTGCAGGCAGAGGCGGACGCCGGGGCGACCATCGTCGAGACCACGGTGCGCGGCTACCCGGCGACCGTCGCCCTGCGCGACGGCGGGCTGATCATCATGGCCTACGACACGTGGACGATGGCGATCGCGGCGAGCACCGAGCGGATCGATCAGGCCGCGATGGAGGCCGGGCTGCCGCAGCTCGCCGAAGCGGTGCTGGCCCGCGTCATCAAGACCTGAGGACAGGCGTCGACGACGCCGGCTGAGTCGACTGGGCCGGGCGGGACGTCGTGGCGGGCCGCCCACAGCGACGGTGCCGAGCAACCGTGCCGAGCGGCGGAGCCGAGCGACCGAGTTCGGTTACCAGCCGGCGCGGCGGTGCCGGCCGCGGCGCAGCCACGACGCGAAAAGCCCGCGCCGGACCACCCGCACCAGCGACGCCTACCGGGATCAGTCCCGGCAGGCCGAGCCGGTGCCGGCCCGTTCCCGCGTCCTCCCGAGCGATCCGGCGCAGCGCGGCCGGCGGGATCGCGGTGGCGACGCCCGGACGTGCGGACGATTCGACGAGCGCGGCCATGAGACCCTCCTCCTGCCGGCAAGTCCAGATGTGGGCACGCGTTGCCGACCCGATCACAGGCCGGTCGAAGGTCACGGTACGTGTCAGGCTGGTCGCTGCCCGGCAGGTGGCCGGGTGTGTCACGAAATGAGGTTTCGCGTGCTCACGGTGGCGGTGACCGGCGGGAATCGGGTCGGGCAAGTCCACGGTGTCGGCCCTGCTCGGTGGGCTCGGCGGCGTCGTCGTCGACTCGGACCGGCTCGCCCGGGAGGTCGTCGCGGCCGGCACGCCGGGGCTCGCCGCCGTCGCCGCGGAGTTCGGTCCCGGAGTGGTGGCCGCGGACGGGTCGCTGGACAGGGCGGCCCTGGCCGCGCTGGTGTTCGGGGACGCCGGCCGCCGCGGGCGGCTGGAGGGCATCACGCACCCGCTCGTCCGGGATCGTTACGCGCGGGTGCTCGCGGAGGCGGAGCCGACCGCGATCGTCGTGAACGACATTCCGATCCTGCGGGACCTGTCGGTCGCCGCGACGTACCACCTGGTGGTCGGCGTGCGGGCGGACGAGGAGGAGCGGGTCCGGCGCCTGGTGCTCCGCGGTCTGACCGAACGGGACGCCCGGGCCCGCATCGCGGCCCAGATCGGTGACGACGAGCGGGATGCGCTCTGCGACGTGCTGCTCGACAACAGCGGCCCGGAGGTCGACCTGGCCCCGGTGGTAGCGACCCTGTGGGGCGATCGGATCGTGCCGTTCGCGCGGAACGTGCTCGCCGGGCAGCGCGCGCCCCGGGGTGGCCCGCGGCTCACCGAGCCCGATCCCCGCTGGCCGACCGCGGCGCGGCGGCTCGCGGCGCGGGTGTCCCGAGCGGCGGGCGGATTGCCCGTCGAGCACATCGGGTCGACCTCGATCCCGGGCCTGGTCGCCAAGGACGTGATCGATCTCCAGCTGGGCGTCGACGATCCGGCCCAGGCGGAGCTGGTCGCTCCCGCCCTGCAGAAGGCCGGCTTCCCCCGGATCGCGCGGGATTCGGGGGACAGCCCGCATCCCGCGGGTGACGACCCGGCGCGCTGGGTCAAGAGCATCCACGCGAACGCCGATCCCGGACGAAGTATCAACCTCCACGTGAGGGTAAGAGATTGGCCCGGCTGGCGCTGGGCGCTGCTCTTCCGGGACTGGCTGCGTGCCTCGCCGGATGCCCGCGCCGAGTACGCCGGGCTCAAGCACCGGCTGGCCGCCGAGTTCGAGGACGACGGCACCGCCGACCGGTACGCCGAGGCGAAGGAGCCGTGGATGGCCGATGCCTACGGGCGCTCCGAGGCCTGGGCCGCATCGACCGGGTGGTCGCCGGGTTGATGGGGGCCGGGCCGGCCCTCGGTGCAGCGCTGCCGGAACGGAGCCGGCGGAACGGGACTGTCGGGGCGCCCGCGTAGCCTTTCTCACGTGGCATTCGCGACTGAACACCCTGTGCTGGCGGTCTCCGAGCATCGACCCGTCGGCGACATCCCGCGCACCGGCGGCCGGTTCCAGGTGATCAGCGAGTTCCAGCCGTCCGGCGACCAGCCGCAGGCGATCGCGGACCTCGAGCGGCGCCTCGATGCCGGCGAGAAGGACGTGGTGCTGCTCGGCGCGACGGGCACCGGCAAGTCGGCGACCACTGCGTGGCTGGTCGAACAGGTGCAGCGGCCCACCCTGGTGATCGCGCCGAACAAGACGCTGGCGGCCCAGCTCGCGAACGAGCTGCGAGAGTTGTTCCCGGACAACGCGGTCGAGTACTTCGTCTCCTACTACGACTACTACCAGCCCGAGGCATACGTCCCGCAGACGGACACCTACATCGAGAAGGACTCGTCGATCAACTCGGACGTCGAGCGGCTGCGGCACTCAGCGACGATGTCGCTGCTGTCCCGGCGCGACGTGATCGTGGTGGCGTCGGTGTCGTGCATCTACGGCCTGGGCACCCCGCAGTCGTACCTGGACCGCTCGCTGCCGGTCGAGGTCGGGCAGACGATCGAGCGGGACGCGTTGCTGCGCGCACTCGTCGACGTGCAGTACTCGCGCAACGACCTGGCGTTCACCCGGGGGTCCTTCCGGGTCCGCGGGGACACCGTCGAGATCATCCCGGCGTACGAGGAGCTGGCGCTGCGGATCGAGTTCTTCGGCGACGAGATCGAACGGCTCTACTACCTGCACCCGCTGACGGGGGACAAGGTGCAGGAGGTCGACTCCCTGCGCATCTTCCCCGCCACGCACTACGTCGCCGGGCCGGACCGGATGCGGCACGCGATCTCCGCGATCGAGGCGGAGCTCGCCGAACGACTGGCGGAGCTGGAGACGCAGGGCAAGCTGCTGGAGGCGCAGCGGTTGCGCATGCGCACGTCCTACGACGTCGAGATGATGCGGCAGATCGGTTCCTGCGCCGGCATCGAGAACTACTCGCGGCACATCGACGGCCGGCCGGCCGGCACCGCACCGGCCACCCTGATCGACTACTTCCCGGACGACTTCCTGCTGGTGATCGACGAGTCGCACGTGACGGTGCCGCAGATCGGCGCGATGCACGAGGGCGACGCCTCCCGCAAGCGCACCCTCGTCGACCACGGGTTCCGGTTGCCGTCCGCCCTCGACAACCGGCCGCTGACGTGGGAGGAGTTCGCCTCCCGCATCGGTCAGACCGTCTACCTGTCGGCGACGCCGGGCCCGTACGAGCTGGGCCGGGCACATGGCGAGTTCGTCGAGCAGGTGATCCGGCCGACCGGACTGGTCGACCCCGAGGTCGTGGTCAAGCCGACGCGCGGCCAGATCGACGACCTGATCGGCGAGATCCGTGCGCGCACCGAGCGCGACGAACGCGTGCTGGTCACCACGCTGACGAAGAAGATGTCCGAGGACCTCACCGACTACCTGCTCGAGCTCGGCGTCCGCGTCCGGTACCTGCACTCGGAGGTCGACACGCTCCGCCGGGTCGAGCTGCTTCGCGAGCTGCGGATGGGCGAGTACGACGTGCTGGTCGGGATCAACCTGCTGCGCGAGGGTCTCGACCTGCCGGAGGTGTCCCTGGTCTCGATCCTCGACGCCGACAAGGAGGGCTTCCTGCGCTCCGAGACGTCGCTGATCCAGACCATCGGCCGGGCAGCGCGCAACGTGAACGGCCAGGTGCACATGTACGCGGACAGCATCACGCCGTCGATGGCCAGGGCGATCGACGAGACGAACCGCCGCCGGGAGAAGCAGGAGGCGTACAACGCCGAGCACGGCATCGACCCGCAGCCGCTGCGGAAGAAGATCAACGACATCCTCGAGCGGGTCTACGCGGAGGCCGAGGACTCGGTGGCCGCAGGGTCGCCGGTGCGGATCGGCGGGTCCGGGCGGAACGCGTCGCGGGGTCGCAAGGCCGCGGGCGAGCCGGGTCGCGTCGGCAGCGGAAGCTCCGGCATCTACGCCGGGCATGACACCGCCGGCATGGCCCGCAGCGAGATGGCCGACCTTGTGCAGCAGCTCACCGATCAGATGATGGCGGCGGCGCGCGAGCTGCAGTTCGAGTTGGCCGGCCGGCTGCGCGACGAGATCGCGGAGCTCAAGCGGGAGATCCGCGACATGGACGCGTCCGGCGTGGTCGCGGCCGGACGCTGAAAGGGACGGAACGCGTGGGCATCTCGGCACAGGTGACCTTCGATGCGGCGAGCCCGCGGGCGCTCGCGGAGTTCTGGGCGATCGCCCTCGAGTACGAGATGGATCCGCCGCCCCCGCCGTTCGGAAGCTGGCCGGAAGCCCTCGAGGCGTGGGGACTACCCGCGGACTCCGACGATGCCAACGCCATCAGCGACCCCGCGGGCACGGGTCCACGGCTGTACTTCCAGCGGGTGCCCGAGGGCAAGGTCGCCAAGAACCGCGTGCACCTGGACATCGGGGTGGGCCGGGGCATCGAGTCGCCCGACGAGCGCTGGTCCGCCGTGACCACGCACGTCGAACGCCTCGTCGCGGCGGGCGCCGCCGTGGTCGAGGAACGCCGGAACGACTTCGGCGACCACTGGATGGTTCTGACCGACCCGGAGGGCAACGAGTTCTGCGTCCAGTAGGCCCGTTTCGGATTCATTCTCGCTGCCGGTACGCCTCGTTCGCCGATCCGTCCTGCCTTTGCGGACCTCGTGGGCTCTCTCGGCGGACCTTCAAGAGCCGCCGAGCATCTCGTTTCTGCGGTGCCGCTGCTCACGCGCTCGCGGGTGTGTCGCGGCTGGTCACGCGCTCGCAGGTGGGGGCGCGGTGTCCGAATTGTCGATATCGCGGAAACGCCTCCGACGCGCCGATCGGCGTCGTGTCGACCGCTCGCCGCGCAACCACTCCCACCGGGTCCGTGCGGCTGCTCACACGCACCCAGGTGCGGGGCGCGCTCAGTCCACCAGACTCAGGATCTGGATGCGGCCGGCGACGAGCCGGTGCCGCTCCAGGGTCGCGAGCAGCGCGAGGATCGTCTCCACCCGATCGGTCTGCCCGGCGAGCACGCTCTGCCGGGGCACCGTCGTCGCCGAGAATTCCGGAAATGCCGCGACGATCACCGCGCCGATCTCGCCCGACACCCGGAACTCGTACACTGCCGGCCCTGCAGGGCCCATCGTGGTCACCCCTCGTCGACGCGGCGGACCTCGATCAGATCGACCCCGAGCCCCTGCAGGCGGCTGATCATTCCGTGCAGCGCGGCCTGATCCGGCAGCGGCCCGCGCAGCACCGTGTGCACCGGTTCGACGGACACGTGCACACCCTCGAACTCCGTCAGCACCGCCTCGGGAATCAGGCCGTTGACCCTGATCTCGTACGCGAGCATCGGCACAGGAGCCCTCCGGGCTGAGGATGGAGCGGCGTTCGTAGGAACACACTGTCGCCCGTCGCTGTCGTCCTGACGTCATCCGAGTCGGATAGACCGCCGCCACCCCGGCGAACGGGTGGCTGGCCAAGGCCTCCCGGCGGCGGATACGCTGTCGCGGCGCGTCCGACCTGCCGTGTTTGCGAAGTTCCGCGCGCACGGTCGGGGGCCTTGATGGGAGTGGCGCCTGTGACCGATCAGCTGTCGTCGATCGGCGCCCTCAAGACGTCGCCGCCCGCGATCCCGCCGAGCCTCGTCCGCCGCCCCCGCCTGGAGGAGCGGCTGACGACGGGTACGACGAGGCCGTTGATGTTGGTCAGCGCCGGTCCGGGCTCCGGCAAGACGCTCGCGGTCGCGTCGTGGGTCGGGTACGGGCGGTCCCCGCGGCCGATCGCCTGGCTGACCGTGAGCGAGGCCGACAACAACCTCGGCACGTTCTGGGGAGACCTGCTCGCCGGCCTGCGCGAATGCGACGCCGTGCCGCCCGACAGCCAACTGCGCGACATCCGTCCGGCAACCGGATTCGGCGACGCCGAGATCGCGGGGATCCGCGGCCTGCTGGCCGAGCTGCCGCAGCAGATCGTGATCGTGCTGGACGAGTTCGAGGCGATCACCGACGCCGCGGTGCTCGAGTCCTTCGCCCACCTGGTCGATCACCCGATCCCGACGATCCGGCTGCTCATCATCAGCCGCTCGGACCCGGTCCTGCGCCTACACCGGCTGCGGGTCGCCGAGCAGCTCGACGAGATCCGCACCCGCGACCTCGCGTTCACCGAGTCCGAGGCCGCGGAGCTGTTCGACCTGCACGGCCTGGCGCTCAACCCGACCCAGCGCGACCAGTTGCTGTCGCGGACCCAGGGCTGGCCCGCCGGCCTCCGGCTGGCCGCGATGTCCCTGGACGGCGCCGACATCGACGAGGGGATCGCCCGCTTCTCCGGCAGCGAGCGGTCGGTCGCCGACTATCTGACCGAGGAACTGACGGACCGCCTCGCCCCGGACGACCGGGACTTCCTGCTGACGACGTCCATCTGCGATCAGTTGAGCGGCGACCTCGCCGACCAGCTCACGGGGCGCAACGACGGGCAGTTGATCCTCGAGAAGCTCGTGGGCGCCAATGCTCTCGTCGTCGACATGGACGGACGAGGCGAGTGGTTCAGCTATCACCCGCTGCTGCGCGAGCTGCTCCGGCACCGGCTGGCGCTCGAGCGGCCCGCTGCGGCGCCGGACCTGCACCTGGTCGCCGCACGATGGCAGGTCGCGCGCGGGGAGCCCATCGGTGCCATCCGGCACGCCATCCTCGCCCGGAACTGGGATCTCGCCGGTGAGTTCCTGCTCACCGCGCTCCCCTTGCTGCTGTCGCCGGAGGCGCCCCGGTTCATCGCCGCGATCACGCCGCTGGCCGCCCGGGCTGACGTCGAGCCGGGCCTGACCACCCTGATCGCCGCTGCCGCCTGGCACTTCTCGCGCCGGGAGTTCGCCGCGATGGAGCGCGATGCGACCGAGGCGACCGCGTACCTCGACGGGCTCGCGCCGGCAGCCCGGGACATCGCCGAGGTCGCGCTCGCCGCTTTCCAGCTGACCGCCGCGCGGAGCCGCGGCGACGCCGCGGCGTGCCTGCGGGAGTCGGCGCGCGCCCTCGCGGTGCTCGGTCGAACGAGCCGCGGAAGCTTCCCGGCGCACCGCCGGTACGCGGTGACGGCAACCTGCAATCTGGGCGTCGGTCAGCTCTGGTCGGGTGACTTCGCCGCCGCGGAGGCCAGCCTCACCACGGCGGACCAGGACTCGATGGAGCTCGGCCTGGAGCTGCTGAACATCAACGCGGTCAGCCACCTGGCGCTGCTGGACGCGATCCACGGGCGCTTCGGTTCGGCCGAGGCGCTCGTCGCGCGGGCGCTGAGCATCGTGCGCCGGCGCGGCTGGGCGTCCGAGCCGCAGGCGCTCGGGTCGTTCGTGGCCATCGGGCTGGTGGAGCTGGGCCGGAACCGCCTGGACCAGGCGGCCGGGTACCTGGACCGCGCGCTGACGGCCAGCGCCGGACAGACGGATCGGTGCATGCGGCTGGCGATCGGCGCCGCCGCCGTCATGCTCGCCCTCGCGCGGCAGGACCTCGTGGCGGTGCGCGTGGCCGACGCCCGGCTCACCGCAGATCTCGCCCGCACCCCGGACGCGAGCGACCTGCTGCGGCGGTGGTGCCGCGTGGCGCGGGCGAACGCGCTGATCGCGATGGGCGCGCCGGAGCGGGCCCGCGCCCTGGTGCGCGAGATGCGGCCCGGGCACGGTCTCACCGGTTCCTGGGAGCGGAACTGCGCTGCCCAGATCCACTTCGCGGACGGCGATCTCGCCGTCGCCGCGGAGGTGCTGTCGCCGCTGGCGGCGCCCGACCCCGTCGCGCTGGAGCCGGCGGTCGAGGCGCACCTGATGCTGGCCGTGATCGCGGATCGGATGCGGCGGGACACCGCGGCGGTGACCGCTCTCGGCTCCGCGCTCGATCTCGCCGAGGCCGAGGACATCCGGCGGCCGTTCGTGGCCCACGGCTCCCGGTTGACCTCGCTGATGGTCACCTACCAGCATGTGGTCGGCGGGCACCGCGACTTCGTCGCCGGCCTGCGGCGGCAGCTCGATCCTGCCGAGCTCCGTTCTGTCGCATCCACGAGCATCGCCGAGCCGATCGAGAGTCTGACCGAGCGGGAGATGATCGTGCTGCGGTACCTGCCCACGATGCTCAAGGCGGGCGAGATCGGCGCCGACCTGTACGTGTCGGTGAACACGGTCAAGGCACACCTGCGTTCGATCTACCGCAAGCTGGACGTGACGAACCGCCGAGAGGCCGTGGAGCGCGGCCGCTCACTCGGCCTGCTCTGACCCGCTCGCTCGGCCTGCTCTGACCCGACCGAGCAGACCGATCGCGCCGATCGCGCGCACTGAAAGTCGGCTCAGATTCCCTGGCGCGCAACCAATCTGCCTGATGAGACGGCCGCCTGGAGGGCGGCGTGATCGAGCTCGTTCTGGTCGGCGTAGGACATCGAGTAGTCCGCGACGGCGTTGTCGAATCGGTCCGACTTGCCGAGATAGGAGGCGATGGCGACGCGGTCACCGGATCGGGCGTGCGCGCGCGCCAACGTCTGCCCGCACAGCCGGCCGTAGAAGGCCATCATGGTCGGGTCCAGGTTCTCGACGACCACGGATCCCTTGCCGTCGCGCAGTTGTCGGATGTAGAAGTCACGCTGCTCGCCGTCCAGCCCGGTCACCCGCTGCCAGCCGAGGAAGATGTCGCTCGTCATCTGGGTCAGCCGCTGGCCGCGCACCACCCGCTCACCCTGGTTGGCGAACCGCGACGCCGGTTTGGCGAAGCCGGAGAGAACCGATTTCTGAGCCTCCTTGGCCTGCAGGAACAACGGGTCGGCCGCATCCGCCCCGTCGAGCAGCAGGATCCACGCCCGGGTGCCGACGCTCCCGACACCGACCACCTTGAAACCGATCTGCACGAAGGTGAACTGGTCCAACAGGCGTCGCCGGTCGCCCTGCAGGCTGCGCTTGAACGACGCGAGGAGGTTCTCCAGCACCCCGTACCAGGCGTCGACGTCCTGCCCCCAGGTTCGCAGGATCTCCTCGCCCGGCACGATGAGTGGCGGATCGTTCTTGATCCGGGCCTGGCCGTCCTCGATGACGCAGAGCTTGCGCACCGCGTCCACGCTGTCCCGGTACCTGGCCTTGGTGAGGCCGGCCTTGAACTTGGCCTCCATCCGGCTGCCGCCCTGCTTCCGGACGAGCCGAGCGAGCTCCGTCAGGTCCTGGTGCGAGTACCAGACCTCCAGATTGCCCATGGGCGCGAGCCGGCGAATCTCCTCGCGATAGCCGGTGACCGTGGCCAGCGCCGCCGCGCGCGCCTTCTTCGCCGGGAAGCCGCCGACGAGCGAGCCGACGGCGACGCTCGCCGCGAGCCGCTTGACGTCCCACTCGAAGGGGCCGGGGTGGGTCTCGTCGAAGTCGTTGATGTCGAACGCCTGCTGGCGCTCAGGGGTCGAGTACAGCCCGAAGTTGGACAGGTGTGCGTCACCGCAGAGCTGGACGGTCAGGCCCGAGTTCGGCGTGGAACCGAGGTCGGCGGCCATGATCATCGCGGCGCCGCGGTAGAACGTGAACGGCGTGGCGAGCATTCGCCCGTACCGGATGGGTACCAGCTGCGGCACCCGGGTGGCGGCCTGCTGCTCCAGCAGGTCCACGGGGTCGGGGCGGGCGCCGCGACTGATCTCCGCGTGCTCCGCCAGCGGCATGGTCTCGCGCGCCGCCTTGCCGATGGCGGCGCGGTCCGCCCGGGTGGTCTTGCCTGCCCTGGCGCGCTGTGCGTATTCCGCGGGGGCGGGCGGCCCCGGGGCGATCAGGGGCTGGTCGATCGTGGTCGTCATGTCCGCACCTCCGGCAGGTCCGCGACAGGCATGCCGTCGCGGTGGTCGAACCATCCCACCATCGGTCACCGCAGGTGGCCATCGTCCGAACCGGATGAGCGGTCAGCTGGTGATGTCCTTGCCACGGAACCGCCACACCGCGATCGCGGTGAACAGCACGGCGTAGGCCAGGCTGAGGAAGCCGCCGCGGATCATGTCGTCCCACCGGATCGGGTCGACGAGCGTGCCGGTCCACGCGAACGAGTACCGGGTGGGCAGCCAGTTGCGGATCTCGCCGAGCGCGTCGATCTGGTTGAGGATCTGGGACAGGATGGAGATCAGCACCGCGCCGCCGACGGCGCCGAGTGGCGCGTCGGTCGAGACGCTCAGCAGCAGCGCGAGTCCCGCGACCCACGTCAGCTGGACCGCCACGTACGCGACGATCATCAGCAGGCGCAGCAGCGCCTCACCGGTGTCGAAGGAGACGCCCACCGGCGTGGACAGCGGGTTCATGCCGTAGACGGCCCAGCCCAGCAGCAGCGCGGTGACCGGCAGGATGACCAGCGCCAGCAGCGACAGGATGCCGGCGACGATCACCTTCTGCCGCAGCAGCCGGACCCGGGGGATGGGCATGGCAAGCAGGTAGCGCAGGGACGACCACGACGCCTCCGACGCGATGGTGTCCCCGTAGAACAGCGAGATCACCACGATCAGCAGGAAACTCGCGGAGAAGAACAGGCAGACCATGGCGAAGTTGACAGCGCTGGACGTGGCCAGGTCGACGAGCGAGACGGCGCCGGAGCCGCCGGTGTCGCCGAACGCGAACGCGATCACCAGGATGACCGGCAGCAGCACCATGAAGCCGAGCGAGATCTGCGTGCGGCGGCGGCGCAGCTGGCGACTGAGCTCGACCCGGACCGGCAGCGTGCGGCCGACCGAGAAGCCCTGCGGCGTGCCGTCGGCGGTGACCGGAACGGAGTCGGCGACCGAGGTCATGACGGCCACGGCGGTGTCCGCCGAGTGATCGCGATGGACCGGGCTCATTCGGTGCCTCCCTGCCGTGCGCTGACCGGGGTCCGGCCGGAGCCGCCGTCGTCGCCGTCGTCGGGTCCGCCGGAACCGGCCCGCCCTGAGTTCGATCCGTCGCCGCCGGTCGTGGCGGCGGCACCCGCGAGCGCCGCCGGGTCGGCCGCGCCGTCCGCGCCGGAGGCGCCGATGAGCGCGAGGAAGACGTCCTCGAGGCGGTTCCGCGGGGCCGCGGAGGTGACCCCGATGCCGGCCTGGACGAGCGCCTTGACGACGTCGGCCGCCGGTCGATGGCCCAGATCGGCCTGCACTCCGGTGTCGGTGACGACGACGTCGGCGGCGAGGGTGCGGAGCACCGCCGCGGCCGAGTCCTGGTCGTCCACCACGAACACCATCTCGCCCGACGCCGACACCAGCTCGTCCACGGTGCCGGCGGCGATGGTCCGGCCGAGGTGCACGACGACCACGTGCGTGCAGGTCTGCTCCACCTCCGACAGCAGGTGGCTGGAGATCAGCACGGTGCGGCCGGTGCCCGCGTAGCGCCGCAGCACCTCGCGCATGGCGTGGATCTGCGGCGGGTCGAGGCCGTTGGTCGGCTCGTCCATCAGCAGCAGGTCCGGCAGCCCGAGCATCGCCTGGGCGATCGCCAGCCGCTGCCGCATGCCCTGCGAGTAGGTGCGGACGCGGCGGTCCACGGCCTTGCCGAGCCCCGCGATCTCCAGCGCCTCGTTCAGGTGCGCGTCCTGTGCGGGCCGGCCCGTGGCCCGCCAGTACAGCTCGAGATTCGCCTTGCCCGAGAGATGAGGCAGGAACCCGGATCCCTCCACGAAGCTGCCGATGCGCGACAGGATCGCCGACCCGGGGCGCACCTTGTGGCCGAACACGCGGATCTCGCCGACGGTGGGGAAGATCAGCCCCATCACCATGCGCAGCGTGGTCGTCTTGCCGGCGCCGTTCGGCCCGAGCAGGCCGAGCACCTGGCCCTGCTCCACCCGGAAGCTCACGTCGGTGACGGCCTGCACCCCGCCCGGGTACGACTTGCCCAGGCCGGTGATCGCCAGCGGCACGTCCACCAGGTCCGCGTCGACGTCCGACCGCCGCGAGCGCACCATCCCGCCGAACACCAGCCCGAGGACGGCGATCACCGCGAGCGCGATGAGGCCGATCAGCTGTCCCACCGGGACCTCCGACGCCGACACCCGCACGCCGCCGACCTCGGGGGCGCTGACGGCGCCGGGGGTCAGCCCGGTGATCGTCGAGTCGGCCAGCGAGATGCGGTATGCGGCAGGGGTCGTGGGACCGGCGAAGGCCTGGTCGGTGGTCGAGATGTTCACCTCGAGCGTCGATCCGGCCTCCACCTGCAGCGCGGCCGCCGGCAGGTCGATGGTCACCTGCGCCGGGCTGCCGTCGGCGGGCAGGTCGGTGATCCGGATCGGCGCCACCGCACCGCCGGCCAGCGACCGGTTGCCGCCCTCGGCGACCTTGGCCAGCGAGGCGAAGAACACCGCGCCGTCCGCGGCGCCGGCCGCGACCTCGCCGGACACCGATGGCACGGTGACCTGCGAGACGTCCACGGTGATCCGCGGGGTGCCGGCGAGCACCGTGAGCTCCGGCATCGGGGCGGACGTGAAGCGCGCGGTCTGCCCCGGCAGCCCGCCGAGGAAGGTCGACAACGCGGTCGACGCGATGCCGGACAGCCCGGGCAGCGTGGAGATGGACGCCGGCGAGGCGCCGGGCGGGTTGACCACGAATTGCGGCTCGCCGCTCACCTGGATGCCGTCGCGCGGCGTCGGGTCGCCGGCGGCCAGCCCGGGGTAGGCGGGCGCCTCCAGGGTGCGGCTGCGGGCCCGGCCGGTGTCGCTGATCGGGCCGTCGACCGTGTACTGGAAGGCCGTGGTCGGGGTGGGGCCGGTGCCGCGCAGGTAGTGCTGGAACCACGCGTTGATCCGGTTCCGGGTGGCGGTGTCCGGGCTGCCGCCGTCGTGGCCGCCGTTGTACCAGGTGACGGCCACCGTCGCGCCGTTCGCCGCGATCGCCCTGGCGTTGGCGTCGGCCTGTTCGAGTCCGAACAGGGTGTCCCGCTCGCCCTGCACCAGCAGCGTCGGTGCGGTGATGTCGCCGACCACCGCCTTCGGGCTGGAGCGATCCAGCAGCGCCTGCAACTCGGGGGTGATGCGCCCGCTCTGCGCCGCCTGCGAGTACGCGGCGCAGAGCTCGAGGCTCATCCGGCCGCAGCTGGCGGCGAACGCGGCCGCCGCGGCGCCGGTCGGCTGGGCCGGTGTCCCGGCGGCGTCGGTGCCGGCGTCGGGGGTCGGTGCGGTCGACGTCTGCGTCCCGGATCCGCCGCGCCGGACGAAGCCGCTGTCCCCGCTGTCGCCCTGGGCGACGCCGGTGGGCGACGCGGACAGCGCGGCGCCGGTCGTCACCGAGGCGATGAGCGTCGACGCCCACAGCTTCTTGAACACGCCGTCGGGCACGCCGGCCGCGGCGGCGGGGGTCGGCGCGGCGATGTCGTCCGGGGTGGCCTGGGCGTTGGGGAACAGGGCCTGCGACAGGTCGTTCCACGTGATCAGCGGCACCAGCGCATCGACCCGCGGATCCGTGCCGGCCAGCATGAGCGACAGTGCGCCGCCGTAGGAGCCACCCGTGACGCCGACCCGCGGATCGCCCGGCGCGTCCAGCTGCACCTCGGGCTGTTCGGCGAGCCAGTCGACAAGCGCTCGGGCGTCCGGGATCTCGTAGTCCAGGGAGTCGAGCGCGATCTGCCCGGTCGATTGGCCGAAGCCGCGCGCCGAGTAGGCCAGGACGACGAACCCGTCGCGGGCCGACTGCTGTGCATCGGCCGCGACGGAGCGCTTCGAGCCGCCGAACCCGTGCGCCATGATGACCGCCGGCGCCGGCGTGGTCTGCGGCAGGTAGATCGTCGCGTCCAGCACCACGGGCTCGGCGACGCCGGGGCCGCCGGGGACCGTGATCTCCACGTCCCGGCTGGCGACCGGCTCGGGCGCGGGTCTGGGCCAGGCGATCAGCGCGACCGCGGCCAGCACGGCCACCACCACGACGATCGCGACGGTCTTGCGCCGGCGGGTGGCCAGTAGCCGGCGCAGGCGTTGCCTCATGCTGTGCCGCGCATGCCGGCACGCCGCTCGATCATCACACCAGGGTGCCAGAGGCGCAGCCGGACCGGCCGCCACCGGTGTTGCCGGGATCACCACCGGCCGGACCGGATCATCCGGTGCGGCTGTGTCAGACTGGTCCCGCTAGGAGGGGAGTACTCCCGCTCGCGGTCGCGCCGTCAACACGTTGATCGATGTCTGGGTCATCCGGTGCAGCCGGTCGTTATTCTCGATCCACGCTGGATCCCGTTTTCGGGAGAGCGTTTCGGGCTGCGCGACGGAGGAGACCTCTGGTGTTGGGTCAATTCCGCGCACCGGAGGGTCTGATCGAGTGAACGTTCCTTTGTGGGTCTGGATCGCCGTGATCGTCGGCATCGCCGCGATCTTCGTGTTCAGCCTGATCTTCGGCCGCAAGGCCCACGTCATCACCCCCGCCGAGGCGGGCAGGTGGGTCGGCTTCTACGTCTCACTGGCCGTGCTGTTCGGCATCGGCGTGTGGATATTCGCCGGGTCACAGTTCGCCGGCGAGTTCTTCGCCGGTTATGCGACCGAGTACGCGCTGTCGATCGACAACCTCTTCGTCTTCGTCATCCTGCTCACCGCATTCCGGGTGCCGCGGGAGATGCAGGGCCGCGTGGTGCTGATCGGCATCGCCATTGCGCTGGTGCTGCGCGGCGCGCTGATCGCCGTCGGCGCGGTGCTGATCGCCCAGTTCTCCTGGGTGTTCTACCTCTTCGGGCTCTTCCTCGTGATCACCGCGGTCAACCTGGCGCGGGAGCGGCACGACGACGAGGCCATGTCCCACGAGCCGAAGACCGTGGCGCTGCTGCGCCGCTTCCTGCCGATCTCCGAGCAGTACGACGGCACGAAGATGACGGTCCGGATCGACGGCAGGCGGCTGTTCACGCCGATGGCGGCCGTGATCCTCGCCCTGGGCATGACGGATCTGATGTTCGCGCTCGACTCCATCCCGGCGATCTTCGGCCTGACGAAGGAGCCCTTCCTCGTCTTCACCGCGAACGCGTTCGCGCTGCTCGGCCTGTCGGAGCTGTACTTCCTGCTCGGCGCGCTGCTGCAGCGGCTGGTCTACCTGTCCAAGGGACTCGCGATCATCCTCGGCTTCATCGGGCTGAAGTTGATCAGCGAGGCGCTCGCGTCCAACAGCCTGCCGTTCATCAACGGCGGCGAACCGGTGCCGTGGGCGCCGCACATCTCGCCGGCACTGTCGCTCGCCGTGGTGGTCTCGATCCTGGCGGTCACGGTGGTGGCCAGCCTGATCGCGTCCAAGCGGGGCAAGGGGGCGCCGGCAGGTGGGCCGCTCGGCGCGGCACAGGACTCGGACGCGACCCGGGGAACGGACGATGCCCTCGGGTCGGATCGGCCCGCCGAGGCGCCGACCGCCCCGGGCGCAGCTCCGGCGGATCCGGGCGACCGGGTCACTCCGGCTCGTCCTCCCGGTCCTGCCTGACCACCCGCAACTGCTCGAGGTGGCCGGTCGCGTCGTCGACCCGGGTGTCCAGCAGCGCCTCCTCGAGATCGAGCCGGAACTCCAGGTCGCGCATCGACTCCTCGGACAGCTCGCCGGATCTGCGTAACCGGAGGAAGACCTCCCGTTCCGCGTTCACGAGGTCGTGCCGCCACCGCGCGACGAACCGCAGGTGATCCGCCGGGCTGCCGGCGCCCAGCTCGTAGCTGGTGGCCTGGTAGTAGTTGTCGAGATCGCTGAGGTCGCGGAGCCGAACCCAGGCGCGCATCCGATCGGCACGCAGGTCCGAGATGGACTCCTCCCGGATGATCCGCTCCACCAGGTCGCCGATCGCGGCGTTGGCGGTGCGCGCGGCGGCCTCCTTCTCCCTGAGCCGGTCGCGCCGGGGGTCGCCCGGGAAGTGCAGCGCCCGGATCACGGCGGGCAGCGTCAGGCCCTGCACGACCAGGGTGCCGACGATGACGGCGATGGTGCAGGTTTGCAGGAGGGCCCGGTACGGCGTGTCGAGCGGCAGGGTCTGCGCGGCGGCGAGCGAGACCACGCCGCGCATGCCCGCCCAGGAGACCGCCATCTGCGACTTCGCGTCCGGGAGCTCCCTGTCCGGCGGGCGGAGCCGGCCCAGCAGGGCGTTGATCGGGAAGATCCACAGCGGGCGGATGAGGATCACCGTGGCGAGCACCGCGAGCGAGACCACCACGAGGTCGACCACCCCCACGTCCGGCTCCGTGACGATCGCCCAGAGCTGCAGACCGATCAGCGCGAAGACGGAGCCCTCCAGCACGTAGCGCACGGCCGCCCAGGTGCTGCGCAGGGTGAGCCGCACCTCGGGGCTCAGGTCGATCGAGCCGCGAAAGCCGAGGATCAGGCCGGCGACGACGACGGCCAGCACGCCGGAGGCGTTGATCGCGCTCGCCCAGTTCGTACGCCAGGAACGGCGTCACCAGGGACAGCGCCGTGACGGCCAGGCTGGACGAGATCACCCGGTGGGCGAGCGTGAGCAGCGCCCCGACGACGATGCCGACCAGCAGGCCGCCGGCCGTCGCCCAGGCGAACTCGCCGATCGCCGGACCCCAGGCCATCGACCCGGCCGAGAGACCGACGATCGCCACCCGCAGCAGCACCAGCGACGTCGCGTCGTTGAACAGGGACTCGCCCTCGAGCACCGTGACAACGTGATGCGGCAGGCCGGCCCGGCGGGCGACCGCGACCGCCGCGACGGCGTCCGGCGGGGCGACGATCGCGCCCAGCGCCAGCGCCGCCGCGAACGGCATGTCGGGCACGATCAGCGTGAGCACGCCGGCGACGGCGAGCGCCGTGATCAACACCATGCTGACGGCGAGCTGCAGGATCGGGCGGATCAGCCGGCGGATCGCGATCACCGACGCCTCGTTCGCCGCGGCGTACAGCAGCGGCGGCAGCAGCACGGCGAGGACGAACTCGGGGTCGACCTGGTAGTCGGGCACCCCTGGGATGAACGAGACCGCGAACCCGACCACGACCAGCAGGATCGGCGCCGGGACACCGATCCGGCCGGCCAGGCCGTTCACGATCACCACGCCGACGACGAGGTAGACCGCGAGGTCGATCTGGGGCATGGGCGTGCTCTCCTTCGCGGCCGCGGATCCCGCCGGCGGGCGAAAAGCACCGATCGACTGTCGCCGGCCGGGAGATCCTCGCAGAAGGCACCCGGCTCGGAGCTCGTCGCGGCGCCCGGAGCACCGTGCCGGCTGCGCGCGCGTCAGGCCGGGTCGGCGGCCGGCCGCGGCGCCGGACCCGGCGTCGTCCGGACGTCGGGCACCATGCCGCGGCTGGGGGCGGCGTCCTCGTCGTGCACGGTGAAGAACGAGAACAGGCTGGCGAAGACCGAGAACGCGGCGCAGCAGACGAGCGCCCAGCGGAAGGCGGGCAGGGACGCGGCCTCGCCGGGGCCGAGTCCGATCGCGGCGATCACGCTCGCCGCGACGGCCACCCCGGCGGCGGCGCCCGCCTGCCGGAACGCGTTGTACAGCGCGGTCGCCGCGCCGGTGTGTTCGGGCTGCGACCGTGTCGAACGCGGCCGCCGAGGTCGGCATGAAGGTGTGCGACTGGCCCAGTCCGAGCAGCACCATGAGGCCGATCGGGACCACCGCGGGGACCGTGCTGGTCAGCACGAGGGCCAGCGTGACGAGGACGACCGCGACCAGCATCTGCCCGGCCGCGACGACCCGGCGCGGGCCGAACGGCTTGTAGAGCCGGGCGGCGATCTGGGTCCCGATCATGATGCCGATGGCCTCGGGGAACGTCAGCAGCCCGGCGGTGAGCGGCGAGTAGCCGAACGACGTCTGCAGCATCAGCGGGTAGACGAACAGCCCGCCCAGGAAGCCGGCCGCGGACGCGAAGATGATCATGTTGGCGGAGCGGAACAGCCGGAGCGCGAACAGTCGGAGCCGCAGCATGGGCGCGCGCACCCGTTGTTCGACCACGACCAGAAAGCCAGCAGCATCGCCAGCCGAGCGGTGCCGGAGATCCAGATCACGGGCGACGTCCAGCCGCGGATCGCGCCCTCGGACACCGCGAACATGAACCCGGCGAAGCCGAACGAGGCCAGCAGCAGGCCGGGCACGTCCAGCGACGCGCGCGTCTTCTTGGCCATCTCGGGCACCGCCATCAGGGTGAAGATGACCGCGAAAAGCCCGATGGGCACGTTGATCCCGAAGATCCAGCGCCAGCTGGCCTGCTGCACCAGCAGCCCGCCGAGGACGGGCCCGATGGCGGGCGCCAGCGCGATCGGCGACGTGATGATCCGGCTCAGCCGCACCCGCTCGGCCGGCGGGAACGTCCGGTACAGCATGGCCATGCCGACCGGCGTCATGAGGCCGCCGCCGATGCCCTGCACGATGCGGAAGATCACCAGCTGCGGTCACCGAGCTGCGGCGAGGCCGCAGGCCAGCGACGCCAGCGGTGAAGAGCCCGACCGCGACAGACGAACACCTCGCGGGCGCCGAACCGGTCGCCGAGCCAGCCCGCGACCGGGATCGCCACCGCGACCGCCACCAGGAACCCGATGTTGACCGTCGCGGTGAGCTCCACGGGCACGCCGAGGTCGGCGGCGATCGTCGGCAGGGCGACGTTGACGACGGTCGCGTCGATGATGTTGATGAACATCGCCACGACGAAGACCAGAGCGACGGCACCCTTGGCGGTCACTGCGTCATCATCGCGCCATCATCGCCCGGTCAGCGGGCGACCTGCCCACCGGCGGCCGGCGCGGGACGCCCGGCGCGCCGCTCGTTCTCGGTCGCCGCCAGCATCTCGAGCAGGTCGGCGGCCCGATCCTCGCGCCCTGCGTGGTGGATCTCACCCTGGATCCGGCGGGCCGCGAGCGTGTAGCGGGGCTCCGCCAGCACGGTCGAGACGGCCTCCCGGAGCCGCGCGGCGCTCGGCGTCTGTGTCCGCAGGTCGACGCCGGCGCCCGAATGCGCCACCCGCGCGGCGACCTCGACCTTGTCCTCGGTGCGGCCCGCCGCCACCAGCGGCACCCCGTGTGCGAGCGCCAGCTGCACGCCACCGAAGCCGCCGTTGGTCACCATCACGTCCACGTGCGGCAGCAGCGCGTCGAACGGGATGCGCCGCTCCACCCTGGCGTTCGCCGGCACGGGGCCGAGGTCGGCCGGGTCCGGCCCGCCGGTCACGGCGACCACCAGGACGTCCTCGGTGGCGAGCGCCTCGAGGGCCGGCCGCAGCAGCTGGGCGTCGTCGGTGGCCACGGTGCCCTGCGTGACGAGCACGACCGGGCGGTCGTCCGCGAGGTCGGACCACCACTCCGGCGCGCGCCAGGCGGGATCGGGCAGGGGCCGGGTCGGTCCGACGAACTGCACCTGCTCGGGCATGTCGGACCGCGGGTACTCGAAGCTCTCGGCGCCGAGCTGCAGGTACAGCGTGGACGCGAGCGGGTACTCGAAGACGATCTGCCGGGTCGGCGGCAGGCCGACGCCCGCGCGGACGAGGTTGATCTCGCGGGTCATGTCGCCGAACAGCATCGTGCGGGACACGCGGTCGAGGAACCGGTTGCGCAGCCGCCCGGCCGGCCCGCCGGCCGGCGCGAGGCCGAGGCCGAACGGGGCGAGGTCGCGGCTCGGGAAGCCGACGACGCTGATCCCGAACGCCGCGAACGGCGGGCCGCCCAGCTCGGCGATCAGCCCGCCCGCGATCATCCCGGTGTCGCCCACCAGCACGTCCGCCGGCTCCGCCGCCAGCAGGGCCCGGAGGTCGCGCACGTGCACCGCGGTCGGCTTGGCGAAGCCGTTCGCCATGTCGAACTTGAGCTTGCGGACTCCGGAGTACCGGCGCCGTTCCGGGTAGAACTCGTCGAGCCCGGCGAGGCTGTAGTCGTCGCCGCTCATCGGGCGGAAGGCGGCGCCGACCGCGGCAATGCGGTCGGCATAGGCGGCGCCGGCGTACCAGCGGACGCTGTGCCCCCGGTCGACCAGGGCCTGCGCGATCGGCAGGGCGGGGAAGGTGTGGCCGTCGGCCGGGACGGTGGCGAACAGGAATCGGGACATGGGACCACTTCCGCTGGTCGGGGACATGCTGACCCACCCAGCGTCTCGGCGGCGGGTGCCGCGGGGCATCCGTACCGGGTACGGAGATCGCGCGGGTCGGTACGGAAGTTGTGGAACGGTCAACTAATTGCTCACCAGCCGCGGGCGCGCCATTCCGCGAGGTGCGGCCGCTCGCGGCCGATGGTGGTGTCGTCGCCGTGTCCCGGGTAGACCCAGGTGTCGTCGTCGAGCACGCCGAACACCCTCGCCTCCAGGTCGTCCATCAGCGATGTGAAGTCCTCCGGCGTGGTCGTCCTGCCGGGACCGCCGGGGAAGAGCGAGTCGCCGGTGAAGAGGTGGTTCGTGCCGCCCGGGTCGCGGTACAGCAGCGCGACCGAGCCGGGGGTGTGGCCGCGCAGCGCGATGACGTCGAGGCTGGTCGCACCGAGCGGGACGGTGTCCCCCTGATCCAGCGCCACGTCCGTCGGCACCGGCAGGGCAGATGCGTCGGGTCCGCCGGCGTAGAGGTTCGCGCCCGTCTGCCCGGCCACCGCGCCGAGCGCCTGCCAGTGATCGGCGTGCGCATGGGTGGTGACGATGCTGCGCAGCCTCGGGCGTTCGGGGCCGTCGCCGAGCAGGTCGCTGATCCGCTGGTTGTCGTCCGCCGCATCGATCAGCAGCGCGTCGCCGGTGCGCCGGCACACCAGCAGGTAGGTGTTGTTGTCCATCGCGCCCACCGACAGCTTGGTGATGGTGATCTCGTCCAGCCTGCGGGAAGCGGGCGCGCCGCGCGGATCGACATGCCCGGTGTACTCAGCCATGTCGTTCACCGTATCGGCCCGTCCCGGCCGGCGGGCCGGGGACCTCACCAGGAGGGCAGCTCGGGAAGCGCACGGTCGGAGGAGAGCGGCGAGCCGTCGCCGCGGCCGGCCAGCCAGGCGGCGATGGCGACCGGGCGGCCGGCGATCTCCTGCCCTCCGGCGCCGAGGACGATCGGCTCCCGCCCGTGCGGCCGCAGGGTCAGGTCCGGCACGGATCGGGTCCGGACGTACGACCGGATGATCGCCGTCAGCAGCGCGCCGGCCCGGTCGTCGTCGAGCAGGGCCAGCCCGTCGTCCACCCCGAGGTCGTGGTGGTGCAGCTCGACCTCGGCCAGCCGCTGCGCGATCACCACGTCGGCCGCCGTCGGCCCCCCGCGACCGGTGTCGACCGTCGCCGACCACGCAGCGTCCGGCGTCGCGGCGATGGCCGCGTCCAGCGCCACCACGCGAGGCGGCGAAGTCCTCGGCGATGTCGTCGGTGTCCCTGGTGGCGCCGGCCTCGATGTCCGCGACGCGCGCCTCGGGCGAGGCGTAGCCCGGTGTCACGTCGCCGGATTCCGCCCAGTGCAGCAGGTTCCGCTGTGCGTCGGCGTTGCGGGCGAGGTGCGAGACCACGTGCCCGATCGTCCAGCCCGGCAGCCGGGACGGCTGCGCGAACGCGTCCGGACCGAGGTCCCTCGCCGCCTGGACGGCAGCGCTGAGCCGCTCGGTGGCGTCGTCGAGGGCGGCGATCTGCCGGCTGATCGGGCTGGCGGTGGGGTCGGCGGTCCGGTCGGCGGTCCGGTCGTTCTCGGGCATGCGGGTCACCGTATCCGCGCCCGGCATCGGTGGCGCGCCTGCCAGTATCGAATGATGACGGAACCCACCGCGCCCACCGGCCTGACCCCCGAGCAGATGCGCGCCGCGATCGCGAGCCTGTCCTCGCCCGACGTCGTCGACTCGCCGTTCGGCCCCCTGCGCTTCTTCGACGGCGTGCCCGCCGGCGACACCGTGTCCACGATCTACGACGCGCTCGACCTGATGCGCGGCATCGACGTGTTCCTGAACGCGGTCCCCGGCGCATCGCTGGTCGCGTTCCGCAAGGGCCTGCGGTCGGTCGGCGCCACCCGGCCCGGCCTGATCGGGATCACCGAACCGCGGGCCAATTCGAATTCGCTGTTCCTCACCCCGAACACCGAGACCACCTACGGCACCTGCTTCGTCGACCTCCGGGCTTGGGGGCCGACGGTCATCGAGGCGCCGCCCGCCTCGCTCTGCGTGGTCGACGACTTCTGGTTCCGGTACGTCGCGGACATGGGGATCCCCGGGCCCGACAAGGGCGCCGGCGGGAGGTACCTGTACCTGCCGCCCGACCACGTGGGCGAGGTGCCGGACGGGTACTTCGTCTTCCGGTCGCCGACGTTCACCGTGTGGGTCGTGCTGCGCGCCCTCGGTGGCGTGCCGGCGATGAAACAGACCCGCATCTACCCGCTGTCACAGGCCGGCGATCCGCCCGCCAACGAGTTCGTCAACCTCGCGGCGCTCACGTTCAACACGGTGCACGCCAACGACTTCACGTTCTACGAGGAGGTCGACGAGCTCGTCCAGGAGGAGCCGGTGGAGGCGCTGGACGCCGAGCGCGCCGGGCAGCTCGCGGCGATCGGCATCGTCAAGGGCCGCCCGTTCGAACCGGATGCGCGGATGCGGGCCATCCTCGAGCGGGCCGCGCCGATCGGCGCCGGGATCGCCCGGACGATCGCCTACGCGCCGCGGGATCCGGCTGGCACCATCCACGGCTCCTGGCAGAACCCGTTCGTCGGCGGCAGCCACGAGTTCCTCCGCGACGGCGCGCGCCTGCTGGACGCCAGGACCCAGTTCCATTACATCGCGACGGTGATCACGCCGGCCATGGCGCACGCGCAGGTGGGCGCCGGCTCCGCGTACGCCTACACGGTCAGGGACGCGAACGGCGAGGTGCTCGACGGCGGGCGGACCTACCGGTTGCACGTCGACCCGCATCCGCCCGCGAAGAACTTCTGGTCGGTCGACGTGTACGACACCCAGACCCGCTCGCTGATCCAGGTGCCGTCGACGCCCTATCCGGCGCTGGCCAGCAACACCGGCACGCTGCGGGCGAACGACGACGCGTCGCACGACCTGTACTTCGGGCCGGACGCGCCGCAGGGGGCAGGGCCGAACTGGGTGCAGACCCTGCCCGGCAAGTCCTGGTTCCCGATCTTCCGGCTCTACGGGCCGCTCGAGCCCTGGCTCGACGGGTCATGGACGCTGCGGGAGTTCGAGCGGGTCGACTGACGGCTCAGAAGCCGATCGCGGCGCCGGTCAGCGCGCGGTGATCGGCGGCGCCGCCGAGCATCCCACCGGGCAGCTGGGCGATCACCTGGGCATGCCCCACGTTGAAGCCCGGCTCGGCGGCCACGACGCGGTGGCCACGCCGCGCGAGACCGTCGGTCCACGACGGCGGCGACCCGTGCTCGAGCGTCGTCGCCTGCGGCCCGCCGTCGGCCCAGCTGTAGAACCCGCCGTCGCCGAGGATCCAGCGCGGCGCCCGCACCGCGGCTCCCGGCGCAGTTCCGTGCTGCAGGAGCCGGGAGAGCAGCTGCAGCAGGATCTGCGGCTGGATGTCGCCGCCCTGGGTGCCCAGCACTGCGGCGAGCGAGCCGTCGGGGCGGGTGACGAGCGCGGGCACCAGGGTGTGCGGCGGACGGCGGCCGGGCGCCCATTCCGCGGGATGCCCCGGCTCGAGGGTGAAACCGATCCCCCGGTTCTGCAGGAACACCCCCGTGCCCGGCACCACGATGCCGGCGCCCCAGCCGGACGCGTTGGACTGGATGAGCGAGACCGCCATCCGGTCGGCATCGACCGCGCAGAGGTACATCGTGCCGCCGGCGGCCTGCGGCGCCGCCGGCGCCGTCCGGCGCGCGGGATCGACGGCCGCACGCCGGGTGTCGAGCCGGTCGGGGGCCAGCAGCGCCGCGCCGTCCGCGCCGTCGAAGAGCATCGCGGGCCGGTCGTGGCCCGCCCAGTGCGCGGCCTCCGACAGCAGGTGTACCCAGCCGGCGTCGTCGGCGTCGGATGGCACATCCAGCCCGTCGGCGATCCGCGCGGACGCCAGCAGCAGGTAGCCCTGCGAGGGCGGCGGCGAGGTCCAGACGTCGTGACCGAAGGCCCGGATGCCAAGGGGGGCCTCCCATGTCGCCAGCGGGCGGTCGAGGTCGTCGGCGGTGAAGAGACCGCGGCCGAGGGCGAGCAGTCCGGCGCCGAACGCCCCGCCGTAGAAGCCGTCCCGGCCGTCGCGGGCGATCGCGTCCAGCGTGGCGGCGACGAGGGGGCGGCGCACGCGGTCGCCGGGGCGCAGGCCGCCGGGCCGGAGGTAGTCGTCGGCGCCGGGGACGTCCTGGATCCGCCCGGTCGCCCGCGCCAACAGCGGCGAGGCCGGGAACCCGCGCGGCCGCGTACTCCCGCGCGGGCGCGAGCACGTCGGCCAGCGGCAACCTGCCGAACCGCTCGTGCAGGGCCAGCCACCCGTCCACGCAACCGGGGACCGTCACGGAGCGGATGTCCCGGAGGAACGGCATGCGGTCGCGCCCCTCGGCGCGGAGCGCCGCCGCGTCCGCGCCGGACCCCGCCGGGCCGGCCGCGGCCAGCGCGACCGGGGCGCCGGTTCCGTCGTGCACGACGGCGAACAGGTCGCCGCCCATGCCGCACATGTGCTGCGTCGTCACGGCCAGCACGGCGTTCGCCGCCACCGCGGCGTCGGCGGCGCTGCCCCCGGCGCGCAGCGCGGCGACGCCGGCGCCGGACGCCAGATGGTCGACGGACGCGACCATCCCGTGCGGCGCGACGACCGTGCCGTCCGCGGGCGTCATCGGGGGTCCACGGTGATGACCCGGCCGGACGCCGCGGACTCCCGCGCTGCGTCCAGCACGCGCGCGGTGGCGACGGCGTCCCACGGGTCGACCGGGGTGGTCCCGCGCCCGCGGATCGCGGCCGCCACGGCGGGATAGAACGTGTCCCAGGCCCCCCGCTCGCTCGGCACCGCGGCGGCGCCGCCGGCGGTGTACAGCCGCCCCCACGCCGACTCCGGTTCGACGCCCCAGCGTTCGCCCAGCGTCGCGGGGGAGGCGCCGCGCCTTGAGCGCATCCTCCTGGCCGTCGAAGCCGTCCACGACGTAGCCGCCGCGCGTGCCGTTGACCTGCAACCGCGGGCCGGGCGCTGCGGAGGCCATGCCGGCGGCGAGCGTCGACCACACCCCGGACGCGTGCCGCAGGTGCAGCTCGACGTCGTCCTCGGCGCCGGCCCCCGGCCGGATCGTCGTCAGCTCGGCGTGCACGGACACGGCGGGCCCGAACAGCACCAGCGCCTGGTCCACCAGGTGTGGCCCGAGGTCGAGCAGCGTGCCGCCGCCCTGCTCGGGGGTGCCGCCGTGCCAGCCGGACTTGAGCGGCCGGAACCGGTCGATCCTCGACGTGAACCGGTGCACCGTGCCGAGCTCGCCGTCGTCGATCAGCCGCCGGACGGTGCGCAGATCGCTGTCCCAGCGCCGGTTCTGGTAGGGCACCACGATCAGGCCGGCCCGGTCCGCGTGCTCGACGATGTCGCCGGCCGCCGCCGCCGTGAGGCCGAACGGCTTGTCCACCACGGCGTGCAGTCCGGCGTCCAGCGCGCGGTGCGCCACCTCGGCGTGCGTGCCGGACGGCGTCGTGACGGTCACCGCCTCGATCCCGAGATCGGCGCGGGCGGCGAGGTCGGCCAGGTCGTCGACGCACTCCACATCCGGCGCGTCGGCAGCGACCTGCCGCCGCCGTTCGGCCGAGCCGGTGACCACGGCGACGAGCTCGATCCCGGGCGCCGAGGCCAGCAACGGCCGGTGGAAGATGCGACCGCCGGATCCGTACCCGACGAGGGCCCAGCGCACCGGTGCCACGGTCTCGAGCTGTTCGGTCACCCGGCCATCCTGCCCCGCCCCGCGTACCGGGGCCGGACCGCGGGTGGCGCCGGTGGGGCAGCGGCACCGGACTGTCGGTCACCGCAATTACGATGGGGCATCGTGACAGACCACCTGATCGTGCGCGGCGCCCGCGAGCACAACCTGCGGAACGTCGACATCTCACTTCCGCGCGACGCTCTGGTCGTTTTCACCGGTCTGTCCGGCTCCGGCAAGTCCTCCCTGGCGTTCGACACGATCTTCGCCGAGGGTCAGCGGCGGTACGTCGAGTCCCTCTCGGCCTATGCGCGCCAGTTCCTCGGGCAGATGGACAAGCCCGACGTGGACTTCATCGAGGGGCTCTCGCCCGCGGTGTCCATCGACCAGAAGTCGACCTCCCGCAACCCGCGGTCGACGGTCGGCACCATCACCGAGATCTACGACTATCTCCGGCTGCTCTACGCCCGCATCGGCCATCCGCACTGCCCCATCTGCGGCGAACCCATCTCCCGGCAGACGCCGCAGCAGATCGTCGACCGCGTCCTGGAGATGCCGGAGGGCACCCGGTTCCAGATCCTCGCCCCGGTGGTCCGCGAGCGGAAGGGCGAGTACGTCGACCTGTTCGCCGAGCTGCAGTCGAAGGGCTACGCCCGGGCACGCATCGACGGGGTCGTGCACGCGCTGAGCGACCCGCCGAAGCTGAAGAAGCAGGAGAAGCACTCCATCGAGGTGGTCGTCGACCGGCTCGTCATCCGGCCGAGCGCGAAGCAGCGCCTGACCGACTCGGTGGAGGTCGGGCTCAAGCTCGCCGACGGCGTGCTGATCCTGGAGTTCGTCGACCTGGACGATGACGACCCCGGCCGCGAGCGTCGGTACTCCGAGCGGCTCGCGTGCCCGAACGACCATCCGCTGGCCGTCGACGAGCTGGAGCCACGCTCCTTCTCGTTCAACTCGCCGTTCGGCGCCTGCCCCGAGTGCACGGGTCTCGGCACCCGCAAGGAGGTCGATCCCGATCTGGTGGTGCCGGACGTCGAGCGGTCGCTCGCGCAGGGTGCGATCCAGCCGTGGGCGGGCGGCACCACGAGCGAATACTTCCTGCGGCTCCTGCAGGGCCTGGCCGAGCAGATGGGGTTCTCCGTCGACACCCCGTGGGAGCGCCTGCCCGCGACGGCGCGCCGGGCGGTGCTGAACGGCTCCGACCATCAGGTGCACGTCACCTACCGGAACAGGTACGGGCGGCAACGGTCGTACTACGCGGACTTCGAGGGCGTCATCCCGTTCCTGGAACGCCGTGCGGCGCAGACGGACTCGGACTTCGCCCGGGAGCGGTACGAGGGGTACATGCGCGAGGTGCCCTGCCCGGTGTGCGGCGGCACGCGGCTCAAGCCCGAGATCCTCGCGGTGACCATCCAGCACGACCGGCTCGGCCGGAAGAACATCGCCGAGCTCTCCGCGATGTCGATCAAGGACGCGGCCGGGTTCTTCCCCGGCCTGGTGCTGAGCGAGCGCGACCGGATGATCGCCGAGCGGGTGCTCAAGGAGGTCGACGCGCGGCTCGGCTTCCTGCTGGACGTCGGGCTCGACTACCTGTCCCTCGACCGGCCGTCGGCGACCCTGTCCGGCGGTGAGGCGCAGCGCATCCGGTTGGCGACGCAGATCGGTTCCGGCCTGGTGGGCGTGCTGTACGTGCTCGACGAGCCGTCGATCGGCCTGCACCAGCGGGACAACCGCCGGCTGATCCAGACGCTGACCCGGCTCCGCGACCTCGGCAACACGCTGATCATCGTCGAGCACGACGAGGACACCATCCGCACTGCGGATTGGGTCGTGGACATCGGGCCGGGCGCCGGCGAGCACGGCGGCAATATCGTGGTCTCCGGGACGGTGGACGACCTGGTACGCGCGCCGGGCTCGGTCACCGGGGCGTTCCTGTCCGGCAAGCGGGAGATCCCGGTGCCACCGCACCGGCGCTGGGTGAACCGGCAGCGCAAGCTCACCGTCGTCGGCGCCCGGGAGCACAACCTGCGGGACATCACGGTGGACTTCCCGCTCGGCACGCTGATCGCCGTCACCGGCGTGTCGGGGTCCGGCAAGTCGACGCTGGTGAACGACATCCTGCACGCGGTTCTCGCGAACCGGATCAACGGCGCCCGGATGGTGCCCGGCCGGCACACCCGGGTCACCGGCATCGACCTCGTGGACAAGGTGGTCGGCGTCGACCAGTCGCCGATCGGCCGCACGCCGCGATCGAACCCGGCGACGTACACCGGCGTCTTCGACCACATCCGGCGGCTGTTCGCGTCGACCACGGAGGCGAAGGTCCGGGGCTACCAACAGGGACGGTTCTCGTTCAACGTGAAGGGCGGGCGCTGCGAGGCGTGCGCCGGCGACGGCACGCTGAAGATCGAGATGAACTTCCTGCCGGACATCTACGTGCCGTGCGAGGTGTGCCGGGGCGCCCGGTTCAACCGCGAGACGCTCGAGGTGCACTACAAGGGCAAGAACATCGCCGAGGTGCTGGACACCACCATCGAGGAGGCGGCGGAGTTCTTCGAGGCGATCGGGCCGATCCACCGGCACCTCAAGACCCTGGTCGACGTCGGCCTCGGCTACGTCCGGCTGGGGCAGCCGGCGCCGACCCTGTCCGGCGGCGAGGCGCAGCGGGTGAAGCTCGCGTCCGAGCTGCAGAAGCGGTCCACCGGGCGGACGGTGTACGTCCTCGACGAGCCGACCACCGGCCTGCACTTCGCCGACGTGGAAAAGCTGCTGGGCGTGCTCAACGGTCTGGTGGACAAGGGCAACACCGTCATCGTGATCGAGCACAACCTCGACGTGATCAAGACGGCGGACCACGTCATCGACATGGGTCCGAACGGCGGCTCCGGCGGCGGCCTGGTGATCGCCGAGGGAACGCCCGAGCAGGTCGCGGCCGACCCGGACTCGTTCACGGGGCAGTTCCTCGCGCCGATCCTGTCCGGCCGCGCCACCCGCGAGACCTCCCGCGCCGCGCGGGGTTCCGGCAGGACGGCCGGTGGCGCGAACGGCGGGTCGGTCCGCAACGGCGCCGAGAAGGGTGCCGATGTGATCGCGCTGCCGGCCGCCGGCCGCTCCGGCAACGGCTCGGCTGCGGCCGGGTCCTCGGGAGCACCCACCGGGACGGCGGCGGCGGCCCGGGCGCGGCGCAAGGCCGCCAAGCTGGTATGAACGAGAAATCCGCCCGCTCATGGAGATCCGCGCCCTCACGCCCGACGACGGCGCGGCGATGGTGCGGCTCAGCCGCGAGGCGTTCGGCGGGCCGCCGCAGCAGGTCGACGCCCTGCGGTGGCACGACGGCATCCGGCGCTGGGGCGTGTTCGACGGCGCGACCCTCGTCGGCAAGCTGAACGACCGCGACTACCTGAGCGGAATCCGCGGCCGGGACGTGCCGACGGCCGGCATCGCCGGCGTCATGGTCGTGCCGGAGTATCGGGGCCGCGGCCTGGCCGGGCGGCTGATGACGCACGCGCTGCGCGCCGCCCGGGAGCGCGGCGCCGCCGTCTCGACCCTGTTCCGGACGGTGCCGGGCATGTACCGCACGCTCGGGTACGAGCAGGTCGCCGAGCAGGTCGTGGGCGAGTACCCGGCCGGGGCGCTGAGCCGGCTGCGGGTGCCCGCCGGGATCGTCGGGCGGCGCGCCACCGCGGCGGACGCGCCGGCGATCCGCGAGGTGTACCGGCGTGTGGTCGACGAAGGCTCCTGCCTGCTCACCCGCACCGGACCGAACTTCGCCGCGACCGACGACGAGCTGCTCGCGGCGTTCGACGGCATCAGCCTGGCCTGCGGCGAGAACGGCGAGGTGCACGGCTACGCGAGCTGGCAGCGCGGTAACGGCTGGGGGAGTGGCGCGGCGCTGGAGGTCAGCGACCTGCTCGCCCTCACCGCACCGGCGCTGGTCGCCCTGCTGGCGATGGTCGGCTCGTTCGAGGCCGTCACCCCGGCGGTCCGCATCCGGACGTCCGGTCAGGACCCGATGCCGTGGGTGGTGCCCGGCGCCGGCTGGGCGGTCTCCTCGGTGCAGCCGTACATGCTCCGGGTCCTCGATGTGCGCGGCGCGGTCGAGTCGGCGGGCTGGCCGCGCGCCGCCGACGTCTCGGTCGACATCGCGCTGACCGACCCGTTGCTGCCCGCGAACGACGGCCGGCACCGGCTCGAGATCGCCGATGGACGAGGAACTCTCGTCGCCGGCGGGAGCGGTGCCGTGCCGATCACGCCGCAGGGGCTCGCGGTGCTGCTGGCCGGCGGGTCCTCCGTCGCGGCGATGCGGCGGGCCGGCCTGGTCGGCGGCGCGACCGGCCGGATCGACGCGGCCCTCGATGCGATCATGGCCGGTCCGCGACCGGCGATCCTCGACTTCTTCTGACCGCGTTCGCCCGGCGCCGCTCGACGTCCTCGGGCCCGAGGTGGGCATCGGGCGGCTCCCGCAGCGCGCCGACATCCGGCTCGTGCTGGGCGTGCCGATCGCGCACGTGCTGCAGCACGACCGCGGGTGGTCCGATCCCGAGTGCGGCGAGTGGCAGGTCGACGCCCTGGAGCGGCTGCTGCTCGCCTGATCCGTGCGGCGCCGTCCGCCCGCAATACCGCCGCCGTTCGGGCGGGGTGGCCGGGCGGGCCCGCGCGTTCTGCGAGAATCGCTCTCCGTGAAGACGTTCGAGTCGCTGTTCGCCGAGCTCGTGGACCGGGCCGAGAACCGCCCGGCGGGATCCGGCACGGTGGCGGCGCTGGACGCCGGGGTGCACGCCCATGGCAAGAAGGTGCTGGAGGAGGCCGGCGAGGTGTGGCTGGCCGCCGAGCACGAGGGCGACGACGCGCTGGCACTGGAGATCTCGCAGTTGCTGTACCGGGTGCAGGTGCTGATGATCGGCCGCGGCCTCACCCTGCAGCAGGTGTACGAGCATCTGTAGCCCCACCTGCCGAGCGCCCGCCCTCCGCCCTTCAGCACACCGCCCGGGCATCCCGCCCGCATCCGGCCCACCGCCGGGCCGCCCCGAGGAGAACGAGCACCATGTTGAGAGTCGCCGTGCCCAACAAGGGCACGCTGAGCGAGCCCGCCGCCGAGATGCTGCGCGAGGCGGGGTACCGGCAGCGGCACGAGTCCCGCGACCTGTCCGTGATCGACCCGGCGAACGATGTCGAGTTCTTCTTCCTGCGGGCCAAGGACATCGCCGTGTACGTCGGCTCCGGGGAGCTCGACCTGGGGATCACCGGCCGCGACCTCGCCCTGGAGTCGGGCGCGCCCGTTGCGGAGCTGGTCGGCCTCGGCTTCGGCTACTCCTCGTTCCGCTACGCCGCTCCGGCCGATCGGGACTGGCACGTGTCGGACCTGGGCGGCGCGAAGATCGCCACCTCGTACCCGAACCTCGTGCGGCAGGACCTGGCGGCGCACAACATCGCCGCCGACGTGATCAGGCTCGACGGTGCCGTGGAGATCTCGGTCCAGCTGGGCGTCGCCGACGCGATCGCCGACGTCGTGGAGTCCGGCCGATCGCTGCGGCAGCACGGGCTGACCGCCTTCGGCGACGTGATCTGCGGGTCCGAGGCGGTGCTGCTGTCCCGCATCGACGCCGACCTGAACGGCGCGGAAAGGCAGCTGCGCAGCCGCCTGCAGGGCGTGGTGTTCGCCCAGCAGTACGTGATGCTCGATTACGACTGCCCGACCGACCTGGTCGGGCGGGCGACCGCGATCACCCCCGGCCTCGAGTCGCCGACCGTGCTGCCCCTGGCCGATCCGGCGTGGTCGGCGGTGCGGGCGATGGTGCGCCGCGAGGAGTCCAACCCGGTGATGGACGCGCTCTACGAGATCGGCGCCCGGGCGATTCTCGCCTCGGACATCCGGTCCTGCCGGCTCTGAGTCACCCGGCCGCGCCCGCAGTGGCGGCCGGCAGGTCCGCGGCCGGTTGCTCGGCGCCGGGTCGTCCGGGGTAGGGCGGGGGCGTGCCGCCCCATTCCGGGCAGATCGCCTGGTGCACGCACCACTCGCAGGCGCGGCTGCGCCGGGCGGGGAAGTTGCCGGTGTCGAGCGCGCGGCCGATCGTCCGCCAGAGCGCGACCACCCCGCTCTCGAAGGCGAGCAACTCGGTCTCCGACGGCGTGTACTGCAGCGAGCGCACGTCGCCGAGGTAGATCAACTTCAGCTGGGCGGGCAGCACGCCGCGCAGCCGGTAGATCATCAGCGCGTAGAACTTCAGCTGGTACAGCGCCTTCGCCTCGAAGTCGGGGTCGGGGGAGCGGCCGGTCTTGTAGTCGACCACCCGCAGCTGCCCGGTCGTCGGCGCGAGGTCGAGCCGGTCGACGAACCCGCGCAGCGGCACCCCGTCGGCGATCTCGATCTCGATGGCGAACTCGCACGCCTCCGGCGTGAGCCGGCGCGGGTCCTCGAGGGCGAAGTACGAGCGAACCAGGTCCTCGGCCGACGCCAGCCACGCGTCGAGGTCCGCGGGCGGCACGAGGCCCGCCAGCTCGGGGTAGCCGTCGGTCAGCTCCTGCCACACCGCGTCGATCGACGCGGTCGCCGTCTCGGGTGTGCGCTCGGGGCCGGGTCGCCCGAACATCTGCTCCAGCACGGCGTGCACCAGGGTGCCGCGCACGGCCGGCCCGCTCGGCGCCTCGGGCAGCCGGTCGACGGCGCGGTACCGGTACAGCAGCGGGCAGGTCTTGAAGTCGCTGGCCCGCGACGGGGAGAGCGCGAGCGGCCGGCGGGGATGCTCGGGCTCCTCGCCGTCCGGCGCGGTGTCCCGGCCCGCGCCGCCCATCGCACCGGGCGCGGTCGCGCCGGCCCCGCCGACGAGGCCGGGTGTCGCGTCGGCCGGATGCGCGGCGTCCGTCGGGTCCGCGCCCGGGACGAGGTGCCCCGGCACGTCCACCACCGAAACCGACATGGCCTCACGGTAGGTCAGCACACCGACATCCCGGCCCCCCGGCGCCGGGCATGTCGCAATCCCCGGGCGGCCGGCACCCCGGGAGCGCACCGCGGCCGGCCGGTTGCCGGGACGGGACGATGCGGCTCAGACGTCGGAGCGGACGTCGGAGCGGACGTCGGAGCGGGGGTAGGGCGGGCACTACCCTGCGAGAGTGACACGCCGCGCCGGGAGCCGTGCCGGCAGCACGCTCCGGGTGCTGTCCGGGGGGCGGGGCATCCCGGTCGGCAGCATCGCCGGCATCCCGATCGTCGTCGCCCCGTCCTGGGTGCTGTCGGTCGCCGTGATCACCGCGCTCGGCGTGCCGGTCGTCTCCCAGGTCGTGCCCGGCACGGGCCCCGGTGTCGCCATCGCCGTCTCGATCCTGTTGGGGCTGCTGCTCGGCGCCAGCGTCTTCGCCCACGAGCTCGGCCACTGCGTGGCCGCCCGGCTGCTCGGCGTCCCCGTGTTCGGAGTTCGCCTGTACCTGCTCGGCGGCGTCTCGGAGCTCGCCCGGCTGCCCCGGTCGCCCCGCGAGGAGGCGATCATCGCGGCCGCCGGTCCCGCGGTGTCGGCCGTGCTGGCGGGGCTCTTCTGGGCACTGGTGCAGGGCGTCGACGGCCAGACGGTCAGCTGGCTGCTGCTCGTTCTCCTGGCCCTGGCCAACGCGGTGGTCGCCGCGTTCAACCTGCTGCCCGCGCTGCCGCTGGACGGCGGCCGGGTCGTGCGCGCCGGCATCTGGAAGGCGTCCGGCAACCGCCGCTCCGGCACCACCGCGGCCGTGATCGGCGGCTACGTCGTCGCGCTGGGATTGACGGTGTGGGCCGCGCTGCTGCTGGTGAACTCGGGCGCCGCCGGCCTGCTGCCCGCCGGCATCGCCGTGATGATGGCGCTGTTCGTCGTGGTCGGGGCGACGCAGGAGCGCAACCCCGCCCGGCCGGATGGTTGGACCCCGCGCCTGTCGCTGGCCGACCTGGTCACGCCCGTGGTGCAGCTGCCGGCCGAGACCCCGGTCACCGCCGCGCTGCAGGTCGCGGCCGGACGCGAGGTGATCCTCACCGATTCCGACGGTATCGCCCGCGGCCTGCTGGACGCCGGGGTCGCCGGGGAGATCGCCGCGGGCTCCCCGCAGGCGCCTGCGGCCGCCGCCGCGCAACGGCTCTCACCGGAGGCGATCGTGCTGGCCGACGACCAGCCGGAGGAGATCTTCGAGCGCCTGCGCTCGGTGCAGGCGCCGGCCTTCCTGCTCGTGGACCACGCCGGACAGCCGACCGGGGTCATCCGCCGGCGCGACTGGTTGCGGGCCGTCGAGCAGTCGGGCGGCTCCGCGAGCACCGCGGACCGCCGCGGCAGCGGCCGGTGAGCGGCGCGTTCGCGCCGGGCGACCGGGTCCAGCTGACCGATGCCAAGGGCCGCAAGTACACCGTGATCCTCGAGCCGGGCGCGACGTTCCACACCCACCGCGGCGCCCTCGCGCACGACGACCTGATCGGCCGGCCCGACGGCAGCGTGGTCAGCTCCGCGGCCGGCACCTCCTACCTCGCGCTGCGGCCGCTGCTCACCGACTACGTGCTCTCGATGCCCCGCGGCGCCGCGGTGATCTACCCGAAGGATGCGGCGCAGATCGTGCACTGGGGGGACATCTTCCCGGGAGCAACGGTTCTCGAGGCCGGGGCCGGCTCGGGCGCGCTGACCTGCTCGCTGCTCCGGGCGGTCGGACCGGAGGGCCGGGTGATCTCCTACGAGGTCCGCGAGGACCACGCCGAGCACGCGGCGCGCAACGTCGAGCGGTTCTTCGGCGGGCGGCCGGCGAACTGGTCGCTGACCGTCGCCGACCTCGCCGAGCACGGCGGCGAGGTCGACCGGGTGGTGCTGGACATGCTGGAGCCGTGGGCGGTGCTGCCGACCGTCGAGGAGGCGCTGGTGCCCGGCGGCGTGCTGACCGTCTACGTCGCGACCACCACCCAGTTGTCGCGCGTCGCCGAGGACATCCGCCAGCGCGGCGGGTTCACCGAGCCGTCCGCGTGGGAGACGCTGCACCGGCCGTGGCACCTCGTCGGCCTCGCCGTGCGGCCGGAGCACCGGATGATCGGGCACACCGCATTCCTGCTGACCACCCGCCGGCTGGCGCCCGGCGTCACGGCCCCGCGCCCGCAGCGTCGCCCCACCGCTTCGGGCCGCTGAGCACCTCCGGCGCCGCGTCGCTGCGATGACCGCCGTGTAACGATCTGGCGTATCCGGGCGGCCCGCCGCCCGCCCCCGCGGACCCGCTCGGCCGCGGCCGGGCGGGAAAACCGCTGCTCATCGGCGACGTCGTCGAAACCCCGGCGCCCGAGCCGGTTTCGGTGGCCCGGGGACAAACGGGTGCGGTGGCCGTAATGTCCGAGGTCCTGTCGGATGCCGCAGGTAGGCTTGGGCGAGCCGAGATTCACCCGGAGAAGGTCCCGACGCAGCGGGTGAGAAGCGGGTGAGAAGGCAACGGGTCCGCGGGCCGGCGCCCGTGGCGGACGGTGGGAGGAGGGCACGGTGACGGACCGACAATCATCCGATGCCGGGCGTTCCGATGGGCACCGGGCCTCGGGCCACGAGGCGGGCCCCGAGGAGAACTACCGGCAGACGCCGGCGCAGCTGAGTGCGCAGATCCGCGTGCTGAACGACGAAGTCGCGCAGCTCCGCCGCCGGCTCGCCGTCGCGCCGACCGACACCCGCCCGATGGAACGTCAACTCACCGAGTCCGCCAATCGCATCAACGCCCTCTCCGAGCGCAACGAGAAGCTGGTCGTCACCCTGCGGGACGCCCGCGCGCAGCTGCTGCAGCTGAAGGAGGAGGTCGATCGGCTGGCGCAGCCGCCGAGCGGCTACGGCGTCTTCCTGTCGGTGACCCCGGACGACTCGGTCGAGGTCTTCACCGGCGGCCGCCGGATGCGGCTGGCCGCCTCGCCGACGGTCGATTTGGCGGGACTGCAGCGCGGCCAGCAGCTCCGGCTGAACGAGGCCCTGACGGTCGTCGAGGCCGGGTCGTTCGAGATCGTGGGCGAGGTCTGCGCCCTCCGCGAGGTGCTCTCCGACGAGCGCGCCCTGGTCGTCGGGCACGCCGACGAGGAACGCGTCGTGCTGCTCGCCGCCCCGCTGATGGACGTGCCGCTCAAGCCCGGCGACTCCCTGCTGGTCGACTCCAAGGCCGGCTACGCCTACGAGCGGGTGCCCAAGGCCGAGGTGGAAGACCTCGTCCTGGAGGAGGTCCCGGACGTCGAGTACGGCGACATCGGCGGCCTCACCCGGCAGATCGAGCAGATCCGGGACGCCGTCGAACTGCCGTTCCTGCACGCGGACCTGTTCCGCCAGTACCAGCTGCGCCCGCCGAAGGGCGTGCTGCTGTACGGCCCTCCCGGCTGCGGCAAGACGCTGATCGCCAAGGCGGTGGCCAACTCGCTGGCCAAGCAGGTCGCGGTGTCCAGGGGCCAGGAGCGGATCACCAGCTACTTCCTGAACATCAAGGGCCCTGAGCTGCTCAACAAGTACGTCGGCGAGACCGAGCGGACGATCCGGCTGATCTTCCAGCGGGCCAGGGAGAAGGCCTCCGACGGCACCCCCGTCATCGTCTTCTTCGACGAGATGGACTCGGTGTTCCGCACCCGCGGCACCGGCGTCTCGTCCGACGTGGAGACGACGATCGTGCCGCAGCTGCTCAGCGAGATCGACGGCGTGGAGGGCCTGGAGAACGTCATCGTCATCGGCGCGTCGAACCGCGAGGACATGATCGACCCGGCGATCCTGCGGCCGGGCCGGCTGGACGTGAAGATCAAGATCGAGCGCCCGGACGCCGAGGCGGCCCGCGACATCTTCACCAAGTACCTGACCACCGAGCTGCCCATCCACCCCGACGACCTGGCGGAGTTCGGCGGCGACCGGGCCGACACGATCGTCGCGATGATCCAGCACACCGTCGAGCGGATGTACACGGAGACCGACGAGAACCGGTTCCTGGAGGTCACCTACGCGAACGGTGACAAGGAGGTCCTGTACTTCAAGGACTTCAACTCCGGTGCGATGATCCAGAACATCGTCGACCGAGCGAAGAAGTCGGCGATCAAGGAGCGCATCGTCAACGGCGAGGGCTTCCAGGGTGGACTGCGGGTCTCGCAGCTGCTGGAGGCCATCGCCGACGAGTTCGCCGAGAACGAGGACCTGCCGAACACCACGAACCCGGACGACTGGGCGCGGATCTCGGGCAAGAAGGGCGAGCGGATCGTCTACATCCGCACCCTCGTGTCCGGCAAGCAGTCCGAGGGGTCGCGGGCCATCGACACCGCATCGAACACCGGCCAGTACCTCTAGCCCGACCAGCGCCGACGCCGGCCCGCCACCGGCAGCCGGCTCGGGGCCGGCAACGTCCCGGGTGACCGCAGCTAGCTGTCCGGCCGGTCCGATAGGTCCGTGCCGCGCTTCGGGCCGGCCCCGGTGTCGTCCTCGACACCGTCGCCCCCCGATGCCCCGGCCGCGGAGTCGAGCCCGGACTCCAGTTCGTCGAGGATGCGGCTCGTCTCCACGACCAGCGCGCCCAGGTAGATGCCGCGCGACAGGTTCGCCGCCAGCAGGTCGCCCAAGTCGCCGTTGATCGCGTCGATCCGCTCCCGGGCACGGGCGACGGCGCGGCGCGCCGGCCCGCCGATGACCTCCGCGTGCGCGTCCCTGCCGAGCGCGACCACGCTGTGCGCGAACGCCTCGATCGCGTCGCCCGTGGCGCGCAGCAGGCCGGACGCCATGGGCATCGGCGGCTGCCGCTCGTCGGTCGTCGGCACCTTCTCCGCCGTGTCGCGCAGCGTCCGGGCGATCACCCGGACCTGCACCTCGACCACCAGCAGGGTGTCGGTGGCGCGCTGCAGCCGGACCAGCGCGGGCATCCAGGCGGCGCGTCCCGGCCGGAGCTGCAGCGACTGCTCGGCCTGCCGGACGTCGTCCGCGGCCATCATGGCCGGCCCGCGGTGCCGGCGGGCGGCCTCCAGCCAGCCGACCGCCTGGCGCAGCGACCAGCGGGAGGCGATGCCCGCCGACATCTCGTTCAGCTCGTCGACCACGTCGTCCGCGAGCGCGATCATCGACTTCGCCGCGGCGTTGACGTGGTTGGGCGGCGCGATCGCCAGGTTGACCAGCACGGCGGTGGCGGCGCCGATCAGCGTGTCGAGGAAGCGTTCGGCGATCAGGTCGCTGCCGAGCGCGAGGACGAACAGGCCGGTGATCGGGATCTGCGCGGCCGCCCCCGGCGGCAGCCGGAGAATCTTGCCGGCCAGGAAGCCGACCGCGACGATGACGCTGATCGACCAGGCGTGCAGCCCGATCAGCCCACCCAGCCAGATCGCCACCACCAGGCCGACGACGACGGCGAGCACCTTCTGCCCGGCGTCCCAGATCGAGTCCCGCACGGTGAGCACCGCGATCAGTGATGCGGTGATGGGCGCCCAGATCGGCGACGGGGAACCCAGGATCCATTGCGCGAGCGCCCAGGCCAGGCCCGCGGAGAGGGCGATCTTCAGCGCCTGGACCAGCACCGAACGGTCCACGCTCAGCAGATCGGAAACCCGGATGCCGCGCAGCCGCCGGTCGCGGAACCGCCGCCAGCGCTCGCTCCAGCCGCCCCGCCCGCTCGCCGCGGCGGCGGTGGCGGGCGATCCAGTCGTCCCGACGTCCATGCCGCCGATCCTCCCGCACGCGATCGTCACTAGATTCGAAGCATGACCGTCCGGCGAATCATGGGCACCGAGGTGGAGTACGGCATCTCGGTTCCCGGCGAGCCGGGCATCAACCCGGTGATCTCCTCCACCCAGGTGGTGCTCGCGTACGCGGCCTCCGTCGCCGCGCCACGCGCGCGCCGGCCGCGCTGGGACTACGAGGTGGAGTCGCCGCTGCGGGACGCCCGCGGCTACGACCTGTCGGCGTTGTTCGGCGCCGCCGAGCCCGACGTCGACGACATCGGCGCCGCGAACGTCATCCTGTCGGACGGCGCCCGGCTGTACGTGGACCACGCGCACCCGGAGTTCTCCTCGCCCGAGGTGACGAACCCGCTCGACGGCGTGCTGTTCGACAAGGCGGGCGAGCGGGTGATGGAGGCCGCGGCGAGCCTCGCCGCCGCGCTGCCCGCCGCCAAGCCCGTGCAGATGTACAAGAACAACGTCGACGGCAAGGGGGCGTCGTACGGCACCCACGAGAACTACCTGTGCCGGCGGGACACCCCGTTCCCCTCGCTGATCTCCGGGCTGACGCCGTTCTTCAGCTCGCGCCAGGTGTTCGCCGGCGCGGGCCGGGTCGGCATCGGCCCGTCGGGGCAGACGGAGGGCTACCAGCTCGCGCAGCGCTCGGACTACATCGAGGTCGAGGTCGGCCTGGAGACCACCCTCAAGCGCGGCATCATCAACACCCGCGACGAGCCGCATGCCGACGCCGACAAGCACCGCCGGCTGCACGTGATCATCGGCGACGCGAACCTCGCGGAGATCGCGACCTACCTCAAGCTCGGCACCACCGCGCTGGTGCTGTCGATGATCGAGTCCGGCTGGCCGCTGCCGCCCGTCGAGCTGGCCCACCCGGTCGCCGCGGTGCACCAGATCTCGCACGACCCCACGCTGGCGGCGACGGTCCCGCTCAGCGACGGGCGCCGGTTCACCGGCGTCGACATCCAGCGGGCGTACGCGGAGGCGGCGGCCGAGTACGTCTCGAAGACGCTCGGCGACGACGTGGACGAGCAGACCGCGGACATCCTCGACCGCTGGATCGACGTGCTCGACCGCCTCGAGGTCGACCCCATGGATCTCGCCGACGAGCTGGACTGGCCGGCGAAACTCCGCCTGCTGGAAGGCTTCCGGAGCCGTGACGGGCTGTCCTGGGGGGCGCACCGCCTCGCCCTGATCGACCTGCAGTACTCGGACGTCCGGCTCGACAAGGGCCTCTACAACCGGCTGGTGTCCCGCGGTTCGATGAAGCGGCTCGTCACCGAGGAGGCGGTGCGCGAGGCGATGACCCTGCCGCCGGAGGACACCAGGGCCTACTTCCGCGGCCGGTGCGTGGCGCAGTACGCGGACCGGCTGGCGGCGGCGTCCTGGGACTCGGTGATCTTCGACATCGGCCGCGACTCGCTGGTGCGCATCCCCACCCTGGAGCCCAGCCGCGGGACCAGGGCGCACGTCGGCGCGCTGCTCGACGCGGCCGCCGACGCGACCGAGCTGGTGGACGCGCTCACCCGCAAGAGCTGACGCCCGCCGCGCGGCCGGGCCGTCCGCGCATGGCGCCTGGGGTCCGGAACGACCCCCGTCGGTAGAGTCGGCAGCAGCGACGGCGATCGGAGATCGACATGGCACAGGAGCAGACCACCCGCCAGGGCGGCGGTGACGACGACGCCGAGGAGGCGTCCGGCGCCGCCGGTCAGGAGCGTCGCGAGAAGCTGTCCGCCGAGACGGACGACATCCTCGACGAGATCGACGACGTGCTGGAATCCAACGCGGAGGACTTCGTGCGGTCCTACGTGCAGAAGGGCGGCCAGTGACGGCCGCTGACCGGGCCGCCGGCTGGCCTGTCTCCGCGGTTCCGGCCGCCTACCTCCGGCCGGGCACCGGCTCCTTCACCGACTTCCTCGCCCTCGCCGAACCGCAACTGCTGCCCGGCCGCCGGTTCGTGGACAACGCCGCGCTGGAACTGCCGCACGCGACCACCATCGTCGCGGTGAGCTGCCGCGAGGGCGTGGTGATGGCGGGCGACCGGCGCGCCACCATGGGCAATCTCATCGCGCAGCGCGACATCGAGAAGGTCTTCGTCGCCGACAGCCACTCGGTCATCGGCATCGCCGGCACGGCCGGGGTCGCGGTCGAGATGGTGCGGCTGTTCCGGCTCGAGCTCGAGCACTACGAGAAGATCGAGGGTGTCCGGCTCTCGCTGGACGGCAAGGCGAACCGGCTCGCCGCGATGATCCGCGGCAACCTCGGCGCGGCCATGCAGGGCCTGGCCGTGGTGCCGCTGTTCGCCGGCGTCGACGTCTCCGCGTCGCCGGACGGCGACGTCCCGGCGGCCGACGCGCCGGCCGGACGGATCTTCTCCTACGACATCGCCGGCGGCCGCTACGAGGAGCACGACTACTACGCGGTCGGTTCCGGCTCGATGTTCGCCCGGTCGGCGCTGAAGAAGCGCTACGAGCGGGACGCCGACCTGGCGACCGCGGTGCGCGCCGCCGTCGAGGCGCTGTACGACGCGGCCGACGACGACAGCGCGACCGGCGGCCCCGACCTGACCCGGCGGATCTTTCCCGTGGTCGCCGTGGTGACCGCGGCCGGTGCGCTCCGCTGGAGCGACGACGCCGTCGGTGCGGTGGCCGAGGCCGTGGTCGCGGGTCGGATGATCAACCCGGGCGGCTGACCAGCCGCCCACCCGCGCCGACCGCCGCTGTCCGGGGACCCTCGCGGTCCGAGCATCAAGGAGTCCGCCCACCGTGAGCATGCCGACGATCTACGCCTCGCCCGAGCAGTTCATGCGCGACCGCTCGGAATACGCGCGCAAGGGCATCGCCCGCGGGCGCAGCGTCGTGGTCACGCTGTACGCGGGCGGCGTCCTGTTCGTCGCGGAGAACCACTCGCCGGCGCTGCACAAGGTGAGCGAGATCTACGACCGGATCGGGTTCGCGGCCACCGGGCGCTACAACGAGTTCGAGAACCTGCGCACCGCTGGGATCCGGCTCGCCGACGTCCGCGGCTTCTCCTACGACCGCCGCGACGTCACCGCTCGCTGGCTCGCCAACGCCTACGCGCAGACGCTGGGATCGATCTTCTCGGAGCACCCGAAACCGTTCGAGGTCGAGATCTGCGTGGCCGAGGTGGGCCCCGCCCGCGAGGAGGACGCACCCCCGCCGGCCGCGACCGGTGAGAACGGCACGGGCGACCAGCTCTACCGCATCGCCTATGACGGGTCGATCGTCGAGGAACGCAAGTTCCTCGTGATGGGCGGGGTGACGGAGCCGGTGGTGACCGCGCTGCAGGCGTCGTTCGTGCCGGCCTGGGACCTCGGGACGGCGCTCACCGCCGCGGTCTCCGCGCTGGGCGCGGCCGGGGACGGCGCGCCGCGCACGCTGCTGCCGACCCAGCTCGAGGTCGCCGTTCTGGACCGTTCGCTGCGCGGCCGGACCTTCCGCCGCCTGCAGGGCGCCGTGCTCGCCGGCATGCTGACATCGGTATCTCCGGGCGATCCCGATTCGGTATCGCTGCCTGATACGGAGATCGAGGACTCCGTTTCGCCGGACGCCCCGCCGACGCCGGCGAACGTCGACGAGGAGACGCCCGATTCATCCGGGTCCTGATCGGACGTCCGATCGCGGGCTATCGTGAGGTCCGTCAACCGATGTCGTCGCGACCCGCGACGGGCTGTTTGCGGATCGATGTATCAGCACAGATCTGGTGCCCTCCTACGGTCGTTCGGGCAAGCCTGGCGAGGGGTGCGGGCATTTCCCGGGCGCGCAGCACACCCATAGGCTGCTGATCACGAGTCGGGCAGCAGTGGTCGAGGCGTCGATCAGGGAGGTTCCGTGCTCCGTCAGGCGACACGCGGCTCCTCCCATCGGCTTTCCCTCACCCGGCAGACGGGTCGATGCCACCCGCTGGGTTGCCGCACCATGCACAGGAGGTCCGGGACGTGACCGGAGTCGAGAGCTACGACGGTCCGCAATTGCGGACATCGCGCACGTCGCCGACCGCCGAGGTGCCATCCGCCGGTCCGAGCGTGCACATGGCCGTCGTCGAGCCGGTGCCGCCGGCCGGTATCGACGCCGGAATCGACGCCGGAATCGACGCCGGAATCGACGCCGGAATCGAGACGAGCCCGTTGCCCGCCCAGTCCCCGGGTCAGGCCGTTGCGGACCCGGACACGTCGCAGGAGGCCGGTCCACCCGCCGACGCTCCCGCGGCGCGCCGCCGGCCCGACGTCGGTGACCTGGTGGTGCGGGCCGGAACCGCGTTCGAGGACTACCGGCGGGGCAAGCAGGGCGCGATCGACACACTCGTCCGGTTGGTCAGCCCGCTGCTCTGGCACACCGCGCGGCAGTGCGGACTGACCGCGGCGGAGGCCGAGGACGCCGTGCAGCAGACGTTCCTGCAGCTGGTCAGGAGCAAGGACTCGATCAGCGATCCGCTGGCCGTCGTGCGCTGGCTGACGGTCAGCCTGCGGCGGTTGGCCTGGCGGGAGAAGGCCGCCAGCTCGAAACGCTCCAACGACGAGCCGACCGACGACGACCTGCCCAGGGCGCCGTCCGCGGAGCACGCCGCGGTCCTGAGCGACCAGCAGCGCCGGCTGTGGGCGCTCGTCTCCGAGCTCCCCGAGCGCTGCCGCCGGCTGCTCGCGGTGATCGCCTTCGCACCGCGTCCCGACTACGCCGCGATCGCGGCGGACCTGCACATACCGGTGGGCTCCATCGGTCCAACACGTGGGCGCTGCCTGGCAAAGCTGCGCGCCCGACTCGACGGGGGAGAGTGGTCATGACCACACCGCATACCGGCGCGAACCTTTCGGGGGCCGCCGATCACGAAGCGCCCGGCGACCTCGTCGGCACGCCCATGGACCGCAGCGATCTGCGCATGCTCAGCGACCTGCTCGCGATCTACGAGACGGTCGACCCGATGCCGGAGATGCTGCCGGACCTCGTGCTCTTCGGACTCGATGCGCAGAGCCTGGACGCCGAGTACGCACGCCTCATCGAGTCGGAACTCGCGGTGTCGGGCAGCAGCGGCACCCGGTCCGTCGAGCACGCCCGGCGGGTGACCTTCGCCAGCGACAACCTCACCGTCATGGTCGTGGTGAACCCGCAGCGCGACGGCTCCGTCCGGCTGGACGGCTGGGCCGCGCCCGGCGGCCGGCTGCACGCCGAGCTCCGCGTCGGCGACGCCACCCTGACCGCCGAGTGCGACGACTCCGGCCGGTTCGTCTTCGAGACGGTGCCCGCTGGACCCGCGCAGCTGGTGCTGCACCCGACGCTGGCGTCGGATCCGTCGCTGACGCTGCCGGTCGTCACCCCGGCAGTTCATCTGTAGAAATCGCCCGGTGGGCGTCGACCGCCCGCCGGACGGAGCCCCCGATTGTTGCCCCGGCGACACCCCCCGCTCCGATAGCGTCGGCCTCGATCGCGCCACGTCGACCGCCGGGCAACCGCACAGGAGAAGCCAGTGACAGAACCTTCCGGCCCGGAATCGGATCGCGCGCGAGGGTTCTCGCCCCGGGACGTCGATCCGTTCGAGCGATTCGACGCGCGCGTGCTCGACCCGGCGACGGCCGTGCGCGTCGGTGGCGCACCGCCGCTCCGCGCGACCGTCTACCGGAACAACCGGCTCCTGGTGACGGCGGCGGACAAGGATCAGCTCCAGAAGATCCTGGTTGCCATCGACACGATCCGCGACGCGATGGTCGCCTCCGAGAACAACGCGGCCGGGCGCCATGCGCCGTTCCGGCGAACCGATCCCAGCCCGCTGGAGCCCGCCGACCGCGAGAAGTCACCCGGCGGCACGGAGGATCCGAACGCCGAATGGCGGCGCCAGCAGAACCGCCTCGTGCGCGTGATCGCCTTCAACGCCGATCCGGACAACGCGGAGCGCAGGCTGCCCCTGACGGCGGTGGTCCCGCTGACCGCGATGGAGGTCGGCGGCGACCCGGCCCCACCGGTCGACGTGGTGGAACTCGTGCAGCGGTTGCGCGCGAACCGCGAGACCGCCGAACTGGGCAAGCGTGTCGGCCTCGAGCACCTGTTGTTCATCAGCCGGGCGAACCTCAGCCCGTTCGGTGCGGGGCTCAGCCCGTTCGGTGCCGGACTCAGCCCCTTCGGTGCCGGGCTCAGCCCGTTCGGCGCGGGCCTGAGCCCGTTCGGTGCCGGCCTGAGCCCGTTCGGGGCGGGCCTCAACGGTGTGCAGTCCTACGCGCTGCCCGGCTTCGGCGGGCGCACGCCGGTGCAGGTCGTGCTGCCGGCACCGCCCGCGAGCGACACCGGACCCGTCGTCGTCGTCCTCGACACCGGTTGCGACGAGCGCCACAGCTGGTTCCCCGCGGGCCAGGTGGTCCGGCGCGTCGAGGTCGACGACGGCCAGGGTGGCAAGCAGACCATCGGCATCGACGTGGACCTGCAGCGCAGCAAGGACTCGGACCCGGAGGGTGCCGGTGGCTTCCCGGACGAGATGAGCGGAGGCATCCGCGGGTGCGCCGGGCATGGCACCTTCATCACGGGAATCATCCGGCAGACGGCGCCGACCGCACACATCGTGTCCCTGCGGATCTGCGACGCCGACGGCGTGATCCCCGAGGGCCAGCTGGCGGCGGTGCTCTCCGAACTCGCCATCAGGCAGGCGGCCGATCATTGGATGGACGCCCTGGTGCTCAGCCTGGGCTACTACGTGGAGGACGACGCGGACCCGTCCGCCGCCGACTCGCTCGAGCACTCGGCCATCGGCACCCTGCTCGCCGGGCTCGCAGCCGCGAACGTGGTGACCTTCGTGGCCGCCGGCAACGACTCGACGACCCGGCCGAGCTACCCGGCAGCGTTCGCCGTCGACCCCCGGTTCGGCGGCACCGACGCCGCGGGACACTCGGTTCTGCCGCTGGTCTCGGTCGCCGCGGAGAACCCGGACGGCACGATCGCCCTGTTCTCCAACGACGGCGACTGGGTGACCGCGCAGGCACCCGGCGCCAACGTCGTGAGCACCCTGCCCGATGGGTTCGTCGGCGCGTGGCAGGCGGCGGTCTCCCTGGTGGGCCCGGCCGACCGGAAGCGGGTGCGGGCGACCATCGACCCGGACGACTATTCCGGCGGATTCGGCCTGTGGAGCGGTACGAGCTTCGCGGCCCCCGCGCTCGCCGGTCGGTACCTGGCGGCGCTGGCCGAGCGGGCCGGCAAGGCCGCCGTCGTCGAGGTCGGCGACTCCGACCGACGCAACCTGGTGGACAGCCTGCTGCGCCCGGAGGCGCTCGGCAGGACCTGACGCACGGCACGGGGAAGCCGGGCGGTCCGGCGACGCGAGAGGGGAACGCCGGTGGCACGCAGTCGAACGCTGTCTTCGGCGACCCCGAGGACGGCCCGCGAGCTGTGGATCGCGGCCCGCGAGCTGAGCGATCGGGGCAACGTCCGGCGCGCCGTCGCGGCGGGCACCGCCGCCCTGGCGGCGCTCGAGGCGGCACCCGACCCCGCCCTGCGCGCCCGGATCCTGGTCAGCATGTCGTACCACCGCGCCGAACTCGGAGACGTCGACGATGCCTTCGCCCTCCTCGACGAGGCCTCGAATGCCGATCCCGCAGCTCGCCCGTACGCGCAGGCGTCGCGGGGGTTCCTGCTCTACCGGACGGGCCGCCCGAACGAGGGCATGGTGCAGCTCGACGCGGCGCTGGACACGATGCGCGATCCCGCCGCCGCCGTGGCGCCCAAGGACCTGGCCGTCACTCTGCTCAATCGCGGCACGCTGCAGATGACGGCCGGCCGGCTGACCGCGGCGGAGTCGGACACCCGCGAGGCGCGGGACCTGCTCGCGGCCGCCGGCGACGCGGCCCGGCTGGCGTTCATGGCGCGGCACAACCTTGGCTACATCGAGTTCCTGCGCGGCGACCTGCCGGGCGCGCTGAGCACCATGGCGGCGGCGACCGGCGGGGTCGAGAACGCGGCGGTGGGGGTGCCGGCGCTCGACCGCGCCCGGGTGCTGTTGGCGGCGGGACTGGTCAGCGAGGCCCGGGAGTTCGCGGAGGTCGCGCTGGCCGACTTCGGCGTCAACAAGGCGACGACCGACCTCGTCGATGCGCTCGGCGTGCGTGCCGAGATCGCCCTGGCCGACGGCGATCCCGTTGCCGCGCGGCGCTCCGCCCGGCAGGCAGCGCGGGTGGCCGCCCGCCGCGGGAACGAGCGGGCGGCCACGGTCGCGCAGGTACTGGAGCTCCGCGCGGACGCGCTGGCCAGGCGCCGCGGCGGACCACCCGGCAGGCGCCCCGGATCGCGCAGGGCGGCCCGCCGCGCGGCGGCGCTCCAGGAGCGGCTGACCGAGCTCGGCCTGACCGACGACGCGACGGGTGCCGCGCTGCTCGCCGGCGAGGCGCTGCTCGACGCCCGGGACGCCGACGCCGCGGCGCGGATCGAGGCCGTGTCGGAGTCAGCCGGGCGGTCCGGCGACCTGGCCACCCGGTTGCACGCCAGGGTGCTCGCCGCTCGGGTCCAGCTGGAGCGGGGCAACCCGCGCGCCGGGCTCACCCAGATCCGGCGCGGGCTGGACGATCTCGCGGCGTTCCAGGCCAGGTTCGGGTCCCAGGACCTGCAGTCCGGTGCCGCGGTGCGGGGCCGCGACCTGGCCCGGTTGGGCCTGCGCACCGCGGTCGCGGGAGGCTCGCCGGCGGCGATCCTGCAGTGGCTCGAGCGCAGCCGCGCGGTCAGCACCCGGCTGCCCGAGGTGCGGCCGCCCGCGGACGCCGCGCTCGCGGAGGACCTCGGCGCGCTCCGCGTCGCGTTCGACCGGGCGCGGCAGGCGGCGCTGGCCGGCCGGCGGGATCCCGCGCTGGACCGCCGGGTGGCCGATCTGCGCCGGCAGATCCGGTCTCGATCCTGGACGGCGGCTGCGTCCGGTGCGGTGCACCGGCCGGCGAGCCTGGCGACCGTGCGGCGGGCGCTCGCGGCCCGGCCGGGCACGTCCGTGCTCGCCCTGTTCCACGGCGACGGGCACGATCACGCCCTGGCCGTCACCGCCCGCGGCGCCCGCTACCGCGTGCTGGCCGAGTCCGCGCACACGGAGGCAGCCGTCCGCCGGCTCGGCTCCGACCTGGACCTGCTCGCCGACGTGCGGATCGCGGCACCGCTGCGCCGGGTCGCGCGCCACTCGCTGTCCGGCGACCTGGCCCGGCTGTCCGGCGACCTGGTCGAGCCGATGCTGGAGTTCCTGGACGACGGCCCGCTGCTCGTCGTCGACGCGGGACCGACCGCGGCCACCCCGTGGGGCCTGCTGCCGGCGCTGGCCGGGCGCGCCGTCTCGGTGACGTCATCGGTCACCACCGCGATCTCCGGCCTGGCCGCGCGGCCCGCCGCGCACGACGTGGGGGTCCTGGTGGTCAGCGGGCCCGATGTGGTCAACGGCGAGCAGGAGGCCAAGGAGGTCGCCTACCTGCATCCGACGTCGACGCTGCTCACCGGTGCCGACGCGACGGGCCGCGCTGTCCTCGACGCGGTGCCGCCGGACGGCCTGCTGCACGTCGCGGCGCACGGTCATCACGAGCCCGACAACCCGCTGTTCTCCGGGTTGCTGCTCGCGGACGGACTGCTGTTCGGCTACGACGTCGCGCCGAACCCGGCGCTGCCGGCGCACGTCGTGCTGTCCAGCTGCGACGTCGGGCGCAGTCACGACCGCCCGGGAGGCGAGCCGCTCGGGCTGGTCGCGGCGCTCATCCGCAGCGGGGTGCGGACCGTCGTCGCCGCGACCGCCCGGCTCGCCGACGACGTCGCGGCACCCCTGATGGTGGCGTATCACCAGGCGCTGCTGGACGGCACGGAGCCGGCCGCGGCGCTCGCGGACGCGATCGGCCGGGTCGGCCCGGACAGCGACATTCCCGTGCCGCTGACCTGTTTCGGCTCCGGCACGCACTGACCGGGATGCGCCGGGCGGGCGAGGTCCACCGGCTCGCGCCCCGACTCGGCGGCCCGGTGCCCGCGGCCCGGGGCAGCGCGCGAACGAGTCGCCGGCGTCGGCGCGGCCACCCGAACGTGACGGAGCGCATCGAATCCGAGATGCTTAGCCGGTGGATACGGGCGTTCCGGCACGAATGGAGCACGACTCCGCATCCGCCTCCCCGATCCCGGACGCTGCGCGGCGCGGCCGGCCGGCCACCGGCGAGGCCGGCTCCGCCGGGCCCGACCCGGTCGTACCGCCCCAGGCCAGGCCGGCGAGACGCCGGTCCACGGCGTCCGACCTCTGGGCGCGGGCCCGCGCCAACGTGGACGTCGGCCGGCCGGCGACCGGCATCCGGCTCGCCGAGCGCGCGCTGCACGAGCTCGACCAGCACGACCAGCCGGATCCGATGCTGCGCGCCCGGATCACGCTCGTGCTGGCGGACGCCAACGTGGAGCTCGGCCAGATCGCGCTCGCCGAGGACCTGCTCCGGCAGGCGGCGACCGCCGGTCCCGACATCGCGCCGGTCGTCCGGGCGTCCCGCGGCGTCCTGCTGGCCAGGACGGGCCACATGCGCCAGGCGCGCCGCGAGCTCGACGGGGCGATCGCCGACCTGGAACGGGCCAGTCCCGACGGCGGCAACCTGGTCAGGGCGCTGCTCTGGCGGGGGCTGCTGAACCTCAGCGAGGGGCGGCTGGACGAGGCGGCCGCCGACTGCGAGCGGGCCCGCGAGCTCGGCGTGCGACGCGGCATGGACGCCGCGGTCCTGATCGCGACGCACACCGCGGGCCTGGTGAACTTCGTGTCCGGCGACCTGCCAGGCGCGCTGCAGCTGATGTCGCAGGCCGACGAGCAGCCCACCGACGTGCGTCTCGGCTTCCGCGCGCTGGACCGCGCCCGGGTCCTGCTCGCCGCCGGGCTGATCGCAGAGGCCAGGGAGTTCGCCGGTCGGGCGGGGGAGACCTTCCTGGCCGAGCGGGCGCGGGTGGATCTCGCCGAGACCCTGCTGGTGCAGGCGGAGATCGACCTGATGGACCGCAGGCCCGGCCGCGCCGCGATGGCCGCGACGCGCGCCGCGCGGATCTACTCCGCCGCGCACCACTCCCGCGGCGTGCTCGCCGCGCGCCTGATGCAGGCGCGCGCGGACGCCCTCGACCGCGTCGTCACCCGCTCCCGCGACGGGCGGCGGGCCCGCGCCGACGCAGCCAGGGCGGCTGCCCTCGCCGCCGACCTGACCGCTACCGGGCTGCGCGAGGACGCCCGCGCGGCAAGGGTTCTCGAGGCCGACGCGCAGCTGTCCGCCGGGCACCTCGCGGACGCGGAGGAGGCGCTCGACCGGGCCAGGAGCGAGGCCACCACCCGCGCCGCGGTCGTGCCCACCGTCGCGACCGAGCTGCACAGCCGGCTGGTCGCGGCCCGCATCGAGCTGGCCCGCGGGCGCGCGGCGGCCGGCATGTCGCAGGTGCGGCGGGGTCTCGACGATCTGGCCGCGTTCCAGGCCAAGTTCGGCTCGCAGGACCTGCAGTCGGCCGCCGCGGTGCACGGCTCCGAGCTCACCAGGCTCGGCCTGCGCACCGCGCTGGAATCGCGCTCACCGGCGGCGATCCTGCAGTGGCTGGAGCGGTCCCGCGGTGCGTCCACCCGGATGTCGGCCGTCCGGCCGCCCGTCGACAGCGCGCTGGCCAAGGACCTCAGCCGGCTCCGGGTCGCCGCGTACCGGGCCCGGCTGGCGTCCCGGTCGGGCGCACCGGACCGCGAGCTCGAGGCGATCGTCGAGGACCTGCGCCGCCGCGTCCGGTCCCGGTCCTGGACCGCCGGCGGCAGCGGCGCCGTGGACCGCCCGATCAGCCTCACCGCCGTGCAGCGGCGACTGGCGCAGACGTCGCCCCGGGTCAGCGTCGTCGCGCCGTTCCGCGGCCGCGGCCGGTTCCACGCTCTGGTCATCACCGCGGACACCGCCCGGTACATCGCGGTCGATCCGGACTTCGCGCTGGAGGTCCTGCTGCACCGCATGATCGGCGACCTGAACATCCTGGCCGACCATCGCATCCGGTCCCAGCTGCGCACGGTCGCCGTGCGGTCGCTGCGGACCAGCGTCGGCGGCGTGGCCACGGCGATCGTCGACCCGATCCAGCCGTACGTGGACGACGGGCCCGTGATCATCGCCGCAGCCGGCGCGGCCGCGATCGTGCCATGGGCCCTGCTGCCGGGGCTCTCCGGTCGCGCCGTCTCGGTCGCCACCTCGGTGACCTCGGCGATGAGCAGCCTGGGCGACCACCGGCTCGACCACGGTCGCGGCGTGCTGGCGGTGGCGGGACCGGATGTGCCGCACGGCATCCGGGAGGCGGGCGCGGTCGCGGAGGTGCATCCCGGCAGCACGCTGCTCACCGGCTCCGCGGCGACCGGCCGCGCGGTGCTGGACGCGATGCCCGCGCGGGGGCTCGTGCACATCGCCGCGCACGGACAGCACGAGCAGGACAACCCGCTGTTCTCCGGCGTGCTGCTCGCCGACGGCCTGCTCTACGGCTACGACGTCGCGCCCAACCCGGCACTGCCGGCGCACGTGGTGCTGTCCAGCTGTGACGTCGGCCGCACGGACGACCGGCCCGGCGGGGAACCGCTCGGCCTGGTCGCCGCCCTGCTGCGCAGCGGCGTGTCGACGGTCATCGCCGGCACCAGCCGGATCTCCGACTCCGTCGCCGCGACCGCGATGACCGGCTATCACCAGCGCCTCCGCGCCGGCGATCCGCCCGCCGTGGCGCTCGCCGGCGCGATCCAGCAGGTGGCCGAGCAGGACGACGACCCCGCGCCGTTCACCTGCTTCGGCGCCGGACTCTGAGCCGCCCGTCGCCACCCGCGCCGGAGAGGTCGCGGCGGGGCCGGCGGCCGTCGATCGGATACCGTCGAGCGCGACGTCACCGCCCATCCCGTCCCCGCCCGCAAACATGCATCGAACCGTCTGGAGCATCGAGCAGTGATCACGGAGTGGATCTTGCTCGGCGTCGGCGCGATCCTCATCGCCGGCACCGCCCTGTACGTCGCGGCCGAGTTCAGCCTGGTCACGGTCGACCGGGCGACCGTCGCGCGGCAGGCCGCTGAGGGTGACGGCCGGGCCGCGTCGCTGATGACCGGACTGCGCTCGCTGTCCACCCAGCTGTCCGGCGCCCAGGTCGGCATCACCGTCACCACCCTGGCGCTGGGCTTCGTGATGGAGCCGTCGCTGGCGAGCCTGATCGCCGGGCCGCTGGAGTGGCTGGGCATCTCGGTCACCGTCGCCGACTCGATCGGCGTCGTCGTCGCCCTGGTGATCGCGTCCGTGCTGTCCATGGTGTTCGGCGAGCTGGTCCCGAAGAACATCGCCATCGCCGAGCCGCTGGCCACGGCGAAGACGGTCGTCACCCCGATGCGGGTGTCCACGATGATCTTCTACCCGCTGATCTGGGTGCTGAACGGCATCGCCAACGGCGTCCTGCGGCTGATCGGCGTGGAGCCGCAGGAGGAGCTGCGGTCCGCCCGGTCCGCGGTCGAGCTGCAGTCGCTGGTTCGCCGGTCCGCCGCCCAGGGCACCCTGGAGGAGCCGACCGCCGGCCTGCTCGCCCGGTCGATCGCCTTCTCCGACAAGTCCGCGGACGACGTGCTCACCCCGCGCGTGCGGGTGCGGTTCGTCCGCGCGGACGACTCGGCGGAGGCGGTGCTGGCCGCGGCCGCCGAGACCGGTCACTCGCGCTTCCCGGTGTCCGGCGAGGACTCCGACGACGTCGTCGGCCTGGTGCATCTCAAGCGGGCCATCGCGATCCCGCCGGACGAGCGGTCGACCGTGCGCGTCGAGCAGCTGATGGCGCCTGTCCCGGTGGTGCCCGGCACGATCCCGCTGGACGACCTGCTCGACCAGCTCCGCGCGCAGGGCCTGCAGATGGCCGTGGTCGCCGACGAGTACGGCGGCACCGCCGGCATCCTCACCCTGGAGGACGTCGTCGAGGAACTGGTCGGCGAGATCACCGACGAGCACGATCCCACGGGCGCCCGCGCCGAGTTGCTGCCGGACGGGACCTGGCTGGTGCCGGGCACGCTCCGCCCGGACGAGATCGCCGAGATCACCGAGGTCCGGCTGCCGGAATCGGGGGCGTACGAGACGGTCGCCGGGCTGCTCATCGCCCGGCTCGGCCGCATGCCGGAGAACCTCGACTCGGTCGAGGTGGAGGCGACCATCGGCGCCGCGGCCTCGCTCGGCGTCGCGCGGGACGGCGTGGGCGACCACCCGGAGGACCGGCCGATCGACCTGCAACTGCTCGACGACCTGCCGCGCGCCGCCAGGGTGCGGCTGACGGTGCACCGCCGCGCGCGCCGCCGGATCGACACGGTCCTGCTGTCCGCGGTGGGCGTCGACGGCGAGGGCCGGGCGGCGGGTGAGCGCGGGTGACGATGAACTGGCTGCTGCTGCTCCTGGTCTTCGTTCTGCTCGCCGCGAGCGCGTTCTTCGTCGCGGCGGAGTTCTCGCTGATCGCGGCCCGCCGCACGGTGATCGAGCCGATGGCGGTGACCAGCCGGCGCGCCCGCTCGGCGCTCCGCGCGATGGAGAACGTCTCGCTGATGATGGCGTGCGCGCAGCTGGGCATCACCGTCTGCGGGGTGCTGCTCGGCGCCCTCGGCGAGCCCGCCGTCGCCGCGCTGCTGGAGCCGGTCTTCGCCTCCCTCGGCGTGCCGGAGGCGTGGCTGCATCCCGTCGCCCTGGCGATCGCGCTGCTGCTGGTGGTGTCCGCGCACGTCGCGCTGGGCGAGATGGTGCCGAAGAACATCGCGATCGCCGGACCGGAGCGGACCGCGCTCGCCCTGGCGCCCGCCCTGCAGGCGATCGCCACGGCCATCGGTCCGATCATCCGGTTCCTGAACGCGTTCGCGAACCTCGCGGTGCGCGCCACGGGCCGGGAGCCCAAGGACGAGGTGACGTCGTCGTTCACCCGCGAGGAGGTCGCCGACCTGGTCGCCGAGTCGCGGGCGGAGGGCCTGCTGGACGCGGAGGAGCACCAGCGGATCCGCTCGGCGCTGGACTTCGACGTCACCGCGGTGGGCGCGGTGATGGTGCCCGTCCGCGAGGTGGTCGCGCTGCGCGCGGGCGCGTCGGCCGCCGACATCGAGCGGATCTGCGCCCGGACCGGTTTCTCCCGGTTCCCGATCCTCGGTGCGGACGGCCGGTACTGCGGGTACCTGCACATCCGCGACGTCGTCGACATCCCGGCCGGCCGTCGCGACGAACCGGTGCCGACGTCCAAGATCCGCGCGCTGCCGAAGGTCGCGCCCAGCACCGACCTGCGCACGGCGCTGGACCGGATGCGGCGGATCGGCGCGCACCTGGCCGAGGTCGACCCCGCGATCGACGCGAGCGCGGACGGCACCGTCAACTCCCTGCCCGCGCCGGGCCGTTCGGCGGCCGGGGTCGACACCGCCTCGGGCGTCACCGACGTCGCGACCGGCCCGGACGCCGGACCCGGCGTCGGCGCCGCGGGCGGCGCGGCCGGCACCCCGCCCGCGGGCACCGACGTCGTCGCCGGCGGCGGGCTCGTGATGCTGGAGGACGTCATCGAGACGCTGGTCGGCGAGATCCGCGACGCGACCCGCCGCGGCCCGCGGCCGGGGACCGGCCCGACGATGCGAGAGGCATAGTCTCGGCCCATGCAGCGGCGGATCATGGGGATCGAGACCGAGTTCGGTATCACCTGCACGTTCCACGGTCAGCGCCGGCTCAGCCCGGACGAGGTCGCCCGCTACCTGTTCCGCCGCGTGGTTTCCTGGGGCCGATCGTCGAACGTGTTCCTGCGCAACGGATCCCGGCTCTACCTGGACGTCGGATCGCATCCCGAGTACGCGACCGCCGAGTGCGACGACCTGCCGACGCTGATCGCGCACGACAAGGCCGGCGAGCGGATCCTGCAGGACCTGGTGGTGGACGCCGAGGCGCGGCTGGCGGAGGAGGGCATCGGCGGCGACATCTACCTGTTCAAGAACAACACCGACTCCGCCGGCAACTCCTACGGCTGCCACGAGAACTTCCTCATCGCGCGCGGGGGCGAGTTCGCCAGGATCGCCGACGGGCTGATCCCGTTCCTGGTCACCCGGCAGCTGATCGCCGGCGCCGGCAAGGTGCTGCAGTCGCCGCGCGGCGCGTCGTACTGCCTGTCGCAGCGCGCGGACCACATCTGGGAGGGCGTGTCCAGCGCGACCACCCGGTCGCGGCCGATCATCAACACCCGCGACGAGCCGCACGCCGACGCGGAACGCTACCGGCGGCTGCACGTCATCGTCGGCGACTCGAACATGAGCGAGACGACGACGCTGCTCAAGGTCGGCAGCGCCGCGCTGGTGCTGGAGATGATCGAGGCCGGGGTGGCCCTGCGGGACTTCAGCTTCGAGAACCCGATCCGGGCGATCCGGGAGATCTCCCACGACATCACCGGGCGGCGCCCCGTCCGGCTCGCCGGTGGCGGCGACATCTCCGCCCTGGACGCCCAGCTCGACTACCACGAGCGCGCGGTGGAGTTCGTCCGGAAGCGCGGCACCGACCCGGTGACCGACCGGGTGCTCGACCTCTGGCGCCGCACGCTGCAGTGCGTGGAGGCCGGCGACATGTCGGGGGTGGACACCGAGATCGACTGGGTGATCAAGAAGAAGCTGATCGACTCCTACTCCGCCCGGCACGACCTCGACCTGACCCACCCGCGCATCGCGCAGCTCGACCTCACCTACCACGACGTGCGGGCCGGCCGCGGCCTGCACTCGCTGCTGGTGGCGAAGGGCAGGGCGGCCCGGGTCGTCACCGAGGACAAGATCATCGAGGCGACGACGGTGCCGCCGCAGACCACCAGGGCGCGGCTGCGCGGCGAGTTCGTGGCCGCCGCGCAGGACGCGGGCCGGGACTACACCGTGGACTGGGTGCACCTCAAGCTCAACGACCAGGCCCAGCGGACCGTGCTGCTGAAGGACCCCTTCCGGGCGACCGACGAGCGGGTGACCCGCCTCATCGAGTCGATGTAGGCGCGGCGCTCGCGCCGCCGGCGATCGAACCCGCGCGAACGGCGTCCCCGCCGTGCCGAGGACGCGATCCGGGCAGGTCTCGGCCGGGCGGGGCCGGATGCCCGGACCTGCGGAAAGCCGCCGCGGCCCCGCGATGTGACACGCTGGTCGCCGTGGCGACGGCGAAGGCGGAACGGCTGCTGAACCTGGTGATCGCCCTGGTCAACTCGCCGCGCTACCGGACCGCGGCCTGGATCAGGGACAAGGTCGCCGGGTACGCCGACGCACCCACCGACGAGGCCTTCTTCCGCACCTTCGAGCGGGACAAGCAGGAGCTGCGCGAGCTCGGCATCCCGGTGCAGACGCCGTCCGACGGCTCGGACGGGTACCGCATCCCGCCCATGGAGTTCGCCCTGCCCGAGATGTCGTTCAGCCCCGCGGAGGCCGCCGCGCTGGCGCTCGCCGGGCGGCTCTGGGCGACCACCGCGCTGGAGCGCGCCGGGTCCGGCGCCCTCCGCAAGATCCGCGACGCCCAGGACACGGCCGGCGGGGCGACCGACGGACGGCCGCACGACGAGCGCGACGACAGCGGCGCCGTCATCCTGCTGCAGCCGCGCGTGCGGACCGCCGATCCCGCGTTCGCCCCGCTGCTCGCCGCCGTCCGGTCACGGCGGGTCGTGACGTTCGACTACCGCAAGGACCCGACGGACGCGCCGGAGCCGCGGTCGCTGCGACCGTGGGGACTCGTGTCCTACCACGGTCGCTGGTACGTCGTGGGGCACGACGAGGGGCGCGGCGAGCGCCGTACCTTCCGGGTGTCCCGGATCGCCGGGCCCGTCCGGGCCGTCGGGCCCGCGGGGGCGGTGAACCCGCCGGACGGCATCGACCTGCTCGCCGAGGTCGCGGCCAGCGTCCAACCGGTCGTCGACCGGACGGCGACGCTCCGGGTGCGCGCCGGCATGGCGGCCGGATTGCGCCGGTCGGCGCTGACCTCGGTGCCCAGCGAGGACGGTCCCGACTGGGATCGGGTGACCGTCCCGCTGGGCTCGCTGTGGGACACCGCGCGCCGGATCGCCGGCAACGGGCCCGACGTGGTCGTCGAGCAGCCGCCCGACCTGCGCGACGCGGTCATCCGGCTGCTCACCGGGGCGGCCCGCGCGGCGGCCGGTGCGCGCCCCGTCGAGCGCGAGGTGACCCGATGAGCGAGTCCGCCACCGAGCGGCTGGCCCGGATGCTCGGCCTGGTGCCGTACATCGCGCGGCGTCCCGGCGTGGGGATCGCCGAGCTGGCCGCCGAGTTCGGCGTCTCCCGGGACCAGATCGGCGACGACCTCAACCTGCTGATGGTCTGCGGGCTGCCCGGCTACTACCCGGACGACCTCATCGACGTGGTGCTCTCCGACGACGGGGGCACGGTGTCGATCGCCTTCGACGCCGGCATCGAGCGCCCGGTCCGGCTGACCGCCGACGAGGCGTTCGCGCTGACCGTCGCGCTCCGCTCGCTGGCCGAGCTGCCCGGCCTGGTGGACACCGAGGCGGTGGACTCCGCGCTCGAGAAGCTCGAGCGGGCCGGCGCGCAGGGCGCGGCGAACGTGCGGGTGGCGCCCGCCGATCCGGCGCCCGCCCTCGGCACGGTCCGGGAGGCGCTGGCCCGGTCGCGCCGGCTGTGGATGCGCTACTACACGGCCTCGCGCGACGCCGTCACCGAGCGGACCGTCGACCCGCTGCGGCTGATCGTCACCGACGGGCGGGCGTACCTGGAGGCCTACTGCCACCTCGCGGGGTCGATCCGGCACTTCCGCGTCGACCGCATCGACGACGCCCGCGTGCTGGACGAGCCGGCGCAGCCCACGCTCTGGGTGGACGAGGACATCCCGGAGCGGATCTTCCACCCCGACCTGCAGATCCCGGCCGTCACGCTGCGGCTGGCGCCGCCGGCCCGCTGGGTCGCCGAGTACTACCCGATGGAGGAGGTCGCCGACGTCGACGACCCGCCGGGCGGCCTGCGGGTGAAGATGCGCGCGGCCAGGGACGACTGGATGGCCCGGCTCGTGCTGTCGCTCGGCGGCGACGCCGTCCTGGAGGGCCGCCCGGACCTGACCGAGCTGGTCGCCCGCCGCGCCGAGGAGGCGCTCACCGCCTACCGCGACTGATCCCCGCCGGGCCGAGGGGCCGCACGCGCCACTACCGCGACTGACCGCGACTGACCGCGGCGTCCGGCTCGGCCCGCGCCGACCGGTGCGACCGGTATGACCGCAGGAGCTCCCGTATGACGCAATCGCGTCATACGGGAGGCGTCACGGTCATACGGGTTCCCGGCGGACGAGCCCGTCGCGCCGGCCGGATCGGCACGCCCGAGCATGCCGTCGGCCACTGCGTACGATCCAAGGCACCGGCAGATCCGAACTGCTGGTGACCCATACCGGCTGGAACAGCGCCGGTCGGACCGCCCGAAGGATTCCCGTGCCCGTGCGACTGCCCAAGCTGCGACGCCGCAAGGCGACGAAGGCGGCCGACGGCACCATGTCGCTGATGGAGCACCTGTACGAGCTCCGCCGCCGGTTGTTCGTCGCGGTGCTCGGGCTGTTCCTCGGCTCGGTGATCGGCTTCGTCTGGTACGCCTACGGCATCCCGGTCCTCGGGATCAAGTCGCTCGGCGACATCCTGCTCGCGCCGTACTGCGCGGTGCCCACGCCGCCGCGGCAGACGTTCGGGGACCCCAACTCCTGCACCCTGCTCGCCACCGGGCCGTTCTCGATCCTGCAGATCCGGTTGAAGGCGGCCCTTCTCGCCGGCGCGGTGCTCTCGGCGCCGCTGTGGCTGTACCAGCTCTGGGCCTACATCACCCCCGCGCTGTACTCGCGGGAGCGCAGGTTCGCGATCACCTTCGTCGCGACGGGCTCGCTGCTGTTCGCCGGCGGCGCTGTGCTCGCCTACATCGTCGTGGCGGAGGGCCTGACGATCCTGCTCGGCTTCGGCGCGGACACCGCCACCGCGGCGCTGTCCCCTGACTCGTACTTCTCGTTCCTCATCGCCATGCTGTTGATCTTCGGCGTGTCCTTCGAGCTGCCGTTGCTGTTGATCATGCTGAACATGGCCGGTGTGCTGAAGGGCGCGCAGCTGGCGAGCTGGCGCCGGTACTCGATGTTCGGCCTCGTGGTGTTCGCCGGCCTGGTGGTGCCGGGCAACGACCCGATCACGATGCTGGCGCTCGCCGTCGCCCTCTGCCTGCTCTACGAGATCGCGGTGCAGGTGGCGAAGTGGCACGACCGCCGCGCCGCGCGGCGGCTGGCCGCGGGCGGACTCGGCGAGGTGAGCGACGACCAGGCGTCCGAGCTGCCCACCTCGCCCGGCGACATCGGTGACGTGGCGCCGGTCGGCGCGTCGCCGCCGATCCCCGCCGCCGAGCCCGCGCCGCGACCGGCCGGCCCGCCCGGCGCCACGCCGGGCGCCTCGCCGAGCGCCGCTCCGCGCAGCGACGACCTCGGCGACGCCACCTGATTCGGGCCCGCCCGCCGAGGCACCGACCCGGCCCCCGGCGGGCGCTGTGACACGCTGGTCGGGTGACGCGCCACGGCTCGACCCGGCTCGAGGGGTCCGATCGGCACGGCGCACCGGGCGCCGGCCGGGACGACGAGGCGGAGCTCTCGCCGGCTGACCGGTTCGCCCGGGCGGCCGATCGGTCGGCGCACCGGCTGCTCACCGAGTTCGCCGCGACCCGGCCGTTCGCGTTCGACCCGTTCCAGGTCGAGGCGTGCCGGGCGCTCGAGGACGGCGGCGCCGTGCTGGTCTGCGCGCCGACCGGGGCCGGTAAGACGGTGGTCGGCGAGTTCGCCGTGCACCGCGCGCTCGCGACGGGCGGCACCTGCTTCTACACGACCCCGATCAAGGCCCTGTCGAACCAGAAGTTCTCCGACCTGGTCGCGCAGTACGGGCCGGACAGGGTCGGCCTGCTCACCGGCGACACGTCGATCAATTCGCACGCGCCGGTCGTGGTCATGACGACCGAGGTGCTGCGCAACATGCTGTACGCCGGCTCCCGCGACCTCGACGGCCTGACGGCGGTCGTCCTCGACGAGATCCACTATCTCGCCGACAAGTTCCGCGGCGCGGTCTGGGAGGAGGTGATCCTGCACCTGGCCCCGCAGGTCCAGGTCGTCGGCCTGTCGGCGACGGTGTCGAACGCCGAGGAGTTCGGATCCTGGCTGCAGGCGGTGCGCGGCCACACCACCGTCGTCGTGGACGAGATCCGGCCCGTGCCGCTGTGGCAGCACATGCTCGTCGGGCGCCGGCTGTTCGACCTGTTCTCCACGTCGGGCGTCGATGTCGTCGACGGCTCGCCGACGGCCAGGGTGCGGATCGACCCCGCGCTCGCCCGCGCCGTCTCCGACGCCGAGGCGTTCGCCGACAGGTACGGCCCGCCCGGCCGGGGCAGGGGCCGCACCGGCGGGCAGCAGGGTTACCGCGGCGCACCCCGATGGCGACCGCCGGCCCGCGTCGACGTGATCGAGAAACTCGACGGCGCCGGGCTTCTCCCCGCGATCACCTTCATCTTCTCGCGCGCCGGCTGCGACGCCGCCGTCCTGCAGTGCGTGCGTTCCGGCATGCGGCTCACGACCGAGAAGGAGCGCGACGAGATCCGGCAGATCGTCGACCGGCGCACCGCGGAGCTGGCCGAGGCCGACCTCGGCGTGCTCGGCTACTGGGACTGGCGGGACGGCCTGGAGCGCGGCATCGCGGCGCACCATGCCGGGCTGCTCCCGGTCTTCAAGGAGACCGTCGAGGAGCTGTTCGTCGCCGGGCTGGTCAAGGCGGTGTTCGCGACCGAGACGCTCGCGCTCGGCATCAACATGCCGGCGCGGACGGTGGTGCTGGAGAAGCTGACCAAGTTCAACGGAGAGGGGCACGCGGACCTGACGCCGGGGGAGTACACGCAGCTCACCGGGCGCGCCGGCCGGCGCGGCATCGACGTCGAGGGCCACGCCGTCGTGGTGTGGGCGCCGGGGGTGGATCCGCGCCAGGTCGGCGGCCTCGCATCGCGCCGCACCTATCCGCTGCGATCGTCCTTCCGGCCCAGCTACAACATGGCCGTCAACCTGGTCGGCCGGCTCGGCCGGGACAAGGCCCGCGAGCTGCTGGAGCAGTCGTTCGCGCAGTTCCAGGCGGACGCCTCGGTGGTCGGCATGGCCCGCCAGGTGACCAAGAACGCCGAGGCGATCCAGGCGCACGAGCGGGCGATGCGCTGCCATCTCGGCGACACCGGCGAGTACCTCGCCCTGGTGACAGAGCTGGCGGACGCCGAGAAGGCCATCGCCAAGGCGTCGTCCGCCCGCCGCCGCGAGCAGACCACCGGCGACCTGGCGGCGTTGAAGCGCGGCGATGTCGTCGCGGTGCCCACGGGTCGCCGCGCCGGGCTCGCCGTCGTGCTCGACCCGGGACTCGACGCCGACGGTGGCGCCCGCCCCCTGGTCATCACGGCGGGCCGGTGGGCGGGCCGGCTGTCCGCGGCGGACTTCCGGGGTCCCGTGTCGTCGCTCGGCCGGGTCCGGCTCGGCAAGTTCACCGACCACCGCTCGCCGCGGATCCGCCGCGACGTCGCCGCCGCCCTCGCCTCCTCCGGCATCACCGCGCCCGCCCGCGCGTCACGCCGGCCGGCCGACGCCGAGGACGTCGACGTGACGGTGCTGCGCCGCGCCGTCCGGGCGCACCCGGTGCACGGCTGCGCCGACCGCGACGAGCACCTGCAGTGGGCGCGCCGGTGGCGGCGCCTGCGGGAGGAGAACGAATCGCTCGCCGCGCGGGTCGCGCACGCGCGCAGCTCCCTGGGCCAGGCACTGGACCGGATCCTGGCGCTGCTCGAGGACCGCGGGTACGTGCACGGGGACTCGGTCGACGCCGCCGGCCGGATGCTCGCGCGGATCTGGTCGGAGAGCGACCTCGTCGTGGCCGAGAGCCTGCGCCGCGGTGTGTGGGCCGGGCTGGGGCCGGCGGAGCTGGCCGCCACCGTGTCCGTCCTGCTGTTCGAGTCCCGCCGGGACAACGCCGGGCCCGCCCGCCCGCCCTCGGGTGAGGCAGCGCCGGCGATCACCGCGACCGTGCGCATCTGGGCCGAGATCACCGCGCAGGAAAGGGCCCTCGGGCTGCCGCCGACCCGCGAACCGGACTACGGGTTCGCCGCGGCGGTGGCCGAGTGGGCGCGCGGCGGCTCGCTCGCGGACGCCCTGTCGGTCGCCGCGACGAGCGGGATCGAGATCTCCGCAGGCGATTTCGTGCGCTGGTGCCGGCAGGTGGTGGACCTGCTCGATCAGATCTCCGTCGTCGCACCGGAACCCGTCGGACCGACGGCGCGCGCCGCGGTCACGGCCCTGCGCCGGGGCGTGGTCGCGATGGGCACCACCTGAGCCGCGCGCGGCGCGGGGTCGACGACGGCGGATGTCTGCGCTGCGGGACCGGCCGCGTGGTTGGATCTGTGCCAGGGGACGCGCCTGGAATGGGCCGGCCGTCCCGTCGTTGCCGCGCACCGTTCCCGGCGCCCGGCGTCTTCTCGGGAGGCACGTGATGAGTACGCCGCAGGGGCCGGGCGGTCAGTCGGGCAGTTCATCCGGGGATGATCAGGATCGGCAGCAGTGGGGGACGAACCAGCCGGACGCCGACAGCGGCGACTCCGGCGATGCGGGCGCGACGACGGTCTACCGGCCGCAGGACCTCGCCGATCAGGCCCGGTCCGAGCACCAGGCGTCCGCGCCGCCCGGCGGGTCGTCCGGCGGCCCCGGCCAGGCCGCGTCTGCACCCCAGTCGCCGCCCGCACAGTCGCCCGGCCAGTCGTCGGCCGGCGGACCCGATCCGTCCTCGGGGCAACAGGGGTCCTACGGCCAGCAGCCCTATCCGCAGCAGGGCTACGGCCAGGCCGGCCAGGGCGGCTACCCGCCCCAGTCGTACGGGCAGCAGGGCTCCTACGGCCAGCAGCCGGACTACTCCCAGCAGGGCTACGGCGCGCAGGGCTACGGCCAGCAGCCGTACGCCCAGCCCGGCTCCGCCGGGCAGCCCGGCCAGTCCGAGTGGGGCCAGCAGTCCTACAACCCGCAGGACTACGGCCAGCAGGACTACGGCCAGCAGGGCTACGCACAGCCGGGATACGGCCAGCAGGGGTACGGGCAGCAGCCGTACACCCAGCCCGGTCAGTCCGACTACCAGCAGGGCCAGCCGGGACAGCCCGACTACTCCCAGGGCTACGCCCAGTCCGGTTACGCGCAGCAGGGCTACTCCCAGCCCTCGGCGTACGGCCAGTCCGCCTACGGTCAGCCGGCGACCGGCGCAGCGGCGGCGGGCGGATTCGCCGGCGCGGCCGGCTCGACAACCGGTGCCGCCCCGAAGAAGTCGAACCAGGGATTGATCATCGGGCTCGTCGCGGTGGTGGTGGTCGCGGCGCTCGCGGCCGTCGCGCTGTTCGTCTGGCCCGGCTTCCTCAACAAGAAGGTGTTCGACGAGCGCCAGGTCGCCGACGGGGTGACCACGATCCTCACCGGCGCGCCGCCGAGCGGCTACGGCCTCACCGGGGTCACGGACGTGTCCTGCCCGTCGGGCCAGGAGGTGAAGGCGAACACCAGCTTCCAGTGCACGCTGAAGGTCGACGGCACCGATCGCACGGTCACCGTGTCCGTCAAGGGCGACGACAGCACGGCGTCCAGCGGCGGTCCCGCCAGCGGCGTGTACGAGGTGAGCCCGCCCAGCTGATCGCGCCGGAGCGCGCATGCTGCCGGAGCGGGACCTGCGGCCGGACTCGTCGATCGCCGTCATCTGCTGGGAGAACACCTGGGTCGGCCCGTTCCTCGGCGCCGTGGACGGTTCCGGCGGCGACCTTCTCGACCAGGCCCGGATCCCGCGCGACGTGGTGCTGTCCGCGCGCTGCGCGACGCCGGGGCGGAGTGACGGCGCCACCATGGGACTCCTCGGGATGATGGCCAGGACCGCGGTGGTCGCCGGCACGGCGACGGCGGTCTCCAACCGGGTGTCGCGCCGGCAGGTCAATCGCTGGCAGCAGAAGGACGAGGCGCAGGCCTACAGAGCAACAGCAACAGCCGCAGGATGCGGAGCAGGGCCGGTATCAGCAGCCGGCGCCCGCCTACGCGGCGCCGGCACCGGCCGCTGCGCCGGCGGGCGGCGACCTCGTCGGTCAGATCCAGCGGCTCGCGGAGTTGAAGAGCCAGGGCGTGCTCAGCGACGCGGAGTTCACCGCGGCGAAGGGCAAGCTGCTCGGCACCTGACGCGGCGGGGCGGCGGCCGCGTGCCGCCCGCGGGAGCCCGCGCGCTAGCTCTGGCGGCCGGTCGCGGCGAGCGCCTCCGTCAGCCGGCGCACGGCGTTCTCGACGCCGTACCTCGTCGCGAGCTTCGCCAGCGCGGCCGGATCCTCCGGTTCCGCCGGCAATCGGTCGTCGCCGCTGATCAGGACGTCGGCGTCGGCGGCGACGCGCACCACCCGCTCGGCGGCCAGCAGGTAGTCGCGGGCGGGCGCGAGCCTGGCGCGCTGGGATCCGGTCATCGCGGAGGAGCGGTCGTCCAGGGCGGCGACCAGCCCGTCGAGCGAGCCGAAGCGGGCGATCATCGTGGCCGCGGTCTTGTCGCCGATGCCGGGGACGCCGGGCAGCCCGTCCGACGGATCGCCGCGCAGCGCCGCGAAGTCGGCGTAGGCGCCGGGCGGAATGCCGAACCGGCCCGCCACGTCGCTCGCCGAGTAGACCTTCGCCTTGCTCATCCCCGCGCCGATGTACCGCACCGTGACCGGCGGCTGCTCGTCCCGCGCGACCTGGAACAGGTCGCGGTCTCCGGTGACGACCTCGACCGGATCGGCGCGCTCACCGGCCACCAGCGTGCCGATCACGTCGTCGGCCTCGCAGTCGTAGGCGCCGGCGGTCGCGATGCCGAACGCGGCGAGGATGTCCAGCAACACGGGCACCTGGGGGGACAGCTCGTCCGGGATCGCCTCCAGGTTCGCCGGTTTCGCCGGGGGCTCGCCGCCGACGCTGATCTTGGGTTGCTTGAGTGCGACCTGCGGGGTGGCGACCCGGTGCGTCTTGTACGAGGGGATGAGGTCGACCCGCCACTGCGGGCGCCAGTCCAGGTCGAGGCACGCGACCAGCCGCGCCGGTTTCGCGTCGGAGATCACCCGGCTCATGATGTCCAGCGATCCGCGCACGGCGTTGACGGGCCGGCCGTTCGGTGCGGTGATCGAGGACGGCACCGCGAAGAACGCCCGGAAGTAGATACCGGCGAAGTCGAGCAACTGCAGCATGGGCAAGGACGCTACCGGCTGTCGGCGACCGCACGGCCATTCCGTACGGTCGGCGGCCGCGGGCGCGCGCCGACTAGGCTCGGTGACCATGTCCCAGCGCGCGCCCGGAGCGATCGACGACCCGGCGGGCGCGTCCGTCGCGGGACCCCTTGCGGTGCTGGCCGATCGCCTGCGCCGGCTCGCCGCCGAGGCGGCCACCGCCGGCTTCGACGTCGTCCTGGTGTCGCCGGGCGCGGACATGTCCTACTTCCTCGGGCATGCGGTCGGCTCCCACGAGCGGCTGACCTGCCTGGTGGTCCCGGCGAGCGGCGACCCGACCCTGCTGGTGCCCACCCTGGAGCGCCCGGGTTGGTCCGGCACCCCGGTGGAATCGCTGGGCCTGTCGATTCCCACCTGGACCGACGGCGAGGACCCGTATGGCGCGCTTGCGGCCGTGCTGCCGGCGGACGCCCGCGTGCTGGCCGTCGACTATCACATGCCCGCCGTGCACGCCCTGAACGCCCAGCAGGCGGTGCCGCGGTTCTGAGCTCCGGCTCGCCGGTGAGGCGATCGGCGAGCTGCGGATGCGCAAGGACGGCGTCGAGATCGACGGCCTGGCCGAGGCGGGAGCCGCCATCGACCGGGTGCACCGACGCATCGGCGAGTGGTTGATCGCCGGCCGTACCGAGATCGACGTCGCCGCGGACATCGCGGCGGCCATCGTGGCGGAGGGCCACGCGAGGCCGGACTTCGTGATCGTGGGATCGGCATCGAACGGCGCCAGCCCGCATCACGAGGCGAGCGAGCGGGTGATCGGTCCCGGTGACGTCGTGGTCGTCGACATCGGGGGACCGATGCCGTCCGGCTACTTCTCCGACTGCACCCGTACCTACCTGGTCAACGGTGGCGGCGCCGTGCCCGACCGGGTCCGCGAGGTCTACGAGGTGGTGCGGCGCGCCCAGGGCGCGGGCGTCGACGCCGCGCGCCCCGGCGCGACGGCCGAGTCCGTCGATGCGGCGGCCCGGTCGGTGATCGAGAGCGCGGGATACGGCGAGTACTTCATCACCCGGACCGGGCACGGCATCGGCCTGGAGGTGCACGAGCACCCGTACATGGTGGCCGGCAACACCGTCCGGTTGGAACCGGGGATGGCATTCTCCGTGGAGCCCGGCATCTACCTGCCGGGGGAGTTCGGAGTGCGGATCGAGGACATCGTTGTCGTCGGGGAGGACGGCCCGGTGCTGATGAACCATGCGCCGACCGAGCTGATCACCGTCGGGTGACCGGCCACCGGACCCAGGGAGGGTAATGACCATGCTGGAGGACATCGACGCGCGGATCGCCGCCGTGCTCGCGGCGGACGGACGGTGCAGCTACACCGATCTCGCCGAGCGCGTGGGGCTGTCCGTGTCGGCGGTGCACCAGCGGGTGCGGCGACTGGAGAAGCGCGGGGTGATCCGGGGTTACTCCGCGCACCTCGACAGCGAGCAGATCGGCCTGCCGCTCACCGCCTTCGTCTCGCTGACGCCCATCGATCCGGCTGCGCCCGACGACTACCCGCTGGCGCTGGCCGGGCTGCCGCAGATCGAGGCATGCCACTCGGTGGCGGGCGTGGAGTCGTACATCATCAAGGTGCGGGTCGCCTCGCCGTCGGCGCTGGAGACCCTGCTGGCGCAGATCCGTGTCACCGCGGGCGTCTCCACCCGGACGACGGTCGTGCTGTCCACTCCGTTCGAGGCCAGGACCGTCGCACCGGTGGTCCCCGCGGATCCGGCCGCGGTCGAGCCGGCCGCTGCCGGCTCGACAACCGATGCCGCGGCGGCCGACCCGGACGCGGGCGCGTGGGGTTGACGGCCGGCGCCGGCGCCCGGTGCCGGGACCGATGATCCGGTACCCGCCGGCCGACCGTGACGGCGTCGTCGATGTGCTGCACGGCGTGTCGATCCCCGATCCCTATCGCTATCTCGAGGACCCGGACGACGAACGCACCCGCGCCTTCGTGGCGGCGCAGAATGCGCTCAGCCGGCCATATCTCGCCGCCCTGCCGGCCACCGCGGAGTTCCGGGCGATGACCGGGGCACTGCTGTCGGCGCCGCGCCGGGGGGCGCCGTGGGAGCGCGGCGGCCGCTACTTCGTCCTCGGCAACCCGGGCGATCGGGACCAGGACCTGCTCTACACCGCCGGCTCCCTGGACGCCCTGCTGACCGATCCGGGGATTCTCGTCGACCCCAACGGGCTGTCCGCCGACGGCACCGTCGCGATGACCGCGACGCGGGTGAGCCCGCACGGATCCTTCGTCGCGTACGCACTCGCCGACGGCGGATCCGACTGGCGCACCATCCGGGTGCGGGACGCGGCGACCGCGCTCGACCTGCCCGACGTCCTGACCTGGACCAAGTGGATCGACCCGACCTGGCTACCGGACGAGTCCGGATTCCTGTACTGGCGGTACCCGCCGCCGGATGGGCGGTCCGCCGCGCTGACCGCCGCCATGGGCGCGGGCGAGCTGGCCCTGCACCGGCTCGGCGACGATCCGGCGTCGGATGCGGTGATCTGGTCCCGTCCCGACCTTCCCGAGTGGCTCGCCGAACCGTGGGTCGCCGACGACGGTCGCTGGCTCGTGCTGGTGGCCAACCCCGGCACGGATCCACGCTCGACGGTGCACGCGCGCCGGCTGCTCATGGACGGCACCGGGCGGATCGTGGTCCAGGACGAGAGCGTGACGGTCGTGGGCGATCTCGCGGATGCACACCGGGTGGTCGGGTCGGCCGCCGACACGCTGTTCCTGCGCACCGAGCGCGGAGCGGTCCGCGGCCGGCTGGTCGCTGTCGACCTGGACGCACCGGACGCGGGCTTCCGGACCGTCGTCGCCGAGCGTCCGACGGACGTCCTGGTGGATGCCGTCGAAACGTTGGGCGGCTTCGTGCTGACCTGGTCCGGCGACGCGGCGCACCGGATCGAGCTGGTGGACCTCGCGGGCGCGCCGCGGCCCGGACCCGACCTGCCCGAGCCGGTCAGCATCACCGCCGTGCACGCGCACGCCGCATCCGCCGAGGTGTTCGCGGCGCTGTCCTCGTTCACCCGGCCGGCCGCCGGCCACCACTGGCGGGCTGGGGCCGATCCCGTAGCGGCGCAGGAGCTCCCACTCGCGGGCGGGTCGCAGCCGCTGCGTCACATCCGGTGCAGCCGCGAGCGCGCGCGATCCGCCGACGGCACGGCCGTGCCGATGACCGTGCTGCGCCGGCACGACGTGCCGGCCGGCCCGCGCCCGACCCTGCTGTACGGGTACGGCGGTTTCGACATCCCGGTGCTTCCGGCGTTCTCGGCCCTGTTCGCGCCCTGGGTCCAGGCCGGCGGCGTCCTGGCGGTCGCCAACCTGCGCGGTGGCGGCGAGTTCGGCACGGACTGGCACCGCGCCGGGATGCTGCACCACAAGCAGCGGGTGTTCGACGACTTCATCGGCTGTGCGGAGCATCTCGTGAGCCAGGGCACGACGACGCCGGGGCAGCTCGCGATCCACGGCCGATCGAACGGCGGCCTGCTGGTCGGCGCCGCGATGACCCAGCGGCCGGACCTGTTCGCGGCGGCGCTGCCGGGCGTGGGCGTGCTCGACATGCTGCGGTTCCAGCTCTTCACCATCGGCTGGGCGTGGATGACCGAGTACGGCAATCCCGAGGACGCCGACGATTTCGCCGTCCTGCACGACTACTCACCGCTGCACCGGCTGCGCCCCGGAACGGCCTATCCCGCCACCCTGGTGTGCACGGGCGACCACGACGACCGCGTCGTGCCCGGTCACTCGCTCAAGTTCGTCGCGGAGCTCCAGCGCTGCCAGTCCGGTGCGGCGCCCACCCTGGTCCGCGTCGAGACTCGCGCGGGCCACGGGATGGGCAAGCCGCTCGGTGCGCTCGCCGACGAGTACGCCGACCAGCTCGCGTTCGCCGCGGCCCACACCGGTCTGGACGTGGGCGCGCGGACCGTCGCCTGAGCCGGTCGTCAGCCGGCGCTGATGGCGGGCACCTCGGACGGCAGGTGCCGGGCGATGCCTTCCCGGACCACCCCCAGGTCGGCGATCCGCTGATCCAGATCTGCGACGAGTTCGGCCAGCATGGCGCGTTCCCGGGCTGACAGTTCCGGGGCCGGATCCCCGTCGAGATAGGGCAGCAGCTCCCGAATCTGGGTGGTGCCGAGGCCGTGGTCCAGCAGCCGGCGGATCGTCTCCACCTGCTCGATCGATGCGGGCGAATAGGACCGGAACCCGTTGGGGCTGCGTTCCGGTCCGAGCAGGCCGCGCTTCTCGTAGTACCGCAGCAGTGGCGTGGGAACGCCGGTCAGCTGGGACACCTCGCCGATCTTCACCGCGATCGCCGCGGCCGGGCCGGCTCGAGTGGGGCGGGCGCGGCGATCATGGTCGACGACGACACTGCGTCTCCTTGCCCTCGGACACCGGGTGGAACGTGGCGATCTCGGCAGCGCGGGTCGACAGGCTGAAACGGGTCAGCGGATCGGTCGCAAGGACTGTAAGTCCCGCCCGGCAGCGTGTCAAAGGGACGGCCGGGCGCGGCGATCCGGTGACCGCCGGCGTGACCGCGCGGTCAGTCCGCGGCCGCGCCCCGCATGGCGGGCTCTGTGCGGTAGATGATCTCGATCGCCAGCGCGCCGACGGCACCCACCAGCAGCGACTGCCAGACCAGCGACGGCGTGGTCGCGAAGTCGAAGAAGTTCCGCCCGAGCGGCGTGATGAAGGCGAGGGCGGCGATCGCGACCATCGACCCGACGAGCACCGCCTTCCACATCCGGAACGGCCGGGACAGCACGACGAGGATCCAGAAGGACGTCACCAGCAGCGCGATGGTCGCGCCGGTGGAGGCGAGATAGCACGCGGTGTCGACCGGAGCCCCGTTGGACTCGGTACGCACCACGCACTCCGAGGCCGGCGGTGCGTTGAAGCTCCCGCGCGCCCAGAGGTACGACACGATCACCACGACACCGGCGACCGCGCCGGCCGGCACGGCGAACCGCAGCACGCGCCGCAGGAAGCCGGGGATGTACCGGCGCTTGTTCGGGCCGAGGGCGAGGAAGAACGCCGGTATCCCGATGGTCACCGCGGACACCAGCGTCAGGTGCCGGGGCAGGAACGGGAACGGCAGGGTGAACAGCGCCGCCGTGACGATCGCGATCAGGCTCATCACGTTCTTGGCGACGAACAGGTTCGCCACCCGCTCGACGTTGCCGATGACGCGACGGCCCTCGGCGAGCACGGAGGGCATGTGGGAGAACTTGCCGTCGAGCAGCACGAGCTGCGCCACTGCCTTCGTGGCCTGGGCGCCGTTGCCCATGGCGACGCCGATGTCGGCGTCCTTGAGGGCGAGCGCGTCGTTCACGCCGTCGCCGGTCATCGCCACCACGTGGCCGTTGCGCTGCAACGCCTGCACCAGCGCCCGCTTCTGTTCCGGCGACACCCGGCCGAAGACGATTGTCCGCTCGGCGATCTCGCGCAGCTCCTCGGGGTCCTCGCCGATCGTCCTGGCATCCACGACGGAATCGGGGCCGAGTTCGAGACCCACCCGGCCGGCGATGGCAGCCACCGTCGTGGGGTTGTCGCCGGAAATGATCTTGATCCGGACGTCCTGCGCCTTGAAGTAGTCGAGCGTCTCCTCGGCGTCCGGCCGCACCTGCTCGGTCAGCGTGACCAGCGAGATCGGCTGCACCCCTGCGGGCAGCTCCTGGCCCGCGAGCGGCGAGTCGGTGCGGGCCAGCAGCAGCACGCGCCGGCCCGTCGCGGCGAGCTCGCTCACCCGGCCGCGCAGCGGGTCGTCGGTCGCGAGCAGGACGTCCGGGGCCCCGAAGACGAGCGAGCCCCGGTCGGTGAAGGACGCCGCGCTCCACTTGCGGGCGGAGTTGAAGGCGACGGTGACCTGCCGGTGCCAGGCGGCCGACGGCGGCAGCGCAGCGGCGAGCGCCTTGAGCGTTCCGTTGGCGTTGGGATCGTCCGCGAGGGCGCCGAGCGCCTCCCGGATCTCGTCCTGGCCGAGCTCGGCGCACGGCTCGCAGTCCTCGTAGGCGATGTCGCCCACGGTCAGGGTGCCGGTCTTGTCCAGGCAGACGACGTTCACCCTGGCGAGACCCTCGACCGCGGGCAGTTCCTGCACGAGCACCTGCTGGCGGGTGAGCTGGACGGCGGCGAGCAGGAACGCCACCGAGGTGAGCAGCACGAGGCCCTCCGGCACCAGGCCGACGAGGCCGCCGGTGGACCGGATGATCACCTGCTGCCAGCCCTGCTCACCGATGGCCCGCCACTGCGACCAGATCTGCAGCGGCAGCGCGATGATGATCACCCAGGTGATGTACTTCAACAGCTTGTTGACCGACTCCTGGATCTCCGACCGGGTCTTGGTGAACTTCTTGGCCTCGGCGGCGATCTTGTTGATGTAGGCGTCCGGGCCCACGGCGGCGGCCCGGAAGCGGCCGATGCCGGCCACCACGGTGGTGCCGGAACGGACGTCGTCGTCCGGGGACTTCGGGATGGCGTCCGCCTCGCCCGTCAGGTTCGACTCGTCGATCTCCAAGCCCGAGGTGGTGAGCATGCTGCCGTCGGCGGGCACCTGGTCGCCCGTGCGCAGCTCGATGAGGTCGTCGAGGACGACGTCCGAGGTGGGCACCTCCGCCAGCTCGCCGTCGCGGACGACCCGCGTGGTGGGGGAGTTGAGCAGGGCGAGCCGGTCGAGCTTGCGCTTGGCCAGGTACTCCTGCCCGATGCCGATCGCCGAGTTCACCACGAGCACCACGCCGAAGAGGCCGTCGGCGAGCGACCCGGTGATCAGGATGAGGACGAACAGCGCGCCGAGAATGGCGTTGAACCGGGTGAACACGTTCGTCTTGATGATCAGCCAGAGCGGCCGGGACGACGCCTGACTGGTGGCGTTCGTCCTGCCCGCGGCGATCCGCTCGGCGACTTCCGCCGACGTGAGGCCGATGTCGCCGGCCGGACGATCATCGACCTGGGCGGATCCGGGTGTGCTGCTCACGTGCCTACTGTGGCAGATGCACCGTCGTCACCGACACTCTCATTGCGCGCAAATCGGGCGACGCCGCGCGGGCCGCAGGGCGCCGCGGGCGGATGCCGGGAAGGTCCGACGCCGCCGATGTCCCTGACCCTGCTCCGCAACGGCCGCGTGCACACCGCGGCCGACCCGGACGCCACTGCGCTGGCGCTCGACGGGTCGACGATCTCCTGGATCGGCGGCGAGCACGCCGTCGGCGTGGCCGGGACGCCGGACCGGGTGGTCGATCTGGACGGCGCGCTGGTCGTGCCCGGCTTCGTCGACGCGCACGTGCACACCACCGACGCCGGGCTGGCGCTCACCGGGCTCGATCTCACGCCGGCACGCTCGCTGGCGGAGTGCCTCGCGCTCGTCGCCCGCCACGCCCGCACCGTCGGCGACGGGCTGCTGTGGGGACACGGCTGGGACGAGACCACGTGGCCGGAGAACCGCGCGCCGACGCGCGCCGAGCTGGACGCGGTGCTGGGGTCGCGGCCCGCCTACCTCGCCCGCGTCGACGTGCACTCGGCGCAGGTCAGCTCCGGGCTCGCGGCCGGGCTCGCCGGCGGCGCAGCGCTCGCCGGCTGGCACGACACGCTGCCGCTCACCCGGGCGGCGCACGCGGAGATGCGCGCGCTCGCCCGGTCCCGCCTCTCCGCCGGGCAGCGGCGCGACGCGCAGCTGGCGTTCCTGCGCCGGTGCGCAGCGCGGGGCATCGTCGAGGTGCACGAGTGCGGCGCCGGCGACGACCCCGGCCGCGCCGACCTGACAGCTCTCCTGGGGCTGCCGTCGCCGATCCCGGTGCGCGGCTACCTCGCGGTTGCGGTGACCTCAGCCTCGGAGGCGACCGCCGCGCTCGCCGACTCCGGCGCGCACGGCCTCGGCGGCGATCTCTCGGTGGACGGTGCGATCGGCTCGCACACCGCGGCGCTGACCGCGCCCTACCACGACGAGCCCGGCACCACCGGGGCGAGATACCTGACGGAACAAGAGGTCTGCGATCACCTGCTGGCGTGCACGGAGGCCGGGATCCAGGCCGGGTTCCACGCGATCGGCGACGCGGCGGTGTCCGCCGTCGCCCGGGCGCTCGTCGAGGCCGCGGCGCGGCTGGGCCCGCACGGCACCGTCCGGCTGGCCGGCTGCGCGCACCGGGTCGAGCACGCCGAGATGGCGGATGCGGAGGCGATCGCCGCGCTCGCGGCGTCCGGCGCCGTGGCGAGCATGCAGCCGATGTTCGACGCGGCGTGGGGCGGCCGCGACGGGATGTACGCGCGCCGCCTGGGTGTCGCGCGGTCCGAGCGGATGAACCCGCTGGCGGCGATGGCCGGGGCGGGGGTGGCATTGGCCTTCGGCTCCGACGCGCCGGTCACCCCGGCCCATCCGTGGGCGGCCGTGCGCGCCGCCGTGCACCACCGGACGCCGGGCAGCGGGCTGTCCGCGCGGGCCGCGTTCACGGCGCACACCAGGGGCGGCCACCGCGCCGCGCGGCGCACCGACCGCGGCGTCGGCACCCTGGCCGTGGGCGCGCCCGCGCACCTCGCGATCGTGCGGGCCGGCGAGCTGGTGCGGCCGCGCGCTGACCCGCTGGTGCAGCGTTGGTCCACCGATCCGCGATCGAGAGTGCCGCTGCTGCCCGACCTCTCGCCCGGCGCGCCGCTGCCGGAGACCCTCGCGACGGTCGTCGCGGGCGACGTGGTCTACGACCGCGGCCTGTTCGACTGAGCCACCGGCGGCAGCTGCGCGGCACCGTTCGCCGGTCGACCGGCGAAGCCGCAGCCGGCGGTGCACCGAACCGTCAGCGCAGACCCGCCTCCGGCCGCACCCGCCGCCCGGTGGAATCGAGCGGCGACCGGTGCGGCTCACCGCCGCCGCCGACCCGCACGTCGACGAGCGCGCTCGGGGACAGCACCGCGCGCCCGCCGCTCCCGGCGAGCGCCATGGACACGACGCCGCCGCCGACGCCCTCGAGCCGCACGGAAACGACGCGGTACTCGTGACCGTTCGCGTCCAGCACCCTGTCCCCGATGCGCACGGCGTCGGCCCGTCGCTGCACTGTCTGCATGCCTCATGACTACTCCGGCACACCGACAGTCCGGGTCCCCCGGCGACCCTCGTCCGGCACGGCGCCGACGCCGCCGCCACCGGCCCGGCACGCGGCGAGAAGCGACGCCGAGCGGGCCCCAGGGGTGCCGAACCGGGACGGCCGCCGGCGGGCGCGCATTACGCTGATCAGGTGGCGTCCCCGACGGTGGACACGGCCGACGCGGGCAGCGGTCCGTCGGACACACCGCGCCCCTCCCGCATCACCCGCTGGCGCTCCGCGCTGTTCGGGTTCGGTGGGCTCCGCATCCTGGCCGCCGCCGGCGGCGGCCTCGCTGTCTTCGCCGCGTTCGCGCCCTCCACCCGGTGGTGGCTGGCGATCGTCGGGTTCGCGGCCTTCGGCCTCGCCCTGCACGGGCGGAGCTGGCGGTCCGGGCTCGGCCTCGGCCTGGTCTTCGGTCTCGCGATGTACCTGCCGCTGCTGGTGTGGACGAACGTCTACGTCGGCGACGTGCCGTGGATCGCCCTGGCGGCGGCCGAGGCGCTGCTCACCGCGCCGGTCGGGGCGCTGGTCGCCGCGGCGAGCCGGCGGTTGCCGGGATGGCCGGTGTGGGCGGCCGCCGCGTGGATCACCGGCGAGGCGCTGCGCGCCCGCTTCCCGTTCGGCGGCTTCCCGTGGGGCGGCGTCGCGTTCACCCAGCCGGACGGCCCGCTGTTGCCCACCGCCGCGCTGATCGGCGCGGTCGGGCTGGCCTTCCTCACCGCGCTCGCCGGCTTCGGGCTGGCCGCCCTGGTGCGCGCGATCGCCATCGGGAACCGTTCCGGCCGCAGGATCGCCGCCGCGGCCGCCGCCGTCGCCGCGCCGCTGCTGATCGCGCTCCTCGCGCTGCCCGCGGTGCAGCACGGCACCGACGACCCGCAGCGGACGATCGCCGTCGTCCAGGGCAACGTGCCCAAGCCAGGTCTGGACTTCAACGAGGAGCGGCGGGCGGTGCTCGACATGCACGCGGCCCGCACCCACGAGCTGGCGGCGGCGGTGCGGGCCGGCACCGCACCGCGGCCGGACCTGGTGATCTGGCCGGAGAACTCCACCGACATCGACCCGTACCGCAACGCGGACGCCAACGCCGTGATCACCGAGGCGGTGCGGGACATCGGGGTGCCCGTGCTGGTCGGCGCGGTCGTGCAGACGGATGTCCGCGGCGAGCAGTACAACCAGGCGATCGTCTGGGATCCGGTCACCGGGCCGGGCGAGATCTACAACAAGCGGCATCCGGTGCCGTTCGGCGAGTACATGCCGTACCGCGCGTTCTTCCGGATCTTCTCCGACAAGGTCGACCTGCAGCGCGGCACGTTCCTGCCGGGTGACCGGCCGGGGAACCTCGACGTCGCCGGGGTGAACGTCGGCGACGTGATCTGCTTCGAGGTCGTCTACGACGACATCGTGCGTGACGTGGTGAACGGCGGCGCCCAGGTGCTCGTCGTACAGACCAACAACGCCACGTTCGGCTACACCGACGAGACCTATCAGCAGCAGGCGATGAGCCGGGTGCGCGCGGTCGAGCACGGCCGGGAGGTGCTGATCGCGGCAACGAGCGGCGTGTCCGCGGTGATCCGGCCCGACGGCACCGTCGAGTCGAGCATCCCGCTGTTCACCCCGGGGGTGATGACGCCGAGCGTCCCCCTGATCACCGCGACGACGCCCGGTACGGTGATCGGCGGCCCACTGGAGTGGGTACTGACGCTGGCCACGCCCCTGGCGCTGGCCGTGGTGCTGGTCGGCGCCCGGCGGAGGCGGTCCGCCGGACCGGACTCGCCGGAGCGGACCGGCACCGACCGGGACCCGGCGCGGGATCCGGCCGACCGCAGGGAGGACCTGGCCACGTGACCGCGGAGAACTCGCCCCGAGTGCTCGTGATCATCCCCACCTACAACGAGAAGGAGAACCTGCCGCGCATCCTGGACCGGGTGCGCAGCGCGGTGCCGGACGCGTCGGTACTGGTGGTCGACGACGGAAGTCCCGACGGCACAGGGGATATCGCCGATGAGCGGGCACGGGCGGACGATCGGCTGCACGTGCTGCACCGCGCCACGAAGGCGGGCCTGGGCGCCGCCTACACGGCCGGCTTCGGGTGGGGCCTGGAGCGGAGCTACGACGTGCTCGTGGAGATGGACGCGGACGGGTCGCACGCGCCGGAGCAGCTCCCGCGGCTGCTGGACGCGCTGGCGGACGCCGACGTGGTGCTCGGTTCCCGCTACGTGCCGGGCGGGTCGGTGGTGAACTGGCCCAAGCGCCGCGAATTCCTCTCCCGCGGCGGCAACCTGTACTCGCGGCTGGCGCTCGGCGTCGACCTGAAGGACATCACCGGCGGCTACCGCGCGTACAAGGCCGAGGTGCTCCGCGCGCTCGCGCTCGGGCAGGTGGAATCGCAGGGCTACTGCTTCCAGGTCGATCTTGCATGGCGCGCCGTGCAGGCGGGGTACCGGGTCGTCGAGGTCCCGATCACCTTCACCGAGCGGGAGATCGGCACCTCGAAGATGAGCGGCAGCATCGTCCGCGAGGCGCTGCTCAAGGTGACGGCGTGGGGCGCGAAGCACCGGCTCGACCAGCTCAGGTCGCTGGTCGCCCGCGACGCGCCCGGCAACGAGCCTGCCGAGCGCGCCTGACCCTCGCCCGCGTACCCGAGGACGAACGCGGAGTGATGACCGAGAAGGACCCCGGAGGGGACCCGGTCGAGCACCCAGGAGCAGAAAGCGACCCCGGGAAAGGACCCCGGGAAAGGACACTGCCGCCCGGCGGAGGTCTCCGCGGACGGCAGTGGTGGGGAGACCGGGTCCTCGACGCGAGGACCCGCCCGTGCTGTCAGGAGGGGTGGTCAGGCGGATTTCAAGTGGGATGAAAGGTCGGAATCAGGCTGGGGATGTCAGGAGGCGGTGCGCCGGCTCTTCAGCTCGCTGAGCCGCTCGTTCAGGATCTCCTCGAGCTCGGCGATCGAGCGGCGCTCGAGCAGCATGTCCCAGTGGGTCCGAGGGGGCTTGACGACCTTGCCGTCGGGCGCGGAGCCGTCCACCAGCGTGGAGGACAGGCCGTGCATCCGGCAATCCCAGACGGCGGGTACCTCGGCGTCGTCCGCCATCGGCACGGCGAATTCGTGATCCCGCGGGCAGCGGTACGTCGCGGTGCGCCGCGGTGCCAGGTCGTGATTGCGGTCTGCCTCATAACTCGTGGAGCCGAGTCGGCTGCCGCGCAGGACGCGGTCGGCCATGGTGTTCCTTTCCTAACGCTGAGCCTTGCTGCTTCAAAGTGCTCTGCACGTGCTGAGGTGGTGCATCCGGAGGGCCGCGCGTCGGGGCCGTACCCTACCGGTGAGTAACGCCATTCGGGAGGTGTTCGTTCCCACGGCGTTGTCGGCTCGGTCACCTCTGAGGACGAATACCGGCGGTGCCGGCCGATCGGATGAGGGCAACCGATGATGAGACGCGCGAACCCGGTTTCCGTGACGCGGGTCGGCAGACTTTTCCAACGGATCGACCGGCCGCGGCATTCCGCCGCCGCCGGCGGGCACCGCGGCCGGGCGCACGGCCGTCATGGCGGACCGGCCGGGGGAGCGGGGTCGGCGGCCGGACCGCCACCGAGATCACCCGAGCGGTGGTGCTGACGGCACAGCACCTGGTACCGGACGTGCGTCTGGCGGGCGCGCTCGGTGTCCGCGACCATCACCGTCGCGCCCTCGCGCACCAACCGGCCGTCGACGACCCGCCCGTTGAACCGCCCGGGCCGGCCGCACCAGCAGAGCACCTCGACCTGCACCGGCAGCACCTCGTCGGCGAGCTCGAAGAGCCGGGCGGTGCCGTCGAACAGGCGCCCGCGGAAGTCGGTGGTGATCCCGAACGCGTACACGTCGACCTGGAAGTCGTCGGCGAGCCGGGCCAGCTGGTCGATCTGGTCGCCCGTGAAGAACTGCGCCTCGTCCACGATCAGGTAGTCGACAGGCTGCCCCGATGCCCACCGGCCACGGACGAGCTCGCCCAGATCCAGGTCGTCCGTGACCTCGATCGCCGGCTTCTGCAGGCCCATGCGGGAGCTGATCCGGGCCGGGCCCGCCCGATCCAGCCTGGTGAGCAGCAGCCCGTGCCGGCCCTGCCGGGCGTGGTTGTGGTCCAGCTGCAGGGCGAGGGTCGACTTGCCGCAGTCCATCGGACCGTGGAAGAACTTGACGGTGCCCCCGGCCAGCCGGCCGCGGCCCGATCCGGCCGCCGGCACGGCGGACAGTGCGCCCCGGTCGGGTCCGTCCCGATCCGACGGCCACTCGTCCGGTCCGGCCCGCATGCGCCGGACTGTATCGCCGGTGCGCCCGGCTCAGTCCCAGGCGCCCCGGTCCACCAGCAGCTCCTTGAGCCGGTCGGGGCGGTCGGTCATGATCGCGTCCACGCCGAGGTCGAGCAGCTCGCCCATCTGCGCCGGGTCGTCGATCGTCCAGACGTGCACCTCGAGACCGCTCGCGTGCGCGGTGTCGACGAACCGCGGGGTGACGATGCGGATCCGGCCCCAGGTGACCGGCACCTGGGCGGCCACGGCGGGTGTGCGGAACCGCCGTCCCAGCGCGGCCGCTCGTACCAGCCGGAACGTCTCGCGCGGCCCGAGCGAGGTGGCGACCTCGGGACCGAGCGCGCGGCGCAGCGTCGCCAGCCGGCGGTCCGAGAACGATCCCAGGCACACCCGGTCGGCGACGCCCGTCGAGCGGATCAGCTCGATCAGCGGTTCGACGGAGCCCGGCGCCTTCGCGTCGATGTTGAACCGCGCGTCCGGGAACTCCTCGAGCAGGTCGGCCATCAGCGGGATCGGCTCGGTGCCGCCGATCCTGGCGCGGCGCACCTCGCTCCACGGCAGCTCGGCGACCCGCCCGACGCGGTCGGTGACCCGGTCCAGGCGGGGGTCGTGGAAGGCGATGAGCACGCCGTCGGCGGTGGCGTGCACGTCGGTCTCGAGGTAGCGGAAGCCCTCCCGCACGGCCCGCCCGAACGCCGCCGCCGTGTTCTCCTTGCCGGCAAGATCCCCCGTGTGCCAGCCCCGGTGCGCGAACGCCCGCGGCGCATCGCCCCTGAGATAGCCGTGCCTGTCGCTCACCGCAGCCAGTCTCGCACGCCGTTTTCGTGCCCGGGCCCGCGTGTCGCGGAGCGGGGCCGACGGCGGCGGTGGATAGCGTCGCGGGCGTGTCCACCGCCCTGCTCACCGACACCCCGGCGACGTCGAGCCGGGGCCACCGCTCGCGGTGCCTGTGGTGCGGGCGCGAGCTGCCGGCGGCGCAGGGCATCGGCCGGCGCCGCCGGTACTGCGCGCAATCCTGCCGGCAGCGCGCCTACGAGAACCGGAACGCGCTGGAGCGCGGCAGCCTGCCGCCCGACGCGGTCGTGCTGAGCCGGCAGGAGCGTGACGACCTCGCCGACCGCCTCTACCAGGTTCGTTGCGCCGCAGAGGATGTCGCCACCGCCTTGGCCGAATCAGCCGACCGCGGGGAGCTCGCGGAGCTGGTCGACGCCCTGTTGGGGGCCGCCCGCTCGGCCGAGCGCATCCGCTGACCGCCTCGAGCAGAGCCGCGGCGCCCGGCGGCCCGGCGAGGGATCGTCGCGCCGGTCGACCCGCTCCGCGCCGGTAGGTTTCGACCATGATCACCGTCCGCCGCACCGTGCGCAGCGCGCTCGACGCCGGCAGCGCCTTCGCCTACCTGTCCGAGTTCGAGCACACCAGCGAGTGGGACCCCGGCACACCCGTCGTCGAGAAGACGTCGACCGGTCGGGCGGTCGTCGGCTCGACCTATCACGCGGAGGCCGAGTTCAGGGGCAGGCGGCAGCCCATCGACTACGTGGTGACCGAGATCGACGCAGCCGACGGGGGACGGGCGCGCATCGCGCTCCACGGCGAGAACAAGACGGTCACCGCCATCGACACGATCGAGGTCGAGCCGGCGGGCTCCGGCTCGGCGGTCACCTACACGGCCGAGTTCCGGCTCAAGGGCCTGGCCGCGCTCGCCACCCCGTTCGTCAAGCCGCTCTTCGAGAGGCTCGGCGACCCCGCGGCGGCCGGCATGAAGGAGCGGTTGGACGCCATCGCGGCCACCGGGGCGGAGGCCTGACTTCCGATCTTCCCGGCGACGCGGCGCGGCGTCAGCGGGCCGACCGCAGGGTCAGCAGGCTGATCTCGTTCGGCGCGAACACCCGGAACGGCGGACCCCAGAACCCGCTGCCGCGGGTGGTGTAGAGCTGGGTGCGCCCGGAGACCCGCCGCAGCCCGTGCAGCGCGCCCTGCTCGGCCCGCACCAGCAGATGGAACGGCCATATCTGGCCGCCGTGGGTGTGCCCGGACAGGTGCAGGTCGACGCCCGCCGCGGCGGACGCGGCCACCTGCTTCGGCTGGTGCGCGAGCAGGATCACCGGCAGGTCGGGATCCGCGCCCCGCAGGGCGGCGGCGACGTCCGCTCCGTGCCCCGGCAGCCCCGAGCCGGCCGCCGTCCGGTCGTCCACCCCCGCGACGACCAGCCGCGAACCGCCGCGGTCGACGACGACATGCCGGTTGTGCAGCACGGTCCAGCCGAGCCTGTCCATCTCCTCGATCCACTGCACCGCCCCGGAGAAGTACTCGTGGTTGCCGGTGATGTACACCCGGCCGAGTCCGGCCGTCACGCCGCCGAGCGGTGCCACCTGCGCGCGCCGGTCCGTCACCGACCCGTCGGCCAGGTCGCCCGCGTGACACACGATGTCGGCGTCCAGCTCGGTGACGCGGGTCGCCAGCCGGCGGGACCACGCCGAGCGGTCGATCGGCCCGTAGTGGGTGTCGGCCAGCAGCACGACCCGAAGCCCGTCGAGGCCGGGACCCAGCCGGTCCAGCACCACCTCGGTGCGGCGGACCGGCGGCAGCCGCAGCGCCTGCTGCGCTCCCCAGCCGCACAGCAGGGCGACCAGCACGATGACGGCGATCGCCACCGTCCTGGCCACCGTCGGGTGCCCGACTCCCGCGAGAAGCAGCACCAGACCCGGAATCTGGAGCAGCAGCGACCAGACGAACAGCTGCCAGATCACGCCGAGCCAGATGTCGGCAGCCACGGCGACGCCGTCGCGATGCCGCCGGCCGTGGCCGATGATCATCGCCGCGGGGAACGCGACGACCGCGCAGGCGAGCAGCACGGTGCCCGCCGCGGTCACCGGAGTCGGCCAGCCGGGGGCCAGCACCAGCAGCAGCCAGGGCACGACGTGCAGCAGCGCCAGCACCGTCAGCACGACGGCCAGGAACGCCGCCCGGCCGGACCGTCGCACGCCGGTCAGCCCGCGGACGGCGCGCGTGCGGGCTCGGGCGTCGCCCGGGCCGGCACGGGGGAGGCGAGCACCTCGAGCGCTGGACCGACCCGCGGCTGGATGGTCGAGATGTCGTCCACGTACAAACACGTCGCCCAGAGCAGCCGGGCGAGGGTCGCGCGCTCGACGTCACTGACTCCGCCAGGGTCAGCGCGGAGCGCGTCGACCGCCTGCGACCCGGCATCGCCGGTGATCGGCGGTGGCAGCCCGGCGTCGCGCGCCGGAGCCCGATCCAGCATCGTCGCTGCGGCCTCGAACCAGGAGCCGTTGCGGGCGGCGTGCTCCTCGGCCACCGCGGCGATCCGCTCCAGCGGCGGCGAGAGGCGGTGCGGGGCAGCCGATGCGAGTTGCCCGGGGTGCAGGCGCACGATGTCGCCGATCGCCTCGGAGGTCAGCCGCAGCCGGCTCGCCCCGTTGCTGGCGACGGTCAGCTCGTGCAGCGGCATCGGCTTGCTGCCGCGCTCGGCGAGGTACTGCCGGTAGCCGTCGTCGAGCCGGGCCGCCGCGGCCCGGGCGTCGCTCAACGCCTCCTCCATCGCGTGCGCGTCCGCCCGCCCGCCGGTGATCTGGTCGACCGCGGCCCGGCAGGCTTCGGCGGACCGGCGGTACGCGCTGGCGAGCGCCACCGTGATCTGCGCGGCGGCGCCGCGCGGCCAGAACAACAGGCCGACGGCGATGCCGGCCCCGCAGCCGATCGCGATGTCCTCGACGCGCACCAGCCCGAGGGTCCAGCCGACCGGCTGGATGATGTTGAACAGCACCAGGACCGCGATGGTGAACCCGGCCTGCCCGGCGGCGAACCCGATCGCGGCGGGCGCGTACGCGGCGAAGAACACCGCCACCGGCCACAGCAGCCAGAGAGCCACGAGGTTCACCCCGGTGGCCCACATCAGCACCGCGCCGACGACGAAACCGAGAACGGTGCCGAGCAGCGCGCGCAGCGCGGTCGAACCGGTGGACAGCGCCGACGTGCGCAGCACCGAGAGGGCCCCGAGGACCACCCAGAAGCCGTGCTGCACGCCGGTCAGCTGGGCGATGAGTACCGCGAGCCCGAGGCCGAGGGCGCCGCGAACGCTGTTGCGGAACCACACCGACCGCAGCGTGAGGTGACCGGCGGCGATCCGCTGCGCCGCCACGATCGGCGCGTCCACCGAGCCCGTCGCCTGCCGGCCGAGCAGGCGATCGAGCAGGGACCGGCCGTCGGCCGCGGACGTCGCCTCCACGGTCCGCCCGACGAGCAGGGTGGCGTAGGTGATCTCGTGGATCTCCCGCGGCAGGCCGGACAGGTCGGGACGTCCGCTCGTCATCGACTCGACGACCGACCCGGCGACCCGCTCCCGTCCCGAACGCAGACCCTCGAGCGCGGACCCGAGTCGCTCGACCGCCGCGGCCCTGCGGGCGTCACTGGGCCCCCGCAGCACGACGGCGCAGGCGCGCAGCACCGCCACGGCGTCGGGCACGAGGTGCCTGGCCTGCGGCTGCCACGCCGCGACGCCGGCCGGCGTCAGCGCCGCGATCGCGGAGTCGAGCCACTCCACCTGGTCGGGCACACGCACCAGCAGCCGGCCGCCGGTGGTCAGGCTCATCGGCCGCGAGACCGTGCTGTGGAACTGGCCCCGCAGCGCCTGCAGCGCCGACTCGACGGCGCCGGCGGGGGGCTCGGCGCCGTCCGCCAGCGCGGCCAGCCGATCGGCCAGGGCGTCGCAGGCGTCGGCGGTCCTGGTGCGCAGCGCGTGGTGGTCGCGGGGGGGCCAGAGGAACAGCGCGGCCGGCACCGCGATCGCCAGCGCGATCAGCCAGCCGGCCAACCGGGACAGGATGTCCCCGGGGCCACCGACCAGCGTGACGGGCAGGATGAACGCGAGCAGCGCGGCCCGGCCGCCGGCCGCCATCGCCGAGCTGAGCACCCCGGCGAACAGCACCACGAAGCCGACGGCGACCATCCCGACCGTGGCGAGCCACGCGGACCCGGCCATGATCGTGCCCAAGGGAATGAGCACGATGCCGACGGCGCCGAGGCCGAGGTAGTCGCCGAGCCGGGCGCTCCGGTCGCCCGGGAAGTCCGCGAACAGCAGCATGGCCAGCGCGCCGAACGATGCGAACGTCGTCAGTTGCGCATTGCCGATGAGTTCCCCCAGCGCGAGCACCACGGTCGCCACGATGGCCGTGCGGACGGCGCGGAGCAGCGCGTAGCGCTCGGGGTCGTGCCGGTCCAGCCACCGGGTCAGCGCGGAATCGGCCATGGAGCGCCCGCCGCTCAGCGCGCGAATGCCGTCGGCTGGGCGCGGACGGCACCCGCCACCAGCACCGCATCGGTGTCCATGCCGAGCATGATCCCCGAATCGCGGTGCAGGAGCCACTCCCGTCCCCTGAACCACAGCCCTTGCCGCGCGGACGGGAACGAGGCCGCGTCCTGCCGTGCGCTCCGTGGTCGGCTCGCGGACCGGTCGGGCCTAGAAGACGTCCATCATCTGGGCCAGCGGCCGCTGCGCGAGCCAACGCTGGTCGAGGGGCCGCTGGGCGTTCTTCTCGATCATGTTCGGGTACGACATCAGGTCGGTGAACTGCAGCCGTCCGGACTGGAACCCGATCATCGCGCTCGCCCGGCCGCCCGATTCGACCTGCTCGGACAGGAAGTCGATGCAGCGCGAGGTCAGCCGGGTGGCCTGGATCCGGTCGAAGGGCGACGGGTCGCCGCCCTCCTGGATGTGACCGAGGATCGCCTCCCTGGCGTCGAACAGCTCCCCGCCCTCCTTCTCCAGCAGCGACGTGATGAACCCGGTGCTGTAGACCGGGTCGGCGTTCTCGCTGCGGATGATGAGGCCGAGCCGCTTGCCGGCCCGGAACCCGGCGGTGAGCGACCGCACGTCGGACGTCAGGCTCTCCAGCGTGATGCCGTCCTCCGGCAGGTACACCCGCTCGGCGCCCGTCGCGAGGCCGCTCATCAGCGCCAGGTACCCGCAGTCCCGGCCCATCACCTCGACCACGAAGCAGCGGCGGGACGCCACCGCCGACTGCTTGATCTTGTCGACGTCGGCCATGATGCTGTTCAGCGCCGTGTCGCTGCCGACCGACAGCTCGGTGCCCGGCAGGTCGTTGTTGATGGTGACCGGCATGCAGACGATCGGGATGTCCAGCGCCGGGAACTGCCGCCGGTGCGCGTACAGCTCGTGCGCGGCCTGGTAGCCCGCCCAGCCGCCGGCCATCAGGATGCCGTCGATCCGATGCCGCGCAATCTGTTTCGCGATGCGAGCGACGTCGTCGCGGTCCGGCACGAAGCGGTTGGTGCCGATCTCGGCGCCGCCGTCGGCGACCCAGCCGCTGACGCTCATCCAGTCGAGCTCCTGCACGTCGCCCTCGAGCAGGCCGAGGAAGCCGTTCTGGATCGCCAGCGCGCTGTACCCGTGGTCGAGGGTGAGCCGCACGGCCGCCCGTACGGCCGTGTTCATCCCCGGTGCGGGGCCGCCGCCGTGCACCACGGCGAGCCGGTGGCGGCGGCGGCCGCGAGCCGTCGGCCGCGGCGCGGCCTGCTGCAGCGTCCGCAGGATCGCGTACGACTCGCTGAAGCTGCCGCCGCGCAGCATCATCGCGCCCTCGAGGTCCTTGGCCTTGATCCGTTCCGCGACGGCGTGGGTCTGCGCGACGCAGTCCATCAGCGGCGAGCTCACGACCTGGTTGCCGCGCAGGCCGATCAGCTGCGGCTCGGTGTCGGGCGCGTCCTCGAGCAGTCGGTCGACGGCGGCGGAGCCCAGCAGGGTCGACAGGTACCGGTCGAACGCGCTGGGCGCACCGCCGCGCTGCACGTGGCCGAGGATGGTGATCCGGGCGTCCTCGCCCAGCTCGGTCTCGAGCAGCGTCCTTGATCCGCGCGGCGTCGATCTTGCGCCCGTTGCTGTCCTGCGCCCCCTCGGAGACGAGCACCAGGCTCTGCCGCCGCCCGCTGGCACGGCCCTCCCGCACCACCGCGAACATCTCCTGCTCCCAGTGGTCACCCTCGGGCGGCTGCTCCGGGATCAGCACGAAGTTCGCGCTGGACGCGAGCCCGGCCATCAGCGCGAGGTAACCGCAGTTGCGGCCCATCACCTCGACGACAAAGGTGCGCTGGTGGCTGGACGCGGTGCTGCGGATGGAGTCGAGGGCCTCGATGATGCGGTGCAGTGCCGTGTCGGCGCCGATGGTCATGTCGGTGCCGAACATGTCGTTGTCGATGGAGCCGACCAGGCCCACCAGCCGCAGGACCGGGTGCGCGTCCGCGAGCTCCCGGCCGACCTCACCGCGCTCCACCAGCTCGGCGAGCAGCTCCGGCCACTCCTCGCGAAACAGGTTGGCGCCGGTCAGGCTGCCGTCGCCGCCGATCACCACCAGCGCGTCGATGTCGTTCTCCAGCAGGTTGCGGGCCGCGGTGCGCCGACCGTCCCTGGTGCGGAACTCCTGGGAGCGCGCGGTGCCGATCACCGTGCCGCCGCGCTGCAGGATGCCGCCGACGTCGTGGGACTCCATCCGCCTGATCGCCGGCCCGCCGTCGACGAGGCCCCGGTAGCCCTCGTAGATCGCGTACACGTCGATCCCGTGGTGCAGCGCGGTTCTCACCACTGCGCGGACCGCGGGGTTCATCCCGCCGGCGTCGCCGCCGCTCGTCAGGACGCCGATGCTGGCCGGCGCCGAAGCCGGAATTTGTGCAGCCGACAGGGGTGCAGACACGGTTCTCTCCCTCACGCCGGAACGCGACCAGGTCGCCGCGCACGTCGTGCGCGTCCGCAGAGCGCGCACACCGGTGTGCCCGAGCGTTCGGACTCTAGCCCGCGACATCGCCCCGGGCGCGAGGGGGAGCGGTGAAGGATCCCGGCTTCGGCGCTCGGCGCTCAGAGCGGGGTGATCACCACGTCCATCCCGGCCAGGAGATCGGGATCGGCCAGGAGGTCGATGGCGACGATCCGGTCGTCGGAGATGGTGAAGCCGAACACCACGCGCGGCTCGCCGCCCGGTGCCCAGACCAGGCCGGGCGCACCGTCGATGAGCGCGGGCCGGGCCGCCCTGGCGCGTCCGGAGAAGGTCGCCGCCACGGCGTGTGCGCCGAGAACCTCCGGCTCGGCGCCCGAACGCGCGGCTGCCGCATCCGCTCTGAGCACGACGTCCGGGTCGAGCGCCGCCAACAGCGCGGCGAAGTCGCCCCGGCGCGACGCCGCCAGGAACGCATCCACGATCTGCCGTCGGCGCGCGACATCGACTGCGGCGATGGCGGTGTCGAGCTGGGAGACGTCGCTGCCCGCGGAGTCGGCATCCGGGTCGGACTCGGAGCCGGCGGCGGACCGGGTCGCGGCCGGGCCCTCGTCGGCGGCCATCCGCTCGTCCGGATCCTGCTGGGCGCGGCCCTGGACCCGGCGCCGGGCGCGGCTGGCCAGCTGCCGCGTCGCCGCGGGGGAGCGGCCGACGATCGGCGCGATCTCCTCGAACGGCACGGCGAAGAGGTCGTGCAGCACGAACGCCAGCCGCTCGGCCGGCGCCAGCGTGTCCAGCACCACGAGCAGGGCCGGCCCGATGGAATCGGCGAGCAGCGCCTCCCGTTCCGGGTCCGCCGGCGCGCTCGCCGACCGGCGTGCGCCCGCCTCGACAGACGCGACGGGGGCGCCGCCGAGCGGGTTCTCCCGGCGGGCCGTGCGCGAGCGCAGCATGTCGAGGCACACGCGGGAGACCACGGTGGTGAGCCAGCCGCCGAGGTTGTGCACGCCGCTCGTGTCCGCGCGGGTCAGCCGCAACCAGGTCTCCTGCACCGCGTCGTCCGCCTCCGCGGCCGAACCGAGCATGCGCGCGGCGACCGACCGCAGGTGGGCACGGTTCTCCTCGAATCCGATCGCCGACCGATCGTCCATCGCCGCAACCCTTCGCCCGGTCCGATCCCGTCGCGCCGTGTCGCGCCGCGGGATCCGTCAGCCGGATGACGAACCAACGTAGGCGGGTGTGACACGGCCGTCGAGGCGGCCTGTCCGGCACGGCCCTCCCGGACGGCAGGAGACCCGCGCGTGGTGTGCGCGGGTCTCCTGCCGATCGGGTCGTCGGGTCAGGGATGCATGCCGGCGAACCGCAGCAGGCCGACGATGCTGTCCACCGGGGAACCGTCCGGCAGCGTGACGCCCTGGGACGGATTCCAACCGGCGGCCATGAACGACGCGGGATCGACGCGCACCTGGCCGATGATGGTCTCGGCCACGATCCGGCTGCCGACCGGGCCGAGCCGGTCGCCGCCCTCGAGCACCTCGGCCTCGCGGAGAATGTAGAACCACAGCGGCGTGTCGGTGACGAAGCCGCCGTCGATCAGGGCGTCCTTCACCTGGATGTCCCCGTCCAGCAGCTGGTCGGCCGTCAGCGGGACGATGCCCAGGCTGGCGGCGACCGCCTGGCCGGTGGGCAGGGCGAGCCGGTAGCCGCGGAGCAGATTCCGGACCGCCAGCCGCTTGAGAATGCGCTGCACCCAGACGGAGTCGGCGGCGGAGCCCTCGTTGCGCAGGTCGTTCAGCGGCGGCGCCAGGTGGGTGTTGATCTTCCGCGCCACCCGGGGCGGGGTCAGCGGCGAGCTGCCGGGCGGCGTCGGCTCGGCGCCGGTCAGCCGCTCGAAGCGGGCCGGCCAGTTGCTCGGCAGCGCCTCCAGCGGGCCGATGAAGCGGCCGTTGCCGGTGAACTGGAAGAGCTGTTCGAACCGCGCGGCGGGCACCGTCGCGTTGGGCGCACCGAAGTTCTCGTTCCAGTCGTAGCTGCCGCGCACCATGCTGTGACCGAAACGGTATGCGGCGATGGAGAATTCGAGCGGCATGAACGGGTCGTCGGCCGGCGGGTCGAAGATCGCCGTGCCCGGGTCGTTCAGCAGGCCGTCGATCACGTCGTTGCGCGCGATTCGGCGCAGGAAATCGTGGATCGTGATCCACTGGTAATGCCATTGGACGAGCTGCTTCGCGCGTTCGAAATCACCCGCGCCGGTCACCGGGCTGCCCGGATTGGCCGCGAACCACGCCTGCACCGCATTGTGGAATTTCAGGATGGACAGGTGCAGCTGTGCGATCACCAGGTTCTCGTCGTTGCGGCCGTCGCCGATCAGCGCCCTGCGCCGGTCCTCGACGGTGCCCGCTGCGCCGTCCCTGGGCAGATCGTCGCCGGCGAGCGCCACCGGCGGGCCCGCGACCAGCGCACCCAGCACGAAGTCGCCGGTGGGCGTGTAGGGCACCTGACCGGGCTGTCCGGATGCGTCGGGACCGTTGCCGTACACGGAATCCAGGTTGAGCTGCGGCTGGCGGAGATTCGCCAGGTCCTTGCGCACCTTCTCCGGCTGCATCGGCTCGAGCGGGAGATCGACGATGCTGACGCTGGAGTCGCGGTCGGTGTTGGCGGTGAGGTCGTGGTCGACGAACTGACCCCAGTACGTGTAGACCGGCGGGATCGTCGAATCGTCGCCCGGATCCGCCAGCGACTGCTCGACCATCGCCGAGCCGAGCGCCTTGAGCGCGGTCACGACGGTGCTGGCGGGATCGACCGGGAGATGCGCGCCCGGATAGAAATCGCGCAGCCCCTTGAACATGTAGTCGAATCGGCTGGTGGTCGGCTCCGATTCGCCGGTCGCCGCGGCGACGGTGGTGCTCTCGGCGGCCGGGTCTGTTTCCTCCTCGGCGACGGCGTGTTCGCCGTGTGTGAGATTCAACAGGACGCGCGCATACCGCTTGGATTCGTACATGATGACCCCCCGTCATCCACAATGATTCGTCGCTCAGAATGCTCCGCCCTGCAGCGGATCAGCAACCGATTAGTCCACCGAGGAGCCATGACCCAGATGCCCGAGCCGCCGCGATCCGTCGCCCAGCGCATCCGAGACACCCTGCGGCGCCTGGAGACCGACATCGACGCCTGGGTGGCGACCGCTGACGCCGACGGCGGTCCGTGGCTGGTCCCGCTGTCGTACGTCTGGGACGGGGAGCGACTGCTGCTGTCCACCACCGGATCCAGCCCGACCGGCCGCAATCTCGCAGCGGGCGGCGCGATCCGCATCGGCATCGGGGAGACGCGGGACGTGGTGCTGGTCGAGGGCACGGTCGACGGCACGGTCGACGGGGTCACGGGCATCGCGCCGGCCGACCTGCCCGCGTCCATCGGGGACCGTTTCGCCGTCACGACCGGCTTCGACCCGCGCACGCTGGGCCCGGCGTGGCGCTACTACTGGGTGCGCCCGGTGCGCGTGCTGGCGTGGCGGGAGGCGAACGAGCTCAGCGGCCGGGTGCTCATGCGCGACGGCCGCTGGCTCGCGGGCTGAGCGGCGGGGCGGGCCGGCGCGGTCACGCCCGCTTCCGCCGCGCGCGGAAGGCCGCGACGTTGGTCCGGTTGGCGCAGGTGCTCCCGCAGAATCGGCGGGACCGGTTCTTCGACACGTCGACGAGCACGTCCCGGCAGTCGTCGGCGGCGCAGACGCGCATCCGCTCGAGCTCGTCTGTCCGGATCACGTCGACGACCGCCATCGCGGCCTCGACGGCCATCCGATCGGCCAGCGGCGCCTCCGGAGGCGTGGCGTGCAGGTGGTAGTCCCAGCGGTCGTGGCGGACGAGGTAGGGCAGGGCCCTGGCGTCGCGGAGCAGGTCGTTGACGATGACCACCGCCTCGTCCCGGTCGACCTGCCAGAGCCGCTCCAACACGGGGCGCAGGCGCTGGACCGCGCGCAGCTCGTAATCGTCGTGCGTGCGCGAGCCGGTGAACTCCCAGAAGGCGAGGAAGGCGTCCAGGTCCTCCTGCGTGGCCAGCGCGTCGACGGGCTCGTGAGCGGTGTTCACCAGGGCGGCCGCAGCGGCCAGGGCCACCTCGGTGTCATGGGCAAATAGCATCTTGACTCCTTACGCACCCGGGCCCTAGGGTGAAGCAACAGTCATAACCATACGCCAATTTGATCCTTACACGCGGGATCGCCGGATCCGGAGGGCGGAACGACGATGCGGGACTCACGACACGAATCCGGCGCCGTCCCGGGCGCCGTCCCGGCCCCCCACGCCGCCATCGACTCGGGTGTCGACTCCGGTGTCGGGGAGGTCGCCCCGGCCGGCCAGCCCCGTGTCCGGGTGCGGGGGACCGGCTTCGGACTGTCGATCGCGCTGCTCTCGGCGCTCTGCTTCGGCACCTCCGGCGCGTTCGCCACGTCGCTGATCGTCGCGGGCTGGTCGCCGGCCGGCGCCGTGACGATCCGGGTGGCGCTGGCCGCACTGATCCTGACGATCCCTGCGGTTCTCTCGCTGCGCGGAAAGTGGTCGCTGCTGCGTCGCAACGTCCTGACGGTGGCCGCGTACGGCCTCGTCGCCGTCGCGGGGTGCCAGCTGTTCTACTTCACCGCCGTCTCGTACGTCTCCGTCGGCGTCGCCCTGCTGCTCGAGTACCTCGGCGTCATCCTCATCGTCGGGTGGCTGTGGGTGCGGCACGGGCATCGGCCCCGCCGGCTGACGATCATCGGCTCGATCAGCGCGATCGCCGGGCTGGTGCTGGTGCTCGACCTGGGCGGGTCGTCCGTGAACCCGATCGGCGTGTTCTGGGGCCTGGCGGCGGCGGTGGGCCTTGCGGTGTTCTTCATGCTGTCCGCGCGGACCGAGGACTCGCTGCCGCCCATCGCGATGGCGTGGGCCGGCATGGCCGTCGGCGCCGTCGCCCTCTTCCTCGCCGGGCTCGTCGGCATCGTGCCGTTCGAGATGGCGTTCGGAGACGTGACTTTCCTGCAGGCCCAGGTCAGCTGGCTGGTCCCGGTGATCGGCCTGTCGCTCGTCGCGGCCGCCATCGCGTACGTCGCCGGCATCTCCGCGGCGCGACTTCTCGGCGCGAAGCTGGCGTCGTTCGTCGGCCTGACCGAGGTGTTGTTCGCGGTCCTCATCGCGTGGCTCACGCTGGGGCAGGCGCCGGTGGGCGTGCAGTTCGTCGGCGGGGCGCTGATCCTGGTCGGCGTGGCCGCGGTGCGGCTGGACGAGCTCCGCGCCGACGCCGGGAAGGCCGCCCCGGCGGCGGCCACCCCCGCCGCGGACGCCGCCGCCCCGGCCGCCGCCGACACCCCCTGAGGCGGAAGCGGGTCGGCCGGTTTCCCGACGCACGCCGCAGAACCGGCCGGCGGGATCAGGAGACGGCGGCCCTGATCGCCGGCCAGGACGCCGCGAAGGCGGGATGCAGCGGGAGCCGCTCCACGTCGTCGCCGGGAACCCAGCGGAGTTCGGTGCTCTCGCGGTGATAGCGCCCGCGCAGCCCGGGCTCGATGATCCCGCGGACGTCCCCGACGACGGTGGTGTACGTCCACCCACCACCGCAGTCCCACGCGCACTCGCGGACCACCACGACCCGATCGGACTCGATCCCCGTCTCCTCCGTCAGCTCGCGCAGCGCCGCGACGATCGCCGTTTCATGGCTGTCTCGCGCGCCGCCCGGGATGCTCCACGTTCCGCCGTGCGCCGTCCATGCCGCCCGGTGCTGCATCAGCACCTCACCGGCCCGGCGGAGCAGGACGCCCGCCGCGCCGAACCTGCCCCAGTGCCGGTGACCGGCGGAGCAGGTCACCCAGTGGCTCCCGTCGTCGCGCACGCCCGCCCGCTCCCTGTGTAGCCCGTCCCTGGCCCGCCCGGCACCGTCACTCTCACTGTCACTGTCACCGCATGACGAGTGTGCCAACGGCGGCCGGCCGCGACGTCGAGCGGGGTCGATACCCGGCCGACGGCGGGCGGTGTCGCAATCTCCTCGAGGCGTGCGCCGGGACGTCGCGATGCCGCCGCCCGGACGGGGAACCGCCGCGCGGGCGGCCCGGGGCGCTGGGCAACCGCCGGTGCGACGTGGCAGGCTTCGTCCGTGACGAGCACAGCCGCCGAGGCGCAGCACCTGCGCGACCTCGCGTGGCTGCGCCGCGTTCGTGACCGGATCGACCGTGAGTACGCGCAGCCGCTGGACGTCGAAGCGCTCGCCCGCGGGGTGAACATGTCGTCCGGGCACCTCAGTCGCGAGTTCCGTCGCGCGTACGGCGAATCGCCCTACTCCTACCTGATGACTCGGCGCATCGAGCGCGCGATGGCGTTCCTGCGTCGCGGCGATCTCAGCGTCACCGACGTCTGTTTCGCGGTCGGTTGCTCCTCGCTCGGCACCTTCAGCACCCGCTTCACCGAGCTCGTCGGCGTGCCGCCCAGCGTCTACCGGCGCGAGGCGGCGCAGGCGACCGCGGGGATGCCGGCGTGCGTGGCCAAGCAGGTCACCAGGCCGATCAGGAATCGAGAAGTCCGGGCCGCGGAGCCGCAGCTAGCGTGAGCGACATGGACATCACCATTCACTACGCGTTCCTGCCGCACACCGACCCGGACGCCGCGCTGGCCTTCTATCGCGACACGCTCGGCTTCGAGGTGCGCAACGACGTCGGCTACCAGGGCATGCGCTGGCTCACGGTCGGTCCCGCCAACCAGCCGGGGACGTCCATCGTCCTGCACCCGCCGGCCGCCGAACCCGGCATCACCGACGACGAGCGGCGCACCATCCTCGAGCTGATGGCGAAGGGCAGCTACGGCGCCGTCACGCTGGCCACGGACAATCTGGACGACGTCTTCGAACGGTTGGCTGCCAGCGGCGCCGAGGTGGCCCAGGAGCCGACCGACCAGCCGTACGGAGTTCGCGACTGCGCCTTCCGCGATCCGGCGGGCAACATGATCCGGATCAACGAGCAGAGCTGACCCGTCCGGGACGTCGCGCACATCCGCGCGCCGCCGAAGGACGCGTCGGCGCCCGACACTGGGAGACACGATGGGCACGGCCACCATGACGAGCACGCAGTCGCCGGCGTCGCACTCCGCGGACAGCCACGACATGATCCGCGTGCACGGCGCGCGGGTGAACAACCTCAAGGAGGTCAGCGTCGAGATCCCGAAGCGCCGGCTGACCGCATTCACCGGCGTCTCCGGTTCCGGCAAGAGCTCGCTGGTGTTCGGCACGATCGCCGCGGAGTCGCAGCGGATGATCAACGAGACCTACAGCGCATTCGTGCAGGGCTTCATGCCGTCGCTGGCGCGGCCGGACGTCGACCTGCTCGAGGGGTTGACCACCGCGATCATCGTCGACCAGGAGCGGATGGGCTCCAACCCGCGGTCCACCGTCGGCACCGCCACCGATGCCAATGCCATGCTGCGCATCCTGTTCAGCCGGCTCGGCAAGCCGCACATCGGCCCGCCGAACGCGTACTCGTTCAACGTTCCGTCGGTGCGGGCGAGCGGCGCGATCACCGTCGAGCGCGGCGGCAGGACCAAGGCCGAGAAGGCGACCTTCACCCGCCTCGGCGGCATGTGCCCGCGCTGCGAGGGCATGGGCTCCGTCACCGACTTCGACCTGTCGGCGCTGTACGACGACAGCAAGTCGCTCAATGGGGGCGCGCTCACGATCCCCGGGTACAGCATGGACGGCTGGTACGGCCGCATCTTCAGCGGCTGCGGCTTCTTCGATCCGGACAAGCCGATCCGCACCTTCACCAAGCGGGAGCTGCACGACCTGCTGTACAAGGAGCCGACCAAGATCAAGGTCGAAGGCATCAACCTGACCTACGAGGGGCTGATCCCCAAGATCCAGAAGTCCTTCCTGTCCAAGGATGTCGATGCGATGCAGCCGCACATCCGCGCGTTCGTGGAGCGGGCCGTGACGTTCACCACCTGCCCCGACTGCGACGGCACCCGGCTCAGCCCGGAGGCCAGATCCTCGAAGATCAAGGGCAAGAACATCGCCGACGTGTGCTCGATGCAGATCAGCGACCTGGCCGACTGGGTCAGGGGTCTCGACGCGCCGGCGGTCGCACCGCTGCTGACCGGGCTGCAGCACCTGCTCGACTCGTTCGCCGAGATCGGGCTGGGATACCTCTCGCTGGACCGGCCCGCGGGCACGCTGTCCGGGGGAGAGGCGCAGCGCACCAAGATGATCCGCCATCTCGGCTCGTCGCTCACCGACGTCACGTACGTGTTCGACGAGCCCACGATCGGCATGCATCCGCACGACATCGAGCGGATGAACGACCTGCTGCTCCAGCTCCGCGACAAGGGCAACACCGTGCTCGTCGTGGAGCACAAGCCCGAGACGATCGAGATCGCCGACCACGTCGTCGATCTCGGCCCCGGCGCCGGCACCGGGGGCGGCACGGTGTGCTTCGAGGGCTCCGTGCAGGAGCTGCGGGGGAGCGACACCATCACCGGCCGGCACCTCGACGACCGCGCGTCGCTCAAGGATGCCGTGCGGTCCTCCTCCGGCGCCCTGGAGGTACGCGGCGCGTCGACGCACAACCTGCGCGGCGTCGACGTCGACATCCCGCTCGGCGTGCTCTGCGTGGTCACCGGCGTCGCCGGATCGGGCAAGAGCTCGCTGATCAACGGCTCGGTCGCCGGTCGGGAGGGCGTCGTGGTGATCGACCAGGCCGCGATCCGGGGCTCGCGCCGCAGCAATCCCGCGACGTACACCGGCCTGCTCGACCCGATCCGCAAGGCGTTCGCGAAGGCCAACGGCGTGAAGCCGGCGCTGTTCAGCTCCAACTCCGAGGGCGCCTGCCCGACCTGCAACGGCGCCGGCGTCATCTACACCGACCTGGGCGTGATGGCCACCGTCGAGTCCACCTGCGAGGACTGCGAGGGCAAGCGGTTCCAGGCGTCGGTGCTCGAGTACACGCTGGGCGGGCGGAACATCGCGGAGGTGCTCGCGATGTCGGTGACGGAGGCCGAGGACTTCTTCGACGAGGGCGAGGCGCGCACGCCGGCCGCCCACACCATCCTCGACCGGCTCGTCGACGTCGGGCTCGGTTACCTCAGCCTCGGCCAGCCGCTCACCACGCTGTCCGGCGGCGAGCGGCAGCGGCTCAAGCTGGCCACGCAGATGGCCGAGAAGGGCGACGTCTACATCCTCGACGAACCCACCACCGGCCTCCATCTCGCCGACGTCGAACAGCTCCTCGGCCTCCTGGACCGGCTCGTGGATTCCGGCAGGTCGGTGATCGTCATCGAGCACCACCAGGCGGTCATGGCACACGGCGACTGGATCATCGACCTCGGCCCCGGCGCCGGGCACGACGGCGGCCGGCTGGTGTTCCAGGGCACGCCCGCCGATCTCGTCGCGAAGCGGTCGACCCTGACCGGGCAGCACCTGGCGGCGTACGTCGGCGCGTGAGCGTCGGTTGCGCGATGCACGACCGTGGGCGCGCGGGGCGCCGGTTGGCTCGACAACTCCTCGATACGTCACGGCCGCTGGTCGCCGAGCGAGATGCCCGGCGTCGGGAGCTGCTTGGCGATCTCCAGCGCGGTGAGAGGGCCCGGCGCTGTAGCTGTGTGACCAGGCGTTTGCGCGGGTGAAATCGAGATCCGGTCGGTGGTGATCGAGCCCGCCGAGTACGCCGTGCTGAGTCCGGAACGCGAGGACTACCTGCGGACGCAGATCGCGCACCGATGAGGTTTCCGCGCCGCGCCCGTCTGTACGTGTGAGATCGACTCACGGGAGGCTGGCACGATGCGGAAATTGATCTTCGGCATGAATGTGACCCTGGACGGCTACATCGCCGCGACCGGCGACGACATCGGCTGGAGTGGGGGGGAGGGACCGGACTCGTCGCCGAGCGACGAGCTGTTCCAGTGGTGGTACGACCAGATGCGGGCGAGCGATCTGTCGCTGTACGGGCGCAAGCTGTGGGAGACGATGAGCTCCTACTGGCCGACCGGCGACCAGCAGCCCAACGCTACCCCGGCGGAGATCGAGTTCGCGCGCCTCTGGCGGGACATGCCGAAGGTGGTGTTCTCATCGACGATCGACAAGGTCGACTGGAACACCCGCCTGGTCACCGGCGACGCGGTCGCCGAGATCGCCCGGCTCAAGACCGAGGACGGCGGCCCGATGGACATCGGCGGCGCGACGCTCGCCGGGGCGGCCATGCGGGCCGGGCTGATCGACGAGTACGCGCTGGTCACCGTTCCGGTCTTGGTGGGCGGCGGCACGCCGTTCTTCACCGCGCTGGACAGCTGGGTGAACCTGGACCTGGTCGAGACGCGGACATTTCCCGGCGGCGTCGTGCTGACCCGATACGAGACGAGGCGATGAGCACGGGCCAGATGCTCGGCTCGGCCCGTGCGCTGGACTCGTCGACGATGGGGACTTGTCTGATCACAGCGTCGCGGGCAGGCCCAGCCATGGTTTGTCGGTGGCGTCGAATCCGGTGAGCTCGGCGACCTTCCCGTCGACGATGTGCAGGACCGCGATGTTGAACAAACGGTAATCCGGGTCGTCGGGGGTGCGGAGGTACAGCACGGCGGCAGGCATGCGGTTGACCGTCGTGGTGATACAGCGCCAGTCGTCGTAGCCGCGCTGGAAGAGCCCACTGGAGACCCAGCCGTCCACCGCGTCCTTGGCCGTCACGATCAAGGTGCCCGGCTCGGGCAGCATCGCGAAGCGCAGGTCGTCGCGCAGCAGGGACATCAGCCCGTCGAGGTCGTTGCGCTCATGGGCGTCGATATACGACTTCACCACGCCGCGCTCGTCATCCGACAGCTCGTGGGTGGCGGGGCTCCGCCAGTCGAGGCGGCGGTCGGGCAGCTGCTCGCGCATCGTCACGCGCGCCCGCTGCAGTGCGCTGGTCACCGATGCGACGGTCAGCTCGAGGGCGTCGGCGGCCTTCGACGCCGGCCAGCCGAGGACGTCGCGCACGATGAACACCGCCCGCTGCCGCGGCGGCAGGTGCTGGACGGCGACGATGAACGCCAGCTCGATCGTCTCCCGCGCCACCACCGATTCCTGCGGGTCCTCCGGGAGCATCCGGTCCGGGTAGGGCTGCAGGTAGCGCACTTCCGAGCCCGCGCCCGGCAGCTCGGCAGGCACGGGTGTGCGGTCGTTGCGCTTCTCCAGGAAGTCGAGGCAGGCGTTCGTCGCGATCCGGTACAGCCAGGTCCGCAGCGCAGCGCGGCCCTTGAACGACTCCCGCTTGTTCCACGCCCGCAGGAACGTCTCCTGCGTCATGTCCTGGGCGTCCTCGTAGTTCGCGAGCATCCGGTAGCAGTGCACCTGCAGCTCACGCCGGTGGCGCTCCGTGATGAGTGCGAACCGCGCCGTGTCGTCTGAGCGGACCGCCGCTATGAACGTGGCCTCGTCGGCGCCCAGCAGTCTGGCGTCGGTCATGGTCATCAATCCTTCCACCGGTGCGGGGGGCTACTAGAACTGACGACGTGGCGGAGGATTTCTGATCGGTGAAGCCGCTGACACCGGGCCGTTCGTCAGGCCGGATGGGTCGGGTCGATCCAGGGGACCTGACCGGAAAGCACCTGGCGGCGTACGTCGGCGCGTGAGCGTCGGTTGCGCAATGCACGACCGTGGGCGCGCGGGGCGCCGGTTGGCTCGACAACTCCTCGATACGTCACAGTGACGGAAACGGGTGACACGCCGGCGCGAGACCCCGGTGCTGGGCGCCGGTCTCGCACCCGCCGAGTGCTCCGCGCGCCGTTCCTCGCACCGTCGAATGAACCGTGACCGGTCATTCCGGGGCCCGATCGCCGGGATCTGACCGGCGGCGGTGCACTCGACGGGCGAGCCTCCCGCGATCCAGGCGGCCCGCCGCATCCACGGCGCGCGGCCGCTGAGTTCAGCGGTCGGCGGTTGAGACAGGCGGGTGCGGTCCAGCACCGCGCCCTGCTCTCGACACCCGGCGTTATGCCGATAAGCAACATTATGTCAGGTAGCTGGGAACGGGCGGGCGCTTCTGGTCTCCGGGTTCGGTGCCGTCTCCTCAGCAGTGGACCCGGCGGAACGACCGTGACACACGGCGGCCGCGTCTGCTGTTCGAGCAGGCGCGGGAGCCGTTCACGCCTTGCCGTGGTCAGTCAGCCGGGGAGCCAGCGCCGCAGCGCGTCCGCGGCGTGCTCGATGACCGCGTCCAGGGTGCCAGGCTCCTCGAACAGGTGGGTGGCGCCCGGTACGACGGCGAGGTCGACCGGCGCGGCCATCAGCCCGGCCGCGGCTCGGTTGAGGTCGAGCACGGTCGGATCGCGGCTGCCGACGATGAGGAGCACCGGCGCGCGGACCCGCGGCAGCGCGTCCCCCGCGAGGTCCGGACGGCCGCCCCGCGAGATGACCCCGGCGACCCGGTCCGGCCGATCCGCCGCGGCGATGAGCGCAGCCGCGGCTCCGGTGCTCGCACCGAAGGCGACAACCGGCAGGGCGGCGGTGCGTGCATCATCGGCGAGCCAGTCGACGGCGGCGGTCAGCCGACCACCCAGCAGGCCGATGTCGAACCGGTGCTGTCGGGAGCGCCGGTCGACGCGCTCCTCGTCGACGGTGAGCAGGTCCATCAGCAGGGTCGCCGCGCCGGCGTGGGTGAGGGCGGTCGCCACCCGGCGGTTTCGCGGGCTGTGCCGGCCGCTCCCGCTGCCGTGAGCGAACAACACCACGCCCCGTGCGCTCGCAGGGACCGTCAGGTCGCCGTCGAGATGTGCGTCCGCGACCGGGACGACGACCGGCTGGCTGACCTCGCCCGTAGCCATCGGTTCAGGCTGTCACCATCGGGCGCGGGGCGCGAGGAGCGGATCGGCGCCGACGCACCGGCATCACTGATCGTGCCGAAGGCGCGGATATCCGCCGGCGCTCCGGACCGTCGGCGTCGATGTCACCGGGGCCGACGGTGTTGTCGCCCGTCGCGGCGAGTCCGACGTCGCTGAGCGCGGATTCATCCGCGCCGGCTCCGCGGCTGCACGGCGAGTCGGGGACGCGGCCGCTCCCCCGCGACCCACGACCGCAGAGTGCGCCCAGAACGCGTTGCCGGATCGCCGACGTCCATGGGTTGTTGGCTGATCGTTCAGTCGCTGCGCCTATTCGTCACCCCCTCGAGTCGATACGCTGCCCGTCACCCTGCGACCTCAGGAGGACGGATGCCCCTTCCGGCCCTTTCCCCGGTGCAAGCAGTGCACGACATCCCCTACGCCGGCCGAACGGCCGTCACGACCGGCGCTCCGGGCCGGATCGTGAACCTCCAGACCGGCTGGGTGGCGACCACGTACACCGTCGAGTTCAGTCCCGTCGACGGTGCCACCCTGACCTTGGTTGGATTATCCGACCGGGACGTTCGACCCCGCTGAACTCATCCGCCCAGTGGGCCGCTGCGGAGATCGGTGTCCGAGTAAGGCATTCCGAGTAGGCATTCCGAGTACGGCATTCCGAGTACGGCATTCCGAGTACGGCATGGTGTGAGCGGGCGCCGGAGTGGAATACGTCGGCGTGGAATATCGTTCGTCAGGCCAGTCGGGGTGGAACGCTGCCGGATGGTTGGGTCGGAGCCGTCGGCGACCGGCTGTCCGGGTGCGCATGGGTGGGACTCGAATACCCGGGGCAACGCCTGCGCGACGTCAGCTGTTCCACCAGCTGGTCGCCCAGGTGATGTCCGCCAGGTGCGCCTGACCGGACAGGCTCGGGTGGAAGTAGTCCAACCTGCTGACGTCCGCGCGGGCGAACCGGTAGTTGAAAACGGCGTGGCCGTCGAACCGACAGCGGCTCATCAGCGCGCACTCCTCGGCCAGCACCTGGTTGAAGGCCAGGTTGCGGTCTCGGACAACCTGGCGTTCGTCGTCCGTGCGTCCCGGTGACAGCAGTGATTGACAGATGTCGGCGGTGTCCCACACCCACCGCGCCGTCGAATCACCCTGGTACAACAGCCACAGCTGATAGACGTCCGGGATGCTCGAGACGAAGATGCGGGCCTTGGGCGACAGCCCGGAGTCCAGCGTCTGCAGCGTCTGTCGGAACTGGATGCGGAAGTCCTCGACCGAAGTCATGCCCTCGAGGGACGACGTGCACAGGTCGTTGGCCCCGAGCAGGATCGTGACGTATCTGGCCCGCTGGTCCACCGCACGGGCCGCCTGGCCGGCCCCATCACGCATCTTGGCGCCGGAGACGGAGTCGTTGAAGTTCCGGCCGGCGATCTCCGGATTCACGGCCCGAACGCGCTCGTAATGCGAGCGAACGGCGTCCCAGCCGGCATCGCCGGTGCTCCACGAGTTGGCCGGGTGGTCCCCGTACCAGCAGCACGCGTCGGCTGCCTGCGTCATCGAGTCCCCGATCGCCGCCATGCTGGTGGGCATGGGGGCCGCCGGCGGCTGCGCGTAACTCACAGGGCCGGAGGCCATCAGGAGAGCCAGCACAATGCTGGTGAGGACCGCGACTCGTCTCATGTCAGACCCACTTCGCTCAAGCAGTCTTGCCCGCGGTGCAGCACGGCCGGGGAACCTCACTTCGGAGGGCACGGAGGCGTCGACGCGGGGCGTCGGCGCTTTCCGTCCACCACGGTTATATGAGTCGGCACGCACGGCTCCATGACGTGACGAACCGGTCATGCATCGCTTCGGGCCTACCTGAGCGTTCCCTGCACCGCCGGGAGCAAGAAAACGGTGATCATCTTCGCCTCGCTGGACGGATCGGCGCGCCTTTTCGAGCGGGTTGCAGAAGATCCTCGAGGTCGACCCTGAGGTCTCATCGGACCGACTTCGTTGCCACGTAGTAGCTGTTGAACGGGTCGGTCTCGATGTCGTGGACGGTCACTTCGTCGAAGCCCGCGTCGCCGAGCATCCGCAGAGCCGTCTGGCGCCCCCATGCGGTGCCAAGACCTACGCCGTCCAGCGCGAGCGAGACCGTCATGCAGTGCATGAGGGAGACGGTGTAAAGGAATGTCGACCACGGAATGTCGAAGTTCTCGTGCACGCGGCTCGCGGCCCGGATGTCCACCATCAGGAACGTGCCGCCCGGCCGAAGACCCGTGGCGATGATCTCCAGGACGCGTGCGGGGTCGGCCTGGTCGTGGATCGCGTCGAAGGCGGTGGCGACGTCCCAGTCGGCCTCGACGTCGAGGGCGGCGACGTCCTGGACGACAAAGGTCACGTTGCTCAGACCGCAGTCCGCGGCTTCACGACGGGCGGAGGCAACGGCCTCCTCGGAGAAGTCGTAGCCGACGAAGGTGCTGTTGCCGTATGCCCGGGCGAGCAGGTTGAGTGCGTGCCCGGACCCGCAGCCGATGTCGGCGAGGGTGGCGCCGGCGGTCAGTTGTTCGTGCAGGCCGGGCGCGAGCGGGACCACGAGGTCCAGCAGCCCGGCGTCGTGCGTGGCGGCGCTGTCCTCGGCCATGAGCGCGTGGAAGCGGGGAAAGTGTTCGTAGCCAAGGCCTCCGCCGTTCCTGAAGCAGCCGACGACACCTTGCTCGACCTGCGCGAGCAGCGGCACTATCTGCATCATCCGGGCCAGGTTGCCAGGTCCGGCCGCGGTCGTGAGGCTGGCCGCGTGCTCGGCGGGGAGCCAGTACGTCGCGGCATCGGGGTCGTGCTCGACGATCCTGGCGGCCGTCATGCCGTCGAGCCACTCGCGGACGTACCGCTCGTTCAGGCTTGACGCGGCCGCGATACCGCCGGTGGTGGACGGGGGAAGCGTGGCCATGTTCTCCAGCAGCCCGGTCTGGTGGCCGAGACTGAGCAGGAGCGCGATGGAGGCGTCGTTGAACACGCCGATCATGCGCTCGGCGAACTCCTCGGCGACACCGGCCTCCAGGCTGTCGAGTGCGGCGGACATGTGCTGTCTCCTTCGTGCGGGCCCGGGGCGTCCGGTGGCCACGACGCTAGAGATCGGACGGGGCTCCGCACATCGAGAGGATCGTGCAACTGTCGGCCGGTGCGGTTCGGAAATGGGTCAAGCGGTGTAGTCAGGAACCGGCCGGATGTCGACCGGCCACCGGCATGGTCGTGGGCCCAGGCGGTGGCGGCGGTGCGGTTGGCGACTCCGAGTTTCGCGTAGACGTTCGCAAGGTGCCGGGCGACCGTCTTCTCACTGATGACGAGCCGGGCGGCCACCTGCCGGTTGGTGAGCCCCTCCGCGATCGCCACGAGTACCTCGTGCTCTCGCCTGGTCAGGCCGCCGGGCGCCGACGCCGCGGGCGCCTCCGGAAGCCACTGCTCGGCGGGCGCGACACCCAACTCTGCGTACGCCGACCTGGCCGCGTCGAGTTGAAGCTGCGCTTCCCTCTGGTCGCCAAGTGTTTCGAGCGCCCGGCCGAGCAGCGCGTGGGCGTTCGCCGCGTCGTAGCGCGAGCCGAGGGCCGTCGATGTCGTGAGTGCCGACCTCAGTGGCGGGACCGCCTCGAGCGGTCGACCGCAGCCGACAAGGACCGTTCCTCGGGCTTGCGCAGCCCATGCCCGGAATCCGTCGGTCGCGTACGTGCTGGCGATGGTCCCCATCGCATCGGCTGCGGCTGCAGCCGTCTCGTAGTCCCCGCGACGACAAGCCACCTCGACCTGCGCCACCAGCAGCCTGGCCCGCCGGAACGGGTCCGCCTCCACGGCCAGGCAGCGCGACAGCGCCTGATGAGCTCGCTGGTTCCGCCCCAGTGCCAGTTCGAGCAACGCCAAACCGGGGTGCGGCGACCGCCCCAGGGCCACCGCTGCCTCATAGCAGGCCCGCGCCTGGTCCCAAGAGCCCCGCACCCGGTGTGACTCGGCCAGTTCGTACTGCGCTTCTGCCGCTGCCTCGACGTTGAGCTCGGCCAGGTCCCGCGCCGCCGAGGCGGCCAACTCAGCGGCGGTCGTCCACTCGCCTCGCAGGCGCAGCAACTGGCTCTGATGCACCCGGCAGATACCCACGAACATCGTGGCGCTGGTCAGGCTGTCGCACCAGCTCTGCACGACCTCGGTCCAGTGCTGTGCACGCCCGAAGTCGGCGACGTCGTGGCATATCGACATCATCTGGCAGTAGAGGTTTCCGGACTCCGCCGGAGCGATCCGGCCGGCCAGGACGGCGAGCATCGCCTCGTCGAGCAGGCCGAACCCGCGCTCCACCTCGCCGCGCCGCACCATCAATCGCCCTTCGAGCGCGAGCCCGAAGGACAGCACCGGCTCGCCCAGGCGGACGGCGAGTTCTTGGAGCCGCCGCGCACCCGCCAGCGCCCCTACGAGGTCGCCCGCACCGGCCCGTTCCTCGGCCTCCAGCTGGACCAGCCAAGCGTGGCCCAGACCCTCCGGCTGCGACTCCAGCAGGCGGCGACCACGACTGAGCCACCCGGATCCGATCTCCGGCCTGCCGCACAGGAACCACTGAAACGCCGTCTCCAGGGCGACCATCGCCGCCCGGTCCGACCCGGCCCTCCGCGAGGAACGTCGCGTGGCACTCCTCGCACAACCGCAACGTCTCACGGATGTGGCCCAACCACCAGGCGGCATCCGAGAACAGGTACAGGTCCTCGCCGGGCAGCGGCACGGTGCCGTACAGGTCGGAGTAGCCCCGGTACGCCGCCGCCCAATCACGCCGCTCGTACGCGTCGCGTGCGGCTTGACGCCTGTCCGGGTCGGATCGCCCGTCCCTGTTCACCTGGTCACCGTAGCGACCGTCCCACGTTTCCATCGACGTGGCGACGGGTGGTTGTGCCCATTCGATCAGCCACGTGAGGAAGCGCGGCGCGGCGAGTTCGCCGACGCTCACTCGAGTCGCTGGCACGGCTTCTGCTCCCCCGCGGTACTTTTCGGGCTCGGGGCGGGCATCGACCTGAACGCGGGGTCGTCGGTGCGCGGGACCGCCTGGTCAGTGCCAGTCGCTGATCTGCACGTCCCGCGGTGCAGGCGCGCCCTCACCGGTCTCCACCAGGGACTTCATGCTCATCAGGAACGAGCCCCACTTGGTGCTGCAGTGGTGCATGAACTCCACCGGCTCCTTCCAGCCCTGGTGCGTGAACAGCACGATCGTGTAGTCGCCGTCCTGGCGGAGATCCCAGTCGACCGTCGTCCCCACCCATTCCTCGGGCCCGTCGACCACCCGCCACGAAACGTGCTCCGACGGCCGGAGATCGACGACCTCCATGTCGAAACCGCCGACCGGGAAGCGGAACTCGAGGACGCCGCCCACGTCGCCGCTCCCCTTCGTGTCGTCGGTCCACCAGCCGGCGAGGCCGTCCACGGTCGTCAGTGCGTCGTACACCTTCTCCGGTGACGGGGTCTTGACGCCGACCCTGTGCAGGATGTCCACCATCGTGATCTCCTTCGTGTCGTTGATCGTGCGATCTCGTTGTCAGTCCTGACGGGTGGTGCGCTGGATCGCCTCGGCGATCCGCTTGATGCGCTGCAACCGGGCATCCCACGCCGAGCCGACCGATGACAGCTGGGCGACCGCCCGGGCGAGCTCGACATCGTCCACCCGGTATCGCTTCTCCCGGCCCGCCGGCGTCGCGTGAACGAGGCCGGCCCGGTCGAGGACCGCGAGGTGCTTGGCCACCGCCTGGCGGGTGACCGGCAGCCGCTGCCCCAGGGTGGTTGCGGTGCCGTCGCCGTCGACGAGCAGCAGGTCGATCATCCGGCGCCGGGTGGGGTCGCCGATCGCGGACCACAGATCGTCGTCGATCGCGCCGGCCACCGCGGCGCTCACGCCCGCATCTCCAGCGTCGCCACGTATGGCGCCAGACGCGGCAGGTAGAAGTCCCAGCCGGTCACGTGCTCCTGGTACTGCCGCTCGAGAACGGCAGCCGTCCAGCCCATCTCGCGGAAGCCGGTCTCGGTCATGCGGAGCAGCGTGCCGCGGCCCGACGGCGTCAGATCGAAGGTGACCAGCAGCGAGTTGCCCCTGGCCGCCACCTCGTCGGCCGGGTGCGTCCAGCGGAACGAGAACGTCCGCGGCGGTCGGGCGTCGACGACGGTGAACGGCACCGCCACCCCGCCGGCGTCGCGGTCGCCGAAAACGATCTCCCCCACCGACCCGGCAGCCGGCTCGTACCGGGCCGCGTCCGGCCACCACTGCTCGAGGTGGTCCGGACTGCTCACCACCTCGAAGACGATCTCCGGCGCCGCGTCGACGTAGATCTCGCGCTCGATGGTTCCGAGTTCCATGTGCCCTCCCGCAACGTTTGGTTGCGTATGAGGCTACCCGGATCAGCTCGCCTCACGCAACCGTCGGTTGCACATCGATCCGATCCGATGGGACACGGCTTGCGCCGAAACGGCCCTGGCCCAGGCGCCCGGCACAGCGCCGTCGTGCCCGCCGCGGCGGGGTGCCGGGGCGGGGACGACGGGTCGTCCTACAGCTGTGACAGTTGCGCCACGGGGAGGGTGACCGTTCGGTCGCCCAGGTTCAGCACGGTCTTGCCGTCGACCGTGCTCGCGTGCGCCGCCAGCCAGTCCTGCCCGCCGCTGTCCGTCCGCAGCGATGCGGCGGCTGCGCCGTCGATCTCGATGTCGTCGCCCACGCCACCGTCCAACACGTCCAGACCGGGTCCACCGAGCAGGATGTCGTCACCCGCGCCGCCGAGGAGGGTGTCGTCGCCCGCGCCGCCGACCAGGATGTCGTCGCCCGCCCCGCCGCTCAAGGTGAGCAGCGCCGAGCCGGAGCTGACGCCGGCGGCGTCGATCACGTCGTCGCCGTCGAGCACGTTGACGGTGACCCGATCGCTGCCGGGCACCGCATCGGTCACCGAGACCGCGGCCGCGAGGCCCTGCACGCCGGGGTTGCCGGACTGGCTCTCGAGGATGACGACGTCGTCGCCCTGGGTGGCGTTCACCACGACGTTGTCGGCCGCCAGGTCATCGCCGCCGCCCTGCGCCGCCAGATCGGCGCCGATCCGGTTCAGATCCGTGCCGCTGAGGTCGTTCACGACCACGGTGTCCGCGCCACCGAGCGCCTTGACGGCGAACGCCTCGACGTCGTCGACATCCATGGTCACCGCGGCGACGTCGCGGAACAGCCGCACGCGCCCGCCGTTGGCCGAGATGTCCATGTTCTCGGACGCTCCACTGCCGTTGAAGAGCAGCGTGTCAACGCCGTCCTGGCCCTCGACCACGTCGTTGGCGTCGCCCGGGTCCCACTGGAAGGAGTCGTCGCCCGCGCCGAGGAAGGCCACGTCGTCGCCCTGGTTGCCGTCGACGACATCATTGCCGTCGCCGCCGAGGAGGATGTCCGCGCCGTTCGACCCGGTGAGCGTGTCGTTGCCGGCGCCACCGTCGACGGTGATCCGGATCAAGGACGCGAGATTGCCGACAGCACTGTAGGAGTCGTCTCCACCGTTGGCATTCAGGACCAGGTTCTCCGAGGTTCCGATGTCGATGGCGAACGGAGCCGGGTTCACCCTGTCGAACCGCACGCGCGCCCCGTTGGCGGTGGTCGCGAACTGCTCCTGGCCGTTCGCGCCGTTGACCTCGACCGTGTCGGTTCCGCCGGCGCCCTCGTTGAGATCCGTGTCGTCGCCGGGATTCCAGATCATCCGGTCGTCGCCGGCCTGGCCGAAGGCCTGATCGTCGGCGTCACCGCCGGTCAGCACGTCGTTGCCGCTGCCGCCGAACATCTGGTCGACGCCGCCCTTGCCGAGCAGGGTGTCGTTGCCGGCCTCGCCGAAGACGAGATCCCCGCCCGAGCCCGCCGTCAGTGTGTCGTTCCCGGCACCGCCGAACAGCTCGGAACTCGGCAGGGCGCCGTTGCTCTCCTGCAGGGTGAGCACGTCGTTGCCGGCCAGGCCGAAGACCGAGATCCGTGTCGTGTTCGCCACCGTCGGCGTGCCACCGACCACGGCGACAGCGCCGCCGTTGATCGAGATCGCACCGGCCGCGTCCCGGCTGATGGTGATGGCGTTGTCGGCGCCGTCCCCTCGCACGGTGAGCACGCCGCCGGCGAAGGTGCCGACCGTCGCGGCGCTGGCCGGCATGGCCGTGCCGAGCATCGCTCCCCCACTGATCAGTGCCGTGGCCACGACCGGCCGAACCTTGCGTCGCCACGCACCCCGATGTTCGTTCACGATATGGATCTCCGTTCGATGTGCTCTCGGATCGGCCCGGGCGGCCGGCCCCCCACATCGATACGGATCCCGACCGCAAACGGTTCTCGACGCAGAGCGCGGTCGCCAGACCGGCGATCCGCTCGTCGTTGTCGTCGTGGAACCCGCGCGCTCGCTCGTGACGAGCACGTCGCTGCCGACGGCGGCCTCGATGTCCCGGTAGCAGGCGGCCACCTACCCGAACAGTCCCCGATTGCGCTCGCTCCACCGACCCCGGTCCCGGAACGACGGGAGCAGGCCCGCGTCGGCCCACGCCCGTTGCGGCTGCACGCCGGCAGCGGCGAGCCGCTCGACGCGCTCGATGACGCGCCACTGTTCGGCGATCACCCGGTCAACCATCGCGGTCACCGCGGCATCGGAGCTGTCGGCTCCGTAGCCGTCGAGAAACACCCGGATCCGGTGTCGCCGGTCGGGCGGCGCGGCGAAGGCGTGCCATCGCAGGGCATCCTCATCGGAGCGGAACGGGGCCAGATATTCGAGCGCATAGGCGACGTCGTCGAGCGGCTGGCCGGGCCCGGCATGGTCCCAATCGAGCAGTGCGATCGGCCGGTCGTCCTGCCACACCACGTTCCACGGACCGGGGTCACCGTGCCGGACGATCTCGCCGGGACCGGGCGATCCGGCACCGTCCGCCCACGGGCTGTCCCCCGGCGGTGCGTAGCCCTCGAGAGCATCGTGCGACCGCCGCAGCAGACCCGCCATCGCGGCCAGCCCGGTGTCCGGGACCGCCTTCGCCCAGCCCACGGCGCCGGACTCGCCGGGAATGAAGCCGAGCCGCTCGCGTCCGGCCGGGTCGAGGCCGAGGAAGCGCGGGGCGCCGTCGAATCCCACCCGTTCGAGATGCCGGAGCACCCCGTGCACGCTCGCGGACCATGGGTACGTCGGCCGGTGCACCGCATCGCCGATCCGCACGACCCGTCGGTGCCGCCCCGGCTGCAGAATCTCCTCCGTCACCGGTCAATCCTCGCGGGCGCCGGCGCCCGCGGTGCCGGGACGCCGCCGAGCCGGCACGGCGCCGCGGTCCCGCGTCGGTCGCCGTGACCGCGCGAGTGTTCGTTGTAGGTTGGCTGCACTCACCCATGCCGGCGGTATCGCCACCGGGCTGCACACCGTGACAGGGCAGTCGAGACGGCCACCACAGCGGGAGAGGACACGATCGTGCGAGAAACGGAGCCCGACCGGGCAGCGCATGGCGACGGGCAGGGCCGGACCCGCCCGCCCGCCGACTCGGGTTGTGGGAGGACGGCACGCACCACGGGCACGCCGATGAGCCGCGCGAGTGCATCGACGACAGGGCCGGCCGGCAGCCGCCGGCCCGCAGGCCGTCCCAGCGCCGCACCGGGGGCGTGACGACATCGAGATCGCTTGCGACGAATCCGGTTTCAGCGGTGGGAGCCTGTTCGGCGGACCGGGCACCGTGTTCACGCATGCGAGCGTGCGCCTGGACCCGGCAGCCGCCGCGGCGCTCGTCGAGCACATCAGGGGACGCGTCGGCGAGTCGGCGGGCGAGCTGAAGTCGGCACAGCTGCACCGGCCGCGGCACCGCGTCACACTGCTCGAGCTGCTCGACGCGGACGGCCCGCTGCGCGGGCGCGCACACGTGCACCTGACCGACACCGAGTTCTTCGCCGTCGCGCGCCTGGTGGATCTGCTCCTGGGACGGGAGGTCGTCGACGGCGCCGGCAGCCCGGGGCGCAGTGCCGAAACGCGGCAGGTGGCCGTCGCGCTCTACGCGCACGGGCCCGCCACCTACGGGCCGGCGCGATGGCGCGAGTTCCTCGTTCTCGCGACCGATCTCATGCGGACGAAGCTGCGACGGTCCCGGGCGGCCGTCGAGTCCTTCTTCGACCTGGCCGCGACGATGGCCGGCGCGGACGGTCCCCCTGCGGTGATCGACGCGCTGCGCCGCATCGACCGCGCCCGCCAGGTCGCCCTGGACGCCAGGGCCAGGCACGAGGCGGATCGCTGGCTGACGCCTCTCACCGAACCCGTGCTTCCGGCGCTGGCGCGCGCCGTCGACGTGTGGGGACCGCTGGCCGACAGCATCTCCGTGGTGCACGACGAGCAGTCCGCGCTCACCCCGGCTCGGATCCGGCACATCGCCGCGACGTTCGCCGCCCGGCACCCCGGCCACCGGCTCGCCGGCGTGCGGCTCGTCGACTCCAGGACGGACCCGCGTGTGCAGATCGCCGACCTGCTGGCCGGTGTCGCGCGCCGGCAGGCGCTGCAGGAGCTGGCCGGGCAGGGCGATGTCGAGCTCACCACCCTGCTGCGCCCCCACGTCGACCCGGGGTCCACCTGGGCCGACGAGCGCAGCTGGGCGGCCCTGGGACCGCCGGGGAGCTCGTCGGCCGGACGTGCCCGGTTGGAACCTTCCGTCCGACCAGTCCCCGAGGGGTGGTGAGCGACGTGGACGCAACGGACGCGGGGCCCGGCATCGCCCGGCTGGTCGCGCCTACCTGCCGGTCGGCGCCGCGTTGTTCTGCATCGGGGTGGTCGCCGCGACCGCGGTCATGGAGGCGGTCGGCGGCGGCGCACCGACGGGCGGTTCCATCTCCGCCGTGTTGATCGGCCTCGCCGTGCTGCTGCTCGTCGCCGGTGTCGTCACCGCGTTCACGGCCGGAATCCGCGGTGCGCGCCGCCGCGGGCGCGGGCCGCGCTACTTGACGGCGATGATGTCGGCCATCCGGATGTCCGGATCCCGCGCGAGCAGGTCCGGCCCGACCTGACCCAGTGCGGCCGGGATCCGGCCGTTCAGATGCGCCTGCCGGCCGCCCTCACCCTCGAAGGTGTCGAAGATCCCGTACGTGGTGTCACTGAGCTTGAACGCGTACCAGGTCACCGTCTCGCCCTCGGCGGCGGCCAGGTCACGACCCTGCTCGAGGAAGGCGGCGAGATCGTCACCCCTCCCGGGCTTCGCTTCCAGCAGCGCCAGCAGTCCTCGGTCGACGGTCATCGGAACTCCCTTCGTGCGCCCCGCCGGACTGTACCTCCATCGCCGGGAACCGCTCGGGGCGCGCATCGGGGGCTCGAGCGCCTGACACATCAGCCCTGGCACATCAATAGCCCTCGGGCTCGCGCGGGGTGTACGAGCGCTCCAGGCGGGCGATCTCGTCGGCCGACAGCGCGATGTCGATGGTGCGCAGCGCCTCCTCGAGCTGCGGCAGCCGGGTCGCGCCGACGATCGGCGCGGTGACCGCCGGCCGGTGCAGCACCCACGCCAGCGCCACCTGGGCGCGGCTGATCCCGCGCTCGCCGGCGATCTCGCCGACGGCGCCGACGATCGCGCGGTCCGCCTCGTCGTCCTGCCGGTACCTGTCCAGTCCGGCCGCGTCCTGCTCGCTCCGGGTCGTCGGCGGCGCATCCCACTCGCGGGCGAGCCGGCCGCGCGCGACCGGACTCCAGGGCAGCACGCCGACCCCCGTCTGCAGGCAGAACGGGTGCATCTCCCGCTCCTCCTCGCGCATGAGCAGGTTGTAGTGATCCTGCATCGACACGAAGGGCGTCCACCCGTTCAGCTCGGCGGCGTGCTGGGCGGTGCCGAACTGCCAGGCGGCCATCGACGAGGCGCCCAGGTAGCGCGCCTTGCCCGCGCGGACCACGTCGTGCAGCGCCTGCATCGTCTCCTCGATCGGCACCTGCGGATCCCAGCGGTGGATCTGGTACAGGTCGACGTAGTCGGTGCCCAGCCGCCGCAGCGATGCGTCGATCTGGGTCATCACCGCGCCCCGGGACAACCCGGCTCCGTTCGGCCCGCGTCCGGCGCGGAAGTAGAGCTTGGTGGCGATCACCACCTCATCCCGGCGGGTGAACTCCCGGATCAGCCGTCCCGTGACCTCTTCGCTCGCGCCCTGCGAATAGGCGTTCGCGGTGTCGAAGACCGTGATCCCGGCCTCGACCGCGGCGCGGTAGAACGGCCGAGCGTCGTCCAGGGACAACGCCCAGGGGTGCGCGAACGCCCAGTCGGGCGAGTCGCGGGTCGGATCGCCGTAGCTCATGCACCCGAGGACGAGGCGGGACACCTCGAGGCCGGACCCGCCGAGTCGCGTGTAGTCCATGACCCCGAGTGTTCCCCCGACCGGCTCCCCGGACCGCGGCGGGTTCCCGGGGACGGCGTCGGTCGGCCGGATAGGGTCGGCGGATGCCGCGCAGAGGTGAGCCGGACCAGGCCGAGGTGATCGTGTTCCGGGACGCCGGCGAGTTCGAAACCTGGTTGGCCGCGCACGTCGACCTGGCTGCCGGCGTCTGGCTCAAGATCGCCAAGAAGAGCTCCGGCATCCCGTCGCTGACCGACGACGAGGCTGTCGACGTCGGTCTGTGCTTCGGCTGGATCTCCGGTCAGCGCAGAGGATTCGACGAGCTGTACTACCTGCAGAAGTACGTCCCCCGCCGGCCGCGCAGCCGCTGGTCGCAGGTCAACGTGCGCAAGGTCGGCGAGCTGACCGCGGCCGGTCGCATGCGCCCCGCCGGGCTTGCGGAGGTGGCCGCCGCGAAGGCCGACGGGCGCTGGGACGCCGCCTACGAATCGCAGCGGGACGCGACCGTGCCCCCGGACCTGGCCGCCGCGCTGTCCGAGAACCCCGCCGCGGGGCGGACATTCGACGCACTGGGGCGGACCGACCAGTACGCGGTCATCCTCGACCTGGTGACCACCCGGACGCCGGCGACGCGAAGCACCCACCTCCGCAGGGCGATCGCCGCACTGGCGGCGCGAAGCTCCTGAACCGCCACCGCGAGCCGGCCGCCCCCGTGTCCTGGCTCTGGCGTCCGCACACGGCGCTGGCATCTGCAAGGGGCGGACATCCGAAAGGCACCGGACGTCCACACAACGCGCGGGACGTCCGCACTGGGTTCGAGCGTCCGCACGAGGCGCCGGGGATGTGCGCGGATGGACCCGCACCTTGTGCGGATCATTCCGCGGATCGCGTGCACGTGGCCGGCACCGCCGCGGTGACTCCGCGGTCTCAGAAGTAGTCGGTCACGCGGCGTCTCGCACTCTCGACCAGCCGACCGTGCACCGCGGGGTCGAGGTCGACCGCGTCGGGCACGAGCAGCCCGGGCCCACCGCGCAGGGCATCGCCCTCGCGGTGCGGGGCGAGGTTCAGGTGCAGGTGCGGCACGTGGTCGCCGAAGATCGAGACGTACGTCTTCTCCGCGCCGGCCGCGTCGCGGAGCAGCCGCGCAGCGGCGGCCAGCACCGATCCGAGGGTCCCGGCCTCGTCGCCGTCCAGGTCGGTCACGAACGGGATGTGCCGCCGGGTCTCCAGGTGGGCGAACCCGGCGATCGGCCCGTGAGGCACCGCCGAAAGGCGCCACAGGCGGTCCTCCCAGAGCCGCACCCGGCCGAAATGTGCGTCGGCGAGCTCGACCTGGCAGAGCATGCAGGGACCGGACTCCATCCCCGAAGGCTACGAATCCCTCCGCGAGAGGCGACGGCCGGCTCCGGTGACCGCCGTCCGCGACCCCGGCCGCGGCACATCGGGACGTAACCTGTCCGGGTGGAAGGCGTGGTGGTCCTCGGTGGGATGGCCGTTCTCCTGGCCGGCCTGGTCTGGGTGACCTCCCGAGCGCGCGGTCGCCGTGCGGGGGGCGCCGTGCTCGGTGCCGTCGACGAGATCTGGCATCCCGCCGCGTACCGGCCCCGGATCGAGATCGAGGTGCAGTCCGAGCGCGTGGTGCCCCTGCCGCCCGGCGGCGATCGGACACTGCCGCCCGGCGGCGATCGGACACTGCCGCCCGGCGGCGATCGGACACTGCCGCCCGACGACGACTCGGCCCTTCGGTAGCGCGGCGGTCGCCGGAAACAACGCGATCGCGAGGCCGCCGCACGCGACCCGTTCGCCTGGCGTCAGGATGAGCGACGATAACGATCATCCCGACCCGACGAGGCACCCATGCCGGCAGGCCGCTCCCCGATCGCATCGTGGGCGCTGGTGCTGGGCACGACCGTCGCGTCCAGCGCCGTGTTCCAGCTCGTCGGCCTGCCGTCCGCGGTGCTGTTCGGAGCCCTGCTCGGCGGCATGGCACACGCCCTGACGTCGCCCGCGGCCCTGCAGGTCCCACCGATCACCTTCAGGGTCGGCCAGGCGCTGATCGGAGTCACGATCGGCGCCCTGATCACCGTGGAGTCCCTGCGCCGCGCCGTTTCTCACCCGGTGGCGGTCCTGCTGGTGACCCTCGGCACGCTGCTGGTGAGCCTCGCGGCGGGCTGGGCCCTGGCACGGCGCCGGGATGTCTCGCTGGTCACCGGGGTGTTCGCCATGATCGCCGGCGGCGCGTCCGGCGTCGTCGCGGTGTCCCGCGACCTGGGCGCCGACGACCGCGTGGTGACGGTCGTGCAGTACCTCCGGGTGCTGGTCGTGCTTGTGGCAATGCCTCTGGTCACCGCCGTGGTGTTCCGCCCCGATCGCTCCCTCGGCGGACCGACGGCCGGTGGGACCGCGCTCGGCCCTGACCTCCTCTTCGTCGGCGTCTCGGTCGCTGTCGGCCTGCTGATCGCCCGGGTGGTGCGGGTCTCGACGACGAGCCTGCTGGCTCCGATGGTCGTCGCCGGAGTACTGGTCGCGACGGGCTGGCTCGGCGACGTGGCGGTGCCGTTGGCGCTGCAGTGGCTCGGTTACGCGCTGATCGGCGTCCAGGTGGGACTCCGGTTCACTCGCGACAGCGTGGCGTCGATCGCCCGGATGCTGCCGCTGGTCCTGCTGTTGATCGCCGCCGTCGTCGCGCTCTCGGCGGGGATCGGGGTGCTGCTCGCCCTCTCCTCCGATGTCGACCAGCTGACCGCATATCTGGCGACCACGCCGGGCGGCCTGTTCGCGGTGCTCGCCACCGCGTCCGACACGGGTTCCGACGTCACCTACGTGATGGCCATCCAGCTCCTGCGGCTGCTGATGATCCTGCTGCTGCTCCCCGTGGTCGCGCGGGTGCTCCGCGGGCGGGACGCCCGTGACTGAACGTTCGCGTCCCGCGTCACCGGGCGAGGACGATCTCGCCGATGGTCCGGCCGCTCTCCAGGAGTTCGTGCGGCGTGGCGGAGGTTCGCGGCGTTGATGCCGGCGAGCGTCCGCGTCATCGTGCTGATCAGGATGCCGTCGTCGACGTCGGGTCAGCCATCGGGGACATCCGTTCGGTGCGCGGTTCCGCCGGCGGCGACCGGCGGCGGTGTGGCGGGCGGGCGCCGGCTCAGGATGCGGACCGGTCGCTCATCATGCGGCACGCAACCGCCGCGCCGCGCCGGACATCATCGCGCGGGTGATCGGATCGTGCAGGACGCGCACCGGCAGGAAGTAGAGCCGGCCGGTCAGCCCCTTGAACCGCACCACCGTCTCGACGTGCAGGAGCCCGCGACCGGGATCCGTGCGGACCCCCGCGACGAAATGCAGGTGCTCGTCGTCGGTGTCGATGAGCGCCTCGCCGTCCTGCACGCGGTCGACGCGGAGCATCGACGGGTCACCGCGCGGGATGCGCAGCAGCAGGGCCACGACCTCCCGTGCACCGACCAGCGCCTTCACGACGAGCGGTGCGCTGCGCGAGTCGAAGATCGCGGCGGCCCATTCCCGCGCGTCGTGTGCTCCCACCCGGGGTGCGCTGATCGTCGTGCAACCGGCCCAGTCGGGCTCGGCGATCACGTCGTAGACGTGCGACACGGCCGACCTCCGTACGCTGGCGTATGGTCCGAGCGCATACGCTAGCGTATGGGGGTGCCCACCGCCACCCTGACCCGAGCCGACTGGGTCGGTGCCGCCCTGGCCGCGCTGCTCGAGGATGGGCCGGACGCGGTTGCCGTGCAGCCCCTGTCGCGCGTGCTGGGCACCACGAAGGGGTCGTTCTACTGGCACTTCGACGGCCGCGACGACCTGCTCGCGGCCACCCTGCAGGCGTGGGCGATCGCACACACCGAGGACGTCATCACCCGGATCGACAGGGTCGACGGCACCCCGATCGAGAAGCTCGGGGCGCTCTTCGGCGCGGTGACCGAGGACGCCCTGCGCCATCGCGGGGAGCTCCGGTTGCTGGCCGGCGTCGAGAATCCACTGGTCGCCGACGCGCTCGCGCGGGCGACGTCGCGCCGGATCGACTACGTCGCGCGACTGCTCCGCACCCAGGGGCTGCCCAGAGGAGCGGCCCGGCGGCGCGCCGAGCTGGCGTACGCGGCCTACCTCGGCTTTGCACAGCTCGCCGCTGCGGTACCGAGCGCCATTCCGCCCACGCGGCGGTCCCGCGCGCGATTGCGTGACGAGCTGATGCGCATCCTGTCCGCGAGCTGACCCGTTGAGCGCTCAGCCGGCGGTGCCGCCCTGCCCGGTCGGGGACGGGTCGCGGGTGGTGGACGGTGAGGTGATCCGGCCGTCCACGACCCGTACCCGGCGGGCGTTGGCCAGACCGCCGGAGGCATGCGGCCGGTCGGACGCCATCGAGCCGGAGCGCGTCCACGAGGTGGCGAGGCGCCCGGTCGCTTCGACGCCCATGCGGGCGTCGGGCCGCCGGAAGGCGCTCGGGTGCCGGGCCATCGCGCTGGCCCGGGCGGCCGCGGCCTCGGTGGGATCGATGTTCCTGCTGCTCATCGCGGTGCCTTTCGGACGTCGGCGGGATCGGCCGATCCCGGACACTGGTACGTCAGGAGCACCGGATCGGTTCGCCCGGACCGGATGTGACCGGCCGCACGACGTCCTCATCGGCCGCCGGGCCGCGGCAGCCGATGCAGCGCGACGTCGTCGAGCCGACCGCCGGCCGCCGTGGCCGTGAGGTAGGTGCAGTACGGCTGGCGGCGGCGATCGGTGGGCGACCCCGGGTTGAGCAGCCGCATGCCGGCCGGCGAGACGGTGTCCCAGGGAATGTGGCTGTGCCCGAAGATGAGCACGTCGGTGTCCGGGAACGCCACGTCTGCGCGCCGTTCCCGCCCGTCCCGACCCCCCGTCTCGTGGACCACGGCGATCCGCACGCCGCCGATGACGGCCGTGGCGATCTCCGGGAGTTGCCGCCGCAGCTCCGGTCCGTCGTTGTTGCCGAACACGCCGACGAGCCGGCGCGCCCTCGCCTGGACGGCGTCCAGGATCGACGGGGCGACCCAGTCGCCCGCGTGCACGACAACATCCGCGGCGTCGATCGCGGCCCACACCGTCGCGGGCAGATCCCTGGCCCGGACCGGCACGTGGGTGTCGGCGAGGATCGTCAGGCGCGTGCTGGACATCGCCCCACTCTGGCACTGTCGAAATCGTTCCGGATTCTCCTTGACAGCGGACTATCGCGATATATCGTCGAAGTATCGCGACCAGTCACAGGAGGATGCGATGGGCGCATACGCGTGGGACAGCGGAGGCGAATGGGACCTTCCCGCTTGGCTCCGAAAGACGTTCTCCGAGAGCGGGTTCGGCGGTCCGCGGCCCCGGGGGGCCTGGCAGGGGCACCGCTCGGGCGGCTGGGGCGGGCCGTGGGGGGATCCCTGGGGCAAGGGCCAGCGCCACCAGCGCGGGCCGCGCGCCAACCGCGGTGACGTGCGCTCGGCCGTCCTCGCGCTGCTCGCCGAGGAGCCGATGCACGGCTACCAGATGATCCAGGAGATCAGCCGCCGCAGCGGCGGGGCCTGGAAGCCCAGCCCGGGGTCGGTTTATCCGACGCTGCAGCAGCTCGAGGACGAGGGCCTGGTGCATGCCACGGAGCAGGACGGCCGGCGGGTCTACCACCTGACCGACGACGGCGAGCGGCTGGCGCGCGAGCGCGCGGACGAGTTCGCCGGCCTCTGGGAGGGCGTCGCCCCGAGCGAGGACGACACCCAGCTCGGCGATCTGGTGTTCCAGGTCGGCGCGGCGTTCGTGCACGTCGCCCGCACCGGTTCGCCTGAGCAGCTGTCGGAGGCGCGCAAGGTGCTGATGCGCACCAGATCCGACCTCTACCGCATCCTCGGCGACCGCGACGCCGATGCGGACGAGGACGACCGGCCGTGACATCGCCGCGGGTGCGAGCGGGTCACACCGACCGGCAGGCCGCCGTCGACCGGCTGTCCGAGCACTTCACCGAGGGCCGGCTGGATGCCGCCGAATTCGATGAGCGGATCGGCACCGCTTACGCGGCAACGTATCTGGATGAACTTCCGGCGCTGTTCGCCGACCTGCCGGAACTGCGGCCGCAGCAGCAGCGGTTCGCGCCGGGCGCTCGATGGGCGTATCCCGACGGCGGACCGGTCGGACCCGGCGCCGGACCGAACGGGCCCGCCGGCGGCTACCCACCCGGATCCCGCCGCGGCCGTCCGCCGCGCATCTTCGGCCTGATCGCGATCCTCATGGTGCTCGCGGTCATCATCTCGATCGGCGCGCTCAGCCACGGCTTCTTCCCGTTCCCGCTGCTGTGGATCGGGCTCATCGTCTTGTTCCTCGCCAAGGGTGCCGACCGGCGGCGCCGATGGGCACAGCACGGCGGGTACGGCGGGTACGACGCGTACGGCCATCGGCGCTAGCCGGCCGCACGCCGGCGTCACCCCCTGCGCACGAACAGGTCCCGCGCCAGCACCCCGATGTCGGCCTGGTCGGTGAAGAAGCCGTCGATGCCGGTGGCGAGGAACGTCTGCAACTCGTCGAGGATGCGACCGTACGCTGCCGGGTCGTCGCCCGAGCGATGATCGGCGGGCAGGAACCGGTTCTCCGCGCGGAAGGTGTACGGGTGAACCAGCAGCCCGGCCGCGTGCGCGTCCCGAACGAGCGCGGTCGGGCCGCCGAGGCGACCGGACGCGTCCCGCGGGATGACCTGGTCCTTGTCCGGCCCGATGCCGTCGACCGTCGCGCCAAGCGCGGCGAGACCGTCCGCGCTGGTCAGGTCGGCGTAGGTGCGGGAGTCGCCGGCCGCCACGAGATCGACCGGTGACCCGGTCGCGCCGGCCAGGAAGATCAGCCCGATCGCGACGCCGAGCTCCGTCCGCAGGCGCGCGAGGCTCGCCAGCTCGAACGACTGAACGAAGACAGGAGACCCGGCGTCGGCCAGACCGGCCCTGTCCAGCGCGCCGACCAGGGGCGTCTCCAGGTCCAGCCCGATGGATCGGAAGTAGCTGGGGTGCTTGGTCTCCGGATAGACACCGATCTCCCGCCCGAGCTCGGCGCTGAGCCGCCCGCGCAGGGCGAGCACCTCGTCGAGCGTCGGGATCCGGTAGCGGCCGTCGTAGATCGTGTTCCGCTGCCGGAGGTTCGGCATCCGCTCCCGCGACCACAGCGTTCGCAGCTCCGCCAGGGTGAAGTCCTCGGTGAACCACCCGTCGACGGCCTCGCCGTCGATCATCTTCGTCGCCCGGCGGTCCGCGAACTCCGCGCGGTCCGCGACGTCGGTCGTGCCGGCGATGTCGTTCTCGTGGCGCGCGACGAGCACATGGTCTGCGGTCGAGACCAGGTCGGGCTCGAGGAAGTCGGCGCCGAGCCGGGCGGCGAGTTCGTAGCTCGCGATGGTGTGCTCCGGACGGTATCCGGACGCGCCGCGATGCCCGATCACCACCGGCCCGAGGGGGCCGCCGGCGGTCGCCGGCGTCACGAGCCGCCGGGCGGTTCGACGAACGGCAGCGGGCAGGACGGGCTACCGGCGCAGGTGTCGAGGTCGTCGCAGCCCGCGGCGACGGCCCGCAGCAACGTGTCCCGGGCCGCAGCGAGATCGTCGATGCGTTGCTCGATCTCGGTGAGCTTGGCGGCCGCGCCGGCCCGCAGGCCGGCGTCCGGACGGCCGCGCCGGCCGGCGGCGAGCAGCCCCGTGACCTCGTTCAGGGTGAATCCGAGGCGCTGCGCGGCCTTGATCGCGCGCACGCGCCCGACCGCGTCCGGCGGATAGACCCGATGCCCGCCGAGCGTGCGGTCCGGCCTCGGCAGCAGGCCGCGCCGTTCGTAGTACCGCAGGGTCTGCGGGTTCACCCCGGCCGCCGCGGCCAGTCCGCCGGCGCGCAGTTCCCCGGTCATCGCCCGGCCGCCGCGACGACGGCCCTCGCCCGGGCCACCAGGGCGGCGAGCACGTCGCCGCGGGACTCGGGCACGCGCACGTCGAGGGTGAGGGTGCCGCCGGAGGCGCGCACCTCGAACGCGAAGAACGAACAGCACCGCGTCTCGCGCACACCGAGGTCGGCCGCCCTGGCCGCGACCGCGGGCTCGGGGCGCAGCCCGAGCCGGGCGTGCTGCGGCCCCACCCGCTCGACCGACGTCGTCGCCTCCGCGAACAGCTGGTCGAATTCGGCCAGCCGGAGTGGTCGCTCTTCCGTCGGCAGCGTGCAGGCCTCGAGCAGCATGTCCGGCCACGATCCCTCGGCGCCCGACCGGTTCTCGTTCATGGCCCGACGATAAACCCGGACCGCGGTACCGATTGCAAGACGCGGGACCGAACGTATCGATCAGCCGGACCTGACCAGCGGCGGCGCTACGGTCGCTGCCGGCCGGCCAGCTTGTCCGTCTCCTGCCGGGTGAGCCCGATCGACCGCTCGAGATGCACGGTGAGGAATCGGAGCTGCTCGGTGCTGTACCCGGCGTACAGCTCGGCGAAGGCCTGCCCGATCGAGAGGTAGACATTTTCGCCGGCGGCCAGCGCGTCCGGATCCGCCTCCACGACGACGCGCCGGCGGTCGTCGGGATCGGGGACCCGCCGGGCCAGACCGCGCCGGGCCAGCCGGTCCACGACCCCGGTCACGCCGCCCGAGGTCAGGTGCAACTCCGCGGCGAGCCGGCCGGCCGTGACGCCGCCCTCGCGGAGCAGCACGCCGAGCGCCTTCATCTCGGTGACGCCCAGACCGTAGTGGGCGGCGGCTGCCTGCTGGAACTGCGCGGTCTCCATGGCGTCCCGCTCGCCGAGGTCACGCAGCCGCTCGATCAGGGCGGCGCGCTCGGCGTCCCGGCCTGTCGCCATGAAAATACCTTCACTTAGTAAGCATCTTAGCTACTATCTTAGTTCATAAGGTATCACTCCCCCTACGGAAGATTGGCACACGATGATCGAACGAGCGGCCCCGGTCAGTTCGCACGCCCCCCGCCCGGCCTCGACGACGACCGCGGACGGCACCTCGATCGGCTGGTGGAGCCTCGGTGAGGGACCGGGTCTCGTCGTGGTGCACGGTTCGATGCAATCCGGCCGGAGTCAGCTGGATCTGGCCACATCTCTCGCCGATCGGCACACCGTGCACCTGATGGACCGGCGGGGGCGCGGGCTGAGCGCGCCGGCCGCCGCCGGACCCGGGCCGGCGCCCGACGAGGCGCACGACGTCGCCGCCGTGCTTCGCGCGACGGGATCACGCGACGTTTTCGGCGTCAGCTCCGGGGGGATCCTGGCTCTCCGAGCGGCACTCTCACTGCCGGACGTGCGACGGGTCGGCGTCTTCGAACCGCCCATCTCGGTCGGCGGATCGATCAGGGCCGACCTGCTCGACCGGTTCGATCGCGAGTGCGCCGCAGGCGACCTGGTGGATTGCATGGTCACCGCGATGCTGGCGGCGGAAATGGGGCCACCGATCATGCTGAGGCTGCCTCGGTGGGTGCTGCGGTCGGCAACGCGCCGCCTGCTCGCCCGTGACGACGCCCGCGATTCGTCCGCCGCAGCGCCGCACGTTCGCGAGCTCGCCGAGGCGCTGCCGGCGGACCTGCGGATCGTTCGCGACAACGCGGACAGCGCCGGCGACTTCGCCGGTCTGCGGGCGCAGGTGCTGCTGCTGGCCGGCAGCAGGACCCGGCCCTACCTCCACACCGCCGTGGACGCCCTCGCCGGTGTGCTGCCGGACGCTCGGCGGCTGATCCTGCCCGGCACGAACCACGCCGCCACCCAGAACCGGGACCAGTGGGGTGCCCCGGACGTCGTCGCGCCGGCGTTGGCGGAGTTCTTCGGCGGTCCCGCCCCCGTTCGGGAGATCCCGTCGGTCCCGGGCCCGGACGAACGTCACCCGGCCACCGTTCGGGAGGACGCGTCCCGGGCGGCCCGTCGTCTGGGACGACCGATCAGCCGGCCGCCTGCTTGATCAGCGCGCCGAGCCGCTTCTCATCGGCCGCGGTCAGCTTGGTGAGGGCGAAGGCGGTCGGCCACATCGACCCGTCGTCGAGGTTCGCCGCGTCGTTGAAGCCGAACGTCGCGTACCTCGACGTGAACTTCGCCGCGGCCTGGAAGAAGCAGACCACCTTGCCGTCCCTGGCGTACGCGGGCATCCCGTACCAGAGTCTCGGCGTCAGCTCGGGCGCGTTGGCCTTGACGACGGCATGGATGCGCTCGGCCATCGCGCGATCCGACTCCGACATCTCCGCGATCTTCTCGAGCAGACCGGCCTCGTCGTCTGCGTCCGCCTTCTTCCCGCGCGGGCGGCGCGCAGCCTTCTTCAGCTCCTGCGCGCGCTCCTTCATCGCGCCGCGTTCCTCCTCGGTGAATCCCTCGTACTTCTTGTCCGCCGTCGCGGTGCCGGTTGCGGACTTCTGCTTGTCGGTCATGGCCGGTGCTCTCCTTCGTCGATCGTGATCGGACGACTCCGATGCTAGGAAGCCGCCGCGGCGCCCGCTTCTTCGAAACTGATCGGTTTGCGAGGCGGGCACCCGAACCGCGGCCATGGCGTCGGCCCGAGAGGATCCGATCAGCCGAAGCGGTAGCGGGTCTGCGTGTACGGGTCCTTGCCGAAGCCCAGTACCTTCTCCGGAGTCACGCCGAAGACCAGCCCGTCGCGGCCCTCGGCATCGCGGAACGCGTCGTGGCCGACGTCGAAGTCCCAGTCCAGCTTCGACTTCCACAGCGCCGCCAGCTCGGTCAGCCGATCCCGCTGGGTCGTCCGGACGGCGCTGCCCTCCACGACCACGTCGAGCCCGGAATGCATGTCCGGGGTACCGGTGGTGAGCGCGCACCGAGGGTTCGACCGCAGGTTCGTGGTCTTCTGTTCGAGGGCTCCGGAGCAGAAGTGCAGGGTGCCGTCGAGCCAGATCGCCGGAAGCGGCGTCACGTGTGGACGGCCGTCGCGGCGGACCGTGGACAGCCAGAACATCGCCGACGAGGTCAGCACGTCGAGAACGTCCGGCCAGGGCGGCGGCGTCGAGCCGGGCTGGCTGAACTCGGCGTTGAACTCGACGATCGGCGATCTCTCGGGCATGTCTGCCTCCTCGACGCTGCGACGGGTGGGACCTCGCCGCTCCAGCGAAACACCCGGGTCCGACACCCGCGACCCGCGCGGCGCGTTCCCACTCGCGCGGGACTAGGTTCCGCAGACATGACTGAGGTCTGGTCCAGTGGTGACGCCTACGAGCCGTACGTCGGCCGCTGGAGCCGGCGGGTCGCCGTCGACCTCCTCGACTGGCTGTCTCCCGATCCGGGACTTCGCTGGCTCGACGTGGGCTGCGGGACGGGCGCTCTGGCGTCCGCGGTGCTGGACCGGTGCGCACCCTCGGCGGTCACCGGAATCGATGCCTCCGCCGGGTACGTCGCGTGGTGCCGGCAGCGGATCACCGACCCGAGGGCGGGATTCGAGGTGGGCGACGCCGCGGACCTGCCCGCCGAGTCCGCCGACGTCGTCGTCTCCGGCCTCGTGCTGAACTTCCTGCCCGACCCCGCGGCCGCCGTGCGCTCGATGCGCGCGGCGGCCCCGCGGGGCACGGTCGCGGCCTACGTGTGGGACTACGCCGAGGGCATCGAGCTGATGCGCCGGTTCTGGGCGGCAGCTGCGGCGGTCGACCCGGACGCGACCGCACTCGACGAGGGCACGAGGTTCCCCCTGTGCCATCCGGACCGCCTCGCGGAGCTGTGGCGCGCGGCCGGTCTCGTCGGGGTGGAGACGCGATCCATCGAGATCGACACCGTGTTCGCCGACTTCGACGACTACTGGCAGCCGTTCCTCGGCGGCCAGGGGGCGGCGCCCGCATACGCGATGAGGCTGGACGAGGAGCTGCGTGGCCGGATCCGCGACGACCTGCGCGCGAGCCTGCCCGCTGCGCCGGATGGCTCGATCGCCCTGACCGCCCGGGCCTACGCGGTGCGGGGGCGGGCGGGCTCGTCGCCGGCGGTCGCGGCCGGCTGACCCACGCTCATGCCGTCGCGGTCGGCTCGCAGGCGCGAACGCGGTCGACCACCCCGGTCACCGGGTCCGCGACGAGCTGGGCCGCCCGCACCGCACAGGGTGACCGCGCCCATCCTCGTCCCGCGCCTCTTCCCGCGCAGGGAGCACGACCGCAACGCGGCCGCGGCGGCCGCCGTGCTCGTCTCACTCCAGCCATTCGGTGACGAAGCGCGCGTTGGCGTGGATGTGCACGGCCTCGTACCCGTCGGGGCCGGTGGCGAACTTGTGCGGCGTGTTCGCCGGCACGACGATGACCTGTCCCGCGCGGCCCTCCAGCAGGGACTCGCCGACCGTGAAGGTGGCGGAACCGCGGCGGATGACGAACGTCTCGGCGTACGGATGACGGTGCAGCCGTGGCCCGGCGCCGGCCTTCGAGGTCGACTCCAGGATGATCGAGATCCCGGCCCCCCCGGGCAGTTCCTGGTAGTTCTCGGTCCAGTCCTCGCCGTCCGTGCGGCCGTCGGCGCGGTCGATGATCGCGGCGGTCACGTCGCTCCCTTCTCCCGGACGATCCTGATGTTGAACATCGGCGTGCCCAGCGCGCCGGCCATGCCGACCCAGAGCGCGACGTACATCTCCATGCCGCGCGCGGACCGGATGCCGCCCAGGTCGATGATCCCGTGCTCCGACCAGCCGAACTCGGTGAGCAGGCCGCGCACCTCGGCCTTCGACCCGGCATCGTCGCCGGCGACGAAGATCTGCGATTCCCCTGCGAGGCGGGCGGGCGCCACCATCACCGCCGCCGTGACGGTGTTCAGCGTCTTGACGACGCGCGCCGTCGGATGGGCGGCCTGGATCTGCTCGGCGGTGCTGTCGGTGTTCGCGACGGACAACCGGAAGTCGCCGTGCGAGAAGTCCAGCGGATTGGACACGTCGATCAGCAGCTTGCCCGCGATGTTGTCCGCGCCGGCCGCCGCCAGGCCCGCGAGCGAGGAACCCCCGGCCGTCGCGTTGACCAGGACCGAGGATCGCGCCGCGGCCGCGTCGAGCCGCAGCAGCTCGATGTCCCCGTGCTCCGCGTGCCAGGCGGCGAAGGGCGGGTTTCCCATGGAGTCCGACTCGGCGCGCGCCAGCGTGGCCGCTGGGTCGCGGGTGCCGATCACCACCTCGTGCCCGACCTCGGCGCATCGCGCGGCGATCGACCGGCCCACGATGCCGGTTCCCAGAACACCGATTCTCATCCGTCGCTCCCGCCTCGCGGTCCGCGGGCCGAGGCCCCGGCGATCCCTCCGACGAGCGAACTCACCTCGTCGCGCCCCGTCAACCCGGACCCCGTGCAGAACTCCGGCGATGGATGGGCACGATCACGGCCGACCGGTCGCCGCGCGGATCGCCGTGCGCGGTGTCCGGACGATCGACATCGGTGCGCGGGGCTCAGCGCTCCTGCAGCACCGACAGGACGTTGCCCGAAGGATCGGTGAACCATGCGATGTCGGGGCCCTCGCCACGGAAGACGCCCAGATCATCCTGCTCGAAGCCGGCATACCGTTCCAGGCTGATCCCCCGGGACCGGAGGAATCGGACGGCCTCGTCGATGTCCTCGACCTGGAAGTTCAGCACCGTGTAGCTTGCCGCGGTGGCTTCCGGCTGCTCGTAGACGAGCGTGTCGCGGCCACCGGCGTGATGCAGCCACAGCAGCCCGTGCTCCTCGGAGGTGTTCAGGCCGAGCGTGTCGGCGTAGAAGCGCCGGGCGCTGGCCATGTCGGTGACGGCGATGCCGCTGTAGGCCTTGCTGTTGGCGAGCATGGACGTTGCCGCGCGGTCAGTCGAGGACGAAGGTGACCTCGAGAGCCACCTGGTAGACGGTGATGCGCCCGTCGCGGACCTCGACCTTCTGGTCCTTCACCCACGCGCCGCTGACGTTGCGCAGCGTCGCGTTCGCGCGCTCGATGCCGGTGTTCACCGCGTCCTCGAAGGACGTCTCCGATCGAGCGCTGATGTTGGTGATGCGTGCTACCGAGCCCATGGTGCCCTCCAGAGCAAGTGGTCGTGGTCGCGAATCACTCTGCCACCGCGGCGGCGGACCCGCCGTGCGCGCGGCGGTCGGGTATCGCGTGGCGGCGCGCACCAGGTATGACGGCGCGCACCTTGCGGGCGCGCGGTGGCCGGGAGGCGGTGCACCACAGCGGGCACCGCTCCGGCGGAACGGACCTGACCCACAGGGGGCGAGAGACTCTCAGGAGGACCGCAGTTTCGGCAGTACCTGCTCGCCGTAGAACTCGAAGAAGCCGCGGTAGTCGCTGTTCTCGTCGCGGCCACCGATCTGCGAGATGTAGATCTCGTCGAATCCGACGTCGGCGAAGGGGCGGTAGGCCTCGAGGTGTCGATCGAGATCCGGGCCGTACGCGATGGCGTCCCGGGTCATGTCCTTGGTGACCAGGCTGCTCACCTGCTCGAAGTGCTTCGGGCTGGGCAGCACCTGCGACAGCTCGCCCGGCACACCGGAGTTCGCCCACAGGCGGTGCGCGGTCTCGATGCACGCGTCGTCGTCCCTGCCCCAGCAGACCTTGTAGCCGGCCTGGGTCGGCTTGCCCGCTCCCCCGCTCCTGCGGAAGATCGACAGGCTCTCCTCGTCGGGCGAGGTGGAGATGAAGCCGTCGCCGATGCGGCCGGCCAGTTCCGCCGCGTTGGGCCCGAATCCCGAGACGAAGATCTTGGGCGGCTCGTCCGGCAGCGTGTAGATCCGGGCGTTCTCGACGGTGTAGTACTCGCCGTGTGTCGTGACGAAGTCGCCGGACCAGAGCTTGCGGATGACGTCGATCGACTCCTCCAGCTGCTCCAGGCGCTGCTGGACGGACGGCCACCGCGCCCCGGTGACGTGCTCGTTCAACGCCTCGCCCGAGCCGACACCGAGCGTGAACCGTCCGTTCAGCAGCACCGCGCTCGTCGCGGCGGCCTGGGCGACGATCGCCGGATGGATCCGGGTGGTCGGGCAGGTCACCGCCGTCGTCACCGGCAGGGAACACACCTGCGAGATGGCGCCGATCATCGACCAGACGAACGCGCTCTCGCCCTGCTCGTCGTTCCACGGGTGGAAGTGGTCGGAGATCCAGAGCGCCTCGAACCCCGCCTCCTCGGCCAGCCGTGCCTGGTCGATCAGTTCCGCCGGTGTGTATTCCTCGCTCGACAGGAAGTAGCCGATTGTCATGCCGAGGACGTGCCCGTCATCGCGCCCGGCCAAACCGTCGGTCGCGCCGGCCACCCGCTCGGCCGCGGTCCGGAAACGATCAGGAGGTGGGTGTCAGGGTCGTCCGGGACAGCTTGCGCCACACCCAGCTCGACGGGATGTGCCGGTCGAACAACACGTACTCGGCGGTGGCGTCGATCACCAGAGTGCCCTCCAGCTCGCGCCTCTCGGACCCCTGGCCGGCGAACAGCAGCTCGTCGTCCGGCGCCAGGACGGTGTCGTAGTCGGGGGTGAGCACGGCGTCGTCGTCGCCGCTGCGCAGCAGCAGCGGCACCACCCGCAGGCGCCGCTCGCGGTCCTCCGGGCTGCGCAGCAGATCGCCCAGCACGACCCGTCCACTCGCGAGCCAGCGGTCGAGCGCAGGGCCCTGCTCGCGGTTCAGCTTGATCTTCCACAGCGCGGGTAGCTGCCGCCCGCAGTTGCGCAGCAGCCGCCGGATCAGCTCGGACGCCCAGGCGTCACCCTTCGCCGGCATCTCCTGGATGAACCGCCACAGCATCGGCGTGCTGATCTGGGCGTACACCTCGTGCGCGACCACCTCGGTCGGCACCAGGAGCCCGTCGACCCGCATGGCCTCGAACAGCGCCGCGCTGGTCGGCCGATTCTGCCGCGCGACCAGGTAGAGGGCGGGGTTCCGTCGGCGGGCGCTGGCCAGCATCGACAGGTTCGTCGTGTCGTTGTCGGTGCCCGCCACCAGGCCCACGGCGTCGCCCAGGTCGGCCAGGTCGAGCACCTCCGGGTCCGAGGCGTCCCCGACGATGACCCCCGGCTCCGGCCTGCCCCGCTCGATGGGTTCGATGATGGTGACCTCGAGACCCTGCTCCCGCAGGTCAGCCGTGAGTTCGCGCCCGAACCGCCCGTACCCGCACATCACCCACCGGCCGTTGGTCGGCGGATGGCCGCGCTTCGGCAGCTCGGCGCCCGGCCCGGCCTCGAGCCAGGTCAGCAACTGGTAGGACGCCGGCGCGTTGAGCGCCAGGCGCAGGTGGTCGCCGAACCGGTCGAACGGGTTGACCACCGACGGCGTCCCGAAGGCGCGCATCCGTTCCGCGATCGCCGGGGACACCGTGCGCGCGACGACCGGCAGATCCGGTCGCAGCAGGGCCGCCGTCATCGTCACCGCGAGGTTCGTCTCATCGTCGTTGGTCAGGGCGAGAACGCCCGTGCAGAAGGGATGGTCGAGCCCGGCGACGCTCAGATGGTGCGGATTGGCGGCGTCCGCCACCAACCCGGGCACATCAGCGTGATAGGCCGCGAGCTCGAGGGCGTCGACGCGCTCCGAGGTCTCGTCGATCACGACGATCTGCTGGCCGAGGGCGTCGAACGACTTGGCGAGCAGCTCACCGGCGCGGCCGTAGCCGGCGATCAACAGGAACGGCTCGCGCAGCCGCGCCACCTTGCGGGTGAACTGCTGCAGCGCCAACGCCTGGCGGAACGTCCGGTCCTGCAACAGCGTGAGCAGCGAGCCGATCGCGTACGCCCAACCCACCACCGACAGGTAGATCGAGAAGGTCACCCAGAGCCGCTGAGCGGTGGTGAACGGCCACGGCAGCTCGCCGAAGCCGATCGTCGTCGCCGTGTAGCTCATGAAGTAGAACGAGTCGAACAGGCTCATCCGGGCGCGCTCGCCCTGCGGGTTGATGCCCGGGATCAGCGCCAGCCCGACCACGCTGACGAAGAAGATGACGATCAGGATGATCAGCGGCGCCCGCATCCGCCGCATGATCAGGAAGATCGTCGCGGAGGCCTGCCGCGACGACTCGATGTGCGCGCGCGACGGCACGCGATTCGGCGGCTCCCGGCGGCCGAACAGCTGGGACCAGAAGATCAGCAGCGGGTTGCTCATCGACGCACCCCGTCACCCGCGGTGGAAGGTGACGGTCTCCGTGACCAGCAGCACGACCGAGACGAGATTTGCCAGCAGCGCACCGCCGGACAGCGAGACGACGCTGGCCGTGGCACCGGCGGTGAGCCCGTGCTCGGAGATCTGCTCCGACCAGATCCACACCACGCCCGCCACGACCAGCTGCAGGTCGGCCACCAGGCTGGTGGCGAGGTGCACGGCGCCGATCTGGGTGCGATCGCCGAACTTCAGCACGGTGGCGATGAGGCTGACGGCGAGCGCCGCGAACAGCTCGTAGACGTTGTGCAGCTCCGGATTCGAGATGTCGCCGATGAAGAACCCGAAGTTCAGGGTGGCGGCGAGCAGCACGAAGAACCCGAAGATCACCTTCTCGAGGTTCATGCCCCTCCTCGCCGGCACCCCGGCCGCCGCCCGTCGCTGCGCTCGGTGTGAGGAAACTGTCTCACCTGTCACTCCGGTTCGCCCGGGCGACGGTCCCGGGCGGTCCCGGCACCGCGGATCGGCTGCCAACGCCTGCCGAATCGAGTCAGCGGGCCGCTCGATGATGATCGACCGTGATCGACTGGCGCCGGAGAGCGACATCTGCTCTGATGCGGGGACATCCCTGCCGGTGAACCGCCGTTAGCAAGGGAACGCCGTCGGGTCGCGCGTCGACCTTCCACCCCCAGAAAGGTTCCTGCCCATGGTGTCAAGGCGGGTGAAGACGATCCTGGCCGCGGTCACCGCCGCTGCCCTCGTCACCACCGCAACAGCGCTGCCGGTCGCGGCTGCGCCGAACAACAACTCGGTCAAGAAGCTCACCAACGCCGTGACCGTGGACGGCGTGCTCGACCATCTCGAGGCGCTCCAGGCGATCGCCGACGACAACGGCGGAAACCGCGCCGCCGGTCTGCCGGGCTACGAGGCCTCCGTCGACTACGTCGTCGAGCAACTCGAGGGAGCGGGGTACGACCCGGAGGTGCAGGAGTTCACCTTCGACTACTTCGAGGAGAACTCCGAGCTCATCCGGGTCAGCCCGAATCCGCGGGACTTCGTCAACGGGACCGACTTCCTGCGGAACACGTTCGATTCCGGGTCCCCGGAGGGCACCGCGACCGGATCCGCTGTATCCCGGTCGGATCTCGTGCTCGAATCCCGCGCTGCCCCGCCGAACAGCAGCACCAGCGGCTGCGAGGCGGCGGACTTCGCCGGCATGCCGGCCGGGTCGGTGGCGCTCGTCCAGCGCGGAACGTGCGGCTTCAACGTCAAGGTGCTCAACGCGCAGGCGGCCGGCGCGGCGGCCGTGGTCGTCATGAACGAGGGCCAGCCCGGGCGCACCGGGCTGCTGAACATGATCGGCGACGCCACCGGGCTGACCATCCCTGCCGTCTTCGCGACCTACGAAGCCGGCGCCAATCTGGCGTCGACGCCCGGGCGCCACCGTCACCGTCACGGTCGACTTCGTCGCGGACGAGCGCACGGCCTGGAACGTCATCGCCGAGACGCAGGACGGGCGCGACGACAACGTGGTGATGGCGGGCGCCCACCTGGACAGCGTCCAGGAGGGCCCGGGCATCAACGACAACGGCAGCGGCAGCGCCGCGCTGCTCGAGACCGCGATCCAGATGCAGAAGGTCAAGCCGAACAACACCGTGCGCTTCGCCTGGTGGGGTGCGGAGGAGTCCGGGCTGCTGGGATCGGAGCACTACGTCGCCGAGCTTTCCGAGGAGGAGGCCGACAACATCGCGCTGTACCTGAACTTCGACATGGTCGCCTCGCCGAACTACATGTTCGGCATCTACGACGGCGACAACTCCGGCGGGACCGCGGCGCCGGGCTTCATCCCGCCGGGTTCCGCCCAGATCGAGGACGTGTTCGAGCAGTTCTACGCCGACCGCGGCGAGCCGTCCCAGGACAGCGAGTTCTCCGGCCGATCGGACTACGGGCCGTTCATCGCCGTCGGCATCCCGGCCGGCGGCCTGTTCACCGGCGCGGAGGTTCCCAAGACCGCCGCGGAGGCCGCGCTCTACGGCGGGGTCGCGGGTGCGGCGTACGACCCCTGCTACCACCAGTTCTGCGACAACCTGACGGGCGCCGGCCAGAACGTGGCGCTCTACAACCAGTTGCGCGAGGACTACGAGCTCGTCGGCAACATCAACGTGCACGCGCTCGACGTGAACTCCGATGCGATCGCCACGGCGGTTCTCACGTTCGCCTTCGACACGTCGACGGTGAACGGCGAGCGCTCCCCGGGTAAGTCGCACGGGCGGGCGAACCCCGCGGCCGCCGACGCCATGGCGGGCCGGGCCGCCGCCTGACGAACCGCAGCAATTGATCGATCACCCGGCCCTCCGCGATGCGTCGCGGGGGGCCGGGTGCGTCATGCGGCGGATCCGCCGGTCGCGGGCCGCGGTGCGGACAGGCCGCGGGTCCAGCTCCAGAGCGAACGGCGGCCGGTGGCGACCGGGCGGCCGCGGCGATGCCGGAGGGCCTGGTCGGCGAGCCGGTCGTTCGCTGCCTCGGCGAGCAGGCTGCGGTGGTGGTCGGCGGCCAGCGACTGGATGGTCAGGTAGGGCAGCATGTCGGTCTCCTCGGGCGGGAACGGTTTTCTGTTCGCCCATCACGGTGGCCGTCGCGCGCGCCGCGAACATCCGCGCCCGGCACGGAAACGCCGCGTTCCGTGGTGGCTCCGTGGTCACCACGGAGACCTGCCCCGTCGGGGCCCGTGGCGATCCCCGGCGTCGACCCCGCACGAATGCCGCTTCGCCACCGGTGAACGAGCCGATCGTGCGGGTTTGGATCACGGTCGGGGCGCCGGACGCGAATGAGCGCTCCGGCAGTGAACCTCAGCGGGCAGCGCCGTCGGGCCGGGTTCCGCCGTCCGGCCACGTTCCGCCGTCGGGCCACGGCATCGGCGTCGCGCCCATGGCGGCGAGGATCGCATCGCCCTCGGCCCGCCGCGGTCCCCCGATCATGATCAACGTGCGCGCCCACTCGTAGCGGGCGCCGGCGGCGCTCAGCCGGTCCGCCGCGGCGGCGAGCGCCGGAGTGTCGCCTGCCGCCCACGCCGCGGTGCGATCGACGATCGCGCCGGCGACCGGATTGTCGAGCGTGACCAGCCTCGCCCGTTCGATGCGGGCGGCGGCGTCTGGCTGCCCGGTGAGGGCGGCCGCCGCCGCCCAGAGCGCGCCGTACCACGGGCGCCACATGCCGTTGTGCCAGGCCTGGAAGTGCTCGGGCGGGGTCGACAGCAGGGCGAACGCCTCGTCGTTCCGGCCGCGATGCAGGAACACCCAGGCGTCGAAGAACTCGCCGAAGTGGATGGCGGAGAGCGGCCGCCCCGGCGTGGCGAGCGCGTCGACGATCCGCAGCCACTCGCCGCGCTCCGCGTCGTCGCCGCGCAACCCGTGCACGGCGGCCACCGCATAGGCGCCGCGGCTGAGGTTGCCGGCCCGCGGCCGCCCGGCCCGGATCCAACCCTCGCGGAACTGCTCGCCCAGCGCGATCGTCTCGTCGAAGTCCCCCATCAGGGCCGTGACGACGATCAGCCGGGAGGTCCCGAGGTGGTGCTCCTCGCGGTGGATCGGCAGGTCCCTGACCTCCTCCGCCAGCGTGCGTGCGGTGTGCAGGTCGCCCACCGCCAGCACGCACTCGGCGGCCATGCAGTACCCGTCGGACATCTCGATGCCCACCTGGGCGCCGACCGGCTGCGCACGCAGCAGTTCCCTGCGGAGCAGCGACGTCTCGGCGGCGGCACGCAGCTCGCCCGTCGAGAGCTGGACCGCGGTCAGGAGGTCCAGGGCCGCGCTCTCCCCGATGGCATCGCCCACCCGCCGCGAGAGGTCGATCGCGCGTCCCGCCAGCTCGACGGTCAGCGGATCCCGCCCCGCGCCGTGGAACGCCTGAGCGGTCATCGTTCTCGCCTCGGCGGCCGGATGGCCGGCGGCCAGGGACCATGCCCGGCGCAGCAGGGCGTCGACCTCGCTGACCGGCGGCCGGGTCGCCATCAGGCCGGGCGCACGATTGATCCGCTCGGCCATCACGGCCACCGCGATCGCCGCGTTGCCCCGGTCGCCCGCCCGCAGGAAGGCCTCACCCTCCTCGCGGTGCAGCCGCATCGCGTCGTCACCGAAGTGCCGCGTCTCCGCCGCACCCGCCGCCATCCCGAGCGCGCGGGCGCGGGCGACGTCGTCCGCCGCGAACTGCGCCGCCTGCTCATAGCGCCGCTGCGCCTCGCCGACGAATCCGCACAGGAAGCTGAGCTCGGCCACCCGGAGCGCGAGGTCGTGCGCGCGCGGGCGCAGATCGGGTCGATCGCCCACCCATGCCAGGGCCGCCCGCAGCTCGTCGGCGATGAGCTCGAACTGACCGCGCCAGGCACCCACTCCGCCGTCCACCGCCACGTCCACCGCGGACGCGGCGCGCAGGCACCAGTCGAGGTGCCGGGTGCCGGCCTCGTCGGCCTCCCCGGTGTCCGCGAGCTTCTCCGCGCCGTACTGCCTGATGATCTCCAGCGCCAGGTAGCGGGTGCCGCCCGGATGGGCCACCGCCAGCAGCAGGCTCTGGTCGGCGAGTTGCGCGAGGATCGTCGCCACGCCCGCGCGGGTGACCGGGGGCCAGCCGCCCATCAGGTCGCCGGCCATCGCGGCCGTGAACGGCGAGGCGAAGACGGAGATGCGTCGCAGCACGGCCTGTTCGCGCTCGTCGAGCAGCGCATGGCTCCAGTCGAGGGTGGATCGCAGCGAGCGGTGCCGATCGTCCCGGCGGCGGCCGCCGGTGAGCAGCTGCAGCCGGTCGGCGAGCCCCGACTCGAGCCCGTCCAATCCGAGCGTCGGGTATCGGGCCGCCGCGAGCTCGATGGCCAGCGGGACGCCGTCCAGCGCGCGGCACACCGCCGCGATCTGTCTCCAGTCGCCGGGCGGTGGTGCGCCGCCACCGGCGGCGCGGCTGAGAAACAGTTCGACCGCGTCCGGCGGTGCGTCGTCCGCCGATTCCACCGCCAGTCCCGGCAGCGCGAACACCCACTCGAACGGCACCAGCAGCCGGGCGCGCGAGGTCGCCAGCACGACGAGGCGCGGGGCCGCGGCGAGGAGGTGCTCGAGCAGCGCGACGACGCCGTCGAGCAGGTGCTCGCAGTTGTCGAGAACCAGCAGCACCTCGCGATCCGCCAGCCAGCCGGCGAGGCTGTCCTCGGCCGACCTGGCCTGCTGCTCGCCGACGCCCAGCGCGTCGGCGATGGCGGGCGCGATCATCGCCGGATCGGTCACCGGGATCAGGTCGACGAACCAGGCACCGTCCGCGTAACGCTCGGTGACCTCCGCCGCCACCCGCAGCGCGATCCGCGTCTTGCCCACGCCGCCGGGACCCAGCACGGTGACCAGCCGGTGCTCGCCGAGCGCGCCGATCAGCGCGCCCTGTTCGTCACCGCGGCCGACGAACGACGTCAGCGGCGACGGCAGTGCGGTCACCGCGCTCCGCACCGCCGCCCGGGTCGTCCCGGCCTGTGCCCGCGCGCCGCTGCCCGCCAGCGCCGCGAGCGCCCGCCGGTCCGGCACCCCGAGCTTGCGCAGCAGCGAGGACACGTGGCTCTCCACGGTGCGGATCGAGATGAACAGCCGCGCAGCGATCTCCGCGTTGGTCAGGTGCTCGCCGAGCGCCCCCAGCACCTCGGCCTCGCGGGTGGACACGTCCACGTCGCGGACCTTCTGCGGATCGCTCACGTCCAGATTGTCCATCCACCAGGACCGTCGCCGCGCTTCTTTTCGTCGCTCGTGACCGCGATCCGCCTCGCGCGCCGCTGGTTCGGACGTTCTCCAAGGCACGCGGACGACAGTTCCGCGCTCGGGCGAACCGATCGCCGCGCGGCTCCGTATACCTTCCCGACGGCATTCCTGAAAGGCACGAGCACCACCCCGAACGGACCATCGTCAGCACCGCGGCGTCGACGCCCGACGCTCCGGACGAGCGGTCCGTCGCCCACCACCGCCCGCCCGCCATCGCCCGTCCACACAAGGCAGCCGACGCCCGGCTGCCGATGGCGGCACGCGGCGGTCCCGCCGGCGCCGCGCCTGTCTTCGCCGGTCGCGAACACGGTCCTCGTCCCGGATCGAGCGCGGTAGCGTCCGAAGCATCGAGCGCACCGCGCACGTCAGGAGGACCGGATGCCCGGCAAACGCGACCTGGCCGGCAAGCGAGACCTGATCGCCTTCCGGCCCTTTCCGCCCGATCCCGTCACCGTCCCCGACTTCGACGGGCTCATCGTCCGCGCCGTCCTGCAGCGGGCCCAGCAGGCGGGCGTGATGGTGTCGATCACCTCCCAGCCCGCGCCGATCGAGCAGCTCCTCGAATCGGGCCGCTGGCAGGTGGCCGCACAGCACCCGCCCGCCGGCGCGGAGCGGTATCGCGGCGACTCGGTGGTCGTGGATCTGCGGCGCGACGACGGCGAGGCCGGCGACCGCGAACCACGCACCCCGCCGCCGCGGGTCGCCCGCGGGCGCGAGCGCGGAGACGTCGCGCCGCCGGACACCGCCATCGGCCAGGGGCAATCCGTGATCCAGCCCGATCCGCGCTGACCGCGCGCAACCACGGATCACGACCGCACCCGCGCGGTGTGGCGGAGCCGACGGTCGCGCCGTCGCAACGCGCGATGGGCGTTTCCGGGCGATCGGTGTCCGCTCTGGAATGCCGATCGAGACATGTCCGAAATGCGCCCGCAAGTCGCCGAAGTCGAGCCGGCCGAACCCGTCGGGCCCAGTTCGCAGCCCGAGAATCGGCGCCGCGGCTTTCCTTATGTACGCAATGGTGACCGGGCGCTCACGCTGCGACACGCTCTCGTCGATCACAGTTGATCCCCGACCCGAGGAGCGCCGATGAGCAGCAGCACGGCACCACCCCCCGCACAACCGGATGTCACGCAGGAGGCGCCGCGTCGCCGCAAGAAGGTCAGCACCCACTGGCTGTACGTGGCGGTGATCGTCGCCGTCGTCGCCGGCACCGCCGTCGGCCTGATCTTCGGCAAGGACGCCGCCGGTCTGGCCGTGATCGGGACGGCGTTCGTCAGTCTGATCAAGATGATGATCGGGCCGATCATCTTCTGCACCATCGTTCTGGGCATCGGATCGGTGCGGAAGGCGTCGCAGGTCGGCAAGGTCGGCGGCATCGCGCTGCTCTACTTCATCACGATGTCGACCTTCGCCCTGGGGCTCGGCCTGCTGGTCGGCAACCTGATCCATCCCGGCGACGGCCTCCAGGCCGCCGCGCAATCGGCGACCTACACCGTCCCCGAGGTCGAGTCGTCCGGAAACTTCATCATCGACATCATCCCGACGACCCTGTTCTCGGCGCTGACCGGCGGGTCCGTGCTGCAGGCGCTGTTCGTCGCACTGATCGTCGGCTTCGCGGTGCAGGCCCTGGGCCGCAAGGGCGAGCCGGTGCTGAACGCCATCACGGTGCTGCAGCGGCTGGTGTTCAAGATCCTCGCCGGCATCATGTGGCTCGCCCCGATCGGCGCCTTCGGCGCCATCGCCGGCGTCGTCGGCAACGCCGGCTGGTCCGCCATCGGTTCCCTGAGCCTGTTCGTGGGCGTCTTCTACGCCACCTGCGCGGTGTTCGTGGTCGTCATCCTGGGCGCGCTGCTGAAGCTGACCACCGGGTTCTCGATCTTCAAGGTGCTGTACTACCTGCGCCAGGAGTACCTGCTGATCGTCGCGACCTCGTCCTCCGAGACGGCGCTGCCGCGGCTCATCGCGAAGATGGAGCACCTCGGCGTCTCGCGGCCGGTGGTCGGGATCGTCGTGCCGACCGGCTACTCGTTCAACCTGGACGGCACCGCGATGTACCTGACGATGGCCTCGCTGTTCATCGGCAACGCCCTCGGCATGCCGCTGTCCTGGCCGGAGCAGCTGTCCCTGCTGATCTTCATGATCGTCGCGTCGAAGGGTGCCGCGGGCGTCACCGGGGCCGGCCTCGCCACCCTCGGCGGCGGGCTGGCGTCGCACCGGCCGGACCTGGTGCCCGGCGTCGGTCTGATCGTCGCGGTCGACCGGTTCATGTCCGAAGCCCGCGCGCTGACCAACTTCTCGGGCAACGCGGTGGCGACGATGGTGATCGGTCACTGGACCAAGGAGATCGACCGACCGCAGGCCGAGCGGGTGTTCTCCGGCGAGGACCCCTTCGACGACACCGACATGCTCGACGAGCACTCGGCCGAGGAGCACCGCGCGGACGTCGAGGCCTACAAGCACAAGGAGACCAAGGAGCTCGTCTCGCACTAGACGAGGCGTCGAGCCGCAACCGACCATCGAGGGACACGCATCGACCCGGAGAACGGCCGGATGGTCCATCGCGACCATCCGGCCGTTTCCGGTCGAACACGAGACAATCCGAACCTGCACACCGTCGTGGAAGAGGCCCGAAATGACCGTCGCACCCTACGAACTGATCCAGACCCCGGACGGCGTCACCGCCCGGATCAACCTGAGGGGCAGCGCCGTGCTCGGCGCGTCCGGGATCAACCGCGGCACCGCGTTCACCGAATCGGAGCGCAGGGCACTCGGCCTGACCGGTCTCCTGCCGACCGGGGTGACGACGCTCGAAGGCCAGCTGCGACGCGTCTACGCCCAGTACAGCGAGCAGTCGAGCAACCTGCAGAAGTGGGTGTACCTGGCGAATCTCCGCGACCGGAACGAGGTGCTGTTCTACCGGCTGCTGTCCGAGCACCTGTCCGAGATGCTGCCCGTCGTCTACACGCCGACGGTCGGCCTGGCCATCGAGCGGTTCAGCCACGAGTTCCGCCGCACCCGGGGCGTCTACCTCTCGGTGGACCACCCGGAGGACGTCGAGACCGCGCTGCGCAACACCGGTCTCGGCCCGGACGACGTCGACCTGCTGGTGGCGACGGACTCCGAGGGCATCCTCGGCATCGGCGACCAGGGCATCGGCGGCATCGAGATCTCGGTCGGCAAGCTCGCCGTCTACACGGCAGCCGCCGGCATCCACCCGCGCCGCGTGCTCCCCGTCGTGCTGGACATGGGCACCGACAACCTGAAGCTGCTCAACGACGACATGTACCTCGGCACCCGGCACGCCCGCGTGCGGGACCAGCGGTACGACGACCTGATCGACGCCTACGTCGCGGCCTGCGAGCAAGCTGTTCCCGAACGCGATGCTGCACTGGGAGGACTTCGGTGCGAGCAACGCCCGGCGGATCCTGAACAAGTACGCCGACCAGATCTGCACGTTCAACGACGACATGCAGGGCACGGCGGCCGTCGTGCTGGCCGCGGTGTCGTCCGCGGCGCGCGCCACCGGCACCCGGATGCGCGACCAGCGGGTGGTCATCTACGGCGCCGGCACCGCCGGCCTCGGCATCGCCGACTTCATCCGCGACCAGATGGTGCGCGAGGGCCTCACCCCGGACGAGGCGACCCGCCGCTTCTACCCGCTGGGCAGGCGGGGCCTGATGACCGACGACCAGCCCGACCTCCTGGACTTCCAGCAGCCCTACGCGCGCGACCCCGGCGAGGTCGCCGGGTGGGCCCGCCCGGACGGCGGCATCGGCCTGGCCGAGGTGGTCTCGCACGTGCATCCCACGGTCCTGATCGGCACCTCCACCCACGCCGGCGCCTTCACCGAGGCGATCGTCCGGGACATGGCCGCGCACACCGCGCGGCCGATCATCTTCCCGCTGTCGAACCCGACCTCGAAGTGCGAGGCGCTGCCCGCGGACGTGCTCACCTGGACGCAGGGCCGGGCGCTGGTCGCGACGGGCAGCCCGTTCGACCCGGTCGCGATCGACGACGTCGACCACCACATCGCCCAGGCCAACAACGCCCTCGTCTTCCCCGGCCTCGGTCTGGGCGTCACCGTCTGCCGGGCCAGCCGGATCAGCGACGGCATGATCGCCGCGGCCGCGGACGCGGTCGCCCGGATGTCGGACGCGCGACGGCCCGGCGCCCCGCTGCTGCCGCCGATGGACGACCTGCGGACGTGTCTCGGCGTCCGTCGCGCTCGCGGTGGCGGCCGCCGCCGAGGCCGAGGGTCTCGCGCGTGTCGCCCTGCACGACCCGATCCAGCAGGTGTACCAGGCGATGTGGCGGCCGGAGTACCCGCAGATCGAACTGACGGACGACTGAGAATGCGCTGACCGGGAGGCGTGTCGCATGCCGGATGCGGAGATCCGCTCGGACGTCTGCATTGTCGGTGGTGGCCCGGCGGGGCTGATGCTGGCGCTGCTGCTCGTCCGGCGCGGCGTGCGGGTCGTGGTGCTGGAGAAGCACGCGGACTTCCTGCGTGATTTCCGCGGCGACACCGTGCACCCGTCGACCCTCGACCTGCTCGACCAGCTCGGGCTGGGGAAGGCGCTCGAGGCCCTGCCGCACCGTGACGTCCAGACGCTCCAGGTGCGTTTCGCCGACGGCACGTTCACGCTGGCGGACTTCTCCCGACTTCCGCCGCCGCACAACTACATCCGGTTCCTGCCCCAGTGGGACCTGCTGAACCTGTTGGCGGCCACGGCCGCGCGACATCCGGAGTTCACCCTGCTGCGCTCGCACGAGGTGTTCGACGTGACCCGCGAGCGCGGCGTCGTCACCGGAGTGCTGGCGCGCTCCGGCGGCGAGACGGTCCGGGTGCGCGCGGCACTCACCGTCGCCGCGGACGGCCGGACCTCGGTCGTGCGCGAGCGCGCCGGCCTTCCGGTGCGGGCATTCGGGTCCCCCATGGACGTCCTGTGGTTCCGGATGTCGCGCCGGGATTCCGACGGCGAGGGCCTCGACATGCGGGTCGGCAGCGGGCACCTGCTCCTGGCGATCGATCGCGGCACCTACTTCCAGCTGGCGCTGGTGATCGGCAAGGGGTCCGCGGAGCGGATCCGGGCGGCCGGACTGGCGAGCTTCCGGGACCGGATCGCGCGACTCGCCCCCGACATGGCCGACCGGGTGGGCGACATCGCCGATCTCGACGACGTCAAGACACTGTCCGTGCGCATCGACCGCGCCCGTCGCTGGCACGCGCCCGGCCTGCTGCTGATCGGCGACGCCGCCCACGCGATGTCGCCGATCGGCGGGGTCGGCATCAACCTCGCCGTGCAGGACGCCGTGGCGGCCGCGCGTGCGCTGGCGAAACCGGTGCGCACCCGCCGCCTGCACAGCGGGGTCCTGCGGGCGATCCAGCGCCGGCGGCTGTTACCGACGGTCGGCACGCAACTGTTGCAGCGGCTCGGTCAGCGCGCGCTGGTCGGCCACGTGCTGGCCGGCAGCGGTCCGGTCCGCGCGCCGGCGCCCCTACGCCTGATGGCCCGGTTTCCCGTCCTGCAGGCGCTCCCCGCCCGCGTCATCGGCATCGGCCTGCGCCCGGAACGGTTGCCCGAGGGATCCCGGCGGCTGTGGCGCGGGTCACCGGACATCCCGGGAACAGTTGACGTGCCACCGCGGTTGTAGAGGTCGTCGGTCCCGGATCCATGCCCCGGGCTCCACCCCCTTCGTCGCCGCGAGCGACCACGTGCCGAGAGGCGCACTGGCCGGGACCGTCCCCGCTTCGGCCGCCCGACACCTCCCGCGTCGGGCGGCCTTTGCGCATTCCGGGTGCGTCCGGCGGTGCACTCGACGTGATCAGCGCCCGGCGCCGCCCCAGGATGCGACTAGCGTCTCCGATCACCGAGGCCCTGCCGCGCGCGCCGGGCCGACGAGCACAGCGGGAGGCACCGTGAGCGATGACCCCGGCCCGGCGGCGATCGTCGACCGCTTCCTGTCCGCGTTCAACACGGGCGACACCGCCGCCATGCGCGGGACTCTCGCCGACGACGCCGTCGCGTACGTCACGGGGCCGGACGGGTCGTCGGCCGAGGTCGACGGCGCGGACGGCTACATCGCCGCGATCGAGGCGATGAACCTGCCGGCCGTCGACTACTCGGTCGCACTCACCCAGCCGCCGGTGTCCGTCGGCGACGGCCGGACGCTGATCATGGTCGAGGTGCACGCCCGGCGCGGCGACCGAACGCTGGTGAACTACGCCGCGCACCTGCTGAAGATCGCCGACGGGAAGATCACCCAGCTGCACATGGTGGACGCCAAGCCCGCCGAGAGCGACGCGTTCTGGGCCTGACCTCGCGCAGGCGCGCCGGTGCTGTGCCGATCGTGCCGACAGTGCCGACCGAGCGCATGCTGCACCGGGAACACCCGCGCGCCGGCGATGTTGATCGGCCATGAGGCCCCGCAACGGCTGCCGCCGCCCGGCCCGCACCCCTGCCGCGCACCGCACCCTCGGAGGTTCGCCATGAAGGCCGTTCAGTTCACCCGGTACGGAGATCCCGACGTGCTGACGGTGGCGGAGGTCGACGAACCGCACGCGGCGCCGGGCCAGGTGCGGATCAGGGTGAAGGCGGCGAGCGTCAACGCGATCGACTGGAAGATCCGAAGCGGCCGCACGGCCGACGGCGGCGCGCCGGCGACGCCCGTCATCCTCGGCTTCGACGCGGCCGGCTACGTCGACGAGGTCGGCGATGGCGTCACCGGGGTCGCCGTCGGCGACGAGGTCTTCGGGCTGGCCGAGCACGGCTATGCCGAGTTCGCCGTGCTGAACACCTGGGCCCCCAAGCCCCCGCAGATCGACTGGACGGTCGCCGCGGCGGCCGGGGTGGTCGGCGAGACTGCGGTCCGCAGCCTCGACATGCTCGATCTGGCCGAAGGCGACACCGTCTTCGTCGACGGCGGCGCCGGCGGCGTCGGCTCGGCGGCCGTGCAGGTGGCCATCGCCCGCGGGGCGCGGGTCATCGCGTCCGGCGGCGAGAGCAACGACGACTACCTGCGGGAGATCGGCGCGACTCCGGTCCGCTACGGCGACGGCGTGGTCGACCGGGTGCGCGCGGCCGCAGGCCCCGGTGGCGTCGCCGGCGTGCTGGACGTCGCCGGCAGGACCCCGATCGAGGACCTCATCAGCCTGGCGCCGACCCCCTCGCAGGTCGTCACGATCGCTAACTTCCAGGCCGGCGCGAGCGGCGCCCGGGTCAGCTCCGGCGGCCAGGGCGACGCGCGGGCGGCGCTCGCCGAGATCGCCGAGCGGCTCGTCGCGAACCAGCTGGTGATCAAGGTGCAGACGTTCCCGTTCGACCGCGCGGCGGAGGCCCACCGGCTCAGCCAGGACGGCCACGTGCGCGGGAAGCTCGTGCTGCTGCCCTGATCTGCCGGTCGGCGACCGACGCCGCAGCACGCCGCAGTGGTCGGAAGCGACCGCACGGCGCCCGTCGGCGAGTGCATGGGCTCCGAACAGGTGCGGTCGAGCCGGCCGTTCGGCGCGGGAAAGAAATCGGGGGACGCTGTCGGTGCCCGTCGGCAGAATGAGCCGGTCGTGTTCCGTGCGCCCGTCGCCGACCCGGTCGGCCGCGGGCTTTCACCCTGGAGGTCCTTCCGATGGCCGAGCAGGCAGCCCCCACGCGACTGCCGCGGGCGCTGCGACCGTTCGCCAACGGCCAGTTCCGGCTGCTCGCGGCCGCGCTGGTGCTGTCGCTGCTGAGCGTGGGCGTCTGGATTGTGGCCTCCGTCTGGCAGGTCATCCAGCTCGGCGGATCGCCGGCCGACCTGTCGATCGTCGCCACCGGCGCGGGCATCGGTCTCGTGCTCGCCGTCCTGGTGGGCGGGGTGGTGGCCGACCGGGTGCCGCAGCGCCGCATCCTGGTCGCGGTCGAGTTCCTCCGGGCGATCGCCTACGGCGTGGCCGCGGTCCTCGCGCTCACCGGCTCGATCCAGGTGTGGCACCTCGCCGTCATCGCGTTCGCGCTCGGCGTCGGCGACGGGTTCTTCTATCCCGCCTACTCCGCCTGGCTGCCCGCGCTCATCGACGAGGACCAACTGCTGGCCGCCAACGGCATCGAGGGCGTGCTCCGGCCGACGATCATGCAGGCCGCCGGGCCCGCCGCCGCCGGCGCGATCATCGCGATGTGGTCCCCGGGCGCGGCGTTCCTGCTGATGGGCGTGCTGCAGCTCGGCGCCGTGGGCCTGCTGGCGGCGATGCGGACCACGGCCGTGCGCCGTGAGGTCGACCGGGACGTGCACCCGCTCGTGGCGGGCCTGCGCGACATCCGCGACGGCTTCCGCTACATGGTGCGCACCCGCTGGTTGCTCACGACGCTGCTGTTCGCGACGGTGCTCATCCTGGTCGTGATGGGCCCGATCGAGGTGCTGCTGCCCTTCGCCGTCAAGGACCAGACCGGCGGCGGTGCCGGCGCCTTCGCATTCGCCCTGGGCGCGTTCGGCGTGGGCGGCGCGGTGGGGTCCCTCGTGGTCGCGTCCCTGAAGCTCCCCCGCCGGTACCTGACGCTGATGATCCTCGGCTGGGGCGTCGGGTGCGTGCCGATGGCGATCATCGGGTTCACCGACCAACTCTGGGTCATGGTGATCGCGCTGTTCGTCACGGGAGTCCTGTTCTCCGGCGCGCAGGTGCTGTGGGGCACGCTCCTCCAGCGCCGGGTCCCGCCTGCCCTGCTGGGCCGTGTCTCGAGCATGGACTTCTTCGTGTCGCTGGCGCTGATGCCGGTGTCGATGGCGATCGCCGGCCCGATCGGTGAGACGGTCGGCCTGGCGGCGACTTTCCTGGTGGTCGGGCTGGTCCCCACCCTGCTCGCCGTCGGCGCGCTGCTGATCGCCCGGCTCGGTGCCGACGAGATCGCCCATCCGCTCGACCGTCCGGTCCCGGTCCGCGCTGGCGCCGGGCGACCACGGTGCGGACGGCCCCGCCGGATGGGCCCGGATCAGGCGCAGGCCGAGCGATAGCTGCAGCGCCGATCGGCGTAGCGGTGATAGACACGTGCTGTGACCCGTCTCCTGCTCGGACCGCTGTTGCGCCACGTTGGCACGCGGGACGCGACGATTTGGGTGGAAACGGACCAACCGTGTGCGGTCGAGATCCTCGGGCACCGCGAGCACACCTGGACGGTGTCCGGTCACCACTACGCCCTGGTGACCGTCGACGGCCTCGAGCCCGGGAGCGCGACGGCGTACGAGGTGCGCCTCGACGGCGAGCTGGTCTGGCCGACGCCGGATGACCCGAGGCCCCGGCCGCACATCCGCACGTACGAACCCGGCGCATCGGTGCAGATCGCCTTCGGCTCCTGCCGGTACGCCCGGACGGACGCGGTCGAGCGGGACGACCGATTCGACTCCGACGCCCTGGATTGCTACGCCCGGCGCGTCGCCGAGCTCTCCAGGGAGGAGTGGCCGGAGGCGCTGATCCTCCTGGGCGACCAGGTGTACGCCGACGAGACCTCGCCGGAGACCCGGAAACGCATCGCGCAGCGCCGGGACGTCCGCTCCGGGCCAGGCGCGCAGGTCGCCGACTTCGAGGAGTACACCTGGCTCTACCACGAGTCGTGGACCGACCCTGCGGTGCGCTGGCTGCTGTCCACGGTCCCGACCTCGATGATCTTCGACGATCACGACGTGCACGACGACTGGAACACCTCGAAGGGGTGGCGGGCGGACTACCGGGCGATCCCGTGGTGGCGGGAGCGGATCATCGGGGCGCTCACCTCGTACTGGGTGTACCAGCACCTCGGCAACCTCTCCCCTGCGGAGCTCGCCGGCGACGAGCTGTACCAACGGGTCCGCGCGCACGACGGTGACGCCTGGGACGTGCTCCGCGAGTTCGCGATCGAAGCCGACGCCGAAGCGGACGGACAGAAGGGCGCCCGTTGGTCGTTCCGCCGGGACTTCGGGGACGTCCGGTTGATCGTCATCGACTCCCGGTGCGGCCGGATGCTCGAGGACGACTCCCGTTCGATGGTCAGCGACGCCGAGTTCGAGTGGATCGAGCGTCAAGCGCACGGCGAGTACCACCATCTGCTGATCGGCACGTCGCTGCCCTGGCTGCTCCCCAGGGCGCTGCACGACATCGAGTCGTGGAACGAGGAGCTGTGCGCTGGGACGCGCGGGCCCCGCATCGCGCGGTGGTCGGAGAAGCTGCGCCGGAACGCGGATCTGGAGCACTGGGCGTCGTTCCGCCGGTCGTTCGACCGGCTCGCGGAGCTGGTCCGCGACGTGGCATGCGGCGAGTACGCGAAGGACGATGCCGATCCGCCGGCGACCGTCTGCGTGCTGTCGGGGGACGTGCACCACGCCTACGCGGCGCGGGTGCGATTCGTCGACCGCGACTGCCATGCCTCTGTGTTCCAGCTGACCTGCTCACCGCTGCACAACTACGTGCCGCGCGTGATGAAGGTGGCCTTCCGGGTGTCCTGGAGCCGGGTCGCCGAGCGGACCGTGCGCGTGCTGCTCGGCGCGTTGGCCCAGGTTCCGCCGATGATCGTGGAATGGGACCGCGAGGCCGGGCCCTACTTCGGCAACGAGCTGATGACGCTCGAGTTCCACGGGCGGTCCGCCGACGTGCTGCTCGAGAAGGCCGGCCCGCGGGACGATCCCACACTGCGGGACATCGCCACGCTCTCCCTCGCCTGATCGCGGTCCGTCGCCGCGCCGCCGTCAGAACCCCGGACCGAGTCGATCACCCGGACCGCGTCGATCAGTAGAAGTGCTCGGTGTCCACCACGTTGCGCAGCGGCGCACCGTCGAGGTAACGACGCAGGTTGTCGGCGAACAGCTCCACGATGCGCCGGTCCTCGCCGTCGTTCAGCGCCGCGGTGTGCGGCGAGATCACCACCTGATCCATCGCCCAGAGCGGCGAGCCGGCCGGCAACGGTTCCTCGGCGAACACGTCCAGGTAGGCGGCGCCGACGCGACCGGACTCGAGGGCGTCGATCAGCGCGGACTCGTCGACCACCGAGCCGCGGCCGACGTTCACCAGCACGACCCCGGGGCGGCAGCGCGCGAAGACGTCGGCGTCGAAGAGTCCGCGGGTGGCGTCGGTCCCGGGCAGGGTGAGGACGATGGCGTCGGCGTCGGCGACCGCTTCCCCGAGCCGCTCGACGCCGTCGACCCGCTCGACGTGCGGAGCCGGCTCCGGCGTCCGCTTGACGCCCGTCACCCGCGCACCGACGCCCGACAGCAGCCGGGCGACCTCCAGCCCGATGCCGCCGAGCCCGACCACCAGCACGGTCTGTTCCCGCACCTGCTGCATCGTCCATCGCGGCGCCCAGTCGCGCGCCCGCTGCAGCCGCTGGAGCCGTGGCAGGTCCTTGGCGCCGGCGAACACGCCGAACACGGCGAACTCGGCGAGCGGCCCGCCGTGCACGCCCGCCGACGTGGTGACCACCACCCGCGCCAACTCCTCCCGGGTCAGGCCGGCGTCCCTGAGCTGGCCGCCGCCTCCGGCCGCCATCGTCTGCACCCAGCGCAGGCCGGGGTTGCGGCGCACCGTCGCAGCGAGCAGTGCGGTGTCGAGATCCGGTATGCCGTAGAGAATCTCGGCGCGACTCAGCAGGTCACGAAAAGCCGCGTGCTGCGCGTCGGTGCGCCGGAAGCCCGGGTCGCCCTGGTGGTCGCCGGGAAACAGCTGCGGCGGCAGCAGGTCGTCGTCCGCCAGCAGCCGGACCCGGGGGTCGACCCCCGCGATGATCGCCCGCAGGCCCGCCGGCAACGGGGTGGCGACCACCACGGGAACCTCGTCGCTCATCGTCTCTCCCGAACGCTCTCGACTGGATGGTCCCGCCGGAGCCGTCTCGCCCGACCGTGCGCTCCCGGGGCGGCCCGCGCCGAACGTAGATTGGCACGGTGGTCACGACCTCGTTGCCGCTGTTTCCGCTCGGCACCGTGCTGTTCCCCGGTATCGCGCTGCCGCTGCACATCTTCGAGGAACGCTACCGGCGCCTCGTCCGCGACCTGCTCGAGCTGACCGAGCAGCCGCGCCGGTTCGGCGTCGTCGCGATCAAGGCGGGCCGCGAGGTCGGCATCGGCGCGGCCGACGACCTGTTCGGCGTCGGCTGCACCGCAGACCTGCGCCGGGTGGAGGCCTACGACGACGGTCGTTTCGACATCGTCGCCGTCGGCGGCTCCCGGTTCCGGCTGACCGACGTGCACCCCGGCGAGCTGGTCCGCGGCGATGTCGAGTTCCTGCCGGAGGCGGTGTCCGAACGCACCACGACCCTCGCCGCCACCGCCGGCCGGCTCTTCCTGGCCTACCGCTCGGCGGTGCTGACCGCGCAGGGCAGCGACGCCGGCGACGACCCGGAGCTGCCGGCCGACCCGGTGGAGCGCTCGTACCTCATTGCCGCCGCCACCGTCCTCGACCTCACGGACAAGCAGCGGCTGCTGGAGGCGGCGACGGTGGACGACCGGCTGGCGTTGGAGGCGGGGTTGCTCCGCCGCGAGATCCGCCTGGTGACGCAGCTGGCCACCCGGCCCGGGTCCGAGTTCGGCCGCGGCCAGTACCACCCGAACTGAGCGGCCGGCCACGCCTCGACCCCCATCTTGGGCTCCGTCGCGTGCGCCACGTGTCTGGTCGGGAACGGCCCGGCACGGCAGCCACCCCGCGCCGTCGAGGCGTCCGGGTCGTCGGGTCGCCGGCTAGGGCAACACCGCGGACCGGGTCTCGGCGACCGCGGTCGGCGGGCCGGCGAGATGCCAGCGGTGGCCTCCGAACTGGAAGACCTCCGTGACCCCGCCGACGCCCTGCACCAGCGCGGCGCCGGGAAGCCAGTCCCAGTCCGGGGTGTCGGCGTGCAGCCAGACGCCGAGCCGCCCGGCGGCGACCGCCGCCAGCTCCACCGAGCCGGATCCGATGATCCGCACGGACGCGGCCGCGGAGATGGCACGCAACAGCCCGTCGCGGAGCGGGGCGTCCGAGACCCGGGACGGGTGCAGGTACATCGAGATGGCGACCTCGTGCACCGACCGGTCCGGCAGCGGCGGCAGCGGCACTCCGTTCAACGTCGTCGGCCGGCCGGGGCCACCGAGCCACAGCTCGTCGGTGGTCGGTTGATAGACCGCGCCCAGGATCAGTTCGGGGCCGTCGATCAGCGCCAGGGCGGAGCACCAGGCCGGCAGGCCGGAGACGAAGTTGAACGTGCCGTCGACCGGGTCGATGACCCAGGTCCGCCGGCCCGGTGCGGCGGCACCCTCCTCGCCGAGCACGCCGTCGTCCGGCCGCGCCTCGGCGAGCCGATCGGCGATCAACCGCTCGGCGGCCTGGTCCGCATCCGACACGACATCGCTGATGCTCGTCTTCTGGGCGACCGTCAGCCCGTCGTGCCGCATCCGGGCCGCGAGCGTGCCGGCCGCACGGACCAGGCCTGCCGCCAGGGACGCATCCGACTCGACGCGCGCGGCGCTGCTGGAGTCGATCTTCGGCACGGCATCACCGTAGCGAGGTCCGGCCCGCTGCGTTCCCGCCGGGCCGGGTACGGCCGGCGACCCGCCGCGCGGTGGCGCGCAGTCCGCCCGGCAGGAACGGAATCACAGCGACGCTCAGCGCGATCACCCACCAGATTCCGCCGATGGCCCACGCCGCGAACACGGCGAGCGCCATCAGCTCGGTGACGAGCCCCGCCACGGACGTCACGGTTGCCCTGGCCGGGCCGCTGATCCGCTCCTGCAGCCGGGTCTCGCCGACGACCATCACCATCTGGTGCAGACCGTAGAAGATGCCGACCCCGATCATGCCGACGACGGTGCCCAGGGCGGCGCCCGCGGCCACCGCGGCCACGCCCAGGCCGAACACCGCCGTCAGCGCCCACGCGCCGAGCCGGTTCGCCGCACCCGCGCACGCCGCGCCGGCCGCACCGGCCAGGGTGATCGCCAGTCCGACGAGCGGCACCGTGCCGACCGCGACCCCCCAGTCCACCGCGATCAGCGGGATGTACTCCTCGAAGGCGTCCACTCCGGTCAGCGCTGCGACGGTCAGCAGGGCGACCCGCACCGGCGGATGCCGTACGGCCTCGCGGAGTCCGGCCCGCAGCGTCTCGACGTAGCTGTCCGGGGCGGGCGCCGTCCCGACCGCGGCCGGCACCGCCGCCCCCGGATCCACGGCGGCGGCGGCCGAGACGAGATCCTCGTCCTCGGGATCGATCCCCGTCCGGGGCGGCTCCGGAAGCCTGGTGGCGTACAGCGCCACCACGACACAGCAGCCCACGCTGACCCACGCGACGAGCGCGAAGCCGCCGAGCGCGAACAGCAGGGTGGCGGCCGCGGCGCCGGGAAGCTGCGCGACGAGCGACGCCGATCTCACCCAGCCGAGGACGCGGCCGTACTCGCCCGCAGCGCCGGCATCCGTCAGGCCGTCGAAGAGGAGCGCCTCGAAGGCTCCGGACACCATGGATCCGCCGATGCTCCACAGCACGAAGCCGGCGGCGAATCCGAGGAACCCGGGAGCCAGGATCCACACCGCGTAGCCCAGTGCCTGCACGAGCCCGGCGAGGGCGAGCGTGTTGCGACGGGACCAGCGATCGGCCAGCGCTCCGGTCGGTACCTCGGCGAGGATGCCGGCGACGGACCAGATCGCGAACAGGGCGGAGATCTGCGCATCCGACATGCCGGCGTCCGCGAAGAACAGCGCGTACAGCGCGTAGAGCGGCACGAAGTCGGAGAGCAACGCCCAGCCCACGGCGAGGCGGGCCAGGCGGCGTGCGGGGGGCGGCAGGCCGATCGAACGGCTGCGTCAACGGAACGGCATGCGGCTCAGGGTAGACGGAGGTGGGTGGGCGAGCGAGCGGTTACCGGCATACTGACCCGGCCAGTCGACACGACGATTCGTCCGGAAAGGCTCTCACCGTGCTGATCATCGCCATCATCCTGATAGGCATGCTGGCGGGCGCCGCCGCACAGCTCATCTTTCGCCAGCACCGCAAGCCGATCGATTGGACCGTCGCCTTCGTCGTGGGCATCATCGGCTCCTTCGTGGGCGGCCTGCTGATCAGCCTCCTCTCGGGCGACGGGCTCGCGATCAGGCCGAGCGGCATCATCGGGTCGATCGTCGGCGCGATCGTTCTCACCGGTGCCTACAAGCTGATCACCGGCCGGACACCCGAGCGCCGCGGCTGAGTCAGCCGACCCGCGCGACCACCGAGTCGTGCCGCGGCACGGCACCCGGATGCAGGATCGACGCGATCGCCTCGGCGCCCGCGACGAGGCGCGGACCGGGTCGCACGATCAGCCCGTCCGCGTCGATCGCCCACACCTGGGTGCCCGGGAAGTGCGGCGCGACCAGCGATGCCTGGACCGCGGCGCCGTCGAGGTGGAATCCGCAGGGCGCGACGATCACCACCTCGGGTTCGGCCGCGCGCACCGCCTGCCAGGTCGTCTCCATCGAGCGGGCACCCGGGCGGGCGGCGACCGGGATCCCCCCGGCGGCGCGGACCAGGTCGGGCACCCAGTGGCCGGCGGAGAACGGCGGGTCCACCCACTCCACCACCGCGACGCGCGGCCGCCGCCGCCGCGCCACGGCGTCGGCCAACGCGGACAGCCGGCGCAGCAGGTCGGCGACGAGCGTCCGCGCGGCCGGCTCCTCGCCGGTGCGCGCACCTACGGCGAGGATGGAGGCCAGCACGTCGTCCAGGGAATGCGGATCGAGCGGCAGCACGTCGGCGGAGCAGCCCAGATGGTCGAGCGCCGACTGCACCTGACCGGTCGGGATCGCACAAACCCGGCACAGGTCCTGCGTCAGGATCAGGTCCGGCTGCAGGCTCGCCAGCGCGCCCCGGTGCAGGGTGTAGAGGTCATCGCCCGCCGCCATCCGCTCGCGGACGTAGTCGTCGATCTCCCGCGGGGACATCCCGGATGTGTCGAGACCGCCCACCACCACTGCCTTGTCGCGGCGCGCGGCCGGCGGCTCGTCGCATTCGAAGGTGACGCCGACGAGGCTGTCCGCGAGGCCGAGTGCGTAGACGATCTCGGTTGCCGACGGCAGCAACGACACCACACGCACCCGAGAACTGTAGACCCGTGTGAGGGTTGTCGTCGGGTCCGGTGCCATTCGGCCGATCAGCTCGTCGCGGGCGGGCGCACCCCGTCCAGCGTGACCGCCACACCGGCGTTGACGATCGAGGTGTCGGTGGCGATCCCCATCACGTGCACGCCCTGCGCGGCGCGACGCGCCGCCTCGTCCGGGTTCGCCGTCAGGTAGCCGGTCGCGGCGCCCACCGCGCCGAGCCTGCCGAAGGCGTCGTCGATCGCGGCCAGCACGGAGGGATGCGTCGCCTCACCGATCAGGCCCATGGACGCGGCCAGGTCGTTGGGTCCGATGAACACGCCGTCCACCCCCGGTACACCCGCGATGGCCTCGAGATTGTCCAGCCCGCGAACGGTTTCGATCTGCACCAGGACGCAGATCTCGTCGTCGGCGGTTCGCAGGTAGTCCGTCAGCCGGCCGTACCCCGCCGCCCTCGAGCCACTCGAGACGCCGCGCCCACCGGCAGGCGGATAGCGCGTCGCGGCGACCGCCGCGGCCGCGGCATCCGCGGTCTCGATGTAGGGCACGAGGAGGGTCTGCGCGCCCGCGTCCAGCAGGCGCTTGATCAGGACCGGGTCGGACCACGCGGGCCGGACCAGCGCGCCCACCTCGAAGGCGGCCAGCACCTGAAGCTGGGCGACGACGTCCGGCACCTCGCTGGCCGAGTGCTCGGTGTCGATGAGGATCCAGTCGAATCCCGCTGCAGCCAGGAGCTCGAGCACAGGCGGGCTGTTGAGCGTGCTGAAGATGCCGATCTGCTGCTCGCGACCGCGCAGGCGGCGCAGGAACGTGTTCACCGGTGCAGGCATGGATCTCCTCGGGGTCGGGGCGCAGGCCTGGTGTCGACCATCTCATCCATGCGACCGCCGTTCGCGGCCGGCTGCCCCGCTGCACGACAAAGGCGCCGGGCCACCCATCGGTGACCCGGCGCCGTCGACTCGGTCGATCGTCGACTCGGTTGGTCGTCGACTCGGTTGGTCGTCGACTCAGTTGATCGTCGACTCAGTTGATCGTCACAGACCGATCGCGAGGCCGAGCAGCCCGAGCGCGGTCGACGCCGCGACCAGGGCAACTCCGGTGATCAGACCGGCGAGCTGTACCTTCTTGATTTCATCCATTTCATTTCTCCTTCACTTTTCATCTGTTCGGGAGAGGCCGGGACGCTCCGGCAGCTTTCCGTCTTTCCAGCCGTCCGCCCGTCCGCTCCCGCGGTGGTCCGCCGGCCCAGCAGTTGTCCTGCTGTCACTGGCTTCCCGTGGCGGCTGATCGACCGGTGAGGTGCGATCCGCCTGCATCCATTGTCTCACCGGGAACGGGTGAATTCTGCTCCTGGGGATGTGATCAAGGAGTCGGCACGATCCGGAATCGGCAGGCAACCTCGTCGCAGTTTCCCTTCGGGGACGGCGAAAGGCCCGGGAACCATTGCTGATTCCCGGGCCTTCTGGTGCCGGTACTGCGCGGTGGTGTGTCGGGTCAGGACCCGGCGACCGTGCCGGCGGCGATGAGCCGATCGGCGAACGCACGCTGGTTGGCCAGCACGCTCTGCGCGAAGTCGAAGTAGGTGGCCGAGATCTCCGGCACGGAGGGCACGTCGGCCGGCGCGGCCGGGACGGAGACGCCCTCGGGCAGCGTGGCGACGAACGCCGAGACGGTCTCGACGGTCGCGTCCTGCGCCTGGGTGATCGCGCTCAGGACCTGCTCGCCGGCTTCGCGGGACTGGGTGAGGATGGTGGCGGACATGATGTTTCCTTTCGGTCTGTGTGGGTGCTGCTTCGGTGTTGATGCTTAGTTTGCCACGCATCGCGTTGTGTGTCAAGCATCTGCGTTGTGCACCACGCACATAGGGTCTCACCTGCGGCGATGATCGCTGCGTGCCGGTCCAGAACTGGCGGTCGGGGTGTGGTGTCGGTCACCTGCCATGCTCGGGGGACGAAGGGCGCTGACCCATGCGTGACATGCCACGCATGGGTCTACGATGACCTCCGTGGAGAAGTCGCAGGACATGGCCGGCGCCTTCGGCGCGTTCGTCAAGACCCAGCGGCAGCTGGCGAAGATCTCCCAGCGCCAGCTCGCCAAGGCCAGCGGCGTGTCCGACTCCTACCTCAGCCAGCTGGAACGCGGGCACTATTCGCCGTCGGTCGAGGTGCTCGGCGGGATCGCCCGCGCACTCGACCTCTCCCCCGCCTCGGTGCTCGCGCAGTTCGGCTGGCCCGAGGCGGAGCCGGCGCCCGACGACGGCGCGGTCGACGACCTCGAGCTGGCCATCGAACGCGATACCAGCCTGCCGCCGGCCAAGCGCGAGGCGCTGCTCGTCGTCTACCGCGCGCTCCGTGACTCGCCCGAGGATGCCGGGTGACGGCGCTCGCGTGGCCGGCGCGCGTGCGGCTCGGCGGAGCGCGCGCGGCGGCCCGCCCCGAGCCGGGTGCCTATAGTTCCCGGTGATGAACAGGCTGGCCATTCAGGAATCCGCTGCCCGGCAACTCGCCCCGGCCGAGCTGGTCGTGCTGGCGCACCGGGCCCGATTTCACTCGGTCGGCATTCGCGTCGCGCACACCGACCGCGATGACGCGTGGCGGATGGGCGCCGCCGCGCCGGAGCTCCGCGAGATGGTCGACCAGCTGCTCACGCTACGGGTGTCGGTGCTCGACGTCGGCCAGCTCGAACTCGGCCGGGACTCCGACGAGACATGGCGCCACGTCCTGGATCTCGCCGGTCGCCTCGGTGCGAGGTACGTCACGGCGTTCGCCTCTCCCCGCGCGTCCGAAGCCGAGGTCGAGGACCTGTTCGGCGAGCTGGTGCAGCAGTCCGCGCCGTATCAGCTGATCCCGCTGCTCGCCCTCCGTCCGGAGACGGTCGTCGACACGGCGGAGGCAGCCCTCGCGGTCAACCGGCGGGTCGGAGGTGCCACGGTGCTCACGGTGGACTGCGGCCGCCGGGCATCGGAGATCGAGTCGATGTTCCTCGACGCGGGACAGCAGCTCGGATATCTGCGCGTCCTCGCCGAGCAGCTGGACGAACTGACGGAGGAGTCCGGCGCCGGCCTGCTGGCCACCCTGCCGGCACACGTGCCCGTCGCCGTCGGCTCGAACCGGCCGGGGACGGCCGGCGCCACCGACCTCGCCGACCGGGCCACCCGCTGGTCCAGCATGATCGATCTCATGCTGGAACACCCGCGGAGCAGGGCCTTTCGGCTCGGCGGCGGGACGGCAGGCTGACGGGCGGCGCTCCGGCACGGGGCGCGTGGCCGAGATCGGTCCCGGGATTTCCGCCGCCCGCCGGTGTTCCCACCGATAGCGCGCCGCAGCGGTCAGACGCGGGCGCGCGGGTCGGGTTCCATCTGCCGGGCGGGGTCCGCCACCCGGTGCAGGACGTGCTCGACCGACAGGTACCGGCGCGCGGGCAGCTCCCGCAGCTCCCGCATGGTCGTCGCGTCGGCGCCGTAGTGGTCGGCCCAGGCGACCAGTTGCCAGCGCTCGGCGGGGAACGGCACGTCCTGGAGCACCTGGCGCAGCCGGGTGTGGGTTCTCCGCATCGCGCACTCCGCCTGCGGCCGATCCGCCGGTGCCCGGTGAAAATCAAGGTGTGCCATGTCTTCTCCTCGTCGTGAGCCGTAGACCTCCTCCGCCACTGCGCGATCGCCGTTGCATCGCCTGCAATCGACGATGACAGGTCCGGCGTCGCGCGCCAAGCCGGTCGTTCCGGTGAGCGGTACGGGCAGGCGCGCATCACCCGCGTCGGGCGTCGCGCGGCTTCCGGTCGGCAGAAGGTGCCGCCGCCGGATGGTGGCGCCGCGGGCGCGGGCGGCATCATCGTGCGGTGCGTACCGGTGAGCGGAACGAGCTCGATTCCGTGGTCAGCCGAATCGCCGCGCTCCTCGACGCGTTCGACGCGACGCACCCGCGGATCGGGGTGTCCGAGCTGGCGCGCCGATCGGGCCTGCCCAAGACGACGACCGCGCGGCTCGCTGCCGACCTGGTGCGGCACGGCTTGCTCGACCGCGCCGACAGCGGTGCGTTCAAGCTGGGCAGCAAGCTGTTCCAGCTCGGGTCGCTGGCGTCCCGGGAACGGGAGCTGCGCGAGGTCGCCCTGCCGTTCATGGCGGACCTGCGCCAGGTCAGCCGGCACACCGTGCACCTGGCGGTGTTGACGGACACGGACGTCGTCTACGTGGAGATCGTCAGAAGCACCGGCGGTCCCCGGATGCCCTCGGAGGTGGGCGGCCGGCTGCCGGCACACGCCGCCGCGGTCGGCAAGGCGATGTTGGCCTTCTCGCCACCCGAGGTGCTGGCGGCGGTGCTGGACCGGGGCCTGCCCGCCGTGGGACCGCGGACGATCACCGCCCCCGGCCTGCTCGTGCGGGAGCTCCGCCGGATTCGCGAGTCCGGGATCGCCTACGAGAACGAGGAATCCGCGCACGGCGTCGGGTGCGCGGCCAGCCCGGTGCTGTCCGAGACCCGCCGGGCGATCGGCGCCATCTCCGTGTCGGGCTGGAGCGGAACCCTCGACCTGCGCCGGGTCGGCCCGGCGGTGCGCACCGCGGCGCTGGCGATCGGCCGGGAGATCACCCGCCGGGGCGTGGAGTCCTGAGCGACGCACCTCGTTCCGCCGGCGCGCCGGGCCGTCGGAGGCTGCGTCGTCAGCCGCGAAAGGCCGTGACCTCGATCATGTAGCGGGCGTTCTCCCCCGGCCGGCCGAACGCGGGCGACTCGATCGCCGACCGCGCCGGCCGATGTGCACCGAACCGCTCGGACCACACCGCGTTGAAGATCGGCCGATCGCGCTGCAGGTCGCGCATCACGATGCCCACCCGGACCACGTCGGAGAGTGCTGCGCCGGCGGCGGCCAGGATGGCGTCCAGATTGGTGAACAGCCGCTCGGCCTCGGCCCTGGCGTCGTCGGGGATGCGATGGTCGGCGGGGTCGGCGCCGAACAGCGCGGAGACGAAGATCCATCCGCCGGCCTCGACCGCCTGCGGCACGGGGCCGGAATGCGATGGCGCGCCGTCGGTCCGGATCACGCCGATCGGTGACGGCCGGCGCTCCGCCGCGTTCGGGGTCACGATCCGGTCGACCCCGGCCGATCCGGTGGGGCGGACCAGGTGACCTCGAGCTCGCGGCGGGCGCCGAAGCGCACGAGGTGGCGGGTCAGCACGTCCTGGACCCGGGCGAGAGACTCCGCGTCCTCGGCCCGTGCATCCATGACGAGGGTGCCGCCCGAGACGTGCACGGTGCCCGTGCCGTACGCGAAGACCAGCCGGCCGCCCTGTGGGTCGTCCGGGACGGGCTCGACGATGACCTTGTGACCGAGGTGCGAGAGCAGCTGCTTGGCGTAGCGGGCGGGCGCATCCGTCAGCACCACCGCAGTCGACACGAGCATCCGAACTCCCCTCGAGAGCGTCTCAGCCGGCCGAGATCTCGATGACGCCCAGACCGTCGAACTCGAAGGTCACGCTGCCACCGGCCACCACCGGAACCGGTGCGGTGACCCCGCCGGAGAAGATCAGCTGGCCTGCCTCGAGGGACTCTCCCTGCTGGGCGAGCTGATTGGCGAGCCAGGCGACCGAGGCCGCCGGGTGTCCCATCACCGCGGCGCCGGCCGCGGTCATGGCCACATCTCCGTCCACCCGCACGACGCACCCGAGCAGGCGCAGGTCGAGATTCTCCGGCCGCCGCGCGATCGGGCCGAGGTAGAACGCCCCGGCGCTGGCGTTGTCGGCGACGACGTCCTCGAGGCTGAACCGGAACTCCTCGTACCGGGAGTCGAGGACGTCCACCGCACCGAACACCACGTCGGTGGCCGCGAGGACGGAGGTCACGGTTGCCGGCGCGGCGACGTCCCGGGCCAGCAGGAACGCGATCTCCGACTCCACGCGCGGATGAATGAACCGATCCAACCGCACCGGCTCGCCGTAGGTGGCGAGCATGCCACTGGTCACCCGACCGTAGAGCGGTGCATCCACCCCCATGGCGCGCTGCTTGTTGCGGCTGGTCAGGCCGAGCTTGTAGCCGACCAGGCTGTCACCCCCGGCAACCTTGGACTGCACGAAGGCCCGTTGGGCGCGGTACGCGGTCGCGAGGTCCGCGATCGGCCGGGACTCGCTGAACGGCACCAGTTCTCGACGATCCCGCTCGGCCTCGATCAGGGTCTGCGCGATCTGCTGAGGATCGACCGCGGTGTCCGTCACGCCGCCTCCTCGCTCCTGGTCGAGAACCGCACCGTGACGGCCCCGACGTGCGCGAACTCCGCGCGGAAGACGTCTCCCGGCTGCGCGGCGACCATCTGGTGCGGCGCGCCCGGCAGCACGATGTCTCCCGCGCGCAGGCCGCCGCCGAAACTGCCCAGCTTGTTCGCCAGCCACGCCACGCAGCGCGCGGGATTGCCCAGGGCCGCCGCGCACGCGCCGGTGTCGATGACCTCGCCACGACGGGAGACCACCACCCCCAGAAGGCGCAGGTCGAGGTCATCGAGCCTGGTCACTCGACCGCCGACGACCAGCAACCCGGACGAGGCGTTGTCGGCGACCGTGTCGACGAGCTTGATCTTCCAGTCGGCCACCCGACTGTCGACGATCTCGACCGACGGCATCACCCCGGCGATGGCGGCCAGCGCGCGACCGGTGGTCACTCCCGGCCCGGCCAGGTCGGTTTCCATCAGGAACGCGGGTTCGGCCTCGACCCGCGGCTGCAGCAGGCGGTCGAGGTCGATGAGATCGCCGTCCTCGACGAACATCTCGTCGGTCAGGACGCCGAAGTCGGGCTCGTCCACGCCGAGCAGCTTCTGCATCGGCCGGGACGTGAGCCCGACCTTGCGGCCGATGACCCGCTGGCCCTGGGCGACGCGCCGATCGATGTTGATGGTCTGGATCGCGTACGCGTCCTCGAGAACGAGGTCGGGATACCGCTCGGTGAGCGGGGCGACGGGCTTGGCGGTGCGATCGGCCTGCCAGAGTTCGTCGGCGAGTTGCTGGTGAAGAGCCACGGGTTGCACCTCAGCAGGCTGTCCGGCCGTTGCGGGCCGTGCAAGCGAGGCCCGGCGGCCTTCCGGGCAGTGGGAAGGCGCGGCGACCGGCCGCCGGAACACCCGGTCCGCCCGGTCCTGGCCCGGCCCGAGCGGGCCTCATGGGGCGTCCACGACCTCGGCGAGCCGGTCCGCGAGCTGCCGGCGCGAGGTGATGCCCAGCTTGCCGAACGCGTTTCGCAGGTGATATTCGATGGTCTTGATGCTGACCACGAGCTCGTCGGCCACCTCGCGGTTGCTCCGGCCGTCCGCGGCGAGGCGGGCGACGACCAGCTCCTGCGACGTGAGGCCGAACCGGTCCCGGCCGATGCGTTTGGTCGGGTTCAGGCCGGAGGCGGCCAGCTCCTGCGAACACCGGTCGGCGTAGGGCGTGGCACCGAGCAGGGTGAACCGCTCCTGCGCCGCGGCCAGCAGGTCCGCCGCCCGGCGACGCCGGCCCAGGCGGCGCAGGACCGCGCCCGCGGCCAGCTCCACTCTGGCCAGCTCGAACGGCACCCGCAGGCCGTCGAGGTGAGCGATCGCGGCGGAGAAGGCCGCATCGGCCCCATCCGGCCGGCCGGCCGCCGCCTCGATCCGGCCGCGCGATCGGGCGAGCCGGGCCATCACGATCCGCCGTCCCCGGTCGGCCGCGAGGCGCTCGTGGGGGATCAGGAAGGCGTCCGCCTCCGCCACCCTGCCGGTCGCGACCAGCGCGTCGGCGTACAGGTCGGGCCACGGCCAGAAGCCCGGCTCATCCGCCCCGTCGCGATAGGCGATGGCGCGCACCGGGTCCAGGGCGGAGATCACCGCGGTGGGGTCCTCCCGCGCCTCGCCGATCCTGGCCTGCGCCATCGCCGCGGCGATCACCGCACGCTCGTACCGCACGTCGTGCTCGATCATCGCCCTGACGTGCGCGTCGGCGACATCCCAGTCCCCGCGCGCCGCCGGCACCAGGACCGCGATTCCGGTGATCGCCGAGTGCTGGAAGCCGAAGTCGGATTCGAGGTTGATCGCCAGCGCCCGGTCGGCGTGCACCATCGCGTCGTCCCAGTCGCCCGCCGTCCATTCGGTGCGCGCGAGGTAGGCCCAGGAGAATGCGGCGGTGTTCATCATGCCCAGACCCGATGCTGCCATCGCTGCCGAGGTGAAATCCGTTCTTGCCGCATCGATGTCGTCGTCGACGAGGTGCATCAGCCCGCGGGCGGAGCGCGGGTTCATCCAGCGGTGGATCGGGTCCCCCGGCCGGGCCTCGGCGACCACCGCGGCCCGTACCGCGTCGTCCCGCCGACCGGCGTAGCCGAGTCCGTGCAGCAGGTAGCTCATGGCGACCGCGTACAGCGGGCTCGACGGGTCAGCGGCGGCGCGAGCCCGCTCGCACCAGTCGACGGTGGCCGCCGCGTTCAGCCGGCCGAACCAGTGGATCCCGGTCATCAGGGCGATGATCGCCTGCTCCTCCTGGCCGATGCCCGCCCGCCCGGCCCACGCGCGGCCCAGCAGGTCCTCGGCGGTGGGCGGGTCGTCGGACGCCATCGCGATGGATCCGAGCGCAAGGTCCCGCAGCGGTCCCTCCTCGTACGTCTCGATCTCCGAGGCGAAGGTGGTGGCCGTCGCCGCGTCGCCACGGAGGACCATCCAGACCACGGCGCGAAGCACCTTCCGGTGGGCCTGCCGTGGATCCGAGCTCAGCCGGGCCGCGGTGACGAGGTGCGCCGCGCCGCTCTGGAAGGCCTGACGGGCAGCCTCGGCGTCCGCGAACCGCGTGAGGTCGCCGGCGAGGCCGTCGTCGGCCTCGGTCGCCGCGGCGACCCGGTGCCGAAGCGCGATCGCCTCGTCGGTGATCAGGGCGGCGGCAGCCGTGTGCAGCTCGTGCCGCCGGCCCGGACGCATGCCCTCGTAGACCGCGGACCGCACCAGCGGATGCGGAAAGGCCAGCCGCCACGGCGTTTCCGCCTCGGCCGCCTCGAGCAGGTCAGCCGCGGTCGCCTCGTCCAGCGCGGGGAGCGGCTGCTCGATCCCGGCCAGCGCGGCGGCCTGCGGCAGCGGACAGTGCGGGTCCAGCACGGCAGCGGCCTCGATGAGCCGCTGCGTGGCCGGCGCGCACCCGGCGTAGCGGTCCTGGACCAGCCGCCGGAACGACCGCGGCGGCGGCAGCGGCTGGTCCTCCCCCGTCCCGTCGTCCCGCCACTCGGACAGCGGGAACTCCTCCAGCAGAGCCCTGGCGTGCAACGGGTTTCCCTGCGTCCCGTAGCGCAGCCGGCGCGCGTCGCGGGCGCTGAGCCCGGGGACGCCGACGGCGACGGCCAGGTCGTGCAGGTCCACCTCGTCCAGCCCCCGCAGGCGAAGCACCGTGCCTCGCTGACCGGCGACCAGGCGGCCCAGGCTGTCGGGCAGATCCGCGACCCGGTCGTCCCGGAGTGCGACGACCGCCAGCACCCGGTCGGCCACCAGCCGGCGCAGCGCGAAAACCACGGCGTGCATCGAGGGCCGGTCGGCCCAGTGCGCCTCGTCGACGACGAGCACGACGCCGGTGCCGATGTCGAGCCCGTCGAGGAACTCCAGCACGCGGGTGCCGACCGTCACCGGGTCGTCGCCGGCGTCGATCCCGGTGAGCGCACGGCCGTCCTGCCCGGCGGAACGCGCGAGCTGATCCACGATGCCGTAGGCGAGCAGTTCCTCGGTCTCCTCGCCGCTGGCCCGCACGACGACCGGCGGATCGTCGTCGCCGGCTTCCCGGAGGAAGTGGTCCAGCAACGCGGTCTTGCCGATTCCGGGGGGCCCCTGCACCCGGACGACCTGCGGACTGCCGTTCAGGACGTCGGTCAATCGGGCGCGCAGCACGGCCAGCTCGGGCTGCCGGCCGACGAACGAGACCATGGCGTCCTACGCGCGTGCGGTCGGCGCCGGGTGTCCGCGCTTCCCCCGGCGGTGGGAGGGACACCTGACCCTACCGTCGTCCGGTAGCCCGGAGCAGGAACCGCGTCAGACGGCCCGCGGTGCGGTCGCGCCCTTCGGAAGTGCTGCGCTCAGCACGATGTCGTGCAGGGATCGGCCGAGGTCGGTGACGGTCAGGGTGGGGTGCCAATAGGCGGCGACCTCTCGCACCAGGTCGGCATGTGCGACGTCCACGACGGCCAGGTCGGTCTCGACGGCGTGCTCGGCGGCCAGCGACCCGAGCACCCCTACCCCCAGTCCGGCCCGCACCATGGCGATCAGCGTGGGCACCGTGTCGACCGCGGCGTGCGGCCCGACCGCCACCCCGTGCTCGGCGAGGAGGCCGATCATCTCCGGGTGGTCGCCGCGGGACGCTCCCGTCGAGGCGCCCGTGACGACCAGCGGGAGGCCGGACAGCGCGCCGGGGTCCACGGCGGCCTGCCGACCCAGCACGTGATCGGCGGGTACGACGATCCGGACGCCCTCCCGCCAGAGCACCTGCTCACGGAGCCCCGGCGGCAGGGGATGCTCCACGGTCGGCGCCACCGCGATGGCGACCCCGTCCAGATCTGCACCGCCGATCCCGGCGGCCAGTCCCCCCTCGCGCACAGTCACCTGGGCGGCGGGGTGCCGGGTGAGCAGGTCGGCGAACACCCGCGGGAAGAACGCGGCGCCGATGCAGGTCGTCGTCACCACCGAAACGGATTCCCCGGACATCGAGCCCACAACGCTCATCGCCGAGCGCGCGGAACCGACCTCTGCGATGATTTGCCGCGCATGCTGGGCAAATATCTCGCCGGCCGCCGTGACCCGCGCGGGGCGGTGGCTCCGGTCGATCAACTGCGTGCCCAACTCGCGCTCCAGGGCCGCGATGTGCGCGCTCACCCGGGACTGCGATCGGTGGACCTTGGCCGCTGCCGCGGTGAACCCGCCGAGGTCGACGACCGCGAGATACGTCTCCAGCCAGTCCATTTCCACGCATGCGATCGTCCCCGTGGTTTCGCTCGCTCGCCCCAGGGGAACACCCTAGGAAGGACGGGTGACGACCCGGGGATCGGGTAACTCGATCCGTTCTACGGATTGTTTCCCCGGAATGTTGCGCTGGCGCTCAGAGTGCCTCGTTGGCAAAGTTTTTGCCAGAAACGTGATCACCGTCGATTCACGAATGCGAGGAGGTTCGGCAGTGGCGGGTAACTCCACGGAGTCCGGGCGATCGGTCACCAGCAAGATCACCTCCATCCTGCTGACCTTCACCCAGGGCAGTGAGCACTCGCTCACCGAGATCGCCCGGCTGGCCAATCTCCCCATCTCGACGGCGCACCGGCTGACGTCGGAACTGGCGTCGTGGCGGCTGCTCGAGCGGACCGAGGACGGGCTCTACCGGGCCGGGCTCCCGCTCCGGATGATCGGCACCGTGGACGCCTGTCCGCCGAGCATCGCGGAACGCGCGCCGTGCGTCCTCGAGGACCTGTCGGCGGCGACCCGCAGCAGGGTGCGGCTGGGCGTGCTGCAGGACCTCGAGGTCGCCTACATCGAGAAGCAGCCGGGGCCGAAGCCGACCTCCGGATTCACCGCCGCGGCCACCCTGCCCGCCCACCCGACGGCGGTCGGGCGCGCGCTGCTGGCCTTCTCGTCGGCCCGGACCATCGAACTGGCCATCATGCAGGGCCTGCGGGCCTACACCCCGCGGACCGTGACCTCGCCGGATCGCTTCCGCCGGGCGCTCGCGGTGACCCGGCTCACCCGGGTCGCCGTGACGCGATTCGAGCTCGAGGCCGGCGTCTGCGGCGTGGCCATGCCCGTCTTCGGACCTGGCGGCGACGTGGTCGCGGCCATCGAGGTCGCCGTCGCCGATCTCGGCCACGAGCTGCCGCCGATCATGTCCGCGCTGGCGATCGCATCCCGCAGCCTGTCCCGCGAGCTGGCCGGCGAGGCACGACTGTCCGGGTCGGCGGCTCAGCCCGCGGCAGGCGTGGACGAGGGGCCCATCGCCGGTGCCATGCCGGTGCAGCTGCCCGCGCCGTCGCCCGCCCGCGAGGTCGCCCCGATCGTCGTCGGGCTCTGAGCGCAGGTCCCGGCGTCCGACCGGCGCCGGGCGCGCCGAGTCAGGTCAGCACGTACTCGCCGGGACCGTCGGCGAGCACCCGGTGCTTGCGGCTGCCCATCCGCGGCGGCTTGCGCATCGGACCGCTGGTCTCGGCCGACCAGGTCGCCCAGTCCTCCCACCACGAACCGGCGACCTTGCCGGCGCGCTCCCGCCACGCCGCGGCGCCGGCCGGCGGATCGCCGCCCGATGTGTCCACCTGGTGCCAGGCCTTGGGCCCGGGCGGGCTGACGATGCCGGCGATGTGCCCACCGCTGCCGAGCACGAACCGCACGGGCCCGCTGACCAGGTCCACGGTCTTGTAGGCCGACTCCCACGGCACGATGTGGTCGTTGATCGCGCTCACCACGTAGGTCGGCGAGGAGATCGTGGACAGGTCGATGCGCTTCCCGGCGATCTCCAGATCGCCGCCGGCGAGATTGTTCTCGACGTAGAAGTTGCGCAGGTAGAAGGCGTGCATGGCGGCCGGCATCCGGGTGCTGTCCGCGTTCCACGCCAGGATGTCGAACGCCGGCGGGTCCTCCCCCATCAGCCAGTTGGACACCACGTAGTTGAAGATCAGGTCGTTCGCGCGCAGCACGTCGAACGTGCCGGCCATCGAGACGCCCTCGAGCGTGCCCTGCTTGCGCATCTTGTTCTCGAGCCGGTCGACCGTGCGCCGGTCGGTGAAGGAGCCGAGGACCCCGGGCTCGGAGTAGTCGAGCATGGTGTTGAGCAACGTGAGGGTGCCGACCCGGCTGTCGCCGTCCTGCAGCAGATAGGCGGCGGTGATGGCGGTCATCGCCCCGCCGAGGCAGAGCCCGACGATGTCGATCGTGTCAGCGCCGGTGATCTCCTGGACCACGTCGAGTGCGGTGTGCGGCCCGGCGATCAGGTAGTCGTCCATGGTCGTGTCGGACATGTCCTTGGACGGGTTCAGGTAGCTGATCGCGAACACCGTGCGGCCGTGCTGGACCGCCCACTCGATGAAGCTCCGCTGGGGCGCCAGGTCCATCACGTAGTACTTGTTGATCCACGGTGGGCTGCACAGCAGCGGCGCGGCGTGCACCTTGTCGGTCTGCGGCTCGTACTGCAGCAGCTCCATCAACTCGTTGCGGTACACCACCTTCGCCGGCGTGCAGGCCAGGTTCTCGCCGACGGTGAAGGCGCTGGTGTCGACCTGCCGCGGCCGCCCGCGGTTGTTGACCAGGTCGTCGACGAAGTGCTGGGCTCCCTTGACCAGGCTGCCGCCGGACGTCTGGAACGCCTTCTGCAGGGCGGCCGGATTGGTCGCCAGGAAGTTCGTCGGGGCGAGCGAGTCGAGCAGCAGGTCGAGGGCCAGGGACGCCTTCCGTGCGGCGTCCGCCTCGAGTTCCGCCGACCCGACCACGTCCCGGGCGAAGCGCGACGCGGCCAGGTACGCCAGCCGGATCGAGTAGTAGACGGGATTCGACTCCCAGGCGGGGTCCGCGAACCGCCGGTCCCGCGGGTCCGCGGTGATCGGCGACGTCACCCCACCGCCCATCCAGCGGCTGGTCGCGACGAACGGGATCTGCGCCAGGTCGGTGGCCAGATGCATGGTCGCGGCCGCGGACACCATCGGGTTGGTCATCGTCGACCGCATGGCCGCGGTGAGGGACTCGCCGAGCCCCGCGGCGTCGACGTCCTCGAAGAGGTCTGTCTCCGGTGCGAGCACGGCGGCCGCGCGCTCGGCCAGTTCCTGCGGTGTGCGCGGCGGTTCGGGTGCCATTGATCCATCCTGATGCCGGCGGAATCCAGCGCCGGTTGCCTCCCGCTGGCCGGAACCCGGTCCGCGGCCGTCTCGCGCGCGAGCAGGATCGGGGGCGATGCCGACGCTCCCGCCGTCGCGGACGGCGCTGCGCGGCGCCGGCCTGCACCAGGTGCGGGAGCCGAGAACCGCCGCGGAAGGTCGAGGGTGCCGAGGATGTCCGTGTCGATCCAGCCGACGTCGCCGGTGGAGCCGTCGGCCGCCGCCACGCCCGCCCGGGTGCGCACCGCGCTGGCCACCGTCTGCATCTCCGGAACCCTCGAGGACAAGCTGGCCGCCGCGGCGGGGGCCGGGTTCGACGGGGTGGAGATCTTCGAACCCGATTTCGTGGCGGCACCGGGGTCGGCCGAGGAGGTGCGCGCACGCTGCGCGGATCTCGGCCTGACGATCGACCTCTACCAGCCGTTCCGGGACTTCGACAGCGTGCGCCCGGAGTCCCGGCGCGCCAACCTGCGGAGGGCGGAGCGCAAGTTCGACGTCATGCAGCGTCTCGGCACCGACCTGATCCTGGTCTGCTCGTCGGTGTCCGCGGACGCGGTCGACGACGACGACCAGATCGCCGAGCAGCTGCGCGAGCTGGCCGATCGCGCCGCTGAGCGCGGCCTGCGGGTGTCGTACGAGGCTCTTGCCTGGGGCCGGTTCGTCAACACGTACGAGCGCTCCTGGGAGATCGTGCGGCGGGCCGACCACCCGGCGCTCGGCCTGTGCGTGGACAGCTTCCACATCCTGTCCCGCGGCTCGGATCCGGCCGGGATCGCGGACATCCCCGGCGAGAAGCTCTTCTTCCTGCAGCTGGCCGACGCGCCGCTGATGAACATGGACGTGCTCCAGTGGAGCCGGCACTACCGGCTGTTCCCCGGCCAGGGCACCTTCGACCTGCCGGGCTTCCTGGGGCACGTGCTGGCCGCCGGTTACACCGGACCGCTCTCCCTGGAGGTCTTCAACGACGTCTTCCGGCAGGCCGACCCCGCGCGGGCCGCGGTCGACGCCCACCGGTCCCTGCTCGCCCTGGGCGAGCTCACACTGGACCGGCTGCCCGCCGCGGCCAGGGAACGCGTCGCCGCGACGGTGCCGGAGCCGCTGCCCCGGCTGCGGGGTGTCGCATTCACCGAGCTGGCCGTCGACGAGGACAGCGGCCGGCGGGTGGCCGACACCCTGGCGGCCCTCGGCTTCCGCCACGCCGGTTCCCATCGGACCAAGCCCGTGCAGCTCTGGCAGCAGGGTGGCGCCCGGGTGTTGATCAATGCGGGCGGTGGCGCCACCGGCATGGCCGACGGCGCGGAACCGCCTGCGGGAGTGGCCGTATCGGCGATCGGTGTGGAGATCGACGACCCGCAGCGGGCGGCCGTGCGTGCGCAGGCCCTGCTGGCGCCGCTGCTGGACCGCAGCCGCGGCCCCGCAGAGGCCGACCTCTCCGCGGTGGCCGCGCCGGACGGCACGGCGATCTTCTTCTGCCGCGCCGGCGCGGACGACCGGAGCGGATGGGCATCGGACTTCCCGACCGCGACCGGCACAGTGACCGAGCACAGTCACCGGCACTCCGACCGGCACCCCGACCGGCACCCCGACCGGCACTGTGACGAGCACGGGGGACGGCACCGAGGCGCGGCCGCTCGCCACCGGAATCACGCACATCGACCACATCGCGCTGACCCAGCCGTTCGACCGGTTCGACGAGGCCGCGCTGTTCTACCGCTCGGTGCTCGGCCTGCAGCCGCAGCACAGCTCCGAGGTGGCCGCCCCGTTCGGGCTGATCCGCAACCGGGCCGTCGCAAGCCCCGACCGCGCCGTGCGGATCTGCCTGAGCGTGTCCGTGCTGCGCCGCGGGAGCGGCTGGCAGCCCGGCGTGACCGATCCCCAGCATGTGGCGTTCGCCACCGACGACGCCATCGCGGCCGCCAGAGCCGCCCGCGCGGCCGGCGCGCCCATCCTGCCGATCCCGGACAACTACTACGACGACCTGGACGCCCGGCTCTGGCCGCCGGAGGCCCAGCTCAGCGCGATGCGCGAGCTCGGTGTGCTGCTCGATCGGGATGCCACGGGCGAGTTCCTGCACTTCTACACCGATGTCATCGGCGGCCGGGTCTTCTTCGAGGTGGTGCAGCGGATCGGCGACTACGCCGGCTACGGGGAGTTCAACGCGCCGATCCGGATGGCAGCGCACCGCCGCCAGCGGGACTCCGACCGGGTGGGCGCCGGGTAGCCTGGTCGTCGGGACGAACCTTCTCCCGCTCCTCGACGACGCGGCGCCGGCGCGCTCACGGGTTCGCCCGCGTCACCGAGCCCGACCCGAGGAGATCATCACGATGGACGGCAACGCTTTCCGGCAGCGCTGGGGGGATCGCCTCGTCAGCACTGCCCTCGGCATGGCCGCCGATCGCCACCGCATGGAGAGCGACCTCGCCGCCGAGCCGCCGGGCACGCCGGGTGTCGGCGGCGCGCTCGCCGCGCTGACCCCGGCACGTTGGCTCGAGGCGGCCCTGCTGTGGATCGGCTTCCGGCTGCAGACCGGGACGGTGCGGCTGCGCTGACCGGCGCGCCGATCGCGGACCGATCGCAGATCGATCGCAGGCCGATCGCAGACCGGGCCGGGACGGCCGAGTCCGGGCCGATCCGCCCGGGCACGGCGAAACGTCAGATCCCGTCGTTGCCGGGCACCGGGACGAGGTTCTCGTAGTCCCGGACGCCGGCGGCGTGCCGGCCGGCGATGTAGCCGAACGTCATCGCCGGGCCGATGTTGATCCCGCCGGACGGGTAGTGCCCGCCCATCACGTTCGCCTGGTCGCTGCCCGCCGCGTAGAGGCCGGCGATGGGACTGCCCGCGGCGTCGAGCACGCGCGCGTCCGCGTCGCACCGGAGCCCGAAGAAGGTGCCGAAGCTGCCGGGGAGCACCTTGATCGCGTAGAACGGCCCCTTCTCGATCGGGGCGAGCGACGGGTTGGGACTGTGGTCCGGGTCGCCGGACCCGCGGTTGAACGCGGTGCGGCCGCGGCCGAAGTCGGGATCGTCGCCCTCCCGCGCGTGCGCGTTGAAGCGCTCGACGGTGCGGGTGAGCTCCCGCCCGTCGATCCCGCACCGAGATGCCAGCTCCATCAGCGTCTTTCCCCGCTTCAGGTAGCCGGACCGGAGGTACGGCCACACCGGCACCGGGAACGGCTTCGACATGCCGAACGGGTACCGCCGCTGGAACGCGTGGTCGCAGATCAGCCACGCGGCGACCTGTTCCCCCTCCGGCGCCGACTCGATCATGGCGTCGGTGAACTGGTAGTAGCCGTCGGCCTCGTTGACGAACCGCTTCCCGGTCGACAGCACCGCGATCAGACCCGGCTTGCCGCGGTCGACGATGTGCGGGTAGGTGCCGACCCGGCCGCTCCGGTACGGCACCAGGGAGACCGGGCACCACGCGGCCGGCGACGCCAGTGACGTGTCGAGGCGACCGCCCGCCGCCTCGCCCAGATCGATGCCGTCGCCGGTCGTCTCGGGCGGCGCGAGGGTCCAGTGCTCCTGGCCCGTCGGCGTGCGCGGGAAGAACGCCCGCCGGCGCTCCACGTCGCGCGGGAAGCCGCCGGCGGCCAGCACGACCCCGCGCGCGGCCCGAACCGTGACCGCGCCGCCCGGCCGCGCCACGACGGCCCCGGTCACGGCGCCGTCCGCGGTGATCAGGTCCGTCACCGGGGCGTCGACCCAGAGCCGCACGCCGGCCTCGTCGGCCGACTTGACCAGCCGCGCGACGAGCGCCGGACCGTTCACCAGGCGCATGCCCCGGCGGTAGGTGATCAGGTCCAGGACGTGGAATGCGGTCCGCCAGCCGGCGTGCAGGAACGAGCGCGGCGAGCGAGTCGCGTGCAGGAATGCCTGCAGGTCCGGGCCGGCCATGATGCCCATGCCGAGGAACGAGGTCTCGTACAGCTGCGGCCGGACCATCGTGCGCAGGTCCTTGCGCAGGGCGCGGGCGTTGATCGGCTTCGGACCGACGGACCGCCCGCCCGTGCCGGCACCGGGCAGATCGCCCTCGATGTCGGCGATCCACGTGCCGCTGACGAACTGCAGCCGGGTGTGCCGCTCGAAGAACGCCACCATGTGCCGCGCGTTGTGCAGCAGGGCCTCGACCCTCGGTTCGTCGTAGTCCTCGCCGAGCGCGTGCTCGAGATACGTGCGGGGCGCGTCGATGTCCTCGACGATGCCCGCCGCCTGCGAGAGCGGGTTCAGCGGCGCCCACAGCCAGCCGCCGGACCACGCCGTCGCGCCGCCCAGCACGGAGGCCTTCTCGGCGACGACCACCGAGAGCCCGTGGTACGCCGCGGTCACCGCGGCCGCGAGACCGGCGGCCCCGCCGCCGACCACCAGCAGGTCACAGTTCACCGGCGCTGGTGCGGCCCGCGTCATCGGCGCCTCGTCACATGGTCCAGTAGAGGGGGCGCTGCCCGCCGCCGTCGAGCCCGTTCCGCTCATCGGAAGGTGGCCGCCGGCGCTGCCGCCGATGGCCACACTCGACGGGTGGTCACCACCGAGACCGCGGTGCTCGCCGCCGACCCGGCCACGCCGCCGCCGTTCGTGGTCAGCTCGTACACCCTCGGCACCACGGTCGGCTTCCGCGACCGGGTCAGGGCGGCCGCCGCAGCCGGCTACGACGGCATCGGGCTGCGCGCCGAGAACTACTGGGCGGCGGAGCTTTCCGGACTCGACGGCGCGGCGATGGCCGAGATCGCCGGCGCGGCCGGGGTCCCGGTGCGCGAGGTCGAGTACGTCACCGACTGGGGCTCCGGCGCCGACCGCACGGCCGAGCAGCGGCGCAAGGAGCGAGCGGTCTTCGAGATGGCCCGCGCCTTCGGCGTCCGGCACGTCAACGCCGGCCTGCTCCAGCGGCTGCCGCACGACGCGATCACCGCGTCGTTCGCCGCACTCTGCGACCGCGCCGGCGAACTGACCGTCGCCCTGGAGTTCATGCCGTACAGCGGGGTTCCCGATCTGACCGCCGCCTGGCGCGTCGTCGGCGACGCCGGGCGGCCGAACGGCGCCCTGATCGTCGACGTGTGGCACTGGGCCCGCGCCGGCCAGTCGACCGCCGCGCTGGACGGCGTGCCCGCCGATCGGATCGTCTCGTTCCAGTTGTGCGACGTACGGGCGGAACCGATGCAGCCGGCACGCGCCGAGTCGCTCGGCCACCGGCTGCCGCCGGGGCACGGGCACGCCGACGCGGTGGGCCTCACCCGCGCCCTGCGGGCGCACGGGGTTCATCCGAGAGTCGTCTCCGTGGAGGTCATCTCCGATGAGCTGGTGTCCCTCGGGGTGGACCACGCGGCGCGCGTCAGCGCCGACGCCGCGCGGGACGTGCTGCGCCGCGCCGCGGCGTGACCGTCACCCCCTGGGGTGGCCGCGCCGCGGGATCCAGTAGCCGAGCCAGGCGGCACCCAGGACCCCGACGAGGCCCATCGCGACGATGCCGGCGCCGAGGGTCGCCAGCGCCGTGACCCCCGAGATGACGAACGGACCCGCGGCGTTCCCGGTGTCGGAGAACACCCGCCAGACCCCGAGAAAGACCGGACGCTGCGCCGGCGGGGCGAGGTCCGCGCCGAGCGTCATCACGATGCCCGAACTCATGCCGTTGCCGACCCCCATCACCAGGCCGACCACCGTCAGCCACACCGCGGAGTGCGTCAGCGGTACCAGGGCGAGCGAGGCGCCGAGCAGCAGGACGGACGGAACGCCCACCCAGGACCGGCCGAACCGGTCCGTCGCCTTGCCGGCCGGATAGAACAGCAGCATGTCCACCGCGCCGGAGACGCCGAAGATCACCGAGATCGCCGCCGGGCTGAGCCCGAGATGCTGGCCCCAGAGCGGAATCGCGACCTGCCGGGTGGCGCGGATCGCGCTGATCACCAGCACGCCCGTGCCGAGGGTCGACAGCACCGGACGCTGTTCGCGCACGACGGCGAGGAGCGCAAGCACGGTGGGCGCGTCGGGCCTCTCGTCCGGCTTCTCGGTCAGATCCCGGACCAGCGCGAGGATCCCGGCCGCGATGAGGGCCGCCACGATGTGCACCGCGTAGGCGCCCCACGGTCCGGTGATCGCCACGACGGCGCCGCCGACGAACGGTCCGACGAACAGGCCGATCCGGTAGACCCCGCCGAGCGTCGACATCGCGCGGGCGCGCAGCCGGAACGGCACGACGGCGGCGACGTACGCCTGCCGCGCGAGCAGCCAGACGGCCGTGCAGATCCCGGTCACGAAGATCGACGCCGTGAACACCGCCAGGTTCGGCGCGAAGATGCAACCCAGCAGGGCGAGCACGGTCAGGCCGGCGGCGGCGATCATCATCGCGCGCTCGCCGTACCGGTGGACGAGGGCGCCGGCGGGGACGTCCGCGACGATCTGGCCGAACCCGGCGGTCGCGACGACCAGCGCGGCTCCCGCGGGCGAAGCCCCGAGGTCGATCGAGGAGATGACCACCACCGGCGCGATGGCGCCCTGGCCGACGGCGAACACGGCCGGCGGGACGAACGCCGCGGGCGCGATGTCGCGCAGTGTCGGGCCGGCATCCGATCGGTCCGAGCGCATGATCGCCACCTCCCCTGGCCATCATCGGACGCTGCCGGGCGGCGCGGCCGCGTCTTCCGTCCAGCGCGAACGTGCCGGTTCGGGACGGCGTGCGCCGGTGCGATCGCCCGGCGTCGGGTGCCCGCTCGAGATGGGGCCGCGCCTCAGCCGGCGATGTCGACGGGTCGTCCGGTCCGGGCCGCCTCGACGACGGCGTCGACCACCCTGAGCGTCCTCAGGCCGTCCCGGCCGCTGCAGATCGGCTCGGCCTCGCCGCGGAGAACCGCCGCGAAGTGCTCGACCTGGTTCGCCAGTGGGTCGGTGCGGGCCACCTCGACCGTCGACGAGGTGAGCGGTTCCCACCATGACCTGTTTCCCTCGTACACCCTGAGCCGCATGGTGGGCACCGACAGGGACCCCCTGGAGCCGGCGATGTGATAGCAGTCCTCGTCGTCGAAGCTGTCGTAGCTCTTGTTCTCCCGGGACGTCTGCTCCCATGACCGGGGCGACGCGGCGGTGTCCGACAGGAGGAAGGTGCCGAGCGCGCCGTTGGCGAAGGTGAAGACCATGGCCGCGGTGTCCTCGACGGGAAATCCCCGCGTCGCGTTCGACGTCACGGCCTGCACGCGGATGATGTCGCCGACGAGCGAGAGCAGGTTGTTCACCTCGTGGATCAGGTTGAGCAGGATCGGCCCGCCGCCCGGCTGCCGCCGCCAGCCGCCGCCGGCGTCGAAGTAGTCGTCCGGCTTGTGGAACAGCGCGGTGCCCACCACGGCGACGATGGGGCCGATGGCGCCGCTCGCCACGATCTCGCGCGCCCTGGCCATGATCGGGCTGTAGTTGCGGTGGTGCCCCGTGAGAATCGGCACGCCCGCGGCCTCGCCCGCCTCGACCAGCCGGACGGCCGAGGCGACCGAGTCGCCGATCGGCTTCTCCACGATCACCGGCACCCCGGCGGCCACGCACTCCAGCCCGCCGTCGACGTGCAGCTGGTTCGGCGTCGCCAGGATGACGCCGTCGGGCCGGTCGGCCGCGAACAGGTCGGCGAGGGTGGCGTAGCGCCGCACCGAGTACTTGCGGGCGATGTCCTCCGCGGCGGGCACGGGGTCGACGATCGCGGCCAGGTCGGCGGAGTCGCTGGCGTCGATCTCCTCGATGTGCCGCTGCCCGATGAGGCCCGCGCCGGCTACGGCGATTCGCACCGCGGCTCACGTGCGGACGCCTGGCTGCAGGTTCTTCGTCACCTCGGCCTCGTGCAGTTCGTGCAGGCCGCGGATCGCCAGCGAGTAGCCGGGAATTCCGAAGCCGACCACGATCCCCCGCGCGACGGGCGAGACCACCGAGTGGTGCCGGAACTCCTCGCGGGCATGCACATTCGAGATGTGCAGCTCGATCACCGGCACCTGCGCGGCCTCGATGGCGTCGCGGATCGCGTAGGAGTAGTGCGTGTGCGCACCGGGGTTGTACACGGCGCCGATCGACTCGCCCGACTTGAACGCGGGACCGAGCTCGTGGATCCACTCGATCAGCTGGCCCTCGTAGTTCGACTGCAGGAAGCGCAGCTCGAGGCCGAGCTTGTCCGCGTCGCCCTGGCAGATCTTCTCGACGTCGGCCAGCGTCGTGCGGCCGTACACCTCGGGCTTGCGGGTGCCGAGCAGGTTCAGGTTCGGTCCGTTGAGCACGGTCACTGACGTCATGTGGATCATCCTTCCGCAGGTCGGGGCGCTGCGGCGCGACTTCCGGAGGGCAGAAGGCACCGGCATGCCGAGCGGGCCGGGTCGACATGGTCGACCCGGCCCGCTGCATGACCGTGGGCGTGCCGCCCCGCGACGGAGGCACGCCGGCGGGCTCAGGAGACCGGCACGTCCTCCCCCGTGGTGCGGATCCGGTCGTACTCGTCCTTGGGCACCGGAACCGCGTTCTTGTTGCCCAGGTCGTTCATGTGGACGCGGAACGTCTCGCGCGCGGTGAAGGCGGAGATCGCGGCGATGATCGGCCAGCGCGAGGGTGATGCTGCCCACCGTCCAGACGACCTTCGACTCGATGGCGTCGGCCACCGCCCGGCAGGTCTCGCCAGACGGCAGCACCACGTCCGGGGCGAACTTCTTGTCCACCACGCAGGCGCCCGGGGCCGGTCCGGCTATGGCCGCGTAGATCGCCGGCAGGAAGGCGGTGATCAGCGTGCCGAGGTTCTGCGACACCGCGAACGCGGTCACCCGGGTCTTGGTCGGGAACAGCTCCTGGTAGAAGGACGGGAAGACGGCGTTGTAGCCCTGGTAGACGACGCCCCACATGAGGATGGCGAAGACGAACGCCATCGTCAGGTTGCCCTGGGCGACGAAGTACAGGTACGGGTAGGCCAGCATGCCGGAGGCGACGCAGCCGAAGATCATCACCGGGCGGCGGCCGATCTTGTCGGAGAGGTTGCCGACGAACGGGATCAGGATGACGGCGACGATGTTGCCCGGACACCGAGATCCACAGGTAGTTCGTCGAGGTCAGGCCGACGCCGTAGCCGGCGTTGGTGGCGAAGGTCGCGCCGAACACCGTGACCGCGGTGGGGATGGCGTTCATCAGCGCCATGCAGACGACGCGGAGCATGTCGACGCCGTTCTCCTTGACGGCCATGACGATCGGCGCCTTGGGCACCTCGGCGTGGTCCGCCTCCTCCTCGAACGCGGGCGTCTCGTCGACGTTGCGGCGGATCATGTACCCGGCGAACACCACGATGGCGCTGAGCAGGAACGGGATGCGCCAGCCCCACGTGTTGAAGGCCTCGGTCGGCATGATCGCGGACAGCGGGAGGAAGATCGCGGCCGCGAACACCTGCCCGGCCTGCACCCCCTGCAGGCTGAAGCTGGTGTAGAAGCCGCGTCTGCCGAACGGCGAGTGTTCGAGGATCATCGCGCTGGCGCCGGAGATCTCGCCGCCGACCGCGAAGCCCTGGATCAGCCGGAGGATGACCAGCAGGATCGGCGCCCAGATGCCGACCGCCGCGTAGGTCGGCAGCAGGCCGACGCCGAAGGTGGAGACGCCGATCAGCAGCATGCAGAGCACGAGCACGTTCTTGCGGCCGTGGGTGTCACCCCAGTGCCCGAGGACGAACGCGCCGATCGGCCGCGCGACGTAGCCCGACGCCGAAGGTGGCGAAGGACGCGACGACGCCGATCTGCGGGTTGTCCGACGGGAAGAACAGCGTCGGGAACACCAGGGCGGCGGCCTGCGCGTAGATGAAGAAGTCGTAGTACTCGAGCGCGCTGCCGATCCAGCCGCTGGCGGCCGCCTTCTTCGGCGTCTTCACGTGCTCCGTGGGTTCGTGCGAGCCCGGTGGCTCCTGGATGACGTCTGGCATGTGGCTCTCCCTCAGCGCTGGGCCCCGGCGCGGCGCGCGGCGGCTGTCCGGGCTCAGTGCACCGTCATGGATTGACCCGGTCAACGAGGAAGACGCCCTTTTCCGCTGGACGGCATCGGTCCGCACGGGTTCGGCGCCGGCGCGCGGCGGCGCCGCGCTGACCAGCGACTTCAGGGCGCAGCGGGTGGATGAGCCGCGACCGCCTCGCCGAACGCGCGCAGCGTGACCTGGTGGCGCGTCGGACGGGCTGACGTGGACCGCGTCCACGTCGTCGCGCTCGGCCAGCGGGCGTCCATCGCCCGGCAGGACGACGATCGCGCGGGCGGCGGCGAAGGCTCCGGCCCGCGCGGCCGTGCCGCTCGCCACGGCGAGATCGGTTGGCTCACCGTGCGCATCGCAGGAATCATCTCGGCGGCGGCGATGTCGCTGCCACCGACGATTCGCACCTCATCGGCGCCTCAGCGACCGCTCATCGGCGCTGGTTCCAGATGGCCACGTTCGCGAGCAGCGCCAACGCTCCGATCACGATGAGAAGCCAGCCGAACGGCGCGATCTCGGTGCCCGCGGCGTCCCGGAGCACGATCAGGCCGGCGAGGATCGCCAGACCGCCCGCCGCGAACGCGATGATGAACGTCCAGCGGCCGGCCATCGCGGCGCTGTCAGATCTGGGCGACGGCACGGAGCTCATCCGGTGTCGCGGAGCCGAACCCGAAGAACTCCAGGTAGGCCGGGATCATCTCGAAGAGCATGTCGCTGCCGACCTGGATCGTGCAGCCCTTGTCCTTGGCGGCAGCCAGGAAGGGGGTGACCTCGGCCTTCAGCACGACGTCGCCCACGTACGACCCCGGGGCGATGCGGTCGACGTCGACGGGCAGCGGGTCGCCGTCCTTCATGCCGATCGGCGTCGCGTTGACGACCAGGTCGTAGCCGTCGGGGTCCTTCGACCCGATCGCGACATCGACCTCCGGGTAATGCTTTCCGATCCGCTCCGCGAGCGCCTCGGATGCCGCCGCGTTGGGGTCGAACAGGCCGAGTCCCGCGATGCCGATGGCGGCCAGCGATGCCGCGATGGGCGAGCCGACGCCGCCGTTGCCGACGATCAGCGCCCGCCTGCCCGCGGCCTCGAACCCCTTGTGCTGAACCCCGCGGACGAAGCCGGCGCCGTCGAACTGGTCGCCCAGCAGCGTCCCGTCCTCGCGCAGCAGCACGGCGTTGGTGGCGCCCGCGACGGCCGCGATCGGGCTGATCTCGTCGACCAGCTCCATCGTCGTGACCTTGTGCGGCATCGTGACGAGCGCCCCGCGGATGTTCGTGAGCCGGAAGACGGACCGGAAGAAGTCCGGGTAGTCCTCAGCCTTGACCCCCATCGGCACGACGACCGCGTCGACCCCGTTGCTCTCGAACCAGGGGTTGTAGATCATCGGCGACTTGAAGGTGTAGGTCGGAAAACCCATGTGCGCAATCAGGGTGGTCGTGCCACTGATCATGCCGGGTCGCTCCCCATGTCCTCGTCGATGTGCCGCACTGCCGAGCGAGCCGCGTCGGTCAACTCTTGAGCTGCTTACTGACGGCCGAGAAGAAGACCTCCGAGGTCTGCCGCACGAAGTTCGCCTGCGCGGTGGCGAGCGAGGTCACCCATTCGGTGCCGGAGCCCTGCGCCGCCTGCTCCTGCAGGTCCAGCAGGTTCTTGAGCATCTTCTCGTAGCCCTCGAGCCACACCAGGCCGTTCTCCTTGGCCTGGGCGACCACTCGCTCGGTCAGGTCGCGGACCCGCTGGGCCGCGGCCTCGATCTCCTGCTGGGCGTCCGGAATCGTCATGCCGGCGGCTCCTCTCGTCCCGCGGCGGCCGGTCGGTTCCGCGCCGTCACGTCGCACGAAGGGTTTCACGCGCGTTGCCGGCCGGCGTCGGGCGGCGCCCGACCTTCCGACCAGTGAGAGCGACTGGTGACGGCCCGCCGGCCCGACGAGAGTGATCGGGTGCAGACGCGATCGGACAACGGCGGGACCGACCGGCCGGCGTGGGACGGCCGCGCGGTGGACGTGCACAGCCACGCCATGCCGCTGCCCCTCCTGGAGCAGCTGGCGGCCCGCGGCCTCGCCGACCTGTCCGGCGTGCCGGACGGGATCGTCCGCCTGGATCCGCGCGTCAGCGGCGTGGGCCCGAACGCCCCGCTCCCGCTGGCCGTCTCGCAGTACGAGGTGCCTCGCCGGCTGGTCGAGATGGACGAGGTCGGGGTCGACCGGCACGTGGTCTCGCTGCCGCCGTTCCTGTTCGCGTCCACCGCGGACGACGGCGACTTCGTGCGCGACGTCGTCGCCGCCGGCAACGACGAGCTGGCCGCCTACGTCGATGCCGCCCCGGACCGGCTGCTCGGCCTCGCGTCCGTGCCCGTCGGCTGGGCCGGCGCGGCGGACGAGGCCCGGCGTGCGCTCGACGATCTCGGGCTCGCCGGGATCGCGATCGGCAGCCGCGGCGGCGGGCGGGACCTGGACGACCCCGTCAACGACGACCTGTGGGCGCTGCTGGCGGAGCGCTCGACGTTCGTCTTCCTGCACCCGAGCGGCGTGCCCGATCCCACGCGGCAGCGCGACTTCTGGCTGCCGCAGCTGGTCGGCTACCCGATGGAGACCGCGCTCGCGGTAGCCCGGCTGACCTTCGGCGGGGTGCTGGAGCGGCACCCGCTGCGGCTCTGCCTGGCGCACGGCGGCGGCTGCCTGCCGTCACTGCGCGGCCGGCTCGACATGGGCTGGGATCGCAAGGATGTCGCGCACACGACAGCGGTCCCGCCGAGCGAGCTCACCGACACCCTGTACTACGACACCGCGGTGTTCTCGACCACCCTGCTGCGCCGCCTCGTCGAGGACGTCGGCGTGGATCACGTGCTGCTCGGCACCGATCATCCCTTCGAGCTCGGCGACCGCACGCCGCTGCAGACGGTGCTCGCCCTCGGGCTGGCCGAGCCGGACACCGCGGCGATCCTCGGGGGCAACGCGGAACGGCTGCTGAAGCTGCCCGCCCGAGCCTGACGCGGCCCGCGGACGGGAGCCGGGACATCCACTCGATGGAAAGTCGCACGCCCTCCGGGCGGGTTCCCGACCGCCCGAACTAGCGTGATCGTGCCCGGGTGCCGCGCAGGCTACCGGGCCTATCGGCCGTCGACCGGAGGCCGGAGCGCGCTGGACGGCGAGGCAGCGGACAGAAAGGGAGGTGCGAGCGAGCGGCATGACCCTCTACATGGTGCAGAAGGCACTGTTCGATCATCTGCGAAGACTGGAGGCCGCCGGGGACGGGCCGAAACCGGCCATCGTCACGGAGGGCTACAAGCTCACCCCGGAGGAGGTCAGGGCGCTCGAGGAGCCGGACATCGGGGCCATCTACGCGATGGGCACGCACCCGGTGATCGTCAACGGCTTCTGCCGGGCCCTGGGCTACAAGCGAGCCGACTACCGCCCGTTGTTGGAGAACTCGGGCGCCGTCCCAGCGAGGAAGAAGACACGATGGCAGAAATAGTCATGGCCTACTCGGCCTCGCACGCCCCGATGATGACGGCGGACCCCGGGTCCGCGCCGCGGCAACAGGCCGAGAACTTCTTCGGCGCGCTGGAGAAGGTGCGCGACGTCGCCAGGGACACCGGTGTCCAGGCCATCGTCATGATGACCGGCGAGCACTTCACGAACTTCTTTCTCGACGGCCTCCCGCAGATCGCGGTCGGCCTCGACGACGAGCACCTCGGGCCGCCGGAGGTGTGGCTGCAGGTGCCGAAGAAGATGGTGCCGTCGGACGCCGGGCTCGCCTCGCACATCACCGCCGAGCTCGTCAAACAAGGCCAGCAGCCGGCGTTGTCGTACGGGATGAAGATCGACCACGGCTTCATGACCGTCTACTACTGGCTCGACAACAGCATGGAACTGCCGATGGTGCCGATCGTGCTCAACTGCACGACGCCGCCGCTGATGACCGTGCAGCAGTTCCACGATTTCGGCGTCGCGCTGGGAAACGCCATCCGGTCCTACGACGGACTGGAGCGTGTCGGTCTCGTCGCTGGTGGCGGCCTGTCGCACTTCGTCGGCGAGCCGCGGGTGGGAGACATCGACGAGGAGTTCGACCACTGGTTCCTGGACGTGCTGGCGAGCGGCGACCTCAGCCCGATCCTGGACATCCCGAACGACGAGCTGATGGAGGCCGGCAACGGCACCGGCGAGATCCGCGCCTGGGTCGCGCTGGCGGCCGCGATGGGCGGTGCACCGGGCAAGGTGCTGGCCTACGAGGCGGTCTACGAGTGGATCAACGGCATGGGGGTCGTGCTGTACGACGGCGACGCGGCCGCGGCGAGGGCCTGACAGGCCCGAGACTTTCGCCGCGGATCTCGATCACGGCCTGTCGCCGCTCCCCCGCGGGGCGGCGTACAGCCATCTCCGGAGCCAGCCGGCGACCCGCGGCATCACCAGCCAGGTGGCGATGGCGGTGACCGGGAACGAGATCAGCGCGATGCGCACCGGCAGCGGCCAGGAGGCCATCCCCCAGCCGTAGCCCAGGCTGAGCAGCAGATTCAACAGGAAGAAGACGCTGCCCGAGACCACGAACATCTTCCACTTCGGCGGCGCGGGCGCCGTGCGTCCCGGCAGCTCGAACCAGGTCTCCAGGCCGGTGACCCGGTGCACGTGCGTGGAGTCGACGAGATCGTCGCCGGCCGTGAGCATCTGGGCACGCTCGGCCGAGTTCTCCCACGCCCGCAGATGCTCCGGACTGTCGAACCGGAAGATGACGTGCCACGGCTGCCCCACCCTGCTCGGCCGCAGCATCCCGGCGCCCAGGAATCCCGGGTACGCCGTGGCGAGCCCGGTGAGGTCGTCGCTCCAGCGCTCGAAGTCCACCTCCCGACCCGCGGCGACCCGCCGCGCGACGGTGACGGTCACCGGTTCCGGCTGCCCCGGCTCGCCTCTCGAATCCGCCGACCGCGCAGCCAACCTGTCAGCCGACTTCGGGTTCCCAGTCGCGCTTCTCGAGCGAATCGCGGATGTGCATGAGGAACAGCGATGCCGTCGAGCCGTCGAAGGCGCGGTGGTCGTAGACGAGCCCGACGATGCCCGTCGGATGGATGGCGATCGCGTCGCCGACCGCCACCGGGCGACGCTTCACGCCGTCGGTGCACAGGATGGCGACGTTCGGCTGGTTGATGATCGGCGCCGACGCGTAGCTGGCGAACGGGCCGGGGTTGGTGATGGTGAAGGTCGAGCCCTGCATGTCCGCGACACCGAGCTTCTTTCCCCGGGCTGCGCCGGCGAGTTCGGTGATCTTCTTCGCGATGCCCCGCATGTTCAGCGAGTCGGCGTCGCGGACCACCGGGACCACGAGCCCCTGCTGATCCAGGTCGACGGCGATGCCCAGGTTCACGTACGGGTGCAGGGTCATCGTCTTCGCCGGGATGTCGATCGACGAGTTCACCGTCGGGAACGCCCGCAGTGCGTCGATCACGGCTCGGGAGATGAAGGGCAGGTAGGACAATGACGCGCCGGTGTCCTTCTTGAACCGGTCCTTGTGCTTCGCCCGCACCCGCTCGACGTTGTCGAAGTCGACCTCGATCGAGGTCCACACGGACGCCGACTGGGCGAGCGAGGCCATCATGCCCTGGGCGACGACCAGCCGCATGCGGGACAGCGTGACGACCTCGTCGCGCTGGTCGCCACCGGCCGCCGGGGATGCGGGCGCCGCGGCGTCGGGGGTGGCCGTGCTCGGTGCGGCGGCAGCCGCCGGGGGCGCGGCGGCCGGCGCCGCGGACGCGGCACCTCCGTCGGCGATCGCACGCTGCACGTCCTCGCGCCGGATGCGGCCCCCGGTGCCGGTGCCGGCGATGGTCGAGACATCCAGCCCGGCCTCGGCCGCGAGCCGGCGGACCAGTGGCGAGAGCATGCGGCCGGCCTGGGCCGGCGCTGCGCCGGGCGCAGCCGCTCCGTTCCCGGTCGGCGCGCCGGCGGTGGCCGGGGTCGTCGCCGGGCTCGCCGGGGCGGGCGCCGGCGACGCGGTGGCCCCCGCACCGCCGGAAGCGGGCGGGGCGCCCCCGGGCTCGCCGATCCGCGCGAGCGGCGTGCCGACCGGCACGGTCTCCCCTGCCTGCACGAGGATCTCGACGAGCACGCCGTCGTAGGGACTGGGGATCTCGGAGTCGACCTTGTCCGTCGACACCTCGAACAGCGGGTCGTCGAACGCGACCGTGTCACCGGTCTGCTTGAGCCAACTGCCGATCGTGCCCTCGGTGACGGTCTCGCCGAGCTTGGGCATCGTGATGTCGTGCAACGCACCGGTCGGCGTGCCCAGGCCGGCCACCTCGTCGGACGGACCCTCGGAGCCGCCCATCTGCGGCGCCGCCGGATCGCCGAGATCGCGGCCACCGGCGGCGGCCACGCCGTGCGCGGCGGAGGGTATCCGGTTCTCCACCACCGCCGCCCCGCCGGCCGAGATGCGCACCAGCGGGGTGCCGACCGGCACCGTCTGGCCCGCGGTCACCATGATCTCGGCGATGACACCGTCGTACGGGCTGGGAATCTCGGAGTCGACCTTGTCCGTCGACACCTCGAACAGCGGATCGTCGAACGCGACCGCGTCGCCCACCTGCTTGAGCCAGTTGGTGATCTCGCCCTCGGTCACCGTCTCGCCCAGCTTGGGCATCGTGACGACCCATTCGTCGTTCGACATCAGCGCTCTCCCAGACTTTTTCGTTGCCTAGCCGTGCAGTGACCGGCCGGAGAAGGTGATCAGCGTCTCGCCGATCGCCTCCGACAGGCTCGGGTGGGCGTGGATCAGCCGTCCGACGTCGTTCGGCAGCGCCTCCCAGTTGACCGAGAGGTAGCCCTCGTGCAGCAGCTCGCTGGCCCACGGGCCGACCAGGTGGAAACCCAGGATCGGGCCGTCCTTGGCGGCGACGATCTTGACCAGGCCGTCGGTCTCGCCGAGGATCATGGCCCGGCCGTTCCCGGCGAACGAGTGCTTGTGCACGACCACGTCGTGCCCGGCCTCCTTGGCCTGCGCCTCCGTGAGGCCGGCCCACGCCACCTCGGGATAGGTGTAGACGACCCACGGCACATTGTCGTAATCGACCGGCACGGGGTTCTCGCCCATCGCGTGCTCGACGGCCACGACGGCCTCGGCGTAGGCGACGTGCGCCAGCCCGGGGGTGCCGACGCAGTCGCCGATCGCGTAGACCCCGGGCCGGCTGGTCTGCATCGTCGCGCGGTCGACCTCGAAGAATCCGCGCTGATCGACGCGGACGCCGGCCTCCTCCGCCCCGACTCCCTCGCTCACCGGGCGACGGCCGATGGAGACCAGTACCTGGTCGACCTCGATCTTGTCCGCGCCCTTCGGGGTCTCGTACGGGACGAGGACGCCGTTCGCGGTCCGCTCGAGGGTGCCGACCCGCGCCTCGGCATGGATCGAGGTGCCGCGCCGCGCGAGCGACTTGGCGAGCACGTTGGCCACGTCGCGGTCGGGCCCGATCGGCAGCACGCCGTTCGTGAGCGCCTCCAGCAGCGTCGTCTGGACTCCGAGATCGGTGTACACGGAGGCGAACTCGGCGCCGATCACCCCGCCGCCGATGACCGCCACGCGTTCCGGAAGCCGGTCCGCTGCGCTGTTCGTCGCGTGGTCGGAGCTCACCACCCGCTCGCCGTCCAGGTCCATGCCGGGGATCGCCCGCGGCACCGAACCCGTGCACAGGATGATCGCCTTGCCGCTCACGCGCTGGCCGTCGACGTCGACGGCGCCGTCGGCGGTGAGCCGTCCCGTGCCGGGGATCACGGTGACCTTGCGCCGCTTCAGCAGGCCGGACAGGCCCTTGTGCAGCTGGTTGACGATGCCGGCCTTGCGCTTGTTCGCCGCGGGCCAGTCCGGCTCGGCGGTAACGCCGTCCGGCAGCTTGACGCCGTGCTCGCCGGCGTGGTTGACGGTGCGGAAGACCTCGGCGGCGTGCAGCAGCGCCTTGGCCGGGATGCACCCTCGGTGCAGGCAGGTGCCGCCGACCTTCTCCTTCTCGATCAGCGCCACCGACTGCCCGGCCGAGGCCGCGTACAGCGCGGCCGCGTATCCGCCGGGACCGCCGCCGACGACGACGATGTCGTAGTCGCTCATGCCGCCACCCCGCCTTCCGGTGAGGCGCCCGCTCGGCGCCGGTGGTTCGACCGCCCGGTCCCGCTCATGCTCGGGCCACCTTCCGCACCGTTTCGGCGATGTCGGCCGGCTGCGGGATGACCGCGTCCTCGAGCGGCGGGCTGGTCGGTGTCGGCGTGTTCTTCGCGCCGATCCGGACCACCGGCTGATCGAGGTGCCAGAACGCCTCCTCCTGGATGGTGGCGGCGATCTCGGCCCCGTAGCCCATCCGCTTGGCGGCCTCGTGCAGCACGACGGCACGCGACGTCTTGCGCACCGAGTCGACGATGGTCTCGACGTCCAGCGGAACGAGCGTGCGGACGTCGATGACCTCGACGGAGATGCCGTCCTTGTCCAGCTCGTCGGCGATCTCGACGGCCTGGTGGACGCCCGCCGAGTAGGTGATCAGGGAGACGTCCCGACCCTCCCGCACCACCTTCGCGACGCCCAGCGGGATGGGTTCCATGGACAGCGGGCCGGACGCCCGCAGCCGCCGGTACAGGTACTTGTTCTCCAGGTACAGCGTCGGGTTGTTGTCCCTGATCGACGAGATCAACAGCCCGGCGGCGTCTTCCGGCGTGCCCGGCATGACGATCTTCAGGCCGGGCACGTGCGCGAAGTAGCTCTCCACACTCTGCGAATGGGTCGGCCCCGCCCGCAGCCGGCCGCCGAAGGGTGCGCGCATGGTCACCGGCATGGGATCGCCGGTGCGCCAGTGGTGCCGCGCCAGCACGTTGATGATCGGGTCGAAGGCGCAGGAGATGAAATCCGCGAACTGGTACTCCACGACCGGGCGCAGCCCGACGAGGGCGGCGCCGGCGGCGAGGCCGGTGAAGCCCGTCTCGGCGATCGGCGTGTCCACCACCCGCCGCGGGCCGTACTTGTCGAGGAAACCCTTCGTCACCTTGAAGGCACCGCCGAACTGGCCCACGTCCTCGCCGATGATGAAGACGTCGGGATCGCGGGACATCTCGTGGTCCAGCGCGAGGCCGACGGCCTCCAGGTAGGTGGCCTGGCCGGAGTCGACCGGTCCCGCGGGTTTCCGCTCGGCCTGCTGCTCGGTGGCCTGGTCAGTCGGCATAGACGCCCTCCTCGATGTTGCCCGGGTCCGGCATCGGATCGCCGAGCGCGCGCTTGCGGGCGTCGATGGCCGCCTGCCTGGCCTCCGCGCGGACCTGCTTCGCGGCGTCCTCGTCGAGGACGCCCGCGGCCAGCAACCGCTTCTCGAAGAGTTCGACCGGGTCCTTCTTGGACCACTCCTCGAACATCTCGCGCGGCACGTAGTCGGCCGGGTCGTGCTCGGCGTGCCCGTGCATCCGCATCGTGACGCCCTCGACGATGGAGGGCCCGTCCCCCGCCCTCGCCCGCGCCACGGCCTGCGCCACCGCGTCGTGCACCGCGATCACGTCGGTGCCGTCGACCCGGGTGCCGGGGATCCCGTAGGCCACCGCCTTGTCCGCGAACGTCGCCGAGTTCGATTGCAGCGGAAGCGGTGTCGAGTAGGCGAACTGATTGTTCTCGATGACGAACACGTTCGGCAGCTTCTGCACGCTGGCGATGGTCAGCGACTCGTGGAAGTCCGCCCTGGAGGTGGAGCCGTCCCCGCAGAACGCCAGGCAGACCCGGTCCTCGCCGCGGTACTTCGCGGCGAACGCCATGCCCGTGGCGACCGGGAAGTTGGCGGGGATGTGGCTCGGCAGGTTGTAGATGCCGAGGTCCAGCCGGCCGTAGTGCAGGGTGCCGTCGCGGCCGCCGGTGGTCGAGGTCGCCTTGCCCATGAAGCTGGCCATCACCGCCCAGGGCTCCATGCCCCGCCAGAGATGCGCGCCGAGGTCGCGATGGATCGGCGCCATGTAGTCGTCCGGGCCGAGGGTCGACGCCGCGCCGACGCTGATCGCCTCGTGCCAGTGGCCGGTGTACAGCGAGCCGAGCAGGTCGCCGCCCCGGTACATGGCGACCATCCGGTCCTCGACGGCCCTGGTGAGCACCATGTACTCGTAGATGCGCCGCAGCAGTGCGGGGTCCCGGTCGCCGAGGTCCGCGGCTGGCGCGGCATCGACATCGGCCGGCTCGGCGCTGGTTTCGGTGGTCTTCGTGGTCGCCATGGCGCCTACTCGTCGCTCGGGGTGATCACGACGGTGGTCGGGCGGTCGAGGAAGAAGTCGCGGACCAGCCGGTTGAAGTCGGCGGTGCGCTCGATCATCGACCAGTGCCCGCAGTGCGAGAAGACGGCGAGATCGGCGTTGTCGATCAGCTCCTCGAGCCGGTAGGAGTTGGCGACCGGGATCACCTGGTCCTCGCGGCCGTGCACGATCAGCGTGCGATGCTGCAGCTTGCGGATCTCCTCGTCGGGCGTGACCATCGCCTCCACCCAGCGCTGCCGCGGGGCCGGGAACATCGACGAGAAGGCCTCCTGGAAACCAGGTTCCACGCTCGCCGCGTACCGCACCTGGGCCAGCTCCTCGTTGACCAGCTGGCGGGAGTAGGCGAAGACGTCCAGCACCCGGCGCATGTCCTCGATCGTGCCGCCGTAGCCCCAGACCCGGTCGAGGCCCTCGGTGATCTCGAACGGCACACCCATGCTGCCCATCAGCACGAGCTTGCCGATCCGGTCGGGGTGCTGGGTGGCGATCCGCAACGCGATCGAGCCACCGAAGCTGTTCCCGACGAGGTGCGCCTTCTCGATGCCGAGCGCGTCCATGACGCCGACGGTCTGGTCTGCCCAGGTCTGCAGGCTGTAGCTGATGCCCTCCGGCCGGTCGGAGAAGCCGAAGCCGACCATGTCGGGTGCGATGACCCGGAAGTGCTCACCGAGCTTCGGGATGACCAGGCGCCAGTTCGAGTACGACGTCACCCCCGGTCCCGACCCGTGGATCATCACCACGGTCTCCTCGCCGGACCCGGCCTCCAGGTAGTTGGTCCTGATGCCGTTCGCTTCGATGCTCTGACCGATCTCCGGCCGTGACGTGGTCGTCATGATTCCTCTCCTTGGTGGTGCCCAGGCGGGTGCGGTCAGTCGTAGTAGCGGAACACCAGATCGGCCACGCAGCAGGGTTTGTCCTCGCCCTCGACCTCGTACGAGAGCCGGTAGACGGCCTCGGCGCCGTGCCCGCGATGCCCGTCGAGGGCACGCACGCTGGCCAGCTGAACATGCATCCGCATGCGGCTGCCGACCCGCAGCGGTGCGGGGAACCGGACCTTGTTCAGGCCGTAGTTCAGCACGACCTTGAAGCCCTCGACCGTGCAGACCTCCCAGAGGAACCCGGTGGCCATGCCCAGCGTGAGGAATCCGTGCTGCACGGTGGTGCCGAACGGGCCGGACTTCGCACGCTCCGGGTCCACGTGAATCCACTGCTCGTCGCCGGTCAGCGTGGCGAACAGGTCGATGTCCTTCTGCTCCACCGTTCGCCAGTCGCTCGCGCCGAGTTCCTGGCCGATGCGACTGGCCAGGTCGGACAGTCCGTGCAGCACCAGGGGCTCGCGCGTGCTGTGCGGCGTTTCGATCAGGATCGGTTCGCCCATCAATTTCCACCCTGGGGTCGGTCGGCATGAACGGCCAGAGTCAAGCATCGCGGCGCCTCACCCCGGGCTCCGGACGGCGGGTTTCCTACTCAGTGGGAGGGCCGGAACGGGCCTGATTCCGGGCGTCAGCAGTCGTCGGTGGCGATCACGGGCGTCACGACCCGGCCGACGCCGTCGATCTCCACCGCGACCTCGTCACCGGCGGTCAGGTAGATCGGCGGGGTGCGCTTGAATCCCACCCCTGCGGGCGTCCCGGTGATCAACACGTCGCCCGGATGCAGCGTGAGCACCTCGCTGACGTACGCCAGCACCTCGCCCACCGAGAAGATCATGTCCGCGGTGCTGCCGTCCTGCATCACCGTGCCGTTGACCCTCGTGGTCAGGCGCCAGCCCGCGGCCGGGTCACCCACCTCGTCCGCGGTGACGATCGGCGAGATCGGACCGCTGGCGTCCGCGTTCTTGCCCAGCGTCCACAGCGGCGAGTGCATCTGATGCCGGCGCGCCGACAGGTCGTTGAACGCCGCGTAACCCAGCACCCCGCGGAGCGCGGCGCCCGCGTCCACCCGGTGCATCGGGCGCCCGACGACGGCCGCCAGCTCGACCTCCCAGTCGAGTCCCGGTTCGTCGACCGGGACGCGGACCGGCGTGCCGGTGGCGGCCAGCGACGCCGTCCAGCGGCCGAAGATCGACGGGCGGTCCGGGATCGGCAATCCCGCCTCGGCGGCGTGGTTCCGGTAGTTCAGCCCGACACACAGCACGCGGGCGGACGGCGGCACCGCCGGTACCTCGTCGAGTTCGGCACGCGGTCGGTCGGCGTCGCGCACCGCCAGCGCCGCCGCCAACCCTTGGTCGAGATGGCCGTAGAAATCGGCGATCTCGGCGACCGGTGACACCAGGTCGGGCGGGAAGAGGCGCCCGATCAGCACGCGCGAACCGTCGCGGTACGCGAGCAACCGCATCGTCTCCCCTTCCGAGCCCGGCGGGCGGTGTCAGGCGGTGGGCGAACCGGGCACGACCAGCGGGGCGTCGCTCGTGGAGTACCACTCGTAGACACCGTCCGGCCGGATCCGCCGCTCCACGAGCCCGGCCCACCGCAGGCAGGCGATGTGGGCGAGTGTCTCGTTGAACGCCAGCTGGCGCTGGTGCGGCACGATCGCCTGCGCCACCAGGTGATCTGCGAGCTCGACCACCGAGCTCGGCCGCTCGACGACGGCCTGGCGGATCCTGGTCATGCGGCGCAGCTTGGTCCTGGTGATGGCCTCGATCCGCCGCACGGCGTCGCCGAAAGGACGTCCGTGGCCGGGCAGCACCAGCGTCGGGCGGAGCTGGGCGACCTCCTGCAGCGATGTCAGGTAGCTGCGCATCGGGTCCACGTCGAAGCCGCGCTCGAACGTGACCGGAGGGGTGATGCCCGGCAGCAGGTGGTCCCCGGAGAGCAGCACTCCGGCCGCCGGCTCGTAGAGGCAGATGTGCGCCAGCGAGTGTCCCGGCGTGTGCAGCACCCGCCAGTCGGTGCCGCCGATCGACAGCACCTCGCCGCCGCGCAGCCGGGTCGACGCCTCGACCACCGAGTGCAGGTACGGCAGCCAGCGCGTGAGGTGATCGGCGAGGTCGTGCCGCTCCCCCTCCGACACCCCGTGGTCGGCGTAGGTGTCGCGGCGCCGCGCCCTGGCCGTGTCGGGGTGCCGGTACTTCTCGCAGTCGAGGTCCGTCATCGCGTGCATCGCGAGGTCCGCGGCGGTCAGCTCCATCAGCCGGCCGGCGAGCCCGTAGTGGTCGATGTGCGCGTGCGTGACCACGATCCGGGTCACGTCGGCGAGCGCGTAGCCGGCGCCGTTCAGCCCGGCCTCCAGCATCGCCATGCCGCCGTCCCGCGCCTCCGGCCGGAACACCCCGCAATCGACGATCGTCACGTCGTCGCCGTCGGCCAGCACGTACATGTTGACCGTCTCCACCGCGTTGACCCCCACGGGCAGCGCCACCCGCTCGATGCCTGGTGGGATGTCCGGGGTGATGTCGCGGGCGAGCCGGCTGGTCACGGTCATCCGTGCATGCGCTCGAGGAGCGTGAACCAGACCCGCAGCTCGACCCGGTAAGCCGGCGCCGCGCCGGTCAGATCCCCGCCGATGCGGGTGATCTCGAACGACGTCAGCCCGTCCAGCGTCAGCCTGGCGCGATCCAGCGCCTCACTCACCGCCTCCTGGATGCTCTCGCCGGTGCCGGTCAGGTCCACGGCCTTCTGCACGCCCACAGACCGATCCTCGACCCGGGCACCGGTCGGCGGGGCGCGCCTCCCGCTCGGCGGAAGCCCCGTGCCCGCGCCGAGCCGGGGGCGGTTCCGCTGGGTGGCAGCACGCCGGGAACCGTTGCGCCGGCCACCATGCCGTCGACTATCACTAGGAGGTCGAGCGTCCCGATCCCCTCGTCCTCGGACAGCGCGGTCCGGCGTCGTAACGCAGCCGGATCGGGACCGTGTGGCGGGGAGGCCGCATGAAGCACCCGGTCCGGTCGGCCGGCGCGGTCGAACCGCCCGAGCGGGATCATCCCGCGGCCGGTGTGTCGGTCGACCGCCTGGCATCGGGGGCGCTGCTCGTCCAGGTGCACGGTGCGCTGGATGCGCGATCCGGACTGGAGCTGGAGGGCAGGCTCCGGGCCTCCATCGGTGAGCGGGGTGGTCCCCCGACCGTGCTGCTGAACCTGTCCGGCGTCGGCTACCTGGACCGTGCCGGGCTGAACTGCCTGCTCCGGCTGCAACGCGACATCGCGGCGGCGGACGGGGGCATCGAGCTGCTCGCACCGTCCCCCGCAGTGATCCGGCTCGTGCACGAGGCCGACCTGCACGGGGCGTCCTTCATGGCGCCTGAGCAGGGGTTGGCAGTCGACGAGTGACGGGGCCCGCAGCCCGGGAAGCGCACGGGTTCGCGGTCAGCCGCGTGGCGCGGCGCCCGGTGACCGCCGCGGCGGCCGGTAGCCGCCCGAGCCACCCCTGGACAGCGCGGCACCGATCAGCACCGCGATGAACACCGGGAAGAACCCGGCGATGAGCGCGACCGACCGGAGCGGGCCGTTGTCCGCGGTGAGACCGACAATCAGGAGCAATCCGGCAATCACGATGCCGATCGCCGCGGCGATGACGAACCGCCGAACGTGCGCGCGCACTTCGGGATCAGCAGATCGGGCAACCGAAATGGTGCGGCCGCTCGGCATGACTGCTCACCCTTTCATCTTGTGGAAACGGAATTCCTCACTCGTCCGCGCGGAAACCTCACCCAGGCCACGAATACGAGATCACGGGGAGTGATGCCGCCTTTTCTACGGTCAGATCTGCGGGGTGTGTCCGCGGGACCCGGCCTCGAGGCGCCTGCCCTGGAAACGGGGCGACTCGAGGTCCTTGCCGGGTGTGCCGATCGGCAGGGGGCCCATCGTGCGCCGGACCTCGCCCTGCAGCGCGGAACCGTAGAGCAGCACGCCCAGCAGCAGGGCACCGCCCGCGATGAAGCACATCCACCGCAGCACGCCGCCCACCTGATTGCCCAGATAGACCAACCCCCACCCCGCGGCCACCGCGGCGATCAGAGCGGCCGAGAACGTGAGCAATTGAAAACCGAATCCGGGCCTCTTCCGTGCGGATGTCGAAGTCGATGTCGAACCAGCACCCGATTCCGTGCCGTTAGCCATGATGAATTTTATCACGGAATCGCACCGGCGCGGATCGACATCGCGAGGAATGGTGTGCCGAAGAAGGCAAGCGGCGCGCCGAAGGCGAATCGTCCGTACCCCGGAGGGCCTTCCGCCGCGCCCCACGGCTTCTGCCGTGCGGGATGCGGCGGCGCGAGGTCGCGGCGGTGCCTAGGGTGAGGGGAGGTCGACGGCGCGCCGCCGGTCGTCCGGGTCGATGGTGTCGCGGGCGCGCGGCACGCGGAATGCCGAGGTGATGACCGTGACGGGCCGAGTGGACGAGAACGATGTCGAGCTCACGGTCGGCGAGCGGGACGACCACGCAGCGGGGTTGCTCGCCGTCGAGAAGTCGCTGGCCATCGGACTGCGCGAGATGGGCGCGACCCGGACCCGCAAGGTGTGGGCCGCGCTCAACCAGGTCGACGGGTTCGACTGCCCGAGCTGCGCCTGGCCGGAGGACGAACATCGCTCGCCGTTCGAATTCTGCGAGAACGGCGCGAAGGCGTCGTCCTGGGAGGCGACGCGCAAGACCGTCGGTGCCGAGTTCTTCGCCGAGCACTCGGTCGCGGACCTGTGGGAGCACTCCGACCATTGGCTGGAGGCGCAGGGGCGGCTTGTCTCGCCGATGTACCTCGCCGAGTCCGCCACGCACTACGTGCCCATCGACTGGGACGCCGCGCTGGCCAAGATCGGCGGGGCGTTGCGCGGGCTGCCGGACCCGAATCGCGCGATCTTCTACACGTCCGGCCGGACCTCGAACGAGGCGGCCTTCCTCTACCAGCTGTTCGCGCGCCGGTTCGGCACCAACAACCTGCCCGACTGCTCCAACATGTGCCACGAGTCGTCCGGCGTCGCCCTCGGCCGGGCGATCGGCATCGGCAAGGGCACCGTCAGCCTGGAGGACATCACCGACCACGCCGAGCTGATCGTCGTGGTCGGGCAGAACCCGGGGACGAATCATCCCCGGATGCTGTCCGCGCTGGAGAAGGCGAAGCGGCGTGGTGCCCGGCTGGTCGCCGTCAATCCCCTGCCGGAGGCCGGCCTGATCCGGTTCAAGAACCCGCAGAAGCCGAACGGCGTCGTCGGCCGCGGCACCAAGATCGGCGACGTGTTCCTGCCGGTCCGGGTGGGCGGGGACCAGGCGCTGTTCGCACTCGTCAACCGGCTGCTCCTCGACCGCGACGAGGCCGCGCCCGGAACGGTGCTGGACCGCGAGTTCATCGACCGCTACACGGCGGGGCTGGACGCGGCCGCCGACCACTGGCGGAGCCTGTCGATCCCGGAAACGCTGGAGCAGACCGGCCTGTCGATGGACCAGGTGCAGCAGCTGGTGGACGAGACGCTCCGCGCGAAGAGCATCATCGTCTGCTGGGCGATGGGCATCACGCAGCACCGCAACGGCGTCGCCATCATCGAGGAGATGACGAACTACCTGCTGCTGCGCGGCAACATGGGCCGGCCCGGCGCGGGCGTCTGCCCCGTGCGCGGGCACTCCAACGTCCAGGGCGACCGCACGATGGGCATCTTCGAGCAGATGCCGGAGTCGTTCCTCGCCGCCCTGGACGCCGAGTTCGGCTTCGCCTCGCCGCGCGCGCACGGGGTCGACGCGGTCAACGCGATCCGCGCCATGCGGGACGGCGGCGCCGACGTGTTCATCGCGCTGGGCGGCAACTTCGCCCAGGCCACCCCCGACACGGAGGTCACGCACCGCGCGCTGCGCAACGTGGGCCTGACGGTCCAGGTCTCGACGAAGCTGAACCGCTCCCACCTCGTGCACGGCACCGAGGCGCTGATCCTGCCGTGCCTCGGCCGCACCGACAGGGACGTCACCGCCGCCGGTCTGCAACGGGTGACGGTCGAGGACTCGATGGGCATGGTGCACGCGAGCCGGGGCGTGGTGGAGCCCGCGTCACCCGAGCTGCGCAGCGAGGTGGCCATCGTCTGCGGCATCGCGCAGGCCACCTTCGGCGACGACCCGCACGTCCCGTGGCCGGACTTCGCGCGGGACTACAGCCTGATCCGGGACCGGATCGACCGCGTCGTGCCCGGCTTCCGCTCGTTCAACGCCAAGATCGACAACGTCGGCTTCTTCGCCCTGCCCAACGGCCCGAAGGACACGCTCACCTTCGACACCGCCAACGGCAAGGCCAATTTCAACTCGACCCCGCTGCGGCCATGGCGGCTGGCGCAGGGACAGCTGCTGCTGCAGACGCTGCGCAGCCACGACCAGTACAACACCACGGTGTACGGGCTGGACGATCGCTACCGCGGCATCCACGGCGGGCGGCGGGTCGTGTTCGTCAACCCCGACGACGTCGCGGAGCTGGGCTTCGCGGACGGCGACATGGTCGACCTCGTCGGTATCTGGGCGGACGGTGAGCGGCGTGCGCCGTCGTTCCGCATCGTCGCGTATGCGACGCCCCGCGGGTCTGCGGCCGCCTACTACCCGGAGACCAACGTGCTGGTCCCGCTGGACTCCACGGCCGCGGAATCCAACACTCCCACGTCGAAGTCGGTGGTGGTTCGGCTCGAGCGGGCGGCGGTGCCGGCCCGGGCCTGACCGGTCCGGATCAGTCCTCGTCGGGCTTCTCCGGCGGTGCGAACAGCACCAGCACCGCGAGATCCTCGATGATGTCGCGGAACCCGTGCTCGACGTGCCGGTCGACGGAGACGATCGAGCCCGGGCCGACCGGGTGATCGGACCCGTCGACCCGCAGCGTGGCCCGCCCGCTGTGCACGATGTACACCTCGTCCGCGTCGTGCGGATGCTGGTGGTCCGTGCCACCCACCGGGATCCGGTACATCCCCATCGAGAACCCCGGCCGGCGCAGGAACTCGACGTACGGTCCCGGCCGCGCGGCGGCGCTCCCCGCCAGCTCCTCGGTCGTGAATGCGGCGAATCCTGTCATCGGCTGCTCCTTGAGATCGGTGGTGCCTTGACCATCCTGGTTGTCGACCGCCGCAATCACACCGCCCCGCCGGCGATCTCGATGCCGGCCCGCTGTGTCGCCTTGGCCCGCTCGTTGTGCGCGGTGATGATCCGCTTGGCGCCGGCGAGGTCGGCGCTCCGGTACGCGTCCACCAGCCGCCGGTGGTCATCGATCAGGTCGTCGCTGACGTCCATCCCTCGGCTCAGCGCGCGGGACATCATGTCGGGCAGGCTCAATCGCTCGTAGGCCCGCAGCAGCGTGTCGATCCCGCTGACCCGGATGGGGTATTCGTGGAACGCGGCATTGGCCCTGATGAACGAGTCCACGTCGGCGATGCGCCCGTCCGTCACCGGCAGCGCGGTCGCGTCCGCGAGCCGGTGGAACTCGGCGAGTTCGGCGTCGTCGAGGCGGCCGACGGTCAGGTCGGCGGTGCCGAGCTCGATCGCCAGCTTCGCGTCGTGGGCGTCGTCCGAGTCAGCCGCGTCCAGCGGGCGGACCAGGTGACCGCGATCGGGATCCCGGACGACGAGGTCCTCGCCGACCAGCCGGGTGAGGGCGTAGTACACCGACGACGGCGAGGCGCCGAGCTGCGCGGCGATCGTCGGGACCTCGAGAACCGTGCGAGGACCGAGGACGCGGGTGAGCACCATCGAACGCAGCGCGGCGTACGCCGCCGAGTCCTGCTCCATGTCGAGCTTGCCCATGCTGCCCCGGAAGTACGCCAGCGGCGAGCCCTCGGTGGCCTCGGCGTGCACCACCCGGGCCAGGAAGACCCGGTGCGTGCCGCCCATCACCGTGCTCTGCACGCTGCACTCGATCACGGCGAGCGTGTCGTCGAGGACCGGGACACCGGTGCGCCCGTCGTGCACCGGCACGCCCTCGAACTTGTCCGCGCCAGCATCACCCGGCCGGGCGAACAGCCCGGCCAGCGCCGACTGGTGCTCGGCCAGCACGTTGACCGCGAAGACTCCGCGGCGCCGCACGGCCTCCTGGGTGCTGCTGCCGGCGTGCAGGCACACCAGCATCATCGGCGGGTCGAGCGACAGCGAGGTGACCGCGCTGACGGTCGCGCCGAACCGGCGCCCGCCCTCGCTCGTCGTGATGACCACGACGCCGCTCGCGAAGTTGCCCACCACCCGCCGGAAGACCGCTCCGTCGACGGGTTCGACGGGGGCATCGACGCGCCGATCCGCGGTCGCGCCGACCCGCTGGGTTCGCGACCCGGTCCCGTTCACGCCCACACTCCCGGACTGGTTCCGGACTTTCTCGGCCGTGCCCGCGGATCGGGTTCGGCAGCTTCATCAGACGCCGCGACGGACCGGCGCGCCGATCGAGCCGGATGGGCTCCCGACCAGCGGAACCGGGCGCCGCCGGTGTGCACCGGCGCCCGAAGTGATCAGCGGCGCAACGCGCTCGCGAACACCTCGCGCAGCGGCCGGGGCACGACGCCGCGCGCCGCGTCCACCCGGCGGGCCTTGCGCCGCGTCACGAGGATCGCGATCACCGCGAACAGCCAGATCGGATACTGCACGAGCCAGGCGATCCGGAAGGCGTCCGGCGAGAAGCCGCCCAGCGCGGTCAGCACGGTGCCCATCGCCGCGAGCACCACCAGGCTGGCGAGGAACCCGCCCACGTTCACCATGCTCTGCGCGACGGCGACGTTGCGGGAGGGATTCGTCGTCCGGGCGATGTCGAAACCGACCACGGAGGCCGGTCCGTCCGCTGCCAGGACGAGCACGAGGACCACGAGCATCCACAGCGGGGCGGGCGCGGGCGTCAGTAGCACGGCGGTCCAGATCGTGGCGTTGGCGGCGATGATGCCGAGCAGGATCCAGGACCGTCGCATCGGGAACCGCTTGGTCAGGTAGCCGACGACCGGCCCGATGACGATCGTCGCGATCACGAAGGCCGTGACGAGGCCGGCGGCCTCGCCCGTCGTGCGGCCCTGCCCGGAGACGAGATACGGCACCCCCCAGAGCACGACGAACACCATCATCGAGAACTGGGTGCCCATGTGACCGAAGAATCCGAGCCGGGTGCCGGGCCGCCGCCAGACCTGCGCGACCTGCCGGCCGACCTCCCGGAGCGAGGCCATCGGGGCGGGCAGCCACCCGTCCGGGCTGTTTCCCACGAACGCGAGCACCAGGACCGCGCCGACCAGGGCGGTGGCGGCGGCCACCCCGAAGGCGGTCGACCAGCCCGCGCCGTGCAGCAACGCGGCGAAGGGAAGCGCGGAGAGCACCTGACCCAGCTGGCCGAAGATCAGCGCGACCTGGGTCGTCATCGGCACCCTGCCGGGCGGGAACCAGCGCGGGATCAGCGCGACCACGCCCACGAACACGATCGCGTCGCCCACGCCGACCAGCACCCGGGCCGCGATCGCGAGCGGCAGGTTGGTCACCAGGGCGAGCGCGAGCTGCCCCATCCCGAGGAGCGCGCAACTGATCAGCAGCATCGTCCGCGCGCCGTAGCGGTCGACGAACAGACCAGCCGGCACCTGGGCCGCCGCGTAGACCGCCACCTGGATGAACGCGAACAGCGCCAGCGTCCCGGGGCTGATCTGGAAGCGTTCGGCGGCATCCAGACCGGCGACGCCGAGCGTGGTGCGGTGCATGACGGCGAAGACGTAGATCACCACCGCGACACCGAGCACGACCCACGGCGACCGCACCAGCGCACGGCGGGACGGCGCGGGATCGGCGGCGGACAACGTGATCACCTCGCGGGAATCGGCGGGCGGGAGGAACGGCGGGCTCCGGGCCCCCGAGGGTGTGACGGCAACAAGTATGGCAAATGATTGCCAAACTTTGCCAGCGTTCGGTAGAACGTCGGTCATGGATCACACCGCGCGACCGCCAGGGAGCGCCCGGTGCCGGACCCGGTGACGCTGCAGGACATCGCCCGCGAGGCGGAGGTGGCCGTGTCCACCGCCTCCCGCGCGCTGTCCAATCCCGATCGCGTCAGTCGCGCCACACGGGAGCGGGTGCAGACCGTCGCCCGGCGGCTCGGCTACCGGCCGGGCCGCGGGGTCGGTGCCGGCGGCCGGGGACACAGGCTGCTCGCCCTGGCCGTCAACGACATCACCAATCCGCACAACTTCGACCTCATCCGCGGCGCGGAGGCCCAGGCACGGGCGGCCGGCTACACGCTGATCATCGGGGAGACCCGCGAGAGCCAGGAACTCGAGCTGGATCACGCCGCCAGGCTGGACCCGGTGGTCGACGGGTTCGTGCTGGCCGCGAGCCGGCTCAGCGACGACGAGCTCCGGACCATCGCGCAGCGCGACCCCGTCGCGCTGTACAACCGCGAGGTCGCCGGAATCGCCAGCGTGGTCGGCGAGTCCGCGGACAGCGCGCGTCAGGTGGTCGAGCACCTGGTGGCACTGGGCCACCGATCGCTCGCGTTCCTCGCCGGACCGGACAACGCGTGGTCATCGACCCAGCGCTGGCGCGGCCTGTCCGCCGCGGCACGCCGGGCCGGCGTCGACGTGGTGCGCCTGGGCCCGTTCCTGCCCACCCGCGACCAGGGGCCGGCGGCCGCCGACGTCGCGCTGGCGACACCGGCCACCGCGCTGATCGCCTTCAACGACCTGCTGGCGATCGGGGTCCTGCAGCGGCTGCGCGACCGCGGCGTCGACGTGCCGGGCCGGGTCAGCGTGGTCGGCTACGACAACATCTTCGGCGCGGACTTCTGTCACCCGACCCTGACCACCGTGGCCGGGCAGGGCGAGGCGGCGGGCCGGCTGCTGGTGGACCTGGTCCTGCAGTCCGGTTCCCGGGCACCGGCGCCGATCGTGCTGCCCAGCGAGCTGCTGATCCGGCACTCGACCGGCCAGCGCACCGGCTGAGCCGCCGGAAGCGTCAGACGATGCAGAATCCGGGCGGCAAGGTGGCCCGGCCGGTGATCGCGCGCAGCAGCGTCTCGCCGACGCCGAGCAGCTGTGCCACCTGCGCCCCGGTGACCAGGGCGGACGCGATCACCCGCGCGGGCGGGTCGTAGGGCAGCGCGGTGGCGTCCGCGATGTCGAGCCCGTGGACGGCGAGCTCGAAGGTGCGGGTCGGCAGGTAGTTCCGCAGCCGGATCCCGCCGACGATGCATTCGACGATCTCGTCCGTGGCGCCGGCGAGGTCGTCGGCGACCGTGTCGCAGAGCTCGGCGAACGGCGCCGCCGGGCGCTCCCCCAGCGTCCGTCCGGCCTGCCGGCCGCGCTCCACCACCGCGGCACCCGTGGTCATCGGCTTGATCACGGCGAAATACGCCGCGGCTGAGCCGATCTCGATCCGCTCGGCCGGGCGCCGCAGGTACTCGTGCACGGTCACGAGGGAGCGGCTCGTATGCCCGACCAGGGCACGCAGGTCCCACTCGCCCAGGCCGGGACCGTCCCAGGCGTCGTCCGGGATCCGCCGCACCAGGTCGCGCACGGCCGCCGCCGCGACGAGGAAGTCGTCGCGGGCCGCGGCGAGGGCCGGGGCGTCGGCGCTGTCGTCGGGCACGGGTCCGCGCCGGCTACCGGGCCCGCATGCGGTTGTTCCGCGGGTTGTGCTCGAGCTCGGCGAGGCCGAGCGCCTCCATCAGCGGCGGCACGTACACCCCGAATCGGCCCCGGAAGCCCTTCTTCAGGCCGTACCAACCGCCCACGGGGTTGTCCGCGGCGCGGCCCCACGCCTCGACCGAGCCCTCGGGCGCGGGCTTCTGCTCGTCGGCACCGCCGAGCGGCACCCAGTCACCGCGTTCGAGGAGCATCGCGTGCAGGTCGTCCAGGCAGCGCGCCCGGTAGGTGAGCACCGTCTTCCCGACGGTGCAGACGAGCGCGGGCGGATCGGCGTCGTCGTTGCGGTACATCGTGTACGCGGACGATCCCGGCGGCGTGGTCAACTGCCACGGATCGTCCTGCGTACCGCTTCCCGTCACGCCCATCGGGCAACACTAGACCGCCCGGTGTGGCCGCCCCGATGCATCGTCCGGGCGATCTAGGGTGGGCACATGCAGCAGTACCTGGACCTGGTCGACCGCATCCTCAGCACCGGCACCGACAAGTCCGATCGCACCGGTACCGGCACCCGCAGCGTCTTCGGGCACCAGATGCGCTTCGACCTGGCGGCCGGCTTCCCGCTCGTCACCACCAAGAAGGTGCACGTCAGATCCGTGGTGGTGGAGCTGCTCTGGTTCCTGCAGGGGTCCACGAACGTGCACTGGCTGCAGGAGCGCGGCGTGAGCATCTGGGACGAGTGGGCGGACCCGGAGGGCGAGCTCGGCCCGGTATACGGCAGGCAGTGGCGGTCGTGGCCGACCCCGGACGGCCGGCACGTCGACCAGATCGCCGCGGTGGTCGCGTCGCTGCGGCAGGACCCGGACTCGCGGCGGCACATCGTCTCCGCCTGGAACGTCGCCGACGTCGCGGACATGGCGCTGCCGCCGTGCCACGCCATGTTCCAGTTCTACGTCGCGGACGGCCGGCTCTCCTGCCAGCTCTACCAGCGCTCCGCCGACGTCTTCCTCGGCGTGCCGTTCAACATCGCGTCCTACGCGCTGCTCACCCAGATGGTCGCGCAGGTCGTCGGCCTGGCGCCGGGCGACTTCGTGCACACCCTGGGCGACGCGCACCTCTACGCCAACCACATGGAGCAGGCCCGCCTGCAGCTCACCCGGGACCCGCGCCCGCTGCCGTCCCTGACGCTCAACTCCGCCATCACGGGAGATCGACGCCTTCACCGTCGACGACATCGCCGTACTCGGCTACGACCCGCACCCGGCGATCCGCGCACCCATCGCGGTCTAGGCAGGTGCGAGTCACGCTGGTCGCCGCGGTCGCGCGCAACGGCGTCATCGGCTCGGCGGGCGGCCTGCCGTGGCACCTGCCAGCCGACCTGCGGCACTTCAAGGAGGTCACCCTCGGGCATCCCATGGTGATGGGCCGCAAGACGTTCGACGCGATCGGGCGCGCGCTGCCCGGCCGCCGCACGATCGTCGTCACTCGCGACACCACATGGTCGGCACCGGGCGTCGAGGTGGCGCACTCGCTGGATGACGCCCTGGCGCTGGCCGGGTCCGGATCGCAGGCCGGCGGCGCGGACCGCGCGGTGATGGTCGTCGGGGGCGGCGAGATCTACGCGCAGGCGCTGCCGCTGGCGAGTCGGCTGGAGATCACCGAGGTCGCCGCCGACGCGACCGGCGACACCCGGTTCCCCGTCATCGATCCCGCCCGATGGCTGGAAACGGCGCGGGAGCCGCACGACGGCTTCGACTTCGTCCGCTACGAGCCCCGCGGTCCGGTGCGCGACCTGGCCGAGCTGCTCGGCGCGCTACGCCCGGAGCGGGTGCCGGGCGAGTACGTCTACTGCTCGATCGCGGCCGGTGACCTGCCGGCGGGCACGCGGGCGGTGGTGACGGTACGGGAGCCGGAGGGGCTCACGGCGGTGCTGGCGGCCGACGACGCGGCGGCGGCCGGGCTGGAGGGCGCATTCCGGTGCGCCTGGATCCGGATCTCGGCGCACTCGGCGCTCGACGCGGTCGGCCTGACGGCGGCGATGGCCGGGGCGCTGACCGCCGACGGGATCTCCTGCAACGTGGTCGCCGGATTCCACCACGACCATCTGTTCGTGCCGATCGACCGTGCCGACGACGCGCTGAGGGCCCTGCGGGCGCTGGCCCACACCAGGCCGTGACGGCCCCGGCGGCCCGTCAGCCGACGGGCGCCTCGGGCCGGGTCGCGCCGTAGGGCACCACGATGCGCAGCGTCGGGTCGATCCTGCTGCCCGCGAGGCTGCCGGCCTGCGCGGACTTCGAGGCGGACAGCCCGGCCTTGGTCGAGTTGGCGAGAACGTTCTTCGCACCGGCCAGGCGCTCGACCCGCATCGTCCTGCTCACCGTGTCGAGCAGATCCGCGACCTCGAGGTCGAGGGCGTCGCAGATGGAGGCCAGTAGCTCGCTGGAGGCCTCCTTGCGGCCACGCTCCACCTCGGACAGGTACCCGAGGGAGACGTTCGCGGCCGTGGACACATCGCGCAGAGTGCGATTCTGCCGGGTCCGGGCATCACGCAACCCGTCTCCGACTGCATTCCGGAGTAGCACGCCGCACACCCCCTCTCGGGATCACCATCTGATACTTCCGATACCACGCTACCGATCTCAACGTCGTTGTTGCCGGCGATGTTCCAGTGTTGCAGTCACCATAGGGTTACGGCGCTGTTGCGGCGACGAGCGAGAGCAGGTCGATCGCGGCCCGCACGGCCGCGGCGCGCACCTCCGCCCTGGCCGGTACGGCCGCGTCCGCCCCGTCACCGGCGACCGCGGCGGGGCGACCGGCGCGCAGGTCGCGGTGCGGGCTCGGCCCGCTGATCGCGCAGTACCAGGTGCCCACCGGCACGCCGTCCTGCTGATCCGGACCGGCCACGCCGGTCAGCCCCACGCCGATCGTGGCGTCGCAGGCGATCCTCGCGCCGTGCGCCAGCGCGTGCGCGATCTCCGGGTCGACCGGCCCGCGCCGCGCGAGCAGTTCGGGATCGACGCCGGCGAGGGTGTGCTTGAGCTCCGTGGCGTAGACGACGAGCCCGCCGCGGACCACGTCGCTGGAGCCCGGCACCTCGGTGAGCAGGGCGGTCAGCAGGCCGCCGGTCAGCGACTCGGCCGTCCCGACCGTCCATTGACGGGCGGCACACCGGGCGATGAGCCGGCGCAGGCGCTCCGGGTCCACGCCCAGCGACCCGGCGAGATCGGTCACGCGCCGCCGGCCGCCGGGGGCCGGTTGACCGGGCCGGAGTGCGCCCGCGAGTAGAGGGTGAGGGCCCTGATCAGGTAGTCGACGCCGGTGGCGAGGGTGAGGATGACCGCAATGCCCATGGTGCCGTACAGCAGCCAGTCGAAGATGTCCGGCAGCGGCATGATGTACAGCCCGATCGCGATGATCTGCGCGAAGGTCTTGGCCTTGCCGCCCGGACTGGCCGCGATCACCCCGTACCGGATGACCGCGAACCGCAGCAGCGTCACGCCGATCTCCCGGAGCAGGATCACGATCGTGACCCACCAGGCGAGGTCGCCGAGCATGGACAGCCCGATGAGCGCGGACCCGGTGAGCGCCTTGTCGGCGATCGGATCGGCGATCTTGCCGAAGTCCGTCACCTGACCGCGCTTGCGCGCGATGTGTCCGTCGTACCGGTCGGTGATGGCGGCGACCGCGAACACGGCCCACGCGATCCAGCGCCAGGTGGCGTCGTGTCCGCCCTGGGCGAACAGGGCGAGCAGGAACACGGGCACCAGGATCAGCCGGAGCACGGTGAGCGCGTTCGGCAGGTTCATCAGCGGAACCGGCGGCGGCGGGGCGGTCATCGGGCCTCCCGGCCGTCCGGTGCGCGGCCCAGGGGAACGGCCAGCAGGTCGACGCCGCTGGAGTCGACGACCCGACATCGGACCAGCTCGCCCGGTCGGGGCACCGTGACCGGCTCGCCGGCACCGCCCGCGGCGATCAGGGTGACGCCGTCGATGTCCGGCGCCTGGTGCGCGGCACGTCCGACCGCGCGGACCTCCGCACCGGGCCAGCCCGGTGGATCACCGTCCGGCGCGTCGACGAGGACCTCGACGTCGGTGCCGCGGCGATCCTCGGCCCGCTGGGCGGTCAGCTCCTCGGCGAGGGACGCGATGCGCTCCACCCGCTCGGCGACCACCGCGTCGGAGTGCTTGCCGTCCAGCGCGGCGGCGGCGGTGCCGTCCTCGTCCGAGTACCCGAACACGCCGACCGCGTCCAGCCGCGCGCCGACCAGGAACGCCTCCAGATCGTCGACGTCGGCCTCGGTCTCTCCCGGGAACCCGACGATCACGTTCGACCGCACCCCGGCCTCCGGCGCGGCCGCGCGCACCTGCCCGAGGAGCGTCAGGAACGACTCCCGGTTGCCGAAGCGTCGCATCCGGCGCAGCACCGGCTCGGCGGCGTGCTGGAAGGAGAGGTCGAAATAGTCGGCGACGGCGGCATTCTCGGCGATCGCCTGGATGAGCCATGGTCGCGTCTCGGCCGGCTGCAGGTAGGACAGCCGGACCCGGCGCACGCCCGGCACGTCGTGCAGCGCGGCGAGCAGGTGCTCCAGCGGGCGTTCGATCCGCAGGTCCTTGCCGTAGGACGTGGTGTTCTCGCTGACCAGGTAGAGCTCGCGGACGCCCTGGTCGGCGAGCCAGGCCGCCTCGTCGACGATCTCCGCGATCGGCCGGGAGACGAACGAGCCGCGGAACGACGGGATGGCGCAGAAGCTGCACCGGCGGTCGCAGCCGGAGGCGATCTTGAGCGGCGCGACGGGTCCGCGGCGCGGCAGCTGGCGGATCCAGCCGGGTCCCGCCCCGCGGCGGCCCGGGCCGGCGTGGCCGGGAACGCTGACCGCGGCCGCCGGGCGGTCGACCGGCGTGACCGGGAGCAGCGTGCGCCGGTCCGCCGGCACGTGTGCGGGCGGGCGGTGGCCGTCCAGCAGCCCGCCCAGGAGCGAGGCGAGCTCGGGATAGGCGTCGAAGCCGAGGACGGCGTCCGCCTCCGGCAGCGCCTCGGCGAGCTCCCGGCCGTACCGCTCGGCCAGGCACCCGACCGCGACCACCGTGGCGCCGGTGTCGGCGGCCGCCAGGACCGTGTCGATCGAGTCCTTCTTGGCGTCGGCGACGAAGGCGCAGGTGTTCACCACGATGACGTCGGGGCGGGCGTCGGGGCGGGCGTCGCCGCCCCCGCCGGGCGCGGCGTCCTCCGGCAGGACCTCGAAACCGCCCGCGCTGAGCCGGCCGGCGATCTCGGACGAATCGACCTCGTTCCGCGCGCATCCCAGGGTGAGCAGCTGCACCCGCACGGGATCGGCCGGTCGCGGCGCGCCGTGCACGGGATCGGCGGTCCTGCTCGGCGAGGCCGTCGACACCGGGGTCACCGCCTCACCCTAGTCGCCGACGCATCGCCGAAAACCGGTCGAGCGTCGGCCGGCGGCCCGACCCCGACCCGGCGCGGCGAGCGCGCGGCGGCCGGTGGTTAGGCTCTTGCGCCGTGACCGCCACCCCGCTCCCGGACCTCGTCGTCCGCCGCGCGCGGGTGACGGACGTGCGGCGGATCAAGGAGATCGTCGACGTCTACGCGGGGCCGGTGCTGCTGGAGAAGACGCTGGCCAACCTGTTCGAGGACGTCACCGAGTTCTGGGTCGCCGAGTCCGCCGGCGCGATCGTGGGATGCGGTGCACTGCATGTGCTCTGGGAGGATCTCGGCGAGATCCGAACGGTGACCACGGATCCCGGTGCGCAGGGCCGCGGGGTCGGGCACGCCGTGTGCCGGCACCTGATGGACCAGGCGAGAGAGCTGGGCCTGCACCGGCTGTTCGTGCTGACCTTCGAGGTGTCGTTCTTCGCGTCGCTGGGCTTCCGGCCGATCTCCGAGCTCGACCTCTCCGACGAGGCGCAGGCGGAGCTGCGCCGCTCGTACGACACGGGCGTCGCGGAGTTCCTCGACCTGCCCTACGTCAAGCGGAACACCCTGGGCAACACCCGGATGCTGCGGACGCTCTGAGCGCGCCACCCGGCCAGGGCCGTCAGTGGGGGGTGCGCCTGTCCTCGATCCGGGCCAGCGCCTCGGCGAGCAGTGCCTCGCCGTCGGCATCCGAGCGCCGCTCCTTCACGTAGGCGAGGTGCGACTTGTAGGGCTCGACCCGCGGCGCCGGCGGCGGCTTCTCCTCGTCCAGGCCGGCGGGCAGGCCGCAGCTCGGGCAGTCCCAGGTGTCCGGGATCTCGGCGTCCATCGCGAACGCCAGTCGGGTGTGGTGCCCGTTGGCGCAGTAGAAGTCGAGGCGGTGCCGCGGGGCGGACTCGCCGCGGTCGGCCTCGCCCATCCGGCCCGCGCCGATGCGTGAGCCGCGGATGGGGTTGCCGCTGGCCATGTCAGGCACCGACCTTCAGCAGGAGGCCCACTCCGACGATCGAGATCACCCAGACCGCCGCCACGAACAGCGTCAGCCGGTCCAGGTTCTTCTCGACGACGGACGAGCCCGACAGCGACGACTGCATGGTGCCGCCGAACAGGGACGAGAGGCCGCCGCCCTTGCCGCGGTGCAGCAGGATCAGCGCCATCAGCCCCAGGCTGGTGATGACCAGCAGGATGTCCAAGAACAGTCTCATCGTTGCCTTGTTCGTTGTTCGGTGCGGGATCGCGCGCCTGTTCGAGCGCGCGGGAGAACGCCCCGGGATCGGCGTCGAGTCTAACCCGGCGGCGGCCCGACTCGAGCCGACCGAGCCCGGAATCGGGGCCCGTGCGCCCGGCGGACGACCGCGGGCATGTCGGACCGGGACCGGACAATGGCCTCATGGACGACGCGCCCACGCCCGCCGACTGGGTGTTGCACGTCGATCTCGACCAGTTCCAGGCGTCCGTGGAGCTGCTGCGCCACCCCGATCTCGCCGGCCGCCCGCTGGTGATCGGCGGGGACGGCGACCCGACGGTCGCGCGGCAGGTCGTCACGTGCGCCTCGTACGAGGCCAGGGCGTTCGGCGTGCGCGCTGGCATGCCGCTGCGGTTCGCGGTCCGCCGGTGTCCGGACGCCGTGTTCCTGCCCCTGGACGCTGCCGCCTACGACGCGGCGAGCGAGCAGGTGATGACCGCGCTGCGGGACACCGGCCTGCCGCTCGAGGTGTGGGGCTGGGACGAGGCGTTCGTCGGCGCGACGACCGACGATCCGGAGACCCTGGCCGACGGGCTGCGGGGGCTGGTCCGCGCGGCGTCCGGCCTGCCGTGCTCGATCGGCATCGGCGACACCAAGCTCCGGGCCAAGACCGCCACCGGGTTCGCCAAGCCGGCCGGTGTCCACCGGCTCACCGCGGACACCTGGATGTCCGTGATGGGCCACCGGCGGGTCGGCGAGCTCTGGGGCGTGGGCAAGCGCGGCGCCGCCCGGTTCGCCGAGCGCGGCATCACGACGGTCGCGGATCTCGCGGCGGCCGACACCGACGAGCTCGCCGCCTGGCTGGGCCCGACGATCGGCCCGCGCTACCAGGTGCTGGCCCGCGGCGAGGGCAGCCGGCGGATCCACACGGAGCCCTGGGTCGCCCGGTCCCGCAGCCGGCAGACGACGTTCCCGCGGGATCTCACCGACCGGGCGGACATCGAGGCCCGGGTGTCGGAGATCGCCGCGGGGATCGCTCGCGAGGTGATCGACGAGGGCCGGCGGATCGACAAGGTCGCGGTGATCGTGCGCAGCTCGTCCTTCTTCACCGAGTCGCACGTGCGCAGCCTGCCGGAGCCGACGGTCGATGTGCCCACCGTGCAACGGGCCGCGCTCGAGGTGTTGGGTCTGTTCCCGCTGGCCCGGCCGGTCCGGCTGCTCGGCGTCCGGGTGGATCTCGACCCGGTCGAGCGGCAGCCGGCCGCCCCCGCGGAGCAATCGAGCGAATAGGTGTGGCGGGTCGGGTAGGGCGTCGAGCCCGGCGGGTGGGCGCGGCGGCGTCCGGGTTGTGCACACCGCGGACATGCGTCACGTCGCGGTCGGCGTGCCCGATCGGCTGCCGCACGCGGTGCCGCCGGTCGTCAGCCCTCGTTCGACGCGGTCTTCCCGATCACCAGGACGGGCGTGTTGTCGCACTGACCCGGGACGGGCTGGCCCATCGCCATGTAGGGCACCTGGCAGGGAACGACGACGGTGCCGTCGGTCGTCTGGGTCTGCGTCGCCGTGTTGCCATGGGCGTCCACCCAGAAGTTGTTCACCAGCGTGTCGTCGTCGCCCTGGTTGTCGACCATCCGCCAGCCGAGGGTGACGCCCGCGCCCTGGGCCGGATCGATCGCAGCCAGCGGGATCGGCTTGGACTGCCCGCCGTGCGGCGTGATCGTGTCGCCCTTGAGGTACTGCAGTGACGCGGAGTTGCCGGTGTTGATGCTGTCGAGGACCAGCGAGTGCGTGGGGTCGAGGTTCATCACGTAGAACACGGCGCCGGCGGCCGGGACCGTCGCGGCCGATGCGGCGCCGGCGACCCCGATCCCCATTCCGGCGGCGAGCAGGGCGGCGGCACCGAGGGCGGCGATTCTGGTCGTCGTGTTCATGTCAGAAGACTCCCCGACCCGGACACCGCTAGCGGTCCGCTGCCCGGCGGTCGCGACGGCTGATCGTCGTGTCCGCCGATCGGTGGAGGCGCCGCCGCGGCACGGCACCGTGCCGGGACCCGGCGCCGGGAGCCGGCGGCCGGCGCCGGGCCGGTCGATCCCGGGGCCGGTCGCCCGCCGCGGTCCCGTCGAAGGGTGTGCCTAGGACAGCACCCCGACGGCGTTCGCGGCGAGCTGCGCGAACTCGGTGGCGTCCAGCGACGCCCCGCCGACCAGCGCGCCGTCCACGTCGGTCTGCGCGGTGATGTCCGCGACGTTGCCGGACTTCACGGACCCGCCGTAGAGGATCCGCACCGCGTCCGCCACCTCGGCGCCGTACTTGTCGGCCAGCGCGGCCCGCAGCGCCGCGCACACCTCCTGCGCGTCGGCGGGGGTGGCCACCCGCCCGGTCCCGATGGCCCACACCGGTTCGTACGCCAGCACGATCGACGCAGCCTGCTCCGCGCTGACGTCCGCCATGTCCGCGAGCAGCTGGTCCACCGAATGCTGGACCTGGTTGCCGGCCTCGCGGACCTCCAGCCCCTCGCCCACGCAGAGCAGCGGGATGAGCCCGTGCCGGTACGCGGCGTTGACCTTGGTGGCGAGCAACTCGTCCGTCTCGCCGTGATACTCGCGCCGCTCCGAGTGACCGACCAGGACATATCGGCAGCCGAGCTTGGACAGCTGGGCGCCGGAGATGTCGCCGGTGTAGGCGCCGGAGTCGAACGGCGACAGGTCCTGCGCGCCGTGCACGAGGGACAGCTTGTCGCCGTCGATCAGCGTCTGCACCGAGCGCAGCGCCGTGAACGGCGGGATGACCGCGACTTCCACGTGATCGTAATACTTCTCGGGCAGCGTGAAGGCGATCTTCTGCACCAGTGCGATGCCCTCGAGGTGGTTGAGGTTCATCTTCCAGTTGCCGGCGATCAGGGGCTTGCGCGTGCTCATTCGGCTGCCTCCAGGACGGCGAGACCGGGCAGTTCCTTGCCTTCCAGGAATTCCAGGGAGGCACCGCCGCCGGTCGAGATGTGGGTGAATCCGCTTTCGTCGACCCCGAGGAGCCGGACGGCAGCGGCGGAATCGCCGCCGCCGACGACCGAGAACGACGGCGACGCCGCGATGGCCTCGGCCACCACCCGGGTACCGGCGGCGAACGGCGCCAGCTCGAAGACCCCCATCGGCCCGTTCCAGAAGACCGTCGCGGCGCCGGCCGCGATCTCACCGAAGGCGGCGGCGCTCGCGGGGCCGATGTCGAGCCCCAGCCAACCGTCCTCGATGCCGTCCACCGCCACGGTTCTCGTCTCGGCATCCGCCGCGAACTTGTCCGCGATGACGACATCCGTGGGCAGCACGATCTTCTCGCCGTTCTCGGCGAGAAGGGTCTTGCAGGTCTCGATCTGGTCCTCCTGCAGCAGCGAGCCGCCCACCCCGTAGCCCTGCGCGGCCAGGAAGGTGAACGCCATCCCTCCGCCGATGAGCAGCGAATCCACCTGCGGCAGCAGCGATGTGATGACTCCCAGCTTGTCCGACACCTTCGATCCGCCCAGGATGACGACGTACGGGCGCTCGGGGTCGACCGTCAGCTTCTTCAGCACCGCGGTTTCGTTGGACACCAGGTAACCGGCGAAATGCGGCAGCTTCTGGGCGATCTCGTACACCGACGCCTGCTTGCGGTGCACGACGCCGAACCCGTCGGAGACGAAGGCGGCGTCCTGCCCGACCACCCCGACCAGGTCGTCGGCCAGCACCGCCCGCTCGGCGGCATCCTTGGCCGTCTCCCGCGCGTCGAACCGGACGTTCTCCAGCATCGCGACCTGCCCGTTGCGCAGCCCGGCGACCGTCTCCTTCGCGGACGGGCCGACCAGATCCGAGGCCAGCGGCACGTCGTGGCCGAGCAGCTCGCCGAGCCGCGCCGCGGCCGGCGCCAGCGAGTACTTGTCCTCCGGTGCCCCCTTCGGCCGGCCGAGGTGCGCCGTGACGACGACCTTGGCCCCGCCCAGGGTGAGCGCCTGCAGCGTCGGCATGGATGCGCGGATCCGGCCGTCGTCGGTGATGACGCTGCCGTCCAGCGGCACGTTCAGGTCCGAGCGGACCAGCACGGTGCGGCCGGTGACGCCGCCCGCGAGCAAGTCGTCCAGGGTGTGCACGTCGTTCTCCTTGGCTGTGCCCCCCGCGCCGGGCGGGAGAAGGGACGCGGGTGGAGCCCGGGGAGATCAGCGGTCTCCGCCGGACGCCACCCGCGATGTCGGTGCGTCGAGAGGGTCAGAGCTTGGCAGCCACGATGGCCGTGAAGTCGGCCAGCCGGTTGGAGTAGCCCCACTCGTTGTCGTACCAGCCGACGATCTTGAAGAAGTTGCCGCCGAGCGCCAGGGTGAGCGGCGAGTCGAAGGTGCAGGACGCCGGCGAGTTGACGATGTCCGATCGAGACGATCGGGTCCACCGAGTAGACCAGCCGGCCGGCCAGCGGGCCGGACTCGGCCGCCGACGCGAACGCCTGGTTCACGTCGTCGACGGTGGTCGACTGCTCCAGCTGCACCGTCAGGTCGGTGACCGATCCGGTCGGCACCGGCACGCGCAGGGCGTAGCCGTGCAGCTTGCCCTTCAGCTCGGGCAGCACCAGCGCGGTGGCCTTCGCGGCGCCCGTCGTGGTCGGGATGATGTTGATCGCGGCGGCCCGCGCGCGGCGCAGGTCCTTGTGCGGGAAGTCCAGGATCACCTGGTCGTTCGTGTACGCGTGCACGGTCGTCATCAGGCCCTGCACGATGCCGAAGTTCTCGTGCAGCACCTTGGCCATCGGCGCGACGCAGTTCGTGGTGCAGGAGGCGTTCGACAGGATGGTCTGGCTGCCGTCGTAGGCGTCGTCGTTCACGCCGACCACGACCGTCAGGTCCTCGTCGGTCGCCGGGGCCGAGATGATGACCTTCTTGGCGCCCGCGTCGACGTGCTTGCGCGCCGCGTCCGCCTTGGTGAAGAAGCCGGTGGACTCGATCACGACGTCGACGCCGAGGTCGCTCCACGGCAGCGCCCCGGGATCGCGCTCCGACAGGGCGGTGATCTCCTTGCCGTCCACGGTGATCGAGCCCTCGCTGGCGCTGACCTCGTAGGGCAGCCGGCCCAGGATCGAGTCGTACTTCAGCAGATGGGCCAGGGTCTTGTTGTCGGTCAGGTCGTTGACGGCGACGATCTCGATGTCGTGATCGAGGGAGTTCACCGCCCGCCAGTAGTTCCGGCCGATCCGACCGAATCCGTTCACACCGACGCGCACAGTCACGTCTGTCAGCCTCCTCTTGGGGAATACCCGCTACAGAGCCCTGCTGACCCCGCCGGGATCGTTGTCCTGCCCGCCGCCCACCCGCTGCCTGGCGGCGTCGGCACCACTGTATCGGCAGCCCAAACGGGCGGCACGTCGGAGCGAAACGGCCCGGCCCGCCTGCCGATCCGGTTCCGCCGAGTGCCGGAGACACCCGGAAACGGGCCGGGACCGGCCGGTGTCCGACCACCCTCGCCGGCATCCACCCGGAGCGCGCTGAACCGGGTCAGCGCGGGCTCGCCGGAGCCGGGCGCCGCCGCCGCCGGCGCGCTACGGGCAGCGGGATGCCTTCAGCTGTCGAGCATGTCGGCGGTGACCGCGGACTCCGTGTCCGGCACGCCCAGCTCGGCGGCCCGCTTGTCCGCCATGGTGAGCAGCCGACGGATCCGCCCGGCGACGGCATCCTTCGTCATCGGGGGGTCGGCCAGCTGACCGAGTTCCTCCAGCGACGCCTGCCCGTGGGCGATGCGCAGCCGGCCGGCCTGGGTGAGGTGCTCCGGCGCGTCCGTGCCGAGGATCGCCAGCGCCCGCTCCACCCGCGCGGCGGCGGCGACCGCCGCGCGGGCGGACCGGCGCAGGTTCGCGTCGTCGAAGTTGGCCAGCCGGTTCGCCGTGGCCCGCACCTCCCGGCGCATCCGCCGCTCCTCCCACGCGAGCATGCAGGAGTGCGCCCCGAGCCGGGCGAGCAGCGCGGCGATGGCGTCTCCGTCGCGGACCAGGACCCGATCGGCGCCCCGCACCTCGCGTGCCTTGGCGCCGATGCCCATCCGGCGGGCCGCGCCGACGAGTGCGAGCGCGGCCTCCGGGCCCGGGCAGGTCACCTCGAGCGAGGCGCTGCGGCCGGGCTCGGTGAGCGAGCCGTGCGCCAGGAAGGCGCCACGCCAGGCGGCCTCGGCGTCGCCGACCGAACCGGCCACAATGTGCGGCGGCAGCCCGCGCACGGGGCGGCCGCGCTGGTCGATCAGGCCCGTCTGCCGGGCGAGCGAGTCACCTCCGGCGACCACCCTGACCACCCAGCGGGTGCCCTTGCGGATGCCGGAGGCGGCGAGTACCTGCACGTCGGCCGTCTGCCCGTACAGGTCGGTGATCTCCCGGCGGAGCCGCCGGGCCACCGCGCCGGTGTCCAGCTCCGCCTCGACGATCACCCGACCCGCCACGATGTGCAGCCCGCCGGCGAACCGGAGCAGCGCCGAGACCTCCGCCTTCCGGGCAGACACCTTCGTCACCGTGACCCGGCTCAGCTCGTCCTTGACGGCTGCCGTCATGGCCATCCGTGGTGCCCCCTGTCGCTCATCGACCACTCGTGCCCGCGCTCTCCGCCACCGGCGGTGCCGGCGGACGTTCCACTGCTCGGTCCAGCTCGGCCGCCAGCGCGGCCGACAACCTTGTCGGGTCGTGCCGCGCCGTGCCGGGCACCCGCACGTCGGCCAGCTCGAGCCGCGCGCCTCCCCTCGCAGCCGCCGAAGCGAGCCGCTGCGGCAGCTCGACCGCGGATCGGTCCGCCAGGACCGTGTCCACCCGCAGCGCCGGAGCGTGTGCTGAGAGTACGTCGAGATGCTGCTCCGGCGAGAACCCCTCCGTCTCCCCCACCTGCGCCACCAGATTGAGCACGACGAGGCGGCGCGCGGGGCTGCGGACGATCGCCGCCGCGAGCTCCGGCAGGAGCAGATGGGGCAGCACGCTGGTGAACCAGGAGCCCGGCCCGAGGGTGATCAGGTCGGCATCGCCGATGGCCGCGATCGCTTCGGGACACGCGTCCGCGTCCCCGGGGGCGATCGAGACCGTCTGCACCTGACCGGGTGTCGTGGCCACCGCGACCTGCCCGCGGATCGTCCGGATCAGGGCGGGGTCCTCGTCGAGCCCGGACACGGCGGCCACGATCTCCAGCGGCTCGCAGGACATCGGCAGCACCCGGCCGCGGGCTCCGAGCAGCGCGCCGGCCGCGTCGAGCGCGGCGACGGGATCACCGAGCACCTGGGTGAGCCCGACGAGCACGAGGTTGCCCACCGGGTGCCCGGCCATCGCACCATCGCCGCGGAACCGGTGCTGGAAGGTGGTCGCCCAGAGCCGGCCGCTGTCGTCCGGGCGGCTCAACGCGGTGAGCGCCATGCGCAGGTCGCCGGGCGGCACGATGCCGGGCACCTCTCGCCGGAGCCGCCCGGACGAGCCGCCGTCGTCGGCCACGGTGACGACCGCGGTGATGTCGACGTCCAGCCGGACCAGCGCGGTGAGCATCACGTGCAGGCCGTGGCCGCCGCCGAGCGCGACCACGCGCGGCCGCCGGGTCCGGGTCATCGGCTCACTCCCGGCCCAGGTCCCGGTGCACGACCTGGACGGCGAGCTGGTCCCCCTGCAGCCGGCGCCGGAGCTCCTCGGCGACGGCGACGCTGCGGTGCTTGCCGCCGGTGCAGCCGACGGCGAGGGTCAGGTACCGCTTGCCCTCCCGGGTGTAGCCGCCGCTGATCAGGTCGATCAGCCCGACGTAGCGGTCGAGGAACTCCGTGGCGCCCTCCTGGGAGAGCACGTAGTCGGACACGGCCGCCTCCCGCCCGGTGTGGTCGCGCAGCTCCGGGATCCAGAACGGGTTCGGCAGGAAGCGCATGTCGATCACCAGGTCGGCATCGAGGGGCAGCCCGTACTTGTAGCCGAACGAGACGATCGTCAGCGACCGGCGCCGGGCGGACGCGCCCGACTCGAACGCGTGCTCCACCTCCCGGCGCAGCTCGTGCACGGACAGCGCGGAGGTGTCGATGACGACATCGGCCTCGTCGCGCAGCGGGGCGAGCAGCGCGCGCTCGGCGGCCACCCCGTCGGCCAGCCGGCCGCCGCCTTGCAGCGGATGCTGGCGGCGGTTGGCCTCGTACCGCCGGATCAGCGCCTCGTCGCTCGCCTCGAGGTACAGCACGGTCGGGCGGTAGCCGCGGGCGTCCAGGTCCTTGATGACCGCGGCGAGATCCTCGGTGAAGGCGCGGGACCGCACGTCGAGCACCACGGCGATCCGCGTCACGTCGCCGCTGGCCCTCGACCCGAGGTCGACCATCGTCGAGATCAGCTCCGGGGGCAGGTTGTCGACGACGAACCAGCCGATGTCCTCGAGGCACTTGGCCGCGGTCGAGCGGCCGGCGCCGGACAGGCCGGAGACGATCGCGACCTGGATGCCGCCGCGCTCCTGGTCGCCCGCCGCGACCGCGGCGGAGGTGCCGGGTACGGCGGCGGGCACGGCGGCGGGCACGGCGGCGGGGGAGGAACGCGGCGCGGCGGGGGCGGGCTCGGTCAACGCGACGCCTCCTCCCGTTCCGCTGGCGGGTGCGCCGGTCCGACCTCGTCGGCCGGTGTCACATCCCCGGCGGTCGACGTGGGCACCGGCGACGCGGACACCGTGCCCGACGACGGTAACGGGTGGGCCGGCCGGACCTCCACGCCGACCGCGTCCTCGGCCTCCCCCGCGGGCGCTTCACCGGCCGGGCGCGCCGGCCGGCCGGGGTTCGCCGCGAGTGCGTCGACAACGGCCTGCGCGGTGCGCGGGCCGAATCCGGGCAGTGCCATCACGTCGTCGACGCTCGCCCGGCGCAGCGCCGCCACGGACCCGAAGTGCCGGATCAGCGCCTTCCGCCGGGCCGCGCCGAGCCCGGGGATCGAGTCCAGCGCGGAGACGGTCATCGACTTCGAGCGCTTCTCGCGGTGGAAGGTGATGGCGAAGCGGTGCGCCTCGTCGCGGAGCCGCTGCAGCAGGTAGAGCGCCTCGCTGGTGCGCGGGAAGATCACCGGCTCGTCCTGGGCCGGCACCCAGACCTCCTCCAGCCGCTTGGCCAGCCCGCAGACGGTGACGTCCACCACTCCGCTGTCGGCGAGCGCGCCCGCCGCCGCATTGACCTGGGGCGCCCCGCCGTCGATCACCAGCAGCTGCGGCGGGTAGGCGAACCGACGCGGCCGCCCGGTGCGCGGATCGATGCCCGGCAACTCGGGCGGCGCACCGCCGTCAGGCGCGCCGGGCTGCGGCTCGGCCGACGGATCGGTCGGCGCCGGACCGCCGGACGGCTCCCCCGCCGGGTCCGCGGCAAGCGACGATCGCTCGGCCTCCTGCCGCGCTGCGCCGGCGAACCGGCGGCGCACCACCTCGGCGATCGAGGCCACGTCGTCCCCCGGCCGGTCGCGGATGAGGAAGCGGCGGTAGTCGCTGCGCTTCGGCAGGCCGTCCTCGAACACGACGAGCGACGCGACCACGTCCGTGCCCTGGACGTGCGAGACGTCGATGCACTCGATCCGCAGCGGCGCGGTGTCCATTCCCAGCATCTCGGCCAGCTCGCTGAGTGCGGCGGACCGCGCGGTGAGATCGCTCGCGCGCTTGAGCCGGTGCTGCGCCAGCGCGTCGGCCGCGTTGCGGGTGACGGTCTCGGCCAGCGCCCGCTTGTCCCCGCGCCGCGGGACCCGCAGCGAGACCCGGGAACCGCGCAGCCCCGACAGCCACGAGGTGAGGTCGGAGTCGTCGGCGCCGTCGCCGCCGGCGTCCGCACCGATGTCGCCCCCGGCATCTCCCCCGACGGTGTGGCCGTCGCCGGGCAGCGCCGGTACCAGGATCTCCCGCGGCACGGCGGTGGCTCCGTCGTCGGCGGCCCGGCCCCCGTAGAACTGGGTGAGGAAGTTCTCCACGAGCGCGCCCAGCGCGGTCTCGCCGCCCGCCCCGGCGCCGGCCGTGTCGGCGTCCACGTCGACGATCCAGCCGCGCTGGCCGCGCACCCGCCCGCCCCGCACATGGAACACCTGCACGGAGGCGAGCAGGTCGTCGGCGGCGATGCCGACCACGTCCGCATCCGTGCCGCCGCCGAGCACCACCGCCTGCTTCTCCACGGCGCGGCGGACCGCACCGAGGTCGTCGCGCAGCCGGGCCGCCCGCTCGAAGTCGAGCTCGGCCGCCGCCGCGGTCATCTCCTTCTGCAACCTGCGAATCATCGGATCGGCCTTACCCGCCATGAAATCGCAGAAGGCGTCGACGATCTCGCGATGCTCCTCGGCGCTGACCTGACCGGTGCACGGCGCGGAGCACTTGCCGATGTAGCCGAGCAGGCAGGGCCGGCCGATCTGCCGTGAGCGCCGGAAGACGCCGGCGGAGCAGGTGCGGGCAGGGAACACCCGCAGCAGCAGGTCGAGCATCTCGCGGATGGCCCAGGCGTGCGCGTAGGGGCCGAAGTAGCGGACACCCTTCTTGTGCGCCCCCCGCATCACCTGCAGCCGCGGATACTCCTCGCCCACGGTGACGGCCAGCTCGGGGTACGACTTGTCGTCGCGGTAACGGACGTTGAACCGCGGGTCGAACTCCTTGATCCAGTTGTATTCCAGCTGCAGCGCCTCGACCTCGGTGGACACCACCGTCCACTCGACGGAGCCGGCGCTGCGCACCATCTGTGCGGTGCGCGGGTGCAGCGCGGCGATGTCCGAGAAGTACGAGTTGAGCCGGGAGCGCAGGCTCTTCGCCTTGCCGACGTAGATGACGGTGCGCTGCGGATTGCGGAACTTGTAGACGCCCGGCGAGTCCGGGATGGTGCCGGGCGCCGGACGGTAACTGGCGGGATCCGGCACGGCTTCGAGGGTAATAGAGCATGCCGACGCCGGGTGGCCGGTGCGCCCAGGGGACATCCGGATGCGATCCGGGGCGAAGCCGGCACCGCCGTGCGTCCCGAGGCGGCGCCCATCGGGCCGCCCGCGCACCGGCCCGACCGGGTCTTCCGCCCGGATAGGGTGGTCGGGCTGTTCGGCGCGGTGCGACGGCGGCTCGGGGATCGATCAGCACAGGGAGCACATATGGATATCTGGCCAGGCAAGCCGTACCCGCTGGGTGCGACGTTCGACGGCACCGGAACGAACTTCGGCCTGTTCAGCGAGGTCGCCGAGCGGGTCGAGCTCTGCCTGATCGGTGAGCGCGGCGGCGAGACCAGGATCGCCATGCCCGAGGTGGACGCGTACGTGTGGCACTGCTACCTGCCGACCGTGCAGCCCGGCCAGCGCTACGGATACCGGGTCTACGGCCCGAACGACCCGGGATCGGGTACCCGGTGCAATCCGAACAAGCTGCTGCTCGACCCGTACGCCAAGGCGGTGTCCGGGTCCATCGACTGGAATCCCGCGCTGTTCTCCTACGATCTCGGCGAGCCGGACTCGCGCAACGACGAGGACTCCGGGCCGCACATGATGCACGGCGTCGTGATCAACCCGTTCTTCGACTGGACCGGCGACCGCTCGCTGCGCGTTCCCTACAACGACTCGATCATCTACGAGGCGCACGTCAAGGGACTGACGGCGATGCACCCCGAGGTGCCGGCGAACCAGAAGGGCACGTACGCCGGCGTCGCCCATCCGGCCGTGATCGACCACCTGACACGGCTCGGGGTCACGGCGCTGGAACTGATGCCGGTGCACCAGTTCGTGCAGGACTCCACGCTGCTCGACCAGGGACTGTCGAACTACTGGGGCTACAACTCGATCGGCTTCTTCGCGCCGCAGAACACGTACTCGGCCTTCGGTGAGCGCGGCCAGCAGGTGCAGGAATTCAAGGCGATGGTCAAGAGCCTGCATTCGGCCGGCATCGAGGTCATCCTCGACGTGGTCTACAACCACACGGCGGAGGGCAACCACCTCGGCCCCACGCTGTCCTTCCGCGGCATCGACAACGCGGCCTACTACCGCCTCGTCGAAGACGACAAGCGGTACTACATGGACTACACGGGCACCGGCAACTCGCTGAACGTCCGCCACCCGCACTCGCTGCAGCTGATCATGGACTCGCTGCGCTACTGGGTCACCGAGATGCATGTGGACGGCTTCCGGTTCGACCTCGCGGCCACGCTGGCCCGTGAGTTCTACGACGTGGACCGGCTGTCGACCTTCTTCGAACTCGTGCAGCAGGATCCGGTCGTCTCCCAGGTGAAGCTGATCGCCGAGCCGTGGGACATCGGCCCCGGCGGCTACCAGGTGGGGAACTTCCCGCCCCAGTGGACCGAATGGAACGGCAAGTACCGGGACACCGTGCGGGACTTCTGGCGCGGCGAGCACGCCACGCTGGGCGAGTTCGCTTCCAGGCTCACGGGTTCCGCCGACCTGTACGAGAACTCCGGCCGGCGCCCGGTGGCCTCCATCAACTTCATCACCGCGCACGACGGATTCACCCTCGCCGACCTCGTCTCGTACAACGAGAAACACAACGAGGCGAACGGCGAGGACAACCGGGACGGTGAGTCCCACAACAGGTCGTGGAACTGCGGCGTCGAGGGACCCACCGACGACGCCGAGGTCCTCGCCCTGCGCGGCCGGCAGCAGCGCAACTTCCTGGCGACACTGCTGCTGTCCCAGGGTGTTCCGATGATCGCGCACGGTGATGAGCTGGGCCGCACCCAGCTCGGCAACAACAACACCTACGCCCAGGACTCCGAGCTGAGCTGGATCCACTGGCTGGAGGCCGACGAGCCGCTGGCCGAGTTCACGGCCTCGGTCGCGCGGCTCCGCCGGCAGCATCCGACGTTCCGGCGGCGCCGGTTCTTCGACGGTCGCCCGGTCGCCCGGGGTGCGGGAGAACCGCTGCCCGACATCGTCTGGATGACGCCGGGCGGCCAGCTGATGCAGCCGGAGGACTGGGACGCCGGCTTCGGGCGGTCCATCGGAATGTTCCTCAACGGCAACGGGATCCGCGGCATGGACACCCGCGGCGCGCGGGTGGTGGACGACTCGTTCCTGCTCCTGTTCAACGCGCACGACGAACCGCTGGACTGGGTGCTGCCGCCGGAGGAGTTCGCCCGCGGCTGGCGGCTGGTGATCGACACCTCGGGCGTGCCCGAGGCCGCGGAGTTCGTCGCCGGCGGCAGCTCGGTGCGCGTCGCCGACAAGGGGTTGGTCGTGCTGCAGGCGATCTCGGAGCACGACATCGAGGAGCCGAGCGGCACGCAGGCCGCCGCCAACGTGCCGACCGTGGCACCGGTGCCGGTGTCCCGCCAACCGGTGATCTCGACGCCCGACGAGGCGCAGGCGGAGGTCGTCGTCGAGGAGTCCCCGGTGGTGGGGGCGGCAACGCGGGAGCCGCCTACGCGCTCGGAGCGCGACTCGCGCGAGCTCCGCGAGGCGTACGAGGAGGCGGCCGAGGACGAGTTCACGACCGGTGCGGCGGGGCCGGATGACCTCGACGATGGCACGCGGGAGCAGCCCGACCATCCGGGGCCGCCGGCGAAGCGGTCCCGAGGGACCCGGGGGCCACGGAAGAGCTGAGCCGCCGGCTGACGGGGTACTGGGGAGAGCGGATCCGGCCGTCGCCCGTGGTGGAGCGGGTCGCCATGACGCGAGCGGTCGAGTAGAGGGTGGAGGGCGTTTCGTGAGGGTTCCGCGGTCGACCTATCGGCTCCAGGTCACCCCCACCTGGACGCTGTCCGACGCCGCCGGGCTCGTCCCGCAGCTCGCCGCGCTGGGCGCCGACTGGGTGTACCTGTCGCCGATCCTGGAGTCGGACGAGGGCTCCGACCACGGCTACGACGTGACCGACCACGGCACGACCGACACCGCGCGCGGCGGGCGGGAGGGCCTCGCCGCCGTGGCCGACGCCGCGCACGCCGCCGGCATGGGCGTGCTGGTCGACATCGTGCCCAATCACGTGGGTGTCGCCACGCCCGCCCGCTCGACCTGGTGGTGGGAGCTGCTGCGCGACGGCCCCGAATCCAGACACGCCGGGGCGTTCGACGTCGACTGGGAGGCCGGCGGCGGCCGGATCCGGCTGCCGGTGCTCGGTGACGCGCCGGACGAGCTGGACCGGCTCGAGCTGATCGACGACGAGATCGCCTACTACGAAAGCCGTTTCCCGATCGCACCGGGGACGGCGGGCGGGTCGGCGCGCGAGGTGCACGACCGCCAGCACTACGAGCTGGTCAGCTTCCGGCGCGCCGACGCGGAACTCAACTACCGGCGGTTCTTCGCGGTGAGCAGCCTCGCCGGCATCCGGGTGGAGGACCCTGACGTCTTCGCCGCCTCGCATGCCGAGGTCGGGGAGTGGGTGAACCGGGGGTGGGTGGACGGCCTGCGCATCGACCACCCGGACGGGCTGGCCGATCCGGCCGGGTATCTCGACGACCTCGCGGAGCTGATCGATCACCGCTATGTGGTGGTGGAGAAGATCCTGGAGGGCGAGGAGATGCTGCCCGAGTCCTGGCAGTGCGCCGGGACCTCCGGCTACGACGCGCTCGCCCTGGTCGACCGGCTGTTCGTCGACCCGCGCGGCCAGGAGCGCCTCGACGAGCTCGACACGGAGCTGCGCGCGGGCCTGCGAGTGGACTGGCCCGCGATGACCCGCGCGACGAAACGTGCGGTGGCTGACGGCATCCTGCGCTCCGAGGTGCTCCGCCTGGCCCGGCTGGTTCCCGGGATCCCCGATGCGCAGGATGCTCTCGCGGAGCTGCTGAGCTCGTTCTCGGTGTACCGGACGTATCTCCCCCAGGGCCGTGAGTTCCTCGACGAGGCTCTGGGGCGCGCGCTGCATGCGCGCCCGGAACTGACGGACGCCCTGCGCGCCGTCGCCGACCGGCTGCTCGACGCCGATTCGGAGGTGAGCCGGCGGTTCCAGCAGACGTCCGGGATGGTGATGGCCAAGGGCGTCGAGGACTGCGCCTTCTACCGGTGGACGCGGCTCACCTCGCTCACCGAGGTCGGCGCGGAGCCGGCGGAGTTCGCGCTGGCGCCCAACGACTTCCACGCGCACCAGCTCGACCGGCTGGCCCGGATCCCGGACAGCATGACCACGCTGTCGACGCACGACACCAAGCGCAGCGAGGACGTGCGGGCGCGGATCTCGGTCATCGCCGAGTCGCCGGCCGAGTGGGCGGCCGCCGTCCGCCGGTGGAACGCCGCGGCACCGCTCGGCGACCGGCCGCTGGCGCACCTGCTCTGGCAGGCCGCCGTCGGCGCCTGGCCGATCGACCGCGACCGGCTGCACGCCTACGCCGAGAAGGCCGCCCGGGAGGCCGGCGTGTCGACCGGGTGGATCGACCCGGACATCGCGTTCGAGGAGCGCATGCACGCGCTGGTGGACGCGGTCTACGACGATCCGGACCTGCACGGCTCGCTCGTCGCCACGGCCGATGCGATGGCCGGTCCTGGCCGGGTGAACTCGTTGAGCGCCAAGCTGATCCAGCTCACCATGCCCGGGGTGCCGGACGTGTACCAGGGGTCGGAGCTCTGGGACCTGTCGCTGGTCGACCCGGACAACCGGCGGCCCGTCGACCATGCGGTTCGCCGCGACCTGCTCGCCAGGCTGGACGGCGGCTGGCGGCCGGAGTTCGACCCGGCCGGACCGGCCGACGATGCCGACCCCGGTGCCAGCAAGCTGCTCGTCACCAGCACCGCGCTGCGCCTGCGCCGCGACCGGCCGGAGCTGTTCGGCTCCTACCGGGCACTGGAGGCCGACGGGCCGGCCGCCGACCACGTGATCGCTTTCGATCGCGGCGGCGCGATCACCGTCGCGACCCGGCTGCCCGTCGCGCTCGCCGCGGCCGGCGGCTGGCGGGACACGTCCCTCCCCCTCCCCCGCGGCGCCTGGACCGACGCGTTCTCCGGCCGCGCCGTCGCGGACGGGCCGGCGCGGCTCGACGACCTGCTCGCACGGTATCCGGTGGCGCTGCTCGTCGCCGAGGAGGGAAAGTCATGAGCGGCAGGGAGTTCCGGGTCTGGGCACCGCGCGCCGCCGCCGTGACGCTGGTCACCGGCGGCGCGGACCACCCGATGAGCGAGCAGGACGGCAACTGGTGGTCGGCCCGGATCGAGATCGCGGACCCATCCGAGCCGGTGGACTACGGCTATCGGCTGGACGGCGCGGACAAGGTGCTTCCCGACCCCCGGTCACAGTGGCAACCCGCGGGCGTGCATGCCCTCTCCCGCACGTTCGACGCCGCCGAGTACGAGTGGCGGGACCAGGGCTGGACCGGCCGGCGACTGGCCGGCAGCGTGATCTACGAGCTGCACGTCGGCACCTTCACGCCGGAGGGCACGCTCGACGCGGCCATCGGCCGACTCGATCACCTGCAGTCGCTCGGCGTCGACCAGGTCGAGATCCTGCCGGTGAACGCGTTCGACGGGCACCACAACTGGGGCTACGACGGCGTGCTGTGGTTCGCCGTCCAGGAGGAGTACGGCGGCCCGCGCGCGTACCAGCGGTTCGTCGACGCCTGCCACCAGCGCGGCATCGCGGTGATCCAGGACGTCGTGTACAACCACCTCGGCAAGAGCGGCAGCTACCTGCAGCAGTTCGGGCCGTACCTCAACGACGAGGGCGCGCAGACCACCTGGGGTGAGTCGGTCAACCTGGACGGGCCCCAGTCCGACGAGGTACGCCGCTACATCCTGGACAACGTCCGGATGTGGCTGCGCGACTATCACGTCGACGGGCTGCGGCTCGACGCCGTGCACGCGCTGCTGGACACCAACGCGGTGCACCTGCTGGAGGACATCGCCACCCTCGCGGACACCCTCTCCCCGCACGTTCGGCGGCCGCTGAGCCTGGTCGCCGAGTCCGACCTCAACGACCCGAAGCTGATCACCGCCAGAGAGATCGGCGGCTACGGCCTGACCGCGCAGTGGAACGACGACTTCCACCACGTGGTGCACGTCGCGCTGACCAACGAGACCGTTGGCTACTACGCGGATTTCGGGCCGGTGTCGGCGATCGCCAAGGTGATCACGAAGGGCTTCTTCCACGACGGGACCTACTCCAGCTTCCGCGGCCGGGACCACGGCCGGCCGGTGGACACCCTGACCACCCCGAGCTGGCGGTTCGTCGCGTACACCCAGGATCACGACCAGGTCGGCAACCGCGCGGCGGGCGACCGGCTCACGGCCCAGCTCGCCCCGGACCAGCTCGCGCTGGCCGCGGTGCTGCTGGTCACCAGCCCCTTCACGCCGATGCTGTTCATGGGCGAGGAGTGGGCCGCCGGCACACCATGGGCCTTCTTCACCGCACACCCGGACGACCAGATGGCCGAGGCGACCCGCGAGGGGCGCATCCAGGAGTTCGAGCGGATGGGCTGGCGGCGCGAGGACATCCTGGACCCGCAGGACGAGCGCACGTTCCTGGCCTCCAAGCTGGACTGGTCGGAGCTCGATGACCCCGTGCACGCCGAGATGCTCGACCTGTACCGGCGTCTCATCCTGCTGCGGCGCAGCCGCGCGGAGCTGACCGACCCCCGGTTCGGCCGGAACGCCGTCGAGTTCGACGACGACGAGGGCTGGCTGGTGATCGATCGCTCCGGCGTGCGGATCGCACTCAACCTGTCCGCCGAGCCGCATGACGTGCCGCTGGGCTCGCCCGCCGGGACGGTGCTGCTGTCCACCGGCGGCCCGGCGTCCATCGACGGCGAAACCGCCACGCTCGCGCCGCACAGTTCCGTCGTGCTGGCGCCCCCGGGCGAATGATCCGGCGGATCACTCGGCGGATCACTCGGCGGATGACCCGGCGGGCGACTCGACGATGACTCGGCGCTCGGTTGCCGGCCGCGGGCCGGCGCGGCGGTGGATCTTCGGCGACCAGCTCGGCCCGCACTTCCTGGACGATGCCGATCAGCCGGTGCTGCTGGTGGAGTCCCGCAGGGCCTTCGCCCGCCGCCGCTTCCACCGGCAGAAGGCCCACCTGGTGCTGTCCGCCATCCGGCATCGGGCCGCGGAGCTGGGCGACCGCTGCGAGTACCGCGCCGGCGGCGGGTATCTCGCCGCGGTGGACGGGCTCGAGCTGAGCGTGTGCCACCCGACGAGCTACGCGGCGCTCGACCTCGTCGGCCGGCTGGACTCCGTCACGGTGCTTCCGGCCCGCGGGTTCGCCACGCCGATGGCGGATTTCGCCGCTTGGGCACGGGATCGTGGCCGGCGGCGCCTGCTCATGGAGGATCACTACCGCGTCGCGCGGCGCCGGCTCGGTGTGCTGATGGACGGCGACGAGCCGGCCGGCGGCCGGTGGAACTTCGACGCCGACAACCGCGAGCCGCCACCCAAACCGCCACGCCGGGGCGGGCCGGCCGCCGGGCCAGGCGCGCCCGTGACCCTCGGGGTCCCGGAGCCGTGGTGGCCGGTCGAGGACGAGATCGACGACCGCGTCCGGCACGACCTCGACCGCTGGGAGCGCGACGGGGACGTGTCGTTCGTCGGCGCCGACGGCCCGCGGCGGTTCGCCGCGACACGCGCCGAGGCCGTGCAGGCGCTCGAGCGATTCGTGTCCGACCGGCTGCCCGACTTCGGCCGGTACGAGGACGCGATGCTCGCGGACGACCCGTGGATGGCGCACTCGCTGCTGTCGGCGCCGCTGAACCTCGGCCTGCTGGATCCGTTGGAGATCGTGCACCGCGTCGAGACCGCCTACCGAGCCGGGGATGTGCCGATCGCCGCCGCCGAGGGCTTCGTCCGGCAGATCATCGGCTGGCGAGACTACGTCTGGAACCTGTACTGGTTCCTCGGTCCCGACCACCGCCGGCGGAACGCCCTGCGCGCCCGGCAGCCGTTACCGGGCTGGTTCGCCGATCTCGACGCCGACGCGGTGCAGGCGCGTTGCCTGTCCGGCGTCCTGGCGGAGCTGCGCGCACACGGCTGGGTGCACCACATCCCGCGGCTCATGGTGCTCGGAAACTATGCGCTGCAACGCGGATGGGATCCCGACGCGCTGACGGACTGGTTCCACCGCACCTTCGTCGACGGCTACGAGTGGGTGATGACGGCGAACGTGATCGGCATGTCGCAGTACGCGGACGGCGGGCAGATCACCACGAAGCCGTACGCGGCCGGCGGCGCCTACATCGACCGGATGAGCGACTACTGCCGCCCGTGCCGCTACCGCCCATCGGTGCGGGTCGGGGACGACGCATGCCCGTTCACCGCCGGGTACTGGGCCTTCCTGGACCGGCACCGCGCGGCGTTCGCCGGCAACCACCGCCTCGCCCAGCCGCTGCGCGGCCTGGACCGGCTCCGGGACCTCGACGCCGCGGTCGCGCAGGAACGCGACCGCGGTGCCGACCCACCCTGAACGCGCGGGCGCACGGCCCGCGCCGCCCGCGGTCAGGCGGCGGCCAGCCGAGCGCGGATGCCGGCCAGCAGCACGTCGACGACGTCCTCGGCGAAGTCAGCCGCGCCGTCCAGTGTCGTCTCCCGCTGCTCGGCCGGGGAGACCATGACGTGGGCCAGCGCCGCGCCCCATGCGACCTCGAAGACGATGCCCATCGGGGTGCTCGGCGGCAGCTCGCCGCGGTCGACGGCGCGCCGGATCATCTCAGCGGCCTGGGCCCGGAACGGGTCGATCACCCGCTCGTGGTAGGCGGCGCTGCTCGCCGGGTCGGTCACCGCCTCCATCATCACCCGCACGATCACCATGCTGCGCTGGGTGATCAGGTCGCGGACGGCGCCGGCGACGAACTCGGCCAGATCGGCGCGGAAATCGCCGGTGTTCGGCAGCGATTCCTGGCTGCGCTGGGCGAGCGCGTCGAGCAACAGGTCCTGCTTTGTTTTCCACCTGAGATACAACGCCGGTTTCCCGACCCCGGCCTCCCGCGCGACGGCCTCATAACTAAAATCCTTGATCCCGTTGCGCGTGATCACCCGCCCGGCCGCGGCGAGCACCCGGTGTTCGATGTTCGGATCCCGGGGCCGTCCGACGGATCCCTTGGGGGTGGACATTCGCGAAAGTCTAGCGGTGCGTTGAGGTGCCAGCGATGTCAGATCGACAACGTTTCCCACGGGTGGTCCACCCGGGTTTCCGGCGAATGCATGCGATTGCAGGATCTTGGTCGGCGGATCGTGTGTCCACGCCCGGCGGAATTTCGACATTGATCTTCGCCCATCCGGGGCACGCTCACCGCATCTGCCGCATTCGCACCAAACGATTCAGCGCGAGCTGCGCGAGCGGCGCATAACCCAAGACGAACGGGGCGGCTCCGTCGATATCCAGGGTCGTGCGAGTTCCGCCCGCGTGCGGCGACACGCCGTGCACGAGGAACAGGCGGACGCCGAGGGGGGCGGCGACGCGCCAGCTCCACTCGTGCGCTGGCTCGTCGACCGCGATGATCTCGAAATCCACCGCCACGCCGCACGGGCCGTGCGCGGCACCGGTGGCCCCGGCACGGATCCGGGCGCCGTCGAACTCGACGCGGCGGATCTGTGGGGACCAGGACGGCCACGCGGCCGGCTCTGCGTACCGCTCCCAGACGTCGTCCGGATCGGCCGGGCCGACCGCGGCGAGCGTGTGCCTCATACGGGAGAGGTACCCGATCGCGCCCGGCGGAACTCGCGGTGGATGTGCCGCAACTCGATCACCGTGGCGTCCAGCAGCGACGCGGCGAAGATCCGCCCCGGCCCGTCGGGCACCTCGACCTGGGACGGCACCACCAGCACGGCGATGCCGGCGTCGACGGCCGCCTGCGTGCCGGACGGCGAGTCCTCCACCGCCAGGCACTGCGCCGGGCCCAGACCGAGCCGTCGCATCGCCTCCGCGTACGGGAACGGGTCCGGCTTGCCGACGCGCACCTCGTCGCCGCAGATCGTCACGTCGAACCGGTGCTGCCCCAGGAGGTTCAGCGCCACGTCGACCAGCATCCGCGGCGAGTTGGTGACCAGCGCGGTGCGCAGGCCGGCCCGCCGGATCGCGTCGAGCAAGGCCTCGCCGCCGGGTTGCCACAGCAGCTCGGCGGCGAACACCTCGGCGGTGTGCACCAGCAGTCGCTCCGTCGTCGCGGCCAGATCCGCGTCCACGCCCAGGTGGTCGAGCACCATGGAGACGCTGGTGGGGATCGACTGCCCGGTGGTGGCGACGTGCACCTCCTCGGGGAGTCCCCCGCCACCGAGTTCGGTCGCCACCCGGTCCATGGCCACCGACCAGAGCCGCTCCGAGTCGACGAGCGTGCCGTCCATGTCGAACAGCACCGCGGCGAGATCCTCGCCCGATCCAGGGTTCTCACCGCTCACCGGGCGCTCGCTCACCGGGCGGCGAAGTACTTGGCCTCGGGGTGGTGTGCGACCAGGGCCGACGTCGACTGCTCAGGGTGCAGCTGGAACTCCTCGGACAGTGTCACGCCGATGCGCTCGGGGCGCAGCAGCCCCATCACCTTCGTCTGATCGGTCAGGTCGGGACAGGCGGGATAGCCGAACGAGTACCGGGCGCCGCGGTAGGACAGATCGAAGAAGCGTTCGGTGTCGGGGTCGTCGTCGGCGGCCGCGGTACTCCCGTCCGCGAAGGTCAGCTCCGTGCGGATGCGCTGGTGCCAGAACTCCGCCAGCGCCTCGGTGAGCTGCACCGAGAGCCCGTGCACCTCGAGATAGTCGCGATAGGCGTTGGCGGCGAACAGCTCGTTGGCGTAGTCGGCGATCCGCTGGCCCATGGTGACGACGGTGAACCCGATGACGTCGACCTCGCCGGTGTCGCGGCCGCGGAAGAAGTCGGCCAGGCACAGATGACGGTCCCGCCGCTGGCGCGGGAAGGTGAAGCGGGTGACCTCGGGCGCGTCGGCGCGCGGCTCCTCGAGGATCACCACGGAATCGCCGTCGGCGACGCACGGGAAGTAGCCGTAGACCACGGCCGCCTGCAGCACCTGCTCGGTGTGCAGGCGGTCGAGCCAGGCGCGCAGGCGGGGCCTGCCTTCCTTCTCGACGAGCTCCTCGTACGTCGGTCCGCTCCCGCCCTTCGCGCCGCGCAGCCCCCACTGGCCCATGAACGTCGCGCGCTCGTCGAGCAGGGCGGCGAAGTCGGCCAGCGGGATGCCCTTCACCACCCTCGATCCCCAGAACGGCGGCGTCGGCACCGAGTTGTCGGACGCCACATCCGATCTCGTGATGACGGAGCCGGGTTCGGGATCGGCCGCGGCCGCCGCCTCCACGGCGGCCCTGCGCTTCTCGGCGATCCGCTGCGAGCGCTGGTGCCGGGCCCGCCGCTCGGCCGCCTTGGCGTCGGCGGCGGCGTCCGCCGCCGGATCGAGGCCGCGCTTGCGGGACATCACCGCATCCATCAGCCGCAGGCCCTCGAACGCGTCCCGCGCGTACCGGACATCGCCCTTGAAGACGGCCGACAGGTCGTTCTCCACGTACGAGCGGGTCAGGGCCGCGCCGCCGAGCAGCACCGGGAATCGGGGTGCGATGCCGCGGTCGTTCATCTCCTCCAGGTTCTCCCGCATGACCACCGTCGACTTCACCAGCAGGCCGGACATGCCGATGGCGTCCGCGTTGTTCTCCTGCGCCGCCGACAGGATCGTCGAGATCGGCTGCTTGATGCCGAGATTCACCACGGAGTAACCGTTGTTGGACAGGATGATGTCGACCAGGTTCTTGCCGATGTCGTGGACGTCGCCCTTGACGGTCGCCAGCACGATCGTGCCCTTGCCCGCCGAGTCGGTGCGCTCCATGTGCGGCTCGAGGTACGCGACCGCCGTCTTCATCACCTCGGCCGAGGTCAGCACGAACGGCAGCTGCATGGCGCCGGAACCGAACAGCTCGCCGACCGTTTTCATTCCTTCCAGCAGGGTGTCGTTGATGATCTCGAGTGCGGACCGCCTGGTCAGCGCCTCGTCGAGATCGGCCTCCAGGCCGTTCTTCTCGCCGTCGATGATGCGTCGCTGCAGCCGCTCGTCCAGCGGCAGCGCGAGCATCTCGGCGGCCCGGGTGGCCCGGCCGGCCGCCGTCGTCGCGCCCTCGAACAGCTCGAGGACCCGGGACAGCGGGTCGTACCCCTCCCGGCGTCGGTCGTACACGAGGTCGAGCGCGACCGTGCGCTGCTCCTCGGGAATCCGCGCCATCGGCAGGATCTTCGACGGGTGCACGATGGCCGAGTCCAGGCCCGCCGTCACGCATTCGGCCAGGAACACCGAGTTGAGCACCTGCCGGGCGGCGGGGTTCAGACCGAAGGAGATGTTGGAGACGCCCAGCGTCGTCTGCACGTCCGGGTGGCGGCGCTTGAGTTCCCTGATCGCCTCGATCGTCTCGATCCCGTCGCGGCGGGTCTCCTCCTGGCCGGTGGCGATCGGGAAGGTCAGGCAGTCGATCATGATGTCGGACTCGCGCATGCCCCAGGTGCCGGTGAGGTCGGCGATCAACCGTTCGGCGATGGCCAGCTTGGTCTCCCGGGTCCGGGCCTGACCCTCCTCGTCGATGGTCAGGGCGACGACGGCCGCACCGTGCTCCTGGACGGTCGGCATGACCCTGGCGTAGCGGGATCCCGGTCCGTCGCCGTCCTCGAAGTTCACCGAGTTGATGATGCAGCGGCCGCCGAGCCGCTCCAGGCCCGCCTCGATCACCGGCGGCTCGGTCGAGTCCAGCATGATCGGCAGCGTCGAGGCGGTGGCGAAACGCGCGGCCAGCTCACGCATGTCGGCTGCGCCGTCCCGGCCGACATAGTCCACGCAGAGATCGAGCAGGTGCGCGCCGTCGCGCGTCTGCGCCCGCGCGATCTCGATGCAGTCCTCCCACGAGCCGGACAGCATGGCATCCCGGAAGGCCTTGGATCCGTTGGTGTTCGTCCGCTCGCCGATGACCAGCACCGAGGCGTCCTGGGCGAACGGCACGTTCTGGTACAGCGAGGAGAGCCCTGGTTCCGCCCGCGGCGCGCGTCGCGCTGGGGCGACCTCGCGCACCGCCTCGACGACCTGACGGAGGTGCTCGGGCGTCGTCCCGCAGCAGCCGCCGACCAGGCCGAGCCCGAACTCCCGGACGAACCCGGAGAGCGCGTCGGCGAGCTCGCCGGGCGTCAGCGGGTAGACCGCACCGTCGGGCCCCAGCTCGGGCAGTCCCGCGTTCGGCATCACGGACACCCCGGTCCGCGCGTGCCGGGACAGGTAGCGCAGGTGCTCGCTCATCTCGGTGGGGCCGGTGGCGCAGTTCAGCCCGATGTAGTCGACGCCCAGCGGCTCGAGCGCGGTGAGCGCGGCGCCGATCTCCGTGCCGAGCAGCATCGTGCCGGTGGTCTCCACCGTGACGTGCACCAGGATCGGCACGCGGATGCCCGTGGCGGTCATCGCCCGCTTGGCGGCCAGGACGGCTGACTTGGCCTGCAGCAGGTCCTGGCACGTCTCGACGAGGACCGCGTCGACGCCGCCGTCGAGCATGCCGACGACCTGCTGCCCGTAGGCGTCGCGCAGCGCCTGGAACGTGGTGTGGCCGAGCGTCGGCAACTTGGTGCCGGGCCCGACGGACCCGAGCACGAACCGCGGGTGCTCCGGCGTGGAGAAGGCGTCCGCCTCAGCGCGGGCCAGCGCGGCGCCGGCCCTGGCCAGCTCTTCGATCCGGTCCTCGATGCCGTACTCCGCGAGGTTGGCCAGGTTCGCGCCGAAGGTGTTCGTCTCGACGGCGTCCACGCCCACGTCGAGGTAGGCGCGGTGCACGGCGCGCACGATGTCGGGCCTGGTGACGTTCAGGATCTCGTTGCAGCCCTCGAGCCCGGCGAAGTCGTCCAGCGACGGATCCTGGGCCTGCAGCATGGTGCCCATCGCGCCGTCCGTCACCAGGACGCGCGCGGCGAGCGCGGTGAGCAGCGGGTGCGGGGTCGAGGGCAGGATGGACGGCGGGGTCGAGGACACAGCCGATCCTGAGGCCTCGGTCGGACGGTTCACCGGTCCAGGGTAGTTCGCCCGATGCGCCCGTTCGCCGACGCGAGCACGGGCAGGTTCACCGATTCGTGCGCGAAGGCCGACCGGGCGCGCGTCGTAGGCTGGCCGCGTGAGCAAGTTCCAGGTGCTGCGCAATCCGGTGATGGTCGCCGCGTTCGAGGGCTGGAACGACGCCGGGGACGCCGCGACGGCCGCCGTCGAGCAGCTGGGGCTGACCTGGGATGCGACGCCGCTGACCGAACTCGATCCCGAGGGTTTCTACGACTTCCAGGTCACCCGTCCGACCGTCAAGCTGATCGACGGCGTGACCAGGACGATCGAGTGGCCGACCACCCGGCTGTCTGCCTGCCGGCTGCCCGACTCGCCGAGCGACGTCATCCTCGTGCACGGCATCGAGCCGAACTTCCGCTGGCGGGCCTTCTGCGACGAGCTGCTCAAGATCGCCGTCGAGCACAACGTGTCCGAGGTGATCGGCCTGGGTGCGCTGCTGGCCGACGTGCCGCACACCCGGCCGATCCAGGTGACGGGCTCCGCGCACGACTCGTCGACCGCCGAGCGGCTCGGCCTGTCCCGGTCCCGGTACGAGGGGCCGACCGGCATCTCGGGCGTGTTCCAGGACGCCTGCGTGCAGGCCGGCATCCCGTGCCTGTCGTTCTGGGCGTCCGTCCCCCACTACGTGTCCCAGGCGCCGTCACCCAAGGCCACGCTCGCGCTGCTGCACCGGGTCGAGGAGATCCTCGACATCGAGGTGCCGCTGGGCGCGCTGCCCGAGCAGGCGGACGAGTGGGAGACCGAGGTGTCGCAGATCGCCTCCGAGGACGACGAGATCTCCGAGTACATCCGCGCGCTGGAGGAGCGGGAGGAGGCCGACGAGCCGCTCAAGCCCGCCTCCGGGGAGTCCATCGCGGCCGAATTCGAGCGCTACCTGCGCCGGCGGGGTCCCCGCCCGGACGGCCGCCGCTAGGTCCCGCGGCCGGTTCACGCCGACGGCGCGGTCGACGCGCTCACACTCACCCTCAAGGAGAGGCTGAGACCAAGCCGGTCAGGCGCCTGGGTGGGTCCGCTTCGGCGGCCTCGGCTTCTTCGGTGGCTTCGGCGGTCGTGACTGCGCGAAGGCCACGCCGATGCCGACCCACCCGTCGAGCGCGACGTCGTCCGCGAGCAACTCCGGCGGTACCACGACGAAGCCGGTCATCGGGCGCCCGGTGAAGTCGAACTCCCGAGCCCCGCGGGCGATGGCGTCGGCGTGCGCCTCCGGGCCGACCCGCACCAGCACGCCCGCGGACATCACGCCGCAGGCCATGTGCGTGTTCACCATCAGGCCGAGCCCGCCGAACATCTTCAGCTCGTCGTAGGACGCGCGCTCGCCCACCGCGGCCCGGACGCGTTCCGCGAGCGCCTCGTCGTATGCCATCGGCCGATCCTCCCGCCCGCCGCCGGCGCCGGCGAGTCCGGGCGGGCGGGCGCCTGACCGGTCAGCCGCGCAGATCGATGCCGAGCAGCGCGTCGACGGCGTCCGCCACCGGATCCCCGCCCAGCGCCCGGTCCGCCGCCCAGGTGTCGAGAATGCCGAAGGCGCCCGGGGTGTCGAGGTCGTCGGCGAGCCGCCCGCGCAGCTCGCCGAGCACCGCGGACGGGTCGTCGCCGGTCCGGTGCGCGGCGCCGCGCCAGCGCGCCAGCCGGTCGCCCGCGCGCCCGAGCATGTCCGCCGACCACGCGCGGTCCGCGCGGTAATGCCCCGACAGCAACGCCAGCCGGATCCGCATCGGGTCCACGCCGTCGGCCAACAGGGTGGACACGAACACGAGGTTGCCCAACGACTTCGACATCTTCTCGCCGCCCAGCGAGATCATCCCGGCGTGCGTGTAGTGCCGCGCGAACGGCGACACGCCCGTCAGCACCTCGGCGTGGGCGGCCGAACACTCGTGGTGCGGGAAGATCAGGTCGGTGCCGCCGCCCTGCACGTCGATCGTCGCCCCGAGCCGGTTGCCGGCGATCACCGCGCACTCGATGTGCCAGCCCGGCCGCCCGGCCCCCATCGGCGATTCCCAGGACGGCTCCCCCGGCCGCGCCATGCGCCACAGCAGCGGATCGAGCGGCTGCCGCTTGCCGGGGCGGTCGGGGTCGCCGCCGCGCTCGGCGGACAGCGCGAGCATGGTCGCCTCGTCGTAGCGGGACTCGTAGCCGAACTTGGGTGCGGTCGCGATGTCGAAGTACACGTCGGGATACTCGGCGTCGGGCACCCGGTAGCCGGCGCCGGACTCGACGAGCCGCTGCACGCCCGCGGTGATCTCGTCCATCGCCTCGACCGCGCCGATGTAGTCCGTCGGGGGCAGCACCCGCAGCGCGGTCATGTCCTCGCGGAACAACTGGATCTCGGTGTCCGCCAGCTCGCGCCAGCCGATGCCGTCGCGCTCGGCACGCTCCAGCAGCGGATCGTCGATGTCCGTGATGTTCTGCACGACGTGCACGTCGCGGCCGGCGTCGAGCCACACCCGGCGCACCACGTCGAACGCGAGATACGTCGCGGCGTGGCCGATGTGGGTGGCGTCGTAGGGCGTGATCCCGCAGACGTACATCGTCGCGGTGGGTCCCGGATCGGTCGGCCGGACGGTGCCGGACGCCGAGTCGTACAGCCTCAGCGTCGGCCCGGTGCCCGGGATCGGCGGGACGGGAGGGGCTGGCCACGACTGCACCGCCCCACCCTAATCGCGCGCCGGGGCCGCCCCCGCCGCCCGAGTTCGGCGTGCTCGCGAGCTACCGCGCGACGCCGGGGACGACGTGCCGGTTGGTCTGGATGATCGCCGCCTGCCAGCGGCGCAGTGCCGTACCGCGGACCTTTCCCGGCGGCGAGGACTCGGGGTGCATCAGGTTCGCGGGGTCCTTCAGGTGCGGGAGGTTGAGGGCGTGACCGAGCTCGTGCACGAGCACGGTCTCGTCGTACTTCTCGGGCCGCGCGTGGTCGAACAGCGACGCCTCGGCCACCACCCAGTCGGCGTTGATGCCGAGCGAGCAGCCGGTCACGCGGCCGTCGATGGAGCGGACGACGACGACGGTGACCGGCACGCCGACCGCCACCAGGTCGGCACCCTGCTCCGCGAGCTCGCGGAAGAGGCTTGTCCGGCCGAGGATGTCGTCCCACAGCAGCGCCTGATGCGCCGACGTGTCCAGCAGCGCAGGGCTGCCCGGCCGGTCGAGGACGTCGATCCCGAGCACCCGGACCCGCACGCCCGCGCCGTCCTGCAGCACCCGAGCCGCGGTGGCCAGCGCGGGCCGGACCGCATCGACCGTCGTCAGCGGGACGCCGGACTCGTCGCGCAGGATCACCACCCGCACCCGCAGCGTCGCAGGTGAGATCTCCCGACCGGTGCCGACGGCGTGGGCGACCTCGCCGAGCCGGGCGATGCCGCTCGACAGGTCGAGCACCGCCGAGGAGAGCACGCGCGAGAACACCCGCGCGATGCCGCCGGCGGCGGTGGTCACGGCGCCCGGCAGGGACGCCGGGGCCCGGTCGTCGGGTGATGTCACGACGCTTCCTCTCCGGTCACAACGGGGGCCACGGGATGGGCGTGCGGTGCGCCGGCGCCTTCGGGAACACGGGCCGGGCGGCGAGCGCGTCGAGCCGGTCGCGCAGCGCGCCGATCTCGGCGACGGTGATCAGCTCCGCCAGCTCCGTGCCGACCGCGCCGCCCAGCCCCGTCCGCAGCATGGCGACCGCCTCGACCACGGCGGCCGGCAGCGGCCTGCCCGCCCAGCCCCACAGGATCGTCCGGAGCTTGTCGTCGGCGTGGAAGCAGAGCCCGTGATCGACGCCCAGCACCCGGCCGTCGGCGAGGGGCAGCACGTGCGAGCCCTTGCGGTCCGCGTTGTTGACGACGAGGTCGAAGCCGGCCAGCAGGGCCAGCGCCGGGGAGTCGGCGTGCACGACGGCCACATCCTCGCCGTCAACGTCGACCGCGCGGAGCACCGGCAGCCAGCCGTCGGGGATCGCGTCGACCGGCACCAGGTCGACCATCTCCGCCGAGTCCGCGTCCTCGATCCACCGTTGCACCATCCCCGGCCCGAACGGCCCGGGCCGGACGGTGGTGAACGGCACGCAGCCGATGCCGGTGAGGTCGGACACCTTGTAGGCGGCGAACTCTCGCGCCGCGAGCGTGCCGTCGGGGAAGTCCCACAGTGGCCGCTCGCCGCGGATCGGCTTGTAGATGCACGGCAGGCTCACCCCGTCGAGCTCGACGTCGCCCAGCAGGGTCAGGTTCGACGCGTCCGTCAGCCGGCCGCGGATCGTGATCTCCCCGGCGCCGATCACCTCGCGCACTCCGTCGTCGTCGACCGGCGCCGGTGCGGCCGGGGAGGGCGGCGGGGTCTCAGCCAAGCGCGCCGCGGTGGTAGCCGTTCAACCGCGGACAGATGTGACCCTCGGCGTCGAGCGGGTTGCCGCACAGCGGGCAGGGCGGCCGGCCGGCCGCCACCACCCGCTGGGCGTGGTCGGCGAAGTCGCGGGCCTCGGCGAGCGACAGGAACACGCGGAGCGCGTCCGGGCCGTCCTCCCGGTCCTCCAGCACGACCTCCTCCCCGACCTCCTCCTCGGTCAGCGCGAGCAGTTCGACGATCACCTGCGAGCCCTCGCCGTCCCAGGCGAGTCCCATGGTCCCGACCCGGAACTCGGCGTCCAGCGGGGTCGACAGCGTCGGTTCGGTGCCTCCCGCGGGCGCGTCGCCGGCCTCGGCACCGAACCGGCGGGCCACCTCGGTGATCAGCGAGCCGAGCCGGTCCGCGAGCACCGCGACCTGCTGCTTCTCGCAGGCGACCGAGAGCACCCGACGACCGTCGACCACCTGCAGGTAGAACTCGCGTTCACCGGGCTGCCCGATGGTCCCGGCGAGGAAGCGATCGGGTGAGCGGAAGACGTGGACCTGGCGTGCCATGACAGCAACGAGCTTAGGCCACGGCGCGTGGGCGGACCGGGGCGCCGATCACCGGACGCTCAGCCCACCGCGAACGCCGGCACGGCCGGGAACGGGGCGGCCCGGTGGGCCCGGGTCATCGCACCACCCCGCCCGGAACGGCGTCGGACTCGGCGATCGGGTCGGGGCGCCGGGCCGGGTCCGGCTCGGCCGCGGCCGCCGCGTCGGCATCGGCATCGGCGCCGGCGACTCGCGGCGGCGGCCGGCGGCGGCGGCCGGAGGGAGTCGAGGTCGCCCGTGTCGTTGATCCGCTCGACGAAGGGCCGCAGCGCGGTGTACCGGACGACGGACAGCGACGCCGGGGCGACCACGATCCGCTGGAAGGAGTCGAGGTGCATGCCGAGCGCGTCGGCCAGCACGGCCTTGATCACGTCCCCGTGCGAGCAGACGACGACGGTGCGGGACCGGTGCGGGTCAGCGGCCGACGTCGCCGCGCCTTCCCCGCCGGCCGGTGTCGCGCCGGCCGCCGCCGTCGGTGGCGTGGCCCCGTCCGCCCGATCCGGCGCGGCGGCCGCCGGGTCGTCCGCGCGCACCAGGTCGCGGACGGCCGCGACCGCGCGCGCCGAGACGGCGGCGAGTGATTCCCCGGCGGGGAACCGGGCGGCGGCGGGGTGTTGCTGCACGACGCGCCAGAGCTTCTCCTCCGCGAGATCCTTCAACGCGCGGCCGGTCCAGTCGCCGTAGTCCACCTCGGCGAGCCGATCGTCCGTCTCGACGGCGAGGCCGAGCGCGTCGGCCAGGGGCTGCAACGTGTCGCGGCAGCGGTCCATCGGCGAGGACACCAGCCGGTCGATGCGCACGTCGCGGAGTCGGTCGCGCAGTCCCTCCGCCTGCACGCGGCCGGTCCGGTCGAGCAGCACTCCGGGCGCCTGCCCGGCGAGCACCCCGGAGGTGTTGGCGGTCGACCTGCCGTGCCGGACCAGCAGCACGGTCGTCATCGGGCTCACGCCGGCACACCCGTCGCGGTGATCCAGCCGGCGGCGAGCGCCACGATCAGTCCGGCGCCGAGCGCCCACCGGTACCAGACGAACGCCCGGATGGTGTGCCGGGCAACGAACCTCAGCATCCAGGCGACCGTGAGATAGGCGGTGATGAAGCTGGCGACGGTGCCGATCAGCGTCGGCAGCCAGCCGACACCCCCGCCGCGGACGGCGTCCGGCAGCTCCAGCATCGCCGCGCCGACCAGGGCGGGTATGCCGAGCAGGAAGCCGTACCTGGCGGCCGAGACCCGGTCCAGGCCGAGCATCAGGCCGGCGGAGATGGTGGCGCCGGACCGGGAGATGCCGGGGATCAGGGCGAGCGCCTGGGTGCCGCCGATGATCAGCGCGTCCTTGAGCCCGATGTCCGATCGGGTCCGATTCTGCTTGGCGACCGCCTCGGCGACGAGCATGACGCCGCCCCAGACGATCAGAGCGACCGCGACCACCCACAGCGAGCGCAGCGGGCCCTTGATCAGGTCGCGGCCGAGGATGCCGACCAGCACGATCGGGATCGAGCCGATGATCACCATCCAGGCCTCGCGATAGGCGGGGACCCTGCGGCCGTCGGCGTCGAACAGGCCGCGGAACCACGCCGTCGCCAGCCGCCGGATGTCGCTCCACAGGTAGATCACCAGCGCCGCGATCGCGCCGACCTGGATGACCGCGATGAACGACGTGATGGACGGGTCGTCGATCTGCAGGCCCATCACGCCGGCGACGATGGTCTGGTGCCCGGTGGACGAGACGGGCAGGAACTCGGTGAGGCCCTCGACGATGCCGAGGATCAGTGCCTGCAGCAGCGTCACCCGCGCACCCCGGCCGTCTCGGCCGCCCGCATCACCGTGCGCAGCGTCTCGTGGCGGCCCTCGGCGGTCCGGTCGAAGCAGGACACGGCGATGCTCGTGATGCCGCCCGCGGACAGCCGGGCGATCCCGTCCGCGATGCGGGCCTCGTCGCCGAGCAGGCCGGTGCGGTCCAGGAACTCGTACGGCACGGCGGCCGCCGCGCCCTGGTAGTCGCGGGCCAGGAACCGGTCCTGCACCTGGTCCGCCTCCCGCTCGTAGCCCATCTCGCTGGCGGTGCGGTGGTAGAAGTTGGTCTTCCGCGACCCCATCCCGCCGAGGTACAGCGCCGCGTGCCCGCGCACGGCATCGGCCGCCGCACGCGGATCGCCGGCGACCGACACCGGCACGGACGCGCACAGGTCGATGTCGGCCGGATCGCGGCCGGCGGCCGCGGCGGCGTCGCGGATCCGCCGCACGGACCGTTGGCCGGTGTCCGGGTCGAAGAAGATGCCGAGCCATCCGTCCGCGATCGCGCCGGTGAGCTCGAGGTTCTTGGGGCCGAGCGCGGCGAGATACACCGGGATCTGCGCACGCACCGGCTGCAGGGAGAGCACCAGCGCCTTCCCGGGCCCGTCGGGCAGCGGCAGCGTGTAGTGCTCGCCACCCGCCGTCACCCGCCGGCGCTGCAGCGCCTGCCGGACGATCTGCACGTACTCCCTGGTGCGGCCGACCGGGTCGGTGAACCGGACGCCGTGCCAGCCCTCGGACACCTGTGGTCCGGAGACGCCCAGGCCGAGCCGAAACCGGCCCTGCGACAAGCAGTCCAGGCTCGCGGCGGTCATCGCGGTGAGCGCCGGGGTGCGGCCGGGGATCTGCAGGACGGCGGAGCCGATCTCGATCCGCTCGGTGCGGGCGGCCACGGCGGCCAGCACGGTCACCGCGTCGGAGCCGTAGGCCTCGGCGGCCCAGACCGTGTCGAAACCGAGGTCCTCCGCGTCCGCCACCAGCGCGAGGTTGTCGGAGAAGTCCTGCGCGGTGGTCACGTAGCCCAGGTTGAGCCCGATGCGCATGCGATCTGTCACTGCTTCCCGTCCCTCGCCGCCGCCCGGCTCCCTGCGGCGCCCGGGGCGGTCCGGCGCCGCGGATCACGGTACCGAAGCCGCGCGCGCCGCCTGACGCACCGAGGTCCGCAACCCGGCGGGGGCCGTTGGCTAGGTTGGCCGGATGGAGTCGCGCCGGGTGGGTCGCAGCGGCCTCGACGTGTCGAGGATCGCGCTGGGCACCATGACGTGGGGCCGGGACACGGACGCCGACGCGGCCGCCGCCCAGCTCGAGGCGTTCGTGTCGGCCGGCGGCACGCTGGTGGACACCGCGAACGTCTACGGCGAGGGAGACGCGGAGACCATCCTGGGCGCCCTGGTGCCGGACGTGGTGCCGCGCTCCTCCGTGCTGCTGGCCACCACCACCGTCGGGGTCGGCAGCGCCAGGGGCCGGCTGCTGGGCGCCCTCGACGCCTCCCTGTCCCGGCTGCGCACCGACGCCGTCGACCTCTGGCAGGTGCACGGCTGGGACGGCACGGTGCCGGTCGAGGAGACGTGTTCGGCGCTGACCGCCGCGGTGACGTCGGGGCGCGCCGCCTACGTCGGGGTGTCCGGGGTGAGCGGCTGGCAACTGGCCACCCTCGCCGCCGAGGTGCGGCGGCAGAGCCCGGCGACGCCGCTGGTCAGCGTGCAGAGCGAGTACTCGCTGCTCGACCGGACTCCGGAGGACTCGGTGGTGCCGGCCGCGGCGGTGCACGGTGTGGGGCTGCTGGCCTGGGCACCGCTGGGCCGCGGCGTGCTGACGGGCAAGTACCGGCACGCGACCCCGGCCGACTCCCGGGGCGCCTCACCGCATTTCGCCCGGTACGTGGGTCGCCATCGGACCGAGCACGCCGCCAGAGTGGTCGAGGCCGTGGCGACCGCGGCGGACGGGCTGGGCACCTCGCCGCTCGCGGTGGCCTGCGCGTGGGCGCGCGACCGCATCGGCGTGTCCGCCGTCGTCGTGGGCGCGCGCGACCGGGCCCAGCTGCTCGGCTCGCTCGCCGCGGAGGACCTGCTGCTGCCGGACGAGATCCGTTCCGCCCTCGACGATGTCAGTGCGGAGTCGGAGCCGCCGGCCGCTCCCGGATAGGGTTCCGGCGTGCCGGACGTCTTCGCCGAGTTCTGCGCGGCGGGCCTCTGGCCGGGTCTGGGGTCGACCCTCGCCGCGCAGCTGGCGGGTGCCGGGATCACCCGACCCGAGCACGTGACGGCGGCGGCGCTGGCGGCGCTGCCCCGGGTGACCGACCGCCGCGCGACCCGGCTGGTGACCAGCTTCGTCGGCGCCGGCCAGCTCTACGACGTGGTCGAACTGCTGGTGCCCGAGGAGATCCCCGCGCGCTGGGCGTCCCGGCTGGTGGACTCGCTGGGCGACGGCGCCGCGGAGGCGCTGCTCGCCGACCCGTGGCGGCTGCTGGTCCTGCCGGACGCCGCGGTCGCGCAGGCCGACCGGCTGGCCAGGGCGGTCGACCCCGCCGTCTCCCGGGACGACCCGCGCCGCGGGCGGGCGCTCGTCGACTGGACGCTCGCCCGGTTCGCCAGGGACGGCCACACGGCCGCGCCCGTCGCGGTCGTCGCCGACGGCATCCGCGGGTTCGGCGTCGACGCGACCCGGGCGATCGCGGCGGCGATCGAGGCGCGGTGGCGTCGACCGGGTGGACGACCCGGCGGGCTCCGGCGATCCGTGGGTCGCCCGGCATGCGCTGGCCGCGGCGGAGGGCGCCATCGCGGCCGGCCTCGCGCGGCTGGTGCGATCGGCGAAGCCGCTGGGCGGCCGGGATGCGGTGCGCGGCGCCGTTCCCGACCTGGACGCCGTGCAGGCCGGGGCGGTGTCGCTCGCCGCGGACCACGGGGTCAGCCTGCTCACCGGCGGCCCCGGCACGGGCAAGAGCCGCACGGTGTCCGCGATCGTCGCGCTCTGCCGCGATGTCGGGGCGACGATCGCGCTCGCCGCCCCGACCGGCCGGGCCGCCAAGCGACTGGAGGAGCTGGCCGGCAACAACGCCACCACGATCCACCGTCTGCTCGGCGCCCGGCCGAGAGGGGATCGCGGCACCGACCGTTCGTCGAGCCGGGGCGATCAGGGCTCGATCTTCGACCGGGACGCCGGCAACCCGGTGGACGCCGAGGTCGTGGTGGTGGACGAGGCCTCGATGCTGGACGTCGAGCTCGCCGCCGCCCTGATCGATGCCCTGGCCGACGGCACCCACCTGGTGATCGTCGGCGATCCGGCGCAGCTGCCGTCCATCGGGCCGGGCCGGGTGCTCGGCGACATCATCGACAGCGCGGCGATTCCGGTGACCGAGCTGCGCACGCTGTACCGGCAGACCGAGGGCGGATCGATCGCGCGGCTGGCCACCGCGGTGCGCGGCGGCCGGCTGCTCGCGATGGACGACCCGGAGCGCGAGGTGGTCGTGGTGGCCGCGCGCGGGTCGGACGACGCCGCCCGGCGGGTCGTGCAGCTGATCACCGACTCCATCCCTCGGGTCTTCCACGCGACGGGCGACCAGGTGCAGGTCGTCACGCCCGTGCACCGCGGGCCGGCCGGCACCCAGGCGCTGAACCGCGCGCTCAAGGCAGCCCTCAACCCGGGCACGGGCACCGTCCGCGGGTTCGACGTCGGCGACCGGGTGGTCGCGACCGCCAACCACCTGGACGCCGAGCCCGCGGGCTACGCGAACGGGGAGGTCGGCACGGTGATCTCCACCGGCGACAACCTGGTCCGCGTGGCCTTCACCGGCGGCGAGTCGGACGTCAGCGGCAAGGCCCTCGGCGACCTGCTGCACGGCTGGGCGATCACCGTGCACCGGGCGCAGGGCTCGGAATGGGAGTGCGTGGTGGCGGTGCTCCCGCCGGAGGCGGGATCGATGCTGTCCCGCCCGCTCGTGTACACGGCGCTGACCAGGGCCAAGCGGCACCTCTCGGTGGTGCACGCGGCGGGCGGCCAGGTTGCCCGCGCGGTGCGCGACGTCGAATCGCTCCCGCGGCGGACCCGCCTGACGGCGCTGCTGCGCGCGCAGGTGCCCGCCGCCGTGCCGGCGATCGAGCCCGAGACCGTGCCGGCGCAAGCGCCCGCGGATGCGCCGGCGACCGAGCCCCTGACCGCGCCCGCGGGGTCGTGACCGCACCCGCGCCGGTGTCCCACGATCGGCATCCCGCGATCGGCGGCCACGATCGACGTGCGGGATCGACATCCGCGATCGACATCCGCGATCGACATCCGGATCGACCCCGGCATCGACCCCGGCATCGACCTCGGCATCGATCGGGATCGACCCGCAGATTGACCCGGCCCGGCCACCTGCGTCGCGGCGCCGGAAGGGGCACACTCGATGCCAGTCAGACGGCGGACGTCGCGCATGGAGGTGAGCGCCATCGGACCAGCTTCTCCGGGGGAGGCCGACGACGGGGAGTACGAGCTGCGGCCACTGCGGATCGACGCGGGAGTCTCCCGCGCGGCGGCGGCCGGCATGCTGGCGATCAGGGCGGAGTACGCGGGCTGGGAGCTGGCCAGGACGCTCCGGTTCCCGGACGGCAGCCGGCGGGTCTGGCTGCGGCGGCGCCGGATGTCCGGGCTGCTGCCCGACCTGACGCCCTGAGCGCGCGGGGCACGGTGGCCCGGCCGGTCTCTGCGACCGGTAGGTTCCGGTGTCTAGGGTGTCGTGGTGCACGCTCGTCCCCCCGATTCCGGCGACGACGCCGGTGATCTCGCCGCCGGCGGCGGGCCGGGCGGTGCCGGCGCGGCCGACACGGCCGACGCTCTCGACGGTGCCGGCGCGGCCGATGCGGTGCGGGCGGACCGCGACTGGCGACCGGTCCGGCGCGAGATCGTCCGCGAGTCGATGGCGATCGCGGTTGCCACCGGCGCCTACGGGATCTCGTTCGGCGCGGTGTCGCTGGCGGCGGGGCTGAGCGTCTGGCAGACCGTGGCGCTCTCCGCGCTGATGTTCACCGGCGCCAGCCAGTTCGGGCTGGTGGGCGTCCTCGCGGGGGGCGGCGCCCCGCTCGCCGGCGCGGCGACCGCGATCCTGCTCGGCGCCCGCAACGCGCTCTACGGGCTGCGCATGTCGGAGCTGCTGCAGGTCAGCGGCCTCCGCCGGTTCGGCGCCGCGCAGCTGGTGATCGACGAGTCGGTGGCGATGGCGATCGGCCGGACCGCGGTGCGGGAGTCCCGGCTGGGGTTCTACGCGACCGGCCTCGGCGTGTTCGCCTTGTGGAACCTCGGCACGCTGATCGGCGCGCTCGGCGCGTCCTGGCTGTCGGACCCGCGGGTGCTCGGCCTGGACGCCGCGGTGCCGGCGGCGTTCCTCGCGCTGCTCGCGCCGCGGCTGCGCGACCGGGAGACCTGGGCCGTCGCGCTCGCCGCCGCCGTCGTCGCGGTCGTCGCCGTGCCGTTCGTGCCGGTCGGCGTGCCGGTGCTGATCGCCGCCGTGGTGGGCGTCGTCGCCGGTGCGTGGCCGCGTTCGGCCGGGCCGACCGGGGTCGACCGACGGCGACCGAGGGCGCGGCCTGATGCTCTGGATCGCCGTGCTGGCCGGGTGCCTCGGCTGCTACCTGTTCAAGCTGGCGGGCCTGTCGGTGCCGCAGTCCGTGTTGGAGAACCCGGTGGTCCGGCGGTGCGCCGCGCTGCTGCCGGTCGCGCTGCTGGCGGCGCTGGTCGGGGTGCAGACCTTCGCGCTCGGTCAGACCCTCGTGCTGGACGCGCGCGCCGCCGGGTTGGCCGCGGCCGGCATCGCGGTCTGGCGGCGCTGGCCGTTCCTGGTGGTGGTCGGGCTGGCCGCGGCGACCGCCGCGATCGTGCGGCTGCTCGTCCCCGGCAGCTGATCGGCCGCACCCCGCCCGATGGCGTGCGGGCGCCGTCCGTTCGCGCCCCGCTCGGCCACGGCAGCCGGCCCGACCGCATCGTCGGCGACTCAGCACGTCCGCAGCAGCCGGTCCAGGACCCGCGTGCCGAACGTGAGGGCGTCGACCGGCACCCGTTCGTCCACGCCGTGGAACATCGCGGTGAAGTCCAGGTCGGCGGGCAGCCGGAGCGGCGCGAAGCCGAACCCCGCGACGCCGAGCCGGTGGAAGGCCTTGTTGTCCGTGCCGCCCGACAGCGTGTAGGGGATCGCGCGGCCGTCGGGGTCCTCGGCCTCGAGCGCCGCCTTCATGGCGTCGACCAGCGCGCCCTCGAACGGGAACTCCAGCGGCGGGTGCCAGATCCAGTCGATCTGTACGTCGTCGCCGACGACCCTGGCCACCTCGCTCGCGGAAGGTGTCCTCCGACCCGGGCAGCACCCGGCAGTCCACGGTCGCGGTCGCCGTGGACGGGATGACGTTCGCCTTGTAGCCGGCCGCGAGCATGGTCGGGTTCGCGGTATTGCGCAGGGTCGCGTTCACGATCCGGGAGATGGTGCCGAGCTTGCGCACCGAGCCCTCGAGATCCTCGTCAGGGAAGGTCATCCCGGTCAGCTCGCCGACCGCGGCGAGGAACGCGTCGACGGTCGCCGTGCGGGTCAGCGGGAACTCGTGCGCGCCGAGCCTCGAAACCGCATGGGCGATCCGGGTGACCGCGTTGTCGTCGTTGGTCATGGAGCCGTGGCCGGCCCGCCCGGTGGCGGTCAGAGTGGCCCAGGCGACGCCCTTCTCGGCCGCGGCGATGAGGTAGGCGCGGCGATCGTCGGAGAGCCCGATGGAGAACCCGCCGACCTCGGAGATCGCCTCGGTCGCGCCCTCGAACAGGTCGGGGTGGTGATCGACCAGCCAGTGCGCGCCCCACGTGCCGCCGTGCTCCTCGTCCGCCATGAACGCGAAGATCAGGTCCCGCGGCGGGACCACGCCGTTGCGCTTGAAGTCGCGGGCGACCGCGACGCTCATCGCGACCATGTCCTTCATGTCGATGGCGCCGCGACCCCAGACGAAACCGTCCTGGATCGCGCCCGAGAACGGGTCGACGGTCCACTCGGCCGCGTTCGCGGGCACCACGTCGACATGCCCGTGCACGATCAGCGCGCCGCGCTCGCGGTCGGCGCCCGGCAGCCGACAGATCACGTTCCCGCGGCCGGGAACCGACTCCACGTAGAACGTCTCGTACCCGACCTCGTCCAGCTTGGCCTGCAGGTAGCGGGCCGCGCGCGCCTCGCCGTCGCCGATGGTGGCGGGGTCGCCGGTGTTCACCGAGTCGATGCGGATCAGCTCGCTGCACAGCTGGACGACCTCGTCCTCCGCGTCGCTGGATCCGCGGCGCGCCGCGGATCCGGTGGAGGGGTCCGGGGCGACGGGCTGGGTCATGGACCCTTTCCTACCATCGGCGGGCGAGTCCGGTTCGGGCACTGGCGGCCGGAGCCCGACCGGCGTCCGGCGGGTTGGGGCGGACGGTCGGGTTCGAGTAAGCTGTGCGGTCGCGGCGAACTGTCGCGAAACCCGGTCCGGGTGGCGGAATGGCAGACGCGCTAGCTTGAGGTGCTAGTGCCCGCAAGGGCGTGGGGGTTCAAGTCCCCCCTCGGACACGCACATTCTCACACGCCCCCGCGGTGACCTGCGCTTTCACGGTTCTGGTCTCGGGCAGATACGTCAGGCGCAGTTGCATCGAGTGATAGATGTCCAGCAGTTCCCTCGGCGTAGCCCTCGCGAGCATTCGCTCAACTCCGCCGAAGAAGTCGATGTCATCCTCGATCTGCCTGGCTGACGCGCGATGCCCGGCCAGAATCTGACGCAGGCGCGACTGAAGTTCAGTCTTCTCCGCGGTTCGGGTGGCGATCTGCGGCGCGATCACCGTCGGGTCGATCCCTGCTTCGATCGAGGCGACCAGATTGGCGAGCTTGGACTCGACGTGCCAGATACGGCGACGCAAGTCGGCGCGCAGAGGCGGCGAGCACAGCGTCGTCATCCTGGCCCGCGGCAAGCGTGGCCGGATCCGCCAGCGTGCCGATCCAGTCGTTGAGCTGCGCGACGATCGGCTCTTGGCGAACGTAGACCGACCGTGGGTGATCGAATCCTTCCGGAAGGGCGCGTGCGCGCTGGATCACGCAACGGTAGAAGATCCGTCCGGTGCCGTCCTTGCGCTTGGATTCCCGGAACGCCCCCTGCATGCGCGAACCGCAGATGCCGCAGCAGATGAGGCCGCGCAGACTGAACCTGTCGGAGGCAGACGTGCTCCTGCCTCGTCGAGACTTCGGCTGGCCCATTGCTGCGAACCTCAGCTGGGCTGCATTGAACAGGTCCTCGGTGACGAGCGATTCGTGGGTTGGCCGATCGGATCGGATCCAGTCGCCCTTGTCCCGCCAGCGCATGAACGTGTCGGTTGCCCGTGGCGACATCGTCGGGGTCAATCAAGGCCTCGACCTTCTGCTGCTTGCCCCACACCCGGTAGCCGGTGTACGTCGGGTTCGACAAGATCGCGCGAACCGCACCGAACGCCCATCCGACCGGATCGCGATGCTGGTTCCGGGCTCGGTCATGCGCCGATGGCGACGCGATGCCAGCCGCGGCGAGCCGTTGTGCGATTAGCCGCAGGCTCGCTCCCTCGCTGACGAACATGTCGAAAATTGCAGGGACCACAGGAGCTGTCACCGGGTCCGGCACCAGCTTGTGCGCCCGCTGCCCCGCCGCGGCCTTGCCCGGGTTCGGGTGCGGGCCGATGTCCGCGAGCTGATAACCGTAGGGCGGGCGACCGCCAAGGAACCGATCGCTGCGCTGCGCCATGTCGAACATCGACGCCTTCACTCGCAGCTGTATGCGCGTTCGTTCGCCCTTACTCATCCCGCCGAACAAGGTCATCACCATGTCGTGGGCCTCGGACCCTGGGTCAACCGCGCCGCCTACCTCCGGGACCCACAGACCGACCCCGTAGTGCGTCAGGACAGGGAACGTTAGTCCGAACTGGTTGCCGTAGAACGCGCGCTGCGGCTCACCGATGACGATCGCTTCGAAATCACGGTTGACGGACGCTACGTCGGCGAGCAGCCGGGATGCCGCCGGGCGCCGCTTCCACGGCAATGACCTGCTCTGTCCAACGTCGAAGTACTGCTCCACGATGGCGCCGCCATGCGGCTCGATGAGGCCCTGGGCCCGGCGGATCTGCCATCCGCGGCTTGCCTCTGGGTCCTGCTGATCTTCGGTCGACACCCGACCGTAGAACGCGAACCTCATCCGGCGCGGCCGATCCCGGCCCGAGCTTCTGCTTCCCGCGCGGCGACGTTCGTCATGACACGGAGTATGACTCGCGACGCAGCTGGTGGGAGCGTGTAGTTGGCCGGGGCCTCGACGGTCACGGTGATTTGTGCCGTCTTCGGGACGGCCACAGAAGCGGACCACGACCCTCGTGAGGTCGGCGTCTCGGAGTGCCTCCGGCTCCTGTTCCCCGTCATACCGTCCTATGCGGCGCCTTGGCCTGCGCTAAGTCTTATCGATCTCCACGGTTGGACTCCAACCCTCAAGGTCGTGTTGCGGCCTTGACCGGTCGACCGCCATCTGTTCCCAGGTCCTGCGTCGCGACTCTGCGGACCATCAGGATCTGCGGCGCGGCATCGCCTTCGGTCGTCTCTGAGGAACCCCGCGTGCCATCGCCAGAGGTACCTCGGCGCCGGCGGTGCACTCGACCGAACAACAGAAAGCGCGGCCGCGACGGCCGCTCTTGGGCCTCCGCGAGCCGCTTCAAGGCGCCGTCCACACCTTGCAAGCGGCCCCGACAGCGGATCACGGCACTCGCTCCCATGATCCCGCGACAAAGATCATCACGAAATGCACACCTCTGGCACCTCGGCCCTGCGCGGCCCGGGCCCAAGATCGGTTAGCTCGCGACCGGCGGACCGCATCGAGCGGTGTGGTGATGAGTCTGGCGAGGATGGCGTCGGTCGACTATCTGGTCGGTCACGTCGCCGCCGGCGACGGCCGCGCCGACGATCGGCGGGGTCGGCGATGACGCGGTACTACACCGCGGCCGGCTATCCGCCGGGGACATGGCTGGGCGCCGGGCTCGCGGCGCTCGGCGCGGCGGACGGGTCGGGTCGGCGGTGACGGAGGAGCAGCTGCGGCTGTTGTTCGAGCAGGCGCGGGACCCGTTCAGCGGTGCCGAGCTCGGCCGGCCGCCGGCGCGGTACCCGACCCGGCAGGAACGGATCGAACGCCGCGTCGCTGCCCTCCCGGACGAGATGACCGGCGGAGGCGCGGGCGGCGGCGGTCGCGCGGATCGAGGCCGAGGAGCAGGAGACGAGGACCCGGTCCGCGGTGGCCGGGTTCGACCTGACGTTCTCGGTGCCGAAGTCGGTGTCCGCGCTGTGGGCGATCGCCCCCGCCACGACCCAGCGCGGCTGTACGAGGCGCACCGCGCCGCGCTCGAGGCGACGCTCGGGCTGGTCGAGGCGGAGGCGGTGTTCACCCGGACCGGGGCGCGCGGCGCCCGCCGGGTCCGCACCACCGGGGTGATCGCGGCGGCGTTCGATCACTGGGATTCCCGCAAGGGCGACCCGCAGCTGCACACCCACGTCGTCGTCGCGAACCGCGTCCAGGGACCGGACGGGCGGTGGCGGACGCTGGACTCGGCGACCCTGCATCGGGCGGTCGTCGCCTACTGCGAGACCTACAACCAGCTGCTGGCCGACGAGGTCACCCGCCGCACCGGCCTGGCCTGGACCACCCGGGAACGCACCCAGGGCAGCAACCGGCGCGTCGGGCGGGAGCTCGCGGTCGTCCCGGACGCGCTGATCGCCGCGTTCTCCCAGCGGTCCGCGGACATCGAGACCGCCGTCGACACCGCCATCGCCGCGCAGGTGGAGCGGACCGGGCGGCGCCCGTCGATGCGGTCGATCAACCGGATCCGCCAGCACCTCACCCTGGCCACCCGGGACCGCAAGCAGCACCCGTCGCTCGCCGACGCCGTCCAGCAGTGGGAGGCCACCGCCGCCGCCGTCCTGGACCGGGACCCGACCAGCTGGGCCGCCGACGCCATCGCACCGCGCCTCACGCGGGCGCGGTCGGCGCCGGCGGCCGGTGTCGATGACGCCGACGTCGACCTGCTGGCGCTGCGCGTGGTGGACGCGGTCGCCGCGGCGCGGTCGACGTGGACCCGGTGGAACCTGACCGCGGAGACCATGCGGCAGCTCGCCGCCGACAACCTGCACTTCCCGACCGCCGCCGAGCTCGTCGCGGTGCGGGACCGGGTCGTCGCCGCCGCCGAACGGCTGTCGGTCCAGGTCACCGCCCCGGAGCTGGCCGACGGTCCCGGACGCCTTCCGGGACGTGGACGGCACCAGCCAGCTCGCCCCGCCCACCGTGTACACGTCCCGGCGGGTCCTCGCCGGCCGAGGACACCCTCCTCGGCTCGCCGACGACCGCACCGGGCCGCGGGTCGCCGAGCACCGCGCCCGACGCCGTCGCCGAACCAGCCGCTTCCCGGCCGGGCGCACGCGTTGGCCGCGGAGGATCAGGCGCCGGCCGCGGTCGCGGTGGTCACCTCCGGGCGGGTGGTCGACGTGCTGGTCGGCCCGGCGGGAACCGGGAAGACCACGTCGCTGGCCGGGATCCGCGCGATGTGGGAGGCCGAGCACGGCCCCGGGTCAGCGTGGTCGGGTTGGCGCCGTCCGCGATCGCCGCGCAGGTCCTCGCCGCACGACCTGGGCATCACCACCGACAACACCGCGCAGTGGCTCGCCCAACAACACCAGCAACCCGCACGCGAGCAGCGGATCGCCGACCTCACCGGGCTCCGCGACCGGGCCGCCCGCGGCCGGACGCGACACCACCACGCTGGACGCGGCTCTCGCCGCCGCGCGGGCGGAGTTCGACCGGTGGCGGCTGCGGCCGGGGCAGTTGCTGATCGTGGACGAGGCCGGCCTCGCCGGCACGTTCCACCTCACCGCGCTCGGCCGAGCAGGCCAAGGCCGCCGGCGCGAAGCTGCTGCTGGTCGGCGACCCGCACCAACTCTCCCCGGTCGACACCGGCGGCGCCTTCACCCTGCTCGCCGGCAGCCGCCCGGACATCCCCACGCTGACCGTGGTGCGCCGGTTCACCGACCCGGACGGCACCCGCCGCACCTGGGAGGAACAGGCCGCCGGCCGGCTCCGCGTCGGCGACCCCACCGCCGGCCACGCCTACCAGCGCACGGCCGGATCCACGCCGGCGACCGCCGACCAGGTGACCGACGCCGCCTACACCGCGTGGCTCACCGACACCCGCTCCGGCCGGTCCAGCGTGCTCATCGCCGCCACCACCGACCAGGTCCGAGACCTGAACGAACGCGCCCGCGCCGACCTCGTCGCCGCCGGCGCCGTCGACGACCAGCACACCCTCGTGCTGCGGGACGGGCTGCCCGTCGGCCGCGGGGACCGGATCGTCACCCGCCGCATCGACCGCAACCTCCCCGACGGCACACGGCAGCCCGGTCGCGGCGCCGGTGGGAGGGGTTCGTGCGGAACGGGCAACGCTGGCACGTCGACCGGGTCCACCGCGACGGCGCCCTCACCGTCCGGCTGCTCGACCACACCGACACCGCGAACCCGATCCCGGTCACCCTCCCGCCGGCGTACGTGCGCGAGCACGTCGAGCTCGGCTACGCGGTCACCGCGCACCGCGCCCAGGGCCTCACCGTGGACACCGCCCACGTCCTGGCCGACACCGGACCACCCGGGAGGCGTTCTACGTCGCGATGACCCGCGGCCGGCACGCCAACCACGCCTACCTCACCCTCGACCACCCCCCGCGCACCGGCACCGCGACGATCGTGCACGACCTGCCGGCGACCCGGAGCAGCACACCCCGGGCGAGGTCCTCGCGGCGATCGCCGCCAACACCGCCGCGGAACCCTCCGCGCACCAGGCGATCCGCGCCGAACAGGACCGCGCCGCGTCCATCGCCACCCTCGCCGCCGAAGCCGACACCATCGCCACCCACGCCCACCACACCGCCACCACCGAGCTCCTCGTCGACGTCCTCGGCGACACCCCCGCGGTGCAGCAGGGTCATCGCCGCCGACGACTACCCCCGCGTCGTCACCGCGGTCCGCGCCGTCCGCGCCGCCGGCCACGACGTCCCCGCGACCGTTCGCACCGTCGGCGGACGGCTGCAGGCGGGCCGCACCCTCACCGCCGGCGGCGCTCGCCGACACGCTCAACCGCACGCGCCGACCACCGGGACACCGGCCCGGCCCCGGCTGGTCGCCGGGCTCATCCCGGACGCCACGCCGGGACTCACCGACCCACAAATGCTGCACGCGCTCCGCGAGCGGTACCAGCTCATCGAGCAGCGCGCCGACGCCCTCCTCGACAGCGAGATCGCCGCGGACGCCCCCTGGCTCCGCGCGCATCCCCCGGCCACCGCTCTGACCGCAAGGTGGCGGGCCACCGCGCGGCTCGTCGCCGCCTACCGCGACCGCTGGGGCATCACCGGCACCCAGCCCCTCGGCCCCCCGCCCGACGGCACCGCACCCCACGCCCACCACGCCGACCACCGCCGCGCCATCAACGCGCTCGCCCTCCATCACTCGGCGCACGGTGTCGGAAACCAAGTCCCGAGTCCCGTCACACGGGCGACATCGCCGCGAAGCCTGTAGCCCCACGACGATCCCGACAGCGCGTGAATGACCCGGCAACCCGGCCGACCTGGGCCGTCACACGCGGATGCGCACTCCGCTGCAGGGCAGCCGACACACGTCGAAAGATGCCATCTCCAAACGGAAGTCACGGCGAAGGCGGCGCTCCCGCCCTCCGGTGGCCCGACCCCGGGTCGGAGCATACGGGTCCGGGCCAAGGGCACGGCGGACCCGGCCGGCGCCGACCCGCCCGGGTGAATCCCTCCCCCGCTACGCTCCGCCGAGATCCACCCGCCCGGACCAGCCCCACCCGGCCCCGCGCCCTACGGGCCCCTTGTCCCGGACCCGTCGATCACAGCCGTGATCGGGCCACCGGAGGAACGGCTGACACAACAAGACCCACCAGTCGGTCCGCGGCGTGCTCACCGTGACCGACCGGCGCCGGAGTGCGGTCCCGGATCGCCACGAATCACCAGCACGCGCCGACGACGACGCGTCGCTCGCCACAAATCGAAAACGACCCCAGCAACACGAACTCGGACGAACGCCAGCGCAATGCGCTGGCGATCACAATCCGTCACGTGTTCCATATGGAACACGTGACACCTGACCCGTTCGACGTGCACCCCAGAATAGTCCACTTCGGCCCGCCATGCCGTCACCGGTTGATCGCGTCCCCAACTCCCACCCGCAATCGGGGACCCCCGCCCCACAACGGTTGTGGTGGCCGCCAGCTCACGATGTTGAGCTGCGAGAATTCGTTGTCGTACATGCCCCGTTTGCCATTGATGCTCATTGACGGTCATGCTACTTCCCACTGGAATTCGCGCAGTCGACATGCCACCGACACTCAGAACGCGTCATCGGGAGGCCTGCGTCGAACGCGGCGTCCATGACGGCGAAACTGCTCGTTTCGTCCGCGAGATACCCGAAGTTCATGGTCGCCAGGCCAATCCCGCTGACCAGCAGCCCGGAGCGGCCCCACATGCCCGCACGTTATCTCGGTACTCATGCCGCGAGCATGGGTAGCGTTCGCCCGGCTAGGGATACCGTGTCAGGGCAGCGATCAGGCCCTCACTCGACCTGCCCGGGATCGACTTGCGGCCGAGGGCAGGCCTGTGCACTTAGCGGATTTTTCGGGTCGCCGCGGATGGCGTCAATCCGGAACAACGGCTCAAGAATCGCCCGCTGATCATCGGCCCAGTCATGTCGGGTATGCACAACTCTGCCTATCCGACCTCGGGTTTGAAGATTGCTACCACGGGCCCCATCACTGCAACTCCTGAGTGAGGCCGCGCCGGCAGGGCGTCAACCGTTCCTGCCAGCTGCGGCGGGAGTGCTGTACGGGACGTGGGCTTCTCGGCCGCCAAGTTCGATTGGGGGGCTACGACTTGTCTGCGGCCTTGGAGACCTCCTCGGCGTAGGCGCGGGCGTGGATGGCGTCCAGCATCGACAGCTGCGCGTTCTCGACCGCCCAGTCGGCGAAGTCGAGGGCTTCGGCCGCGTCGGCTTCTGCCCAGTCCGCGTCGTCGGCGGCGACCTTGGCGTCCACCCGGCGGGTCCGCTTCTCGATGTTCGCCTTGATGTCACTCCGCTTGGCCGCGGCATCAGCCTTCAGCTGCGCCCACTTCGCCCGAGCGCCGTCAGTGGCCTGCGAGACCTCCCGCCGAGCGCTCTCGACTGACTGGTCCAGGTCGGCCTGAGCCCGATCGATCCGCTGCCTGAGCTGTGCCTCGGACTCGGCCGCGGCGGACTCCACCGCCGACCTGGCCGTCGCGACCCGCTGCTGCAGATCATCCAGCCGCGTGGAGAAGTCCGTGGTTGCGTCATGAGCTACCACCTTCGCTAGTTCCGGGCCCAGGAGGCCCTCTTGTACGTTATCGACAGTACTGATGATATCGTCAGTACTGTCGTTGGTCAAGCGTCCAGGGGGAAGACATGACGAAATCTTCAGCTCGTTGCTCGTCGGTGATCGGGCCCCCGGTGGAGCGAACCACCCGGTTCACGAGCATCGCGGTGACCCAGCGGCGGTTCTCCATCGGGCGAATCTGACCGTCGGACCCGAGATCAACAATGGCGTTACGCCTGCATCTCGATCCGTACTTCTCTGGTCTCGGCCGCGCTGGGGACACGCAAGCGCAAGGCCCCTGGTCGGCTGGAGAACTGCAGTGGCGTGGTCAACTCCACTGCCTCGCCATCGAGACCGATGTGGACTCGGGCGCGGTCAAAGCTAACGGTCTGCTCCCGCGTCGGCCACGCCGCTACCTGCGAGCGTCCCGACAACAAGGTGACGAGGGTGCGAGCCACGCGCCAGGCGAGCGGCCCCCTACGCTCATTGAGTCCGAGCAGATGCACCCACAGCACTGCCTCGTCCAGCCGAGGACGCAACGCGGCGCCCGGCGCAACGCCGGGCGAGTAGGCATTGTTGGACACCAGGATCGTCAAGACATTATCGGGCACAGCCACTCTGGGCGCGAGAGTCAGCCACACCGTCATGCTTGTGCCACCGCCGAGTATCGCCCGGCGCACGTAACGGCTGGTGACGGCAACCCGCCTGCTGCGGTACTGCGGATCCTGCACCATCGAGCTGTAGAAGCCGATCGACGCGTTGTTGATGAACACCCGGCCGTTGACCGAACCCACATCGACCCTCAGTTCGGTTCCGTTCTCAACCGCGGCCACGCCTGTCAGTGGGTCGTTGCAGTCCAGTCCTGCATCCGCAGCGAAATGGTTGAGGGTGCCACACGGCAGGACGACCAGCGGCAGGTCGCGCTCGACCGCAACGGCAGCGACCGCGCTCACCGTGCCGTCGCCGCCGGCGACCACGAGGACGTCCGTGTCCGACGACGCCGCGAGCCCGGCGGGGTCGGCACCGGGCCCGACCTCGCGGATCACCCAGCCGCACCGCTCCGCCGCTACCCGGATGGCGGGCTGGTATTTCCCACCGCCGGACCAGGCGTTGAGGATCAGGGTGGTCATCAGCACATGGCCTTACTCGGTTAGTTCCGGGCGCACGAAGCTCACGAGAATCACGATCTCCTCGGTCATCTCGGTGAAGTGATTCGTCCGAATAAGCGAAAGAACGTCGAAGAGCGCCATGATGCGTGTGTCCCCACCCTCTCGGTGGATACCTCACGAGAGAGCCTCGTGCAGCTCAGTCGCCGACAACCGGGTATCTCCGGTCCACGGTGTGGTTCGTCAAGGGAACCGCGATCGCCGGCGCGGTTCCGCACACCGGCACGTCTTGCGGGCGCCTCAAGACCCGAGACGATGACAGCAGACGGAAAGGCTGTCAAGGGCCCACGTTGAGTCGCGGATAACCGGACCTTGCTCTTGCCGCAGCACCCCTCGGCGGCGGCGATGGCCTGCTTCTGGTCTGTTGGACTCTCGCAGGGGTGCCGAAGTCCAGATTGGCGTCCTCGAGGCTTCCCGCTCGAAGGCGGCCACGCTATGGCGATGATTCGGGCGGCGTCCGGCGCGCTGGTACCGACGCGGCCACGGTACCGACTGCTTTCTGGGCGTTGGCTGATCGAGACTGGCAGTCCGCAGACGTTCAGGCGCGCGTCGAGCACCTCGTTGTGCGCGGGGTACCCCGGAAGTCAACGATGTCGCCGACCTCGGCGACGTGTAGTTTGCTGGATGAGCGCACCCAGCATGGAGACCTTCTTCGGGCAACGCTTCCCGCTCGATGGCACTTCGAGCATCCGGTGCCTGATGGCGGTCGGTTCGCCGATGTTCACGGCCCACCATGGGCGGTGCTCCGGCCTACGGCGGATGATTGCCGCCGTCCTTGCGCGCGGTCACCCGGACCATCTCGATCAGTATGCCGTCGAGCGTGACATGTGACCAACCTGCGCTTTGGGCTGGTGAAGGACCTGATGCAGCCGGGTGCAGCGGCGGCGAGCACGTCGATCCCTT
>CAWJOH010000017.1:0-66324 GCA_963844455.1 uncultured Actinomycetota bacterium
CCTCGCGGATCCGCAGGTGGAACGCCAGGAGCGGCTCGTCGGACTCCTCCGTCGCCAGCTCTCTCAGCAGGATGTCGGTCTCCGCCGACAGCAGCTGCCGGTGGATCGCCAGGTAGTCGCGTGACGTCTCCAGCGTCGGCGTGTTCCACCACGCGATGACCTGGTGACTCAACGACCACTCGACCGCGAGCCAGTCGGGCAGTGAACCGGCGGCGCCGGTCCACGCCGCGTCGAAGGCCGCTCCGAGCCGCTTCCTCGACGACCGCGCGACCTCCTTGACCTGACGGAGTCGGTCCGGGTCGCCGGCGAAGTGGGCCAGCGCCTCGCGGAGGTCCGCGACGGCGAGGTCGGCCTCGTCGGTCGGCCGTTCCCGGAGGACCACCAGCAGGTTCCGGAGATCCGGCTGATCGGCGAACTCCGCCAGCACGGACTCCCAGAGCTCGGGACCCACGATGTTGAGCGCGGCGGCGAATCGGCCGATGCTGAGGCCGTCGTCGGCGACGTTGGCTCGCAGCGCGCCGATGCCATCGGCGATCTCCGCGTCGCCGTTGCCCGGACGTCCGGAGGCGTTGACCGCATGCCCCAGGCAGACGTGCGCGACGGCCAGCATCGTCGGGTCGACCCGCGATTCCGGCCTGCTCAGGATCGGGATCGCCGCCCGCGCATCCTCCGCCGTGCCGGTGACGTCGCCGTTGCTGAGACGGATCTGCGCGCGGTTGATGTGCGCCATGCCCAGGATGTCGACGAGCACGGGCGGTGCGCCGGCATCGCCGGCGTCGGTCACGGCGGCGGTCAGGTCGACGATCGCCGCGTCGATCGTGGCGATCGCGTCGGCGACCTCCCCCAGCACCAGCTGCGCGACCGAGAGATTCATCTGCAGCTGCCCGCGGATGGCGCGCATCCGGTCGGGCGCGGCGTCGAATTGTTCGATCAGGGCGAGGCCCTCACGCGCGGCGTCGGACGCCTCGGCTGGCCTGGTCGGCCCGTAGAGCCCCGACAGGTCGGCCAGGGCACGCGCGATCCGCAGGCCCGTCGCCGCGCTGTCGTCGTCCAGTTCGCGGAGCTGGTCGACGAGGGTGGCGACGACGGGTATGCCGGCCTGGTCGAGTTGCCCCGATACGGCCAGCAGGTGCCAGAGCAGTTCGAGCGCGTTGATCAGTTGGGGCCGCGCGCCGGCGAACTCGCCGGCTCCGACGAGGGCGCTCACGACCTCTCGCTGGCGCTCGACGAGTTCGGCCGGGGCGATCCCGTCCCGGAGGTCCAGCCTGACCTGGGTGTGCAGGACCTCGACGAGTAGCCTTGCGGCAAGCGGGTTTCCGGCGGCCTGGGAGTCCAGGAGCTCGCCGGCGGCGGCCATGTCGCGCTCGCTGTGATCACCGGGGAACACCGTGGCGCGGGCCATCAGGACCAGGGCGTTGACCAGTCCGGCCGCGGCGCTCCGCTCCCGGAACGGTGCGACGAGGCCCTCCGCCTCGTCCAGCAGGGTCATCAGGTCGGCAGATCCGTCGTCGTGGTCGGCATCTCCCCGCTGCCGCAGCGCTGCCACGGTGATGGCGTAGAGCCGGAGCCCGTCGGCGACGAGGACGTCCGACGTGTTCTGCGTCGCGCCGACCTCGCGGTAGTGCCGGACGATGCGGGTCGCGGAATCCGGCAGCCCATCGGAGTCGAGCTCGATGTCGGCTCCGGCGACGAGCAGGGACAGCTCGACCCACGCGCGGGTCGAGAGGGCGCTCAGGATGACCATGTCGTCGCTGCGGTCCCCGAACGTCCGGCCGAGTTCGGCGACCGCGCGTCGGCTCAGCGCGTCGGCGGACTCCAGGTCGCCGACGCCGAGCGCCGCGCCCGCGGCCACCGTGCAGGCGCCGGCGATCGTGACGGCCTGGTCGGCGTCGTCGGTGACCGCGTCGACGAGCTCGATCGCCTCCGTGGCCATCCGCTGCGCTGCGATCGCCCTGCCCTGGTGCAGCTGCGTCGATGCGCGCGCCATCAGGGTCCTGGCCAGCGTGAGCTTGCCCTCCGGCTGGTCGGTCGACTGCCGGGCGATCGTCGACGCCTCCTGGGCGGCCTCGTCCGCGGCCGCCGTGTTGCCGGTCGTCGCCTGCGCATAGGACAGTTCGAACAGCGCGGCGGACAGGGCGAGCGGATCGTCGAGGTGCCGGCGGAGTTCGACCGCCTCGGCGAAGTATTCGACCGACCGATCCGGCTCGTTGGCGATCCACGCCCTGGACCCGACGAGGCTCAGGGCCAGCGCGAGATCCAGCTGGAAGGTGTCCGGATCGCGCTCGACGAACTCCCGCAGGAGTGCGATGCCATCGGCCCCGGCATCACCGCAGTGCCGCCAGAAGAACTGCCACAGGTAGTCGTGCTCGTCGGGATCACCGCCTGCATCGAGGAGGGCGCGGTACTCCGAGCCGGCGGCGGACGCGATGGCGACCGCGACGGTCGGCGACAGGCCGAGACCCGGATCGTTGCGGACCGCGGGGTAGAGGAAGTCGATCAGACGCTGGTGGGCGATCCGGTAGACCGGTTGGTCGCCCAGCACGTCCGCGACGACGTGCCGGCCGAGCCGCATCAGCAGCGCGTACGCGTCGTCCTTCGTGTACCGGGTGCCGGACGGCGACATCGCGGTCGCCATGGCCGGCCAGATGTCGTCCGCCGGCATCCCCCGGCCCAGGGCACAGGACAGCGCCCGCAACAGCTCTCGCGCCGCGGTGGGGTGTTCGTGGCCACCGACGGTGAGCACGGTGTGCTCGAGGTCGGCCTCCAGCGCCGCCTCGACCGAGCCGGCCAGCTCGGCCCGCCAGTCCGGCGAGGACGTGTCCACGGGTGTGCCGCGGAGCTGGGAGGTGATCAGCCTGGCGAGCAGGAACAGGCCGTCGGTGGGCTGTGCGTCGGCGCGCGCGATCGCGACGATCTCGTCGCCGACGGCGCCGGGGTCCATCGATGGGGATATGCCCGTGGTCCTCGCGACGGCGTATCGATGCACGTCCCGCAGGGCTCGCTCGGCATCCAGGCCGAGATCGACCGTCAGGCCCGACCTGCCGAGGAGGGACAGCAGCGGTGGCTCACCCGGCGTGCCGACGATGTCCCGGCTCCCGACGACCACCAGCGCGTCCTTGGCCAGCGGCTCGATCACCTGAACGGCGATCTCCCTGGCCTCGACGTCGCCGGCCTCGTCCAGGCCGTCCAGCACGACGACCAGGGGAGTGCCGCGCTGCCGGCGCCGCCGGGCCTCGGCGAGGAGGTCGAAGACCCCGCCGCCCTGCTGCGCTTCGACCTGATCGGCCAGCCCGTCGGCGACGGCGGTCCACGTCATGCCGCGCAGGTGCGCGTGAGCGGCGATGCTGGACTCGCCCGGATCCTGCGCCGCCGGAGGCATCGGCGCGATGCGGTTCCGCTCTCCGGACACCGACAGGCTGACCAGGCGGCCGAGGATGCCGGACTTGCCCGACCCGGGCGGGCCGGTCACGACGCACAGTCCGGGGACGCCGCCCTTCAGCCACCCGACGATCTCGCTGAGCACCTCCTCGCGGCCCGTGAAGAAATTCGCCTCGGTCGACGTGCCCCGCGCCGCCGTCAGCAGGTGCTCGACCACCTGTCCGGTGCGCTCGCCGCGCCGCGGATTGTTGAGCATGTAGGCGGGCGATCCCGCGGTCGACAGCCAGGTCTGGTGCCGGTCCTCGGCCCACTCCGCCCGCAACGCCTCCGCCACATCGGATCCCCGGATCCGCGGCGCCAGATTCCATCGCAGGATCCACTCGTCGGACCGGGGTCCCTCGTCGAGCAGCCGGATCAGTTCGCCGGCAAGCGCTCCCGACAGGGAGTCCTGGTCGCTGCGGGCGGACGTCAGCACGCCGAACCACACCTGGCTGAGGTCGGCGCGGCCGGCGAGCACGGCGTCGGCGATGGCGACCGCCTCGGGCGCCGCCGCACCGGAGTGGCAGGTGTCCAGGATGAGCAGGATCTGCCGGGCTCCGGTCCGGGCGGCACGCTCCGCCAACCGCTTGGCATCCATCACCTCGTCGTCGGCGGAATCCGACGCGGGGCCGAGCAGCCGGAGAGTCCGGTCGGCGCCGACGGTGCCGTGACCCGTCCACACCACGATCAGCGCGCCGTCGATCAGCGACTTGTCCGGCAGCGCCTCGCGGACCTCCTGGACGACCGCATCGCACAACCGATCGGCGATGACCGTGCCGTCGTAACCGTGCTTCTCGCGCAGCACCTGCACCAGCCGCTCGGTGTCCGGCACCGCCCGGGGCAACGCGCGCAGGCGGGCGTACCGACCGTTGGCGACCGCCACCACGGTGGCCGCGCGATCGGCCCGGCCGCTCATCAGGTCGTGGCCGCCGGCTGCGTCAGATCTCCGGCCGGATCGCCGTCCAGATCGATCTCGGGGTCCCACACGAGGAACGGATGCGTGACCGGGCTGGGCCCGCCGGCAACGGGGCTGGCGACCCTCGCTCGATACCCGCCGGGCGGCAGCGCTTCCAGGGTCGCCGTGCCGTCCGGCCGGACCGGGACCGGCGGTCCGCACGTGTCGCCGTGCTCGTCGACGACCGTGACCAGCAGACGGCGGTCGGCCAGCTCGGGAACCGTCAGCGTGGGTGGCTCGCCGAGCGCCCACACGTCCGACATGCGGACTCCGAAGCTCTCGTCGTCGACGCCCTGGAAGATCAGCTCCTGCCGGGAGAGGATGCCGTCCACCAGGTCGACGGCCGACCGCGTGCCGTGCAGCTCGCCGTGCTGGTCGGCGACCTCGTGCACCTCCGCGCCGCGGCCCTGCTCCGTCTCCGCCGACAGCCGGGGGACCGTGCCGTCGCCGCCCTGCCGCTTCCCGTCGATCTCGTCGCTCACCCGCACACCGCCGTCGACCAGCCGGGCGGTGGTGAGGGTGGGCTGGCGGGTGCCCACCACCTTGTGGAAACCGTAGGCGGGAGGCGGGGCGGCGGTCAGCTCGCGGTGGAACGCGCCGGCGTCGGCGAGCATCGCCGCGTCGATGCCGGGGACCGCGACTCCGGCCAGCGCGGATCGGGCGCCGCCGGGGCCGGCGAGGCAGCGGTAGGTCGGCAGCAGCTGATGCATCGACGGCAGGCTGCGCGCCACGTCCGTGAGGCTGAAACGGATTGGCCCGACCCCCCTCTCGATGCCGTTGGACAGCATGTCGAGGGCCTTCACGGACCCGCGGTGCGGCGTGCCGATGGTGACGAGGTGCCGGGTGTGCGCGGCGCCGCCCTCCTGCTCGAGGAACCAGCGCGCGACCAGGCCGCCCATCGAGTGACACACCAGGATGAGCTTCGCGTCCTGCATGCCGGGTTGGCTCTGCCACCGCTCGAGGGCATCGAACGCGGTCGCCGCGAGCAGCGTGGCGTTGTACCGGTTCGACAGGCGCCAGTCGTAGGGGAACATGATCAGGTTCGGCACGAGCTCCGGCCGCCGCGGGTCCGGCTCGACGAGGTGGAACCGGGAACTCCGCAGAAAGGCGACCAGGCCGGCGTATCCCGCGACGGGGCTCCAGATCCCGGGAATGACGTGCAACGCGGGCAGCAATTCCCCGGGCCGGATGCCGTCCGGAGCGGGATTGTCGCCAATTCCGGCGGGCAGCTTCAGCCGGCCCAGCGATCGGCCCAGCGTGAACAGCGCCTTGGTCAGCGTGCCGGGCCTCAAGGACCAGAGGTGCTTTCCGTCCGGACCGACGAGGGTGCTTCCCATGATCCCGGGGAGAACGATCACGACGTCGGTCACCGCGGTGGGGTCGACGGGTCGAGTCACGTTGTTCCCCCACGGATCTGCAGGAACCGGCGCGCGATGCCGGTGCCGAATGGGGTCATTCTGTCATGCTGTCCGGATCGGCGGCCGTCCGGCACGCACGTCGCCGGACCACCGCGACCACGGGCGGGTCGAGCCGACGCCCGGGGCCCGGCGGGCGCAGGAGGACGAAACCTGTGCTTGCGCGAATGCGCTGTTCGCCGGCGCGCTTTCCGGACGCCTCGGCGATGACATTCGGGTATTCGTGGGAAACGAGGCGCCCGGCAATCGGCGGGCGCGTTGTCCGCGCAGCCTGCCGGCAATGATGTCCTGCGCCCGTCGGCCGTCGGCCGTCGGCCGTCGGGACGAGCGACCGTGCTGTGAGCGCGAACACCGGCCGTCACGGGCGAATGGCTTGCTAACTTGCTAACCTGGACAGTGCTGCATCGATTCAGACGCCCTGATGATGCACCACGGTTTCCGCTCGACGCCGCGCCGGATCCGATCGCGCACCACCGAGCCGGGGAGCCCTTGTGAACACCGTCGACACCACCTTCTGGGAGATCGCCCGCGACCTCGACGATCTCGACCGTCTCGACCATCCCGACGACGACCGGCGACTCGATGCCCGGATCGAGACCGAGTTGCAGCGGCTGGACGCCGAGCGCATCGCCAGCGCCGCCTTCTGCGGGACCGGCCTGGACCCGACGGTGCTGAGCTTCGCGACCCTGCGTGCGGCGCAGCACTGGGGCCTCGCGGAGGACGAGATGGACCTGCGCATCGCGACCGCGATCGTGCAGACCGCGTCCCGGTTGGCCGCCGCACTCGCACCCTGAGCGCCCGGGGTCCGGGGGCGCCCGGCAGGTAGCGTCGGGGGCACCCCGGACCCGCCCACCCCACGCCGAGGAGTAGCCCCATGACGGCCGCCCCCACCGAGAACGCCACCCCGGACGAGCTGGGCCGGCCCGGCCTCGACGTCCGCCCGCAGGACGACCTGTTCCGCCACGTGAACGGCGCCTGGCTCGCCAGCGCGACGATCCCCGACGACCGGTCGATGGACGGCGCTTTCTACCGGTTGCGGGACGCCGCGGAGGCGGACAGCCGGGCGATCGTCGAGGAGGCGGCCGGCGCGGCGGAGCGCGGCGACGTGGAGCCGGGAAGCACCGAGCAGCTGATCGGCGACCTCTACCGCAGCTTTCTGGACGTCGACGCCGTCGAGGCGGCGGGGCTCGCGCCAGTGTCGGACCTGCTGGCGGCGGTGCACGCGGTCGAGACCGCGCCCGACCTGCTGCGGCTGATCGGTCGGCTGCGCCGGGACGGCGTGGGCGGCGCCTTCGGCATCGACGTGGACAGCGACCCTGCCGACCCGGACCGGTACGTGCTGAACATCTACCAGGCCGGCCTCGGCCTGCCGGACGAGTCCTACTACCGCGACGAGCAGCACGCGGAGATCCTCGCCGCGTACGCGCAGCACGTGCCGGTCATGCTCGGGCTCGCTGGCGCGGTGGACCCCGCGGTGATGGCCGAGCGCATCCTGGCGCTGGAAACCGATCTCGCGGCGGGTCACTGGGACCGGGTGCGCTCGCGGGACGCCACCCAGACCTACAACCCCACCACGCGCGCGCAGCTCGACGCGCTGCTTCCGGCCGATCTCTGGGACGCCTGGCTGGGCGGCCTCGGCTCGACCGCCGCCGTGCTGGAGAACACGGTGGTCCGGCAGCCGGACTACCTGTCCGCGCTGGCCGCCCTGCTCACCGAGGACCGGCTGCCGCAGTGGCGGGACTGGTTGGCGTGGAACATCGTTCGGGCCGCCGCCCCGTTCGGGCCGGGCGCGCTGGTGGAGCAGAACTTCGACTTCTACGGCCGCACGCTGTCCGGGACGCCGCAGCTGCGCGAGCGCTGGAAGCGCGGGGTCGGCTTCGTGGAGATGGCGGCGGGCGAGGCGCTCGGCCGGCTGTTCGTGCAGCGGCACTTTCCCCCGGCGGCGAAGCGGCGGATGGACGGGCTGGTCGCCAACCTGTTGGAGGCGTACCGCAACAACATCACCACCCTGCCGTGGATGGGCGAGCAGACCCGCAGGGAGGCGCTGGACAAGCTCGCGGCGTTCACCCCGAAGATCGGCTACCCGGCGCGCTGGCGGGACTACTCGAGCCTGATCGCGCGCCCGCACGACCTGATCGGGAACGCCCGGCGGGCAGCCGCTTTCGAGCTCGACCGGGACCTCGCCAAGCTGTCGGGTCCGGTGGATCGCGACGAGTGGTTCATGTCGCCGCAGACCGTCAACGCCTACTACAACCCGGGGATGAACGAGATCGTGTTCCCCGCCGCGATCCTGCGCGCGCCGTTCTTCGACATCGACGCCGACGACGCGGTGAACTACGGCGCGATCGGCGCCGTGATCGGCCACGAGATCGGCCACGGTTTCGACGATCAGGGGTCGAAGTACGACGGACGCGGCGCACTGCACGACTGGTGGACGCCCGCGGACCGCGAGTCCTTCGAGCGGCTGACCGCCCGGCTGATCGACCAGTACTCGGCGCTGGAGCCGGCGCAGGCGCCGGGCCGGCCCGTCAACGGGGCGCTGACCCTCGGCGAGAACATCGGCGACATCGGCGGTCTCGGCATCGCCTACCAGGCGTGGCAACTCTCGCTGGGCGGCGGACCGGCCGCCGTGATCGACGGGATGTCCGGCGCCGAGCGGTTCTTCCGGTCGTGGGCGACCGTCTGGCAGGCGAAGATCCGCGACGCCGAGGTGCTCCGGCTGCTCGCCATCGACCCGCACTCGCCAGCCGAGTTCCGCTGCAACCAGGTGGTCCGGAATCTCGACGAGTTCCACGAGACCTTCGGCGTGCAGCCGGGTGACGGGCTCTGGCTCGATCCGCAGGAGCGCGTCAAGATCTGGTGACGGCCGGCCGAGGTCACGGCGCACTCAGCGCAGCCGGCGCCACCAGTCGTCCGCCGCGCCGGCCTCGCCCGGCAGCACCCGCCCGCCGGGCCGCGGGATCGCCACCGCGACCGTGGACCCGGCAGCGGCGACGAGGCGCTCGACCGGTTCGGCCCAGGAGTGCAGCGCGAGATCGAAGGTCGCCCAGTGGATCGGCACGAACAGGCCGCCGCCGAGGTCGTCGTGCGCGCGCACGGCCTCCTCGGGGTCGAGGTGGATGTCGGGCCACTGGATGCCGTAGGCGCCGATGGGCAGCACCGTGACGTCGAACGGGCCGTGCGCGGCGCCGATCTTCGAGAACGCCGCCGTGTAGCCGGTGTCGCCGCCGAAGTACACGCGGTGCCGCGGCCCCGCGATCACCCACGAGCACCACAGCGTGGGATTCCGCTTCAGTCCCCGCCCGGAGAAGTGCCGCGACTCGGTGCACGTCAGCTCGAGGTCGCCGATCCGGTGCGACTCGTCCCAGTCCAGCTCGACGATCCGGTTCTCCGGAACCCCCCAGCGGCGCAGGTGGGCGCCGATGCCGAGCGGCACCACGAACGGCGCGCGCTGCGAGCGCAGCAGCTGGTGCACCGTCGGCACGTCGAGGTGGTCGTAGTGGTCGTGCGAGATGACGATGGCGTCGAGGGCCGGCAGCGCGTCGACCGGGTACGGCATCGGGTGCATCCGGGTGGGGCCGACGGTCCGCGACGGCGACACCTTGTCGCCCCACACCGGATCGGCGAGCACGTAGCGGCCGTCGACCTCGACCAGCGCGGTCGCGTGCCCGAGCCAGGTCACGGCGATGTCGCCGGCCCGCGCCGCCGGGCGCTCGGTGATCAGCGGGACGGTGCCCGGCGGCTTGCCCTGCCCGCGGTGCCGCCAGAGCTCCGGCACCATCGAGAACCCCTGGCCGGGGGTGAGCACGTGGCTCGGCTCGGTGTTGTGGAACACCCCGTCGGTGAAGTGCGGCGACGACGAGACGTGCGCCGCGATCTCCGCGGGGGTCGCGCCCATCGCCGCGGGCAGCCCGCGGGTGGCCCTGGTCAGTCCCGTGAGGGCGACGGCGGTGGCGGCCACGGCCGCGGTGGTGACGATGCCGGCGACGGCCGAGACGGTGCGTACCGGCCGGGGCGGGGTGGGGAGGCTCACCGCACCAGTGTCACCCTTCGCGGCGCGGGCCCGGACCGGTCACCTCGTCAGCCCAGGGTGGCGCCGAACAGCAGGCCGAGCAGGTAGGTGACGCCGGCCGCGCCCAGGCCGATCGCCAGCTGCCGGAGCGCGCGGCGCAGCGGCGGGCCGCCGGACAGCAGCCCGACGATCGCCCCGGTCAGCATGAGGGCCAGCCCCACGAGCACGACGGACACGATGAGCGTCGCGGTCTCGCCGAGCCCGAACAGGAACGGGATGATCGGGATCGCGGCGCCCGACGCGAAGAAGCAGAAGCTGGACAGCGCGGCACCGAGGCCCGTGCCGACGACGTCGTGGTCCTCCGCGGGCTCGCCGGGGGTCGCCAGCGACGTGGGGTGCTCGCGCAGCATCTCGCGTGCGCGCTCCACGGCCTCGTCGGCGGGCATGCCCCTGGCCCGGTAGACCAGCGCCAGCTCGTTGGCGTCGACGTCGAGGTGCGGGACGGCGTGGTGCGCGTCCTCGGCGGGCGCCGAGGCGGCGAGCAGCTCGCGCTGCGAGCGGACCGAGATGTACTCGCCGGCGCCCATCGACAGCGCCCCGGCGAGCAGCCCCGCGATGCCGGTGAGCAGCACGGCGCTCGGCTCCACCCCGCCGCCGCTCACCCCGAGCACGAGCGCCAGGTTGCTCACCAGGCCGTCGTTCGCGCCGAACACCGCGGCCCGGAAGGTGCCGGACACCCGGGCCCGGCCGCGCGCGGCCAGGCCGCGGACGATCTCCTCGTGCATCCGCTCGTCCGCGGCCATCGCGCGGGTGGCGTCCAGGTCGGTGTCGTACGGCGACCGCGTCTCGGCCCGTTGCACGAGCGCGAGGACGAACACGGAGCCGAAGTGGCGCGCGAGCCACGAGAGCAGCCGCATCCGCAGCGCACCGCGCCGGGCAGGCCCGACCTCGGCGCCGAGCAGCGTCTCCCAGTGCGCCGCGTGCCGCTCCTCGGCCTCGGCGATGCCCAGCAGGATCTCCCGCTCCTCGCCCGTCCGGCGGCTGGCCAGCGAGCGGTAGACCGTGCCCTCCTCGCGCTCGTCCGCGAGCCGTTTGCGCCACCGGCGCAGGGCCTCCGGCGAGGGTTCCGGGATGCGCGCGGAGGCCTCCGTCCCGGACATGGACCCGATTCTCCCAGGCGCGTCGCGCGCCCGCGCCGCGGTGGTGGCGCGCGGGAGGTCAGCGCGCGAGCTGGCTCACCGCGGCATCGAACACGAACGGCAGCCGGGCGGCGCCCGGCACGATCGCGCGGCGGACCGTGGCCCGCCGGCTCGCCCACAGCAGCGAGGAGGTGAGCGCCCGGTACCGCCGGGAGCGCGCGCGCCACAGCCGCTCGTAGTCCTGCGGCCGCCCGCGCACGAGGCAGGCCACGAGCGCCGACGCGCAGCTCAGGGAGACCGCGATGCCCTCGCCGGTGAGCGCGTCGACATAGCCGGCGGCATCGCCGACGAGCAGGACGCGCCCGGCGACGCGCCGAGAGGTGCGGCGCCGCAACGGTCCGGCGCCTCGAACGGGTCGGGCGGGCGCGGCTCGGACCAGCTCGGCCAGCTCGGGGAACGACCGCAGCTGCTCGTCGAAACCGCCGCGGCTGCCGGTGAGCACGGCGACGCCGACGAGGTCCCCCGCCACCGGGGTCACGTACGCCTCGGAGTCCGCCGACCAGTGCACCTCGACGAGGTCCGACCACGGCGCGCGCTCGAAGTGCCGGCGCACGCCCCAGCGCGGCCGGCCGCCCGCCGGCAGGTCCAGCCGCAGCGCGCGGGCGATCGGCGAGTGCAGGCCGTCCGCCGCGACCAGGTACCGGGCGCGCAGACCCGAGGCCAGCACGCCGTTCTCGTCCTGCTCGACGTCGGTGATCGAGCCCTCGACGACCCGCACCCCGCGATCCGTGGCGGCGGCGAGCAGCGCGGCCTGCAGGTCGGTGCGGCGCACGCCGAGGCCGTGCGCGTGCCCGCGGAAGAGCGAGTCGGCGGTCCGGCCGCCGGCGCGATACCGGATGCCCCGGAACGGATGTCCGGACACGGGCACCGCCAGCTCCGTCAGCGCGGCCACGGCACCGGGCATCAGGCCCTCGCCGCAGGCCTTGTCGATGGGGCCGGGCCGCGGGTCGACGACCGTGACCTCCCAGCCGGCGGCGCGGGCGTGCAGCGCGGTGGCCAGCCCGGCCGGTCCGGCGCCGGCGACGAGCAGGTCGGTGGTCACCGGCCGTCCGGACCGGCCGCCGGCTCCGCCAAGGCCGCGGGCGGCAGCGTGAGAGCCTCGGCCAGCGCGGCGTTCTCGGTGCGGACCCGGATGGTCAACAGCCATGCGTTCAACACGGTGAAGGCGAGCGCGGTGACCCAGGCGGTGTGCACGAGTGGGAGCGCGACGCCCTCGGCGACGACCGCCACGTAGTTGGGGTGCCGGAACCAGCGGTACGGGCCGGACACGACGAGCGGCAGCCCCGGCACGACGATCACCCGGGCGTTCCAGCGGGGACCGAGGGTCCCGATGCACCACCAGCGCAGCGCCTGCGCAGCGAGCGCGACCGCGAGCATCGGCCAGCCCAGCCAGGGGAGGAACGGCCGGTCGAGCAGCCACACCTCGAGCAGGCAGCCGGCCAGCAGGCCGGTGTGCAGCGCGACCATCCACGGGAAGTGGGAGAACCCGTACTCGCGGCCACCACGCCGCATCGCCCAGGCGAGATTGCGCTTGGCCACGACCATTTCGGCCAGTCGTTCGACCCCCACCGCGAGGATGAGGAGGGTGTATGCGATCACGCCGCCGCGACCGCCGTCCGGGCGGCTGGTCGGCGACGGCCGCGCGTGCCGGGGCTCACCACCGCAGCAGCACCAGCTCGGAGCAGAACCCGGGTCCCATCGCCATCAGGACGCCCGGCGATCCCGGGTTCGGGGGACGGTCCCGGAGCGTGTCGTGCAGCACGTGCAGCACGGATGCCGAGGACAGGTTGCCGACCTCGGCCAGCGAACGCCAGGTGATCTCCAGCGCCTCCGGCCCGACGCCCAGCTCCTGCTGGATCGCCTCGATGATCTTCGGGCCGCCGGGATGGGACACCCAGGCGCCGACCTCGGAGACCGACAGCCCGTGGTCGGCGAGCAGCCGGCGGATGTCGTCGCCGAGGTACTGGTGCACCAGCGCGGGGACCTCGGATCCCAGCACGATGCGGAACCCGTCGCTGCCCATGTCCCAGCCCATCGCGCGCTCGGTGTCCGGATAGAGATGGCTGCGGCTGTCGATCACCCGCGGGCCGGACAGACCCGAGGCCGCGGCCCGGTCCGCGCCGAGCGCGACCACGGCGGCGGCGCCGTCGCCGAACAGCCCGCTGGCCACCAGATTCGCCACCGAGCGGTCGGAGCGCTGCACGGTGAGCGAGCACAGCTCGACGGAGAGCAGGACGCCGACGTGACCGGGCCAGCCGCGCAGGTAGTCGTGCAGCCGGGCGATGCCGGCGGCACCCGCCACGCATCCGAGGCCGAACAGCGGGACGCGCTTGACATCCGGCCGGAAGCCGACCCGCGCGGCGAGCCGCGCCTCGAGCGACGGCACCGCCAGACCGGTCACCGTGGTCGAGAAGATCACGTCCACGTCGTCCGGCCGCAGCCCGCTGCGGTCCAGCGCGCCGAGCACGGCCTCCTCGGCGAGGTCGAGCGCCACGTCGAGGTAGACGTCGTTGGCGGCGGTGAAGTCGGCGATCTCCCGGTACTGCTCGAGGGGGATCGCGAGATGCCGGCTGCCGACCCGCGCGTTCGCGTGGAACCGGCGCACGACCTCGTGGCTGCCCTCGCCGCCCAGCACGTGCTCGGCGAACGCCTCGGTGATCTTGTCCTGGGGGTAGCGATGCGGTGGGAGCACCGTATGGACAGCCGCCAGGCAGGTCATGGTTGCCACAGTACGGTTGCTCCCGGGAGGCACCCCGGGAGGCGGTTGTGGCGGTCGGGCAAAGCGGGCAAACCGGCGCAGCGCCTGGTCAGCGGGTGTGGCGGGCGTTGATCGGCGCCTCGCACCCGCTGCCCACGGCCGCGGTCACGGCGATCAGCGCCGGCCTCGCGGTGCTTGCCGGCCTGGGGCCCGGAACCGGCGTGCTGGTGGTGGCCGCCGTGTTCACCGGGCAGCTGTCGATCGGCTGGTCCAACGACGCCATCGACGCCACGCGGGACCGGCGCACCGGCCGCACGGACAAGCCCGTCGCGCGCGGGGACGTCCCGGTGCGCACCGTGGCGACGGCGGCGGTCGTCGCGACCGCGGCCTGCGTGCTGTTGTCGTTCACCCTCGGCTGGCGCGCGGCACTCGCCTCGCTGACCGTGGTGGCCGCGGGCGCCGCATACAACCTCGGGCTCAAGTCGACGTGGTGGTCCTTCGTGCCCTACGCGGTCGCGTTCGGCGCCCTGCCGGCGGTGGCGACGCTCGCCGCGCCGACCCCCGAGCTGCCGGCGCCGTGGGCGATGATCGCCGGCGCCCTCTTCGGGGTGTCCGCCCACCTCGCGAACGTGCTGCCGGACCTCGAGGACGACGCCGCGACCGGCGTCCGCGGTTTCCCCCATCGGCTCGGCGCGCGCGTCACGGCCGTGCTGTGCCCGGCCCTACTGGCCGCCGCGTCGCTGGTGATCCTCGCCGGGTCCGGGCCGCCGACCGCCTGGCGGGTGATCGCCGCGGCGCTGGTCGTCGCGCTCGGCGCGGTGGGTGCGGTGATCGGCTACCGGCGCCCCGCCAGCCGCGCGACCTTCGTCGTGGTGCTGGTCGCCGTGCTCGCGGCCGTCCTGCTGTTCGCGATCTCCGGCCAGTCCCTGGTGTGACGATCACCGACTGGCCGCACAGCCGGCCGGGTAGCGTCGGCCGGGTGACGAGTGCCGACCTCCTGCTCGATGCGTTCGACCGGATCCACGGCGTGGTGCACCGCGCCGTCGACGGTCTCGGCGTCGACGACCTGACCGCCCGGATCGACCCCGGCGGCAATTCCATCGCCTGGCTCGTGTGGCACCTGGCCCGCATCCAGGACGACCACATCGCGGGCGTCGCCGGAACCGAGCAGGCCTGGACGGCGGACGGATGGGCGGAGCGGTTCGCCCTGCCGTTCCACCCGGCCGCGACCGGATACGGGCACGACAGCGACGAGGTCGCCGCCGTGCGCGCCGACGCACAGACGCTGCTGGGCTACTTCGACGCCGTGCACGCGCGGACGCTCGACTACGTCCGGGATGTCGGTGACGCTGACCTCGAACGCGTGGTCGACACCAACTGGGACCCGCCGGTCACGCTCGGGGTCCGGCTCGTCAGCGTCGTCTCGGACGACCTGCAGCACGCGGGGCAGGCCTCGCTGATCCGCGGCGTGCTCCAGCGCCGGGGCGCCTAGCGCCGGCGGGGGCCAAGATGGCGACGTCCCCGCGACGACCGGGGCGCGCTGGACCAGGATTGACACATGCTCGTCGTCCACGTGCACGCGCACGTCCGCCCGGACCGCATCGACGACTTCGTCGCCGCCACGCTCGTCAACGCCCGCGCGTCGCTGGGCGAGGAGGGCGTCCTGCGGTTCGACGTGGTCCGAGACCTGGCCGATGCCTCACACGTCGTGCTGGTGGAGGTGTACACCGGCGACGAGGCGGCGGCCGCGCACAAGACGACGCCGCACTACGCGACCTGGCGGGACGCCGTCGCGGACATGATGGCGGCGCCGCGCGAGTCGACGAAGTTCGCCCCGGCCTTCCCGGACTCCGCGGTCGGATGGACGTCTGCCGGACGGACCTCGGCCGGATGACCCGGCGGTCGTTCGACTTCGCCACGGTCCCGCGGATCGTTGTCGGCGCCGGCACCGCGGCGGACCTCCCGGCGATGGCCGTCGGGCTGGGCACCCGGGTGCTCGTCTGCACCGGCGGGCGACCCGAGCGGCACCGTCGCCTGCTGGACGCCCTCGCGCTGCCCGCCACCGTCGTGCCGGTGACGGGCGAGCCGACCGTGGACGACGCACGCGAGGCGACGCGGACCGCACGGGACTTCGCCGCGGACGTGGTGCTGGCGATCGGCGGCGGCAGCGTGCTCGACCTCGGCAAGGCGGTCGCCGCGCTGGTCGGCAACGGCGGCGACCCCCTGGACTACCTCGAGGTGGTCGGCGAGGGACGGCCGCTCACCCGGCCGTCGCTGCCGACGATCGCCGTGCCGACCACCGCCGGCACCGGCTCCGAGGTGACCGCCAACGCGGTGCTCGCCTCGCCGCGGGACGGGGTGAAGGCCAGCCTGCGCAGCCCGACCATGCTGCCGGCCCTCGCGGTCGTGGACGCCGAGCTCACCCTCGGCTGCCCGCCGGCGGTCACCGCCGCCAGCGGGCTGGACGCGCTCACGCAGAGCCTCGAGCCCTTCGTCTCACCGCTCGCCACGCCCCTCACGGACGGCCTCGCGCTGCAGGGCCTGCGGCTCGCCGCGTCCGGCCTGCGCGCCGCGTACCGGGACGGCTCGGACCTGGCCGCGCGGTCGGACATGGCGGTCTGCAGCCTTCTCGGCGGGATGGCCCTGGCGAACGCGAAACTCGGTGCCGTGCACGGGTTCGCCGGTGTCCTCGGCGGCACGGCGGCGGCCGCGCACGGGGCGATCTGCGCCGCGCTGCTCGCCCCGGTCATCGAGGCCAACGTTGCCGCGCTGATCGCGTCGGACGGACCGGACGCGTCCGGTCAGCATCCGGGCGAGGCGCTCGAGAAGTACCGCCGGGCTGCCGTCGCGCTCACCGGACGGGACGACGCCAGGGTGGGAGACGGCGTCGACTGGATCCGCGAGACCGTCCGCGAGCTGCGCATTCCCGGCCTCGCCGAGCTCGGCGCTCCGGTCGCCGGGCCAGAGGCGGACGACATCGTCGCCAAGGCGCGCGCGTCCAGCAGCATGAAGGGCAACCCGGTGGCCCTGTCGGACGAGCAGCTGCACGGGATCCTCGACGCAGCACGCTGAGTGTGGTGGCATCGACCGGTGACCGCGCCCGTCCTCCCGCCACCGGCCCGCCTACCGTGAGGACCATGCTGGAGTTCGACGGCGCGATCGCCGGGATGGGCACCGAGTCGGGCACGCGGCTGGTCGTCGGCATGTGGCCGCTGTCGCCGTTCGGGTCGGTGACCGACGTGATGATCGAGACGGCCGACGGGCACCGCATCCTGCTCGCGCCGAGCCAGGAGGTCGCCGACTACATCGCGGCGACCTACGAGTTCGACGAGGTCCGCGTGACGCCCGTGCTGCGGATGCGGGACGGTCGCACCTGGATGGTCAGCAGCGACCAGCTGGCGCTCACATTCACGCTGGGCCGCCGTCCCGCCCTGGGCATCCTGCTGCTCGCGGTGCCGCGGACGCTCGCCCGGGCCCGCTGGTTCACCACCCTGCAGGATCCGATCGCGAGGATGATCATGAAGGGCGTCCGGACCAGAGGATCCGCGGGCGGCGGGCGTCAGGAGTGGTACTCGGCAATGGACATGCAGACGATCCGATCGGTCAGCGCCCGGCTGGACGGCCGCGAGCTGGGCGAGCTGCGGCCCGTGACCCCACCGGTCCGCTTCGGGTTCGCCTCGACGCCGGAGACCCCGGCCCTGGTGCGGGTGCTCACCCGCGTCTCCGACCCGGCGGACTGAGCCCAGCCCGATGCCGGTGGACCGGGAGGACTCGGTGGCCGGCGGTCCCGGCGCGCCGGAGCGCCCGCCGCTGGCCGCGGGCGCGCCCGTGACGCACGCACCGTCCGGAGAACCGTCCGGAGAGCCGGGCGGCCCGGACCCGGTACGCCACCTGGAGCCCGTGGAGGTCACGGCGCCCTGGCATCCGGACGGCAGCGGTCCCGTGCCGACCATGGGCGGCCCGGTGCGGCACCGCTGGCGGCGCATCATCGGGCGGACCCTGGGCAAGGCCTGGTCGGACTCGCTGTTCGGGTTGAGCGCGCAGGCGGCCTTCTGGTGCGCGATGTCCACCGCGCCGTTCCTGCTCGCGCTGCTCGGCGTGTCGGGGGCGATCACCCGCTGGCTCTTCGGGCCGCAGGCGATCGATGCGCTCCGCCAGCAGGCGCTCACCTTCCTCAACACGATCTTCGACGAGGAGGTCGCGAACGACCTCATCGGCGACACGGTCGACACGATCCTGTCCAACGCGAACGTGATCTCGATCGGGTTGGTGATCAGCCTGTGGGCGGGGTCGTCGGCGACGTCCGCGTTCGTGGAGTCGATCACGGTCGCGTACATGCAGCACGAGCACCGGCATCCCGTGCTGGAACGGTTCTTCGCGCTGGGTCTGTACCTCGCCGCGCTCCTCGCCGAGATCGTGATCGTGCCCCTCGTCGCGATCGGACCCGACTACCTGCCCGGACTGTTCCCCGAGTCCTGGCGGGCGTCCGTCGACGTCGTCCTCGACGCCATCTACTACCCCGGACTGGCGCTCGGCCTCATCCTGATCGTCACGACCCTGTACAAGGTCGCGCCGAAGCGGAAACACGCGTGGTACCGGGGTCTTCCGGGCGCCGCACTGGCCGCGATCGTCTTCCTGGTGGCGAGCACCGGCCTGCGCCTGTACCTCGCATACGTGTACAGCCACGGCCTCAGCTACGGCGCTCTGGCCACGCCGATCACGTTCCTGCTGTTCTACTACTTCGTCTCGATGGCCATCATCGTCGGCGCCCAGTTCAACAACGCCCTGCTCGAGTACTACCCGCCGCTGGCCAAGCACCAGAAGAGCTCGGGTGGCAGCACCCCGGCGGAGGCCGCCGAGATCGCCTCCGGGGCGGTCGACGCCGGGACCGGCCCGACGGTCGGGAACGGGGAGACCTCCTGAGGCACGAGCTTCGGGCCGCGTACTGGTCTGCGGATGTCGGGCTACGCGCTCGGCGTGGACCTGATCGGTCGGTCTGGCGATGTGTGGCGGAGCTAGGGAGCAGGGGACCAGGCTGGTTCGGTTTCGAGGGCGGCGCTGCTGGTGATGCGGGTGAGGCCGGTGCCGTCGGTCTTGACGGTGTAGAGGTCGCCGTTGCCGGTGCGGGTGGTGGAGAACGCGATCCGGGTGCCGTCGGGGCTGTACGCCGGTCCGGTGTCGAGCGCGGCGCCGGAGGTGAGTTGGCGTTGTCCGGTGCCGTTGGCGGCGGCGGTGAACAGGTGGGTGTATCCGGCGGCGGTGGAGCTGTAGGCGAGGCGGGTGCCGTCGGGCGACCAGGCGGGCGCGGTTTCGAGGGCGGCGCTGCTGGTGATGCGGGTGAGGCCGGTGCCGTCGGTCTTGACGGTGTAGAGGTCGCCGTTGCCGGTGCGGGTGGTGGAGAACGCGATCCGGGTGCCGTCGGGGCTGTACGCCGGTCCGGTGTCGAGCGCGGCGCCGGAGGTGAGTTGGCGTTGTCCGGTGCCGTTGGCGGCGGCGGTGAACAGGTGGGTGTATCCGGCGGCGGTGGAGCTGTAGGCGAGGCGGGTGCCGTCGGGCGACCAGGCGGGCGCGGTTTCGAGGGCGGCGCTGCTGGTGATGCGGGTGAGGCCGGTGCCGTCGGTCTTGACGGTGTAGAGGTCGCCGTTGCCGGTGCGGGTGGTGGAGAACGCGATCCGGGTGCCGTCGGGGCTGTACGCCGGTCCGGTGTCGAGCGCGGCGCCGGAGGTGAGTTGGCGTTGTCCGGTGCCGTCGGCGGCGGCGGTGAACAGGTGGGTGTATCCGGCGGCGGTGGAGCCGTAGGCAACCTGTTGGGCGGCAGGTGCGTTGACGGTCAGGGTGGCGGAGGCCGTGATGGCCGGGGTGGCGGCGGCGGTGGCGGTGATGGTTGTCGACCCGGGCCTGAGGGGTGTGGCGGCGCCGCTGGCGTCGATGCGGGCGACTGAGGGGTTGGCGGATGTCCAGGTGACGCGGTCGCGCGCGTCGATGTGCGTTCCGTCGCCGAGGGTCCCGGTGACGGCGAATTGCTGTGGCGTGGGAGGTCGACTGATGCCTGCGCGGGGGTGATGGTGAGTGCGATCAGGCTGGGCGACGGGGTGCGGGTGATGGTGAGCCAGTTGAGGTCTGGGGTGGGCAGTTGTTGTTCGGGGACGATGGCGATCCAGTAGGTGGTGCCGGCGGCGACGGGGATCACGAGGTGGCAGGGCCCGACGTGTTGTTCGGTGAGGGTGGCCAGGTCCGGCCCGGTGTAGACGACGATGGTGGCGGCCGGTGTGCAGGTGCCGGAGTTGTCGACGGTGACGTCGAGGGTGGCGGTGCCGTCGCCGGGTGGGGTGTAGGAGTACCAGACCTCGGGTCCGCGGCCGATGGGTCGGTCACGGGTGGCGCCGTACAGGGAGACGAACGCGGCGTTGTCGTCGCCGCCGGCCGGGGAGCTTTCCTGGACGGGTTGCGCCTGGTCGAAGGCGTCGGTTTCGGGTGGGTCTTCGGTGATGGTGACCGAGGCGAAGCCTGCGGCGATGTCGGTGCCGGCGGGGTCGGACAGGGCGACGGCGAAGTATTCGGTGGGTTCGGCGATGGTGTCGTTGATGATCGTGATGGACACGGTCCGCGTGGTGACGCTGGGAGTCGAGGTGACGCGGCCGGAGGAGGCCTGGTAGTCGCTGCCGGCTTCCGCGACGTGCGGCACCGCGCCGAAGGGTTGGGTGGTGAACGCCACCGACGCGGTCGTGGGCAACGCCGCGGTCAACGAGACGGTGACCTGCGCCTGGGTGGTGCCGCTGTCCCCCTCGACCACCGCAACACCCGTCACCGACACACCCTCGGGCTCGGGCGCCGGTGGTGGTCCGGGCGTGCGAGTGATGGTGAGCCAGTTGAGGTCTGGGGTGGGCAGTTGTTGTTCGGGGACGATGGCGATCCAGTAGGTGGTGCCGGCGGCGACGGGGATCACGAGGTGGCAGGGCCCGACGTGTCGTTCGGTGAGGGTGGCCAGGTCCGGCCCGGTGTAGACGACGATGGTGGCGGCCGGTGTGCAGGTGCCGGAGTTGTCGACGGTGACGTCGAGGGTGGCGGTGCCGTCGCCGGGTGGGGTGTAGGAGTACCAGACCTCGGGTCCGCGGCCGATGGGTCGGTCACGGGTGGCGCCGTACAGGGAGACGAACGCGGCGTTGTCGTCGCCGCCGGCCGGGGAGCTTTCCTGGACGGGTTGCGCCTGGTCGAAGGCGTCGGTTTCGGGTGGGTCTTCGGTGATGGTGACCGAGGCCAAGCCTGCGGCGATGTCGGTGCCGGCGGGGTCGGACAGGGCGACGGCGAAGTATTCGGTGGGTTCGGCGATGGTGTCGTTGATGATCGTGATGGACACGGTCCGGGTGGTGACGCCGGGGTCGAAGGTGACGCGGCCGGAGGAGGCCTGGTAGTCGCTGCCGGCTTCCGCGACGTGCGGCACCGCGCCGAAGGGTTGGGTGGTGAACGCCACCGACGCGGTCGTGGGCAACGCCGCGGTCAACGAGACGGTGACCTGCGCCTGGGTGGTGCCGCTGTCCCCCTCGACCACCGCAACACCCGTCACCGACACACCTTGCGGCTCGGCGAGAGCGAGCGCGGGGGTTGCGGGGAGCAGCAGCAGCGCGGTGGCCGGCGGTCGCCAGCCGGGTGAGCGTTCCGGGCATGGCTCCTCCTGGTCAGGCGGTGGCGGCGGACGATCGCGGCCGGATCAGTTGCGGCGCTCTCCGGGGCGGAAATCATCGCGATCATCGATCGGGTGATGCCGGCGGGACGGTGAGCACTGTCAGCGTTCGTCAAGCATTGACCGGGGCGGGGCGGTTCGGCATCCGCCTGAGGTCGCATTCGTGTCCGCCGCGAGGTGGAGCCCGACACGCCGTTCGGGCTGGCGACTCGAGGAGCGTGCAGGCGCTGTGTAGCGGGCTCGGTTCCGGATCGTGGTGGATCGACCTCTGGCGGTGCCGTGAGGGTGGTCTGCGTGTCGGGCTGGTCGAGGCACCGGCGCGGTCAGCTGGTTGGGCGGCGCGGGAGCTGGTCGTCGGCGTCAGCGGACCACCGGGTGAGGTTGGTTGCCACGGCTGGGGTGATGCGGATGGCGTCGTTGCTGACGGGTCCGCCTCGGACGTGGATCCCGACGACGGTTCGGTCTTCGTCCCAGTGGTAAGCGGGTCCTCCGCTCTGCCCGCCGTAGGTGTCGGTGGCGTACTGGATGACCTTGCCGGTGGCACGGCTGGGTGGCTCACCGTCGAACCACTGGGTGTACGGGGCCTTGTCCGCGGGGTAGCCGGTGATGTTGAGGGCGGTCGCTGTCAGCGCGGAGTCGGGCTCCGCGGCGAATGCCAGCCTGCCGTAGGCGTCAGGCAGTGCGGCCGGCAGGAGTATGGCCCCGTAGTCGGCTTCCAGGTCCTTGTTGGTGGTCCAGCCGGTGACGCTGCGGAATTGGGTGGCGGTCTGTGCCGGGGCTGCTGCGCGGTGATGGTGCCGGCCTGGGTGGCGTCGACGCCGAGTCGGACGGTGATCGAGGTGGCCCAGCCGCCGTTTTCGTGGAGGTACACGCAGTGGCCGGCGGTGACGATCATGGCGGCCCCGGCGAGCACCCGGTGCCACGCCAATGGCTGCCGTTCGGCGCGGTGATCTCGAGCATGGCGGTCCATTTGAAGGGCGCGATGCGGGTGTTCTCGACTTTCCGCCGGGTGTCGGCGCCGTGGACGAGTTCGTTGACGCCTCGGGCAGCCAATGTCTGGAAGGCGGGATCCGGGAAGGAGGCATACCAGGCGTCGACGAGGACGGGCCGCGGAGGCCGCGATGGCGCGGTTTCGGCGCCCCCACCGGCGATCTGGTAGTTGCCGAACGCTGGATCGACGTCGACGGCGGTGGGTGGATCGGGGAGCGTCATTGCTGTGGCGGGATCAGGCGAATGCCGTGGCGATGACCGAGCAGAGGTCGGGGTATTTCTGGCAGAACTGGGCGACGAACTCCGGGAGGGTGGTAACGATGTTGATCAGTTCATTGATGTCTTCGATGAGCCGGTTGCGGCCCGCGTGAATGTGCCCGACGTACATGCCGCGGGCTCGCGCGGCGACGTCGGCGCCGAAGTCCTCCGACCAGGTGACCGTCCGGTTGCTTTCCTTGAAGGGCACCCAGGTGCCGTCCACGCCGATCTGTTGGATCTCGGACCGGGCGATGACGTTCTGGGCGTCGTCGGTGATGACCACGATGGTTCCGGTGGTGCAGCCGGCGAAGAGGTTCTGCGCCTGGACGTGAGTGGTGGCCTGCAGTCGGCCGGTGTCGGTCAGGAATGCGGTGGTGTCCACCCAGGCATTGCCCGCGATGCCCTGCGCGTCGATGAAGTCGGTTCCTGCTGGTGGGACAGCACGGGCAGGGGCGGGGGTGGCCACGGCCATGGCCAACTGAAGGATTCCGTGACCGGGTCGACGACGCGGCTGGTCGCAGTCGGGGACCCGTTGGAGGGCGCGTTGCTGACCGAGGTGTCCGGGCCCGCGGGTGCGTCCGTGCCGGATGGGCTCGGCCGTGCTGACTCGAGGCGGTCGACCCGTCGGGTGAGGGCGCGCAGGGTGGTGTCCAGGCGATTCACCTGGGTGTGCAGACTGGCGCCGTCCGTTGTCGCGGGGACGGAGTCGGCTACGGATGCGCTTTCCTGCTGGAGAGCGGTGGCTTGTGCCAGGGCGCGTTCGTAGGCCCCCTTGTCGGCGTCGGAGACGCGGCTGTCACGGGCGGTTGCGGTGGTCATGTGGGTCTCCCCCTTGGTTGGTGCCGCAGCAGTGTCGCTGTGAGATGCGTGCTGCGGTCTGGTGTTTGGGACGAGCTCAGTGTGCGGTGACCATCAGGTCGGGCGCATCGGGCGTGAGCATGACCCGGTTCGCCGCATGGTCTGACTTGCTCGGCCGGTTCTCGACGTCCAGGGGGATGACGAGAGCGCGGTCGATGCTCTGTGTCGTGGTGCCCGATGTGCTCGGCGTGCGCCGCCCAGCGGTTGAGCAGCGTCACGTCCGGTGTCCGATCCCGGTTGTCGGGTGGGGGGTCGTCCATCTCGGGACGGAGTAGGTCCGTCTCCAGGGGGATTCGGGTTGTCCCGCATCGCTCTAGATTGCGGGGATGAGCTTGCCGAGCGTCGTCATCGATGCTGGCTTGGGCGTCGTGGTGGGCGGAAGCGCGCTGGTGTTCGGCGGTGCCCAGGGGTGGCAGGGATGGGCGTTGGCGTTGTTGGCCGGCGTCGCGGGTGGTTTGTGGCGCAGACCGTGGTGGGCGTTGGTGGCGTCCGTGCTCGCCACGCTGTTCGCGCGGCTGGTTGCCGGGTTGCCGAGCTCGGACAATTGGAACGTTGCGATGGCGCTGCTGCTGGCGGGCGCGTTCGGGTTGCTGCTCCGTCCGGCCGAGATCGCCGTCGGGATTGCGGTTCTGGCATTGGAGATCGCTTTGCCCGGATCGTTCAACGTGTCGGATTTGTTGTGGCTGGGGGTTGTCTGGGCGGCAGCGCTGTGGTGACGCGAGTTGCGTCGGGGGCATGGCGGCGGGCTGCGGATGAGCGCGGTCGTGTCACCGCATTGGCCGCGGTCGATGCGGAGGTCGTTGCACAGCGTGCGGTGCAGGCGGAGCGTGTCCGGCTGGCGGTGGAGGTTCACCGGGTGGTCCTCGCGGCGGTTGTGGAGATGCGCGGCTACGGGGCGCGTGCCGCGGCCGCGGCCGAGCCGGGGGCGGCCGCCGTGGCGCTGCGGCAGGTGCAGCGTCACGGCCAGGACGCGATCGCCGAGCTGCGAGGGTTGCTGGGCTTGCTGCGCGAGTCGCCGACGGCGGACGATCCGGAGCCGGTGGTGGCCGCCACAGCGCGTCGGCGATGGCTGCGCTTCGTGAATCTGTGGCTCGGCGGCATCTTGATCGTCGTTGCGCTGCTGGAGTTCTCGGTGGCGGTCGAGGCCGTGCCGGGCGACGCCGTCGTCGTGGCGCCTTGGTCAGCGGTGCTCGCTGCGGCTGGAGCGGGGACCGTGTGCTTGCGGGGGGTGGCGCCAGGACTGGGTGCGGCGCTCTTGGGTGGTGTGTTTCTCCTTTGTGGGGTTCTCGGTGTGGCGATCGCGGCCGGTCTGTGGATCGTCCCGGCGGTGGGGATTCTGACGTGGTCGGCCGCCTATCGGCGCACTGTTTCGGGCTTCGTGGGCATTTGTGTCTTGGGGGTCGGCGGGTGGGTGTTCATCGACCGCATGGCTCCGGGGGATCAGGACATGCTCATCGAGGTCATCGTGGGGGTCGCCGCGATGGCGTTGGTCACCGCGGACCGCTCGACGGTGGCGCGGTCGGCGGCCGTCCGCGCCGAGCGGTTGGCGGCGGAGCAGGCCGAGCTGTCCGAGGCCGCGGTGCGCGCCGAACGCGTGACTGTGGCGCGGGACCTTCACGATGTCGTGTCGCACGCCGTGGTGGTGATGGTCGTGCAGGCCGGCGCCGCGGAGGCGCAGCTGGTGTCCGCGCCGGCCGCGGCACGGCAGGCGCTCGCGGTCATCGAGCAGACGGCGGTGACCGCACTGGGCGAGCTTGATCAGCTCCTGTATGCATTGACCGAGCTGGACTCCCGGGCACCGTTGTCGTTACGGCGAGACCTGAGAGATCTCGTCGAGCGGATCCGTGCGGGTGGTTTGGATGTCACGCTGCACGCCGCAGACCCAGCGATGTTGCGGGTCAGCGCCGCAGAGCCGGTGATCTACCGCGTAGTCCAGGAAGCGTTGACGAATGCCTTGCGGCACGCGGCCGGCTCCCACGTGACCGTGACCATCAGCTCCGCGCGAGAGGACACCGTGGTGGAGATCGTCGATGACGGTCCGGGAGCGACGGTCTCGACGCGTCGCGGTTACGGCCTGATCGGCCTGGCGGAGCGGGTGCAGCGGCTCGGCGGGGAAGTCCGCACCGGTCCAGGACCGTCGGGCCACGGTTTTCGCGTGTGGGCGGCGATTCCCGCCGTCCGTCCGGGGGCACGGACATGACGGTGTCGGCAGCAGAGTCGGTCGATCCGGTCCGCGTCTTGATCGTTGATGATCAGGAGTTGATCCGCGGCGGGCTGGCCGCGATTCTGCGCGGCAGCGATGGGATCGACGTGGTCGGTGAGGCGGCCGATGGCAGACGCGCAGTCGATCAGGCGGTGAGTCTGTTGCCGGACGTGGTGTTGATGGATGTGGAAATGCCTGGTGGAGACGGGATCTCAGCCACTCGCGAGCTGCTCGCCCGGTGCCGGTCCACCAAGGTGGTGATGCTGACCACGTTCGACCTCGATGAGTACGTTTACGAGGCGCTGCGCGCCGGCGCGTCGGGCTTTCTGCTGAAGACGACCAGTCCGGCACGGCTGATCGACGCGGTGCGTGCGTGCGCGGGCGGAGAGGCACTGCTGGCGCCGTCGGTGACCCGGCGTCTGATCGAGACCTACGTCGATCGCGCGCCAGGGGCATCCAGGCAGCATGTGGCCCCTGGGCTGGCGACACTGACGCCCCGCGAGCTCGAGGTCCTGACCGAACTGGCGTCCGGGAAGTCGAACAGTGAAATCGGGGCGGCGTTGTTCCTGGGTGAGGCCACCGTGAAGACGCACGTCACCCACATCCTCGCGAAGCTGAACATGCGCGACCGGGTCCAGGCCGTCGTCGTGCGTACGAGAGCGGACTGATCACCCCGGGAGGCTGCGCCTTCGACCGGCCGCCGCCGGTGGCCTGATGCCGGCGCGGGCCGGGCCCCGGGCGCTGGCACACTGACGTCGATGCGGACGCGAATCGCGGCGGTGCTGGCCGGGCTCGGGCTGCTCGCGGCCGGCTGCACCAGCCTGAGCATGCCGACGGCGGCCTCGCCGGCTTCGGCGGCCCCGACCGGTGCCGGCGCGGCGTTCGACGCCGCCGGGTGGCAGGCCGCCGATCCGGCCGACTCGGACGACGACACCCGCTGCGACGAGGTCGACGACCTCGCGGACGTCCTCCTGCCCGGCACGGCGCGCGCGGACGTGGAGGCGCTGCTCGGACCGGGCAAGCGCCAGGACGACGGCGCCCTGGTCTGGCTGATCGGCGCGTGCGGGTACTCGATCGACTATTCCGAGCTCTGGGTGAGCTTCGACGGTGACCAGCTCACCGAGTGGCGGGAGGTCCAGGGCTGAGCCCCGCCCCGGTTCCGCCCGTCGCGCCGGGACCGATCGCGCTCGGATCGCGCTCAGCCCTTGACCGGGAACGAGTGGTGCTCGTGGGACACCACCCAGCGTCCGTCCTGCTTGCGCAGCCCGATCGTCAGCCGCAGCCGGTTGTCCGGGTCGGCGGCCAGCTCGTCGGGTGTCCCGCAGCGGAGCAGCGCATGCGCGAAGGCGACGTCCGCTCCGGCCGTCACCTCCAGCGAGCGGATCTCGAAGACGGCGCCGGACGCCTGCCACTCGAAGAAGGCCGGCCAGGTCTCCCGGTAGGCGTCGATGCCGCGGACGCCGTCGTCCGGCGGCGGGACGTCGAACATCACGATGTCGTCGGCGTGATCGGCCAGCACCGTGGCCAACTCCCCGGCGTGTACGGCCGCCGCCCACCGCTCGATCAGGCTGCGGATCGCGTCTTCGTCGTTCATCGGTGTCCTCCTCGTTGTCGGCCGCCGGGTGCCGGCGGTCGGGCTGCTCGCCCGTCGTCCCGGGGACCCGACGGGCGGTTCCGTGACCCCTACTTTCAGACCCTGCCGATGACTGGACGAGGCGCCAACGGGAAACTCATCGGTCAGGAGGCAATCACATGAAACTGCCCGGCCCGATGGAACTGATCGGCATTCCCCTGCGGGGCGTCGCCGCGATCGAGGAGATCGTCGGCATGGTGCCGAAGCTCGCCGGCGTGCTCGACCAGGTGGCCGGCCTCGTCGGGCGGGTCCAGCAGCTGGTGACGGACATCGAGGCCACGCACGAGCGGGTGCGCGGCGTCGTCGATCGCGTGGAGGCCGCGACGGCCGACGCCGAGGCGGTGATCGTGCATGCCGAGTCGGCAACCGGCCGCGCCGACCTGGTGATCGACCGCGCCGGCGCGCTCATCGCCCAGGTCGAGCCGCTGGTCACCGGACTCATCCCAGCGCTCACCGACCTGCAGCCGGTGCTGACCCGGCTGGCGGAAACCACCTCGCCGGCCGAGGTCGACGCCGCCGTGTCGCTGGTGGACACGCTGCCGGACCTGGTGCAGCGATTGCACCGCGACATCCTGCCGGTGCTCGACACCCTCGGGTCGGTGGCGCCGGACCTGCACGAGCTGCTCGAGGTCTCCCGTCAGTTCAACGAGATCCTCGGCTCCGTGCCGGGTCTCGGTCGGGCGAAGAAGCGGGTGGAGGAGGAGCGCGAGGAGGAGCGCCAGGAGGAGCGCCAGGAGGAACGCGAGGAGGAGCGGGAGTCGGTCGCCGGCTGACGGAGCGGCTCGCGCGCGACGATCTCGAGCGCGACAACGATGTCCCCGGCGCTTCCCGGTCCGGGATCCCGGGCCGTCAGGACTCGACGATCTTCCCCGATTCCTCCGCCGGGTTCACCGGGAGCCCGCTGCCGGCGCCGCTGCCGTAGTGCTCGGCATCGTCGGCCGCGGTCTCACCCGCGTCCCGCCCCGCAGCGCCGGAATCGGTCGTCCCCAGCCCGCGCTCGGCGCGGTCCACCGCGTCCCGCTCGTCGTACTCCTCGACGCCGTGTTTGGCCCAGGCGTCGATGCCCTGCTCGGCCCAGTGCTGACCCTGGTCCCCGCTGCTCATGGCTTCCATCATCCCGCGTCGGCCCGACCGGCCGCGCGTCAGCGCGCCGCGGATTCCGATTGCGTCGCGTCCCCGAGGGGTACTTCCCCATGGGTCGACGGACGAGGAGCGGACGATGGCGGTGACGGCGGCGGGCGTCCGGCGGGACGGATTGGGCGCGGTGGCGGACCGGCTCGTCCCCGGGCCGGGATCGTCGCTCGATCTGGCGTCGCGGCGGCTGCAGGCCGCCGTGGGCCGCGTCAGCGAGACCAGGCTGGGCCGGGCGGCAGCGACGGTGCTGCGGGGCAACGAGTGGCTCGGGCACCCCGCGCATCCCATCCTGGTTGCCGTGCCGATCGGCGCCTGGGTGACCGGCGCGGTCTTCGACATCAAGAGCGCGATCACGGGTGCGGAGCGGGACCAGCAGGTGGCGGACGCGGCGCTGCGGGTGGGCGTCATCGCCGCCGTACCCGCCGCGTTGACCGGGCTGGTCCAGTTCCTGGACACGGTGGACCATGCCCGGCGGCAGACGGCGCTGCACGCGGGTCTGAACAACATCGGACTTCTCGCCTTCCTCGTCTCGCTCGGGTTGCGACGCGCGGGTCGTCGGGGGCCAGGGCGCGCCGTGTCGCTGGCGGGTCTCGCGGTGGTCGGGGCGAGCGGGTTCCTGGGCGGCGACCTGGCCTACCGGCTCGGCGTCGGCGTCCGCTCCTGGGTTGCCGCCTGACCGATGTCGCGGGCTCTCGCCCATCAGCGGTCGCGGCAGGATCCGGGAGCCGGCATCCTCGGTGCCTCGGTCCGCCGCGCCCGGACGTGACGAATCCGATCCACCCTGTGAGCATGCTCATGCATGGATCGGCGCCGGGACCGCCGGACGCCGCCGACGATGGATTCATGAACAGTCCACGACTTGCCCACGAGCGCTGCGGCAGCGGCGAGCCGCTGCTCCTGCTGCACGGCTTCGGCAGCACCGCCGGCGACTTCGCGGCCCTGATCCCCACCCTCTGCGGTGAGTTCGAGGTCCTCGCCGTCGACCTCCCGGGTCATGGATCGTCGGAGATGATCGCCGACCGGCCGTCGGTCGCGGCGCTGACCGACGCGGTGGAGGCGGATCTCGACGCCCACGGCCTCGACCGGGTGCACGTGCTCGGCAATTCCCTCGGTGGGCGGATCGCGATCGAGCTGGCCCGTCGAGGGCGTGCGCTGTCCGTCGTGGCGATCTCGCCGAGCGGTCTCGGCCTGCCGACGGAGCGGATCCACCAGGGCCTGCTGATGATCACCTCGCGCCTGCTCAACAAGGCTCGCGGGCCGCTGCTCGTGGAGATGTCCACGACGCCGGCCGGACGCGCCGCACTGCTGGCCGGGATGCGGGCCCTGCCGTGGCGGGCGTCGCAGGACGAGGCGCTGACCATGAAGGGCGGGTTCGCCGAGCAGCGCGGGTTCTACTCGACGCTCTGGAACTCGATCATGATCGACGTGCCGACCGGGCTCGCCGAGATCGACTGCCCCGTCATCGTCGCTCAGGGCGCGCTCGACGTGGTGGGCTCCGGACAGACGCCGCGGTACACGCCGCTCATTCCGACGGCGCGGTTCGTGCTCCTCCCGGTGGCTGGGCACGCCCCGCTATCCGACGCGCCCCTGACGATCGTCGGGTTGGTCCGGCGGGCTGCCGAGCAGGCCCGCGGGGCCGAGCTCGCCGCCTGACCCGCGGGGACACGGCCGGGCACGCTCGCCCGGCCACGGGCGCGAAACACGGGTGCCGGAGACTGGACCCGTGAGCATTCGGACCTTCGGCGTCGAGGAAGAGCTGCTGCTCGTCGATGCCGACAGCAGCCACCCCGTCCCCGCCGGAGTGGCCGTGCTGGGCGCGGCCCAGGACCAGCTGCCCGAGGGCCGGGCGCTGCAGGTCGAGCACGAGTTCAAGCTCGAGCAGGCCGAGATCGGCTCCGAACCGTGCACCGAGACGGCGGCGCTTCGAGCCCAGCTGGTCGAGCTGCGCCGCTCACTCGCCGCGGCCGCGGACACCGCCGGCGCGCAGGCGGTGGCGCTCGGCACCAGCCCGCTGAAGGTCTGGCCGAAGGCCACGGTCGACGAGCGCTACGCCCGGATGACCGATGCGTTCGGTCTAGTCGCGCGTCAGCAGCTGACCTGCGGCCAGCACATCCACGTGCAGATCGCCTCGCCCGACGAGGGCATCGGCGTGATCGACCGCATCCGGGTGTGGCTGCCCGTGATCACGGCGCTGTCGGCCAATTCGCCGTTCTGGCAGGGCGAGGACACGGCGTACGCCAGCTACCGGTCGATCGCCTGGGGTCTCTGGCCGACCGCGGGACCGACGGAGCCCTTCGGCGACCCGGCCGGATACCAGCGGGCGCTGGACGCGCTCACCGCGTCCGGCGTCGCCCTCGACCCCGGGATGATCTACTTCGACGCCCGGCTGTCCGCGAAGTACCCGACCGTCGAGATCCGGGTGCCGGACGTGAGCTCCGACGTGGACGTGTCGGTGCTGCTCGCGGCCCTGGTCCGGGCGCTGGTGGACACGGCAGCGGGCGAGTGGGCGCGCGGCCTGCCGATTCCCGTGATGCGGGTGGAGCTGTTGCGCGGGGCCGCCTGGCGCGCCGCCCGGTCGGGCATCGGCGGCGATCTGGTCGAGCCCGCAACGGCGCTCCCGCGGCCGGCCTGGTCGGTCGTCGAGAGCCTGGTCGACTACGTGGAGCCGGCTCTACGGGATCACGACGACCTGCCGACGGTGCGGCACACCCTCGACCGCCTGCGGGCGGAGGGCACCGGTGCCGATCGTCAGCGCGCGGTGCATGCGCGTCGCGGCGAGCTCGCCGACGTCGTGCAGGACGCCGCGGCACGAACGGTTGCCTAGACGGCCGGGTTTCATCGGTGCCTGAGGTGGCGACTCGCCGATGGCGGCGACCGGACGGTGGCGAGGTAGCGCGACGTGCGCCACCACGCCCGGGAGGGAAAAACAGTCAGGACAGCTATTGCCGTCTTGACAACCATAATTGTCGGCGGCAGGATGACCGCATGCACGATGTCGCGGTGATCGAGGATGCCGCAGCCGCGGAGGTCTCGCTCGATCCGATCCGGGCTCGGATGCTCGCGGAGCTGGCCGAGCCACACACCGCGACCACCCTCGCGGCGCGCCTCGGGCTCGCTCGGCAGAAGGTCAACTACCACGTCAGGACCCTCGAGCAGCACGGCCTGGTGGAGTTGGTCGAGGAGCGTCGCAAGGGCAACATGACCGAGCGGGTCGTGCAGGCCTCCGCCGCCGCCTACGTGATCTCGCCGGCCGCGCTCGCCGCGGTCGCGCCCGATCCGGCCCGGTCGCCCGATCGGCTGTCCGCGCGCTGGTTGCTCGCGCTCGCCGCGCGGCTCGTTCGGGAGACGGGCGCGCTTCTCAACGGGGCGGCGCAGGCCAACAAGCCGCTCGCCACGTTCGCGATCGATGCCGAAGTGCGGTTCGCGAAGCCCGCTGATCGCGCCGCGTTCCTGGGTGAGCTCACGGACGCAGTCACCGGAGTCATCAGCAGACATCACACCGAAACCGGTCGGCCGCACCGCCTTGTCGTCGCGGTGCACCCGAGCATCACCGAGGACGCCGACCCGCCAGCAGAGGAGCAGCAGTCATGACGCATCCCTTCGAAGTGCGCGACGAGATCACCGTCGACGCCACGCCGGACGAGGTGTGGGAGGCGATCGCGTCGGGGCCGGGAGTCGACTCCTGGCTCATGGGGCGCACCGAGATCGACAGCGCCGGCAGGACCAGCACGTTCGACCTATTGGGCGAGGTGTCCAGTTCGAGCATCACGGCCTGGGAACCAGGTCACCGCTACGCGACCCAGGAGGAGGAGAACCCGGACGGCACGTTCATGGCCATCGAGTGGCTCATCGAGTCGCGCGACGGCGGCGGCGCGGTCGTGCGCTTCGTGCACAGTGGTCTCCTCGGCGAGAACTGGGAGGCCGAATACAACGGCCTGTCCGTCGGCGACCGCGCCTACCTGACGAAGCTCGCCGTCTATCTGGAGCACTTCTCGCCGCGCACCGCGAAGGGCTCGCTGTTCCTGCCGGGGCCGATCGCCAAGGACCCGTGGGCGGCCATGACGGCGGCGGTCGGCGCGAGCGCGGACGCGGCGGACGGTCAGCCGGCGCGCCTCAGCGTGCCCGGGATCGAGCCGGTCGACGGCACCGTGGAGTTCGTGCGCCCGCCGAGCTTCGTGGGCATGCGTACCGACGACGCGATGTACGTGCTGATCCACGGCTACAACGACATGGCCTTCGCGACCGCGCACTACTTCGACGACCGCGACCCGTCGACCGAGACCGAGGCGTGGCAGAACTGGCTCGGCGGCCTCGCGGCCTGATCAACGCACGCCGGCCGGTCGGGACCGGATGCCGACCGAGACGGTCTCCCGGCGCGGGACCGGTCAGGAGGTCTTGCGCCGCCGGGCCGGGGTGGTCTCCTTCTCCTTGGTTGCGGTGGTCGACTTCTTGGCCGTGCCCGATGTCGAGGACTTCGAGGATCGGGTCGACGACGAGCGCGTCGACGAGGACCGGGACGAGGAAGACCGGGTCTTCGAGGACTCCGAGGACCGAGGACCCCGAGGACTTGGCGGAACCGTTGCCGCGCTCACTCGAGCCGGTCTTGTGCCGATCGACGCTGCGCTGCAGCGCGGCGAGCAGGTCGACCACCTCGGCGTCCTCGCCCTCCTCCTTGGCCTCGGGCGTGGCGAAGGCCTCCCCGCCCTCGAGTTTCGCCTCGATCAGCTGCTGCAGCTCGACGCGGTAGTCGTCCTTGTAGTCCTCCGGGTGGAAGTCGTCGGCGAAGCTGTCGACCAGCATCGACGCCATCTTGAGCTCGGCCGGCTTGATCGACGGCTCGTCGTCGAGCGAGATGAAGGTCGACGACCGCACCTCGTCGGGCCACAGCAGCGTCTGCACGACCAGCACGTCGTCCTGCACGCGCAGCGCGGCGAGCCGGGTCTTCTGGCGCAGCGCGAGGTTGACGATGGCGATCCGGTCGGTCGACTCCAGCGTCTGGCACAACAGCACGTACGCCTTGGTCGACTTCGACGCCGGTTCCAGGTAGTAGCTCTTGTCGTACAGCAGCGGATTGATCTGGTCGGCGGGAACGAAGCTGGACACCTCGATCTCGCGGCTGGCCGACGACGGCATCTGCGCGAAGTCCTCGTCGGTCAGGATCACCGTGCGGCCGTCGTCGCTCTCGTAGGCCTTGGCGATGTCCGCATACTCGACGACCTCGTCGTCGATCTCGCAGACCCGCTTGTAGCGGATGCGGCCGCCGTCGGCCTCGTGCACCTGGTGGAAGCGGACGTCCTTCTCCTCGGTCGCCGAGTACAGCTTGACCGGGACGTTGACCAGGCCGAAGGCCACCGAGCCTTTCCAGATTGATCGCATGTACCCATGATGGACCTGCTGGTCAGGGTCCATCCAGTCGGTGGTGATGGACCTGCTGGTCAGGGTCCATCCAGTCGGTGGTCCTCGATGACCTGCTGGTCAGGGTCCATCCAGTCGGTGGTGACGGACCTGCTGGTCAGGGTCGACATGATGGGTCTCGACCCGCGGTCGAGCCGGAGCGAGCGCGGCGAGGGAGTGATCATCGCGATGCCGTCGGAGCGGGCGACGATCGAGGTCGACGGTCATGCGCTGTCCCTGACGAACCTGCGCAAGGTGCTGTACCCCGAGACCGGCACCACCAAGGCGGACGTGATCGGCTATTTCGCCGAGGTCGCGCACGCGATGATCCCGCACGTGGCGGGCCGGCCGGTCACCCGCAAGCGCTGGCCGGAGGGGGTGCGCGTCGCCCCGTTCTTCCACAAGGACCTCGGCAAGGGGGTGCCGTCGTGGGTGACGCGGGAGGTCATCCAGCATTCGGACGGGCCGAAGTACTACCCGGTGGTGGATTCGCCGGCCACCCTCGCGTGGCTCGGCCAGATGGCGGCCCTGGAACTGCATGTGCCGCAATGGAGGTTCGAAGCGGAGCCGGGTGACGAGGCCGGGATGGGCAACCCGGACCGGCTCGTCTTCGACCTCGATCCCGGCCCGGGCGTGGACCTCTCCGGCTGCGCCGAGGTCGCGCGGGCGGTGAAGAAGCGGCTCGGGGACAGCGTGCTGGTGCCGGTGACGAGCGGCTCGAAGGGCATGCACCTCTACACCCGGCTGGACGGATCGCTGACCTCCGACGAGGCGTCCGCGTGGGCGAGGGAGATCGCGGAGGCGATCGAGGCCGACATGCCGAAGCTGGTGACGTCACGGATGTCTCGGGCACTGCGGCCCGGGAAGGTGTTCATCGACTGGTCACAGAACAACGCGTCCAAGACCACCATCGCGCCGTATTCGCTCCGCGGGCGGGACCAGCCGACGGTGGCCGCGCCGCGCACGTGGGACGAGCTGGACGATCCCGACCTGCGGCACCTGGACTACCGGGAGGTGCTGCGGTTGCTGGCCGATGCACCGGATCCCATGCAGGGCCTGGAGTCCGGCGACCTCACGGGGGCGGAGCATCGCCGCACCCGCCGGCGATCGAGACCGGCCAAGGCCGAACGCGCGGTCGATCGCGCTCCCGGTGGACAGGGCCGCAAGCTGGACACCTACCGCGCCAAGCGGTCCGCCCCGAAGACGCCGGAGCCGGTGCCCGAGCCCGGACCGCTGCCGCACGGCGGGAACGACACGTTCGTGATCCAGGAGCACCACGCCCGGCGCCTGCACTACGACCTCAGGCTGGAGCGGGACGGCGTGCTCGTGTCCTGGGCCGTCCCGAGGGGGCTGCCGACGACGCCGGCCCAGAACCGGCTGGCGGTGCAGACCGAGGACCATCCGATGGAGTACGCGACCTTCTCCGGCACCATCCCGCGCGGCGAGTACGGCGCGGGCAGCATGACCATCTGGGACGCGGGCAGCTACCGGACCGAGAAGTGGCGCGACGGTGAGGTGATCGTCGTGCTGGAGGGAGATCGCGCCCGCGGTCGCTTCGCACTCATCCGCACGCAGGAGTCGCAGTGGCTGATGCACCGGATGAAGGACCAGTCCGGCGCGCCGCCCGCGGTGGAGCTGACCGACGGCGGCGCTGACGGCGACGGCGGGCGGGCCGCGCCGGGTGCCGCGGAGCCATCGGAAGCCGCTCCGACGCAGGTCTCGCGGCCCGGCAGCTACGGGCCGATGCTCGCCAGCGGCGGCACGGTCGCGGATCTCGGCGGGTCCGTCTCGTGGGTCTTCGAGGGCAAGTGGGACGGCATCAGGGCGATCGCGACCGTCGGTGGCAGCGCCGGGTTGAACCTGATGAGCCGGGCCGGCAACGACATCACGAAGGGCTACCCCGAGCTCGCCGAGCTCGCCGACAGCCTGCGCGGCATCGGCGCGGTGCTGGACGGCGAGATCGTGGCTCTGGACCCGAAGGGCCGCAGCAACTTCGGCCTGTTGCAGCAGCGGATGAACCTGGTGCACCTCCGGGACATCAGCCGCATGACCACCCAGGTGCCCGTGCAGTACTGGGTTTTCGACGTGCTCGAGCTCAACGGTGTCTCGCTCATCGGCAAGAAGCTGGACGACCGGCGCCGACTGCTCGAGGCGCTGCCCATCGGTGGCCCGGTCTGCCACGTCCCGGATCGGATGGCGGGCCCCGCCGACGCCGCGCTCGCCCGCAGCCGGGAGGTCTTCTGGGAGGGCATCGTCGCGAAGCGCGCGGACAGCCCGTATCTGCCCGGCAAGCGCGTGCGGAGCTGGTTGAAGATCAAGAACTTCCGGGACACCGAGGTCGTCGTCGTCGGCTGGCGGCCGGGGGCCGGCCGGCGGGAGGGCTCGCTGGGGGCCCTGCTGGTCGCCGTCCCCGACGAGCGCGGCCGCTTGCGCTATGCGGGACGCGTCGGAACCGGCTTCAGCGACGCCGTTCTCGATCAGTTGATGAAGATGCTCGCGCCGCTGCGGACCTCGACCTCGGCGGTCGCGGACAGCGTGCCGCGGCTCGACGCGCGGGACGCGACGTGGGTGCGCCCGGAGCTCGTCGGCGAGGTCCGGTACGGCGAGTGGACGACCGACCGGCGCTTCCGGGCACCCAGCTGGCGCGGGCTGCGGCCGGACAAGTCGGTCGAGGAGCTGCGTCCCCCCGAGTCGTCCTAGGCCGACTCGGGATGCCCTGCGGCGCGGCTCATCGGCCGCCGTCGCGGCCGTCCGGGTCGCCGACGTCAGGCGTGGTCCGGCCTGCCGAACCTCCTCAGGCTGCCCCAGGCGTGCCAGCGTCGGATCTCGATGCGCGCGTCGACGCGCGGCGATTTCCGGTTCGGGTAGGGCTTGCCGCGGTAGGCCACCGACTGCCGATCGATGCCGGCGAGGTCGACGTCGTCGGTCATCGAGACGACGGTGCCGACGATGCTGACGTGGCTGTACCAGTCGTCGCCGTCCAGCACGGTGAGGGAGACCCGGGGGTCGCCCCGAAGGTGCTGGAGGCGGCGCCGCGTGGCGTCCATGTTGACGACGATCTGCTCCCCCTCCAGCAGGTACCACGTCGCCACGGTGATCGGCCGGCCGTCCTTGCGCAGCGTGGCGATCACGGCCGGGTTGGGACGCAGCAGCATCTCCCGGATGGGCTCGGGCAACGGCAGGCGCGGCATGGTGCCTCCAGGGTCTCGACCTGCCGCCATTGTGATCGGGTGGGGCCGCGCCGCGGCGTCGGGGTGACACGAGAAGGTGACACCCGGACCTCCGGCGCGGCCCGGTGACGCCGCCCGCCCCCGCCGGCGTGATGGACCCCGAGTGACCGTTAGCCGGTGACGAACGTCGGATCGCGCGTCGCCTGAACACAGGTCGCGTCCACTGTCCCCGGGGTCGTCGAGGAAGGAGCTCGCGTCCCGTCACCGCCGGGTCGATCCGGAAACGGCGGCGACCCGACCTGATCATGGGCCGCGCCTCCCGTGCTGTTCGGAAGCTCGAGGTTCGGCGGCGTGCCGAGCCCGACCCGTCGCGCTCGTTGCGCATCCGACGGAGCAGTGAGCGAAGTGTTTGATTTGTCCGATCCGTTGTCAACCGCGGGCGGTCGCGGTCGGCGGCCCTCAGCGGACCGGGCGGCGGCGAGCGGATCCGCCTCCCACCCCGCCCTGCCCGATGCCCTGCCCGCCGACGGCGGACAGGGCATCGCGGGTGGGTGCCGGTCCAGCTCAACCCACCGGTGTCGGATCCCGGTCGATGTCGGTCCCCGTGCGGTCGAGCCGGTCGTTCAGCGTGGCGGTGCGGGCCGGCCCGGCGGTCCCGTCGGCGAGGCGTGCGCTCGTCGGGCCCGCCGCCCGTCGTGCCGCACCCCGCCCCTCGACGTCCAGGTGCGGGAGCACCCGATCGAGCCAGCCCGGCAACCACCAGTTCGCACTGCCCAGCAGGGCCATCGTCGCGGGGACCAGCACCATCCGGACCAGCGTCGCGTCGATCAGGACCGCGACGGCCATGCCGACGCCCATCATCTTCACCGTGGGGTCGGCGTCCAGCGCGAAGCCGAGGAACACCGCGATCATGATCGCGGCCGCACTGGTGATCACCCGGCCGGTCGACGCGAGCCCGCGCACGACGCTGCGCCGGGGATCACCGGTCGCGAGGTAGTCCTCGCGGATGCGGGACAGCAGGAACACCTGGTAGTCCATGGACAGCCCGAACAGGATGGTGAACATCAGGATCGGCACCCAGCTGGACACGGGCACCGCGTGCGGCAGCCCGACGAGCTCGGCGCCCCAACCCCACTGGAAGATCGCAACCATCACGCCGTAGGCCGCCGCGACCGAGAGCAGGTTCAGCACAGCCGCCTTGAGCGCGACCACCGGCGCGCGGAAGACGACGGTCAGCAGCAGGACGGACAGGGTGACCACGAAGGCCACGACCCACCAGAGGCGTTCGGCGAGCCGGTCCGCGATGTCCGCGAACGTCGCGGTCAGGCCGGTGACCATCGCGCCCCGCGGCGCCGATTCGCGCAGCCGGTCGAGCAGGGCCGTTGTCGCCTCGTCCTGCGGCCCGGTCGTCGGCCGGGCCACGACCACCGCCGCGTCGCCGGCCGGGTTGATCACCGCGGGCGCCACCCCGGCGATGCCCTGCTGCCCCTGCAGCCAGGAGATGACGCCCGCCGCCGTGCCGTCCGGCTGCGCGGCGAGGTCGACGGCCACCACGATCGGCCCGTTGGCCCCGGCGCCGAACTCCTCCGCGACCAGGTCGTACGCCACCCGGCTGGTGTCGCCGTCCGGCTTGCTGCTGGCGTCCTGCGGCCACGTCCGCATGCCCAGCACGGGCGCGGCGAGCAGCAGCAGGAGCGCGAGCGCGCCGAGCGCCCACGGCCACGGCCGGCGGCCGATCCGCTCGGCCCAGCGGCCGGTCACGGTGTCGGTGGTGTTCGTCGCGGGCACCGGCGCGGCGGCGGCCGGCGTCACGGCAACGGCTGCGGCCGCCCGGGCGGGCGCCCGGTCCCGCTTCCTCAGAACGCGGTAGCCGAACAGCCCGCACAGCGCCGGCACCAGCGTGATGGCGGTCAGCATCACCGCGAGCACGACGAGAAGTGTTGCGTAGCCGAAGGATTCGTAGGTGGGCAGGCCGGCCAGGCGGAGCCCGAGCAGTGACGCGAACACGGTCGTCCCGGCGAAGATCACCGACATGCCCGCGGTGCCGTTGGCGCGGGCGGCCGCCTCCGGCACCGACAGGCCCGACCGCAGACCCTCGGAGTACCGGGTCACGAGCAGCAGCGCGTAGTCGATGCCGACGCCGATGCCGACCATCGAGGCGATCGTCGGCGCGATGGTGCTGACGTCCGTGAACGACGCGAGCACGGTGACGAGCATCGTGCCGACGCCCAGGCCGACCAGCGCGACTGCGAGGGGCAGCCCGGCGGCGATCACCGCGCCGAAGGCGATCGCGAGGATGATCAGTGCGGCGAGGAAGCCGATCGCCTCGGCCAGCCCGCTCGGCGCCGAGATGTTCTCCGGCACCTGGCCGCCGAGCTCGACCTGCATCCCGGCGTCCCGCAGCGGGGCGACCGCGCCCTCGAGGGCGTCCACGCCCTCGGACCCGGAGAAGTCGGTCACGGGGATGTCGTACTGCACGGTGATCAGCGCGGTGTCGCCGTCGGCGGACAGCCGCGGCGGCTCCACCAGGCTGACGCCCTCGAGGGACTCGAGGCGGCTCGACGCCTCGGTCAGCGCGGCCGGGCTCACCGTCCCGTCCGCCGCGTGCACCACCACCCGCGCGTCGGTACCGGACCGATCGCCGAACCGGTCCACGAGGAAGTCGATGCCGGCCTGGCTGGCCAGCGACGGCTCGCGGTAGTCGTCCTTCGGGGTGCCGCCGGAGAGGAGGGCGAGTCCGACGGCGAGGCCGAGGACGGCGAGCCAGCTGACGATCACGCGCCACGGGTGCAGTGCGGCCGACCGGCCGAGCCGGGAGAGCAGGGTGCTCATGGGTTCTCCTTGGTCAGGGACGCTTCTCGTTGTTGCCGAGAAGCGTCCCGCCGCCCACCTGGCGCCGACCTGCCGCCCACTTAACGCCCGGTCCCGCGCCGTGCCGCTGGCCGCGGGGCCTCGCACGCACGCTCGTGATCTACACGGGGCGAATCGGCTCGGGCGGGCGCGGGAAACGCAATCCCGGGCGACCGGAGCGGAGCGGCACCCGGTTCGGGGCGGGCGTCAGCCCGCCGGCACCCGCTGGGCATCGCGCTGCCGGGCGGCCGACGACCCGTCTGCCGGTGGCGTCACCGGAGAAGATCAGCAATGGATCGGTGACCAGATGGTGTCCGCGCGCCCCGCGGGGAACATCGGGTGCATGCAGACGTTCCTGCCCTACCCGGACTTCGCCGAGTCGGTCGCTGTCCTGGACACTCCGCGGCTGGGCAAGCAGCGGGTGGAGGCCCTGCAGATCCTGCGCGCGCTGACGCTGCCGGAATACGGCTGGCGCAATCACCCGGCCGTGCTCATGTGGCGCGGGCGGGTGCCGGCGCTCGTGCTGTACGGCCTCCTCAGCGTCGACCAGTGGCGGCGGCGGTCGTTCCCCGACACGACCGCCGACCAGATCGCCGAATTCGCCCCGGACGTGGTCGGGCTCGACCAGGCCGAGCTCGCCGCCCGCGGGCTGCTGCCGTCGTGGGTGGGCGACGAGCGACTCCACCTGTCGCACCGGAGCCGGCTGCTGGTCAAGGATCCGGGGCACTACGGGCGCTACTTCCCCGGCGTGGCACCGGATCTCGACTACTTCTGGCCGGCGCCCGACGTCCCCGTCGACGACCGCGCCGGCAAGCCCGAGGTGGCCGAGCCGGTCGGTCGACCGCTGTGGGTCGTCCGTCCGGACTCCCTCGACATGCTCGGGACCTTCGTCGCCGAGGGAATCGTCGGGCTGGGCGCGAACACCGGGGTGACGATCGACGCGACGGGGCTGGACCTGCCTGGGATCCGCGCGGCGGCGGGGCAGAAGGGCCGGGTCACCCGGCCGGTGATCGCACTCGCCCGCTTCGTCGGCGAGATCTCGGCCGGCGACCTCGTCGCGGTGCCGGTGCAGTCCGGGGCGTCCCTGATGGTCGGAACCGCAGAGGGCGGCTACGCTTTCGCGCCCGGCGCCATGCCGCATACCCGCAGGGTGCGGTGGGAGCGGATCGTGCCCCGCTCGGCGGTGCGACCCGCCGCGGCGCTCCAGGACGTCCGCCCGCTGTTCCAGGTGCGGCTGGTCGACTGACCGACCGGAACGGGAAGCGCCGGGACGGCCGGCGCTTGCGTGCGGCGGCGGGTCGCCCCTGCACGACTGTGCGGAGAACCGGCCACGGTCCGGGGGTCAGCCCCCTGCGCTGCGAGCACGCCGACGAGCACAGTCGGGGTGACCGGGCGAGCACCCCCCGGGACTCGAGCCCGAGGAGACCCCCGTGTTCACCACCGCCCTCATCCTGCTGCTCGGCGCAGCGGCCTACTTCACCATCACCACCCTGTGCGACCTGGCACCGTTCAACAACGTCCGTGGTTCGAGCCGTGCGGAACGGCTGGCCGAAATGCGCGTCGACCTGCCGATGCTGCTCCTTCCGGCAATCCTGCTTCCGCTGTCGGCCTCGCTCGACCTTCCGGTGTTGGCGTTCGCCGGCGCCGGAATCGAGCTCCTCGTCGCCGTTGCGGGCCTGTCGCTGTGGTGGCTGCCGTACCTGTTCGACGTGTCGGTGCCGTGGGCCGCCACACCCGGCACCACATGGACGGACATCCATGCTCGTACCTACGCCCGGACCGTGATCGTGGTGCCGCGAATCGGCTCCCGGCCCCGACCCGACCTCGAGCACATGATCCTGCACTCGCTGCTTCTCGCCGCCGGAATCTGCACCGTGGTCTACGCCGTGAGCAGCTGACCCGATGGCCGCGCATCCCGGGAGGGCGGACGACTCAGTGACCGGAACCGGTCACCAACCACGCATCGCCGCGATACCGGAGACCGAGGGTGACCGCGCGGGATCCCATGAACACCACGGAGAACGCGATCCAGAGCCAGACCAGACCGGCCGCATCACCGCCCGCCCAGGCGCCGACCGCCACGGCGGCCGGCAGGTAGAGCACCAGCGTGATGACGCCGGCGCCGGCGAGGTAGCGCCCGTCACCCGCCCCGATCAGCACGCCGTCGAGCACGAAGACGTACCCGCAGAGCGGCTGGGAGGCCGCGACCACGATGAGGGCGAGGCCGACCGCGGTGCGCACGTCGCCGTCGGGGGAGAACAGGCCGCCCGCCACGGCGTGCACCGCGATCACGGCGAGGCCGATGACGACGCCGGCGGCCAGGCCCCACCGGACGAGCAGCCGGGTCAGTGCCCGGGCGGCCTCGCGATCACCCTCGCCGAGCGCCTTGCCGGTGAGGGCCTGCGCGGCGATCGCCAGGGCGTCGAGGCCGAGCGCGAGGAAGTTCCAGATCGAGGTGACGACCTGGTTGGCGGCGAGGGCCACCACGCCCTGCCCGGCGGCTACCGCGGTCGTCGCGATGATCGCCGCGCGCAGCGTGAGAGTTCTGATGAACAGCGGGATCCCGGCCCGACCGGCGCCGCGGATCAGGTGGTGGTCGGGCCGCAGGCCGGTGTGGTGCGCCCGGGCGGCGCGCACCACCACCACCCCGAGCGCCACGCCCATCGCCGTCTGGGTGATCGCCGTGCCGATCGCCGAGCCGGCCACTCCGAGCCCGAATCCGAGCACCAGCAGCAGGTTGAGACCGACGTTCAGGACCGCGCCGATGACGGCGACGACAAGCGGGGTGACGGTGTCCTGCAGCCCGCGCAGGACCCCGGTGGTGGCGAGCACGGCCAGCATGCCGGGTAGCCCGAGGAGCGACAGCCGCAGGAAGGTGATGCCGTAGCCCGAGGCCGCGGGGTCGGCGCCGAACGCGTCGATCAGCACGGGCGCGAGCGGCCAGACGACGACGGCGGCGAGCACGCCCAGCGCGATACCCAGGTAGGTGCCGGCAATGCCGAAGGCCAGCGCCCGCCCCGGTTCGCCGGCCCCCAGCGACCGTGCGACCTGTGCCGTGGTGCCGTAGGCAAGGAAGACCGCCAGCCCGACCATGGTGCCGAGCAGCACGGATGCGACGCCGACGCCGGCCAGTTGTGGCGTGCCGAGGTGACCCACGATGGCGGCGTCGACGAGCAGGAACGCGGGTTCGGCCAGCAGCGCACCCAGCGCCGGCACGGCCAGGCGCAGGATCTCGGAGTTGACGCTGCGACGTCGGGTCACGCCGACACTGTGCCAGCCGGGCGCCGACGCTCCCGCGCGCCGCCCGGGCTCGCTCGAGCTGGTCGTGTGGTTCGGAACCGACGGGCCGCGCCCGCCCGTGAGCAACCCTGCGGGCGGATCCCGCCGGTCGGTCAGACCGCGGCGGCGCACCGCAGGATCGCGGCAACGGAGCGATCCACGTCGTCCTCGGTCGTCGACCAGTTCGAGACGGCGATCCGCATCAGCCGCCGGCCGCGCCAGGTCGTGCCGCCGAGCCAGCAGGTGCCGTCGCGCTGCACCGCGTCGACGATCGCGTCCATCCGGGCGTTGTCGCCGAACCCGACGAGAACCTGGTTCAGCACGACGTCGTTGACGATCTCCGCTCCGCCGGCGGCGAGCTGCTCCGCGAACCGCCGCGCCAGCCGGCAGCACCGGTCGACCAGGTCGGCCACGCCGTTCCGGCCCAGCTCGCGCAGCGCCGCCCACACCGCGAAACCGCGTGCCCGGCGGGAGGATTCGAGTACCAGGTCGCCCTGGCCGGTGTGCAGTCCGGAGCCCGACAGGTAGGCGGCGGTGTAGGAAACCGCGGCGGCGTGCGCGGCCGGGTGCGCGCAGAAGGCAAAGCCGCTGTCGTACGGCACGTTCAGCCACTTGTGCCCGTCGCAGGCCCAGGAGTCCGCCTTCTCGATGCCGTCGGTCAGTCGCCGGGTGCGCGGACTGGCCGCCGCCCACAGCCCGAACGCTCCGTCCACGTGCACCCAACCACCTCGTTCGTGCACGAGATCGCAGGCAGCGCCGAGGTCGTCGACGGCGCCGGTGTTCACGTTGCCCGCCTGCACGCTGACCACCAGCGGGCCGTCGCCGCCGGCGTCGAGCACCCGGGCGAGCCCGGCCATGTCCATCGCGCCGCTCGGGTCGGCCGCGACCGTCTCCAGCGCGGCGGTGCCGAACCCGAGCAGCCGCAGGGACCGGTCGATCGTGGCGTGCCGCTCGGCGCTCGCGACGATCCGCACCCGCGGCGCTCCCGTCAGCCCGTCGCGCTCGACGTCCCAGCCCGCCGCGGCGAGCTGGTGGTGCCGCGCCACCGCGAGGCCGATCGTGTTGGCGGCCTGACCGCCGGTCACGAATCCGACGGACGCGGCCGCCGGCAGGCCGAGCAACTCCTTGAGCCAGCCGCCGGCGATCTCTTCCACCACCGCCTCGCCGGGCGCGAGCGTCGCGTTGTAGGCGCACTGGTCCCAGCCGACCGCCAGCACGTCCGCGGCCGTCGCGGCCGGCAGCGAGCCGCCGATGACGAACCCGAAGAAGCGCGGACCGGCGGTGGCGATCAGGCCGGGTTCGACGCCGGTCACCAGTTGCTCGATGACCGCGGCCGGCGGCATCGGCGATTCGGCCAGCTGGCCACCGAGATGCGCGCGCAGCGCGTCGATGTCGGCCGGCTGCGCGGCCGGGCGGGTGGCCAGCGATGCGCGGTAGTCGGTCGCGATCTCCGCCGCGCGCGTCAGGAGGTGTTCGTCCACGCCGGGCACGCTACGCCGCGGCCGGGCGTCGGTCAGCGCGCGAGCCAGGCGGTCGGGTCGGCGACGATGTTGCCGAGCACCACCGAGGCCGCCCCCGTCAGGGCGGCGTGGTCGCGGGCGCGCGCCGGCTCGACCCGCGGGTGTGACCACGGCGCGGACAGCACCCGGGCGCCGAGCTCCTCCTCGATGCCGGGCACCAGGTACTCGGCGAGCGGCCCGTAGATGCCGCCCAGGATGATCACCGGGACGTCCACGACGTTGACCGCGTTGGACAGCGCGATGCCCAGCGCCCGCGCGCCGCGGGCCAACGAGGCGATGGCGCGGGTGTCCCCGGACTCCGCCGCCAGGGCGAGTTCACCGATCGGCAGCGCGAGGTCGAGCCCGGCGCCGCCCATCAGCGCGTCCTTGCCGGCGAACCGCTCGAGGCAGCCGATGGATCCGCAGGGGCACGGCGGCCCCCCCGGATCGACCATGGTGTGGCCGATCTCGCCGCTGTATCCGCGGCTGCCGGGAAAGACCTGACCGTCGACCACGACGGCACCGCCGATGCCGACATCGCCCGAGACGTACACGAAGGAGTGGATCCCGCTGTGCCGCAACGCATCCACCTCGGCCTGCGCGGCGAGCGTCGCCTCGTTGCCCATGATCAGGTCGAGTGACTCGAGACCGCGGTGGGCGGCCAGCAGCGAGCCGACATCGATGTCGCGCCAGCCCAGGTTCGGCGCGTTGCGCAGCGAGCCGGTCTGCGGATCGACCAGGCCGGGCAGCGCGAGGCACGCGCCGGCGAGGGGCACATGCAGCCGGCCGAGCACCTCGATGGTCAGTCCGGCGAGCGTGTCGAGCACGGGATCCGGTTCGGTGTGCCGGAAGTCGGTGGTGATCACCTCCTCCGTGAGCACCCGGCCGGACAGGTCGAGCACCCGGGCACCCAGGTAGTCGACGTTGACCTCCAGCCCGATCGCGGCGAGGGTGCCGGCGGCCGGCACCAGGGGGACGGCAGGGCGCCCGACGCGCTGCGACATCACCGGCGGCAGCTCACCGACCAGACCGCCCGCGATCAGCTGGTCCACGAGCGCCGAGACGGTCGCCCTGGTCAGGCCGGTCGCACCGGCGACGTCGGCCCTGGACGGCGGCGTCGCCGCGTGCGCGATCTGGCGCAGCACCAGGCCCAGGTTGTGCTCGCGCAGGTCGGCCTGACGGATCGCGCTGCCCCGCGCGACGCCGGGCCGGACGGGTGCCCGACCCAGATCGCCGTTGTCGGCCCCCGACCGATCGAGTGGCAGCGAAGCCCTGCCGTGCGAGCGCTGCTCGCCGGACGATGGGGGCCTCATGGGCTTGACCCTAGACCGTGGCGGGTATATGTTCAGCCGCACAACAAATCGTGATCGAAGGAGCACCCATGACCGTCACTCCGACCAAGGAAGACCGCTTCTCGTTCGGCCTGTGGACCGTGTCCTGGCAGGCCAGGGATCCGTTCGGCGACGCGACGCGGCCCGCCCTGGATCCGGTGGAGGCCGTGCAGAAGCTGGCCGAGGCGGGCGCGTGGGGCATCACCTTCCACGACGACGACGTCGTGCCGTTCGGCTCCGACGACGCGACCCGCGACCGGTTGCTCGGCCGTTTTCGAGATGCCTGCCGGGACAACGGGATCACCATCGAGATGGTGACCACGAACCTGTTCACCCATCCCGTCTTCAAGGACGGCGGGATGACGTCGAACGACCGCTCCGTGCGGCGCTTCGCGCTGCGCAAGGTGCTGCGCAACATCGAGCTGACCGCCGAACTGGGCGCCAAGACGTTCGTCATGTGGGGCGGCCGGGAGGGCAGCGAGTACGACGGTTCCAAGGACATCGCAGCAGCGCTGGATCGGTATCGCGAGGGCGTGGACACGGTGGCCGGCCACATCAAGGACAGCGGCTACGACATCAGGATCGCCCTCGAGCCGAAGCCGAACGAGCCGCGCGGTGACATCCTGCTGCCGACCGTCGGGCACGCCCTCGGTTTCATCGCCGACCTGCAGCACGGCGACATCGTCGGCCTCAACCCGGAGACCGGGCACGAGCAGATGGCCGGGCTCAACTACACCCACGGCATCGCGCAGGCGCTCTGGTCGAACAAGCTCTTCCACATCGACCTCAACGGCCAGCGCGGCATCAAGTACGACCAGGACCTGGTGTTCGGCCACGGCGACCTGCTCTCGGCGTTCTTCACGGTCGACCTGCTGGAGAACGGCTTCCCGGGCGGCGGGCCGACCTACACCGGACCCCGCCACTTCGACTACAAGCCGTCCCGCACCGAGGGGTTCGACGGCGTCTGGGCGTCCGCCCGGGCGAACATGGAGATGTACCTGCTGCTCAAGGAGCGGGCGAAGGCGTTCCGCGCCGACCCGGCGGTGCGGGCCGCGATGACCGCCTCCGGCCTCGACGAGCTCGCCCGGCCCACGCTCGCCCCCGGCGAGACGGTCGCCGACCTGCTGGCCGATCGCTCCGCGTTCGAGGACTTCGACGCCGACAAGGCCGGCGAGCGCTCGTATGCGTTCGTCGAGCTGAACCAGCTCGCGGTGGCGCACGCCCTCGGCGGCCGCTGACCGGCCGCACCGGGCGCGCGTCCGGCCGCGGCACAATCGGTGCCCGACCTCGTGCCGACGGCCGGGTCCGGACGACGCGACGATCACCGCCCCTCGACTCCGACCGGCTCCGCACCCGCCGGGCCGGGGTCATCCGTCACGCCATCGCGGGCATCCCGGAGCGTCCCCGTTCCGGCGTGCACCGGCGAGCGGCGCGATGACAGGGTGATCGAACGCCGGCCGTCGGTCCGAAACGGATTCCGTGACGCATCGATCTGAGCGCCGACCGATGACCCCGCCGGGTACCCGACACCGCATGGCCGTACGTCGACGAGCAAGGGAGAACACCGCGAGATGACCAGCCCACGCCGCACCTTCCCCGAGGATTTCCTCTGGGGCTCGGCCACCGCGTCGTACCAGATCGAGGGTGCCTACGACGAGGACGGGCGCACCTTCTCCATCTGGGACACCTTCAGCCGCACCCCCGGCAAGGTGCTCAACGGCGACACCGGCGACGTGGCCGACGACCATTACCACCGGTGGCCCGAGGACGTGGGCCTGATCAAGCAACTCGGACTCGACGCGTACCGGTTCTCCGTCGCCTGGCCGCGCGTGCAGCCCGGCGGGTCCGGTGCGTTCAACCCGGCCGGCATCGCCTTCTACGACCGGTTGGTCGACGCCCTGCTGGAGGCGGGCGTGCAGCCGGTGACGACGCTCTACCACTGGGACCTGCCGCAGGAGCTCGAGGACACGGGCGGCTGGGTCAACCGGGAGACGGCCCTGCGCTTCGCCGACTACGCCGAGCACGTCGCGGGCGCGCTCGGCGACCGGATCTCGGTGTGGACCACGCTGAACGAGCCGTGGTGCAGCGCCTTCCTCGGCTACGCCAGCGGCGCGCACGCGCCCGGCCGCACGGAGCCGGCATCCGCTCTGGCCGCCGCGCATCACCTGAACCTCGCGCACGGGCTCGCCGCGCGAGCGGTGCGGGCGGTGCTCGGCGAGGCGACGCAGGTGTCCGTCACGCTCAACCTGCACGTCACCCGGCCCGAGAATCCCGACTCCGCCGACGATGTCGATGCCGTCCGGCAGATCGACGCGGTCGGCAACCGGGTGTTCCTCGGGCCGATGCTGGACGGTGCCTACCCCGAGGATCTGCTCGCCGACACCGCGCACGTCACCGACTGGTCCTTCGTGCAGGACGGCGACACCGCGACCGCCGCCGTGCCGCTGTCCGTGCTCGGCATCAACTACTACTCGACCTCCAAGGCGCGCCGGTACGCCGGCCACGGCGAGCGCCTGCGGGCGGACGGCCACGGCGATTCCGACGCCAGCCCCTGGGTCGGCGCCGACTCGGTGGAGTTCGTGCCGGTGCCGGGGCCGTACACCGCGATGGGCTGGAACATCGATCCGTCCGGGATGTCGGAGCTGCTGACGACCATCGGCACCCGGTACCCGGGGCTGCCACTGATGGTCACCGAGAACGGCGCGGCGTTCGACGACGAGGTGTCCCCGGACGGCCGCGTGCACGATGCGGACCGCATCTCCTACCTGCACGGGCACATCGACGCGGTGGGCGCGGCCCGCGAGGCCGGGATCGACGTGCGGGGGTACTTCCTGTGGTCCCTGCTGGACAACTTCGAGTGGGGCTACGGATACGACCGCCGGTTCGGCATCATCCGCGTCGACTACGACACCCTCGAGCGGACGGTGAAGGACTCGGCGCGCTGGTACGCCGAGCTGATCAGGACCGGGGAGCTGCCCGACATCCCCGCCTGACCCTGTCTGCCGGCGTGGTGACCCACCTCAGTCACGGCGTGCCGCCGCGCTGATCCGGTGTTGGTCCCGTCGGGACGTCGGCCGCGAACGCCGCGACCCGGCTCAGGCGCGGAACGGGTTGTTGTACGTGTCGGCGGCCGCGAGCAGGATCGCGGCCCAGTTCCCGAGGATGGCCGAGCTGCCGCCGGTCGACGTGACCGACCAGAGCGGCAGCGGATCGGTGAACGCGAGCACGTCCAGCAGCGTGGTCGCGGTCTCGTGCTTGCCGTGCCACAGCTGCACCGGCACGGTGATCGACTCCGGATCCAGCACCCAGTCCGGCGGTCCGGCGTCACGCGCCGGCTCGGTCCAGGCACGGTTGATCTGCGCGGCGTCCGCGGCGACGGCGTCCCGGAAGTCCTGCTCCTTCCAGCGATCCGCCAGCACCTGCGCCGAGGTGACGTCGAGGCGGGGAAGCAGGCGCGCCCAGGTGATCACCTGCGTCAGGTCGGCGTCCCGGCCGGCGGTCCGGATCCACGACGAGAGCGGGCCGTTCCACGGGTCCGGGCGGCGGCGGCGGCGCAGCGCGCGCAGGACTCCGCGGCGGTGGCCGCCGCGGGCGGTGTCGTGCGGCAGCCGCACCGACACGCCCGTCACCGAGGCCACCATCGACGGGTAGCGGGCGGCGAACGCGAAGGCGTCGTCGGCGCCCTGGCCGATGCCGATCAGCGCGACCCGGCCCACGGCCAGGGTCTCGACCAGCCGGGACAGGTCCTCCGCGGGATTCTCGAAGCCGCCGAACCCGATCGGGTCGGACGCGCCGATGCCGGGGGGATCGACGGCGAGCAGCCGGATGGCGCCGGGCAGCGCGCTGTCGTGCAGCAGCCAGTCCGGCGCGAGCCGGGACGAGTTGGCGTCCGGGATCAGCACGCACGGGACGCCCCGCGGGCTGCCGTATTCGGACCAGGCCAGAGCGCGGCCGTCGGGCAGGCGCAGCGCGGCATACGGCGCGTGCTCCGCCAGTGGCAGCAGCACGTCCTCGTCGTCGAACACGTCTGGCGGCGTCCGCATGTCGCGCACAGCGGTCATCGGTGGTGATCTCCTGTCGCACACAGCCGGCAAGGCCGTCCGTCCCCGGCGGACGAGGTGACCCGAGTGCGGCGAAACTGTCACGCCCCCCGTGGAGGTGGCGCCGAACCTCCGGCGCGCACGGTCACTCCCACCATTGTTATAGGGGGTGGAGGGGGGATGCGAAGGGGTTTCGATACCGTTCTGTGATGTGAAGATTTGGTGACGCTCCGCCGAATTCGGCCGTGCGGCTAGCCGCGGGCCGCGTTCTGCTCGTCCCGCCAGCGCACCCACTCCCGAGCCGTCCCGTCGAAGTCGTAGTCCGGCCCGCTCGACGAGATGGTGAACAACGTGAATCCGGCGTCCACCAGCGGGCCGGCGGCACCCGGACCCGGCCGCGGCGCCGAGGTCGACCGCTCGATCTCCGCGGGGTCGCGGCCGACCGTCGCGCAGTGCTCGGCCAGCACGGACGCCTTGCGTGCCAACGTGTCGACACTCCCGAAGGCGTGCCAGATCGCGGCGTACCGCGCGACGTGCCGGAGCGTCTTCCGCTCGCCGCCGCCGCCGATCAGGATCGGGATGTCGCGGGTCGGCGGCGGATTCAGCCGCGGCAGCCGGGCCGTCATCCGCTCGAGATTGGCGCCGAGCAGGCGCAATCGGCTGCCCGGCGTGCCGAACTCGTAGCCGTACTCGTCGTAGTCCTTCTCGAACCAGCCGCCGCCGATGCCCAGGATCAGCCGGCCGTGCGACATGTGGTCGATCGTCCGGGCCATGTCGGCGAGCAGGTCCGGGTTGCGGTAGCCGCCGCCGGTGACGAGGGCGCCGATCTCCACCCGCTCGGTCAGCTCCGCCCAGGCGCCGAGCATCGTCCAGCACTCGAAATGCTTGCCGTCCGGGTACCCGTTGAGCGGAAAGAAGTGGTCCCAGTTGAACACGATGTCGAAGCCGGCGTCCTCCGCCCGCAGGACGGCGTCGCGGATCTGTGCGTAGTCGGCGTGCTGGGGCTGGAGCTGGACGCCGAGGCGAATGGGCCGGGCAGGGAGCGATCGGGCAGGGAGCGATCGGGCAGGGAGCGATGAGGTCACGTCGTTCATCCTGCTCATGTTCGCTCTGGTCGAAACGTCGAGGGGTGGGCGGGTGCCGTCGGTAGCTTGGGCAGGGTGACGCAGGCACCGGCCGATCGGCCGGGACGGTGAGCCCGCCGCGCGAGACGGCGGCCGACGCCCCGGCCGTCGACGTGCCGGCGAGCGGGACCGGCGAGCGCCGCGCGGCGGCCCGCGTCGACGGCCCGCCCCCACCGCCATCGGCGGCCGCGCCGGCCGGCGGTGCCCAGGACACGATTGCCGACCAGCCCCGCGCCTCGTTCCGCCGGCTCTGGCCCTACCTGCGACCGCACCGCGGTGTGCTGCTGCTGGTCAGCGGGATCTCGGTCATCGGCGCGGCCTTCGCGATCGCGCAGCCGGCCATGGTCGGCGTGGTCATCGGCGCGGTGCAACAGCAGCAGCAGCTGACCGGGGTGGTCGTCGCGCTGGTCGCCATCGTCATCCTCGGCGCGGTGGTCAGCGGCATCCAGCAGTACCTGTTGCAGCGCACCGCGGAAGGCGTCGTGCGCGACACCCGCCGCGGCCTCGTCTCCCGGCTGCTGCGGCTGTCGATCCGCGAGTACGACTCCCGGCGCACCGGCGACCTGGTGTCCAGGGTCGGCTCGGACACCACGCTGCTCCGGTCGGTGGTCACGTCCGGGTTGGTGGACGCGGTCTCCGGGCTGCTGGTGTTCGCCGGGTCGGTGATCGCCATGGCGCTGATCAACGCCTGGCTGCTGGTCCTGACCCTGGTGGTGGTCGCGGTCGCGGCGACGATCGTGATCACCCTGGGCGGCCGCATCCAGAAGCTCACCCTCGCCGCGCAGACCCAGGTCGGCCTGCTCGCCGCGGGGGTCGCGCGGGCGATCCCGGGCATCAGGACCATCCGCGCCGCGGGGGCGACGGAGCGCGAGAACGCAGTGCTGGACGGCCTGGCGGACGACGCCTACCGCACCGGGACGCGGCTGGCCAAGGTGATGGCGCTGATCACGCCGATCATGGGCATCGCGCTCCAGGGCGCGTTCATCCTGGTGCTCGGGGTGGGCGGCTACCTGGTCGCGTCCGGCGAGATGCCCGTCGCGCAGCTCGTGGCGTTCATCCTCTACCTGTTCATGATGATCATGCCGCTCGGCCAGATCTTCCAGGCCTACACGGCGGTGCAGAACGCGCTGGGCGCGGTGATCCGCATCCAGGAGATCGACGAGCTGCCGGCGGAGGAGACCGGCATCGACGGTGATCCTGTCCCGCTGGACGCGCGAGCCGTGCCCGCCGATGGGGCGGCACCCGGCGCGCCGACGGCGTCGGCGTCGGAGGTGGAGGTGGCGGTGGCCTTCGACGGCGTGAGCTTCGACTACGGCGGCGAGTCCGTGCTGCGCGACGTCACCTTCACCGTCCCCGCCGGCAGTACGACGGCGATCGTCGGGCCGTCCGGGGCGGGCAAGTCGACGATCCTCGCGCTCATCGAGCGGTTCTACGACCCGACCGCCGGTCGGATCGTCGTGGACGGGCTGGACGTCCGGCTGATGACGCGCCAGCAGACCCGCGCGCGGCTCGGCTACGTCGAGCAGGACGCGCCGGTGCTGGCCGGCACCATCCGGGAGAACCTGCTGCTGGCCGCGTCGGACGCCACCGACGAGGACTGCGAGCGGGTGCTCGCCGCCGTCAACCTGACGCCGATCCTGCGCCGCGACCCCGCCGGGCTGGACGCCCAGGTCGGGGAGGACGGCATCCTGCTCTCCGGCGGCGAGCGCCAGCGGATGGCCATCGCCCGCGCGCTGCTGGCGTCGCCCGACGTGTTGCTGCTCGACGAGCCGACCGCCAGCCTCGACGGCCGGAACGAGCAGGCGCTGCGGCAGGCGATCAACGCCGTGTCCAGCGGCCGGACCGTGGTGGTCGTGGCCCACCGGCTGGCCACGGTCATCGACTCGGACCAGATCCTGGTGCTGGAGGACGGCCGGCTGCAGGCCGCCGGCATGCACGCCGACCTGCTCGAGGCGAGCCCGCTGTACCGGGAGCTGGCCGAACACCAGCTGCTCGCCTGATCCCCGCCGGTCGCGGCCGGCGGCGCCCGTCAGACGGAGCCGGCCGCCTCGCGGCCCGCGATCCGCCCGGAGAACATGCAGCCGCCGAGGAACGTGCCCTCGAGTGAGCGGTACCCGTGCATCCCGCCGCCGCCGAAGCCGGCCACCTCGCCGGCCGCGAACAGACCGGGAACGGGCTCGCCGTCCGCCCGGAGCACCCGACTCGACAGGTCGGTCTCCAGCCCGCCGAGACTCTTGCGGGTGATGATCTGCAGGCGCACGGCGATCAGCGGACCGGCGTCGGGATCGAGCATCTCGTGCGGCTCAGCGGTGCGCATGCGGCGGTCGCCGAAGTACCGGCGAGCCGCCGTCACCGCGATCACCTGCGGGTCCTTGCCGAGGCCGGAGCGGACCTGGCCGTCCCGCAGCGCCACCGTGTCGGCCAGCTCCTCCGCGTCGATCAGCGGCTCGCCGACGAGCTCGTTCATCTTGCCGACGAGCTCGGCCACCGTCGGCGCCGTCAGGAAGTCCTCGCCGCGATCGAGGAAGGCCCGGACGGGCGGGGTGATCTTGCCGCCGGCCCTCGTGGTCAGCAGCAGCTTCATCGACTTGCCGGTGATGTCGGGGTTCTGCTCCGAGCCGGACAGGCCGAACTCCGGGCCGATGGTCTTCATGTCGAGCACGAACCAGGAGTGGGCACGGCCGCTGGCGAGGATGTGCCGCACCGCGCCGAGCGAGTCGAAGCCGGGGAACAGCGGGGCCGGCAGCCGGTGCCCGTACGCGTCCAGCCACAGGGGGCTCGGTCCGGACAGGACGCGGATCCCGTGCGCCGTCCACACCGGGCTGTGGTTGACGACCCCCTCGGGGTAATGCCACATGCGGTCGGGGTTGATCACCCGGCCACCCGCGCGCTCGGCGACGCCCAACATCAGGCCGTCGGTGGAATCCGGCACGCCGGCCAGCAGGTGCGCCGGAGCGGCGTCCTGGCCGCCGGGCCAGTTCCGCCGCACGAGGTCGTGATTGCCGCCGATGCCGCCGGACGAGACGATCACCGCGCCCGCCGTCAGCGAGAAGTCACCCACCACCGTGCGGGAGCTGGGCGCGCCGCGCTCGACGGTGGTCGGCTCGAGCACCTCGCCCGCCGCGCCGCTGACCCGGCCGCCGTCGGTGCCGAGCTCGGTGACCCGGTGCCGATAGCGGATCTCCACCCGGCCGGCGCGGATGTGATCGAGCACGCGGCGGACGAACGGGGTCAGCGAGCCCGGACCGGATCCCCAGATGAGGTGGAAGCGGGGGACCGAGTTGCCGTGGCCGCCCGCCTCGTACCCCCCTCGCTCGGCCCACTGCACCACCGGGAACAGCGGGACGCCCTGCCCCTTCAGGTATCCGCGCGCGTCGCCGGCGGCCCAGTCGATGAACGCGTCCGCCCACAGCCGGGGCCAGTGATCCTCGGCGCGATCGAATCCGGCGGACCCCGCCCAGTCCGCGCGCGCCAACTCCGGCGAATCCTTGATGCCGAGCCGGCGTTGCTCCGGGGTGCCGACGAGGAACAGCCCGCCCAGCGACCAGTAGGCCTGGCCGCCGAGGCTGGCCGCGCCCTCCTGGTCGAGCAGGATCACGGACTTCCCGGCATCGGCCGCTTCGGCCGCCGCCACCAGACCGGCCAGTCCCGCTCCGACCACCAGCACGTCGCAATCAGCCATGCGTCGATCCTGCTGCATCGGGCGGGCCTGAGCACGGCCCGGGGGCATTCCAGCGCGAATCGATCGACGAGTGGATCCCCGGTCGGGCATGTCCGCTCCGGCAGGGCCACGGCCGGTGCCCTTGCGAAGCGGAGACGTTGCGCCGCGATGCGGTCGTCGAGCACCGTCCGAGCCGGGGATTGACGTCCGATTGTTGAACCGTCACGTCCCGGCGCGTGTATCGGTCGGGCCGTTCCGCGCGGCATCAGGCGCACGGTCATCGCCCGACGGGGGAGATTTGGTGACTGCCTGTAGCGAGGGCGTCACGCAGACCATCCGATCGGGGGTCGGGCCGGCCCACCCTCCCGATCTACGATTGACAGGTACAGAGCCGCGGGGGAGGCGGAGCTGAAATCCATGCAGTCACCGGCTTCCGCGCTGACCGGGCCCTTGCGCGACACGCCCTGGCGGTTCCGGCTGTTCGCACTGGTCAGCACCGTCGTGGTGATCGTCGGATACGCCACGCTGCTCTGGTTCGCGCCGGCCCCCGGCCTGCCCGAGATGATCACCTCGCCAGGCTTCGTGCTGCTCGCCCTGTTGATGCTGCTGGCCGACCTCTACCCGCTCGTGCCGTGGATGCGGGACGTGCGCGCGAACGTGACGTTCGCCTGGTCGGCTGCCCTGTCCCTCGCCGCCGTGCTGGCCTACGGGCCGGAGGCGGCCGTGCTCTTCCTGGTGAGCGGCCTGACGGCGGCGCTGTCCAGGCGCACCGGCCGATGGTGGCGACCGCTGATCAACATGGTGGTGTTCGGGCTCATCGGGCTCGCCGTCGCGGGGCTGTCCGCGCTCGGGCCGTCGGGCAACCCGCCACCGCCGATGGACCCGATCTCCCTGCTCGTCTGGGGGCTGGGGCTGGCGGTCGTGACCGTCGTCCTGAACGCGCTGCTGATCGGGCTCGCGCTGGTCACCCTGGGGGCGACCACCTGGTTCGACCAGTGGGAGCGGTTCGACAAGGCGGTGCGCATCTGGGGCGTCAGCCTGATCACGGCGCCGCTGCTGGCCGCACTCGCGCTGGACGGGCCGTGGGCGCTGCCGTCGATGGCGGTGGTGATCGTCTCGCTGAACAATCTCAGCGGCACGCTGTTCCGGAGCACCCAGCAGGCCAGGATCGACACCCTGACGGGACTCGCCAACCGCCTCACGCTGATCCGCCGGCTCTCTGCCCGGCTCGCCCGGATCGGAGCGCGGGACCCCGGCATCGTGCTGCTGCTGATCGACCTCGACGACTTCAAGGACGTCAACGACACCTACGGGCACCTCGTCGGCGACGAGGTGCTGATCGCCGTCGCCCATCGGCTGCAGGCCACGGTCGGACCGGCGGATCTCGTGGCCAGGTACGGCGGCGACGAGTTCGCGGTGGTGCTCGGTCCCGGTGCCACCGTCGAGTCGGCCGAGGCGCTCGCCGCGGCGCTGGGTGAGACGCTGGCCGAGCCGCTGATCGCCCACGAGATCAGCGTGCGGATCGGCGGTTCGATCGGCATCGCGACGACGGACGACCCGCGGGTGGACGTCCTCGGGCTGGTCGAGCAGGCCGACCGGGACATGTACCGGGCGAAGTGGGCGCGCGACGGTGCGACCGTGCCGGACCGGCGCGGCGCCGCCGCGCCGCCGCGGCCGGCCGTCAGCCGCCCGCCGACGTGGTCGATGAGCGTGCAGGGTTCGTCGTCGTGGCCGGCGGCGGGCTGGCCGGGCGTGCAGTGGTCGGCCTCGCCGGGCGTCGGCCCGACCGTCGTCGGGACGCCCCCGGCCGGCGCACGGGCGAGGCTGGACACCCGGTGAGCGACGGCGTCAACCCCATGGCGGTGCCGCTGCGCCGCACCCCGCTGGCTTTCCGCTGGTGGCTGGCGCTGGTCGTCGTCGCGGTGATCGTCGGGTTCGCGCTGCTCGGCGCGCTGGCCCCGGGCCCGGCGTTCGGCGAGATCATCGGGGAGCCGGCGCTACTGATCCTGATCGGCCTGATCCTGGTCGCGGACCTGTATCCCACGCTGCCCTGGATGCGGGACTCCAATCCGTTCGACGACTTCATCCTGTCCACGCCCCTGGCCGTCGCCGCGCTGTTCGCGTTCGGCCCGCATGCGGCCTTCTGCTTCCTGATCACCGGCGCGGCGGTGACGATCGCGCTCGGCATGGTGTGGTGGCGGGTCGTGCTGAACATCGCGCTCTGGGGGCTGCAGGGCGTCCTCGCGGCGGCGACGCTGGCGCTGGTCACCGGTTCCTTCGACTGGTCCGTGTCGATGCCGGTGATCTGGATGCTCCCGCTGAGCCTGCTGCTGGCCGTCGTCATCGAGGTCTCGAACGCGGCGCTCGTCGGCACCTCGCTGACGCTGGCCGGCGCGTTCCAGTGGCGGGACTACTTCAGCGACTGGCGGGAACAGGCGGCGATCGCGGCGCTCGCGCTGACGGCGCCGATTCCGGCGGTGCTGGCGCTGTACGACGCGGCCCTGCTGCCGCTGCTCGCCCTGGCCATGGTCGCCGCGCAGTCCGGGATCAGCGCGGTGTCGTCGCGGACCGCCGCCGCCGGATCGGATCCGCTGACCTCCGTGGCCAACCGGGCCACGCTCGTCACCAAGCTGCGGCACCGCCTCGCCCACATCCGCCGCCCCACCGACTCGGTCACGCTGCTGCTCGTCGACCTCGACGGGTTCAAGGCGGTCAACGACCGGTACGGGCACCTGGCCGGCGACCGCGTGCTGGTCGAGGTCGCGCAGCGGCTCGAGGCGTCGACCCGATCCGCGGACCTGGTGGCCCGGTTCGGCGGTGACGAGTTCGCTGTCCTGCTGGCCGACGGCGCGCCGCTGCGCACGGCTGAGGACGTCGCCGTGCGCGTGCGGGACGCGATCGCGCGGCCCATCGAGATCGGCGGCCGGGTGGTCTCGGTGGGCGCCTCGGTCGGCTGGGCCACCGCCATCGGCGAACCGTTCGATCCGCCGACCCTGCTGGCGCGGGCGGACGCGGAGCTCTACCGGGCGAAGGCGGCGCGCCCGGCGAAGGCGCCGGTCCTGGTGCAGCGCACGCCGGGACACGGCTCCCTGCTCGGCGGCGGCGACACCGACGGCGGCGACGCGGCGCCGAAACGGACCGGCGATGCCGTGGCGACCCTGCCGGCGGTGAACGGGCTCATGGCGGCGGACCTGTGGGACGACCCGCAGTGGAGCTGGACCGAGGTGCACGCCGCCGGGCCGCGGTCGCCGGCGGAGCGCCGGGATCGGCTCGAAGCGAGCGGTCGGGAGTGAGCCGGGAGTGAGCCGGGGCGGGCGCCCTGTGCAGCGCGGCCCGGCGGTCAGCCTGCCCACACCCGGCGGCGCAAGGTGTGCCACGATCGGAAACGGCAGCCGCCTGCCGCTTCTTCGCCAGCGCCAGAAAGGGTCTACGGATGACCGATCAGACCGCAGCCGAGCCGACCAGTGGCGACTCGGACATCAGCTCGCCCGACTGGTCGTCGGTGGAGCCGCTGGGCGCCGGTCCGACGCGCACCCACCAGATCGAGCATCTCGCCGACTTCGGCCGCTTCCGGCTGCTGGTGGACGGTCGCGAGGTCGCGGTTCTCGATTACCGCCGGCTGCCGGGCAAGTGGAACCTCGTGCACACCTACACCGAGCCGGCGTCCCGCGGCTACGGCGTCGCATCCGACCTGGTCCGTGCCGTGCTGGACACGGCAAGGGAGCAGGGCGTCAAGGTCATCCCGACCTGTCCGTACGTCAACTGGTGGATCTTCGAGTACCAGCCGGGGTACGAAGACCTCGTCGTCGAGACATGACGGGTCCGGTCCCGGGCGACCCGGCAACATCAGACGGGCGATCGCCGGGGCCGGATCCTGACCCGCGCGCGGTCGCGGACCCGGCCGCGCCGCCCGCCGCGAGCGACGGCTCGTCCGCTGGATTCCCGGTCGCGTCGCCGGGCACCCCGGCCGCCGGTTCTCCGGTGTCCCCGGACGGGCCCCACCACCCGGCATCCGGCGGCGAGGATCTCGGTGCCTCCGCGGGCGCCGCACCCGGCGCGGCGCCCGGTGACGGCCCGCCCGTGACGCCGCGCGACGGCGAGTCGCAGGAGGAGGCCGAGCAGCGGCACGGCCTCCGCGCGGCGCTGTCCACGGTGACCACCCGGATGATGGCCGAACGCGCGATGCGGGCGACGGAGGCCGAGGCGGCCGCGACGACGGCCAGCGCGCAGGCGGCCGAGGCGGTGGCCGCGCGGGAGCGGATCGGGCCGAAGCCCTACTACTCGCCGTTCAAGTGGGGCTTCTACGGCGGGATCGGCGTGCTGATCGCGTACGTCACGTACCTGTCGCTGGACTCGATCCGCGGCACGCTCATCCTGATCGCGATCGCCACGCTGCTGGCCATCGGGCTGAATCCGATCGTCACCTGGCTGGAGGGGCACGGCCTGCGCCGGGGGTTCGCCGTGGCGACCGTCTTCCTCGGTCTGCTGCTGGTGGCGGCGGGCGCCGTCTACGCGATCGTGCCGCCGATCGTCAACGAGGTCGGCACCTTCGTCGCGTCGATCCCGGACATCATCGAGAACCTCCAGCGGAACCCGACGATCCAGAGCCTGGACGAGCGTTTCGGCATCCTCGATGCGATCCGCACCTCCGACATCGTGCAGAACTTCGGGACCGGCGCCGCGGGCGGGATCCTGACCGCAAGCTTCACCCTGGCCGGGATCATGGTCGACGTCCTGATCATCATGATCCTCACGCTGTACTTCCTCGCGGGTTTCCCGCGGATCAAGCGCGGCGCCTTCAGCCTGGTGCCCGCGAGCCGGCGTCCCCGGGTCGTCGGTCTCGGCGACCGGGTCCTCAAGCAGATGGGCGGCTACCTCTCCGGCGCGACGATCATCGCGGTCCAGGCCGGGCTCATCGCAGGCATCTTCGCCTCGATCGTCGGCCTGCCCTACCCGTGGGCGATCGCGCTGGGCGCCGCCGTGCTCGACTTCATCCCGGTGGTCGGGCCGGTGATCGTCGGGGTGTCGATGACACTGATCGGCTTCACCCAGGGTGTCGCCATCGGCATCATCGCCGGCGTCTTCTATCTCGCCCAGCACATGTTCGAGACGTATTGGCTGTACCCGCGAGTGATGAAGCGGACCGTCGACATCTCCACCGGCGCCGTGGTGGTCGCGATCATCGTCGGCGGGGCGCTGCTCGGCGTGACCGGCGCGATCCTGGCGGTCCCGGTGGCGGCCGGCGTCCTGCTCGTCACCCGCGAGGTGATCCTGCCGATGCAGGAGAACTCGTGATGGCCCGGTCCGGGACGGGGGAGCGCCGCGGACGGACCGCCGGCGCCCGCAGCATGCGCAGCGGCGGCGGCTGGCGGGTGCTGGCCGTGCCGGACCAGCTCGGCCGACGCGCCGTGGTCACGGGCGCGAACACGGGCGTGGGATTCATGACGGCCAGGACGCTCGCCGCGGCCGGCGCGGAGGTGGTGATGGCGGTTCGCGACCTGGACCGCGGGCAGGCGGCGGCGCAGCGGATCCGGGCCGAGGTGCCCGACGCCCGCCTGCGCGTGCTGCACCTGGACCTCGGCGACCTGTCCTCGGTGCACGACTTCGCGCAGGAGCAGAACGGCGCCGGGCCGCTGGACGTGCTCGTGAACAACGCCGGCGTGATGCTGGTGCCCAGACCCGAGCGCACCCTGGACGGGTTCGAGCGGCACATGGGGGTCAACCATCTGGGCCACTTCGCGCTGACGGGATCGCTCTGGCCGGTGCTCGCCGCGGCGCCGGCCGCGCGCGTCGTGTCCGTGAGCTCGCTCGCGGCCAGGAACTCCGGCGGGCTGGATCACCGGCTCGGTGAGGTGGACGACTACACGCCGATGGCGGCCTACGCGCAGTCGAAGCTGGCGGTGGCGATCTTCGCCGAGGAGCTGAACCGCAGGGCCAGGGCGGTCGGCGCGCCCGTCACGGCGGTGGTGGCGCACCCCGGATGGTCGGCGACCGCCGTCGACCAGCCCGACGACGCCCCCGGCCTGCGCGTGCGGTTCGCGCGGCGCGCCACCGCCATGCTCGGATCCGCTCCCGCGCACGGTGCGGCGCCGATCGTGCACGCAGCGACCGACCCGGCGCTGAGCGGCGGCGAGCTGATCGGGCCGAGGTATCTGGTGCGCGGCAAGCCGTCGGCCATCGCGCCGCCGCGGATGATCGCGGACCCGGCCGAGGGCGCGTGGCTGTGGGCGGAATCCGTGCGGCTGACCGGGGTCGATCCGGGGCTGCCCGAGCCGCCCGGGTCGGCGGGGCCGGCCGACCGCTGAGCGGACGCCGCGGTCGCTCAGACCTGGCGGGCGCGCCGGCGCGCGATGACGACGCCGCCGACGGACAGCAGGGCGACCGCGGCGATGACCGCCACCCACAGCCAGCCGGACGGTCCCGATGACTCCGCGGACGTCGCGGCGACGGTGGCGGTCGTGGGCGCGGGGGCGGGGGCGGCGGCGGAGCCGCTCGACGAGGCCGCGGCCGATGCGGCCGGGCTCGGCGTGCCGGTCGCCGACGGGGGGCCGGACTCCGACGCGACGGTGGGGGCCGCGGTCGGCGGCGGGGCGGCGGGCGCGCTCGTCGCGGCGGCGGCGACCGGCGCGAGGGCCGCGGCGTCCAGGGCGAACGCGACCTGGCCCTCGACGGGATGGCCGTCCGCCGAGACGACGCGGTACGCCACGGTGTACGCCCCCGGCACCGTGAGCGGCGCGAGGTCGACGCCGAGCACCGCGCCCTCCAGCCGGACGGCGCCGGACTGCTGTGGCTGCCCGTCGGGGCCGGTGACGATCAGCACGGGCTCCAGGTCGACGAGCGACTCGCTGAACGTGAGGCTGACCGCCGTCGGCACGACCTGGACGACGCTGCCGTCCGCCGGATCGCTCGACTCGAGCTCGGTGTGCGCCGACGCGGCCGGCGCGGCGAGCAGCGAAACCCCCAGCGCCGCCAGCAGCACGGCGAGCAGCGCCGCCGCGCGCCGGCCGGCGTGCGCGCGCACCACGGACGACCCGTGCGCAGGCGCAGGCAAGCCGTGCGATGAGCTCATCGGATGGTCCTCCCGTGCCGCGCCGTCCGGCGGCGGCCACGAGCCAGGCTACGTCAGCGAGCCAAGGCCGGATCCGCGGCGGCCGCGCGCGTGGTCGGCGACGGGTTTTGTCCCGCCCGATGCCGCCCGCCGCCGGGCCTGGCGGCGGAACCTCAGGCGGTGATCGCGCGCCGCGCGGGAGCGGGCGAGAGCGGACCGACGAGCAGCGCCATCAGCTCCGCGTCCAGCACGTCGAGGTCGGCGTCGATGGCATCGAGGGTGACCCGCCTGGTCGGCCCCGGCATGGTCAGGGTCGCCCGCGCGGCGGCGTCCAGGTCCGCGAGCCGCGGGATCGCCGAGTCGGAGAACCGGATGACCGCGGGGTCGCCGCTGCGGCGGCTGCGCACCTCGTCGATCGCGGTCAGCAGGCCGGTCATCCGCGCGAGCACGGGCCCGGCCGGGCCGCGGTACCGGGCGACCTCGTCGACGGGCACGCCGAGCCGGCGGGCCCTCTTCTCGTCCAGCGCGCCGCGCACGTCGTTCGACGCCTTGAGCGCGGAACCGGCGATCGCCGGGGCCAGCACGCGGGCCGCGATCATCAGCCGGTACACCCGCTTGGGGCTGTGCAGGAGGGCGACGAGACCGGCCTGCTTCGAACTCTTGCGGACGCCGCTCGCCTTCGGCTTCTTCGGTTTCCGCTTCTTGCTGCGCAGCGCCACGTGGCTCCCTTCGCTGTCCTGGGACGATCCGGATGCCGGGGTGGCGCCTGTCGCCCTGGGTCAGCCTAGAGCCGGGTCAGCGGGGCGGCATCCGTAGGGCGCCGTCGAGCCGGATGATCTCGCCGTTCAGGTAGTCCGCCGCGGCGATCGAGAGCACGAGGGATGCGTACTCGTCCGGCCGGCCGAGGCGCTGAGGGAACGGCACGGTGGCCGACAGGGCGATCCGGAACTCCTCCGTGATGCCGGCCAGCATCGGCGTGTCCAGGATGCCGGGGGCGATCGTCATCACCCGGATGCCGTACTGCGCAAGGTCTCTCGCAGCGGGCAGCGTCATCGCCGCCACCCCGCCCTTCGAAGCGGAGTAGGCGATCTGGCCGATCTGGCCGTCGAAGGCCGCGACGGAGGCGGTGTTGACGATCAGCCCGCGCTGGCCGGCCTCGTCGACCGGTTCGGTCGCCGCGATCGCCTCGGCGGCCAGTCGCAGCACGTTGAACGTGCCGATCAGGTTGATCGTGACGACGCGGATGAACAGGTCGAGGTCGTGCACCCCGTGCCGGGACAGGATCCGCCCGGGGTTCCCGATGCCGGCGCAGTTCACGGCGAGGCGGAGCGGACCCGCCGCGGTCGCCCGGCGCACGGCGTCGGCGACGTCGTCGGCGCTGGTCACGTCCCCGGACGCGGCCGTGACTCCGGCGGGCGGCGGTCCCGCCACGGTCCCAGCCCCCGGCGAGGTCGAGGCCGATCACCGAGACCCCGGCGTCGGCCAGCGCCCGCGCCGTCGCGGCGCCCAGTCCCGACGCGGCGCCCGTGACGATGGCGGATGCTCCGTGGACCTGCACGCGGGTACTCCCTGTCGTCGGGCCGATGACGGCCATCGGGTCCGGATCGGACCGGCGGCCGGGCGGCCGTCCGGCGCACCGGTTCGCGACCCGCCGGCCGGATCCCGTCGCCGCGGCGTGCGACGATGGGCGCCGGTCCGCCAGGTACGGTACCGACCGTTTCCCGATCGCCCGAAGGCCAGGGAGGTGAGCGATGTTCCTGCTGCGCAAGCCGATCCTCGCCGTCTCCGACAGCACGGCCGTGCGGAACGTCGTCTCCAGGGCGCCGCTCACCCGCGCCGTGGTCGATCGTTTCGTGCCGGGCGAGACGACCGCGGAGGCGGTGCGCGGCAGTGGCGGGACTGCGCGCCAACGGGCTCCGCGTCACCCTCGACTACCTCGGCGAGGACACCACCGATCCGGGCGCACGGCGGACGCCACCGTGCGCGCCTACCTGGAGCTGATCGACGCGCTCGCCGCGGCGGGCCAGGTCGGCGGCGCCGAGGTGACCGTCAAGCTCTCCGCCGTCGGGCAGGCGCTGCCCGCCAGCGACCTGGCTGCCGGACGGCGGGCAACGCCTACGCGCTGCGCCGGCGCGCAGCGGATCGCCGACGCCGCCTACACCGCGGGCGCCCGGATGAACCTGGACATGGAGGACCACACCACCGTCGACTCAGACGCTCGAGGTGCTGTTCGAGCTGCGGACGGGCCATCCCGACGTCGGCATCGCGATCCAGGCGATGCTGCTGCGCACGCCGGACGACCTGCCGAGCTGACCGGCCCCGGGTCGCGGGTGCGCCTGGTCAAGGGCGCCTACAACGAGCCGGCGGGCGTCGCCTTCACCGATCCCGACCAGATCGACCTGTCGTACGTCCGCGCCATGAAGGTCCTGATGCGCGGCAGGGGATACCCGATGATCGGCTCGCACGATCCGCGGATGGTCGCGATCGGCGAGAAGCTGGCCACCGACGCGGGGCGCGGCCCGGACCAGTGGGAGTACCAGATGCTGTACGGCATCCGGCCCGACGAGCAGGAGCGGCTGGTGGAGAGCGGCACGACGGATGCGGGTGTACGTCCCGTACGGCGCGGACTGGTACGGCTACTTCACCCGCCGGCTGGCCGAACGCCCGGCCAACCTGCTGTTCTTCCTGCGCTCGGTGGCCTCCAGGAAGTGACCCTCCGGGGGTGGGCGAACCCGACGCCCGAACTCCTCGCCGGAGGACGAAGATGAGTGGCGGCGCCGCGCCGTCACGATCGGTCAGGGCGCCTCGTCGGGAACGCCGTCGGGAATCCGCTGACCAGGAGGCCTCATGGACGCGGTCACCCACCCGCCGCTGCCGATCAACGAGCCGGTGCTGGACTACGCGCCCGGCTCGGCCGAGCGCGACGCGCTGCAGACGGCCCTCAAGGAGGTGACCGGGCCGGCGGAGCTGGGCGCGGTGATCGGCGGCGAGCGCAAGACGCCCGTCCGGCGAGACGTTCAGCGTCGTCGCGCCGTTCGACCACCGGCCGGGTCCTGGCCACCTCGGCGAACTGCGACCCAGGCCGATGCCGCGGACCGCGGTGCAGGCCGCGCTGGCTGCCGCTGCCGGCTGGCGCGCGCTCGACTTCGACTCCCGCGCGGCGATTCTGCTGCGCGCCGCCGACCTGCTCGCCGGGCCGTGGCGGGCCCGGATGAACGCCGCGACCATGCTCGGCCAGGCCAAGACGGCGCTACCAGGCGGAGATCGACTCGGCCTGCGAGCTGGCCGACTTCTGGCGGTTCAACGTGCATTTCGCCCGGCAGATCCTCAGCGAGCAGCCGATCGCCAACTCGAAGGGGATCTGGAACCGCACCGACCACCGGCCGCTCGAGGGCTTCGTCTACGCCGTCACGCCGTTCAACTTCACCGCCATCGCCGGCAACCTGCCGACCGCGCCGGCGCTGATGGGCAACGTGGTCGTCTGGAAGCCGTCGACCACCCAGCAACTGGCGGCGTCGTTGATCATGGACCTGCTGCCGGAGGCCGGGCTGCCGCCCGGGGTGATCAACATGCTGCCCGGCGCTCGGCCCGGAGATCTCCGAGGTGCGTGCTGGCCCATCCGGAGCTGGCCGGCATCCACTTCACCGGCTCCACCAGGGTGTTCCAGCAACTGTGGTCGCCGGTGGGCGCGAACATCGCCGGCTACCGGTCCTACCCGCGACTCGTCGGCGAGACCGGCGGCAAGGACTTCGTCGTCGCGCACCCCTCGGCCGACGTCGACGTGCTGCGGACGGCGCTGGTGCGCGGCGCGTTCGAGTACTCCGGGCAGAAGTGCTCCGCGGCGTCCCGGTCGTACGTCCCGGCGTCGCTGTGGCCGGCGCTGAAGGACGGGCTGATCGCCGAAACCGAGGCGCTCGACCATCGGTTCCGTCGAGGACTTCGGCAACTTCACCAGCGCCGTCATCGACGACCGGTCGTTCGGCCGGCTGAAGGCCGCGATCGACCGGGCGCAGGCCACGGACTCGCATCGAGGTGCTGGCCGGCGGCAGCTACGACGACTCCGTCGGCTACTTCGTCCGGCCGACCCTGCTGCTCGGGCACCGACCCGCGCGACGAGATCTTCTGCAACGAGTACTTCGGCCCGATCCTGTCGATCCACGTGTACCCGGACGACGAGTTCGCCTCCGTGCTCGACCGAGGTCGACGGCGCGTCGCCGTACGCGCTGACCGGCTCGATCATCGCCCGGGACCGGGTGGCGGTGGCGCGCGGCCACCGAGGCGCTGCGGTTCACCGCCGGCAACTTCTACATCAACGACAAGCCCACCGGCGCGGTCGTCGGTCAGCAGCCGTTCGGCGGCGCGCGGGCGTCGGGCACCAACGACAAGGCCGGCTCCGCGGCCAACCTGATGCGCTGGACGTCACCCCGGTCGATCAAGGAGACCTTCGTGGCGCCGCTCGGGGTGAGTTACCCGCA
>CAWJOH010000018.1:0-77875 GCA_963844455.1 uncultured Actinomycetota bacterium
CCAACAGGACTAGGGCTCGTCACCGGTGGTGCATCCGGGACCGTTCGCGGCCCGTCCGAGAGGCGCGGGCCCACGCGGCCCGCCCAAGGAGCAGCACCAGGACCTCGACCGGAGCAGCGCCCGGCCGACGGCACCGCAGGGTCGACGTGCTGGTGCCCGGAGCGAGACGCCGCCGATGCCCATTGTCGAGACCACCGTCGATGCCGAGCCGGTCCAGGTGTCGTGGCCGTCCGTGGTTTCGTCCCGCACGGTCCGGTCATCGACGTTTCGCCGAGGCGCCGCGGTCCGCCGCGAAGGGGGATGATCCGGTCGTGGAGATCGATCGGCTGCGGGCGGATTGCGGCGACTGCGTCGGGTCTCTGCTGCGTCGCCCTGCCCCTGCTCGCATCGGCCGACTTCGCGATCGACAAGCCCGCCGGCGTGCCCTGCCTACACCTGGCGGCCGACTTCCGGTGTGCGATCCACGACCGCCTCCGGTCGTCGGGCTTTCCCGGCTGCGCGGCGTACGACTGCTTCGGCGCGGGGCAGCGCGTCGCCCGGGCGCCGGTCGACGGGGCGGACCGGCGCGCCGACGATGGGCGGATGCGCCGGATGGTCCAGGTCTTCCCGATCGTCCGGCACCTGCACGAGCTGCTCTGGTACCTCGCGCAGGCCGCCCGGTACGACCCCACCGACGCCGCGGTTCCTCGCGCCGCCCGGCGCATCGACGCCCTCGCCGACGCGCCCTCGTCGGAGATCCTGGCGCTGGACGTGAACGCCCTCCGCGCGCAGGCGAACGCCGTGCTGCAGGCGACCAGCGAGCGGGTTCGCTCGCGGGTGCCGGATCCGGCTCGGCTGCGTGGCGCGGACCTGGTGGGCGCCGACCTGCGGTGCCGCGCCCTCCGCGGGGCCGACCTGCGCGGCGCCGTCCTGATCGGCGCGGACCTGCGCGGCGCCGACCTGTCGCTCGCCGACCTGCGGGGCGCCGACCTGCGCGCCGCCGACCTCCGCGGCGCCCGTCTCGCGCGCGCCCTGTACGTCACACAGACGCAGGTCGGCGGGGCCGTCGGGGATGCGGACACGGAGCTGCCGGCCGAGCTGCTCCGCCCGTCGCACTGGCGGGGCGGGCCGCCCGTCCCGCGGATACCGTGATCGGCATGAGCTTCGCGTCGCTGCGCCGCAACAAGGTCGCCGTCGTCGGGGCCGGCGGCGTCGGCGCGACCCTGGCCTACGCCTGCCTGATCCGTGGCGTCGCACACGATGTCGTCCTCTACGACACCAACGCGGAGAAGATCGAGGCGGAGGTGCTCGACCTGCGGCATGGGCTGCAGTTCGTGCCGACCGCCGAGGTCGACGGCTCGGACGACGTGGCGATCTGCGAGGGTGCCGACGTCATCGCCGTCACCGCGGGCGCCAAGCAGAAGCCCGGCCAGACCCGGCTGGAGCTGGCGGGCGTGAACGTGCGGATCTGCCGGACCCTCATCCCGCAGCTGCTGGACGTCGCGCCGAACGCGGTGATCCTGATGGTGTCCAATCCGGTCGACGTGCTGACGCTGGCCGCGCAGAAGTTCTCGGGGCTGCCGACGCACCGCGTGCTGGGCAGCGGGACCGTGCTGGACTCGTCGCGGTTGCGGGACCTGGTCGCCCGCTTCCTCGGCGTCGCGCCGCAGAGCGTGCACGCCTTCATCGCCGGCGAGCACGGCGATTCCGAGTTCCCGCTGTGGAGCACCGCCAACGTGGGATCCGTTCCGCTGGACAAGTTCTCGCTGCCGGGCGGCAGGCGGTTGACCGACGAGGCGAAGGACAGGATCGCGCACCAGGTGGTGACCGCCGCGGAGCGGATCATCCGCGGCAAGGGTGCCACCAACTACGCCGTTGGGTTGGCGGCGACGCGCATCATCGAGGCCATCGTCCGCGACGAGAACAGCGTGCTGCCGGTCAGTTCCCTGATCAGCGACCGGTACGGGCTCTCGGATGTGTGCCTGTCCCTGCCGTCGATCGTCAACCGCTCCGGGCTGGCGGAGATGCTGGACGTGCCCATGTCCGACCGGGAATTGGAGCAGCTGCGTGCGTCCGGCGCCGAGGTGCGGCAGGTCGCCGCGTCGCTCGGGCTCTGAATCCGGACCCGCCGGGTGCCGGCCGGATGGACCGCCGAGAACTGCTGCGGGCGCTGGGCCTGGGTGTGCTCGGCGCGCTGGCCGCATGCTCGTCCCCGGACGCCGGCCGCGACCCCGGCGATCCGTCGTCCGGACCCGCGTCGTCGTCGGCGCCGGCTCGCCGCGTCGGGCTGCCCACCGAGCGGATCGTGCCGGTGCAGCCGACGATCGACGGCGTGCCCAGCCCGTACGTGGCGCTCACCATCGATGACGGGATGACCACGGCGATTGTGGCCGCATTCGCGGAGCTGATCCGGACGACCGGCCTGCGGATCACGTTCTTCGCCAACGGCCTGTACGACTCGTGGCGGGCGGCCGCACCGGCGCTGCGCCCGATGGTGGAGTCCGGGCAGGTCCAGATCGCCAACCACACCTGGTCGCATCCCGACATCACCCGGCTCTCCGACGCCCACCTGGTCGAGGAACTGGCCCGCAACGAGACGGAACTCGCGGGACTGTACGGGATCTCGACGAGGCCGTTCTTCCGGCCGCCGTGGATGCTGCACGACGAGCGCACGGATCGGATCTGCGCGGCCGAGGGCTATCCGATCCTCGCGCACTGGAGCGGCACGTTCGGCGACCTGACGCGCGGGATCACGGCGGCCGACGTGCTGCGGCACGCGCGCGCGGAACTCGTTGCGGGTGCCGTGATGATCGGGCACGCCAACGAGCCCGCCGTCGCCGACGTGCTCGATCAGATCGCCGCACTCGTCGCCGGGCGCGGACTGATCCCCGTCACGCTGGCCGACGTCTACGCGTCCGCATGATGAGCGCCCGGGTGATTCGCGCCGGCGCCGGCTCGCCTCCCAGGGTTACCCCCGGCTCAGGCCGATCTGCCAGTCGTCGAGGTACTCCGCGGCGAATCCGGCCTCCGTGTAGGCGAGATAGAAGTTCCACATCCGGATGAAGGTCTCGTCGAAGCCCAGCGCACGCACCTCGGGCAGCGCTTCGTTGAACCGGTGCCGCCACTCGCGCAGCGTGGGCACGTACGACAGCCCGAGCCGCCTCGTCTCCTGCACCCGGAGCCCGGTGTGCTGGGTGACGACCTGGTCGATGGCCGTCATCGACGGCAGCGCGCCGCCGGGGAAGACGTACTTGTGGATCCAGGTGTAGCCGTTGCGGGTGGCGAGCAGCCGCTCGTGGGCCATGGTGATCGCCTGCAGCCCGAAACGCCCGCCGTCGGAGAGCATCCGGTCGACCGCGCCGAAGTAGTCGGGCCAGTACCGCTCGCCGACCGCTTCGATCATCTCCACGCTGACGGCCGCGTCGTAGCGACCGACCGCGCGCGCGGCGTGGCTGCGGTAGTCCTCGAGCAGCACCTCGACGCGGTCGGACAGGCCGGCCTCGACGATGCGCCGGTCGGCCAGCTCCTTCTGCTGCTCGGACAGGGTGAGGGTGGTGACCCGCGCACCGCGTTCGGACGCCGCCCGCATGGCCAGCTCACCCCAGCCGGTGCCGATCTCCAACACGTGCATGCCGGGACCGACCCTGGCCAGGTCGAGGACGCCGTCGACCTTCCGCCGCTGCGCCCGCTCGAGGTCGTCCCCCGGCTCGAACCAGGCCGCCGAGTAGGTGAGCGTCGGGTCGAGGAACAGCTCGAACAGGTCGTTGGACAGGTCGTAGTGCCGATGGATGTTCTCCCGGGCGCCGGTCGGGGAGTTGTCCTCGGTCGCCGGGACGCGGGACTGCCACGCGCGACGCAGCTTCTGCAGCGACCGCGGGACCAGCACCGACATCCGGCCGGCGAGCACCTCCAGCACCTCGGCGAGCACATCCGTCGCCTCGTTCGCGCCCGCACCGGATGCGGGGTGGGAGACCTCGCCGTTGTCGATGTACCAGCCGCCGGCGGTCAGGTCGCCGGTCATCCATGCCTCGCCGAACCCGATGAGGCCGTCGGCGCCGAGCCGGGCGAAGAAGTTCTCGGGGCGCACGATCTGCAGCTGCGGGCCTCCGACGCCCCAGCTGGAGCCGTCCGGGAAGGAGAGGGTGAGCGGCAGCTTCTCCACGGCCGCCCTGGCCAGCCGGCGGGCGATCGCGGCGTGTGCGGGTACCCGCGGCACCTCGAACAGGCCGGGCCACACGCCGGCCGACGGTCGGGGGATGACCCGCCCTCGGCTCGGACTCAGCAAAGCCATGACCATGCTCCTTCCCAGGACCTGCTGCACGGGGTTCGCCGCCGCCGAGGCACCGGTTGGGTGGCGGCGCCTCGCGGGAGGTGTGATCTGCGCCGAGAAAGATTGTGATCGATGAACCGGCACCGCGGCGTGGGAGGTGGCGGAACACCTCGTGCGTCCACCCGATCAGGATCGTGACGGCGGCCCCGGAATGCCGCCCATCGTCGAGCCCCGGGCAGCGCATGCGACGGATGCGGGCGACCGCGCGGTGGGCGCCGCCCGGACGTCCGGTGCGACCCGGCGCCCGAACCCGGGGGCGGCGAGCGGACCACGCGCCGCTCGTACCCTGACCTCATGCGCCTGTTCTCCCGCAGGTCGGCCGGCGCTCCGAGCGCCGGGACCGCGCCGAAGGGACGCGGGCGTCCGAACGCCGCCGGTCCCGTACATACCGTGCTGGGCACGCCGTTGGATTCATGGCAGGGCCGCATGGCCGTCGGGGTGTTCGGCATGGGTTGCTTCTGGGGGGTCGAGCGGCTGTTCTGGCGGATGCCCGGCGTTCACACCACCGCCGCGGGCTACGCCGGCGGATTCACGATCGATCCGGACTACGACGACGTCTGCTCGGGCCGGACGGGGCACGCCGAGGTGGTGCGCGTGGTGTTCGACCCGGCCGCCGTCGGCTACGACGACCTGCTGCGGGCGTTCTGGGAGAACCACGATCCGACGCAGGGCATGCGGCAGCACCGTGACGTCGGGACCCAGTACCGGTCGGTCGTCTACACGACGACCCAGGGCCAGGCGGTGCGGGCGCTCGCCGCCCGCGACGCGTACGCGGCCGCGTTGCGGGACGCGGGCTTCGGCATGCCCACCACCGAGATCGCGCCGCTCGGCGCCTTCTACCTCGCCGAGGCCCGTCACCAGCAGTACCTCGACAAGCACCCGCGGGGCTACTGCTCGATGCGCGGCACGGGAGTGGCCTGCCCGGTCGTGGGCCCGGCGATCGATCCGGGCGTCGTCGCCGGCTGACCCCTGCAGGCCCGGCCCACCGGGGGTCTCGTCGCGGCGGTCGCGGGGTCGCGAGGCGGGCGCACCGATCCCGGCCGGGGGTCTTGGCCGGCCCGACGGGGCTCCCGGCGGTCCGCGCCGCCCGCTCGCCCACGTCGCGAAGTCCGGCGGTCGCGGAGGCATCCTCCGGGTGCGGCGTCGAATTGCGGCGGCGCGGTTCGTAGACATGGTGTCGGATCGAGAGCGGCGTACCGACCGGTGCGCCGGCGCGATTCAGGTCGGGGCCGCCGCGTCCAGCGCTGCCGGCCCCCGGAAAGGACGGCCGATGTCGGAGCTTCTGGTTCAGAACTTCTCGATCTCGCTCGACGGGTACGCCGCGGGACCGCACCAGGATCTGGACAACCCGCTCGGAGTCGACGGCGAGCGGCTCCACGACTGGCTCTTCGCCCACGAGCGCGGCGTCGACCCGGTGATCGACGAGCTGTTCGCCCGGGGCGAGCAGGGATGCGGCGCGACCATCATGGGCCGCAACATGTTCGGCCCGATCCGCGACGGCTGGCCGGACGAGACCTGGCGCGGTTGGTGGGGCGAGGATCCGCCGTTCCACCATCCGGTGTTCGTGCTCACCCACCACCCGCGCCCGCCGGCCGAGATGGCGGGCGGCACCACCTTTCACTTCGTGACGGACGGCATCGAGTCGGCGTACCGGCAGGCGGCGGAGGCCGCCGGCGGCCTGGCGATCCGCATCGGCGGCGGCGCGTCGACCGTCCGGCAATACCTCCGCGCCGGCCTGGTGGACGAGGTGCACGTCGCCGTCGTGCCGATCCTGCTGCGCGGCGGCGAGCGCCTGTTCGACGGGGTCGACGACGACCTCGCCGGCTTCAGCGCGGTGCAGGTCGCTCACTCGCCCGACGGAGAGCCGCCGGCGATGCACGTCCGGTTGCGTCGGAATTCCTGACGTTCGACGCGGCTGACCTCGGCGCCGAAGCGGCCGAGCGTTCCGGTCGGAGCGGTCACGGGATGCGGTCGATCGCATGACGTTCACGACCGGAGCGACCGAGGGATGCGGTCGAGGCGATCACGCCCGGAGCGGTCGCAGGATGCGGTCGATCGCGTCGAGCACCGTGTCGGCGCACACCTCGAAGTCGGGACGCGGTCGGCCCATCGGGTCGACCAGGTTGTCGAGTTCCGCGCCGCCGGGCTGCAGGTCCGCGCGCGCCAGCTTTGCCTCGCGAATCAGCGCGAGTCCCGCCTCCCTCGCGTCGGCCGCGTCGAGCGGTTCGACGAGATCCGCGAGCCGGGCGAACTGCAGGAGCGTGAAGGTTCGTCCGATCGCCGCCGGCAGGTGCGTGACCACGGCGGCGCGATGCGCGCGGCTGGACGTGAGGATCAGGTCCGCCGCCGCCAGGTCGGCGCGGTCGATCTGATGTGTGCGATGCGGTCCCGGCCGATACCCGTGTTCCGTGAGCACCTCTCGGGCGAGCGGGTGCATATCGGCGTCGAACCGGACGTCGACGCCTGCCGAGGACACCGACCATGTTCCGGGACCGAGCATCGCGTCCGCCGCGCTCTGCAGGATGACCGCGGCGATCGGCGATCGGCAGTAGTTCGCGCGGCAGACGGTCAACACGCGAAAGTCGGACACCCGCACCTCCCCGCGACCGCTGATCGCGATCGGGGTGATCGCGCTGACGACGATCGTGCCAGCAGTCCGGGCGTGTACGAGCCGCGGGCTGTCACGCACGGAATCGCCGCCGCTCGGACGCCATGCGCTGGACGACTCGCGACCTCCGGCGGACCCGAGACCGGCGCCCACCGGCCGGTTGTGAGCGGATCCTGCCGTGGGTAGCGGCCCGCGGCCGGTCGCGAACGGGTCCGCCGGCGGGAACGAGACCTGCCAGCGGTGGCGACCGGACCTGCCCGGCGGGGACGAGACCTGCCGACCCTCGGTGGTACCGGCTCCCGCCGTTGGTGAAGCGGGCGACCTGAGCGGTCGGCTGGTGAGGTCATTCCCTCCGGCGGCGCCGCGGATCGTGGCCGTTCCGCCCGGCCGCGACCGACTCTTCCCGCTCGGCGGTCACCAACCCTCGCCGTAGACCTCGTGGCCGGGCGCGACGTTGATCAGTCCGCGGTAGGCCTGCATCGGCGTCGACCCGTGGTTCAGCACGGCGTCCACCTCGCGGGCGATCGGCATGTCGACCCCGGCCTCGGCGGCGATCTTCATCACGACCGGCGCCGACTTCACGCCCTCGGCGACCTGGCTCATTCCCGAGAGGATCTCCTCGATCGACCGGCCCTTGCCGAGTTCCTCGCCGACGTGCCGGTTCCGGCTGTGCGGACTCGTGCAGGTGACCATGAGGTCGCCCACGCCGGCCAGCCCCGCGAACGTGTCGCGTTGGCCGCCGAGCCGTTCGCCGAGCTTGCTCATCTCGCGCAGCGAGCGGGTGATGACCATGGCGCGGGTGTTGTCCCCGCTGCCCACCCCGTCGCCCATGCCGACCGCGATCGCGAACACGTTCTTCAGCGCACCGGCGACCTCCACGCCGATCACGTCGGACGTCGAGTAGATGCGGAAGAACCTGGTGCGGAACAGCTCTCCGAGCTGGGCCGCGAGGTGCTGGTCCGGCATGGCGATGACCGCCGCGGCTGCATAGCCGGCCACCACCTCGCGGGCGATGTTCGGCCCGGCGAGCACGCCGGCCGGGTGTCCCGGCAGCACCTCGTCGATGATCTCCGTCATGCGCCTCTGGGTCACCTGCTCGAGTCCCTTGACGAGGCTCACGACGGGCGTCCACGGCCGGATCGCCGGCGCGAGCTCCTCCAGCGCCGACCGGAACCCGTGTGACGGAACGCCCATCACGATCACGTCGGCGGGCTCCACGGCCTCGTACAGATCGGCCGTGGCGGTCAGCGACTCGGGCAGCGGGAAGTCCGGCAGGTAGCGATTGTTGCGGTGCAGCATGTTGACCTGGTCCGCGGTCTCGGGCGATCGCGCCCACAGGACCGTCGGTGATCTGGCGGCGATGATCGTGGCGACGGTGGTGCCCCACGATCCGGCGCCGAGCACGGCCACCCGCGGCTGCTTACGATTCGCGGTCATGCTCCGCCCCCCGTCCGGTGCCGGATCGAACAGCGGGCACGGCGCGTCTGGATCGCTGGCTCATCGCTACGAGTGTGTCGTACCGGACATTCCGCCGCACCGGAACCATCCCCGCCCGCCGGTCTCACGGCTCCGTCCACGGCGTCTGGATGAGCTGCTCCGGCCGGCCGCGCCGGCCGAGCCTGGCCCGCCCCGGCGGCAGCGGCCGGGGCACCAGTCCGTGCTGCACCCGGCCCTCCCCGGCATCGCCGGAGAGGAGCAGCAGCGGCGTGCCGAGGTCGCTCAGCGCCTGGAGCATCGGTTCGTATCGGGCGCGGGCGAGGCCACCACACGCCCGCGCGAGAATCACACACAACCCGACGTCACGGGCGTGGGGCAGGTGCGGGAGCAGCGCCAGGAGCGGATTGGCGCCCGTCGTGACGAGCTCGTAGTCGTCGACAAGGACCACGAGCGGCCGGGTGTCGTCGGGCGGCGCCCGCGGACGACCGGCCGAGCCTGGCGGCGCATCGCCGGGCGATGGCGGCGGCGAGGTCCGCCGCCGGAGCCGGAGCATGGGCGACGTCCCGGATGCCCGGCTCACCGGTGAGGGTGCGCCGGAAGTCGATGGCGAAGATGTCCGGCGCCGCGTCGACCTCGCCGGCGCGCCGCTCGTGTGCGAGCTGCCGGGCGATCGACCGGAGTGCGGCGGTGCGTCCCGAGCCCGGGTCGCCGGCGACGATCAGGTGTGGGTCGCCGGCCGCGAGATCCAGAACCACCGGCCGCATGTCGCGCTCGGCGATGCCGAGCGTCACGGAGGTCGGGAACCCCGGGGGACGGTGGACCAGGTCGAGGTCGATCCGGTCCGGCAACAGCCGGATTCGTCGGGAGACGGGCTCGGTGCCGTGCCCGCAGAGCAAGCCGATCTCTCGAGCGTCGTCGGGCGGGACGGCCAGCTGAGCGGTGCGGCCGCCGGCAACCAACGCCCGGCCCGGGGTGCCCGGTCGGATGCGCCGGGACTTGGTGCGGTCGATCGCGGACTCGAACGGATCGGATAGCCGCAACTCGATCCGGGTGGCGAATCCGGCGGCGAGCCGGGGACGGAGCTCGGACGCCGAGGTCACGGTGACGACCGTGTGCATGCCGAGCCCCGGCCCGCGCGCTAGTAGGTCGGCCAGCACCTCATCGAGCGCCGGTTCGATCTGCCGAGCAGCCGACCAGCCGTCGATCACGATCACTGCCGCACGGACACGGTGCTTCGCCCCGGGGCCGTCCCGGGCGTCGAGAAGGTGCCGGAGTTCGGCGACGGTCCGGCGCACCAGCTCGGGATCGGATCGCGGCGCGATCGATGCGACGTGCGGCAGGTCGTCGAGCCTGGCGAGGCCGCCGCCCCCGGCGTCGACTGCGTAGATTTCCACGGCGGCGGGGCCGTGGCGCGCTGCGAGGGACACGATCACGGCCGCAGCGGCGGCCGATCGACCGCTGCGAGCAGCGCCGACCACCAGCAGCGGCCCCTCATGCGGATCCCAGAGGAGCGGCTCCTGGCGCTGACGCTCGGGATCATCGACCAGACCGATCAAGGCGGCGATCTGGGCGCCGGGGGTAGCCGGGTTCAAGCGGAGCAGCTCGACCAGCGGCAGCCGCGACGGCAGCGGATCCAGCCAGATCCCGCGCGCGGGTGCGTACCCGCTCTCGGGAAGTGCGATAGCGATCCGGCTCGTCATCGACTCGAGAACGCTGGGCGCGCCGGCGCCCTCCGCGGCCGTCGGGTCGCCGGCGGCGGACTGGAATCCGCTCGTCGGCCGGCCACGGAGCGTCGCGGCGCGCGTGCCGAGCCCGGCCGCTCCCGGCGCCAGGATCCGAACCGTCGATGCCCGGTCCGCCGGTGTCGGCCCGCCCGCGTCTCGCATCGACACGGAGAACCCCCGGAAGCGCGGACCGAGCCGGCCGCCGGCAGCGAGCAACGCCGAGCCGGGCCGATCGGGCAGGTGGAACGCGTCGGGGCGGCCGATCGCCTCGCGGGACTCGAGGTCCGAGAACGTGCGCAGCGCGATGCGGTAGGACAGGTGCGTCTCGAGTCCCCGGATGCGGCCGGCATCGAGCCGCTGGCTGGCGATCAGCAGGTGGATGCCCAGCGATCGCCCGATGCGGCCGATGGCCGTGAAGACGTCGAGCATGTCGGGTCGAGCGGTCACCAGCTCCGTGAACTCGTCGACGATCACCATCAGCCGGGGCATCGGCTCCGCGCCCGGCTCCGGGGCGCGCCGCCGGTAGGCGTCGATGTCCGGGAGGCCTCCGGCGCCTGCGAGGCGGCGCTGCCGCGAGGCGATCTCGCCGCGCAGCGCGTCACGGACGCGGTCGATCAACTCGTCCTCGGCAACGAGGTTCGTGACCACGCCGGCCACCTGCGGCAGTCGGGCCAGCGGCGCGAAGGCGGCGCCGCCCTTGAAGTCGATGAGCAGGAAGGCGATCTCGTCGGGTGGGTGGGTGGCAGCGAGGCCGACGACGAGCGTGCGCAGCAGCTCGGACTTCCCGGTCCCGGTGGCGCCGACCAGCAATCCGTGCGGTCCGGTCCCGCCGCGCGCGGACTCCTTGAGGTCGAGCAGGACCTGCCGCCCGTCGTCCGTGACACCGATGGGGACCCGCAGCAGGTCATCCGGTCGGCGTCCGCGCCACGAGGCGGCGACGTCCCATGAGCTGACGGGCGCCACGCCGAGCGCGTCGGGCAGCGACCGGGGTCCGCGGCCGGTGCCCGGGCGTGGCGGCATCGCCGACCTGTTCCGGGCGAGCATGCGCGCGACCGATCGGGCGGTCGCGATGTCCAGCTCATCGGCCTGAAAGGGCGCGGGCCCGGTCGTCGGCGATGCGCCGTCCCACACGGTGTCCCGCAGGCCGTCGGGCACCGGGGTCGGTGGCGCGAGTTCGATCCGGATGTCGGCGCCGGGCAGGTCGTCCGCGGATCCGCGCACGAGTCGCAGCACGACGAGGTCGGGCGCATCGGCGATCTCCCGTTGTTCGGCGTGGCCGCCGTCGACGACGACGATCCAATCGCCCGCATGGGGGTGTGTCGTAGCTCTTGCCGCGAGAACGGCGGCGGCCGAGCCGGTGTCGACGATCCGGCGATCGGACCGGGACTGCGTACCCGCGCCGTGGTCGACGACATGCGGCAGGTGAGCCGCCCATGACCATGCCTGCGCGGTCCGGCCGCCGCAGGCGATCAGGAGCTCGACGTCGCCCGGTGGGCGATCGACCGCGATCCGGCAGACGAGCGCGCGGGCGAACGCGCGGACGCGGCCGGGTGGACCGGTGACGGTGATCCGGGTGCCCGGCGTGGCTCGAATCAACACGGGCTGATCCGGGATGCTGCCGAACGCCGCGATCAGGTCGTCGGCGGCGGCGGAGCAGACTGCGTCCTCGGCGTGCTCGATGACGTTGCCGGGCGCGCCGCGTCGTGCCGCGAGTTGGGGCGGGACGGGACCGAGGCCGATCCGCAGGACCGATGGTGGCGCGGCCGAGGACCCGCCCGCCGCCGACCGAAGCCGCTGCGGCGGTGCGAACCGGGCGAGGTCGAACAGCGCGGACGCCGGCGGGTGCCGTGCCACCGACGAGTCGACCTGGTCGCGGCGCGCACGGTGCAGCCGCGCGCGCATGACGTCGAGGACGTCCAGGTACCGCTCTCGCTGCTCACCCAGGGTCCGGCGGGCGCCCGTGCGGGCGGTGACCACCATGACGACGCCCACGCCGACGGACGCGAGAAGGATCAGCAGGCCGATGGCCGCCACCAGCGGCCGACCCTGGTTCGTGATCGTCAGCACGAGCGACCCGGACCCGGCCGCGATGGGCATCAAGATCATTCCGAGCGATCCGCCGGTCCGCGCAGCCTGCCTCGGCCCGGAGGGCACGTCGATCACGCCGCGCGGCGACATCGCTCGGCGGTCGGGATCTCGCGCGCGGTCGGTCGATCGCGCCCGTACTGCATCCATTCCGTTCCTCCCGGTGCGGCTCGCCTCGGTGGCTCCGGCCTGTGTGGACAACCGGATTCGGTCGGTCGCCGTGAACCGTACGATGCGGCCACGAATGCGTGGACAGTTGTCCACATCAGCGCTCTCACCTGCAGGAACAAGGAGCACATCGTGTGGCGGTCGTTCTGATGGAGACGGTGGGACGAGGCACCCAGCCGGCGGGTGCGCCGTCGTCCCGGCTGATCACCGTCGTGTGCGGCGCGCGCCGGCTGGACCTCGATGTGCCGACCGGCCTGCCGGTCGGCGACCTGCTGGCGACACTCGTTCCGCTGCTGGCGCCGCGCGGCGGCGACGTCACCGGCCCGCGGCAGTGGGAGCTCGCCCCCGTCGCCGGTGCCGCGATGGCGGCGGGAACGACGCTCGCGGACGGCGACGTCCGGGACGGCGACATCCTCGTGCTGTCCGATCGGCCGGCGCGGCCGCCCCGACCCGGCGCGGTCGCGGACGTCCGCGCGACTGTCGAGGCCAGGGGCGACTCCGGACGATGGACGGCGGGCGCGGCGGCGACGTTCTTCGCATGGTTGCTGGGTCTCGCGTCGGTCGCTCTGGTGCCCACAGCGGCCGTGGTCGTCGACCTCGAGTCGCTGACGGTCGTCGCGGCCACGGGCGCGCTCACACTCGGCGCGACCGCACTCGCCGTGCGGGTGATCGCGCCCGCCGGGAGCCTGGTCGCGTTGAGCGCGGCGGCGGGCTGGGCCGCCATCGCCGCCGTGGCGGCCGGGCGACGATGGGAATGGCCGACTCTCGGGCTGTCACTTGCCGCGCTGGCAGCGGCGTTGCTGATCGGGGTGCTGGCGAGCCCGCTCATCCCGCGCGCCGCGGCGCTCTCGATCGCGACGCTGGTGGTCGCGCTCGGTGTCGGGGCTGGTCGCCGCGGGCGCGGCGGCGGGTGTGACCGCGCTGACGGCAGCACGCGGGCTGGGGCTCGCCGCGACCTGCTGCGTCGGCGCGGTGCCGCGATCGGCGGTGGCGATCGCCGGATTGCTCGCCGCGGACGAACGCCATCGGCGGGGCCGGTCGGTCGGTGCGCCGGAAATCGACCGTGCCGCGCGGCGCGCCGAGAACGCGGTGTCGGGTCTGCTCGCGGGCCTCGGCGGGTGCGCCGCACTCGCCGCCTGGGTGCTCTCGGTGTCCACGTCCGGATGGGACGTCGCTCTCGCCGGGTTGCTCGGTGCGACCCTCGCCGCCCGGTCGCGGCTCGCGTCGAGGGGTTCCCACGTCGTCACGCTCTGGCTCGCCGGGCTGATCGCGCTCGGCGCCGCGGCCTTGGGGGTCGGACTGCGCGCGCCGGCACTGACCTCCGTGCTGATGGCGGGAGCGCTGGTCTCCGGCTGTGTTGCCGTCGTGGCCGCGGTGGCGAGCCGGCACTGGACCCTCGCGACGAAGGGCCGGCTGGCTCAGGCGGCGGGCATCGCCGACCGGATCCTGCCGGCGGCGGCGCTGGTGGTCGCCGCCGGTGGGTTCGGACTCTACGACTGGGTCGGCGCGGTGACGGCCGGGCTGGGGTGAGTCGATCCGATGCTGGGGTCGATCACGGCCGCTGTCTGGGGTCCGGCGGACGTGGCGCGCTGAAAGGCCTCGACGACCGCGGTCGCCGCCGTCACCAGCGCCAGCGCGGCGAGGGCGGCGACGATCGCCGGCCAGACGCGGCGCCGATCGCGCCAGGAGCGACGTCGGCCATGCATGACCGCGGCCTGCAGCTGACGCCGGCGGAGCGTGGAGAACGCCACCGCGACGGCGGCGGGCACCGGGGCGCCCACCGGGTCGAGGGCGCTCAGGCTCCACCCCGGCCAGGGCGATCTCGACAGGCGAGCTCGCCGGCTCGGATCCGTCCCGATCGCCGGGACCAGCGAGGCGCCCGACGCCTCGGCCCGACCCGCGCTCATCACCCGGGCCGGACCCGCGCCGGTCGTCTCGGCGTGACCCGCGCGCGTCGCCCGGGTCGGACCCGCGCCCGCCGCCCGGGTCGAACCCGCGCCCGTCACCCGCCCCGGTCGGGACGGGGTGTGGGAGGTCGCGAGGGTGTCGGCTGGTCACGGCGCCGCACTGTAGAACGCGGCGCAGCCCCGGTTCGCCTGCTGTCCACATGTCCGAGGCGCAGGGCAGACTGATGCGCATGCCCGAGCTCCCGGAAGTGACGGCACTGGCGGCGTTCCTCACCGAGCACGCGGTCGGTCAACCGATCCTCGCCGTCACCGTGGCCTCCCTGAACGTGATGACGACGTACGACCCGCCGGCGTCGGCGCTGGTCGGCCGGACGATCACCGGCACGGGCCGGTACGGCAAGTTCCTGGACATCGTCACCGAACCGCCGGACGACCACCGGACGACCACCCGGAACCGTGGCACCTGGTCATCCATCTGGCGCGGGCCGGGTGGCTCCGGTGGTCCGACTCGCTCGGAGCGACGCCGCCGAAGATGGGTGGGCCCATCGCCCTGCGGATTCGCCTGGCGTCCGGCGGTGGGTTCGACATCACTGAGGCGGGGACGAAGAAGTCGGTGGCCGCCGCGCTCGTGCGCGACCCCCTGGAGGTGCCGGGCGTCGCCCGGCTCGGGCCGGACGCCCTCAGCCTCGATCGGCAGGGTCTCGCCATCGCCCTGTCCGCCCGGAAGGGACGGCTCAAAACGGTCATCACGGATCAGACCGTGCTTTCCGGCATCGGAAATGCCTATTCGGATGAAATCCTGCACGCGGCCAAGCTCTCACCGTTCGCGACGGCCGCGAATCTGTCGGAGGCGGATCTCGACCGGCTGTACATGGCCATGACCGAGATCCTGACCGGGGCGGTGCAGCGCGCGGTCGGCAACGAGGCGGCCCGGCTGAAGTCCGAGAAGCGGACCGGCCTGCGGGTGCATGCCCGCGCCGGCCTGCCCTGCCCGGTCTGCGGCGATGTCGTCGCGGAGGTCTCGTTCGCCGATCGGTCGTTCCAGTACTGCCCGACGTGCCAGACCGGTGGCAGGCTGCTGGCCGACCGTCGGCTGTCCCGGTTGGTCAAATAATGAAATGCCCGCTCTGGGACGAGGACCGCGAACCCGGCTTACCAGACACCGCACTCGTTACTCTACGTCACACGCGCCTGGTATTTGGGTGAGGTATCGTCAACCTCGGCGTGATGTTGCCTGAAGCCTTTCCAGCTGCTCACGGCGGGGATGCCTCGACATGTCCTTCGAGTCGCGGTTCGTCCTGTCGCGGATGTCGCCCCCGGCCCGCATGCCACCATCGGATCGTGAGGGGAGTTTGGCGAGTCCGTGATGGATCGCAACGCCCCCGGGGTGGACCCTGAACGGTCGAATCCGCCGAATCCTGCCCACGACAGGCGGGTGAGAGAGCCTGCCGATCGCTTCTCCGTCTCGCACTACATCCCGCCACCAGCAACGGTCCAGTTCACCGATCGGGTCAGACTCAGCTCCGAGGAGCGTGCGCGCCGCCAGGAACAGCTGATCAGGAAGCGCCGTCGACGCCGCGTCATCGGCTGGGTGGTCCTCGCAGGGGGCGATCCTGATTCTGGCCGCCAGCGCCTGGGTCGGATGGCGCACGTACCAGGCGTACAGCCACCTGCAGAACGCCTCGGCTGACGTCAGCCTCCTCCAGGAGGAGATCCGCGAGGTCGGTGAGATCGACCCAGTTCGGACGGGGGAGCTTGTGACGGAGCTCCAGGCGGAGGCCGCCGCAGCGCGATCGGCGGTCGACGATCCGCTGTTCGGAGTCGCCGCCGCGCTTCCGTTGATCGGACCCAACCTGGATGCGATTCGTGAGATCGCAGGCACCGTCGATGCACTGTCGACGGAGGTCATGCCGTCGCTGGTGACGATCGCCACCACGCTGCAGCCCGAAGATCTCGCGCCGACGAACGGCCAGATCGACCTCGCGCCGATCACCGCGATCTCACCGCTGCTCCAGGCTGCGGACCAGGTCGTCGGTGAATCGATCGAACGGATGTCGGCGATCGATCGCTCGTCCGTCGTTAGCTCGGTCGACGATGCCGCAGTGGCTCTGGCGAACAAGCTGAGTGAAGCATCAGCGATCACCGAGACAGGCGCGCGAGTGGCGCGCCTCCTGCCGCCGATGTTGGGGGGAGATGGCGCTCGGAACTACTTGGTGGTGTTCCAGAACCTCGCCGAGCCGCGCTCGACCGGAGGGATATTCGGGTCGTACGCCGTCGTCAGGGCCGACCAAGGAAAGATCGAGATCTTGGATCAATCAGCCGCCAGCAGAACGCTCGGATACTTCGATCCACCAATCACTGAACTCGCGCCCAACCAGATCGAGCTCTACAGCGAGCTGATGGCTCAGTATCCGATGGATGTGAACTTCACCCCGGACTACCCGACCGCAGCGGCGCTGTTCGCCGAAATGTACACGTTCCGCACGGGGCAACCGGTGGACGGCGTCATGGCCATCGACCCGGTCGCGCTGTCCTACACGTTGCGTGGGACAGGTCCTGTGGACGTCGGCGAAGGGGTCGTGCTGACTAGCCGACAACGTCGTCCAGTACCTCCTGTCCGACGCCTATTCGGAATACGACAGAGGTCGCGGATCAGGATGAGCGTGATGCGTTCCTCGCCCAGGCGACCGGAAAGGCATTTGGCACGGTGATGTCGGGCACCGGCGACGCTGTGGTGATCTTGGATGGTCTCGAGCGGGCGATGGACGAGCATCGACTCCTGATCTGGAGCACCGACGAAGCTGAGCAGGCGGACCTCGCTGGAACGACCCTGTCGGGTTCTCTCGATAATACCGTCGATACAGCCGACTCTCGGTGTGTTCCTGAACGATGGCACGGGTGCCAAGCTCGGTTACTACCTGGCCAATGCGGTCGAGATCAGAACCGGTGATTGCCATCCCGACGGACGGCGGGAACTCGAGATGCAGATCAGCATGCACAACACCGCGCCGGCGAGCGGGCTGCCGGACTACATCCTCGGGTTTGGCGACTCCAGGTGCTCCGTACATCTTGCGGACCAATGTGCTGGTCTTTGCTCCGGTCGGCGGATCGATCGTCAGCGCCACCAGAGATGGCCAACCCTGGCTGTTCGGCACCGGTGTCGACCATTTCCATGCCGTCGCGCAGGGAACCGTGGAACTGGGGTCCGGCCAGTCCACCGAGATCACCGTCAAGCTGCTCACCGCCCCGGGCGACATTGCCGAGTCACAACTGGTCCACCCCGAGCTGCTGTTGACTCCGGGGGTCAACCCATGGGAGGTCGCTGTGGAGGACTACCGCACTTGCCGGCCGACCTCGGGGTGACGAATGAATTCGGACTGACGAAGGATCGCGGCCGATGGACCCGCGGCCGCGCGGTGGAAGTATGGACGGCGTGAGCGAGCCGATTCCCGAGGTCTCCGTCGCCGACGTGCCGCCCGGCGCCGCGCTGCTGGACGTGCGCGAGGCCGACGAGTGGCAGTACGGTCACGCCCCGGACGCGGTGCACGTGCCGATGACCGAGCTCGCGGAGCGGCTGGACGACGTGCCGGACGGCGACCCCCTGTTCGTCGTCTGCCGCACCGGCGGTCGGTCCGCGCGAGTGACGGCGTACCTGAACAGCCAGGGCTGGGACGCGGTGAACGTCTCAGGCGGCATGCAGCGCTGGGCGTCGACCGGCCGGCCGCTGGTCGCCGACGGCGATGCCGCACCCGAGATCATCTGACGCGTGCGACGGACCGATCGTGACGGACCGACCGTGACGCCCGACCGTCACGGCTCGAACGTGACCGGTCGAACGTGAGCGGCCCCTACGCGCAGCCGTGGGCGCCCCGGCATCCGGTCCAGGGTCTGCAATGCCTGCGCTGCCACGTCCTGCAGCCCCCGCTGCCGCCGGGCCATTACACCTGCGTCGCCTGCGGTGCGGTGCTGCCGCTGCAGCGGTGGGTCGCCCACCCACCGCCGGGCGGCCCCGCCCGCCGGCCAGGGCGGAACAGCCGCGCGACCTGGGACTCCGGGAACGGCAGGTATGCGGGACCGCCGTCCTACCGCGGCGCGCCCCCGCGATGGGGCTTCCCGCCCGCCGTGTGGCAGGGTCCCGTCCCCGAACCCGGGCCGCCGAACCCGGCGCGGTCGCTCCGGGCGGCCGCGATCGCCGTGGCGGTGACCGCGGCGGCCGCCCTGCTGGCCGCCGGCGCCGAGACCTGGCGGTTCCTGCTGATGCTGGACGGCCGGACGCAGGTGTTGTCCGGCGGCGCGGTGCGCGCCAGTGACGTGCTCGTCGCGGCAGCCGGTCTCGCGGTCGTCGTGGCGGCCCTCACCGCCGTCGTGCTCACCGTGCCCGCGCTCACCCGCGCGTCCAGGTTCGCGGCAGTCCGCGCGGGCCGCACACCGCCCCGCAGCACCCGGGCGATCCTGCTCCGCCTGCTGGTGCCCGGGTGGAACGTCTACGGAGCCGGTCAGGTGGCGGCCGAGGCGGACGTCCTGCTGGAATCCGGGGCGGGCGATCCGACAAAAAGAACTGAGCGGCCGGGTGCTCTGGTGCTCTGGTGGTGGGCGAGCTGGGTGGTGAACGCCGCTGTTCTGGCCGCCACGCTGCTCCGCGGGTGGGGCGACAGCCTGCAGGCCATCGCGGACACGGTCGAGCTGCACATCGCGCTCGACCTCACCGCGGCGCTCACGGCGATCCTGCTGGCCGCCGTGCTGCTCCGGTTCGCCCGGCTGGCGATCGCACGTCCGCCGACGATGGGCAGGTGGGTCATCCGGGCGCCGGCGCCCACCCGCGCCAGCACGCCGGCCGGAGCAGGGTCGCACGCCGCGACGACGGTCGCGGGCAGGACGCCGAAACCGCGCGCGGACCTGGAACAACGCCGTCCGCCGGAGCCGCGTCCGAGACGGCCGGAATAGCCGCGAGCTGACCGGGTTCGTGCGGCACGGGCCGCCGGGTCGGTTCGGCTACGGTGGCCGGGTGTCCAAGAAGTCCGCTCGTCGCGCCGCCGCGGCGACGCGCACCGCAGATCAGGCCGATGGCGCCGCCGCCAACACGCCGAACCCCCGGCAGCCGTGCCCGTGCGGGTCGGGCCGGCGGTACAAGGCCTGCCACGGAGCGGACGACGCCTCGAACCTGATCGTCACGCGCCCGTTCGCCGGGCTGGCCGCCGAGACGGAGCTCATCGCGCTGCGTGAGTTCGTGCCGTCCGCGTCCGCGCCGTTGCGGCTGCGCGAGGCCCGTGACGGGGTGCCGTCGGTGACCCTGGCGAGCGTGCTCCCGGGCGCCGCGGCCGCGCTCACCCGGCAGGACGGATCGATCCTGCTCGGCATGCAGGTGCAGACCCACTCGGGCGACCTGTCCCGCGACGTCGCACAGGCGCTCGAATGGGCGCTCGAGGCCGAGCCGTCCACCGTCCTCTCGGTCGTCGGCCGTGCCACCTTCGGCCCGCGGCTGGGCGATCTGGTCGAGGACGAGCCGCTGGACGTGACCGTGCACTCCGACTTCTCGTGGTGGCTCGAGGAGGAACCGGAGCCCGGCAGCGAGGTGGCGGTCTCCCTCGAGCGGGCAAACGCGGCGATCATGCCGACCGAGCGGATGACGGGGCTCGTGGGCGCCTACTGGGTGGATGCCGGCGATCGCGCCCATCTGCGGTGGGTGCGCGGCGAGGACGAGCCACCGCTGATGGCCGCGCTCGCGCGCCTCGCCGTCGACGATCGGCTCGGGCTCGGCGAGGGCTCCCGGTACGTCGGCTCGTTCCGCGCCCACGGGCGCCTGGTGCCGGTGTGGGACCTGGACCGGGACGCGCACCCGTCGGAATGGCAGGCGCCGGCGAGCGAGTTCGGCGAGCGCCTCGAGGCGGCGCTGGCCTCGGACGAGCCGCTGACCGACGCGCAACGCCGCGCGCGGGACGGCATCCTCGGCCGTCAGTTCACCCTGCGCTGACGCGCCGGCCTGTGCTGCCGCAGGAGAGCGCGGGGCGACTACGGCAGCCAGCCGACGTGGTCGCGCAGCAGGGCGTAGCCGACGAACGCCGTGATGTCCAGCAGGCTGTGCGCGATCACCAGCGGCCACAGCCGGCGGGTGCGCCGGAACACCCAGGCGAACAGCACGCCCATGATCGCGTTGCCGAGGAAGCCGCCGAAGCCCTGGTAGAGGTGATACGACCCGCGCAGCACGGCGCTGATCGCGATCGTCGCCCATGCCGGCACGCGCAGCTGGTCCAGCCGCGTGATGCAGGTACCCGACGACGAGCGCCTCCTCCAGGAAGCCGTTCTCGATGGCGGCGAGGATCAGCACCGGAAGCCGCCACCAGACGTCGTCCAGCGCCGTCGGCGCCACGGTCAGGTTGACGCCCAGCCGGACGGCGATCAGGTAGAGGAACAGCCCGGGGACGCCGACCGCGGCGGCGAGCACGATGCCCGCCGCCGCGTCGCGGCCGACGCGGGTCCGGTCGAGCCCGAGCCGCGCCTTCAGGTTCACCCCGCTGCGCCAGAGCAGGTACAGCCCGAGGGCGCCCCAGGCCACACCCGAGGCGACCTGCAACAGCTGCTTGATCAGGTCGAGCAGCGACGCCTGCGCCTGCGGAACCACGATCGACACCGTCTGCGAGGCCAGCGGCGTCGGGGCCAGCAGCGAATCGATCAGGCTGACCAGCGACCTGAGGCCGGACAGGCCCAGGGTGACCAGGAACAGGAGAACGATCTCGAGGCGCAGCGAGCGATCCGTGTAGGGCCGGGGGGTGCTCGTCACGCCGCCCGGTTCCCTGCCGTTGCCGCTGGTCACGGGCCCGGAGGCGGGCGGCGGACTGGTCATGACCGGGCAGCTTAGGCCGCGCGCCGGTGACGGAGGTGGCCGTTTCGTGCACGAACCGCTAGTACGCTCGGGCAAGGATCCGCGCGCCGGAAGTGATCGGGCTCGCACGAATCGCGGTCGTCCGGGTGCGCCAATCGTGTCGCTGGCCGCCGGGCGGTCGCCTGTATCAGAGGCGCCGCAGGCCCGGTGGGGGGCGACGCGATGGAGGACTCATGCGGGTAGGTCGCGGCCGGACAGCGGTGCTGGCGATGGCTACGGTCGCGCTCGTGGCCACGGCGTGCGCGCCGGCCGGTCAGGACGCGTCCGTCGAGACGGTGACAAGCTTCGTCACCGCGGCGCCGCCGAGCAGCTCGGAGTCGTCGACGCCGCCAGCCGAGTCGAGCAGCCCGGCACCGAGCCCGACGCCGGAACCGACACCGGAGCCGACCACCCCTGCCGCGCCGCCCGCGCAACCGGGAGCGCCGCAGGAGGGCGTCGCGACGCCGAGCGGCTTCGTGCCGACGAAGCTGCAGCCGGGACAGAAGGCGCCCCAGTTCATCGTCGTCAGCTTCGACGGGGTCGGCTGGCACGAGAAGTGGCAGCACTGGTTCGACATCGCCACCCAGGTGCCGTTTCACTTCACCGGCTTCCTGTCCGGCACCTACATGCTGTCGGACGAGACCAAGATGGCCTACACGGGTCCTGGGCACAGCCCGGGCAAGTCGTCGATCAGTTGGAACACGGCGGCCGACCTGCCGACGGAGATCGAGGACCTCAACCAGGCCTACAACTCCGGGAACGAGATCGGCACCCACTTCAACGGCCACTTCTGCGAGGGCGCCGAGCCGAGCGGCAACTCCTGGACGACCGCGGACTGGAACAACGAGCTCGACCAGTTCTTCGCCCTGCTGGCGAACGTGCAGGCCAACAATCCCGGCACGGCGCTCCCCCCGCTGGCGTTCGACGGCTCGGTGATCAAGGGCGAGCGCACCCCCTGCCTGGAGGGCCACGCCGAGGACCTGTTCCCCGCCCTCCTCGCGCACAACATGACCTATGACACCTCGTTCACCGAAGAGGGCATCTCGTGGCCCGAGAAGTCTCCGCAGTTCGGGATCTGGCGGCTCGGCATGCCGACGTTCCCGATCAACGGGAGCGGCAAGAAGCAGATCATGATGGATTACAACTTCTACTTCACCCAGCGCAACGCGTCGAGCGCCGGCGTCACCCCCGAGCAGTCCGCGGCCGACGCCGCACAGGTCAAGGCGACCTACGACGACATGTACAACGCGACGTTCAACGGAAACCGCGCGCCGCTGATCCTGGGCAATCACTTCAACGAGTGGAACAACAACGCCTACGAGACCGCGCTCACCAGCTTCGTGCTGGAGAAGTGCGGTCAACCGGAAACCTTCTGCGTGCCGTTCCGCGACCTCATCGCCTGGATGGACGTGCAGGACCCGGCGACCCTCGCCGATCTGCAGAGTCAGCCCGCGGAGACGGCGCCTCGCTGACGCGCCGCGCGCCCGGACCGGCGCGGCGGGTCGAGCCGGCCGTCGTCGCCGCTCCGCCGACGGCCGCTGATTAGGGTGACCGGTGTGGACGAGCGCTGGGCGTACCTCGGCCCGGAGGGCACCTTCACCGAGCAGGCGGCTCGGTCGATGGTCGTCCGGCTGGCCCCGCCGGACGGTGGGCGATCCATCGAACTCGTCGCTGCGAACGGTGTCTCGGCGGCCGTCGAGGCGGTGCGCAACGGCGACGCGGACGCCGCCTGCGTGCCGTTGGAGAACTCGGTCGAGGGCTCGGTGCCGCTGACCCAGGACGAGATGACGCACGGCGAGCCGCTGATGATCACCGCCGAGGCGTTCGTGCCGATCACCTTCGACCTCCTGGTGCGTCCCGGGACCACCCTGGACGCGATCGCCACGGTGGGCGCGCATCCGCACGGTCACGCGCAGGTGCGCGACTGGCTGCTCGCCACGCTGCCGAGCGCCGAGCCGGTGATGTCGGCGTCGAACGCGTCGGCGGCCGCCGCGGTCGCCGCCGGGGAGCTGGACGCCGCGGCGGCCGCGCCGGTCGCGGGCGCGCGGTACGGGTTGGTCGCGGCGGCGCACGACATCGGCACCGTGTCGGACGCGGTCACCCGCTTCCTGCTGCTCCGTCGACTCGGCGCGCCGCCGGAGCCGACCGGGAACGACCGCACGTCGCTGGTGCTCTCGGTGGACAACCGCCCCGGCTCGCTGCTCGCCGTGCTGACCGAGTTCGCCGCCCGGGGGATCAATCTCACCCGACTGGAGTCCCGGCCCACCCGCGCACGGCTGGGCGAGTACCTCTTCGTCGTCGACGCGGACGGGCATCTCGCCGATCCCGCCATCGCCGACGTGCTCGCCGCGCTGATCCGGCGGTCCGCTCTGGTGCGCTGGCTGGGCTCGTACCCGCGCGCGGGCGGGGACAACGACGTGACGGTCCCCCATGCGACATCGGGCGCCTACGGCCGGGCCGCGCATCAGGTCGCCCGCTGGCAGCGAGGGGAGTTCTCGTAGATGCGACTGATCCTCATCCGGCACGGGCAGACGCCGTCGAACGAGCAGGGGCTGCTGGACACGGCGATCCCGGGTGCCGACCTGAGCGACCTCGGCCGCGAGCAGGCGGCGGCCGTGCCGGTGCTGCTCGACGGGCAGCGGGTCGACGCCGTCTATGCCTCCACCCTGGTGCGGTCGCAGCAGACCGCCGAGCCGCTGGCGGCGGACCGCGGGCTGCGGATCGAGGTGCGCGACGGCATCCGGGAGGTGGCCGCGGGTGACCTGGAGATGCTGGGCACGTCGGATGCGATCCGCTCCTACCTCGGCACCATCGGCGCCTGGATGGCCGGCGACCTCGACGCCCGCATGCCGGGCGGCGAAGCGGGGCGCACCGAGCTCGACCGGTTCGATGCGGTGGTCCGGGCCGAGGCGGCCATGGTGCGCGAGGCGGCCGGTGACGAAGCCGGCATCGTCCTGGTGGGGCACGGCGCGATGCTCCGGCTGTGGGCGGCTGCCGCGGCGGTCAACCTGCCGGGCACGTACGGGGCTCGGAATCCCTTGCACAACACCGGGATGATCCTGCTCGACGGCGATCCGGACGGCGGCTGGCGCGCGGTGCGCTGGATGGACTCGGCCATCGAGGAACTTGGACGAGGAGGCGGACGGGCCGGCGGGCGTGCCGCTCGTGGTGCCGGCGAACTCGCGCCGTCGGGCGTGACGCCGAGCCGAGTCCGGCACGGGTCCGCGGCATCCGGGGTCTGCTCAGGGCAAGCCCTGAGGTCGTCCTGGGCTCGCCGATTATTCTGGTCGGGTGACCGGCGCCGTTGATCCGAAGGACCTCCGGGTCTCCGACGACGAGCGTGCACACGTGCTGGCCCTGCTGGAGCGGGCCACCGGCCGCGGGCTGATCGACCTGTCCGAGTACGCGGAGCGCAGCGACAAGGCCGTGCACGCCCGCACCCGCGGCGACCTCAACGCGTTGCTCATGGATCTGCCCGGGCTGCAGATCGCGGGCCAGACGCTGGCGGACGCGCAGGCGGCGACGCGCCCCTCGAACCGCCCCACGCCGGGATACTCCGGCGCGGTGCGGGAGGGGCCGCAGCCCCACGTGCTCGAGCTCACCGGGTGGGGGTCCCGCACGTACCGGGGCTACTGGACGGTGCCGCCGCTGATCGTGATCGGCGGCACCGGAGCGAGCACGCGTCTGGACTTCACATCCGCGCAGCTCGAATCGTCGACCGTGACGATCGAGTTCCGCACCAACTACGGCGGTTCCGCGGACTTCATCGTGCCCAAGGGTGCGTCGGTCCGGACCGACGGCCTGCAGATGCGCGGCGGCAACATCCACAACAAGGTCGCGCCGGGGTCGTCCGACGGGCGGATGTCGCTGGTCCTCACCGGCGTCAAGAAGGCCGGCTCGATCACGGTGAGAAACCCGCGTCAGGGCCGGTTCTCGCACTGGTTCTGAGCGCGAGCCACCCCGAATCGCCGCCGCCGGTGGCGCGCATCGCGGAGATCGTCAGGCGAGTTCGCCGGCCCACGGCGGGTTGGCACCGGCCCGCGAGCAGGTGATCGCCGACACCCGGGAGGCGAAGGCGAGTGCCTCGCCGAGACCCTCGACAGTGAGTGCGTCGAGACGCCCTCCCAGGTAGCCGTTCTCGGCCAGGAAGTGCAGCAGGCCGCCGTGGAACGAGTCACCGGCGCCGACGGTGTCCACCAGCGAGGTGGGAGCGATCGGCACCCGGATCGGCTCCCCGCGCAGGGATGCGAACGCCCCCGCGGCGCCCAGGCTGATCACCGCGAGCGGCACGCCGCACGTGTGCAGGTGCGTGGCGGCCTGCTCCGGCGTCCAGCCCGGCCAGAGCTGCTCGAGGTCGTCCTCGCTCAATCGGACGATGTCCGACAGCCGCGACCACCGATCGATCGACAGCCGGTAGTTGTTCACCGGGATCAGCAGCGTGCGCAGGTTCGGGTCGATGGACACCGTCATCGCCGGCCGCGCCCGCGCGAGCAGCCGCTCGATGACCATCCCGGATGGCTGCAGCGCCAGCGCCAGCGAGCCGGTGTGCACCGCGACGGGGGCCCCGCCGCTCGAGAACGGGCCGTCGATCAGCGGCGCCAGCGACTGGTCCGTCCACCCCCAGTCCGCGGTGCCGTCCACGTAGAACTCGTATGACGCCGCGCCCGCGGCATCCAGCCGTGCGATTGCGAGAGTCGCCGGCTCGACGGCGGTCTCGGACGCACTCAGGTCGACCTTCGACTCCTCCAGCTTGGCGCGGCAGAGGGCCCCGAGCGCCCCGCCGGACAGGCGTCCCGCGAATCGCGCCGTCGTGCCGAGGCGCGACAGGGCCACAGCGGTGTTGGCCGGTCCGCCGCCGGGGTGCACGGTGAGGTGGGCCGCTCCGTCCACGATGCCGCCGGGCGGCAGGACGGCATCGGCGACGACCTCACCGACAACGGCGATCGTGGGCATGCGGCTCCTCCGGATGCGGGCGCCCGGCCGGCGCGGCGGGGTGCCGACCGCCCGTCGCCGGGTGCGGGTCTCGCGAGCGTAATCGCCCGGTGCAGGCGTCCGCCGGTCGAACGGCGTCAGGCGGACCGGGTGCGTAGCGCCGGGTCGCTGTCGAGCGCCGGATCCACCCTCTCGGCATCGTCGCCCTCCCGCGGCACCGCGATGTCGCCGTTCGCGGGCTCGATGAAGGGGTCGCCGTCGGCGGGGTCGGCCGGACCGTCGAGGGGCGCGTCCACGTCCGGCCCGTCCTCGGATCCGGTCGGGTCGCCGGGGTCTTCGTCCTCGGGCTCCTCGGGTTCTTCGTCCTCTGGTTCGTCGTCCTCGGGCTGGGCCGGATCTTCGTCCTCTGGTTCGTCGTCTTCGGGCTCCTCGGGGTCCTCGTCCTCGGGGTCCTCGTCCTCGGGCTCGTCGCCCTCGGGCTCCTCGGGGTCCTCGACCTCTGGCTCGTCGTCCTCGGGCGCCGGCTGCTCCGGGTCGGGCTCCGCGAAGTCGCATCCGGCCGCCCGCGCCTCGGCCTGGAGAGCCGCTTCGAGATCGTCCGCGGCCTCCTCGTTGTCGAATTCGACATCCTGCAGACCCTTCGTCTCCTCGAGGAGTTGGGGCAGGAGATCACGCCTCGCCTGCGCCTCGTCGCGGAGCCGCTCCGCCGTGTCCTTGGCCTGCGTCCTGGCATCGACCTCCGCCTGCTCGGCCGACGTCAACTTCGGGTCGAGCTGCCCGTTCTCCAGCTTCTCCCGGGTGTCCGCGAGGATCTCGGCATCTGTTTCGAGCCGCTCCATCTCGCGCGAGATGGCACCGGCCTCGTCCTCGGACGCCGGCGGGGCGTCGAGGCCGCCGTCCAGAAAGGACTGCAGTTCGGCGATCCGCTCCTCGATGGCCTGCAGCTCGGCGTCGATCTCGGCGATCTCGAGGCGTCGCGCCTCGGCGATGATCTCGGCGATCTCGGAATCCAGCCGGTTCACCTCGTCCGTCCGGGCGCGGATCTCCGTGTCCTCGATCGTCATGTTCTGGGCGATCTCGGACAGGAGCTCGTTGTAGCGCGCGATCTCGTCCCGCGCCCGGCTGGCCTGCCCCTGGGCCGAGACGATCTCGATCAGCAGGTCGTCACACGTCGCCATGGGTGTCTCCTCGGATTGATGGATGCTCGGATGGATGGGTGGAGGAACGCAGGAGTGGACGGATCAGCCGAGCAGGCGGATCAGGACGAGCTCGCGAATGCCGTTGCTGAACGCGGATCCGGCGGCGAGGATCCTGCCGTCCGGTTGCACCAGGACCGAGCTCAGCCCGTCGAACCCGCCGCGGACGTCGATCGTCAGCCGGCCGCCCGAGCCGAAGGCCGGATCGAGGGAACCGTCGGGTAGGTAGCGGGCCAGCGCCATGTCGCCGATGGACTGCGCGTCGCCGACCGCGACGATCGCGCCGTCCGGCTGGATCGTCACGTCACGGGCGAAGTCGAGCGAGGACCCGGTTCCCGCCGGATCACCGAAGTCGGAGACCAGCAGCCCGTCCCCGTCGAAGGTCGGGTCCGGCCGGCCCGCGGCGTCCAGGCGGGCCAGCCCGAAGTCGGTCGAGCCGCCCGACGACGCGTTCCCGGCGAGCACCATGGCACCGTCGGCCGCCAGCGCGACTCCTCGCGGGATGCCCGATTCGAAGTCCAGGACCGCGATGCCGGCCGTGCCGAACTCCGGGTCGGGCAGGCCGCCGGTCGTGTAGCGGACCGCGCCGTACCGCTCGCCACCCGCGCCGTCGTTCGAGACCCGGCCCACCACAACGGCCTTGCCATCGGGCTGCAGGGCGAGGTCGAAGCCGAAGTCCGCGAGGCCGGCCACGTCCGTGGTGACCGTGCCCGCGGCACCGAAGGTCTCGTCCGGCACGCCGGCGGAGGTGTAGCGGGCGACGGCGAAGTCGTTGCCGCCGAACGGGGCCGGCTCGAGCACCGCGGCATGGCCGCCGACCAGGATCGCCCCGTCCGGCTGGATCGCCACCGCGTAGGCGCGATCGGAACCGCCGGCGAAGTCGGTGGTCGCCAGACCGTTGACGCCGAAGGAGGTGTCGATCACGCCGCGGGCGTCGAAACGCTGGATGCCGAAGTCCTCCTTGGTGGTGGCGATGTTGTTGACGACGCCCACCACGACGATCGAGCCGTCGGCCTGCAGCGCGACGTCGGAGGCCTCGCCGAGGAACGCGGCGCCCAGGGCGGTACGCACGATTCCGGCGGTGCCGAATTCGAGATCCGGCGTGCCGTCGGCGTTGTACCTGGCCAGCAGGAAGCTGCCCGAGACGACGATCTTGCCGTCCGGCTGCAGCGCCAGTGCCTGCGCGGAGCTGAGTCCCGCGGTCGTGACGACGCCGTCCGCGCCGAAGCCGGGGTCCAGGCCGCCCGGGGTCTCGATCGTCACGCAGGTGACCGCCACGTCGGTGACCTCGTGGCCTGGCATGGTGCCGGTGCCGTTCGCCACGGTGCAGTTCTGCCGCGGGTCGCTCGGCTGCCCGGTGACCCGGACGGTGTAGCCGGCTCCCTCGGACAGGCCGGTGGGAAAGGTGAAATTCCCGTTGACGGGCGCGATGTCGTCGAAGAAGTTGTTCTCCAGCGTGAGACCGGTGCCCTCGAGTCCGCTGACGGTGCCGCCCAGCGCGAACCTGGCCGGCAGGTCGTCGTCGACGATGGTGATGGTGACCGTGGCCGGGCCGCCGATGGTGGCGCAGACCGGATCGCCCAGCGTCAGCGTGAGCGTCTCGTTCGGCTCGTCTTCGACGTCGGACACAACGGGTACCCGGACCAGCTCGACGGTCTCGTCGCCGTCCGCGAACTCGACGATGGTGTCGACCGGTTCGAAATCGGAGCCGGCGAGCGCGCCGCCGTCGGCGCTGGTGACCCGGGCGCCGACCTCACCCGTGCCGCCGCTGTCGCGGAGCACGAGGACGAGCCGCTCGCCGGCGCCCTCCGGGACCGTCAGCGCGTTCGTGCTGAATGACAGCACGCCGGCGTTGGGCGGATCGCAGGTCGATGCGGCGTCCGCCGCCACGGGCCCGGTGCCGGCCCCCTCGGCCACGCCCGATCGCAACGAGAACGCGGCGCCGGTCGCCGCCGGCCCTGCCTCCGCGATCGCGTCGGGCAGCGTGCGGACCTCGCCGGCCCGTGCCGCACCGCCCGGAGGGACCGCGCGGCCGCCGGCGGACCCCGCGACCGCGAGCAACCCGCAGCCGAGCGCGACGGCGGCGACGGTGGCACGACCGTATCGAGACAACGGCATGGACTGCTCCCCCGGTGTGGTCGCCGATCACCCAGCGGTTGCGGGTGGCGATCCCGATGGACGAGACCGGCGCGACACCGATGAATACGCAGCGGCGAGGGGAATCGGTTCGGCCCCGCCGCGCCGGGCGGTCGGTGGGCGGACGCCGGGTTGCGGGGAGGCTCAGCCCCAGCCGAGCTCGTCGAGCCGGTCGTCGTCGATGCCGAAGTGGTGCGCGACCTCGTGGATCACCGTCGTCGCCACCTGGTCCCGCGCCTCGTCGACAGTGCGCGCGTGCCGCAGGATCGGCTCGCGGTAGATGGTGATGGTGTCCGGCAGGTGGCCCGAGTACTGCGACGTCCGTGCGGTGAGCGCGACGCCGTGATAGAGCCCGTAGAGGTTCCGCGTGGGGTGCCGGTCCTCGACCAGGATCACCACGTTGTCCATCACCCGGGTGAACTCGGCCGGGATCAGATCCAGCGCCTCCGAGACCAGTTCCTCGAACTCGGGTCGGGACAACGCGACGGGCATGCGGTCCATGATGCCCGTCCGAGCGGGCGGGCAGCAGCGCACCGTCGGCGATTCCGGGCCACCCGCACCGCCGCACTAGGCTGCCTCGGGTGATCGACCTGCGGATTCTCCGAGACGACCCGGACGTCGTGCGCGCGTCGCAGCGGGCCAGGGGCGCGGACCCCGGCGCCGTCGACCGCCTGCTGGACGCGGACGCCCGCCGGCGCGCCGCCGTGGCAGCGGCCGACGGCCTGCGGGCGGAGCAGAAGGTGCTCGGGCGCTCGGTCGGCAAGGCGTCGGCCGGTGAACGACCGGCGCTGCTCGAGCAGGGCAAGCGGCTGGCCGCCGAGGTGAAGGCGGCCGAGGCGCTCGAGGTCGCCGCGAACCAGGATCTCTCGGGGGCGCTCCTGTCGATCCCGAACGTCATCGAGAAGCAGACCCCGCCCGGCGGCGAGCAGGACTTCCGGCTCATCGAGCAGGTGGGCGAGGCGCCGCAGTTCCCCTTCGCACCGCGGGACCACCTGGAGCTGTTCGAGAACCTGGGCGGGCTGGACATGGAGCGCGGCGCGAAGGTCTCCGGCGCCCGGTTCTACTTCCTGCGCGGCATCGGCGCCCGGCTGCAGTGGGCGATGCTGAACCTCGCCATGGCGACCGCGATCGGCAACGGTTTCGTTCCCATCATCCCGCCCGTGCTCGTGAAGCCGGAATCGATGGAGGGCACGGGCTTCCTCGGCGAGCACTCGGACGAGGTCTACCACCTGCCCGCCGACGACCTCTACCTGGTCGGCACCTCCGAGGTGCCGCTCGCCGCCTTTCACTCGCGCGAGATCCTCGACCTGTCAACCGATCCGCTGCGCTACGTGGGCTGGTCGTCGTGCTTTCGCCGGGAGGCCGGCTCGTACGGCAAGGACACCAGGGGGATCATCCGGGTGCACCAGTTCGACAAGGTGGAGATGTTCTCCTACTGCCGGCCCGATGAGGCGGCGGAGGAACACCAGCGGCTGCTCGGCTTCGAGCGCCAGATGCTCGACCTCATGGAGATTCCGTACCGGATCATCGATGTCGCCGCGGGCGATCTCGGATCGTCGGCCGCGCGCAAGTTCGACTGCGAGGCCTGGGTTCCGTCGCAGGGTGCGTACCGCGAGCTGACGTCGACCTCCAACTGCACGACCTTCCAGGCGCGTCGGCTCGGTGTCCGGTATCGCGACCCCGGCGGCAAGCCGCAGGTCGCGGCGACCCTGAACGGGACGCTGGCCACCACCCGGTGGCTGGTCGCGATCCTGGAGAATCACCAGCAGCAGGACGGTTCCGTGCGGGTGCCGGCGGCGCTGCGCCCCGGGCTCGGCGGCATCGAGGTCCTCGAGCCGGTGGGCTGACGGGTGGGACCTCCGATGGGGGGCGGCACCGGGGCCGCGGGCATCCTGGCCGAACCCAAGATCGACTGCCACAACCACCTGCTCGACCCGCGAGCCTTCCCCTACTCGCCGGACGCCTGGTACGCGCCCGTGGCGAACGAGCAGGGATCGGCCCGGCAACTGATCGACCTCTTCGACACGATGGGCGCCCGGCACGCGGTCCTGGTCGGCCCCAATTCGGGATACGACACCGACAACCGTTGCCTGCTCGACGTCCTGGAGATCGGCGCCGGCCGGTTCCGGGGCGTCGCCGTGGTGCCGAACGACGTCTCGCGCGGCCGGCTCGAGGACCTGCGCGGACGCGGAGTCGTGGGTATCACCATGCAGGCGGCACTGCTCGGCGTCGACCACTTCCGGGGGACGGGCGCGCTGCTGGACACGCTGGCCGAGCTCGGCATGGTGGTGGACGTCCAGGTCGAGAAGGACCAGCTCCTTGAGATGGCGCCGCTGCTGGAGGCCTCGGCAACCACCGTCCTGATCGACCACTGCGGGCGGCCGGATCCGGCTGCCGGCCTCGACCAGCCCGGGTTTCGGCGACTGCTCGAGTGCGCGCGCACGGGCCGGTACTTCGTGAAGATCTCCGGCCTCGTCAAGTGCTCGGCGCAGCGCTATCCGTGGGCGGACGCGTGGCCCTACGCCCGCGCGCTGGTCGACGCGTTCACCCCCGACCGCTGCCTGTGGGGGTCGGACTGGCCGTTCCTGCGGGCCCCCGAGCGCATCGACTACGGACTCGTGCTGCGCGTCGCCGAGCGGCTGCTGCCCGATCCGGCGGACCGCCACCGGATCTTCTGGTCGACACCCGCGGCGCTGTTCGGGTTTCCCGCCGATCCGGCGGCCTAGCCGTCCTGGCCCACCGCCCGGACGCCCCGCGTCCACACCCCCGCCACGTCGGCCGGGGTGGCCAGCGCGAAGGTGCGGGCCAGCGCGTCGACCGCATCGACCGCGCTGTCCAGGTTCACGGCGTACTGGCTGCGCGCCGCCGGGCGCAGCCAGACCGCGTCGAAGTCCTTGCCGGGCGTGAAGTCTCCGATGCGATCGGCCTGCCCGAGGGCACGCGCGCCGGCGCGCGTCGACAGGTACAGCAGGTGCACCGGGTTGAGGGGCAGTCCGTCCGCGCCGAGCAGCTGCTGCATGAAGTACGCCTGCAGCCCCTCCTTGAGCAGGAACAGGCCGGTGCCGGCGCCGACGTCGGAGCCGAGCGCGACGCCCACGCCGTGCTCGATGTGCCGGCGCATGGGGAACAGCCCGCTGCCCAGCGCGGAGTTGCTGGTCGGGCAGTGCGCCGTCCACGCCCCGAGCTCGCCCATCAGCGCCAGCTCGTCGTCCGAGGCGTGCACGTTGTGCGCGAGCACGCTGCGCTCGGTCACGAGGCCGTGCCGGTGGTAGGTGTCCAGGTAGTGCCGGGACTCGGGGAAGAGGTCGACGACGGCCTGTACCTCGGCGAGGTTCTCGTTGATGTGCGAGGTGAACCAGACGTCATCGGCGAGCAACTCGGCGCAGACGGCGAGCATCTGGTCGGACGTGGACAGCGAGAAGCGAGGAGTCACGGCGTAGCGCAGCCGGTCCCGGCCGTGCCACCGCTCGAGCAGCTTGCGGCTCTCGGCGAGGCCGGTGTCCGGCGTGCACAGCAGGTCGGGGCGCAGGATGCGGTCGCTGAGCACCAGCCCGGTGGTGATGTTCAGCCCGCGCTTCTCGGCCCCGGCGAACAGCTCCTCCATCGCACCGGGGAAGTGCGAACCGAAGACGAGCGCCGAGGTCGTCCCGCAGGTCAGCAGCCCGTCGAGGAACTCGCCGGCGACCTCGCGGGCGTAGTCCCGGTCCGCGAGCTTGCTCTCCTCGGGCAGCGCGCACCGTTCCAGCCAGTCCAGCAGCGGCATGCCGAGGCCGCCGATCGCCCGCATCTGCGGATAGTGCACGTGGGTGTCGACGAAGCCGGGCAGCAGCAGTCCCCCGGTCAGTTCGACGACCGGCTCGTCGGGATCCGCGGCGCGCAGCTCGGCGAAACCGCCGCGGGCGACAACGATTCCGTCGCGGACCAGCACGCCGCCGTCCTGGTCCGCGACCAGGGCGTCGGTCGGGTCGCCGACGAACGGGTCCCCCGGGGTGTCGAGGACCGTGGCGCGGTACAGGGTCATGACGTCACCGAGGCGCTCTCGGCGGTGTCGGCGGTGCCGGCCCCGGGCCGGCGGCCGCCCACGGACACCGCCGCCGACGCCTGCCGCTGCATCGCCTGCACCAGCGCGGCCGCCACGCTGACCGCGATCACGGCCGGCTCCTTGCCCTCGATGCCCGGCAGCCCGATCGGGCTGGTGATCCGCGCGATCTCGTCCGGAGTGTGACCCATCCCGGCCAGCTTGCGGCGGAAACCGGTCCACTTCGAGCTGGATCCGATCAGGCCGATCGAACCGAGCCCGGGCAGCCGCAGCGCGGCGTCGCACAGCGCGAAATCCTCCGCGTGGTCGTGACTCATGATCAACACGTGCGCGCCGCGCGGGAGGCGCTCCAGCACGTGCTCGCCGAGGACCGCGTGGTGCGTCGTGACGTCGGCGACCCCGTCGGTCACGTCGGCGAGCCGGAGCTGGTCGAGCTGATCGGCCCTGGAATCCACCAGGTGCAGCCGGACCTCCAGCCGGGACAGGATTCTCGCCAGCTCGTGTCCGACGTGACCCATGCCGAAGACAGCGATCGTGGGCCGCGCGGGCAGTGGCTCCAGCAGGATGGTCACCTCCCCGCCGCAACACTGCCTGCCGTGCTCGGTGCGCTCGTGCTCGTTCAGCCGGAATTCCAGCGTCTCGGGGGCGGCCGAGCCGTCCGCGATCAGCTCACGGGCGCGGCGAACGGTCGCCTCTTCGAGGTTGCCGCCGCCGACGCTGCCCCAGCTGTGATCCGCGCCGACGACCATCTTGGCGCCGGCGTCCCGCGGGGCGTGGCCGCGCACCGCGATGACGGTGACCAGCACACCGGGGACGCCGTCCCGGCGTAGCCGGTCGACCGCGCTCAGCCAGTCCATCTCACACCTGCGCCAGCACGGGCGTCGCCGCCGGGCGCGCCTCACCGTTGGACGAGATCGCCGCCGGCGTGGCCGATGCCGCGCGCCGGACCGCCCAGTAGACCGCCTCGGGCGTCGACGGGCAGCCCAGGTCCACCGACATGCCTGGCGTGCCGAACGCGGACGCCGCGTCCCGCAGGGCCTCCCGCACGCAGAACGCGTGCATCAGCGGCGGCTCTCCGACGGCCTTCGAGCCGTAGACGACACCCGATTCGGTGGCGCGATCGAACAGGTGCACGTTGAACTCCTCCGGCATCTCGGAGAAGCTCGGGATCTTGTAGGTGCTCGCGGCCTGGGTGTTCAACCGCCCGCGGTTCGCGCCGTCGCTGGTGTCCCAGCGCAGTTCCTCCAGCGTCAGCCAGCCGGTGCCCTGCACGAAACCGCCCTCGATCTGCCCGATGTCGATCAGCGGGGACAGGCTGTCGCCGACGTCGTGCACGATGTCGGCGCGCAGCAGCCGGTTGGCGCCGGTGAAGCCGTCCACCTCCACCTCGGCACACGATGCGCCGTAGGCGAAGTACTTGAACGGCTCGCCCTGCATCCGGTTCGAGTCCCAGTGCAGTCCGGCGGTCCGGTAGAAGCCGGCGGCCCACAGCTGGACCCGCTGGAAGTAGGCGTCGTTCACGAGACCGGCCCACGTGAGCTGCTTGTCGTGGAAGCCGATGCCGGTGACGACGCCGTCCGCGAAGCGGACGTCGTCGGGGTGCACGCCGAGCTTGCCCGCCGCCACCACGTTGAGCCGCGCCCGGATCTGGTCGCAGGCGTCCTTGACGGCGCCGCCGTTGATGTCGGCGCCGGAGCTCGCGGCGGTCGCCGACGTGTTCGGCACCTTGTCCGTTCGGGTCGGGGCCAGCCGGACCACCTCGAGCGGGACGCCGAGCGCGGTCGCCGCCACCTGGATCATCTTGGTGTGCAGGCCCTGCCCCATCTCCGTGCCGCCGTGGTTGATCAGCACGGAGCCGTCCTTGTAGACGTGCACCAGCGCGCCGGCCTGGTTGAAGGCGGTGAGGTTGAAGGAGATGCCGAACTTCACCGGCGTCATCGCCAGGCCGCGCTTCGTGTGCGGGTGCGCCTCGTTGAACGCGTCGATCTCCGCACGCCGGCGGGCGAAGTCGCTGCGCTCCAGCAGGATCGACCAGATGGCGTCCAGCCGCTCCGCGTGCCGGACGGGCTGGCCGTACGGCGTGGTCTGGTTCGGCTGGTAGAAGTTCCGGTGCCGCAGTTCCTCCGGTGCCACGCCCAGCAGTGGCGCGCAGCGCCCCAGCAGGTCCTCCATCACGATCATGCCCTGCGGCCCGCCGAACCCGCGGAACGCCGTCTGGGACGTCTTGTTGGTCTGGGCGATCCGCCCGTGCACCTCGATGTTCGGCACCCAGTAGGCGTTGTCGATGTGGCACAGGGCCCGGGCGAGCACCGGCTCCGACAGGTCGAGGCTCCACCCGCCGTCGCTGGTCAGGGTGGCGCGCAGCGCGCAGATCCGGCTGTCCGCGTCGAATCCCACCTCCCACGTGGCGTGGAAGGGGTGCCGCTTGCCGGTCATGGTGATGTCCTGCGTGCGGTTCAGCCGCAGCAGCACCGGCCGGCCGGTGAGCACCGCGCCGAGCGCGGCGATCGCCGCGAAGCCGTGCGGCTGCATCTCCTTGCCACCGAACCCCCCGCCCATGCGCAGGCACTGCACCGTGACCTGGTGGCTCGCCAGGCCCAGCACGTGCGCGGTGATCTCCTGGGTCTCGGACGGGTGCTGGGTGCTGGACTGGATGAAGATCTGGCCGTTCTCGTCCACCGTCGCCAGCGCCGCGTTGGTCTCCAGGTAGAAGTGCTCCTGGCCGCCGAACTCGAACTCGCCGGAGAACCGGTGCGCCGCCCCGGCCAGGCCGGCCTCCACGTCGCCGCGGCTGACCGTCCGCTGCGCGCCCTGGAAGCTCTGCGCCGCGATGGCTTCGGTGAGCGTCATCAGCGACGGCAACGGATCGACCTCGACCACCACCGCGTCGGCGCCGAACCGGGCGGCCTCCTCGCTTTCGCCCAGCACCCAGCACACGGCGTGCCCGTAGAACATGATCTCCGTGGGGAAGAGCGGTTCGTCGTGCTTGATCCCGGAGTCGTTGACGCCGGGCACGTCCTCGGCGGTGAGCACCCTGACCACGCCAGGCACCCGGTACGCCGGCGTGACGTCCAGCTTGCTGATCGTGCCGTGCGCGTACGGCGGTCTGCACCGGCCACGCGTACAGCGCGTCCTTGGTGCGGACGACGAGATCGTCCGTGTACAGGGCCTGCCCGGTGACGTGGAGCGCCGCGCTCTCGTGCGGGATCTCCAGGCCGACCTTCGGGTTGATCGGCCGGTCGGCCAGCGGGCCGTGTGCCTTGCTCATGATCAGGCCTCCTGCAGTGCCGGGGCGGGGTTCTGCGCGTGGAACTTGAGCAGCGATTCGCGCAGCATCGCGGTGCGGTAGCGGGCGCTCGCGCGGTGGTCACTGATCGGCGTCGCCTCGCGAGCCAGCACGTCGGCGGCGACCTCGATGACGTCGCGGCCCCACGGCTGCCCGTTCAGCGCGGCCTCGGTGGCGGTCGCACGCAGCGGCGTGGCCGCCACGCCGCCGAGCCCGATCTTGATGTCCGCCACGTCGGGTGCCCCGGTGTCGCCCGCCGCAGGATCACCTAGCCGAAGGGCGAAACCAACTGCGACGCTGGAGATGTCGTCGAAGCGCCGCTTTGCGATCTTGTGGAAGGCGGTGACGGGCGCCAGCGGGAGCGGGATGCGCACGGTCCGGATCAGTTCGTCCGGCCGCTTGACGGACTGGCGGTAGCCGGTGAAGTACGCCGACAGCGGAACCTGCCGGTCACCGTCACCGGACGCCAGCACGAGGTGGGCGTCCAGGGCCAGCAGCGCCGGCGGGGTGTCGCCGATCGGCGATCCGGTGCCGAGGTTCCCGCCGATCGTCGCGCCGTTACGGATCAGTCGCGACGCGAACTGCGGGAACATCTCGGCGAGCAGCGGAATCCGCCCGGCCAGCCCGCGTTCCACCTCCGTCAGCGTGAGACCGGCGCCGATGTCGATCCAGTCGTCGCCGATGTCGAGTCCGCGCAGCTCGGCCAGCCGGTCGATGCCGATCGTCAGGCCGGCGCGTGCGTGCCGGATGTTGAGCTCCACCCCCCAGTCCGTCGAGCCGGCGACCAGCCGGGCGGCGGGGTTCTCGGCGAGCAGGCGCAGCGCCTCGGTGAGGTCGCCCGGGCGCACGAAATCGCCCTGGCTGCTGCCGATCCGGGTGCGGGTGGCGGCCGGCGCCGGGCGGTCCATCCGGGTGTACAGCGGATCGCCGGCGGCGGGTGAGCCGAGCGCGTACGCGGCATCGCGGATCGGCCGGTATCCCGTGCAGCGGCACAGGTTTCCCGACAGCGCGTGCAGGTCGAAGCCGTTCGGGCCGTGCTCGTGATCGGGCGCGTGCCCCGGCGCCGTGGGGTCGGACCCGTTGTGCTGCCGGGCGGCGGCCGCGCCACTGGTCTGCGGCTCGGTCTCGGCGGTGCGCTCCGCCTCGCCGTCGGCGGTCGGCCGGCGATCGGGGCGATAGAACTCGGACGCCATCGAGCAGATGAAACCCGGTGTGCAGTAACCGCACTGGGATCCGCCGCGATCGGCCATCTCCCGCTGCACGGGGTGCAGGGAGTCGGGCGCGCCGAGTCCCTCGGCGGTGACCACCTCCTGGTTCTCGAAGCCGGCGGCCGGCACCAGGCAGGCGTTGATCGCGGTCCACCGGGTGGCGTCGTCCCCGTCCGGCCGTGCCACCATGACGGCGCATGCGCCGCATTCGCCCTCCGCGCACCCCTCCTTGCTGCCGGTGAAGCCGGCAGGTCGCGCAGCCACTCGAGGAGGGTCACGTGCCCGCCGACGTCGCCCAGCGGCGGGGCTCTGCCGTTGACCGTCAGTTGTGGTTCCACGTCACGAACTCCTCGTTCCCGTGCGACCCGCGGCGGCGGGTGTTCGGCTGCCGCGAATCGGCGGTCTCGAGCTGCGCGGAGCGTGCGACCGGCACGGTCCGCGCGGCGGTCGGTCTGGTCATCAGTGTCCTCCTGCGCGGCTGAGCAGGGACCTGCTGGCGGCGGAAACTTCCGGCGCGAGGGCGTCGGTGTCCAATGGCCGTCGGCCCCGGTCACCCGGTCCTGCTCGACCACCGCGCGCCCGTTGACGAGCAGCAGCTCGAGCGGCGGCGGGGCGCCGAGCACCAGGGCGGCGACCGGATCGGCGATGTCGATGTGCGCGAGCGTGTCCAGCCGCCACACGGCGATGTCGGCGAGCTTGCCCGCCTCCAGCGAACCGATCTCGCGCGTCCCGGCCGAGCACCCGGGCGCCGCCCATGGTCGCCATCTCCAGCGCGTCCCGCACGGTGAGCGCCTCGGGGCCGCCCCTGGCCCTGGCGAACAGCAGCGCGTGCCGCACCTCCTCCAGCAGGGAGCAGGCCTCGTTGGAGGCGGCGCCGTCCACGCCGAGACCGACGGCCACGCCGGCGTCCCGCAGGTCCCGGCGTCCGGCTGATGCCGGCGCCGAGCCGCGCGTTGGAGGTCGGGCAGTGCGCGACCGACGTGCCGGTCGCGGCGAGCCGGGCGATCGCCGCGTCGGACAGGTGCACGGCGTGCGCGAGCCAGACGTCCGGCCCGAGCCAGCCCAGCGACTCGACGTACTCGACCGGCGAGGAGCCGAACTTCTCCTGGCAGAACTCCTCCTCGTCGAGCGTCTCGCACAGGTGGGTGTGCATCCGCACGCCCTTGCGGCGGGCCAGGTCGGCCGTCTGCTTCGAGCAGGTCCCCGGTCACCGAGAACGGCGAGCACGGCGCCACCCCGATGCGCAGCATCGAGTCGAACGAGTCGTCGTGGTGCGTGTCGATCGCCGACTCGGTGGCCGCGAGGATCGCGTCGATGTCCTCCACCACGTTGTCCGGCGGCAGCCCGCCGCTGCTCTGGCCCAGGTCCATCGACCCGCGGGTCGGGTGGAAGCGCAGCCCGACCCGCCGGGCGGCCGCGATCTCCGCGCCGAGCACGTCGCCGCCGTCGCGGGGGAAGACGTAGTGGTGGTCGGTGGTCGTGGTGCAGCCCGGTGCCGGCCAGCCAGGCCAGCCCGCCGGTCGCCGCCGTGTGCACCAGCTCGGCGTCGATCCGGCCCCAGACCGGGTACAGCGTGGTGAGCCAGCCGAACAGCGTGGCGTCCACCGCCAGCCCGCGGGTGATCCACTGGTACAGGTGGTGGTGCGTGTTGACGAAGCCGGGCGTGATCAGGCAGCCGGAGGCGTCGATCCGGCGGACTGCCTGATCGCCACCGACAACGTCGTCCGGGGCCCGGCCCGGCCCGACCGCGGTGATCACGTTGTCCGTCACGACGACGTGACCACCGGCGTATTCGGCCCGGGCCGGGTCGACGGTGACGACGTGCGCGCCCTCGAGGACGATGGTGCTCATCGGTCACCTCCCGTTCTGTGTGTGGCCCGATCGACCGCCAGCTGGACCGGACGCGTCATTCGCCGAGCACCGATTCCAGCCGGGTGAGCGCGATCTCGCGCAGCTGGGTGACCACCTCGGTCGCGTTCGCCTCGGCGCGTGTTGTTCAGCCGGCGGCGCAGTTCGGCGAGGATCTCCTCCGGGCTCCGGCCGGCCGCCCGGATGAGGAAGACCCGGTCGAAACGGTTCTCGTACTCGGCGTTCCCGGCGCGGATGGCCTCGGCGACCGCGTCGTCGGCGTCGCCGACCGCGGCCTGCTCGCGCGCCGAGAACTCGGCGTCGTGACCCGCGCCGGCCTGCTCGCCGATCCGCGGGTGCCGGCCCAGCGCCGCGTCGAGCTCCTCGTCGGAGAAGCTGGTGGCGGCCAGCCGGGCGCGGTGCAACGCGGACTGCGCGGTGGTGTAGGGCCGACCCTCCGCGACCACGTCGACCCAGCGCGGAACGTCCAGGCAGGACCGGAGCTCAGCGCGGGCGTCCGCGTCGGACAGCTCGTTGAAGCGCCGCACCCCGTCGGAGGTATCCTCGTCGACCTGCTGCCGGCGGGCCCGGGACGCGAGACCCTGCGGGATCTCCTTCAGGCTGGCCGCCCGCGCACCGAGGATCGGGCTGGCGTCCGCGACCAGGTCGTCGAACCGGTGGTTGGCGATCTTGGCGACCTCGATCAGCGCGGCCGCGTGCTCCTGGGTGGGCGAGTTCTGCATGCGCTCCCAGCCGGACTCGAGGATCAGGTCGCGCTTCTCGACGTCCCGCACGGACACGATCAGCGGGATGCCGAACCGCTCCCGGTAGGCCTGGGTCAGTTCCCCGAACTCCTCGTGGTCCTCGTCGTTCAGGCGGGTCAGCCCGGCGGCGGACTGGTCGCGTTCGGACTCCTCGCCGAGGTTCTCGTCGTCGCCGGCGTCGCTGCCGAGGTCGGGGTAGAAGCTCAGCAGGTCGCGCTGCTCGGTGCGGTCGGCGGAGAACAATGCCTCCTGGAACGAGCGGCGCAGGTCCTGCGTGTCGGTGAACGGCCGCTGGTCGTATGCGCGTTCCGCGACCCAGGTCGTCGGCCCCTGGACCAGCCGGCCGAAGGTCTCCACGAACTGCTCGCGGTCCATCTGGTTGACCTGGTCGAGCCGGATGACCCCCGCCCCGGGGGTGCCGGCGACCGCCGGGCCACGGTTCTTGCCGATGTGGTGGAACACCAGGTTCAGCAGGATCGCGCACAGGCTGCCCAGGGTGATGCCGCTGCCGAAGATGATCTGCGCCCAGTCCGGAACCGCCTCGGCCACGCCGGGTTGCGCGGTCACGAACATCGCGAGGCCGATACTGGTGCCGACGATGACCACGTTGCGGTGGTCGTGGAAGTCGACCCGGGACAGCGTCTGGATGCCGACCACGGCGACCGTCGCGAACATCGCAATGGCCGCGCCGCCCAGCACCGGCGGCGGGATGCTCGCGACCAGCGCGCCGGCCTTCGGGACCAGACCGAGGAGGATCATGAACACGCCGGCGGTCGCGACCACGTAGCGGCTCTTGATTCTCGTCAGCCGCACCAGGCCGACGTTCTCGGCGAAACAGGTGTAGGGGAAGGAGTTCAGCACGCCGCCGATGAAGGTGGCCAAACCGTCGGCGCGCAGCGCGCGGCTGACATCCTCGGCGCCGACGCGCTTCTCGACGATCTCGCCGGTGGCGAACACGTCGCCGGTGGTCTCCACGGCGGTGATCAGCATGACCACGATCATCGAGATGATCGCCGCGGCGGAGAACTTCGGGATGCCGAAGAAGAACGGGGTGGTGACGCCGAACCAGCCGGCATCGGTCACGGAGTCGAAGGTGGCGTCGCCGAGGAAGGCCGCGACCGCGGTGCCGATGACCAGGCCGGCCAGCACCGCGACCGTGGCGAGGAAGCCCCGGAAGACCCGCTGGATGATCACGATCAGGGCGAGCGTGCCCATCGCGTAGGCGAGGTTCTTGCCGCTCGACGGGTCCGGGTTGGCGCCCCCACCCACCGCGTCGAGCGCCGCCACCGGCAGCAGCGCGAGGCCGATGATGGTGATCACGGAGCCCGTGACGACCGGCGGGAAGAACCGGATCAGCTTGGCGAAGTACGGCGCGATCAGGAAGGTGAACAGCCCGGCGATGATCACCGCGCCGTAGATGTAGAGCAGGCCCTCGGTGCCCCCGCCGGCCGCCAACGCGATCGCGATCATCGGCGACACCGCGGTGAACGTCACGCCCTGCAGCAGCGGAAGCCGGACGCCGATCTTCCAGAAGCCGACCGACTGGATGATCGACGCGATCCCGCAGGTGAACAGGTCCGCATTGATGAGGTGGATCAGTTCCTCGGTGGTCAGCCCGATGGCACTGGCGAGCAGGATCGGCACCACCACCGCGCCCGCGTAGAACGCGAGCACATGCTGGATGCCGTACACCGCCAGCTTCGGAACCGGCAGCACCTCGTCGACGGGGTGCTTGATCGAGCGAGCCCGCTTGGGAGCGGGCGACTTCGTCGGTGACGTCATGACAGACCCCTCTGGTCCGCGGGTTCCGGAGCGCGTCCGAACCGCCGGGTGTGGCGGAACTGCTGGTGACATGCGTGCGGGCACGACTGCGTGGCCGTGCCGGGGGTGGAGGATCGCGCGTGCTTCGATGATCGACATCGGCCCGTCGCTGACGATCAGCCAGCGGACGGCCCGGTGGGTTTCTGGCCGGTTAAGCCGTGGTATCGACCGGCTCGGGGGTTGCGCTGACGCCCGCCGTGGTGACGGGGCCCCTGAAAGGGCCGTCGAGTGTCGATGGCATGGTGCACCTGCTCTCCGTTGAGCGGCGGTTTATGGAAAGTTTCTTCCGCAGAACGGAATATAGGGGTTACCGCGCGGAAGGTCAACAGCCCTTCACATCCCTTTTCGTCCCGTTTCGGGCCACCTGTCGCGCCCGGCCGGCGCCTGGACGGGCATCCGGTCCGCAGCCGCGGGCGGAACACGGTGGGACGCCTGCCGCGTATCTCGAGTGGGGCGGTCCACGATGGGTGTGGATCTCCCCGGAGCACCCGATTCCCGCGCCGACGACCGGGCATCGCGCCGATGCAGGGCGGCTCGCGCGGTTCGGGGGGTCCGACGGACGCCATCTCCGACGGTGCGGAGCGGCCGACGACAGGTGGTGCGCGAGTGACCGGGACGAACGGCTTCGACCTGACGATCACCAGGTTGTCCACGCACGTGCTCGACACGTCCCTGGGTCACCCCGCCGGCGGCATCGCCGCCACCCTGGAGTCGATCCCCCTCGTCGGGCCGCCGAACGTCGTCGGCATGGGGATCACGGACGAGGACGGCCGCATCCAGCGACTGAACACGCTCGACCTCGCGCCGGGCCGATTCCGGCTCCGGCTGGACACCGCCACGTACTTCGCCGACCGGCACCCGGCCGTCTTCTATCCGGCGATCACGCTGGACGTCGCGCTCCCCGGCGATCGCAAGCACTACCACCTGGCGGTCCTGGCCAGCACGTTCTCCTACTCCACGTATCTCGGCAGCTGACGCCCTGGCGTCGACGCCGGCCCGCCCGGTGGTGGGGGCAAGATCGACAGCGAAACCTGCCCGACACAGTCATTTGTGACGATCGACCTCCACGACGACGAGCGCATCGGCCCGCCACGGGACGGCCGAGGATGCCAGGGCGCCGCCACCACCGTTCCAGATCAGGAGGCACCGGTGCACCTGACACCCGCCGACACCGAGAAGCTGCTGCTGGCGGTCGCCGGCATGGTCGCCCGGGACCGGCTCGAGCGCGGGGTCAAGCTCAACTATCCGGAAACCGTTGCGCTGCTGACCACCTGGGTGATCGAGCGAGCGCGGGACGGTCGCTCGGTCGCCGACCTGATGGCGGCCGGCCGCGAGGTGCTCAGCCGGGACCAGGTGATGGACGGGCGTCGCCGAGATGCTGCCGGACGTCCAGGTGGAGGCCACGTTCCCCGACGGCCGCAAGCTGGTCACCATCCACCACCCGATCGCCTGACTCGACCGACCCCCATCGAAAGGCGCTGATCGACATGGCTTCCGGCTCATCATCGGGACCGGGTGCGATCCGCACCGCGCCCGGCGACATCGAGTTGAACGCGGACCGGGCGTGCCGACGAGCGGATCGAGCTGGAGATCGTCAACACCGGCGACCGGCCGGTGCAGATCGGCTCGCACCTGCACCTGCCGAGGCGAACACCGCGCTGAGCTTCGACCGCGCCGCCGCGCACGGATTCCGGCTGGACATCCCGTCCGGCACGTCACGGCGATTCGAACCGGGCGCCGCGAAGCGGGTGGCGGCGGTGGCCCTGCAGGGCCGTCGACGGGTCCCCGGCCTGCAGATCAAGCCGGCCTCGGAACAGGAGCTGTAGCCATGGTGCAGATCTCCCGCGAGGAGTACGCCGCATCTGTACGGGCCGACGGTCGGCGACCAGATCCGGTTGGGCGACACCGATCTGTGGATCGAGGTCGAGCAGGACCTCACCGCGGGCGGCGAGGAGGCCGTGTTCGGCGGCGGCAAGTCGATCCGGGAGTCGATGGCCCAGGGCGGCACCACCCGGGCCGAGGGGGCGCCGGACACGGTCATCACCAACGCGATCGTGCTCGACCACTGGGGCATCGTCCGGGCCGACGTCGGAATCCGGGACGGCCGCATCGTCGCGCTCGGCCGCGCCGGCAATCCCGACATCGCCGACGGCGTGCACCCGCGACCTGCAGATCGGCCCGTCGACCGACATCATCTCCGGCGAGGGCAAGATCCTCACCGCGGGCGGCATCGACACCCACGTGCACCTGCTCTCGCCGTCGCAGGTGGTCGAGGCGCTGGCCACCGGGCTGACCACCCTGGGCGGCGGCGGCACCGGGCCGAGCGAGGGATCCAAGGCGACCACGGTGACGCCCGGCGCCTGGCACCTGGCGAGGATCCACCGCTCCCTCGACCCCTACCCGATCAACGTGCTGCTGCTCGGCAAGGGCAACACGATGTCGCAGGAGGGCCTGGCCGAGCAGGCGCTCGGCGGCGCCGGCGGCTACAAGCTGCACGAGGACTGGGGTTCCACGCCGGCCGCGATCGACTGCGGCGCTGCGCGGCGGCCGACGAGTGGGGCCTGCAGGTCGCGCTGCACTCCGACTCGCTGAACGAGTCCGGCTACGTCGCGTCCACCATCGCGGCGATCGCCGGCCGGTCGATCAGCGCCTTCCATGTCGAGGGCGCCGGCGGCGGGCACGCGCCGGACATCCTGACGCTGGCCGGACTGCCGAACGTCATTCCGGGTTCGACGAACCCGACGCTGCCGCACACCGAGAACACCGTGGCCGAGCACCTCGACATGCTGATGGTCTGCCACCACCTGAACCCGTCGGTGCCGGAGGACCTCGCCTTCGCCGAATCCCGCATCCGGGCGACAACCATTGCCGCCGAGGACATCCTGCACGACATGGGGGCGATCTCGCTGACCTCGTCCGACGCGCAGGCGATGGGCCGGATCGGTGAGGTGATCACCCGCACCTGGCAGGTGGCGCACGTGATGAAGGCCCGCCGCGGCGATCTCGGCGGCGGCCTGCCGGCCGACAACCTGCGCGCGCGCCGGTACGTCGCGAAATACACGATCAATCCGGCGATCTCGCACGGTATCGAGCACGAGGTCGGCTCGGTCGAGGTCGGCAAGCTGGCGGACCTGGTGCTGTGGGAGCCGAAGTTCTTCGGCATCCGGCCGGCCGTGGTGCATCAAGGGCGGCGGCCTGGTGTGGGGCGCGCTGGGCGACCCCAACGCCTCGATCCCCACGCCGCAGCCGGTGCTGATGCGGCCCGCGCTGACCGACGCCGTCGCGGGCGACCTCTCGGTGTCGTTCGTCGCGCCGGCCGCGATCGAGGACGGCCTGGCCGACCGGCTCGGCCTGCGCCGCCGCCTCGCCGCCGTCCGATCCACCCGCGACGTCGGCAAGGCGCAGATGATCAACAACGACGCGCTCCCGCGCATCGAGATCAAGCCGGACTCGTTCGAGATCTCCATCGACGGCGAGTCGGTCGTGCCGGCGCCGGCCGACGGTCCTGCCGCTGGCGCAGCTGTACACGATGTTCTGACCCGCTCCGGCTCCCTCGCGCGGAACCCGCTCCCTCGCGCCGAACCCGCGGGAGACGCTGCCCGCTGCGTCGAACGAGCACGTCCTGCGGCTTCGGCGGTTGCCCGATCCGGCGGGAACCGTGCTGGCGGGAGGAATCTCGCGAATGGGACAGCCCTTGCGCCCGGCCGCGGCACACGCTAGACAATCACGGACGGTACCGACGGCGCTACCGTCCGCTGAGGAGGTCGTCGTGGTGCGGTCCACCCGGAACTGGTTCTCGTCTCGGACGCTCGCGGCAGCGGCGGGGGTGATCGCGATCTCCTCGGCCGGCGCGCTGGTGCTGTCGTCGGTCACGGCCTCGGCCCCGCCGCCCGCGGCCGGCAGCGCCTCGCCGGCCGCGTCAGCAAGCGCTCGACGGCCGCCCCGGCGGCAACGGCTGGGGGAATCGCGCGCAGAACGTGATCTTCATCCAGGGCGACGGCATGGGCATCGCCCACCGCGAGCTCATCCGGCTCGCGACGGTCGGCCAGGACGGCGATCTGGCGATGAACAAGATGGACTACGCGGGCTTGGTGCAGACCGACTCGGCCGACACCGAGGAGGCCGTCACCGACTCCGCGGCGGCCGCCACCGCGTACTCGACCGGCGTCCGCACCTTCAACGGCGCTGTGGGCGTCGACATCAACAGCAAGCCGGTGACCACGCTGCTCGAGAGCGCGCGGCGAGCGGGCAAGGCCACGGGGCTGGTCACCACCTCGCAGGTCACCGACGCCACGCCGGCCGCGTTCGGCGCGCACACTCCGGACCGGGCGCAGCAGAGCGAGATCGCCCGGCAGTACCTCGAATCCAGCAAGCCGGACGTCATCCTCGGCGGCGGCGAGGACTACTGGTTCCCGGCGGGCAACCAGGGTGGCTGGCCGGACAGCCCCGACTTCGTACCGCCGGAAGTCAGCAAGGGCACCGCGGGCAATCTCGTGGAGCGGGCGCAGAGTCTCGGCTACACCTACGTCAAGAACGGCGACCAGCTCGCGGGGGTCACCTCGGGCAAGGTGCTCGGGTTGTTCGCCAACGAGGAGATGTTCCAGCACGAGCCGCCGGAGGGGACGGGCGGCGAATTTGGCGGCGACGTCTACGCCCCGGTCGTGCCGCTGCGCGACATGGCCGGCAAGGCGCTCGAGCTGCTGTCCAAGGATCGGCAGGGCTTCTTCCTGCTGATCGAGGAGGAGGGCATCGACGAGATGGCCCACCACAGCAACACGACCCTCACGATCAAGGCCGGCCAGGCCCTCGACGAGACCGTGAAGATGGTCCTCGACTTCGCCAAGCGCACGCCGCGCACGCTGGTGATCGTGATCGGCGACCACGAGACGGGTGGCCTCGCCATCGAGAACGTCGGAACGGACATCGAGAACGGTGAGGGTCAGACTGCTGCAGACGGTCCGATCAAGATCGCCAACTCGAACCCGCAGCTCTACCTGACGGTGGACTGGACGACCGGCAACCACACCGGTGCCGCCGTGCCGGTGACCGCGCAGGGTCCCGGCGCCGACCAGTTCGCCCGCATGCAGCGCAACACGGACGTGCACGACCAGATCCTCCGCGCCATGGGCCTTCGCCGCTGACCCTCGTCGACGTGCCGAAACACGCTCTGCGCCGCTGACCCTCGTCGACGTGCCGGAACACGCCCTTCGCTGCCGTCATGAAGGGCGTGTTCCGGCAAGTCACGATGCGTCGGGGCGCCATCCGGCGGCCTCGAGCGCTCGGGTCACGCGCCCGATGGCGCGCTCTCGATCGCCGAAGAACGCGCGGCCGGAGATGCGCACGACCCGCCAGCCGGCGGCGGCCAGATCGTCCAGGCGACCGAGGTCCCGCTCGAACTGGTCGGTGCTGGTGCGGTGCTGGTCGCCGTCGTACTCGACGAGCACGCGGAACCCGCGGTAGACGAGATCTCCCCGGGCGAGAAAACGTCCGTCCCCGTCGACGATGTCGGTGTTCACCTCGGGCTCGGGCAGTCCGGAGCCCACCAGTGCGAGCCGCAGCAGTGTCTCCGGCCTCGATTCCGCGCCCGGGCGGATCAGCTCGAGGGCGGCAGCCGCTCGTCGCTTGCCGCGGCCGTGGAAGCGATCCACGCGCTCCCGGAGCGCGGCGAACCGGACCCAGGGGCGATCGGACCACGGATCGAAACGCTTGGGGGCAAGAACCATCGCGTCGCCCACGGCGACCAGCTCGGGCTGGGACAGCGCGGTCGCGAGCTGCAGGAAGATCGTGGCGGCGTCGGCCACGCGGCGCCCGCTCCTGGCGACGATTCGAATCTCCGGATCGAAGGACGTGTGCCCGACCACGCCGACTCGCCGCACGGCGCGCTGCGGAGCTGGGACCGAGACATGCAGGTCTCGCAACCGCTCGGCGAACGGCAACGGGAGAGGCCACAGCCGGGCGGCGGTCAGGTGACTGAAGTACGCACAGTCCGGCAGCACGAGCTCGAGCGCACGGCATTGCTCGATCAGGCGCGCCTGGACGTCGAGCTCGGTCGGATCGCCGACGCCCGCCCGTCGAACACCCCGAAACGGCTTCTCCAGGTCCCGGCCGCGCAGCCGCTTCGGCGTGATGCCGATGGAGCGTCCCTGTTGGACCGTGAAGGGCGAGCCCACGACGCCGCGCGGAATCGGGATGCGGGGACCGGCGGGCATGTCGCAGTGTGGCCCGGCGTCTGCTCCGCCCCCCGACCTGTGCACATCCCTGCATCGACTCGCCAGGACGTGCCCTTGCCGGCGCCGGCGGAGGGCGTGTCCTGGCAGGTCGAGGGAGCGGGCGCGCAGAGTCATGGCGCGTGCGGGTTCCACGCGGCGGGGGAGACTCTCCCCGTGCCGGACTCGGAGTTTCTGCTGATGCTGCTGGCCGACGCGCGGCTGCCGACGGGGGCGCACACGCAGTCGGCCGGGCTGGAGCCGGCGCTGCGCGGAGGGATGTCGATCGCGGACGTGCCCGCCTACATCGACGCCCGGCTGCGGACGATCACCACGGTCGAGGCGGGGGCGGCCGTGCTGGCCCGGCATCGCGCGATTTCCCACGTCGCCGACCTTCGGACCCAGCTCGGCCGGGTGGACGAGGCGTGGCGGGCGAGGACGACGAGCCCGGCCCTGCGGGAGAACGCCGAGCTGATGGGCCGCGGCTACCTCCGGCTGCTGCGGACGCTCTGGCCCGACCATCCCGCGGTCCGCGCCGCCGCGCGGCTCTCCGCGCCGACCCGGGCGGTCGCGCTCGGCGTGGCGGCGGCTGCCGCCGGGCTGAGCCCGCGGCAGCTCGTCAGCCTCGTCGCTTACGACGACGTCCAGACGATCGCCGCCGCCGCGCTCAAGCTGCACCCGATGGACCCCGCGGAGGCGACCCGCTGGGTGATCGGAGCCGCGCCGGCCGTCGCGCGTATGGTGAGCGCGTTGTCGACGATGACCGCGATCGACGAGCTCCCCGCCTGCGCCGCCCCGCTCATCGAGCAGTGGGCCGAGCAGCACGCCACCGCCACCCAGAGGTTGTTCCGTGCCTGACACTCTCCCCGAGACCGCCGCCCCCGCCGGCTCGCCGGACGCTCCTGCGCCGCCGGCGGCGGCGCCGATCTCCCGGTCCCTGCGGCTCGGCGTCGCCGGCCCCGTCGGCACCGGGAAGTCGTCGCTGATCGCGCTGGTCTGCCGAGAGCTGGCGTCCGAGCTGCGGCTCGGCGTCGTCACCAACGACATCTACACCGACGAGGACGCCCGGTTCCTCCGTTCCGCCGGCGTGCTCGACCCGGCGCGGATCCGCGCGGTCGAGACCGGCGCCTGCCCGCACACCGCCATCCGCGACGACGTCACCGCCAATCTGCTCGCCGTGGAGGACCTGGAGAGCGACTTCGCGCCGCTGGACGTGGTTCTCGTCGAGTCCGGCGGCGACAATCTCACGGCCACCTTCTCTCCGGCGCTGGTCGACGCGCAGATCTTCGTGCTCGACGTGGCCGGCGGGGGAGACGTCGCGCGCAAGGGTGGTCCCGGCATCGCGCGGGCGGACCTGTTGGTGGTGAACAAGACCGATCTCGGGCCGTACGTCGGCGTGGACGTGCCGCGGATGGTCGCCGACGCCACGGCCGCGCGCGACGGCCGCCCCGTGCTCGCGCTCTCCCGCCTCGACCGGGGCTCCATCGACGCGTTGACCGACTGGGTGCGCGGGGTGCTGCGGGCCTTCCGCGGCGGCCGGCACGTCGCGGTCGATCCCGGTCCCATGGCGCCGCACTTCCACGCGGACGCGGCGGGCGCGACTCGGCGCGCACGCCGACGGCCTCGAGCACAGCCACGCCGACGGCACCGCTGGGCACGACCACGGGTGACGCGCATCGGCGTCGCGGCGGCGACCGGCCGGGCCCGCCTGGCGCTGGCCGAGACCGCGCTCAGCCCGCGGGTGATCGCGGTGACCGAGTCGGGCGCGCGCGTCGCCCTGGTCGCCACGCGCGCGCTGCTGCTCGGCGGCGATCACGTTGTCGTCGACATCGATGTCGGTGCGGGGGCGTGGCTGCGGATCGACGAGAACGCCGGCACCGTCGCCTATGACGCCGGGGGTACCGCTTCCTCGTGGAGCGTGCGGGTGCGCGTCGCGGCCGGCGGCACGCTGACGTGGTTCGGGCAGCCGTTCGTCGTGTCCGACGGCGCCGCGGTGACCCGGTCGCTCGGGATCGACCTCGATCCGGGGGGTCTGGCGGTCGTCCGGGACACCCTGGTGCTCGGTCGGTCCGGCGAGCGCGGCGGCGCCCTGGCCACCAGCACCCGCGTCCGGCTCGGCGGAACCGAATTGCTGGCAGAGGATCTCGACCTGACCGACCAGACCGGGCGGCGATTCCCCGGCATTCTCGGCGCCGCTCGCGTGCTCGACACGGTCGCGGTTCTCGGCGCGCGGGCGCCGCGCGCCGAGCTTCCGGCGACCGTGCACCGCTACGACCTGGCCGGCGATGGCACCATCGCCCGGGCGCTCGCGGGTGGAACCGGGGATCCGGCGCTCGACCGGCTGATGACCGCCTGGTCGGGCCACGTGCGGCGGAGCTGACCGCCGACACCGCCGACCCGGCGGGGACGCGGCGACCGGCGCGGTCACCCGTGCCGTCGCGGGCGACGACGCGACGGGATCTCGATGGGAGCCGGTCCGGCGGCGGACGCATGGCAGGCGGGTGGCTGCCGTCACCGCTCGATGGCGGGGACGGCCGGATCCGTCGGGGACAATGAACCCGTGACCCTGTATCCCGCCGACCGCCTCGACGGTGCCGAGCGACCCCCCGCCGAGACGAGATTCGCGCCCGGCGGCGGCGCGCGGCCGGCGATGGTGGTCACCGACATGGACGGCACGCTGCTCGACCGGTCCGGCGCCGCCGTCAGCGAGCGCAACGTCGCCGCGCTGCAGCGGGCCGCGGCGGCCGGTGCCCGGGTGGTGGTGGCGACGGGCCGACCGATCTGGTGGCTGGGACCGGTGATCGACGCCGGATTCACCGGCACCGCCGTCTGCATGAACGGTGCGGTCGTCTACGACATCGCCGCCGGCGAGATCATCGCGTCCTCGCCGCTCACGCCGAACACGATGCAGCACTTCGTCGGCGAGTTGGAGGGTCACGCCGACGGGTTCGCGCTGGCCGTCGAGCGACTCGGCGTCTCCCTGCAGGCGTGCATCGCCGAGGACCACTACCACCATCCGTGGGAGTTCGGGTACTTCCAGCGCGCGCCTCGCTCGGTGGTGCTCGCCGAGCCGGCGGCGAAGCTGCTCGTCCGCGGCGGCGACGACTCCCAGGCGCTGGCCGATGCGGCGCGCGCCACCGGCGTCGAGTCCGTGCACATCACCTACTCCACCGACGACGGGCTGATCGAGGTCGCGGCCGCCGGCGTGAACAAGGGCTCGGCGCTCGCCGCGCTCGCCCGGCGCTGGCAGGTCGACGCGGCCGACGTGGTCGCGTTCGGCGACATGCCGAACGACCTCGAGATGCTGGCGTGGGCGGGGCACGCGGTCGCGATGGCGAATGCGCATCCCGATGTCAGCGCGGTCGCGGCGGAGATCGCCGCGGACCACCACGAGGACGGCGTGGCCCAGGTCCTCGAGCGGTGGTTCTGAGCGAACAGGCCCCGGCGCGAAACCTCGACGGCGCGCGAGGGATCAGAGCAGCGCCCAGGCCTCGCTGAACACCGACCGCAGGATCGACTCGATCTCGTCGAACTCCCGCTGGCCCGCGATCAGCGGCGGCGCGACCTGCACGACCGTGTCACCGCGATCGTCGGCACGACAGTACAACCCGCGCTCGAACAGCTGGGTGGACACGAAACCCCGCAGGATGCGCTCGCTCTCGGCCGCGTTGAACGTCGCCTTGGTGGCCTTGTCCTTCACCAGTTCGATGCCGTAGAAGTATCCGTCGCCGCGGACGTCGCCGACGATCGGCAGGTCGAGCAGCCGCTCCAGCGTCGCGCGGAAGGCATGCTCCTGCCGAAGCACGTGGCCCAGCAGGTCTTCCCGCTCGAACAGGTCGAGGTTGGCGAGCGCGACCGCGCAGGAGACGGGATGCCCGCCGAAGGTGTACCCGTGCGGGAAGATCGCATCCGCGCGCGAGAACGGCTCGTACACCCGGTCCGAGATGATCGCCGCGCCGAGCGGGGAGTAGCCGGACGTCAGCCCCTTGGCCGAGGTGATGATGTCCGGCTGGTAGCCGAACTTCTGCGCGCCGAACATCGTGCCGAGCCGGCCGTACGCGCAGATCACCTCGTCCGACACGAGGAGAACGTCGTGGGCGTCGCAGATCTCGCGCAGCCGGTCGAAGTACCCGGGGGGCGGTGGAATGCAGCCGCCGGCGTTCTGCACGGGCTCGACGAACACCGCGGCGACCGTGTCCGGGCCCTCCATGAGGATGGCCTCCTCCACCTGGTCGGCGGCCCAGCGCCCGAACACCTTCTCGTCGTCCGCGACGTAGGCGGGTGCCCGGTAGAAGTTGGTGTTCGGCACCCGGATCGAGCCCGGCACGAGCGGCTCGAAGGCATGCTTGAACCCCGGCACCCCGGTGATGGACAGCGCGCCCTGCGTCGTGCCGTGGTAGGCGATCGCGCGGCTGATCACCTTGTGCTTGGTCGGCTTGCCGACCAGCTTGAAGTACTGCTTCGCGAGCTTCCAGGCCGTCTCCACGGACTCGGCGCCGCCCGACGAGAAGAAGATCTTGTTCAGGTCGCCCGGTGCGGCAGCGGCCAGCCGATCGGCCAGCTCGATCGCTGCCGGGTGCGCGTACGACCAGATCGGGAAGAACGCCAGCTTGCGCGCCTGGTCGGCCGCGGCCTGCGCCAGCTCCTCGCGGCCGTGACCGGCCTGCACCACGAACAGCCCGGACAGCGCGTCGAGATAGCGCTTCCCGTCGGTGTCCCAGATGTAGCAGCCCTCGCCGCGCTCGATGATCGAGACCGGATGGTCGTCGTAGGACGACATCCGGGTGAAGTGCAGCCAGAGGTGGTCGGTGGCGCGAGATGTCGCGAGAGTCATCGTGTTCCCCATGTGTAGGTCTGCTTGGTCAGTTCGAGGTAGACGAAGGTCTCCGTGCTGCGCACGCCCTCGATCGGCCGGATCCGCTCGTTCAGCACGAAGAGCAGGTGCTGGTCGTCCTCGCAGACGACCTCGGCGAGGACGTCGAACGAGCCGGCGGTGAGAACGACGTACGCGACCTCGTCCATCTCCGTCAGCGCCTGCACGACGGGATCGAGCGTGCCCTCCACCTTGATGCCGATCATCGCCTGCCGGGTGAAGCCGACCTGCAGGGGATCGGTGACCGCGACGATCTGCATCGCGCCGGATCGGATGAGCCGCTGGACCCGTTGCCGCACGGCGGCTTCCGACAGGCCGACGGCCTCCCCGATGGCGGCGTAGGGGCGCCGCCCGTCCTGCTGCAGCTGCTCGATGATCTTCTTCGACACGTCGTCCAGCGGCATCGCCGGGAAAGCCGGCCGCCCGGACCAGGTCCCGGCGGAGGATGGTCGCCGGTCCCTGGGCCGCTCGGTGGTCGGCGGGGCGCTCATCGCGCACGATCCGCTCGACTCATGACATCCATTATCGTGGACGGTAACCGCTCACGCAAGTGAAATCGTTGTACTAGGGGCCTGACACAACGAAATTCGTTGTCTGCGGGCGGACGAACCACTCCGGACGAGGAGGACAATCGAGCGCATGGCCAGGTACGGCTCCATGTTCGGACCGGACGTCACCTTCACCGGCGTGCCGCGCTGCGACCTGTCCGACCCCGCGAGCTACGCCGCGGCGTCGGCGGTGGTCGTCGGCGCGCCCTACGACTCGGGAACCTCATACCGGTCCGGCGCGCGGATGGGCCCGATGGCGCTGCGCTGCTGCGACTACTCGGAGCACACCGGCTCCCGGCCGCACCTGTCGATGCGGGTGGACCCGTTGCTCGACCTCGGGGTGGTGGACGCGGGCGACATCGAGATGGCACCGACGGAGACCGCTCGCGCACTCGCGAGCCTGCAGGCGGCGATCACCCAGCTGGCCGCGGCCGGCGTCGTTCCCGTCGTGCTGGGCGGTGACCACACCATCGCGCAGGCCGACATCACCGGATTGGCGGAGCATTTCGGCTACGGCCGGATCGCCGTTGTGCACTTCGACGCTCACGCGGACACCGGGGAGATCCAGTTCGGATCCCTGTACGGCCACGGGTTGCCGATGCGCCGGGTGATCGAGTCGGGCGCGGTGCGCGGCGACCGATTCCTGCAGATCGGGCTGCGCGGATACTGGCCGGAACCGCCGGAGCTGCTCTGGATGGCCGAGCAGGGGATGCGCTGCTACGAGATGGCCGAGATCGGCCGGCGCGGACTCGACGCCGTGCTGACCGAGGCGCTGGCGATCGCCGCCGACGACACGGACGGCGTCTTCCTCTCCGTCGACATCGACGTCGTCGATCCCGGCATGGCGCCCGGCACGGGCACCCCCGAGCCCGGCGGGCTGACCGGCCGTGAGCTGCTCGACGCCGTGCGGCGGATCGGCCGGGACGCGCCGCTGGTGGGGATGGAGATCGTGGAGGTGGCGCCACCCTACGACCACGCCGATGTCACCGCGATGCTCGGCAACCGGGTCGTGCTGGAGACGCTGTCGGGCATCGCGCGGCGCCGGCTGGACGAGTCGTCCGGCGTCCGGTGGGACGAGACGACGCCGCTCATGCAGGGCCGGGTGATCCAGCCCGGCGCGCCGCCGGGGCGTAACGGAGACGCCACGGCCGCAGGCGCCGCATCCCGCGAGGTCGAGGCCACGCGGGACCACGAGCGCGCCCTGTGATCGGCTGGACGCCCGTCCGGGGCTGACGGCTCAGCGGCGCGTCCAGAGCAGCGCCGCGAACTGACCGGTGCCGCCGTCGCCCGTTCCCACGATCCTGGTCGTGTCGCTGATGTCCAACGCCTCCGCCGCACCGCCGGACAGCCCGGGAAGCTCGATCGAACGCCGCGAGATCGAACTCCACAGGAATGGCCGGAGGTCTCCTGCGGAGTCCCTGCGAGCGCCGACCACCGCACCGAGATCGTTGATCGCATTGGCTCGGGAATTACCCGCGCCGAGACCGGGAATTTCTTTCATCTGCCGGGTCAGCGGGTTCCACACAAAGGCGCGGTCGGAGTCGTCGGCGACGTCCGTGGAGTATCCGACGATCTGACCCCAGGTGTTGATGTCGTTGGCGAACGAGGCGACCGACCCCGCGAGCACGCCGAGACTCCTCATGCCCCTGACGCTGTCCCAGCGAAAGGCCTCGGTCAGCCCGGCCGCGGTCTGCGCCGAACCGACGATCTGCCCCCAGTCATTGATGCCCGTCGCACTCGACTGCTCACCGCCCAGGGTGCCCAGGTCGGCCATCCGGTCGGACTGCGGATCCCATCGGAAGGCGTGGGTGCGGCCGTCGATTCCGGCGGATTCGCCCACGACCTGCCCGCGGTCGTTGATCGCCCAGGCGCGAGACGACGCACCCCCCAACGTTCCGAGGTCGCGCATGATCGCTGACGCCGGATCCCACAGGAAGGCGTGAACCTCGCCGCTCGCGGTGTCGGCGGCTCCGACGATGTGCCCTCGCGTGTTGATGTCGTTGCCCTGCGAGCCGGGGCCGCCGAGAGTTCCGAGGTCGAGCATCGAACGCGTCGAAGGATCCCAGCGAAATGCCCGCTCGAACCCCTCCGACTGCCGCGTGGTCCCGGCCACAACCCCCCGATCGTTGATCGAGTTGGCGGACGACGGACCGGAGGTGGCGTCACCGAGATTGCCGAGGTTGCGAACCTGGAACCCGGACGCACCGAGCAAGGGGGAGGACGCCGCACGTTCGGGCGCCGTGACGGAGGCCGGGGGCGCGCCTGGAAGCAGGCCGACAATCGCGACGGTGAGCAGCAGCGTCAGAGTGCGCACGTGAACGTCCGTTCCTCGGCACGGCGCCGCTGGAAGCGCGCAGGAGCATCGCTGCCCTCGGCGGGTCCAAACCTAGGAGTCGCCGGGCCGGCAGGCAAATAGCTGTCGCTCCGACGGCATCGTTCGACGAGCATGCCAGGCACGCTGCGCCTGCGGACCGTACCCGCGAATCGCGAACGAGCCGGCGGATGGGTCTACAGGTACTGGCCGGTCCCCGACGGCCCGCCCAGCGGGCCGGCCTGGCCGTCGGGCGCGGAATGCCCGGGCGGCAACGCACCTCGGCGCATCTGCTCGAGCTGCATGCGGGCCGCCATCTGCTGGGCGACGAGCGCCGTCTGCAGGCCGTGGAACACGCCCTCCAGCCACCCGACGAGCTGCGCCTGGGCGATCCGCAGCTCCGCGTCCGACGGGATCGTGTCCTCGGTGAACGGCAGCGACAGCCGCTCGAGCTCCTCGCGCAGCTCCGGCGTCAGCCCGTCCTCGAGCTCGTCGATCGACCTGCGGTGGATCTCACGCAGCCGGACCCGGCTGGCCTCGTCCAGCGGCGCCGCCCGCACCTCCTCGAGCAGCTGCTTGATCATGGTGCCGATCCTCATCACCTTGGCCGGCTCGCCGATGGCGTCCGCCGGACCCGGCGGCCGATCCGCGGGGTCCTGGTCGTCTCCGGAACCACCGGGCGCCCCGCCGGGCCCCGGAACCGTGGCGTAGCCCATCGGCTGCCCGTCCGGCCCGATCACGACGACCCGGTGACCCTCGTCCTCGCTCATCCGCTCACTCCCTCGTTCTGTCATCGGATTCCTCGCCGGGAGCCCGCAACACGATCTTGCCGACGTGCCCGCCCTCCGCCATGCGGCGGTGTGCCCGCCCGGCATCCCGCATGTCCAGTACCGCGTCGATCACCGGTCGAATCTCGCCGGACGCGATCCGCGGCCACAGCCCGTCCCGGACGGATGCGACGATCTCGCCCTTCGAACCCGGGCCGGCGACGGGCCGCGATCGCAGCGTCGTGCCGATGATGCCGCCGCGCTTGCGCATCAGCGCGTTGATGTCGAGCTCGGCGCGGGTGCCGCCCTGCAGGCCGATGATCACCAGCCGCCCGCCGTCGGCCAGCGCGTCGACGTTGCGCTGCAGGTACTTCGCCCCGATCAGATCGAGGATGACGTCCGCGCCCCGCCCATCGGTGCCGGCCCGCATCGCCGCCACGAAGTCCTCGGACGCGTAGTCGATCAGGATCTCGGCGCCGAGCTCACGGCAGACGTCGAGCGTGGTCCGCCGGGATGCGGTCGCGGCCACCCGTGCGCCCAGCCGCGCGGCGACCTGGATCGCCATGGTGCCGATCCCCGACCCGCCGCCGTGCACCAGCACGGTCGATCCGGCCGTCAGCCCGGCGGTCATCACCAGGTTGGACCACACGGTGCACGCCACCTCCGGCAGCCCGCCGGCCTCGACGAGGCCGACGCCGGCCGGCACCGGCAGCACCTGCTCGGCCGGCACGGCGACCCGCTGCGCGTAGCCGCCGCCGGCCAATAGGGCGCAGACCCTGTCGCCGACCCGCCACTCCCGGACCTCGGCCCCGACCTCGACGACCGTCCCGGAGCACTCCATGCCGAGGATCTCGGACGCGCCGGGCGGCGGCGGGTAGTGGCCGGCCGCCTGCAGCAGGTCTGCGCGGTTGACGCCCGCTGCCGACACCTCGACGAGCACGTCCCCGGGACGGACGCCGGGTTCGGGCACCTCGGACCAGCCGAGCGAGGCGGGAGTTCCCGGTTGCTCGACGGTCACGGCCCACATGACGTCCGAGGGTAGCGGCGGCCGGGTCGGCGAGGGGGTCGGGTCCAATCCGGTTGCCGGGGCCACCGCCGAGCGTCACCGTTGGCCCATGACCGCGCGGACCCTGGCCGACTTCTGGCCCGTGTTCGGCCTGCGGCTGCGCACGCCGCGGCTCGTGCTCGCGCCGCTGGCGGAGGACGACCTCGTCGAGGCACTGGAGCTCGCGCTGAGCGGCATCCATGGCGCGGGGCAGATGCCGTTCGCCACGCCGTGGACGGAGCTGCCGCCGGACGAACTCGTCGCGAGCGCCCTCCGGCACTGGTGGTCGCAGCGCGCCGAGGCGAAGCCGGAGTCGTGGGGGCTGCCGTTCGGGGTGCGCGCCGGTGGCGAGTTCGTCGGCATCCAGGACCTGATGGCCCGCGAGTTCACGGTGCGCCGACTGGTCGCCACCGGCTCCTGGCTCGGCACGGCGCACCACGGAAGGGGCATCGGCACCGAGATGCGCTCCGCGGTACTGCAATTCGCATTCGACCAGCTCGGTGCCACGCGCGCGGACAGCGGCGCGTTCCTCGACAATCCCGCGTCACTCAGGGTTTCCGAGAAGCTCGGCTACCAACCGGACGGGACGAGCGTGCACGTGCGGCGGCCCGGCGAGCGCGCCGTCGAGCAGCGCCTCACCCTCGGCCCGGAGACGTTCCGGCGCCCGGGGTGGACGGTGCAGGTCTCCGGGCTGGATGCGTGCCGGTCGTTCTTCGGACTCTGACGCGGCTCGACAATCCGGCTACGGCAGGCGGTCCAGTGGCGCCGACACCCGCCGCCCGGCCCGGGTGAAACGCACCGCCGCCTCGCCGGTCTCGAGATCGGCGTCCAGTTCCGCGATGTCGGCACCGGCCGTCCAGGACGCCAGGAGGTCGGCCCCCGCGGCGCGAACCGCGAGCTCGCCCGCGAACGCCGGGTGTTCTGCGCGGAACCGCAGGAGCCGCAGGAGGGCGGCCGGGCCCGGCCGCTTCAGCGCGGTCTCCACCTCCGCCCTGGAGATGGGCGGCGACGGCACGTCTCGTGCATCCGGCGTCGCGCCCGGCGGCGCATCGGTGCCGGCGATGAGGGCCGCGCTCGAGACCCGTGGCCGGCCCGGCGACCACAGCAGCAGGGCGTGCGCCAGCAGCACCCTGTCGTCGCCCGGGGGCAGCGCGTCGGTGGGTCGCACCGCCGCCAGCACATCGTTCGCGTCCGCCGGTCGGCCCCGCAACCAGTCGGCCATGGACTCGCCGGCACCGGTCCGCAGCGCCTGCATCACCAGCCGGGCCGGCTCGGCATCCGGGACGTCGTCGACCAGAGCGGCAACCTGCCGCCGCAGCGCCGGATCGTCGGGTGCGTCGACCGCGACCCGCAGGCCGCGCTCGCGGCACCAGCCGGTGATCTCGGCCAGGAATTCCACGGTGTGCGGCAGCCAGTACGACGAGGTGCCGGCCGCCTTCCGCGCATAGCCGACGTCGGCGATCCGCACCCGTCGTACCCCACTGGCAGCCACGTCGTCCAGTGCGCGGAGCAGCCGCGCGCGCGACTGCGGATGCGCGACGTCGATGTCGATCCGCCCGGGCCCGAACGTCGTCCACACCACCCTTGCCGCGCCGTCCGCACCGGCGTAGACGGAGAACGGCACCCCTGGCCCCGGGAGGTGCAGCAGCGCCAGGTCCGACTCGGCGACCCCGGCCGGGAACACCGAGCCCAGCGTCAGGAACATCCCGTCGAACGCCGACGCCCCGCCGTGCTCGAGCCAGTCGAGGAACGGCGCGGACGCGGCGGGCACGTCGTTCACCGGGAGGTCGACGATGATGTCGTAGTCGCGGACGAGAGCGTCGAGAGCGGCCCGGGCATCGGTCTCGGCGTCCGCCATATCGGGTGGAAGGGGAACGGAGAGCAGGTGCACGCCACCGAAGAGCCCGGCCAGCGGTCCGTCCAGCAGCGCCCGCAGGCCCGCGAGATCGCCGCCCAGCCGCGAGACGTCGGCGACCAGCTCGACCCGGTCGGCCATCGTCCGTCTCCCGTCCCACCGCGGTCCGCCGACACCTCGCCGGGCCGGCGCACCTCCACGATGATCCCCCGACGCGCGGTGCGCCAGACGGCCAGCCGCGGATGACGGACAGGACCGGGCGCCCGACCGCCGCCGAGCGGGTGCCGGCACCCCTGCTGTTCCTGGCCTCCGGCCTGACCCAGTACTGCGGCGCTGCGATCGCGGTCGGCCTGTTCGCCGTGCTGGCCGCGCCGGCCGTGGCATGGTGGCGGATCCTGGTGTCCGCCGTGGTCCTGGTCGCATGGCGTCGACCATGGCGGCAATCGTGGAGCCGGCGAGACCTCCTCGCGGCGGCCGTGTTCGGCCTGGTCCTGGCGACCATGAACGTGACCTTCTACATCGCGATCGACCACCTGCCGCTCGGCACCGCCGTCGCCATCGAGTTTCTCGGGCCGGTCGTGGTCGCCGGCGTGACCGGACGGGGCTGGCGGGACCGCGTGGGAATCGCGATCGCGGCCGGCGGCGTCGTGTTGCTGGCCGGCGTGCAGATCGAGACCGGGCTGAACTCCGGCGTCGTCGTCGGCCTGCTGGCGATCCTGGGCGCGGCCGCGGCCTGGGCCGCCTACATCCTGCTCGGGCGGCGCCTCGCCGTGCGCCGCGACGGGATCAGCGCGCTGGCCGTCGGGATGACGGCCGGTGCGCTCGCCTTCCTGCCGGTGGGCGCGGGCACGATCGGCACGGTGCTGACCGACTGGCGGCTGGCGCTGGCCGTGTGCGGCGTCGCGGTGCTCAGCTCGGTGATCCCGTACGTGATCGAGCAGGTCGTGCTCCGCCGGGTCACCGCCGCGCGGTTCGCCATCCTGCTCGCGATGCTCCCGGTCACCGCCGCCGTCATCGGCGCCGTCGTCCTCGGGCAGCTTCCGACGTTCGCCGAGCTGGTCGGCATCATCCTCGTCTGCGTGGCGATCGTGCTCTCGGCGCAGCGGCCCGCAGGATCGGGCACCGGGGACCGTGGCCGCGGCGGACCGGTCGGCGACGTGCGCCCCGGGCGCGAGGTCCCCCCGCTGCCGTGAGGGGAGCGAGGGCTCAGCCCAGATTGCCGGTGTCGAACGTGTTGCAGGTAGCCGGGTCTCCGGACTGATAGCCCTGCAGGAACCACTTCTGCCGCTGCGCCGAGGTGCCGTGGCTGAACTGAGACGGGTCGACGCCGCGACCGGCGAGGTTCGTCTGGATGTAGTCGTCGCCGATCGACGCGGCCGTCTGCAGCGCGTTCTGCAGGTCGGTGTTGCTGATCTCGGTGATCAGGATCTCGCCGTCCGCGCCCGGCACGCTCGTGGCGTGGTTCGCCCACACGCCCGCGTAGCAGTCGGCCTGCAGCTCGAGCCGTACGGCGCCGGAGGTCGCGCCGGTCGCCCCGCTGACCCGGTCGCTCGTGCCGAGCAGGTTCTGCACGTGATGGCCGTACTCGTGCGCGATGACGTACGCCTGCGTGAACAGGGCGTCGTTGGCGCCGAAGTTCGTCCGCAGCTCGTCCCAGAACGACAGGTCGATGTACACCTGCTGGTCGGCGGGGCAGTAGAACGGGCCCATGCCGGCAGATCCCGTGCCGCACGCCGTGCCCGTCTGCCCGCTGTAGAACACGGTGTCCGCGCCCGTGTAGGTGACGCCCGCCGACGCGAGCGCGTCGTTCCAATAGCCCTGCACGGAGTTGATGAACGCGACCGCCGCGCAGTCCTCGTTGCTCGCGGCGTCCGCGCCGGTGCGGCACGCCTGATCGAGCTGGGCGTTGTCGACCACCTGGTTTCCGCCGGCCCCGCCGAGCATGCCGGGTCCGGCCGTGCCGCCGCCGCTGCTGCTGCTGAACGAGTTGATCAGGTAGATCGCGACCACGATCAGGATCGCCAGGCCGCCGCCACCGGCCGCGAGTCCGCCCCTGCCGACGTTGATTCCGCCACCGCGGCGACCGCCGCCCCCGCCGAGGCCGCCGAAGCCCCCACCGCCGGAGCCACGCCGGTCCTGCACCTGTGAGGTGTCGAGCCGTGCCTTGGGGTTGAACTTCACGATTCGGTCCCCATCCGTCGACGACGCAGTCGACACCGATGTGCCCGGCGAGCGATCGCCTTAATCCGCTGGACGCCCCGGGGTTCCGGATGCGATGTCCGCACCCAAGAGGTCAGCGACCGCGCTCGTCCAGGTGGGAGCCCTCCGGCCTGGGCTGCACCGGGACGCGGCGCAGCCACAGCCGGATGCCCTGCCAGCGGATCAGCGCCGCCGTGCGCAGCGTGACGAAGGGCCAGCGCAGCGACGACCCGAGGATCGCCGCGGTGGTCGCGGGCCGCCCGCGGCCGGTGAGCGTGGCGACGAACGGTGTCCGCCCGCCCTGCCGCAGCGCGATCGACACGGCGAGCGACTCGTCCGGAACGGGGGTGCGCATCAGGTACGTGCCGCCCATCGGCAGGAACGGCGAGACGTAGAACTGCTTGTCGACGCTGTCCCGGCCGGTCTCGTCGGGGTGCAGGACGTAGACGTGCCGCCCGCCGTAGGTGTTGTGCACCTCGGCGATGATCGCGACCACCCGCTCGGCAGCACCATCGGGATCGCGGGCGAGGCAGTAGAACACCGACAGCGGGTTGAACACGTGGCCGCCGACCCGCGGGCAGGTCAGCAGAAGCACCCGATCCGCCTCGAGGCCGTGCCGTCGCAAGGCCGCGCGAACGTTCTCGCCGAGGCGGCCGGCCGGGTCGCCCAGGTGGTCGGCCGCGCGGAATCGGGCGAGCGGCCGCAGCGGCCGCGGAAGCTCCGGGAGCGCGTCGACGTCGACCAGCCAGTAGTAGGTCCGGTAGCGGAAGGTGCGGTCGACGGACCCGGGAGCGTTCGCCCGGCGCCGGTGCATCACCGTCGCGTGGTAGATCCGCGCCCGGTGGCCGGTCCTGGCAACCGGGCCGCGCGGGTTCTCGGCGGCCGCGGGCGCCCGCACCGGCCGGAGCATCGTCACCGGGTCACCAGCCGGCACCGAAGGAGCCGGCGGCCCGCGCGCCGGACGCGCAGCCGTCCTCGTGGAAGCCCCAGCCGTGCCAGGCCCCGGCGAACGCGGTGCGGCCCGCGTTGATCGTCGGCAGCTCGCGCTGCGCGGCCACGGATTCCCGGGTGTAGGTCGGGTGCGCGTAGGTCATCCGGGCCAGCACCGCGGCCGGGTCGATCGACTCCGCCGCGTTCAGCGTGACGACGTAGTCGCCCGGGTCGTCGATGCGCTGCAGCCGCTTGACGTCGTAGCTGATCCGCACCCGCCGGTCGTCGGACGCACAACTGGCCATCCGGTAGTTCCAGGACGCGCGCGCACCGGGTGCCGCGGGCAGCACGGAGCCGTCGGAGTGCAGCACCGCCTCCGACGGCAGGAATTCGAAGGCGCCGAGCAGGCGCCGCTCGTCGGGCGTCGCATCGGTCAGCAGGCGCAGCGCCTGGTCGGCGTGGGTGGCGAGGACGACCCGGTCCACCCGATGGGCATCGTCGGCGTCGTCGCGGACGACCACGCCGTCGGCGTGCCGGGTGACGGCCCGGACGGGCGTCGCGGTGTTCACCGCCGTCAGCTGCTTGGCCGTGCGGTCGACGTAGGTCCGGGATCCGCCCGACACGGTCCGCCACTGCGGCGAGCCGGTCACCGTGAGCGCGCCGTGGTGATCCAGGAAGGTGAACAGGTAGCGCGCCGGGTAGCCGCGCGCCCCGTCGAACCCGCACGACCACACGGACGAGACCAGGGGCAGCACGAAGTGATGGGCGAAGTAGCGGGTGAACCGGCCGCGGTGCAGGAACTCGCCGAGCGTCTCTGCGTCGTCGCCGCTGGTCAGCAGCGCCCTGGCGCGGCGGTGGAAGCGTTTCACCTGCGCGAGCAGCGCCAGGTAGCGCGGCCGGCGCAGCGCGGATCGCTGGGCGAACAGCCCGGCGAGGCCCCTGGCGCCGGCGTACTCGAGCCCGCAGCCGTCGCAGTGCACGCTCATCGACATCTCGGAGGCCTGGGTCGCGACGCCCAGCTCGCGGAACAGCCGCAGCAGGTGCGGGTAGGTGCGCTCGTTGTGCACGAGGAAACCCGAGTCCAGCCCGGCGACCTGCCCGGAGTGCAGCTCGACGTCGTGCGTGTGGGCGTGCCCGCCCAGGCGCTCGTCGGCCTCGAACAGGTGCACGTCGTACCGGCGTTGCAGCAGGTAGGCGGCGGTCAGGCCGGCCACGCCGCTGCCGATGACGGCGGCCGTCGGCCGCGCTGGGGAGGTCATGACGTCGAGTGCCTCGCAAATCGGGGTGCAAATCGGGGTGCAGATCGGGGTGTCGGGTGCTGGGTCGGACCGCCTGCTCGGCGGACCATCGTGCCGAATGGCGGACGGTATTCGGAGCAGGGTCGCGAACAGGACGGCTGGGTCATACGAGGAAGTACCGGATGTCGGCACCAATCAGATCACGCAGCGACAGCTCGACCGCCGATCGACATCCCGGGGACGGCCGTTCGGCGGCGTCCGGGGTCACGCCGCCGGGGCCGAACTGCGGAGGCGGAGGGATTCGAACCCCCGAGGCTTTGACACCTGGCCGCTTTCAAGGCGGCTTCCTTCGGCCACTCGGACACGCCTCCAGGCGGCGAGTGTAACGGCCCAGGTCACGGCGGTCGGGCGGCCGAACCGTGCGCCACCGCGGGGCGCGTACCCGCCGCCGAACCGGTGGGGCGGGACGCGCGTCACACGGGGGCGTCCGGCAAGGTGGCCGGGTGAGCACCGTCGAGATCGTGGTGATCTTCATCGCCGGCGTCGCCGCCGGCACGATCAACACGGTCGTCGGCTCCGGCACGCTGGTCACCTTCCCGACGCTGATCGCCTTCGGCTTCCCGCCGGTCACGGCGACGATGTCGAACGCTGTCGGGCTGGTCGCCGGCGGCGTGTCCGGGACGTGGGGGTACCGGCGCGAGCTGCGCGGGCAGCACAGACACCTGCGCTGGCAGCTGCCGGCGTCCCTGGTGGGCGGCGTGACGGGGGCCTGGCTGCTGCTGCACCTGCCGGAGTCCACCTTCAAGGCCGTCGTCCCGGTGCTGCTGGTGGTGGCGTTGATCCTGGTGGTCGTCCAGCCGCGACTGCAGGTCGCGCTCCGCCGCCGGTCGGAGGCGGCCGGCCGGGACCACGTGGTGGTCGGCGCCGGCCGGATGGTGGCCCTGGTCATCGGCACCTACGTGGTCGGCGTCTACGGCGGCTACTTCGCCGCTGCCCAGGGGATCCTGCTGGTCGGCGTCATGGGCGTGTTCCTGACCGAGTCGATGCAGCGGATCAACGCCGCGAAGAACCTGCTCACGCTCGTCGTCAACGTCGTCGCCGCGACCGCGTACACGATCGTCGCCTTCGACCGGATCAGCTGGGCGGCGGCCGGCCTCATCGCCGCCGGATCCCTCGCCGGCGGTTTCATCGGGGCGGGCGTCGGCCGCCGGCTGTCTCCGGTGGCACTGCGCGCGACGATCGTGGTGCTCGGCGTGATCGCGCTCTGGCGGCTGCTGGCGGTCTGAGCGGCCGGTCACCTCACGCACCGTGCGGTCGGCGTCGGTCGGCGTCGGTCAGCGTGGGAAGGTGCCCGCGGCGGCGAGCAGGACGTCGTTCTCCTCCGACGTCCCGATGGTCACCCGGACGCCGCCGGCCGCATCGGGAAAGGCCCGCACGATGACGCCGTTCGCCTCGCAGTGGGCGGCGAAGTCGGCGGCCCCCTCGCGCAGCGGCAGCCAGACGAAGTTGGCCTGGGAGTCCGGGATCTCGTAGCCGAGGCCGCGGAGCTCCGCGGTCACCCGCCCCCGCTCGGCGACGACCTGCCGCCACAGCGGGGCCAACTCGTCCCGCACGCCGAGCGCGGCGATCGCGGCGTGCTGCGCCAGCGAGTTGAGCGCGAACGGGATCTGGACCTTCCGCATCGCGGTGATGACCTCGGGGTCGCCGACGGCGTAGCCGACCCGCAGCCCGGCGAGCGCGTACGCCTTCGACAGCGTGCGCAGGGCAACGACGTTCGGCCGGTCGAGGGCGAACTCGAGCCCGTCCGGGGCGTCCTCGTCGCTGCCGAACTCCCGGTACGCCTCATCGATCACCACCAGCACGTCCGCGGGCACCTCGTCCAGGAACTCGACGAGGGCGTCTCGGCGGACCGCCGTGCCGGTCGGGTTGTTGGGGGTGCAGACGAAGACGAGCCGGGTGTTGGAACCGACGGCCTCCGCGATGGCCGGCAGGTCGAGCTCGTGGTCCGCGGTGACGGGGACGCGCACTGCCGTGGCGCCGGTGATCTGCGTGACGATGGGATACGCCTCGAACGAGCGCCAGCCGAAGACGACCTCGTCGCCGTCGCCGGCGACGGCCTGCACGATCTGCTGGCAGAGCGCCACCGATCCGCAGCCGGCGATGAGCCGTTCCGGCGGCGCGGACGTGTGCGCCTCGAGCGCCGACATCAGGCGCTGGGCGGACATGTCCGGGTAGCGGTTGATGCCGTGTGCCCCCGCCGCGATGGCCTCGTTGATGGCGGCATGCACCGCATCGTGCGGCGGGAACGGGAGCTCGTTGGAGGCCAGCTTGATCGCGCCGGGGACCGATCGGCCGGGAACGTATGCGGGCAGCGAATCCAGGGCGGGCCGCGTGCGGACCGTCATCTCGTCAACCTCCAGGCGGCGGGGCGCGGAAGGGGCCGCCGGATCGACAGTACGCGGCGCCCGCCCGCGGAACGACCTCCCGGATCCGGTCGGACCGGGTGACCCGCGCCGGGTCGGCCGACCGCCGCGGCCGATCGGGCTCGATCGACGGAACGACACGGCCGCCGGGGGGATCGCGGGCGCGAGAAGTCCGACGGTGTAGGAACGAGGGATGTCCACCGCCGACGTGGTTCCCGAGATCCTGTGGCAGCCCACGCCGGACCGCGCGGCGGGCGCGCGGATCACCGACTTCGCGGAGTTCCTGACCCGGCGCACCGGGTCCGCGTACCCGACGTACCAGGACCTGTGGGAGTACTCCACGCAGGATCTGGACGGCTTCTGGACGGCGCTGGCCGAATACTTCTCGGTCCGCTGGCACCACGCCCCCGAGCGCGCCATCGGGGCGGCCGTGATGCCCGGCGCCACCTGGTTTCCCGGCGGGACACTGAACTACACCGAGCAAGCGTTCGCCGCCTGGACCGATCGCCCCGACGGTGAGCTCGCTGTGGTCGCCGCCGCCGAGGACGGCTCGGAGCAGCTGGTCACGATCGGCCGGTTGCGGGCCATGGTCGGTGCCGCGCAGTCGGGCCTCAGCCGGCTCGGCGTCGGCCCCGGCGATCGGGTGGTCGCGCTGCTGCCCAACGGGATCCACGCGTTGGTGACTTTTCTCGCCACGGCAGCGCTCGGTGCGGTCTGGTCGTCGTGCTCGCCGGAGTTCGGCGCGGCGTCGATCATCGATCGCTTCAGCCAGATCTCGCCGACCGTCCTGGTCGCGGTCGACGGGTACCGCTACGGCGGCCGGGAGTTCGACGTCTCGGCGACGGTCGGCCGGGTCCGGGAGACGCTGCCCGGCCTCCGCGGCGCCGTGCACGTGCCGGTGATCGGCGGCGCGACGCCCGACGGCATGGTGTCCTGGGACGACTTCACCGGCGAGCAGGCGGATCTCCGACTTCACGCCGGTGCCGTTCGACGCGCCGCTGTGGGTGCTCTACTCGTCCGGGACCACGGGTCTGCCGAAACCGATCGTGCAGTCGGCCGGCGGGATCCTGCTGGAGCACCTCAAGTCACTGGCGCTGCAGTCCGACATCGGGCCGGGGGACCGGTTCTTCTGGTTCAGCACGACCGGCTGGATGATGTGGAACTTCCTCGTCGGCGGCCTGTTGGTCGGCGCGACGGTCGTCCTCTACGACGGCAACCCGGGTCACCCCGACCTGATGACACTCTGGCGCCTGGCCGAGCGGCACCGCGTCTCGTACTTCGGAACGGCGGCACCGTTCGTCGCCTCGTGCCGGAAGGCGGGCCTGCGCCCCGCCGCCGAGCTGGACCTCACGTCGATCCGCGCGATCGGCTCCACCGGCTCGCCGCTGTCGACCGACGGCTTCCGGTGGATCCACGACGAGCTCGGCGCGGACATCCAGATCGCGTCCGTCTCCGGCGGCACCGACCTGTGCACCGCCGTCGTCGGTGCGGCGCCGACCCTGCCGGTGTGGATGGGCGAGATCTCGTGCCGCGCGCTGGGTGCGCGGGTGGCGGCGTTCTCGCCCGACGGGCGGCCGCTGCTCAACGAGGTCGGCGAGCTGGTGATCACCGCGCCGATGCCGTCCATGCCCGTGTACTTCTGGGGCGACGACGGGAGCCGGCTGCGCGAGGCCTATTTCGCCGACTTCCCCGGCGTGTGGCGGCACGGCGACTGGATTCGGATCACCTCCCGCGGGTCCTGCGTCATCGAGGGCCGGTCGGATGCCACGCTGAATCGCGGCGGCGTCCGGATGGGCACCGCCGAGTTCTACCGCGTGGTGGATTCGTTGCCGGAGGTGACGGACTCGCTCGTGGTGGACACATCGACGGCGTCCGGCGAGGGGGACCTGCTGTTGTTCGTGGTGCTGGCCGAGGGCGCTGACCCGGCCGCGGCCGAGCGCCGGCTGCGCGGCGTGATCCGTGCGGAGCTGTCGCCGCGGCACGTGCCCGGCAGGGTGGTCCCGGTGTCCTCGGTACCGCGCACGCTCAACGGCAAGAAGTGCGAGGTGCCGGTGAAGCGGATCCTCGCCGGCGCGGCGGTGGACACGGCCGTGTCCCGGGATGCCCTTGCCGATCCGGCCGGATTCGACGCGTTCCTCGACGCGGCTCGGTCGGCGCTGCCGGGCGGAAGCGCCGGGTGAACCGGGTGGCGTCGACCCGTCGGAGCCGGCTCCTCGCCGCGGCCTGTGCGGTGGCCGCGCTGGCCACGGCGGGCTGCGCCACCGGCTCGCTGTCCACGTCACCGACGACCGCCCCCGCCTCCAGCCCGGGGTCCCCGGAGCCCTCGTCGGCGCCGGCCACCCTGACCGTCACGGTGCCGAGCCTGCCCGGCCCGACCACGGCGGCCTCGTCGGAACCGGCGCCCGAATCCCCCGCGCCCACCGTGCCGGCGGCACCGGAGCCGGCCGGCGAACCCGCGCCCGAATCGCCGCCGGCCGAGGCCGGCCAGACGCCGGAGCCGGCGCCGCCGGAACTGCCGGCCGAGCCGGCGCCGCCACCCGCGCCGCCGCCCGCGCCGCCGCCCGGCGATGCGCTGTCGGTCTCCCTGGCCAGTTGCGACGGCTGCTCCGTGATCGGGTCGCACGCGGGCGTGACGGGCGAGCTCTCGGCCGCGCTGGTGTCGACGGCCGCGGGCAGGGCACTGCTGCTCTCGGTGCAAGCCGACGGCGCGGTCCGCGGCGTCATCAACGTGCCCTACGGGTCGTCCTTTCCAGCGCCCGCCGGCGGTGTGCTCGCCTGCGACGCGGCCGCGCACTGCGCCGTGGAGGCCAAACTCGGTGACGGGCGCGCGATCGTCTCCACCTTCGAGCTGACGGGACCCGGGTGCCTGGCGCGACATCTCGGGTGACGACGCGTTTCCGTCGGCCACGGACCGGTCGGCCGTCGTCGATCTCGGCGGGGACCTCGGTGTCGCCGTGCAGGACCGGGCCGACGGCGCGCCCGTCTGGATGCTCTACCGGTGGACCGGGGAGCGGTTCACGGTCGTCGGCTGCGCGCCCGACGGCCCCGTGCCCGACTCCGCGGACGCGGTGGCGCCCGCCGCTTGCCTGTCCTGACGCTCAGACGGTGACGGTCCGCGACACCAGCAGCAGCTCCGACGTGTGCGAACCCTGGATGCCGACGTCCGCCGGCCTCGGCACGAACCCGGGGAGCTCGGCGAGCCCGTCGCTGCCGTCCAGAACTCTGATCGTGGTCGGTCCGGCGCCGGCGATCTCGAGATCGAAGGTGACGCCCTCCGCGGGCGGCGCGTGGAACTCGATCCCGAATCGATCACCGATCTCACCGGGAGGTACCTCGCGGCCCTGCACGGTCGCGCCGGTCACCGTGGCGTCGGGCAGCTCGAGATAGATGAGCCGGACGTCGCGCCGCGGGGTGACGGTGACGGTCAGCGAGCGGGTGTCGCCGGTGACGGCGTCGGCATCGACGGTGACCTCGGGCGCGGGGAGATCGGCGGCCTCGGCCGGGCCCACCGCGAACTCGTCGGCGAGCAGCCCGAACTCGGTTCCCAGCTGGCGGCGCTCGCCCACGTACTGGCCGAGCCAGTCGCCCACGTGGCCGTCCTCACTGGCCCAGATCGCCTGCCCGGTATCGGTGTTCAACGCGTACAGCAGCTGGGTCGGCCGAGGGTGGGCGGCGTCGAACCGGTCGACCGCGAGTCCGGCGCCGAGGAACGTGACGGCGAGTACGCCGGCCACCGCGGCCGGAGCAGCGGCCCGCCACCGGGTTGTGCGCGCCGGCGTTCCCGTGCCGTCAACCGTCGCGGTGCAACGCCCGACGAGGGGCGGCGGGTAGAGCAGCTCGAACACGGGCAGCACCGCCATGCCGAGCAGGACCGCGACGAGCGCGGCCGCGGCCCCGGTGGCGAGTCCCAGCGCCGGAAAGAACAGCACGATCGTCGGAACGAGCACGACGATCGCACCACAGGCGCCCACGCCGAGGACGATCGCGCGGGCCCAGACGTTGCGGCAGCCAGATCGCCACCGTGCCGTAGAGACAGACCCAGATCGCCGGTAGCGCGGCGAGATAGGACCCGCCCGGAGCCAGCGCCGCGAGCACGACGCCGAGGACCGCGAGCCAGCCGACCGCACCGATGGCGAGGCTCCAGGCGCCGAAGCGCTTGCGCAGCAGGCCGTACCAGGTGAGCAGAATCGTCGCGACGAGCGCGAGCACGCAGAGCCGGAACCAGCCGGGCGACCAGGGGTCGATGATGTTCCCGTAGTCCGGCCGGATGAGGGTGAGGAGCATCCACAGCAGCTGCGCCGCGACCGGCGCCAGCAGCAGCGGGATCAGGGCGAGTCCGAACCCGGCACCCAGCCTCGGCCAGCTCGTGAGGCCGCGCCGCCGGGCGACGTAACCGAGGACGCCGACCGCGAGCAGCGCGAGAATCGCACAGGGCCAGACGAATCCGTTCGGATAGGTCTCCAGCGAGCCGAAGACCGGGAAGTAGGTCTGGTCGCCGGTGGACGGCTGCGACAGGGTGGCGATGTCGGCGTCACCGAACGCCCGCGCCAGCGGCAGCGCGTTCGAGCCGTGGTGCTGCAGGCTGGCGAGATCCATGTACTCGGGCCGATCCTCGGGTGCGTGGTACACCATCGAGCCGTCGATGTACGCGGTGTTCAGACCCGTGAACCGGCCGGAGTCGCGAAACGGCGAGAAGTCGGTGTTGTTGGGCAGGATCCGGTAGACCTCCACGGCGAAGCTCGTCGCGGTGGGGTACGGCACCGCGGACTCGTACAGGCCGACGACATCCGCGTTCCCCTGGGTGGTCTCGAACATGATCGCCGGACCGGACGACCCGCGGGACTCGAAGTTGAGTACCACGCCACCCTCCGCGGCGAGCGGACTCTGGGTGAGGAAGGCCTCCGCCCCGCACAGGCAGGCCTCCTCGGCGTCGGTGAACAGGAAGACGATGTCGTTGCGCAGCGGAGGGCCCTGGGTCAGGGCGCGAGCGGTCTCCAGCAGGGTGGAGACGCCGGCGCCGTCGTCGTTGGCGCCGTAGGAGACCTGCACGGAGTCGTAGTGCGCCATCATCAGCACCCGACCGGTCGAATCCGTGCCGGGCAGCACCGCGACGATGTTGCGCACGTCCGCCATGGCATAGCGCCCGCCGAGACCGTCGTCCCCACCGACCGCCTCCTGCACGGTCGGGTCCAGGCCGAGACCCTGCAGCGTGTCGGCGATGTAGTCGCGGACCTCGGCCGCGGCAGGTGACCCGGCCGCGTGGATCTCGGCGCCGATCTCGCCGACGTGGACGAAGGCGCGCTCCGCGCTGAACTGATCGGCCGGCGCGTCGGCGGCGACCGGGTCCGGCGGCGTGACCCCGGCCAGGCTCAACCAGGTGACCACGGCCATGGCCGCGAGCACGACGATCCCCGCGGCCGCGCGCGCTCTCGAGGAGTTCACGGGCTCATCCTGCTCGCCCGCTCCGCGTGATCCGGCGTGAGCCCGGTGCCCGTGTCGGTCGCCGGCCCGGCGCCCCGATCGGTCGGTCAGGGAGCGAGGTGCGGGAGGTTCAGGCCGAGCGTCACGCTGACGATGCGGAGGGCGAAGCACGCGGCGAAGCCGAGTGTCATCGCGAGCCATCGGGACGCGCCCAGGCGCAGGGCGATCACCGTGGTCGCCGCGCCGGCCAGGGCGGCGGTGGCGTAGACCTCCTGGCGCATCACCACCGGCACGATGTTCAGCATCATGTCCCGCACGACGCCACCGCCGCACGCCGACACGGCACCCAGCAGGATGGCGACGAGCCAATTCAGCTTGAAATCCAGGGCTTTGGTCGTGCCCACCACGGCGAATAGCGCGAGTCCGGCCGCGTCGGTCACCTGCAGGAAAATGATCGGAATGTCCTCGACCGCGCGGTCCAGGATCATCACCACGCCGGCGCCGGCGAAGGCGGTCAGCGGGTAACTGACGCTGCGCAGGGAAGCGGGTGGCGTGTAACCGATCAGGACGTCGCGGACGATCCCGCCGACGAGCGCGGTGACGAATCCGATGACCGCAATTCCGAACAGATCGAGGTCGAAGTAGCTGGCGGTGATCGCGCCCTCCATCGCGAACAGGAAGGTGGCGGCCAGATCGCCGGCGGTGAGCAGGCGCCCGCTCGTGATGCGCACGCGGCGCACGGTAACAAGATGCGCGCGGTTGAGCACCATCTCGGCCGAATGCCGGTCTCGTCGATGGCCGGTCGCGCCGACCGGGGTGGAGGGCGGTGTGACCCGACGAGGCTGCGGCAACGCAGCTCCCCGTGTCACCCGGGGGTCGGCGGCCCCGCAGGCGGCGGGTCGGCCGCGATGCCGTGGCCGGGGTGGCGCCGGCCGCCCGGCGGAGGAACAGTGTCCGCTCCCGGTCGTTCGACGTCAGGTCGGCCGCCATGACGAACTCGTCGCGCGCCTCCGCGCTGCGGCCGAGCCGCTCCAGCAGGTCACCCCGGGCCGCGGGAAGCTGGGCGTAGCCCGTCAGCGCGGCGTCCTCGACAAGCGCGTCGACGATGGCCAGACCGTCGGCCGGGCCGCTCGAGAGACCCACTGCGACAGCGCGGTTCAGCTCGACCACCGGCGAAGGCCACACCCGGCCCAGCATCTCGTAGAGTGCGGCGATCCTCGACCAGTCGGTGTCGTCGACCGACGCCGCCCTGGCGTGGCACGCGGCGATCCCGGCCTGCAGCGTGTACGGACCGATCGGCGCGGGCAGCGCCTCGGCCCGGCGCAGCGACTCGAGCCCGCGCCTGACCAGCAACCGGTCCCACCGCCGCCGGTCCTGATCGGCGAGCAGGACCGGCTCGCCGGACGGGCCGGTCCGCGCGGGGATCCGCGAGGCCTGGATCTCCATCAGCGCGAGCAGCCCGTGCACCTCCGGCTCCTGCGGGGCGATCCCCGCCAGCACGCGTCCGAGGCGGAGCGCCTCTTCGGTGAGCGCCGGGCGGGTCCAGTCTTCGCCGCTGGTCGCCGAGTAGCCCTCGTTGAAGATCAGGTAGACGACCTCCAGCACCGCGGACAGCCGCTCCGCCATCGCCGGCGGGTCCGGCAGATCGAACCGGACGCCGTTGTCGCGCAGCGTCTTCTTCGCGCGCACGATGCGTTGCGCGACGGTCGGTTCGCTCTGCAGGAAGGCGCGTGCGATCTCCTCCGTGGACAGCCCGCCGAGGCAGCGCAGGGTCAGCGCGACCCGCGACTCCAGGCTCAGCACCGGGTGGCACGCGGTGACGATCAGCCGCAGCACGTCGTCGCCGATGTGGTCGTCGAGCGCCTCGTCCACGGCATCGCCGCCGGCCCGTTCCGCGGGGTCGAGCTCCCGGCCGAGGGTCCGGACGGAGCGCTCGTGCACAGTTCGGCGACGGTGCGAGTCGACGGCGCGATTCTTGGCGGTGGTCATCAGCCAGCCGGCCGGGTTCGGCGGGACGCCCGTGCGGGGCCACTGCTCCAGCGCGGCGACCAGGGCGTCCTGCGCGTACTCCTCGGCCAGCCCGACGTCGCGGGTCACCCTGGCCAGGCCGGCGATGAGCCGGCCGGACTCGATGCGCCAGATGGCCTCGACCTCCCGGCGCGCGTGGGGATCGAGGGGCGCGTCGGTCATGGCCCGATCCAAACACGGAAGCCGGCCCCGGCAACGTCGGACGTTGCTCGGGGCCGGCTCCGAGGTGCGACCCCGGCCGATCCGGTACTGCCGGATGGTGGTCGCTCAGGCCGGCGGGGCGAAGTCCTCGGGCCCGAAGATCTTGACCACATCCGACTCGCCGGTCCAACCGGGCCACAGGTCCTGGTGCAGCCGCATGAACCGGGAGGCCCATTCGACGGCCTCCTCCTTCGACCGGACCTCGTAGATCGCGTAGCTGATGAACTCCTTGGTCTCGGCGAACGGTCCGTCCATCACCGAGAGCTGGCCCCCGGCGAGGCTGACTCGCGCGCCGGCCACGCTCGGCGCCAGGCCGGCCGTGTCCAGCAGGGCACCGGACCGGGTGGCCTCCTCGCCGAGCTTCATGATCGCGTCCATGAGCTCCGGCGGCGGGGCGGTGGGCGGCTGAGAAGCTTTGAGCAGAATGATGTATCGCATTCTCGGACTCCTTGACTGGGATGAATCGTGGGATGAATCGTGGGATGGATCGTGAATGGATTGGGGTGTGCGGGTCCGGCCAGGATCCCAGGCTCGGTTCAGCGGCCGACCGACCGGTAGCGGTCGACGGCGACCGCCGCCATCCACGCCCAGATCGCGATGACCGCCGCGGTGAAGGCCAGGTTGGCGGCGGGCGCCCCGCCGGCCGAGGCGACCATGGCGAAGCCGGCGAGGAACACCAGGCCGGTGACGCGGGAGTACACGGCCCAGCCGCGGCGCCCCTCGCGGGAGTACCGGCGGGCGATGACGAGGGCGGCGATCGCGATGCAGGTGAAGCCCACGGCGCCGGCGACGAAGTGCGCCATGCCGTGCCAGCTGACCGCGCTCGCGCCGTCGGGAGTGCCCGCCGGGAATCCGAGGGCGGGATCGGCGCGGAAGACACCCGCCGCGACCAGGCAGGCGCCGTACACCGCGACCAGTCGAGGCGCCCACCGCGCGCCCACCCCGCCGGCGAGCGCGCGGCGCAGGCCGACCGCGAAGGCGATCACCATCAGGCCGGTGAGCACGAAGTTGGCGATCTGGATCCAGCCGGGCCCGCCGTTGGCGAGCAGGCTCCACTGGTGCCGGGCGAGGTCGAATCCGTCCCGGGTGGCCGCCTGGATCAGCGACACGGCGACGTAGCAGGGGCCGGCCAGAACGCCGTAGCCGAGCAGCGAGCGGGTCACGTTGTCGGCGGGATTGCACCGGTCGGACTTCGGGGCGGGCGTCCCGGTGCTCGTCACGGCTGTGGTGGTGAGGTGCTGGGTCATGTCGGTCTCCTCGGGTCGGGCCCGGCACCCGGTGTGCCGGAGCTCGTTCGGGTCCTCCACGAGCTCACCCGGCGCGGATCGACATCGATGCCGAGATTCTTTTCAAGATCTTTCAGCACCGGCCCAGGGCCGCTTCGCGGTCGGGCGGCGTCATCGGACGCCTCTTGCTGCCCGAAGGTGCAGATCTGTCGACCCGGCCGGCGGGATGAGGCAGCCTGGCGGGGGAGCTGTGCGCGGTCGGCGACGCTCGGCACCGGGCCCACGCGGGGGGTGAGATCGCTGACCAGCTCGACACATGCCGAGACCCAGAGTCCAGGGCCGGAGGATCGCGGTCACGCCCGTTCGACCGGGTCCGCGGACGGCGCCCGCGATGCCGGGCCCGGCCTCGCCGGTTCGGTCGCGGTGGGCCGCGGCGCCGGCTCCCTCGCGCGCCGGGGGCCGTCGCCCCGGCCGCCGGGCGTCCTCGCGCTCCAGCGGGCGGCCGGGAATCGCGCCGTCGGCCGGCTGCTCTCGGCCGCCGGGCCCCGCCCGTCGGGCGGCTCGATGATCGCGGTGCAGCGCGACGACCCGCCAGCGGCGACCGACGAGCGCACGCCCACCCAGCGCGTCGACGACGCCACCTTCCGGGGGTTCACGACCTGGGCGGAATCCGCGACGGCGGATGCCGACGCCGCGCTGACCGACGCGATCAGCGTGGCCGACGCCCTGGGCAGCCCGTACCAGGGTCGGCTGAACATGCTGATCGGCGACGTGACCGGCGATGCGAACACGCTCGACTGGGGGCTGGTCGCGTTGCGCGAGGGGCGCGAGGCGACCTCCCTCACCGCCGACGCCCGCGGCTTCGTCGATCGGTTCGAGCACCGCCTCGAGGTCCTGCAGGACGTGACCGAGGCGTGGCAGGCGGTCACCTCGAGCGCCGTGATGACGCTGATCGGGATGATCGCCGAGGCTCAGGTGGCGCGCGCTCGCGCCCTGAAGCAGGAGCTCGACTCCCTGGCCGCGCAGCTGCGCGACCTGCAGCGGATTGCCGAGGGCGGCGACCTGCGCGGCGCCTTCGTGCAGCTGGGGGTGAACACCGCGATCACCGGCGTCCTGCTGGCGGTCTCCTTCGCCAACCCGCTCGTGGGCGTCGCGATCGCGGTCGGCTCCGCGGCGGTGCAGTGCGGCCTCGACGAACTGCTCGGACCTGGCGGGAACGACGCCAAGGACGCGGTGAGCGTCGGTATGGGGATCGGCGGGTCGGCGATGGAGGCGAGGGCGGCCAGCCGCCAGCTGGCCGGCGCGAGCTCGAAGCTGAAGGTGGCCGGCAAGCGCCTCGGTCTGGCCGGCGCGGCGCTGGGCACCGCGCTCGACGTCCTGGAGACCAAAGAGGCGATCGCCGCGTACGAGGACGCGCATGCCCGCCTCGGCGCGATCAGCGCGCGGCTGGAGCGGGTGTCCCGGGAGCTGGACCCCCTGCGCCCGATTCTCCAGTTCCCCGCGACGGCCGCGCTGTTCGTCCAGCGCATTCATGCCCAGGCGGCGGTGCTTCGCGACAACGCGCAGGTCGTGCTGCAGGGCCGCGGCCAGCTGTGATCGCCGCATCGAGTCGCTCCGGACCGCCCCCGGACGTGTCATGGACTGTCTGCGGCACGTCCTTTCCCTGAGTCGGCCAGACCGACTTCCCCCTTGATCGATCCCGAACGCCCTGACCTGCGGCGTTGCCCGGGTTGCGCGACGGCAGGTAGGGTTACCGGCCGGTGGTCACCGCAGGGTGGCCCTGGGAAGCGTGCCAGAGCGGCCGAATGGGACACACTGCTAATGTGTTGTGCTCGTTAAGGGCACCGAGGGTTCAAATCCCTCCGCTTCCGCGCTGGCGTCCGGACCTCCGGGAGCCGGTACGCATCGCGGCCGCGGCCGACCGGTGCATCGACAACTGAACATGCGCCCGTAGCTCAACGGATAGAGCATCTGACTACGGATCAGAAGGTTGGGGGTTCGAATCCCTTCGGGCGCGCAGCTGTTTTCCCTGGTCAGGACTTGCGTGATGGTGGCCGAGCGCCGGCGCCCACCCTTTGCTAACACTGCTGCTAACTGCGACCCACAGGGCGGCCCTTCTGCTCGGCTTCTCCGGCGGTCCTGACGGCCTCGGCGAAAGCGTCAGCGACCGCTGGCGTCAGCTCCTGTCCACCCGGCGGGCCAACACGGCGCATGGAGGCTACCTGTGCCGCATGCGCGTAGTCTCCAATCTGGGGTTTCGATTCGGTGAGCGGTGTC
>CAWJOH010000019.1:0-258209 GCA_963844455.1 uncultured Actinomycetota bacterium
CTTTCAGCTGATCTTCGCCGGTGTCGAGCCGGCCGTGATGGTGTGCGGCAGCCTGCTGCTCAGCGTGGCGGTCGCGGCACTGGTGACCCTGACTACGCGGGTGAGCGAGATGCTCGCCGGGCTGCAGCGGCTGCTCCGGCCGCTGCGCCGGTTCGGCCTCGACCCGGACCGGATCGCGCTCGTGCTGGCGCTCACGGTCCGCTGCATCCCAGTGATCGTGCTGGTCATGCGCAACGTCTCCGAGGCGAGAAGGGCGCGCGGCCTGGGCTTCTCCCTCCGCGCACTGGCCGCACCCGCCGTCGTCCGGGCGCTGCGCACGGCCGACGAGATGGCGACGCCCTCGTCGCACGGGGCGTGGACGACTGATCGTCCGCGATCGATGCAAGTTCATCGGTTGTGAGCAGCGCCGCCCGGCAGGCGGCCCGCCGGAACGACATGTATTCCGATTTCCGGAATCGCGGAACGTGCATCCGATGTGCGGCGGCCCTCGGTAATGAGGAGTGACAGCAGTTCACCCCTACAAGGAGGATCCATGAGACGTCTCATAGCCGCCGTCGCAGCCGGTTCGCTGGCCGTTGCGGCGAGCCTGTTCGGTGCCGGCTCGGCATCGGCAGCGGACACGGCAGAGGTGTACGTCGTTCACGGCATTCCCGGGCTGACCGTCGACGTGTACGTCAACGGGGCCCTCACCCTCGACGACTTCCAGCCGGAAACCGTTGCCGGACCGCTGGATCTGCCCGCCGGCAGTTACGACGTGGCGATCACCGCGGCCGATGCCGCGGACGCCTCGTCGCCGCTGCTCACCGCGAGCGCCGACCTCGCCGGTGGCAACAGCTACACGCTCGTCGCGCACCTGGACGCGTCGGGCAGCCCGACCATCACCCCCTACGGCAACGACATCTCGACCATCTCCGCGGGCAACACCCGGCTGGTCGTCCGGCATGACGCGGCCGCCCCGGCCGTCGACGTGCGGGCCGGCGGCGCGGTGGTGCTGGCCGGCGTGACGAACCCCGCCGAGGGCGTGCTGAACATCCCGGCCGGCACCGTCGAGGCGGACGTCGTGCTCGCGGGCACCTCGACCGTCGCCATCGGCCCGGCGACGCTGGACCTCGCCGAGGGCACGGCCTACTTCGTGCACGCGGTGGGCAGCGCCGAGGACGGCACTCTCGCCCTGGTGACATTCAGCATTCCGGGCCTGCACTCGGCTCCCGGCGGCGTTCCCGCCGGCACCGGACCGCAGCAGAGCGAACTGCCCACCATCCTGCTGGTGATCATGCTGACCGTCGGCGTGGCCGCGGTCGCCGTCGGCGGACGCCGGCTGTACGTGGGACGCACCCGCTGACCGCACCGGAACGCGCGACCTCGCGCAGCAAGATCTCCCGCTACCAGGCCGCCACCGGCCTGGTAGCGGGGCTGGTGATCATCGTCGCCGCACCGTTCGTGTGGCAGGCGATGCAGCCGCAACCCGCCGGCCAGACCGTCAGCACCTTCAACACCGCCGAGGCGGCGGAGCTCGCATCCCCTTCCCCGGTGAGCTCGGGGGCTCCGGGACAGGGATCGGGCACACCGTCGGGATCGCCGGCATCCGACCCCGGGGCGGCGGCCCCGACGGCCGCCGTCCCGGCCTCACCCCCGGCGCCAGCGCCGGTCGTGCCCGCGCCGCCCTCCCTCCCGGCGCCGGCACCTCCTCCACCACCACCGTCACCGGCACCGGCACCGGTCGCCAGCAACCCGGGCCGGATCGTCATACCCACCCTGGGGGTGGACGCCACGGTCGTTCCGGTGGGCGTCGAGGAGGACGGGCAGATGGAGATCCCCCGAGACGTCGCCACGGTGGGTTGGTACAAGTTCGGGCCGGCACCGGGGGCGGCCAACGGGTCGGCGGTACTCACCGGGCACGTCGACGACGTTCGACAGGGGCCGGGGGTGTTCGCCGATCTGGGTGGGCTCGACCCGGGGGACCCGATCGCCGTCGTCGACGACGCCGGCGTCGTCCGTCAGTTCACGGTCCTGTCCAGGGAGCAGTGGAACAAGGGCGAGGTGCCCCTGGCCCGACTGTTCGATCGAGGAGGCGATGCGAGGCTCGTGCTGATCACCTGCGGCGGCTCGTTCAACTCGTCCACCCTCGGGTACGACGACAACATCGCGGTGACGGCGGTGCCGAGTGCAGCGTGACCTAGGCTCTGGTCGTGTCCACCTCCGCTTCACCGTCGTGGGAGACGACACCTGAATTGCAACTGGACGGCGAGTGGATGGAGAGGTTCCGAGCGGGAGACGAACGGGCGCTGCGCCAGGCTTTCGACCGTTACGGCGGCATGGTGCAACGCGTGGGGATCCTGCGTCTCGGTAACCATCACGAGGCCGAGGACCTGGTGCAGCAGGTGTTCGTCCGCGCATGGCGCGGCCGCGCGGGATTCGATCCCAACGGGATCCTTCGGGTCCTGGCTTCTCGGCATCACCCGGCGGCAGATCGCGGACCGCTACGCAGCTCGCGACCGCGACCGGAAGGTGCTCGCCGCCGCGGAGCGCGTGGCGACCCCGGAGCTCGTCGGCAAGTCGGACGACCGGGTCGTCGATCGGGTGGTTCTCGGGAACGAACTCAGTCGTTTGCCCGAAGAGCAACGAATGGTCCTACGACTGGCGTTCTACGGCCAGCTCAGCCATTCCGAGATCGCCGCGACGACGGGCCTACCGATCGGCACGGTGAAGAGTCACATCCGGCGTGCGCTGATTCAGCTGCGGAAGTTCTGGGAGGTGGATGGTGCCACATCCTGACCCAGACGACCTCGCCCTCGTCGCCCTCGGGGAGCAGCTGGACGGGTCCGTCGACGCCCACATCGCCGGGTGCGAGGTCTGTCGCGCGGACCTGGCCGCCCTGCGCGAGGCGGTCGATCTCGCGCAGCTGAGCAACTTCGGCGAGGACGCCACCCCGCCCGACGACTACGTGTGGGATGCCATCGCCGAGGAACTCGGCTTCGCGGGAGCCGCTGCGCCGGCGGCACTCAACGGATCGGCCGCGACGCAGGAAGACCCGCTGCCGGACCTCGCCGACGAGCCGGCTCCCGCGTCGCGACCGGCCGCACGCACCGTGAAACCCGTCGAGGCGGACGATGCCGGCGCGCCTGCCCTCACCGCGCTGCCCGGCGGCGTGGATCGGCCCAGCGACCGGCGTCCATCGACCGGCTCGTCGGGATCGGGCGTCCGGCGGTCCCGCTGGATCGCGGTGCTGGCCGCCGCGGTGATCGGCGTGGCGCTCGGCGCGGGCGGTTACGCGCTCTTCTCCTCGCGCACGCAGTCGGTGGACGTGGAGGCGACTGCCGGACTGACCCCGGTGCCGGGCGGCCCGCTGCCGGAGTCGGACGGCCAGCTGGGTACGGCCGACCTGGTGGCGGCGCAGGCGGGGCAGGAGGTGCGGGTCACCGCGCCGGACCTGCCGGCCATCGGCGGCGCCTACGAGGTCTGGCTGTTCGGCAACGAGGGCCGGATGATCTCGCTCGGCTCGCTCAACCAGGGCCAGGGCACGTTCGTCGTCCCACAGGGCATCGACACCCAGGAATATCGCACCGTCGACATCTCCGACGAGGCGCCGGACGGAAACCCGGCGCACTCGGGAATCAGCGTGGTGCGCGGCGAATTCAGCTGAGCCGGCCGGACGGTCGGTCTCCCGGCCCGCTCGAACGGATCACTTGAACTCGGCGGCGATCGTCGTCGCCAGCTCGAGGCCGGCCCGATCGAACAGCACCATCGTCGCCTCCCGGTCGCCCTCGTAGGCGGTCAGCACGGTCAGCGCCTGGCGGATCGCGTCGTCCTTCGGCCAGCCGTAGACGCCGGCCGACACGAGCGGGAACGCGAGGGTGCGCGCGCCGACCTCCTCGGCGACGGAGAGGCTCGTCGCGTAGCAGGACCGCAGCAGGTCCGACTTGTCCTTGGTCTTCGCGTAGGTCGGCCCGACGGTGTGGATGACCCAGCGCGCCGGCATCCGGCCGGCCGTGGTGGCGACCGACTGGCCGGTCGGCAGCCCGTCCGGGTACCGCTCGGCGCGGATCCGTTTGCACTCGGCGAGGATCTCGGGGCCGCCCGCCCGGTGGATCGCGCCGTCCACGCCGCCCCCGCCCAGCAGGCTGTGGTTGGCCGCGTTCACGATCGCGTCGACGCGCTGCTCGGTGATGTCGCCCTGGACCAGCTGCACCCTCATGGCAGGACTGTGCCCCGCGGGGCCGCGGGCAAACCGTTCCCGGCGCTCAGGGAATGCTGACGTCGATGCCGTCGGGACCCGGCGTGAACGTGATCTCCCCGAGCGACGCGACGCTCGGCGCGTCGAGCTCGGTGTGGGTCGTGAGGACGCCGATCACCGCGCATCCCGCCGCCTTCGCGGACTGCACGCCGGCCGGCGAGTCCTCGATCACCAGGCACCGCTCGGGCGGGAACCCGAGCAGCTCGGCGCCCTTGAGAAACGGTGCCGGGTCGGGCTTTCCGACCTTCACGTGGTCGGCCGTGACCAGCACGCCCGGCGTGCGCAGTCCTGCCGCGGCGATGCGGGAGGTGGCGAGCCGATCGCCGCCGCTGGTGACGATGGCGATGCGATCCGGGGGAAGGTCCTCGAGCAGGGCGACCGCCTGCGCCTGCGCGACGACGCCCTCCGTGTCGGCCGACTCCGACTCGACCATGAAGTCGCGCAGTTCCGCCACGCGCTCGGGCGGCATGTCCGGCTCGAGCTGGGCCATCACCTGCGGGACCGGCACGCCGTGGATGTTCGGCGCGACCTCGTCCCATGAGCGTCCGATCATCCCGGCGAGCTGCCGCCAGCTGCGCTCGACGGCGGCGGCCGAGTCCACCAGGGTGCCGTCGAGATCGAACAGGATCGCGTCCACGTGCCAGCTCGTCATGACGTCACCCTGACACACGCGCGCGGCACCACGACCGCGATCATCACCAACGTTAAGTAGACTTGACACTCTGTCGGCTTCTCTTCACAGCGTGTCGTGTTAGATTTTCTTGACATCATCGGCCGGCACGCCCGGCCGCAGGAGCGTGCGGCATGAAGGCCATCACCCAGAACGTCTACGGCTCAGCCGATGTGCTCGAGTTCGCCGACGTCGACAAGCCCACCGCCGGCCCCGACGAGGTACTGGTCGAGGTGCGCGCGGCCGGGGTCGACGCCGGAGTGTGGCACCTGATGACCGGCCTGCCGACGCTGGTTCGCTACCTGGGCTCCGGGGTCCGCGGTCCGAAGGTGCCCGTGCGCGGCCGCGAATTCGCCGGCACGGTCGAGGCCGTCGGCGAGCGCGTCACCCGGTTCCGGCCGGGCGACGAGGTGTACGGCGTCGCCGATGGGACATTCGCCGAGTTCGCCGCCGCGCAGGAGAAGCGCGTCGCCCTGCGGCCCGCCACGCTGACAGCGGAACAGGCTGCGGCGGTGCCGATCTCGGCGACCACGGCGCTCCAGGCACTGGAGAAGGGCGGGCTGCAGGCCGGCCAGCGCGTGCTGATCGTCGGCGCCGGGGGCGGCGTCGGGTCGTTCGCGGTGCAGATCGCCAAGGCGCACGGCGCGGAGGTCACCGGCGTGTGCAGCACGAGGAAGATCGACCTCGTGACCTCGATCGGCGCCGACCACGTCGTCGACTACACCCGCGACGACTTCACCGCCGGGCCGGCTCGTTTCGACCTGATCATCGACACCGCCGGCAACCGGCCGCTCTCCCGCATCCGGCGCGCCCTGACTCCCCGGGGCACCCTGGTGATCGTCGGCGGTGACGGCGGTGGGCGCTGGCTCGGCGGCATCGACCGGAACCTCCGCGCCACCCTGCTCTCCCCCTTCGTGGGCCAGCGGCTTCGCGGCATTCTGGCGAAAGAGGACCACCGGGACCTGGAGCGGGTGTCGGCCCTGATCGAGTCGGGTGCCGTCCGGCCGGTCGTCGAGCGCACCTTCACCCTCAGCGAGGCGCCCGGCGCCATCCGGCACGCCCAGCACGGTCACGCCCGCGGCAAGGTCGTCGTGGTGATCTGACGCGCCGGCTCATGGCTCGGATGACGGCGTGCGGTCGGTACCCTGGACCCGGCCTTCGGTCCGCCCTCATAGCTCAGGGGATAGAGCATCGGTTTCCTAAACCGTGTGTCGCAGGTTCGAATCCTGCTGGGGGCACTTTTCGCAGGTCGGAGCGCATGATGGTGATGAACCGAACCACCCGACTCCGCGAAACCCGGGGCAAGCCAGAGTCTCCGGAGATCCCGGGGTTCCTCTGTGTTTGTCAAGCTGTCGTAGGCTGCGTGGCGGCGAGTCCGGGAAGTGACTGATCCGAAGAGCCGGTCGCCGGGGTTGGGCCGGCCGCGCTGGATTTCATAGCCGCCCCCACGTGTCCTCCCGGGCTCGTCTTCGACACCTTGCGTTGATCGGCGATCATGACCCGCCAGACACGGTCGGCGAGACGTCGTTTGAGGCATCTCATGGCTTCGTTGTGGGTCTTGCCGGCGGCGATCTTGGAGTCGTAGTAGGCGCGGCCGACGCTGCCCCGCATCCGCACCTGCGTCAGCGCCACGATGTGCAGCGCGAGGTTCAGTTGCCGGTCACCGCCCCGCGGTAGCCGGTGCCGCGACCGCTCGGCGCTGGCGACCTCGATCGGTGCCACACCGGCGTAACTGGCGAACGCTGACGCGCTCGGGAACCGCCGCGGGTCACGGGTGCGCCCAACAGTCGCCCCGCGACAACCGGGCCGACACCGTCGATGTGAGTCAGGGTGGTGCCGTGCTCGGCGACTGCCATGGCGATCTGTCCGGTGATCATCTTCAGCCGGGCATCGGTCGCCCTGATCTCGACGACCAGGTCGCGGCACAACGCCTTGCGAGCCGTCTCGACCGGCCCGGAGGGTCGGATGGTGGCCAGGACCCGCCCCGCCGCCGCGGCCGTGAGGTCGGTGTCCGCGCCGCCGGGGAGCAGATCTCGCAGCAGCGAGTGCAGCTGGTTGACCAGCCGGGTGCGATGCGTGACGACATTGCTGCGCCGCTCGTCGAGCACGGACAACGCCGCAGCCGCAGCCTCCTTCACCACAGGGTTCCCATGGCCGGCCAGCGCGGCGACGCTCGCGGCCGCCGACGCATCGATGACGTCGGTCTTGCGCCGCCCGCCTCGCGACAGCTCCCGCACCCGGGCCGTCGCAGTCGACGGGACGTCTTCGACCCGCTCGTCGCGGGCGACGAGCCACTGCGCCAGGTGACGGCCCAGGCCGTGCGCGTTCTCCACCGCCCAGCGCCGCTCTGCGAACGACGACGCCCACCGGAGCAGGCGGCGATAATCCCGCAACGACGCGTCCACCCGGATCGACGCCACCACGCTATGGGTGACCGGATCGAGTGCACTGGCCGTGTGCGTCCGCTTGTGCGGGTCGACCCCGATGATGACCATGACACGTCCTTTCGTCCGACGACCGGGATAGCCGCGGACGACACGCCGACTTCAAGCTCCGATGGAACGATCAGTCCTCTGTTGAGTCAGACCACGGCACGCGGCACCGGCCGACCCGACAAACCCCGGGAGAGCCAACCCAACCTCGGCAGCAGGCGATTCACGAGCCACGCCGACCGGCACCGCGACGAGACCGTAGACCCACGAGGCCGCCCGATCCCGCACCGACCAGACAAGTCGGCGGTTCAGTGAGCACCTGTGAGTTCTGGCCCTCGATCCTTGATGGTGTAGTTGTCGCCGTTGCTGCCGTAGATCCGCCCGAAGGTCATCACCCCTCCTTAGCGGCGCGAAGATTCTAGCGGAGTACTCACCCTGAGCGACGCCGACCTTGTGCGGATCGCAGATCACCTGCGTGTTCAGCGGACCGCCCAACGCCTACGTGCTCGTACCCGATGACCGGAATGTTCGCCTCCGCGGCCTTCTGAGCACGGCGCCGGACAGGCTCGGGTCCGCAAAGTTGGCCTTGGTATCCGAGTTGATGGCGGTCTCGGCCTGGGCGAGTTGCTTGTCGGACTGACCCTCGGCGTTGTGCAGATCAACCGTGACGTTCGGTGCCAGCGCCTTCATCATCGCCTCCACGAACGCCGGGCGTCGTGCTCGACGAACCGAGTCGTGGTCGTGCCCGGCAGCAGGAACGTGACGGTGCCGGACAGGTCGGCGGCGGCGGACCCTGACGCCTGACCTGACGCCGCCGGCGGGGCGGTGGTTCCGGCGTCAGGCCCGCCTCGGAGTGGTCGCAACAGCGGTGAGCACAACAGCGGCGACGCCCACGACGGCCGCGGATAGAGCGCGATGATTCTTGTCTGCTCCAGCGAAAGTTCGGCGGGCCGGCCGATCGATCGGAGCCCGTGTGCCTGCCAGCGGGTGGACTAGAGCAAGCTCAGGTGCTGGACGGCGAGATCATCGACAGTGACGCCCTAGTGGCCTGCGCACCCGTGAGCACATGCTCACGTGCGGGCGTCTCGAACCGCGAAGCGTCCGCACCATCGAGAGTTGTTCGGGCAACGATCGCTCCATCGGGAGCGGAAGGCGGTTCGGTTTTCCGCCATGGCACGGACCTCGCTCTTGAGGATGCGCAGTGACCGACCCACGCGCCGCGGGCGGCATCGGGCAGTCTCTTGGCGCCGAAAATCAAGACGCACGCCGCAATGATGATCAACCACTGCCACCAGGACACTCCTCCCATGAGGTTGCTCCCGAGTTCGCTCGAGTCTGCCCTGGACGGTGCTGCCCAGCGGTCCGCCAGTTGGTCGGTGTTGGACTCGGTCGGGACGGCTTCGCGATCAAACCTTCAGATCCGCCCGGGAAGATCCATCCCCGCATCCGTCGCTCACCCGGTGTGCAGCGATGACTCGCTCGACCCGGACGCCGCGCCCGTGACTGTGAGGAGGGTCTGGTACGCGGGGTTGAACTGGGGTTGCACCGACGCGGTCATCCGGAGTTCCCTCGTTCGTCGATATGGCCTGCGGACATGGTGAAGAGGGGCGGCACGACCAAGGTTAAACGTGGTTACACCCGGAGTCGGGGAGAGTGGATCCAACTGAGTGGTGAAGATAGCCAGAATCGCCGCTGAACGCTAGGGGGCGGAGAAGATTGGATCCGACTCTTGACATGGAGGCGACTCTGCCCTTGTATAGAGGCCGCTCATGTTCAGTCGAAGTGAACACGGTGTGTGGCGCGGCTGCGGCTCACCCCCCGCCCAACCGAGAGGTTGTCGATGGCGACGATCGAGTTTCCTGACGGATCCGTAGCTCTGGTGACCGGCTCAGCCGGTGGCATCGGTATGGCGACGGCCCGCAGATACGCAGAGGCCGGCACCAAGCTGGCACTGGTGGACATCACTGACCGGGTACGTGAGACCGAGCAGCAGCTAGCGAGGGAGTTCGGAGGCGATCGGGTCCGCGCATTCGTTGCCGACGTGACGGATGAGGACGCCGTGATCCGCTTGGCCGGCGACGTCGAGTCCGCCTTCGGTCGGCTTGATCACTTGGCGACCGTGGCGGGGGTGAACCAGCCGGCATCGGCGGTTGAGAAGCTGGACCTCGCCGAGTGGCATCGCGTGCATTCGGTCAACCTGGTCGGTCCCTTCCTGCTGGCCAAGCACTTCGTTCCGCTGCTGCGCCGGGACGGCGGCGGCACGATCACCACGGTGGCGTCGTTCTGGGGACGCGCGGGACGGGCCTTCTTCGCCGCGTACTGCTCGTCGAAGGCAGCCGTGTTCTCGCTGACCCAGTCGCTGGCCGACGAGTTGGCCCCGGACATCCGCGTGAACGCCGTGGCACCGGGGAACATCAACACCACGATGCACACCAACGCCCTGGAAGTCGAAGCCAGCGAACGCGGGATCTCCTTCGAGGAGATGCGCGCCATCGAGTGGGACAAGATCCCGCTGAAGGTCGCGGGCGAGCCGAGCACGATTGCCGACGCCATCGTGTTCCTGAGCTCTCCGGCCGCCTCCTACATCACCGGCGCGTCCTTGGATGTCAACGGCGGCGTGCTGTACCACTAGCCGGGAGGTTCGAACGAGCGTACGCACACATCAACGAGTTTCGCCGCTACGGCTGCGATCGATCGTGTGCCGTCAACCACGCGGCATGCCCACCGGATCCGACTCGTCGAAGGACACCAATGGCCATCGCGACCTACGGAACGAACGCCGTCGACTCGGAACAGCGCATCGATTTCGCACGGTGGCGCGGGATCGCCGAACGCGTGGCGTCTAAGATCCGACGCGAACTGGACCGGGTCGGCCTGGCCGGTGAGCCCCTCGGGGTCGACGTGATCGAAATGCCGGTGCCGGCCGCCCGCCAACGCGCCGGCATCGCGGTCGTGGACGGCCAGCGGGTGTTCCTCGAGGCGCGACGGATCAAGACCGTCGCCGAGCTCGCCCTGCTCACCCAGGCCGGCTCGATGGTGGACGCCGCCTGCGAGGACCTTTATGAGTTCCTGCGGCCCGGCGTGAAGGAGAACGAATGCGTCGGCCCGGTCGCCAAGCGGCTCCACGACCTCGGATCCGAGTTCGTGGAGGGCGTCGACGCGATCTCCGGTGAGCGATGCACACCGCACCCGCACGTCTACTCAGATCGGCTGATCCGCCCAGGGGACCAAGCCTTGTTCGACATCCTGCACAGCTCCCGGGGCTACCGAACCTGTTACTACCGCACCTTCTCGGTGGGCTCCGCCAGCCCCGCTAGTGCGATGCACATGTCCGGGCCCGGGAGTTGGACCGGGCGATCGCCAAGGTCTGTCCCCGAGCCAGCACGGCGGATGTCGTCGCCGAGTGGCCCACCGACCCGGAGTTCGGGTTCGCCAACGAGGAGGCCGCGTTCGCGCTGCAGTACAGGCACGGCGTCGGCCTGTCGATCTGGGAGAAGCCGGTCTTCTCCCGCCTGGTCTCCCTTGACCACCCCGAGACCCTGGAGGAGGGCATCGTTTTCGGCCTGGAAGCCTACTGGCCGTCAGCGGACGGCATCGGCGCCGCCCGCATGGAGGAGGAGCTGGTGGTCACCGCCACCGCTTCCGAAGCCATCACCCGGTTCCCCGCCGAGGATCTCCTGGTCGCCGCGCGCCGGTACTTCACCGTCAACGGGCCCCTGCCCGCGTCCAGATGGACCGAGTCACACATGACCACGGGCTACGGAGGGACGGCGGCCACCGCAGCCGAATCGAAAGGTCAACCAGTCCACTGACCCACGTCGGGGCGGATTCAGGTCCCGCCGCCGCACGACCCACGAGAAAGGCACGTCCATGCAACTGTCCCGCCGAACTCTGCTGAAGGCATCGCTCACCGCGGGAGCCGGCGCGCTGCTGGCGGCCTGCGGCCGTCGCGACGAGGGCACCGCCACGTCGTCGGCGTCCGGCGGCGCCGGCTCGACGGCCACGGCGTCGAGCATCTCGCGGGAGAAGATCGTCGACCTGGCCGGCGCACCCGTGGCGGCGCTGTTCACCAGTCTGAACAACGACTACTACGCGTCCTGGGACATCGGCGCAAAGCGCGCGGTCGAGGCCTTCGGCGGCGAGTACCGCGCCTTCGTGAACGAAGGCGATCCGGCCAAGCAGATCTCGCAGGTGGAGCAGCAGATCCAGGACGGCGTGAAGATCATTTTCATGACGGCGCCGGACCCGGCCAACGTGCCCACCATCGCCAAGCTGGCCACCGACAACGGGGTCTACCTCACCAACACCTGGGAGATGGTCCCGTGGACCACGCCCTGGGACTACGGCGACGGATACGTCACGTACTTCACCAACGACTCCGTCGCCGCCGGCTACGACACGGCCAAGGCGTTGTTCGACAAGATGGGCGGCAAAGGCAACTTCGTGCACCTGACCGGCCATCCCGGCAGCACCCCGGACACCCAGCGGACCCAGGGCATCGACAAGGCGCTCGCCGAGTACCCGGAGGTCAAGCTGATCGCCCGCCAGCCCGGCGAGTGGAACCGGGACGACGCCCGCAACGCCATGGCCGGGATCATCACCAAGTTCGGCAAGGACATCCAGGGCGTGTTCGGCCAGAACGACGACGTCGCGATCGGCGCGTCGAACGCGATGGCGGAGGCCGGGCTCACCGACGTCCCGGTGGTCGGGGTGGACGGCAACAAGGGCACCATGGACCTGATCAAGGCCGGTACGATCTACGGCTCGTTCAGTTCGCTACCGTTCTGGTCCGCCGGATTCAGCGCGGTGCGGGCGATCGACGCCTCGCAGGGCGTGCAGTTCGATCCCGCCGACCGGCAGGTGTGGACCGGCGGTATCTTCGTCACCGCCGACAATGTCGATGACTACCTGAACACCTTCTTCACCGACACCGATCCGTTCGATTGGCAGCTGATGAGCCGCAAGGCGCATCCGGAGGACTGGGATCCGCAGAACCTGATCAAGCCGCTGGTCGTCGATCAGATGTGGGAAGGCACGCAGCAGCCCGCCGGCTACGCGGCCAACCCCGAGTACACCGCGGCCCTACCGGACTTCCCGCAGGTCGAACAGGACTGGGCCGACCGCTGGAAGATCAAGCTCGGATGACCACCACCCCGACCCAGCCGGCGGCGGCGGATGCCGAGGCCGGGAGCCCGCGCCGCTGGCTCGCCGGGCGACGACCGGCCGACCTGCGGACCACGCTGCTCCCCATCGCCGGCCTGATCCTGCTGGTCGTCGTCTTCTCCCTGACGACCTCGAACTTCTTGCAGGTCAGCACGCTGTGGACGATCGCCCGGGAGGCCTCGGTCATCCTGGTGGTCGCGGTCGGCCTGACCTTCGTGATCCTGATGGGCAGCATCGACCTGTCAGTCGGATCCACGGTCACGCTGGCCGGCCTGGTGGCCGCGCGCACGTCGGAGACCTACGAGTGGGCGATCGCCCTGGCCGCCGGAGTGGTCGCCGGCCTGGTCATCGGCGTGGTCAACGGCCTGATCTTCGCCTACGCGAAGGTGCCCAGCTTCCTGGCCACCCTGGGTACCTCGCTGGCGATCGACGGGCTGGCGCAGTGGTACACCGGCGGACGGCCCGTCCAGATCACCGACCCCGACGCAGTGCAACTGTCCCAAGGCACCTTCATCGGCGACCTGCCGAACATCGCGCTGTGGGCATTGCTGATCTGGATCGTCATGTCCGTCGTGGGCTCCAACACCCGATTCGGCCGCTACTCCTACGCCATCGGCGGCGGAGAGGTGGTCAGCGGCCTGGCCGGGATCCCGGTCCGCCGGATGAAGTTCTACGTGCTGGCACTCTGCTCCGTGTTCGCGGGCATCGCCGGCGTGCTGCTGACCATGCGCGTCGGCGCGGCCACCCCGGCGATGGGCGCGTCGCTGACCCTGGACGCCATCGCCGCGGTCGTCATCGGCGGCACCGCGCTGACCGGCGGCGTCGGAGGCGTGCACCGCACCCTGCTCGGCGTGCTCGTCATCACCGTGCTCGGCGTCGGGCTGGACGCCCTGGTCGTCCCGCCGTACCTGCAGCTGATGATCCAGGGCGCCGTGGTCGTGCTGGCCGTCGCCTTGACCCTGGACCGCTCGAAGATTCTGATCCTGAAATGAGCACCCCCGCCGCCCCGAATGACGGGGACGAACACCGGTCCCCTTCATCGACCCGACTACCATCGGCGCCGCCGACCCCTCAAGCCGAGCCCATCCTGACCGTGCGGAATGTCTCGAAGCGGTTCGGGCCGGTCAAGGCCGTCTCTGAAGTGAGCATGACGGCGTCCGTGGGCGAGGTCGTCGGACTCATCGGCGAGAACGGCGCGGGCAAATCAACGCTCCTGTCCATGATCAGTGGCACGCTCAGCCCGGACGAGGGGGAGATCCTGCTCAAGGGGTCGCCGATCGCCCCACACAACTATCACGCCGCCACCCGCCTCGGGATCTTCCGGATCTATCAGCACCAGGCGCTGATCTCCACCATGTCCGTCGCCGACAACGTCTTTCTCGGCCAGGAGGCGCGCTTCCGGACCGCCGGGATCATGCAACGCCGGAAGATGCAGCGCCGTACCGCGCAGGTCTTCGACGACCTCGGCGTCAGCGGCATCGACCCGGCCGCACCGATCGCTCGGTACAGCTTCGCCGAGCGGCAGGTGGTCGAAATCGTGCGCTCCATCGCGCAGGCCGACCTTCTCGAGATCGACCACCCGATCATTCTCCTCGACGAACCGACCAGCGCGCTGTCGCGGGAACAAGTGGAGTTCTTCTTCGACTTCGTGCAACGCGTCAAGCCACGCGCCGCGCAGGTCTTCGTATCCCACCGGCTGCAGGAACTGATCGAACTGTCCGACCGCGTGGTGGTCCTCAAGGACGGCCGCAACGTCGGGGAGGTGGATCAACCGCACACGGCGACCGAGAACGAACTGCACGCGATGATGGTCGGCCGGGTCTCGGAGGAGCGCTTCTACCACGAGGAGCGCCAACTCGGCTCCGACGGCGAGGTCGTCCTGCAGATTCGAGACCTGACAGCCGACGGGAAATTCCACGACGTCTCATTCGACCTGCACGCCGGCGAGGTCCTCGGCATCGGCGGCGTCATCGGCTCCGGCAAATCCGACCTCGGCCGGGTCCTCGCCGAGGCAGGGCGGGGCGCCTCCGGCACCGTCGAACTCGACGGCCAACCGCTTCGCCGCGGCGGACCCCGAGAGTCGATCCGTCGACGCATCGGCTACGTCCCGCCCGAGCGGCACGCCGAGGGCATCATCGGGATGCTGTCCGTAGCCCGGAACATCGCCCTGCCGAAAACCGGTGCGGTCACTTCGACCCCATGGGTCAACGGCCGGGCGGAGCGTCGGGCCGCCGAAAAGGCCGTCGAACAACTGCGGATTCGGACTCACTCGGTTGACACCCTGCTCGACCAACTCAGCGGCGGCAACCAGCAGAAGGTCGTCGTCTCGCGCTGGACATCACTGCAATCTCGCGTGCTCGTCCTGGACAATCCCACCAACGGCATCGACGTCGGCGCCAAGACCGAGATCTACCGCCTCATCCGTGACCTCACCGACGACGGCGTCGCCGTGCTGATGATGACCGACGACCTCCCCGAGCTCATCGGGCTCTCCGATCGCGTGCTGGTGATGAAAGACGGTCACATGCACGATGCCATCGATACCCCGGCCGGATCGAAACCGGATGAGGCGGCCGTGGTCGCTCAAATGGTGTGAAAACGCTGCAGCAGCGGGCAATGAAGTCGTTATTGGCGGCGGCGATGGGCGCCGCGAGAAAGGGATTGTCATGAAGGCGCTCACATTCGTCGCCCCCGGCCAGATGGAGGTCATCGACAAGGACGTTCCGATCCATCGGCCCCGACGAGATCCTGGTCAAGATCAAGGACTGTCGGGATCTGCCATTCCGACTTCGACCTGCTCGCCGGGGAAGTACATCATTCCCGGTGGAGTTCCCGATCATTCCCGGCCACGAGTGGGCCGGCGAGGTCGCCGAAGTCGGCTCCGGCGGTGGAGGGCTGGAAGGCCGGGGACCGGGTCGTCGGTGAGTGCGTGATCGGCGACGATCACTTCGGGTTCAGCATCAGCGGCGCGGCCGCCGAGTACTTTGTCGCTCGACCCGAATGGCTGCACAGGATTCCCGACCCCATCTCGTACGGGCAGGCCGCCCTTGTCGAGCCGTTCAGTTGCGGGTACTACGCCGTTCGCCACGCCGACAACGTGGACGCCTCCGATACCGCGGTGGTGTTCGGTGCCGGCCCGATCGGTCTCGGCGCCATCGCGACGCTGCACCACATGGGCGCCCGGGTGATCGCCGTCGATGCGAATCCCGAACGGAAGGCGCTGGCCGAGCAGGTCGGCGCCGATGACACCGTGGACCCGCGCGCCGAAGGCTTCGAGCAGTCCGTCGAGGAACTGACGGCCGGCCAGGGGGCGTCCGTCGTCGTGGAGGCGTCCGGCAATCCAAATGCGATGGCGTCAACGCTGAAGGTCGCCGGATTCGGTGCTCGACTGGTGAACATCGGCATCAACGTCGGTGACACCGCGCCGGCGCAATTGGGGCTGATCCAGTCGAAGGGCTTGCAGATCCGTGGCACCATCGGCTCACCCGGAGTGTGGCCGCAGGCGCTTCGCTTCCTGGCCCGCACCGGACTGGATCTGACGCCGATCGTCAGCACCAACGTGCCGCTGGCGGACGGGGTCGAGGGTTACCGGATCGCCGAGGACCGGGTCAAGAACGTCAAGGTTCACCTCACCAACCTGGACGGATGATGAAGGCCGCGATGCTCTACGAGCCCGGCGACGTGCGCCTGGCGGACATCGATCCGGCGCCCGCGCCTGGTCCGGACGAGGTACGGATGCGGATCCTGCGGGTCGGGCTGTGCGGGTCGGACGTCAGCGAGTACGACCACGGACCCGTGCTGACTCCCCTACACCGCCGTCATCCCGTGACCGGCGTTCAAGGTCCCATCGTCCTCGGCCACGAGATGCTCGGGGCCATCGAGGAAATCGGATCGGATGTGACGAATTACCAGCCCGGTGACCGAGTGGTGTCCGGGGCGGGGGTGTGGTGCGGCCAGTGCCGGTGGTGCCGGGCCGGACGGATGAATTTGTGCGCCCACTATTACACCTTCGGTCTCAATCTGAACGGCGGACTGACCGAGCGGGTCACCGTGCCTGCCCGCACCCTCGTCGCAGTCCCACCCGGCGTCTCCGACGACAACGCCGTCCTCGCGCAACCTCTGGCGGTCGGACTGCATGCGGTCGACCGGTCCGGTGTCTCCGCCGGCGATGTCGCTGTCGTGATCGGCGCCGGCGCGATCGGCGGCTTCATCCTGGCCGGTCTCGAGATCAAGAAATGCGCACGCCGTGGTCGCCGTCGACGTGGACGACCAACGGCTGGAGTCGGCACGAGCTCTCGGTGCCACGCACACCGTGAACCAGCGCACCCAGGACCTGACCGAGGTGCTCGACGGGCTGACCGACAATGCCGGCGCCGACGTGGTGTTCGAGGCGAGCGGCGTGCCGGGGATGGTCCGCACGGCGCAGACGCTCGCCCGCCGCGGTGGACGGATCCAACTCGTCGGCCTCCACCCCGGCGATTCGCCTCTAGACCTCTTGGACCTGTCCATCCGCGAGGTGGACATCTCCACCTCACTTGCACACGTCTGCACCACCGATATGCCGGTGGCCGTAGAAATCCTCGCTCGGCGCGACCTCGCCTCGCTGCTGGTGGAAGCAGTCCTGCCGTTGGAGCAGGTTGCGAGTGGTGCCCTGAGCCGGCTCGCCAACCGGGAAGCCACCGGCAAGTTCCTCATCGACCCAGCGTCTGACCGTCGGGAGCGCGTTGTGAGAGTGGGATTCGTCGGGCTCGGATCGATGGGCAACGCGATGGTCGGCCGCCTGCTGGACTCCGGCGTCGATGTTGCTCGTCTGGAACCGCACCGCCGAGCGAGCGCAGGCGGTGACCGACCGCGGCGCCACTCCGGTGCCGAACCCGGTCGACCTGTTCACAGCAGACATCGTGCTGTCCATGCTCGCCAACGACGAGGCGGTCGGCGAGACCTTCAGCGACGAACTGCTTGCCCAGCTACCACCTGACCGCCTGCACATCAACATGGCCACCATCAGCACAGCGGCGGCGACATCCGCCGCCGAACGCCACCGCGCCGCCGGCGTGGGATATGTCGCGGCGCCCGTCCTGGGTCGCCCGCCGGTGGCTGCGGCCGGCCAACTGACCATCCTCGCGGGTGGGCCCGACGACCTGGTGGAGCGGGCCCAGCCGGTGCTGTCCCTGCTGGGCAAGCGCACCTGGCGATTCGGCCGCCAACCCGAACAGGCGAACCTGGTCAAGATCGGCATGAACTACCTGCTGATCCACGCCCTGCAGGCGATCGCGGAGGGCATGACGCTGGTGGAAACATCCGGCATCGATCCGGCCGAATTCATCGAGCTGGCTACGTCCAGCTTCTTCCCCGGCCCGGTGTACACCACTTACGGCGGCCTGATGGCGCGCCGCGAGTACCTCCCGCCGGCGTTCACCACCCGGCTGGGCCTGAAGGACATCAGCCTGGCTCGAGAAGCCGCGCGGGACAACGGGGTCGAGCTTCCCCTCGCCACCGAGCTCACCGCCGTGTTCGAGGCCGCGATGGCCGACGGTCTGGCTGAGTCCGACTGGTCCAGCATCGCCGAGGTGACGCGGGCGAGGGTTCGCACTCCATCCCCGTCGGCGGGCTGACGCCGCCAGGTGCCCGACGTCGCCTGCAGGCGGCGCGTCCATCGACCCATCAAACGCTTCGTCGGAAGGAACCCCATGGATCTCGGTTCGGGCCTCGGCCATCTGTCGTATTCGACCCTCGTGCACGCGGGTGACACCTGGGAGGAGATGAACGCCAGTCTGCGCACATTCGTGCCGCAGGTGAAGGCGAACGTTTGCCCGGATGCGCCGTTCGGCGTGTCGCTCCGGTTGTCAGCGGCGTCGGTGGCGACGCTGACCGACGATCCCGCCGAGCGGGACGCGCTGCGGGTCTACCTGCGCGAGCAGGACATGTACCTCTATACCGTCAATGCGTTTCCGTACGGGCCGTTCAAGGGTGGCGATGTGATGGAACGCGTCTACGAGCCCGACTGGACCACCGAGGACGCGCGTTCGTATACACCACGGCGATCGCCGACATCCTCGCCGAAATCAGTGATCCCGCGGTGGAGCCGAGCATTCAGACCGCGCCGCTCGCCTTCGCTCCGAAGGTCGACGGTCCCGCGTACATCGCCGAGTTCACCACCAACGTGCTGCGCGTCGTGGCCCACCTGGCCGCGCTCGAGTCGCGCACGGGTTGCCGGGTGAAGCTCGCCCTGGAACCGGAACCGGCGTGCTACCTGGAAACCACGGACGAGACGGTCGCGTACTTCACCGACTACCTCTACACCGCGGCGGCGTACCGCGAACTGGCCGAGCTCGGCGGGATGCCGATCGCCGAGGCCATCCAGGCTATCCGCCGCTACCTGGGCATCGTTTTCGACATCGGCCACCAGTCAGTCGGGTTCGAGGACATCACGCAGTCACTCACCAAGCTCGTCGAGGCCGGCATCCCCATCTACAAACTGCAAGAAGCCGCCGCGCTATGGGTCGAGAACCTCCGCGCCGAGATGATTCCCGAACTACGCGTCTTCACCGACACCATCTACCTCAGCCAGACCACCGAGCGCCGCGACGGGACGGTCACCAAGTACCTGAACCTGGGCGAGGCGTTGGACGCGTTCGAACGCGACCCCGGCCCGCGTGAGATCCGCACGCACTTCCACGTACCGGTGTTCCTCTCCGAGCTCGGGCCATTCCGCACCACCCGATTCGCAGTCGAAGACGCCCTCCGCATGCACCGCGCCACCCCCCTGTCCACCCACCTCGAGATCGAGACCTATACGTGGGACGTCCTGCCGGCGACGCTGAAGACCGGCGACATCACCGAATACGTGACCCGTGAGCTGGAGTTCGTGCGCGAGCAACTCCAGCAAGGGCGGCCGGTCCCGTCGTGAGTTCGCCGGGCGAAAAACCGGCCGGCTTGAATCCTCAGGCGCGCCAGCGAATCCGCGACGCGCGGAAAGGCCGTGGGGTGAGTCAGCGCGAGCTCAGCCGGCGGATCGGCCTGTCGCCGAGCATGCTGTCGCAGATCGAGAACGGCAGGTCAGACCCATCAGTGGCAACGCTCTACGCGTTGGCGTTTGCGCTCGGCCTGTCGCTGGACACGCTGCTCGACCCGTCCGGAGACCACGTTCGGCGCTCGGAAGGCGGTCTCCACACGACCTACAGCGAGCCGGTTGTACGGAATTGGCGAAGCTCAGCCGGCGACCCCGTCACTACGCCCGACCAACGTCGCATCGTGCGGACCGACACCGGTGTGGTCTGGGAGCGCCTGACACGCGGAACTAGCGACGTCCACGTCCTGCTCGCAACCTTCAATGTCAGCGAACAATCGTCATGGCGCACCTTTCACCGGGCGCGGACGCGAATACGCCTTCCTCATGGACGGGGTACTCAACCTCGATCTGGGCGACGAGTCGTTCGTGCTCGGAGCCGGCGACTCGCTGGAGATCGACGCGTCAGAGCCGCATTCCTTCCACAACACCGGAAGCAGACCTGCCGTCGGAGTGTGGTTCGTCGTCGACTACAGGGCATCTCTTCGCCGAACACCAGCTCGCGCCTCGCCGCCTCCGGCCGACACCACCCCGCCGATCGCATCGACGCGAGAGCCCACCGGCCCGCCGATCGACCGCTAGATGAATTCATCAGGACCACGTCTCCCCGGACCGACGAAAGGACATGTGAGATGTTGGCAGCTGTCTACTACGGGCAGGGTGACATTCGCGTCGAGGAAGTCGCCGAGCCGGTGATCGCTGTGCCCGACGAAGTGCTGGTCGAGGTGGCATGGTGCGGCATTTGCGGCACGGACCTGCATGAATATACGTCCGGCCCCATCGTCACACCCGTCGACCCGCATCCGCTGACCGGGGCCACTCTGCCGCAGGTGCTAGGCCACGAGTTCTCCGGCCGCGTCATCGACATCGGTCAGGCGGTGAGTGAAGTCGGCGTCGGCGACCGCGTGGCGATCATGCCCGCCATCGTCTGCCAGCGCTGCTACTACTGCCGGAGCGGCCTCGCACACCTGTGTGAGAAATTCGCCGCGACCGGTCTCAGCGCGCAAACCGGCGGGTTGGCACGCTTCGCCGTCGTCCACGAATATCAGGTCGCTCGTCTACCGGACTCGATGAGCGACGAGGCGGGTGCCTTGGTCGAGCCGGCCGCGGTCGCCGCCCACGGTGTAGATCTTGCCCGTCCCGTCGGCGGCGACATCGTCCTGGTTAGCGGCATCGGCCCCGTCGGAGCCCTCACCGCGCTCTACGCGTCTGCGGTCGGCGCCGGCTTGGTCCTGTTGGCGGAGCCCAATCCCAACCGTGCCGCACGCGCGCGGGCGCTCGACGTGGGCCCCGTCGTGGACCCGACAACGGACTCATTCGGCGACGAACTCCGCGAGTTCACGGCCGGGGCGCCGGTCGACATCGCCATCGAGTGCTCCGGCACAAGCGCGGGTTTGGCCGGCTGCCTCGACAACGTTCGCCGCGCCGGAGCGATTGTGCAGACGGGACTGCACACCAGACCAGCCAGTCTTGACGCGATGGCGCTGTCGGAGAAGGAAGTCGCTCTGCTCGGCAGCTGGTGCTTCCGCATCACCGACTGGCCGCGGATCATCCGCCTCATTGACACCGGGCGGTACGACGTCCTGAAGGTCCTCACTAATCAGATCGACCTCAGCGACATCGTCGTCGCCGGGTTCGACGCGCTCGTTGATCCGAACGGCAACCAGCTCAAGGTCCTGTCCAATCCAGCCGCTGGCCTCATGCCGGCATCAGCAACAGCAAGGTGAGTAGATACGAAAATGTCCGCTCTCAACGTTCCTCGCAGTGCCCTTGTTGTCGGCGCCAGCGGGATTTCCGGTCAAGCATTGTGCCGCTAGCTCGTCGATCAGGAGTGCACGACCTACGACCTCTCCCGGAGCGGGACGTCGCCGACCGCAGGTGCTCAAGATCAAGTCCATGTCTGTACATACCCCCCGCGAATGGGACCGCCGGGCATGCCTCATGACCGTCGGGTGGAGTCCCGACGGTAGGCGAGCTTGCGCTTCGGCCGCCGGCAAGTCCTGCCGCGCCGACCAGGCCCGGGGCGGCGTCGGTGATCCGCGGGAACAGTTGTGGCCGCGGAGATCCCGCCGGTGTAGCCCACCGAGGCCAACCAGGAGTCCAACCGCTTGACCGACAACCACGCGACCTTCTCCGCGGTCGGGAACCGACGCAGGAACGCCAGGGTGATCTTGCTGTCCAGCCGGGTGAACAGGCCGACCGCGCCGGGCAGCGCCAGCTCCAGATTCGACCGCAGGTGGTTCATGATCTGCACCTGGGTCTCCACCAGGTCCTAGCGAGCGCGACACAACGCGCGCAGCGCGCGGGTGTCGTCGTGGTCCTCGCGCAGCGGCCGCCACCGATGCCCGTCAGTGCGCAGCGTGTCGGCCAGCACGTAAGCGTCGAACCGATCGTCATTGTTCCCGGCCGAGCCACAGCGGCTGCGCAACGACTTGGACTGCCGGCTCGGCTCAGGTCCGGAATGTCCAGCGTAGGTCTGCACAAGCCGGTCGGCGCCTCCATCGACGCAACCGACCTCGGCGGTCGAGGTGCACGTTTATTGCACGTTTTGCCGAGGAGCACCGCTGTCGATCAGTGAGCTCTGGTGATCGATCTCAGTCCGCGCGATCCGCTGGCCGCCCGTCCTGACCTGCTGCGACGAGCCCCAAGCGGCCATCCCGCCTCATGCACCTCCATCCCCGATCACCGCGGTCTCGAGGTGCATATCGACACCGTGTGTCGCAGGTTCGAATCCTGCTGGGGGCACTTTTCGCATGTGTAGCTCCGCCTCCTGTTTGACGTTTTGGTTCCGGTTCCTGGTTGACGGGATTCCGGTAGGTGGGGCCGCACCGGATCGCGGTGGAGTTGGCTCGGGCGGCGATGCTGCCGGCGCCGTCGAAGTCCGGGGTGTACCGGGCGGCGGGCCGAGCTGGTCGAAGCTAGCGGCGGTTGGGTGGCGAAGCGGCGTCCCACGACGCGCTGGCGTTGACTGATGCCGCGCGGCCTGCGCATGTCTGCCGCTTTCGTCACGTGACGAACGACTGTTGAGCGGCGGCGACCGCTTCCGACCGGTGCAGTCCGACGGCGTGACCGGCGCGCCGAAGGGTGTGAGCATGAAGTCGCATCCGAGCCGGTCCTGGCAGGGCCGAGGCGTCTTTGGCCGTCACCACCTGTCGCTGACGTTGCTCGCCGGCCGCCATGCCGGATACTGCGCGGATGTACCAATTCGTGGGTGCGCACCCGGCTGTCACTCGCACGATCACGGCGGTCGCGGCGCTCGCCGTCGTCACCGGGTGTTCGTCGGGGAATCCGCCGTCCGCGTCGTCGACCGCTGTCAGCGCCGCGTCCTCCGCTCCGTCAACCGCCGCCACGACAAGCACCAAGCCGACGACGGAGACCAACGCCGCGATGAGTACCCATGCCTCGCAGACCCTCTCGGTGTCCCCCGCGGGCGCCGGTGCCCCGGACTTCCTCGACAGGCTCGCGGAGTCGGTGCAGGCCGTTGTCGACGAAACCGGGCCGCCGTCTGCCATCGTGATCGTCAGGTCCGGGAAGTTCGGCGACGCCACGATCACCTACGGCGCACGAGAACTGGGCGGCACCGAGCCGGTGTCACTCCAGGACCAGATCCGCATCGGGAGCGTCACCAAGACCATGACGGCGACCGTGATCCTCCAGCTCGTCCAGGAAGGTCTGCTCGCGCTCGACGATCCGGTCAGCGCGTACGCCTCCGACGTCCCGAACGGCGACATCATCACGATCGCCCAGCTGCTGGAAATGCGCAGCGGGATCTACAACTACACCGATGACCCCGAATGGCAGCACGCCAATGAGTCGGACCCCTACCGCACGTGGAAGCCGGAGGAACTCCTCGCCTACGGCTACGCCCACCCGGCCACCTTCCCGCCTGGATCGAACTGGCAGTACTCGAACACGAACTACGTCCTGCTCGGGATGATCATGGAGAAGCTGACCGGTCAGACCGTCGAGGATCTGTTCTCCCAGCGGATCTTCGTCCCCCTGGGCATGCGCTACACCTACATGCCCATCGCCACCGACGACTCGATGCCCGCTCCGTTCATTCACGGCTATCACTTCGGCAGCTTTGACAAGCCGCTGCCGCCGGACGAACAAGAGCAGGTCAAGGCCGGCACACTGCTGCCGGAGGACGTCAGTGAGATCAACGTGTCATGGGGGTGGACGGCCGGTTCCGTCATCTCCACCCCAGACGATCTGCTGCTGTGGATCGACGCCCTGGTCGACGGCACCCTCCTCGACGAGACCATGCAACAGCAACGGACGGCCAGCATCGCCGATCTCGGACCCGACTTTCCTCAGGCTGCCGGCATCTACCAGTACGGGTACGGCATCGACCGGCGCTGGACCTACGACGGCCACGGCGGCCAGATCAACGGCTACAACTCGGCAGTCGCCCGCGATCCGGCGACCGATACGGACATCGTCGTCCTCGCCTCCCTGACGTTGGCGCCGAACGGCGACTCCGTCGCCAACAAGCTGCTCATCGCCACGATGCAGGCACTCCCCAACGGGGACACCATCACCGGCCACCCCACACCGGCCGACGACGAGGGTCCGTAACCGAGCTCTGCCTTGCCCGGCGCTCCTCCCCTACGCGGAAAGGCTTGCTCGCACCGTGAGAGCCCAGCTCGGGTGCGTCCTAGCGCCCGGGACGGCGCTAGATCATCCGCAGCTGACGGTCTCCCCCGACGTGGCCGGCGCCGACGCCATCGTCGCCCCCGAGGAAGCCGCTCTGAACTCGCATAACGCTCGACTATGTGTGGCATGCGGCGGAGTCGACCAAACCGCCGTACCCGTCCGGATCCGGGCGGCGGGCGCCCTGAGACGGCTGCGGCCGGTAGCGAGCCGGCCGCCGCCTTTGTCACGTGACAACGCGCACCCGGCACGCCCGAATTGGACGTCCCGGTGGCAGCCGCCGCCTCGGCCGATCACCGGATCAGTCGTCAGGTCGCCGTCAACCGGGCGGTCATCCGCGCACGATCCCGCTCGGCGGTTCGATGACGTTCCCCGCCGCCGAAATCGCTAGTCGCCCCAGTGCAGGCGATGGATCTGCATGGCCTCCACCAGCTCCGAGTCGAAACGATCGATGGGTCCGGCGACGGTGTCCCGCAGCCAGCGCGACGTGCTGCTGTCGCCAGGGCGCTCGAAGACAGCCCACAGACGCTGGTCGTCACCGTGCCGAGAGTCGAACCGCACACCCGCCACCGGTCCCCCGGCGTCGGTCACCTGTTCGTAGACGAACGCGGCAATCGACTGGGTCAACGCTCGCGGCTCGGCGATCCGGATCGCGGCAGCGTCCAGATCAGGCAGGTCGAAGCGCAGCGCCATCCCCAGGAAGTGCTCCCGCAACGTCGCGAGCGACACCGCGTCCGCCGGGATGATGTACGTACCGGTCAAGTGCGCCTGACCCAGCACGCGTCGCTCGGCCCACGCCACAGGGATGGCACCCGCCGGCGCGGACGGATGCTCCGCGGCATCCTCCAGATCCTCGTCGATAGCGGTCAACTCGCCCACCAGGAACGGGTCCGGGCGGAACGGGGCGTGAACCTCCAGGAAGCAAGCAAGCCTGTTTTCGCCGACGTACAAGGTGCGCCACACCCCCGCCGGGTCGTCCCATCGGCCGGCGAACCGGCCCTCGTGGGCGTACTCCCACGGCGTCCACGCCCACGGATCGGGTGCAAACCCCACCCGCCACACCGGCTCACCGACGGCGACCTCCACCGTCAGATCGCCGCCGCTCGCGGCGATCGTCGACAGGGCCACCCGTCAGCCGACGGCGGCGAACTGCCGGGCCGCCGCCAACACCCGCGGACCGACATCGTCCAGGTCGCCGTCCCGCAGCAGCCGAGCCGGCGAGCGATCCTGCAGCACCGGATTCAGACCCTGGAACCAGGCCTGCACCACCGACGGGTCATCGCGCTCGGCGATCAGCTTCGCCGCCTGGTACGCCAACCGCAGCCGCTGCTGATTGTCCTTCCCGCTGACCCGGCGGGTGCCCTCGACCCACTGCCGCACCGCGCGGGTCTCCTTCACGCCACCCAGGTACGCCACCAACCGGGCACCCAGCAGCCCACGAAGCTCGGCTGCCAACTCTGCAGACGACAGTCGCACCGCGTTCACGTACGCCAGGTCCGGCCGCGCGGGTGTCACACTCATCCCAATCACCATCCCAGGTCGGATCCCAGTCTATATCCCATTCGAATCACACCGCACGCGCCATCGTGCGATGTGACCACGGCACGACGGACTTCGGCCAACGCCAACGGCGAGCGATCTCCTTCCCTCGACGCCTTAGGAGGTCCGGCCTCGGGCCGCGCAGACCCGGTCGCGCCGCCGACCCGCTGCCCGCCACCGGTCAATTGCGGAGGAAGGACCATACAGAAGCGAAACCGCACGGTGGGGCAGACACTGGCAACCCAGCCGGCGACCGCGCCTGCTTGCCCGCGGCGCACCGAGCGATACAACGACCGATACGGCTGGCGACCCACCGAGCGATAGCGCGACATGCCGGGCAGACGACCGAGGCGGCGACGCGCAGGCATCAGTCCACCAGCAACCGGCCTAGGCGGCCAGCGAGGACGTCCCGAGGTGTGATCGATGACCGCTGCCACAGTCGTGGATCATCTCGATGCTCAGGTCCAGCGGTAATCACTCGTCATCGCGGTCGCCAGCGTCGACACTCGACACTGACACTGTGACCTAGCGCGGCAAGCGAACCCACGCGTAGTCCTTCGCTGACCTGGTGGAGGAGACGAGGTCCGCGCCACCTCCCCCTTCACCCGGGCAGGCGGCATACACCTCCACGGTGCACGCCAAGCCCCAATCCGATCCTCGACGCGGTGGTCACCCTCGGACCGGCGCTCGGCGTCGCGATCGCGAATGACGTGAAGGCCTCCGGTGGAGAACAGAAGGTCGTCACCTACGCCTTCAACTCCGACGTCATCCCGCTGCTGCAGGACGGCAGCATCGCCTTCACCATCGACCAGCAGCCATGGCTGCAGGGTTACATGGCCATCGACGCCCTGTGGCATTACAAGTACAACAACAGCGTTCTCGGCGCCGACCTGTCGATTCCGACCGGTCCGGCCGTGGTGGACAAGTCCAACATCGACACCATCATCCCTTTCATCGAGCAGAAGCTGCGCTGAGATGCCACTTTGGCTGCGACCCGGCCCAGGGAGTCGGGTCGCAGTCAGGGGTCCTGCCGCGCATGTTCAGGCGCGCCGGGTGGGAGCGGCGTACCGCCGAGCGTGGTGGATGCGCGGCAGGACGCGGCGGCACCTGGTCACCGACCCGGCAGGTGCGGGTGGCGAGGTGCCGTTGCCCTACTTGTGCGACTGGCCTGCCGCTAGGATCTGATGCCGCTTCTTAGCAGCATCCAAAGACGGTGCGCTTGCGTCGATGTGGAAGGCCGGCACGACCGGGACCGGGCGTCGAGCTCGTCGGCGCTCACGAGATGGGACGCGCGAGCGCGGGCCGTCACGCCAATGATCACGGGCCGGGTGCTGTCACCATCCGTGAACCCTTCGCCGGCTTCAGCCGCCTGCCGAGCGCGGAGCCGCGCCGTTGACTGGCGCGGAACCCGCGAGAGACGATGCGGGTGTGCGAAGGATTCCGCTTGCAACCGGCATCGAGTTGGCTGTCCACGAATCCGGCGCCGGCGAGCCAGTGCTACTGCTGCACGCTTGGAGCGAGACCCACCGCAGTTTCCAGCGCCTCGTCCCGCTCCTGCCGCGGACCTGGCACTTGATCGTGCCCGACCAACGCGGTGTTGGTGACAGCGCCCAGCCAGACAGTGGTTACGCACTCACCGATTTCGCCGCGGACACCATCGGCCTTCTGGACGCCCTCGGCCTGCACTCCGCCTGGCTCGTCGGCACGTCCAGCGGTGGGTACGTAGCACAGCGGGTCGCCGTCGATCATCCCTCGCGGGTCCGCGGACTCGTCCTGATCGGATCACCGGCAGACCTGCAGAGGCCCCTTCCGGTGGCGCTAACGGAAGCACTGGATTCGTTCCACGACCCCGTGAACCGCGACGACATCGGGCGACTCAACACAATGCTCGGCGGTCAGGACCGGATCCCGGCCGACTTCCTCGACGACATGGACACCGCCGCTCTGACGATCCCAGCGCGCGTCTGGAAGGAGTGGCTGGCAGAGCTCTTCGCCGCCGAGCCTCCGATCCGCCAGGGTCGGATCTCCAGACCGACCTTGCTCCTGTGGGGAGGCGCAGAGGAAGTTCTTCCGGGAGAGCAACTCGACAGGCTCAGAGCAGCCATCGACGAGGTCACTGTAAAGATCTACGAGGGCACTGGGCACCTGGTGCTGTGGGAGCAGCCCGAGCGAGTCGCCGCCGATGTCACGGCTTTCATCGGCGTGTCAGCGACCTCATTCTCGCCGCCAAGCTCGTGAGCCGGACGAGGTCGCACAGGTTCCGGCGCATCGTCCGCCGGCGCCTCCCGACCGGACAGACTCGAAGAAGGACGCCAGCTCCTTGGTCAGGAGCTCAGGCGCGACCAACGGGGCACAGTGCCCCACGCCGGCCAGTTCGCGGACGTGTCCGGCGGCGCCAGTCGTCGGTCAGCCTGGCGTCGTCGGAAAGCATCCTCCCGCAAGCAGTCTGGCGACTGAACTGATACGACCGGCGCAAGTGAATCACGGCCGCGAGCGTACGGAGGTGCTGCTGGTCGGCCGCGAACACTCGTCGATGCGACGCCCGATCGCGCTGAAGTTCACCGGCTTGTCGGCGCCCGCAACCGGATCGCCCCACGGAACGGGCACGCGGTACGCGGTATCAGAATTTCGTCGGAGAAGTCGTCCACCGCGGGAATGCCGGGGGCGTCCATTTAGCCCCAGATGTTGAGCGTCCTGGGTTCCGATCGAAGGGCGTCGACCGACCACCCACTGGTCCCGGTCGTCGCTGTTCGGCATCGCCACGGTCATGCTTCCAGCGCCCCCGTGGGCAACCAGGAGTTGTCCTGAAAGCCGACCGCCGCGACCATCGCGCTCGCGCGATCATCGCCACCGGACTCTTTGTCCGTGTCGGTTCCGAGGGTGTTACCCAACGCCGCCGCGAACCCACCGAGCTGGAAAGCGAGTATGCATGCGGCCAACGCGGTTGTCTGGAAGTCGGGAATCCATTGCCGCCAGCCCACCGGCGGCGTCGTTGGAGCGGGACCGTGGCGGACCGCGTGCACCAAGGCATGACCCTTCCCGCGCTTGAGCAAATACCGGTTGACCGGCCAGGCGGCCAGGAATGCGGCGGTCAATGCCAGCGTCATCGAGACCCAGAACAACGGATCGGGAAGGTCGGCGGACATAGCGCCCGGAATGATGGCCATGGCGGTGTTGTCCACGACTTCCATCACGACGATGGACAGCGTGTCGGCGGCGAGAACCAGCGCCAGAGCCGATCGCACCGTCAGCCCTGCTCTCAGCAACGGCAGCATGCTCAGCGCGTAGCCGAAGACAAAGGCCAGACCTACGGCGAGCAGGATGGTCGTTCGTCCGGACAGCCCGTACGCGGAGCCCAGGATGAAGCCGAGCACCTCGCCGATGGCGCAACCCGTCAAGCAGTGCAATGTTGCTGAAGCTGCGGTCCGGTTCAGGTGCTGATCATGCGCCGTGTGACTGTTGGGTCCCCCGGTGAGTGAATGGTCCGCTGCGGTCGGTGTGGTGGGCGCTCACCGTGTTGGGCATGCACCTCATCGGTCATGGCTTGCCGTCCTAACTAACGATCGGGGGCTCGGTGGCCTCGGTGATGCCGGCAGCAGCCTGGACCGCGAGGGCGCGAGCGACTTCCTGTGAGTCTTCGAATACATCGAGTGCGACGATCCGCCCCCAGCGCAGCGTGATGATGTGGACGGCGTGCTGCCTGTATCCGCCGCCGTCCTCGAGCGTGGCGGCTCCGTCCCACTGCACGACGACGGTGGTGTTCCACGGCCACCCTTTGACCCATACCTTGTTGACGGTCAGGTGGAGGTTGGGAAGGACGCGCCACAGGCGGGCGAACCAGCGTTGCAAGGTGGCACGGTCGTTGCGTTCGCCGCCGATGGCGTGGTCACCGAGGAACCGGTGGTTGACCACAGGTGCGATTGCTTTCGAGAGTTCCTGCCAACGGTGGTTGTTCACGTCGTCGAAGCTCTGACGGATGCGGCTCTTGACGATGAGGCTGTAGATCATGTCGTGCTCCTTGGGTGACCGCCGTCGGCGGCTACTGCTCCGTCGAAGCGGTTTGCGGCCTAGTGGGCAGGTTGGTGGTTTCTCGCGCGGGCCGCGCGGCGATGCAGTCGATCTCGACGCGGTAGCCCGGCAGGTGGACGCCGACCGTCGTACGCGTCGGCAGGTGTCCTGCGAAAGCACGCGCGTACACCTCGTTGAAGCGCGGAGGTCGTCGAGGTCGTTAAGGTAGACGCCGCAGCGCACCACGTCCGCGAGCGAGGCTCCCGCACGCCCGAGGATGGACTGGATACTGTCCAGCACATTGTCTGCCTGCTCCTCGATGGTGGTGCCGACGACGCCATCGTCTCGCACGGGCACCTGGCCGGAGACGAAGATCAGGTCGCCGTTGACGACGAGCCCCGGGACGTAAGGTCGACCTTCGCGCCGTGCGCGTCGATCGTCTCGATGAACATTCCGCCTCCTCTCCGCGCCCCGTTCAGCCGACTCGCTGGGACGCGTGCGCGGCCTCGGCGACCAGGTCCGCCGTCGGGCCGGGGTGGGAGACCCCCACCACGTGCGAGGCCCCCGGGATCTCGACGGTCCGGAGCGCACCGGCGCGGTCCGCCATGATCTGGTGGGCGCCGGCCGGGATGTTCAGGTCTCCGTCGCCGAAGACGAACCAGCTCGGGACCGCCTTCCAGAGCGGCTCGCCGTCCAGCTCCTCGGAGAGCGCTGCCTCGGCGATGGGCCGCTGGGTCACGGCCAGCAGCCGGGCCTCCTCCGCGGGGAGGTCGGCACAGAACTGCGCGTGGTACTTGTCCTGGGTGATGTAGAGGTCGGTGCCTCCTCCTGGGAGGGGCACCGGGCTGAGCGTCTCGCCGAGGGAGCCGCCGGGAACCATGCGAGGCAGCGGCGCCCGGGCTCTCGCTGGACTCGAGGGCGAACGCGGCGACGTACACCAGGCCGACGATGTCGCCGACGTCAGGGCTCAGGGCCGTGATGACCGCGCCGCCGTAGGAGTGGCCGACCAGCACGACGGGCCCGTCGATGCTGCGGACGAGCTCGGACAAGCCGGCCGCGTCGCTCGCGATGCCGCGCAGCGGGTTGGCGTAGGCGATCACGCGGTGGTCGGGGGTGAGCCGTGCGGCGACGCCGTGCCAGCTCGACGACTCGGCGAACGCGCCGTGGACGAGGATGATCGTTGTCTGCATGATCGCGCCTTCCAGGTGGTGGGTGCGAGCGCCCGGATGGGTGCTCGGCAGCTGATCCCTGGACTCTGGTCGCTCTCCCGGTCCGCAACATCGGTCAGATGACTGACGGAGGGGTGGCCTTACGATCGACGGGAACCAAGGTGAGCCAGACGTTTCCTCGGGGCAGCTGGAGAGAGTGACCCAAACCCATGGCTGACTCCACGGCGTCCACCTACCGCTGGTCGGTAGGGACCGCGAGCTGGAGATGCTCGCCGGATTCCTCGACGAGACCGTCTCCGGCGGGTCGTCACGCCTGCTCACCGGCGAGCCGGGGGTCGGCAAGACGGCCTTGATCGACGCCGCGGTGGCGTTGGCGGGAGAGCGTGGAGTGCGCGTGATCCAGGGCAGTGGCGTCGAGTACGAGTCGGACGTCAGCTTCGCTGGCCTGCACCAGCTGGTCGACCCGCTCACGGACGACCTGCTGCGCCTCCCCGACCCGACCCGAGCGACGCTGGACGTGGCTCTGGGCGTCGGCTCCGGCCCAGCGCCCGACCGGCTGGCCGTGCTGGGCGCGGCCCTCGCCCTGTTCCGCGAGGCGGCGCGGGAGAGTCCCCTGCTCATCGTCATCGACGACCTGCAGTGGCTCGATCGTGCGAGCGGCGCGGTCGTCGGCTTCGTGGGACGCCGACTGCACGGCAGCCGGATCGGGTTGCTCGGCGCCATCCGCCCGGGGTTCGGTGGCTTCTTCGAGCGTGCGGGGATCCCGGAGCACGAGGTCCTGCCGCTCCCCGAGCACGACGCGATGCAGCTGCTCGCCCGCCACTTCGCCCACCTCCCGACCCGCGTCCTTCAAGGCGTCGTGGACGATGCCCAGGGGATCCCGCTCGCGCTCCTGGAGTTCGCGGCGTCGGCCGGTGGTCCTCTCGACCTGGCCCGCCCGCGCCCGGGCACGGGGCGCGAGGTCCGGACGTTGTTCCAGGCCAGGGTCGATCGCCTTCCTGGCCCGACCCGGCAGCTGCTCCTGCTCGCGGCCCTCGACGGTTCGGGTGGCCTCGGCGCCCTTGCCGCGGCGGCTGCCGACCACGGTGGCCTGGGCCAGCTCGGGCCGGCCGAACGTGACCACCTCGTGGTGGTCGACGGGCAAGCCGGTGAGATCAGGTTCCGGCACCCGATGATCCGGACCGTGCTCGTCGAGGGGTCCACGATCGACGAACGCCGCGAGGCGCACGAGCGCCTGGCCACGGTGTTCGAGGGCGAGCCCGAGAGGAGGGGCCAACACCTCGCCGAGGCCGCGTTCGCCCCCGACGAGGTCGTCGCGGCGGCGGTCGAGGCGGGCGCCGAGCGCACGCTGCAACGTGGTGACGTCGTGGGTGCCATCTCCCGGTTCCTGCGGGCGGCCGACCTCAGCCCCGATCGCCGGGACCGGAGCCGACGGCTGGCCGACGCCGCCTACCTCGGTGCCCACTCGGCGGGCCAGCTGGACAGCTCCTCGGAGCTGCTGCGCGCCGCCGTGCGCAAGGACCCGACCCTGAGCGAGACGCTGCACGCGGCGGTCGCGACCGCCTTCCTCCTCCTCAACAGCGACGGTGACGCGGCGACGACCCACCGCCTGCTGACCGTGGCCATCGAGTCCGCCCTGGACCAGGCCGAGCCGGACCACGGCGGCCTGGCCGAGGGCCTGTACACGCTGGTCCTGGTGTGCCACTACGCCGGCCGGAGCGAGTTCTGGGCGCCGTTCCACCAGGCCATGGACCGGTTGGGAGAGGCCGCCCCGACCGAGGTGCGGCTGCTGGCCGAGACGCTGGCCGACCCGCTCACGGCCTCGGCCTCGGCCCTGTCCGAGCTGGACCACAGCATCCAGCGGCTGGGCTCGACCGACGAGTTCGACCTCATCATCCGGACCGCGATCGCGGCCTTCTACACCGACCGGCTGCCGAGTTGTCGCGACCAGCTGCTCCGTGTCGTGCGCGACGCGCCCGGGGGTGGTGCCGAGGGCTCGGTGATGATGGCGCTGTCCATGCTCTCCTTCGAGGCGCTCGGCGCCGGTGAGTGGGACACCGCTCATCGCACGGCCTCGGAGGCGATCGTCGCTCTGGGAGGAGCGTCACTTCCGGCTCTACGCCTGGAACGGCCGCTACGCCATGGCCCTGGTCGCCGGCAACCGGGGAGACCGCGCGACCTGTCGAGAGCTGTGCGACGCCATGTTCGCGTGGGCGGCACCTCGGCAGCTCGGGATCCTGGAGGACTGGGGGAACCACGCCCTGGCCCAGGCGGCCCTGGGGGCCGGCGACTTCGAGGAGGGCTACGTGCGCGCCTGTGCGATCACGCCCCGGGCACGCTGCGGTCGCACACTCCGCAGGCGCTGTGGTCCGCGCCTGGACCTCGTCGACGCCGCTGTGCACACCGGCCGCACCTCCGAGGCACGTGCCCACGCTGTCGCGATGCGCGGCGCAGACCTCGACCGGGTCTCCGGTCGCTACCGACTGCTCACCGCCGCCGTCGACGCCATGACCTGCCCCGACGACGAGAGCCCGGAGCTCTTCCGTGCGGCCCTCGCCGTCCCCGATGCCGGCGACTGGCCCTTCGAGCTCGCCCGAGTGCATCTGGCGTACGGCGAACGCCTCCGCCGGCTGCGTCGTACGCGTGAGGCCAGGCAGCAGCTCGTCACCGCACGCGACGGCTTCGACCGGCTCGGGGCGGTGCCGTGGTCGCGGCGCGCGACGACCGAGCTCGCGGCCACCGGCGCCACCCGGCGGCCCGATGGTCGGAGGTGGTCTGGCCTCGCTCACCCCACAGGAGCGCGAGGTGGCTGACCTGGCCGCGGCCGGGCTGTCGAACCGGGAGATCGCGGCTCGCCTCTTCGTCTCGCCGCGCACCGTGTCGGCCCACCTCTACCGGGTCTTCCCCAAGCTCGGCATCGCGTCGCGCGCCGCCCTCCGCGACGCCCTGGGACCAGCCCCGAACGAACCCTGCGCCCTGAGGGTCTTCCGGCGTCGATGTCAGTCATTCGACTGACGCTAGGGGCGCCTCGGCGCGCGATGGTCGTGACGTCAGCACATCGCCCCGTGGCGGGCCCGAGACCAGCGAGGAGCGCACCATGCCGACAGTCACCACCCCGGACGGGACCGAGATCTTCTACAAGGACTGGGGCACCGGTCAGCCGATCGTGTTCCACCACGGCTGGCCGCTCAGCTCCGACGACTGGGACGCGCAGCTGATGTTCTTCGCCCTGCGCGGCTTTCGCGTGGTGGCGCACGACAGACGCGGTCACGGGCGATCCACCCAGACCTCGGGCGGCCACGACATGGACACCTACGCGGCCGACGCCGCGGCGGTGGTGGAGCACCTCGACCTCCACGACGCCGTCCACGTCGGGCACTCGACCGGCGGTGGTGAGGTCGCCCGCTACGTCGCCCGGCACGGTGCCGGACGTGTGGCCAAGGCCGTCTTGATCGGCGCCGTACCGCCCCTGATGCTCCAGACCGAGGCGAATCCCGGCGGTCTCCCGATGGAGGTCTTCGACGGCTTCCGCGAGGGCACCGGCTCCAACCGGTCGCAGTTCTTCCTCGACGTCGCCTCGGGACCCTTCTACGGCTTCAACCGACCGGGGGCCACTCCCTCCCAGGGAGTCATCTGGAACTGGTGGCGCCAGGGGATGATGGGCGGCGCCAAGGCCCACTACGAGGGCATCAAGGCCTTCTCGGAGACCGACTTCACCGAGGACCTGCAGGCGATCGACGTCCCGACCCTGGTGATGCACGGCGACGATGACCAGATCGTGCCGATCGCCGACTCGGCCGAGCTGTCCATCAAGCTGCTGAAGCGCGGGACCCTGAAGGTCTACCCGGGCTTCTCCCATGGCATGTGCACCGTCAACGCCGACGTCATCAACGAGGACCTGCTCGACTTCATCAAGGCCTGAGTCCCGGTGAAGGTCGTCCAGGGCCCGGGGAACGACGTCCCGTCCCGCCGCCTGCTCCGGACCCCCGGTGCCCGCCGCGGTGGAGCCGGATCCGGTGGCGAGCCACGCGACGCTCGGGCGCGTCGGCAGTGCTGGTCGTCGACGACTTCCCCGACCCCCGGGAGATCGTCGCCGGCGCCGGGACACCGTCGACGATCGCCGGGTGGAAGGCGCTCGCCGACGGCCTGCTGACCACCCACACCTGCGCCTTCCACCGAAACGTGGAGATCTCCGCCCGCTACGCATGGATGTACGGCCTCCTGCCCGCATACCTGAAGTGGGCCGGCATGGCAGCGCTCGCCTCCCACCACGTCCGGCTGGCCCTCTACCCCCTCAGGCTGGCCACCGACTGCCGGGGCGTCCTCGACATCCCGAGGGCCCTGGGCAGCCCCAGGGCCTTCCTGCTCGCGGACGTCAACACCATCCGGGAGACGAACAACGGCATCTTCGACGACATCTTCTGGGTCCACCTCGCCTACACCGCCGCCGACGACGGCATCCGGTGCCTCCGGGCAGCTGCTGGGCTCAGAGCCCGCCTACGACGCCGTGCTGGCGGGTTTCGAGCTGATCGACCGCGGCCGCCGGGTCCAGGAGGACCCCGCGTCGGCCCCGGACGAGCGCGCGGCGGCGGACGAGCTCGTTTGGGAGGGCAACCTCAGGCTCCTCGAGCACGAGCAGCGGGCGCTGGTGCAGCCGCACTTCGACCGGCTCTCCTGCCGGTTCGCCCGGCTCGCCTCCATGGGCTCGGCGACGACTTTCGAGGTCAGCGGCCTGCGCCACGAACTGCGCTACTTCACCTCGTTCTACTTGTCCTCGGCCCGACGCCGGGGTCCGGCCGCGGCGCGAGCGAGGGGCTGGCCGCGGATCACGGCGTTCGACGACCGCTGGCGCTGGCTCGAGTCCAGCGTGGTCCCGCGGTTCCGGCGACTCGATGCCCATGCCTCCCTGTTCGACCTCAGCCTGCGTCGCATCCGCGAGGAGAGCCACTACTACATGGTGAATCCCTGCGTGCTCCGGGACTGATGTGTCGCTTGTCAGTCGATAGACAGACGCTGTCGGCGTTGGAGTGCGCGACCGTCACAATCTGACCCTTCACGCGAAAGAGGCCTCATGCCCATTTAGCCACACAGCCACGGTCGCAGTCGACGAGCAAACAGGCGGGATCGACCTGGGCGCATGGCTTTTCGAACTCTCCGACGCCGATTACCGGGGCTGCGCCAGGGGCCACCACGGTGCAGGCACCTATGTCGACGACCGGGACGGGGCATGGTCAACGTCGAGTCGATCGGCGGCCATCTGATCGTCCAGCACTACCGGGAGGTCCACTCACAACCCTCCTCGGTCGAGTTGTTCTCGGACGCAAGCCGGATGTACCTGTTCCACCTCGTCCCCGTCTCCGCCACCGTCCGATGGCGCCTCGCGAGCGCACCACGAGGGCATGGATGGGGCACTTTTAGGCCGGTTCGGCGTCCCTCGAGGTGGCCAGCGCCGAAACCGCCTTCCGTGATGGAACGGGGTCAGGCCGTCGCCGCGTATGCGTGTGCGAGCTCGGCGGCGAATTCCTCGAACTGGATCGGCGTCGTGTTGTTCTCGTTGCGACCCTCCAGCGAGTGGAGTCGGCTTTCGCTGAGCGCCTGGTTGAACTCGACGAGCAGAGCGCCGAAGTCGGGCGAGAACCCGGCGGCCTCGGTGAGGATCGCCAGTAGTTCTTCGTCGGGCAGTTGGACGTATTGGAGGTCCGGCTGACCGATCGCCGCGCCAATCGCGGCTGTGACCTCGGTGTAGGTGAGGTCGCGCGGGCCGAGCAACTCGCGGACCACGGCGCCGCTCCAGCTCCGCTCGCGCAGCGCCTCGGCGGCGACCGCGGCGACGTCGGCGGTGGCGATCATCGGCACCTTTGCGTGCGGCGCGACCGAGTCCGCTAGCACGCCCTCGTGGCGGATCGTGTCCAGCGCCGCATAGAAGCCTTCATAGAAGGCGCCGGGGCGCAGGATCATGAGGTCGACGCGGTCGAGCGCGCGCAGCCGCCGTTCCTGCCGGTGCAGGCTGGCGAGGAACCCGTTGCCACTCGCCAGCTCGCCGCCGATCGCGCTCAGCGCGACCACGTGGCGCACACCGCTGGCGCGGATCGCGGAGGCGATGGCCTCGCCACGCCGCTCCTGGTCGGCATGGTAATCGGGCAGAGTCGGGTCGAACGCGGTGAGCGTGTAAACCGCGTCGGCACCGGCGAACGCGCTTGCCAGGTAGTCGGCGTCGCGGACATCCCCGGCGACGGTCTCGGCGCCGAGCGCATTTAACTCGCCGAGCTTCTCGGGCGAGCGACCGAGCGCGCGCACCTTCTCGTCGGCTTCGAGCAGCAGCTGGGTGATCTTGCGGCCGGTGTTTCCGGTGGCGCCCATCACGGTGATCATGGTCGTTTCTCCTCGGCTGACGGAAATCATTGCGTTCCGTCCAGCATGGCCTGTGAGATCGGGACTTTCTATGACGCATAGTCCAAGGTTCATGCTTATTCGTCCTGGCGACTGGAGGTTTCAGTCCTTCGCTGTCACGCTGACAGCGTGCCCAGGCATCGCGACCCCTGGCCCTCGGCCACCGATCCGCTCGGCGAGGCACTGCACTTCCTCGAGCTGCGCGGCGCGTTCTACTGCCGTGCCGAATTCACCGCCCCATTCGGTCTCGAGCTGCCGCCATTGGAGGGCTACCTGTGGTTTCACGTCATCACCGGGGGGAGCTGCTGGCTCGAGGCGCCCGCGGCCCAGCCGCGGCGCCTGACCGCAAGCGAGCTGGCGCTCGTTCCCCACGGCGAGGGCCACCGGCTGCGCAGCGAGCCCGACGCGCCAACGCCGAGCATCTTCGAGCTCGAGCGTGAACAGCTCGGCGAACGCTACGAGATTCTGCGCCACGGAGGCGGCGGCGAAGGCATCGACATGGTGTGCGGCGCCGTGCGCTTCGATCATCCCGTCGCGCGCAAGCTGCTCGCCGTGCTCCCGCGAATCCTGACCTTCGATCCAGCGACGAGCCCGACGCAGCTCGAGTGGGTGCGCTCCACCCTGCGGCTGATGGCGCTCGAGGCGGAGGGCTTGCGCCCGGGCGGCGAGACCATGATCACCCGCCTATCCGACGTGCTCGTCGTGCAGGCGCTGCGCGCCTGGCTGGACAGTGACCCGCAGGCGCAGTCAGGCTGGCTCGGGGCGCTGCGGGACCCACAGATCGGCCGCGCGATCTCGCTCCTTCACCGTGAGCCCGGCCGCCCGTGGACCGTCGCCTCCCTCGCCGACCAGATCCCGATGTCACGCTCGGCATTCGCCGCACGATTCACCGAACTCGTCGGCGAGCCGGCGATGAAATACGTCACCCGCTGGCGTATGCACCTGGCCGCCGCGGCGCTGCGGAACGAGGGCACAACCGTGGCCGCACTCGCAGATCGATACGGTTATCGCTCGGAAGCCGCCTTCGCGCGGGCGTTCAAGCGCGTGGTGGGAACACCGCCCGGTGCCGTACGGCGGGCGGGGCCGGTCGAGTCGATCGCCGCCTGACCTTCACTCGCCGCCGCGCCGACGGCCGCCCCCGCCCTCCCATCAATCCACCCCAGACTCGATGGTTGCCAGGGCGTCGCCGAGCGCCCTGCCGCAGTGAAGCACATGACGGCCCCGCCGGACGCTGCCGAGCCGGTCGGCGGCGCGGAGTACCACGACGTGCACGCTGACGCTGGAAAGGCGGCCGCCCGCCGCCGCGGCGATCGAGGAGGTCGACGCCAACTCAGCCGCGCCGATGAACATCTCCGTGCGCCGCGCGCCGACGAGCTGCCGGCCCCGAGGTCGTCGATGTGTCCGGGCTGCTCAACGCCCAAACGGGGCGCTGGAGCAGTCGCTGCCCATCCAATTCGTGCTCATGAAGTGGTGGCCGGCCGGCGGACCCGCTGGCAGCACCGCGAGATCGGCGAACACGAACGTCGCAGTCCGGTCGATCTCGAACCAGTGTTTCGGCTGATCCGAACGGCCGTTCCAGCCACGCAACCAGGCACAGCCCGACGAGGATGACGGGCACGGATTGCGGCAGCGACGAGTACGCACCCGATCCCAACACTTTTCGGCCGTCCGTCCTCGGATGGCAGCCGTCGGCGGCACGCTCAGTCGCTGCTCGCTCCGATGAGGTCGAAGTCGGCATCGAGTTCCGGCTCGCTGGCGGCCGTGGCGATCTCCACACTCAACCTGTCGAGGGAGGTCAGCAGCGCTCCGTGCTGCTTCCACGCTGCCTGGTCCTGCTCGGGCCGGACCGCGAGCAGCGAGTTCAGCAACTGCTGCTGTTCGTCCAGGTCGGCGAGCAACGCGTGCACCCGGGACCGCGGCTGCTGCGGGTCGTCCGCGCCGGCGATGGGCGCGACGGCGTCGATGGCCGCCGCGGCGGTGGTCAACACGTCGGCCAGCGCCGCCCGCTGCCGCGTGGTGTAGGCGTCCTGCTGCTCGGCTTCCGGCATGTAATAGGTGCGATCCAGCACTGCTCGGGCGGTCGTGCGCAGGGTGATATGGGCCCGCTCCAGGCCGGTGAGCGTGCTCCGCAGCCGCGGCCGCGCCCGCCGGGCGCTGCGGGCCCGCGGGTGCAGCCGCGCGCTCTCCTCGGCCTGCGCCACCGCCTGATCCACCCGCACCACGTCCGCGCGCAGCGCTCTGGCCTCCCGCAGCCAGTGATCCGCGGCCTCCCGAGACCATCCCGGCCGGCGCAGCCCCTCCGCGAAGCCCCGGCTGAAGCCGGCCATCCGGTGGGCGAGCTCGCCGATCGCCTCGCCGGCGGGCTGCAGGTACAGCGGCGGCGCGACGAGCACGCTCACCGCGATACCGACGACGGCGCCGACCATCGCCTCACCGACTCGCGACGCCCCCAGCCCACCGGTCGCCCCGACCTCCAGCAGCAGCATCGCGGTGATCGGCGCCTCGAACAGGTGCGGGCCCAGCCGCAGCAGCTTGCCGACCAGCAACGAACCGGCCACCACAGCGCCCAGGCTCCACCAGGTCACCCCGGCGACGTTGGCGACCACCACCGCCACCAACACCCCGGCCAACACCGCGATCACCTTGCCCAGGCCATGCACCACCGTCTTGTACAAGGTCAACTGCACCACCAGCAGCGCCACCAGCGGGGCCACCATGGGATGGTCGGACACGCCCAGAGCGGCCGTCAGCAGATACGCCGCGACCACCGCGAACGTGGCCTTCGCGGTGCGCAGACCCGGCGCCGGCCTGCTGCGCAACACCGTCCACCGAACACGCAGCCGTTCCCACAAAGACGACATCACAACAACCCCTCCCGGTCGAACGGGCGGAGCGAATCTCCACCGGGCATCGGCACGGGGACGACCGCCCTGGCGGCCCCTTAAACGACGGACTAGATGACGGACGCGCCGCCGGCGCTCACAGCCCCTCCCGAAGGCAAGATGTGCCCCTTGTCACCCGTCCGGTCACAGAGTCTGGCACCGGACTGTATCGATCGTCAGGTGTTGGTTCAGGAGTTGTAGGAGTCTTCGATGGGGCGCACGGCGTTGACCAGGTCGGACAGGGACGGCATGTCCTGGAACCCGCTGTCAAAGTTCTCGGTAACTGCTTCGACGAAGATCGGGTACAGGGTGTCGCTGTCGACGTCCACGGTTTCCTGCGCGGTGTCCTGCCCTGGGGCATTCAGCTCTACGCCACCCTGGGTATCTACGGCGAGGTGGCCGGCGGCGCCCACGGCCGGGTAGTTGACGTACCGCTTGACGGTTGCAACGGGGAAGGTCCAGCCGATCTCGACGGTTGCCGTGGTTCCGCCGGCTGTTTCCACGGTCAGCACCCCGTAGTCCTCGGTGCTTAACCCGCCGGGGTATTGCCGCACCGACCGGGCCGCGGTAATGACCTCGCCGGTGACGTGCTGCAGCATGTCGGTGAAGTGCACACCCAGGAGGTACAGGCAGCCGCCGCCGGAAACCGACCGGTCCAGCACCCAGCCGCAACCGGCGTCGAATACCTGGATGGTGGGCCAGCGATGAAGCTGAACCGAAGGTGCCGCAACGCCCCCACCTTGCCCAGCAGGGCCGGGAGCGGCCCGTACGTTGGACCAGCGCCACCGTCGCCGGAACCCCGGCCGACGAGGCCTCATCACGGATGGCGGAAAGATCTAAAACCGCTGCGGCGCCGGGCTTTTCCAGTACGAATGGGATCCGCGCCGCGATGAGTTGGCGGCAAATGTCCGGCATCTCGGCGTGCACGCCCAGGACGTAGGCCAGGTCGGGCTTGGCCGCAAGGGCATCCGCGACGGTGGGGTAGGCGGTTGTGTCTAGATCGGCGGCGGCCCTGGCAACAGCGTCGGGGTTGGTGTCCCACACCCCAACAACCTCGTGGTACTTCAGGAAGGCATCCCGGTACAGCGGGAGGTGCCAGTGCCCAACCCCGAGGACGACGATCTTCTGCATCGCTTTGTGCCTCCACTTCGTTGTGAGGGAGAGGTCGTGCGTGGACCAATGCTGACGCAGGCCGGTGCCCGGAGTGCGGAGTTCTGCTGGGCGGTGCCAGGGCAGTTCTTGAACCTGCGACGTCGCGGGCGTTGGCTACCTGTCGCAGCCGCCCCAACCCCTTGGTGTGCAGTTCCATCCGCCCGGTGTACCACCCAGGCGCGCATCAACTGAGCCGCCCGGCGTCCCGCACCAGCCTGCTGAAGCTGGGCATGTCGGGCTGGCCGGGCGCCATGAGCGCACACACGGCCCGCGCGTACGGCGCCGACGTCAATGGCTTCGGCGACTGGCTGGAGAACGCGGGATCGACGCCGCGACGGTCACGCCGGCGGTGCTCACCGCGTGGCTGGCCGACCTGGCCTCGGGAGCCGCCACCGGCACCCAGCAGGCGCCGGCCGCCCGCGCGCGCTCTGCGGTGTCCGAGGCGGTCCCAGGTGCACCTGGACGACCTCGCCGAGCAGCAGGGCGCCCGCGTGCTGCAAGGGTGGCAAGCCGCGCACGCGTGCTGCCCGCCGTCGCGGTGTCGGCCCTGACCGAGTGGTTGGCCGTGAGCGGAGAGGCACCCGGCCCGTTGCGCTCCACCAGGTCCGGGGCCGCGCTGGACGTCCGGCCGCGCACGGCGAGATCCGCTCCCTCGCCGCGTCTGTCGGCATCGCCGTGCTGCACCCGCACACGCTGCGGCACACCTTCGCCACCAGCGCCGTGGACAGCGGCGCGGAGGTGCTGCGGCTGGCCACCGCACTCGGCCACGACAGCCCGACCACGACCATGAGGCACGTGCGCGGCCGCGACGTGGTCATCGGCTCACCGGTCCACGCGGGTGCGCGAACCTGGCATCGGAGGCGCTGCTCAATCGAGCGGCCGCCGCCAACCGGCTGCCACGAGGCGGCAACGGGTACAGAAGCAGGTTCAGGAACAAATGTGCCATTTGGGCCGAATACGACTCAACTCGCGTCCGTGCCGAGGAACAACGATGTAGCCAACACGGCGAGCCACACCAATGTGTTTCAGCGGGATCCGGCCAGCCGCGGCACAGCGTTCTCCGCCCGCTGCCGGCGTTTCCTTTGCCACCGGTCGGCGAGTGGGCGGCTTCGCCGATTTCGACCGTCCGGTGCCTTTCTGGCGTGGTGCGTGCGGGTCCTGGTCCTTCACCCGCTCCTGTCCCAGAACGCGAGCACCCGACGACGGGGTGCTGCACCGTCCCAGTGCAGGACCCGCAACAGGCACGGCGGCCGAGCGGCCCGTCAGAGGATCGTCGGTATGCGGCCTCTCGGGGTGCCCGTTCGGTGCTCCTTGGTCATGCCTCGGGAATTCATGAGTCATCAGGTGCCCCGCATGGCGTCCGGACTGGGACGTCGATCGATTCCGGTTCAGGCTGGCCCATTAATGGTCCGCGTGTGCATCCGTGATGACCATGCGCTCCCGCTCCCGGTCGAACGCAATCAAGATCTCCGTCTCCGCATCCTCACGTCCAACCCAGTCCGCGCCGACCACACTTTTCCCCGGCTCTAGGTCCTTGTACACCTCGAAGAAATGTTGGATTTCGAGCCGATCGAAGGTCGACAGGTCAGGCAAGTCCCGAAGGTGCGACTGGCGCGGGTCATGCGCTGACACGCACAGGACCTTGTCGTCGGGTCCGGCCTCGTCGGTCATGCGGAACATGCCGATTGCGCGAGCGGTCACCAGGCAGCCGGGGAAGGTCGGCGAATCGAGCAGCACCAGCGCGTCCAACGGGTCGCCATCCTGTCCGAGCGTGTTGTCGATGAATCCGTAATCCGCGGGGTACTGGGTCGCAGTGAAGAGTGTTCGATCGAGCCGAATACGACCCGTGTGGTGGTCGACTTCATACTTGTTTCGGCTACCTTTGGGGATCTCGATGGTGACGTCAAACTCCATGTCACTCCCTTCGTTGAAGTGTTCCGTCACCTCGGTGCACAGGCTGCCGAGGTCCTCCGAGGTGCTAAGCGGTGGGCCGGTTGAGTGCGGACAATGCGCGCTGCTGCACTTGGTCGATCGACCCGTCGCCGTCGATCGCGATCACCAGGCCGCCGTAGTAGTCGAGGAGCGGCTTGGTTGCGGAGTGATAGAGCTCAAGCCGCCGGGTGATCGCTTCTGCGGTGTCGTCGGTGCGGCCGCGTTCCAGCATCCGCTCGAGCAAGACCGAGTCCGGCGCGTCAAGCAGAAGGACGGCGTCGAGTTCTTGACCGCGTTCGTGGAGGAGCGCGCCGAGCCATTCGGCCTGCGGAACGGTCCTAGGGAATCCGTCGAGGAGGAAGCCGCTTCCGGAGTCCGGCTCGGCTAGCCGGGCGGCGACCATGGCGCTGGTGACCTCGTCGGGAACGAGGTCACCAGAGTCCATGTACCGCTTTGCAAGTAGTCCCAGTTCGGTGCCTTTGCCGACGTTTAACCGGAAGATGTCTCCGGTAGAGATGTGGGGTACTCCGAGCCGATCGGACAGGAGCGCGGCCTGCGTGCCCTTGCCGGCACCTTGTGGACCGACAATCAGCAGTCTCATCGCGTTCGGGCCTTTCGTCGTGGGGTGTGTGCGTCCGATCCTGGGCAACGTGAACCCCCGCGACCGTGTGCTCCGGACTACGCGTTGGGCGCCAGATGTTCGCGGACGCCTCACAGGTGAATACCTTGGCTGGCAAGCAGATCGATTCGCTCCCGCTCGCCGAGGCCACCCCAAACGCCGTATGCCTCACGTACCTTGATGGCGTGTTGCAGGCATTGCGCGCTGACCGGGCAGCTTGAGCAGATCTTCTTTGCGGCGTTTTCTCGTTGTTCACGCTTCTCACCGCGCTCGTTGCTCGGATGAAAGAAAATCGCCGGGTCCATTCCGCGACAGAGCGCGGCCATCTGCCAATCCCACTTCTCCGCCACGGGCCCGGGCAGTCTGGCGACCTCGACCACGAATCCCTCCTAGACCGTCGCTCTCAACGCGTTGTAGTCCCAATCCTTTGAATGCCTCGGCTTTGGCGTGAAAGGGACCCGTCTGGTGCTGCAAGTCTGCGAGACAATGGGGTACCGAGCCCGTTCGGATGACTCTGAGCGCTCAAGCGCGACAGGTCACGGTAGCGGCGAGGGGCGTCAGTCCAACACAGCCGCGCGGCCGGCTTCCAGCCGCGCGACCGGAACGCGGTAGGGCGAGCAGGACACGTAGTCGAGGCCGACGCGGTGGAAGAAGTGGATGGATTCCGGGTCGCCACCGTGTTCACCGCAGACCCCGAGTTTCAGGCCAGGGTCTGTCCTGCGTCCTCGTTCCGCACCGATCTGGACTAGTTCTCCGACGCCGTCGGCGTCGATGGTTTCAAACGGTGAGACGGTGAAGACGCCCTTGTCCAGATAGGTGGCGAAGATCGCTGCTTCGACGTCATCGCGGGAGAACCCCCAGGTGGTTTGGGTCAGGTCATTGGTGCCGAACGAGAAGAAGTCGGCTGCTTCCGCAATGCGATCCGCGGTCAGCGCGGCACGGGGGAGTTCGATCATGGTGCCGATGGGAAAGGAGAGAGATGTGCCGTTGTCCCGTGCGACCTCGGCGACGATCGTGTCGACCTCGTCGCGGACGAGATACAACTCCATAACGGAGCCGACGAGCGGAACCATGATTTCGACGCTGGGCTGCTTCCCCGCGGCCAAGAGCTCGCAGGTCGCCTCGGAAATCGCTCTGACCTGCAGCGCGAACAAGCCGGGGATCAGTAGACCTAGGCGCACACCACGCAAACCAAGCATGGGATTGCTTTCGTGGAGGCGTTCTACAGCAGCAAGCAGTCGCTCGTCCTCCCCAGACGATTGGCCCGCCGCTTTGGCGAGTGCGACTCTGACGGCCAATTCCGTGATGTCGGGCAGGAATTCGTGCAATGGTGGGTCGAGCAGTCGGATGGTGACGGGCAGGCCATCCATCGCTTCGAGTAATTCGACGAAGTCTGCACGCTGCAGCGGTAGCAGCGCGTCCAGCGCAGTGGTGCGTCCGGCGGCAGTATCGGCGAGGATCAGGCGCTCGATGAGCTTGCGGCGGTCGCCAAGGAACATGTGCTCCGTGCGGCACAGGCCGATGCCCTGCGCGCCGAGCGACTTGGCCCGTCGCGCGTCCTCAGCCGTGTCGGCGTTGGCTCGGACTTGAAGCCGTCGACGGGAGTCGGCGTGCCTGAGGAGGCGGTCGACGGCGCGGACGAGCGCAACGGTTTCGTCGTCTGCGCTGGCCAACGCGGCGTCAAGGCCCTTCTCGATGTAGGTGGCCACCGGCGATGGGACGACGTCGACCTCTCCGACGAAGACTTCGCCGGTCGATCCGTCGATGCTGATCGCGTCGCCTTCGGTAAGGACAGTCCTTCCCACTCGGACGGTTCGGGCCTCGATGTCGACGTCGAGTTCCTCGGCGCCGCAGACGCAGGTCTTCGCCATGCCGCGGGCGACGACCGCGGCATGGGACGTCTTGCCGCCGCGCGCCGTGAGGATGCCGTCGGCGGCGATCATGCCCTCGAGGTCGTCGGGGTTGGTCTCGCGTCGGACCAGGATGACCTTCTCGCCGCGATGCGCCCAATCGGAGGCGGTGGGGGAATCGAAGACGATCCGACCGACCGCCGCACCGGGCGATGCGGGCATGCCCTTGGTGAGGACTTTGCGCGTGGAATCTGACCCGAACTGTGGAAACATGAGTTGCACGAGTTGGGCGCCGGCGACCCTGCCCAGCGCTTCATCCAGGGTGATGAGCTGCTCGTCCACGAGTTGCACGGCGATGCGGAACGCTGCAGCCGGGGTCCGCTTGCCCACGCGGGTCTGCAGCATCCACAGCTTTCCGCGCTCGATGGTGAATTCGATGTCGCACAGATCGCGATAGTGCGTCTCCAGACGACGCATCACCTGGGTGAGCTCGCGATGTGCCGAGGGGTCGAGCTTGGCCAGATCGTCGAGGGACAGGGTGTTCCGGATGCCAGCGACCACATCTTCGCCCTGGGCGTTCGCCAGGTAGTCACCGTATGCGCCGGCCCTGCCGCTCGCCGGATCTCGGGTGAACGCGACGCCGGTGCCGCTGGTGTCGCCCAGGTTGCCAAAGACCATCGAGCAGACGTTGACGGCGGTGCCGAGGTCTTGCGAGATGCGCTCGCGGCGCCGGTAGAGCCGGGCGCGGTCGGTGTTCCAGGATTGGAAGACGGCCCGGATCGCGAGGTCCAGTTGCTCGCGGGGGTGCTGGGGGAAAGGGGCCCCGCTGTGCTCGGTGATGCTCTGCTTGAAGGACTCGACCAGCGACTTCATATCGTCGACGTCGAGATCGACATCGTTGGTCAGACCCTTGGCCGCCTTCGCCTTGTCGAGCGCGTCGGAGAAGACCTCGCCGGGAATGTGCAGGACGGTCTTGCCGAACATCTGCAGCAGGCGCCGGTAGGAGTCCCACGCGAAGCGCTCGTTCCCGCTGACCTCCGCGAGCCCCTTGACGCTCGCGTCGTTCAGGCCGATGTTCAGGATCGTCTCCATCATCCCCGGCATCGAGAATTTCGCACCGGAGCGGACGCTCACCAGCAGGGGATCGTGCCGGTCGCCGAGCTGACGGCCGATCTCGTCTTCGAGCGAGCGCAACGCCGTCGTCACCTGCACACGAAGGTCGCCGGGTTCGCGTCCCTCGCGTAGGAAGTCGCGGCACGCCTCGGTGGTGATGGTGAAGCTCGGCGGAACGGGCAAACCGAGCCTGGCCATCTCGGCGAGGTTGGCCCCCTTGCCGCCGAGCAGGTCCTTCTGATCCTTGTCGCCCTCGGACAGGCCGTACACGTACTTGACCATGAATCGCTCCTCCTGGCCGGCGACTTCCACGTCCCGGCACGCAGCTGGGTTCAGTCGCCGTCTGCTGGCCGAACGGCGCCGGCCAGAACGTCGCGGACGTCGGCGTACAGCGCGTCGCCGGGCTCCAGGCCGGTGATCCTGCTGGTCGCCTCCTCCGCGGACAGCGTGTGCAGCAGCCGCTGCAGCTCCACGCTCTCCGGATCCTCGGGCACGTCGAAGGACAGCGCGGCGTCGACCGTGGACAGCAGGTACGTCGGCCGCTCGCCCAGCGCCGCGAGCTCGGCCGCCGGGCCGATGAGCCGCTCCTTGCGTGACAGCTTGCGCAGCGGCTGGCGGCCGACGCGCTCGACAGTGTCCGGCAGGTAAGGGTTCTCGAACCGGGTGAGGATCTTCTCCAGGTACGCCTGCTGCGCGGCCGGGCTGAACTCGTGCTTGTCGACGAGCAGCCGCTTCGTCTCGGCGAGGACGCCCTGGACCGCGTCGCGGACCTGCGGGTCGGCGAGCGCGTCGCTGAGCTTGCTGATCCCGCGGGCGAAGCCGTGGTAGGCCGTCGCGGCATGACCCGTGTTCACGGTGAACAGCTTCCGCTCGATGTACGGCGCCAGGTCGTCCACCCACGTGGCGTCCGGGATCGACGGCTCGCGGCCGCCGAACGGCCCGCGCTCCACCGCCCACTCGAAGTAGGTCTCCACCGTGACGTCCAGGCCCTGGTCGCCGGCCTGGCCGGGCACGATGCGATCGACCGCGGTGTTCGCGAAAACCGCCCGGGCGGCGAGGGTCTGCCACTCGTCGTCCGGTACCTGCGCGCGCATGTGCTCGACGAGCACCTGCGTCGCGTTGATCGCGTTCTCGCACGCCATCACCGCCAGCGGCGCGGCGCCCTCGGCGCGCTGCCGCAGGCCCTGCACGATGACCGGCGCGACGAACTTCAGGATCGTCGGACCAACGGCGGTGGTGACGATGTCGGCCCGCGAGATCTCGCCGGCGACGTCGGCCTCGTGCGTGCCGCTGTTGATCGCCCGGTAGTTGTCCACCCGCTCCTCGCGCGACTCCAGCCCGACCTCCTTGACCAGGTAGCTCGGCGTCTCCTGCAGCGCGGTGATCAGCGGCGCCGCGACGTCGGCGAACACCACCTCGTAGCCCGCGCGGTGCAGGATCAGCCCGACGAACCCGCGACCGATGTTGCCCGCGCCGAAATGGACCGCGGTGCCGCTCATTCTTCGTTGACCGCGTTGAGCAGCTCGTAGACCTCCTCGGCCGAGCCCGCCGCGACCAGCTTGTCGACCTCGTCGGTGTCGGCGAACACGATGGCGATCTTGGACAGGATCTCCAGGTGGCCGCCCTCGTGCCCGGCGATGCCGACCGCGAACCGGACCTCGTTGCCGTCCCAGTCGATCGGCGGGTCGTACTTCACCACCGACAGCGCGGACCGCTTGATCTCATCCTTGGACTCGTTGGTGCCGTGCGGGATGGCCAGGTAGTTGCCCATGAAGGTGGACACCGACTTCTCCCGCTCGAACATCGCCTCGACGTAGGCGTCGGAGACGGCGCCCGCGTCGACCAGGATGCCGCCCGCCTCGCGGATGGCGTCGTCCTTCGTGGTCGCGGCTCCGGGGACCTTGATCTGGGAGAGCGTCAGGATGTCACTCATGCTGCGGCAAACTCCTTCTCGGCGTGTTCGCTGAGGATGGTGACGTCCGGGATTCAGCCTGGAGCGACCTTGTTGGTGTGCTTGAGCTCTTCCACGATCTCGTCGTACCTGGGGCTGTTCATGAAGTTGTCGACCGAGACGTGCTGCGCGCCCGGCGACATGTCCCTGGCCCGCGGCGTCAGGTCCTGGTGGGTGACGATCAGGTCGACGTCGTCCGTCAGGTTGGCGATCGCGATGTTGACCACGGTGACGTCCGTGAACCCGGCCTTCTTCACCTTGTTGCGGAGCACCGAGGCGCCCATCGCGCTGGAGCCCATGCCGGCATCGCAGGCAAAGACGATCTTGTGGATGGGCGTCGTGCGGGACTTGGCCTCGTGCGCCTCCTCGGCCGCCTCGGCCTGGGCCTCGATGTCGGTGAGCACCCCGGACACGGAGCTCTTCTTGCCCTTCATCTGCTCCATCTGGGCGGTCGCCTGCGCCAGGTCCGCCGACTTCGTCCTGCTGGTCCGCAGGATCAGCGAACAGATGACGAAGGACACCGTGAACGCCAGTATCACCGCGAGTATCACCCCGACGAAACTGCCGCCGGGCGTCTGTATGAGGACCGCGATGATCGATCCGGGGGCGGCCGGGGCGCGCAGGCCGGCGCCGAAGATGCTCAGCGTGAGGATGCCGACCATGCCGCCGGCGATCGTGCCGATCAGCAGGATCGGCTTCATCAGCACGTACGGGAAGTAGATCTCGTGGATGCCGCCGAAGAACTGGATGATCGCGGCGGCCGGCGCGGTGCTCTTCGCCAGGCCGGTGCCGAAGATCGAGTAGGCCAGCAGGACGCCCAGGCCGGGGCCGGGGTTCGCCTCCAGCAGGAACAGGATCGACTGACCGGTCTCGGCCGATTCGTTGATGCCGAGCGGGGTGAGCACGCCGTGGTTGATCGCGTTGTTCAGGAACAACACTTTCGCCGGTTCGATGATGAGACTGGCCAGTGGTAGCAGGCTGTTGCTGATCAGCCAGTCCACGCCGTTGCCCAGCGCGGTCGAGATGCCCTCGATCACCGGGCCGAACACGTACAGGGCCGCGACAGCCACACCCGCGGCCAGAATGCCGGCGGAGAAGTTGTTGACCAGCATCTCGAAGCCGGGCTTGATCTTGCCGTCCCAGATCGCGTCGACCTTCTTCATGAGCCACGCGGTGAGCGGGCCCATGATCATCGCCCCGAGGAACATCGGCTGCGGCGTCGCCATGATCACGCCCATGGTGCCGATGACGCCGACCACGGCGCCCCGCACGCCGTAGACCATCCGGCCGCCCTGCGCCGCGATCAGGATCGGCAGCATGTAACGGATCATCGGGCCGACCAGACCCGCGTACGGAAGGCCGTCCGCGTCCAGACCGAAGCCCGTCTCGGCGTTGCCACCGCCGATCTGCCCGAGCGGGAACGGACCCTTCTCGATGAACAGCGCCGTGATGATGCCCCAGGCGATGAACGCGGCGATGTTCGGCATGATCATCCCGGACAGGAACGTGCCGAACTTCTGGACTGCCACCCGCGCGCCGCTCTTGCCGCCCGCCGGAGGTGCTGTCGGGTCTGTGCTCACGAGAATTCCCTTTCCACCACCAGAGGTCCGCCCGGCGAATCGGTCGCAGCGGGCGGGGTGAACGGGCCGGTTCGGAGGCCGGTGGTCAAAACGATAGTCGCGGGATCCTGGCGGTCAAGCGTCGAATTGAAATCCTTTGCAGGCGCTGGCCGCACCTCAGCAATCGATTCATCGCCTCTATTTCGAAGGCACTGCCTCATTCTGCGACGCTCCACCTACGGACGTGAGGTGGCACCTGCATCTTCCGGTCCGCGGATGCGGCGCCGGGCGCCGGCGGGGACGTCGGGTGCCGGGTCTCACGGCCGAGGATGACCGCGCGACGGCCCGTCTCACCGACGCGACGCAGGCACGGAGCGTCCGGGGATCGAGGTGCCCCGACGACGGCTCAGCCGCCGTCCCGCCGAAGGGCGCGCAGCACGTCCTGCTCGATGCGGACGAGGGTGTCGTTCACGGCGCGCGCCGCGGCCGGATTCTTGCCGGCCTCCAGGAGTTGACAAATGCGTTCATTGTCGTCGACATACGGCCGGAAAAGGCCGGACCCGGCGCCCGAGGCATTCAGCACCCATCTGATCTCCGCGACCATCTGACGAATCAGGCGATTCAGTCGGGAACTGTTGGCGAGTGCGACCAGGGCACGATGAAAATGCCGGTCCGCCCTGGCCAGGTTGGCATCATCGCCCGCGTCCCGAGCCGCGATGCCCTCGACCAACACCAGGCGCGCGTTGGCCACGATCACCCGCGAGCCCCCGGCGCGCACCGCGCCGACCTCGAGGGTGCGCCGAGCCGAGAAGATATCGACCACGTCGGCCGCGGACAGAGTCGCGACGAAGACGCCGCGGTTGGGCCGGCGCACCACCAGTCGGTCGCCCGCGAGTTCGACGAATGCCTCGCGGACGGTGTTGCGGGACACCCCGAGAGCGTCGGCGATCAGTTCTTCGCCGAGCCGGTAGCCGGGCGGGAACTGACCGCCGCTGATCTGCTCGCGCAGCGCTTCGGCGACCCGGGAGGGCGTGGAGACCTGGACGACCTGCCCGCGGGCCTTTCGGAGCTCGGTGAGGGCCGTCGGCTCGACCGACGGCGCAGGGCGCTGGGGCACGGCGGACACCATACCGCTTAGTTGGATTGTTGAACAATTGCTGAACTGACTGTTGAACAATCCGAGGATTTGATGGTACAGTGACGCAGCCCACAAGGACTGCGTGTGGGGCCGCTCAGACCGCTCGGCGTGCTCCGCCGATCGACGGCCGGCGACCCAGGCCCACCCGGACACGAAAGGCACCCCTTGAAGATGCAGTGGCGGTTGCGAATGGCCGCGGCCGAGCGTGATGTCTGGACCGCGGCGGACCTCCGCCGGCTGCTCGCCAGCAAGGCTCACTACGAGCTCTCCGCGCCGTCCGTCGCCGCGCTCATGACCAGGGAACCCGCCCAGGTCAAACTCACCACGCTCGCGGCGTTGTGCATCGCGCTCGACTGCCGGCCGGACGACCTCCTCGAGCTCGACCTCGGACAGAGCGCGCTTCGGTCCCGCAGCCGCACGTCGCATGTCCAGGGACAGGTGTACGGGCTGCACACGCAACAGCCGGCGTATCGCCACGACGCGACGCAGGCGCCCCCCGCCCGCAGCGCCCACGCGCTGCTCGCATCGCACGAATAGGGTTCGCCGCCCGGTCGTCGATCAGGGCCGACTCACCCTGCGCGGCGGACCGATGCCGGATGGACTCCGCGTCGACGATCTGGCCGCGGGCCACCCCCCGTTGGACGCGGCGCGCAGGACGCGACGGGCGACCACCGATGACCCGCCTTGAAGCCCGCCACCACGGGTCACTCCGGCGGTGGCGTGTTCAGGTCAGGACGCCGCGCTACAGCCCGACCGTCCGCTCGGCGATCGCGGTCCAGGAGAACTCCGCCCGCGCGCCGCCGGCGCGGCCGAACGTGGCGGGATTGCCGGAGTTGCCGACCTGCCTGTCCGTTCGGTGCTGTGTTGCCCCCAGCGGCCTGAGTTCGGCGGCGGTCACCGCGATGTGCAGTCCTGCGGGTAGCGCGCCGGGGTGCCGGTCACCGGGCATCAACTCACTCCGAGAGAGGCAGCTCATGATCGAGGACGAGACCGGTACCGTCGGGCGATCTCACCAGCACCGAGCACGAGCTCGCAGAATGCAAGCGAGCTAACCTGACCGGCCGGCCCCCGGTGGTCTTCATCCACCGACTCTGGCCCCTGCCCAGTAGTTGGAACCGCTGGGCCTCGGACCTCAACGCGCCGGCGCGTGTGCCTGCGGGCCGGCGGCTTGCAGCACTCGAGCGACGACTTGCTCCATGCAGCGGAACGTCGACGGCGGCAGCATCTCCAATTCTCGCAGGGTGGTGTAGTCGGCGCCGTAGTGCTGTGCCCAGGCGATCAGCTGCCACCGCTCAACCGGGAACTGGATGCCGGCCAGCACCTGTCGCAGCCGCGTGCTGACTCCGATGTACCGGTTGTCCACCGCCCACGCGGGTGTTCCGCTGTCCCGCCAGTTCGGTTCGTTCATCGCCCTGTTCCCTCCGGTGTTGGTCCGACCTCCTTCGCCGAGCACGCGTGCTGTGCCGAGCCTTCTTTACGACCGCTGAGCACGCGCCGAGGACCAAGCACACCGTTCCGTTCAGCGGTACGCCCGCCGGAGATGGCGCGACTGTCGGCGGAGTGGCGGAGCATGCCCCGGTCAGCTCGACGGCGTTGACCTGGTGTCTGTCGAAATCGTTCGGGGCAGGGCCGCGCCCGGGTATGCCGTCCGACGTCAGCGCGGGTCTGCCCGTGGTCGGTCCGGCGATGCACCCGTTCTGGAGCCCGCAGGTCGGTCACGGGTCCTGGCGCAGGTTCAGCGCGCTCGGCTCGTGCACGTCATGGGGTGCCCTCACCCCGACACTCGAGGTACATCTTACGGCCGCCCCCGATGTCCACGATGCCGGCGAAAGTCCGCTTGCTGTCCGTGGTCCCGTCCGTGGGGGGGTCAGCGCTGCTCGGAGTTGTGGTGATCAGGTGCGACCGTTGTCTCCGATCCGGATCCGGACGAGTCGCACCCCACTCACCACGATCGCCGTGGCGAGGAGCGCCGTCCCGATCCAGCGAGGGCCGCGGCGACCCTGGCACGCAACGGCCGTCATGAACTCAACCCTGACGGATGTCACGGGTCAGCAGATGCGCCAGCAGCCGCGCCGCTACGAACACCACGCCGCCGGGGACCTGGTGCACGTCGATGTCAAGAAGATCGGTCGGATCCCGGACGGCGGCGGGTGGCGCGCGCACGGCAAGGGCACCGACGCGCATCGGGCCTCGAAGCGTCGGCAGCGCCCGGGATACGCGTTTCTGCACTCCGCGGTCGACGATCGCTCCCGACTGGCCTACACCGAGGAGTTGGGCGACGAGAAGTCAGTCACCGCAGCAGGTTTCTGGAGCCGGGCGGTGGAGTTCTTCGCCGCGCACGGCATCGACCGGATCCATCGGGTGTTGACGGACAACGGCTCCTGCTACCGCGGGAAGGCCTTCAACGATGCGCTCGGCACCACCAGCCACAAGTTCACCAGACCGTATCGGCCGCAGACCAACGGGAAGGCCGAGCGGTACCAGCGCACCCTGGCGCAGGAATGGGCCTACCGGCAGGCATGGGCGTCCAACGCCGAGCGTGCCGCCGCGCTCGCCGGGTTCCTGCACCGCTACAACTACCATCGACCGCACACCGCACTGGGCGGCCTACCGCCGGTCTACCGCACCTCGACCGTTACCAACCTCTATGGGTGCAACAGCTAGCGGAGGTTCGGCCGGCCCGGAATCCATTACATCGGCGGCTCAGCGAACACGCACCGGTGCCGGGCGCACGACGCAACCGTCCGGGTGCGTCGCCAAAGGCCGGACTGCACGCTTACTGCACGTTTTGCCGAGGAGCACCGCTGTCGATCGCTGATCTCGGGTGATCGATCTCAGTTCTCGCGGCCCGGTGGCTACCTCTCCTGACCTGCTACGACGAGCGTCGAAATGCCATTCCCCCTCATCCACCTGAATCCCCGATCACCGCAATCATGCGGTGCAAATCGACACCGTGTGTCGCAGGTTCGAATCCTGCTGGGGGCACTTTTCGCAGGTCAGAACGCCTCTCGACGATCATGGGCAACTGCTGATTGGCCAACTGCACGTTATTGCACGTTGTCGCTCTTGCCGAGCCGGCCCCGACATCGAGCAGGACCTTCCCTCTCGCCGTTTCGCCGGCGGTCAGGTCTCGTCGAGGGTCAGCGTCGAACCGCTGGTCGCCGGTGATGCCGGCTTCAGGGTCGAGTTTGCGATGTCCTGCGCCCAATCCTCCCCCGGGCGGAGCGGTGACCGGCGAGACCTCCCGCCAGCCGCATTGTGAAGTGATGGGGTCTACTCGGTGGCCGGCGGAACACCGCCGCCACGCGATCCGGCAAGCCTTTCAGGCCGTTCGCATCAGGTGAGTGAGGCCACGCCGGGTTGATCTATGACTCGACCGGCGACCCGCCCCGCCGCCGACGAAATTCATCCGTTGGCAAAAGGACCCGCTATCGAGCCCGTCGCCGGCTCCGCAGCGACGCGATGCTCACCCAGACCAGCGGTACCTGAGTGGCCGCATACACACCGTGAAATGCGTAATGCCGCACTGATTGTTCGGGATCGAACGGGAAGAGTCCGATCGGCAGCACGCTGAGGATCCCCCCGCCGACGAGGTGGAGGGCGGACCACGCCAGCAACGCCCAGGTGGCAGCCGTGCGAGTCGCCGGGCCCAGCCACAGCACCAGGAGCGCGACCGTGACGATGGTCGGGTACAGCGATTCCGGGCTGACCAGAGTCTGCCCGGGGAGGTCGGCGACGTTGTGCAGGATGAGGCCTGACCAGGCGACGACCGTCGTTACGAGCGACGAGCACGATCCATCGCGACTCGGGCCAATCACGCGCCTTCGACATCGACGAACCCCGCTCGCGAGCACTGCAACCTCTATTCGTGGTACTATTTGTACCATGAATCAGGGGTCGCGCGAGGGAAGCCTGTCGGCGTGACGCGGACCTACCGCATGCAGGCCCGGCAGCAGGCGGTCGCGTCGACGCGCGAGCGCATCCTCCGCGCCGCCTACGACCAGTGGTCGGAGCAGTCCTACGACCAGGTGTCGATCGAGTCCGTCGCCCGTGCGGCCGGGGTCTCCCGGCAGACCGTGATCCGGCAGTTCGGCACCAAGGACGAGCTCGCCTTCGCCGTCGTCGACTGGCAGAAGCCGCGCGAGGACGCGTTCCGTGCCGCCGAACCCGGCGACATCGGCACCGCGGTCACCCGGCTCGTCGATCGCTACGAGGCGATGGGCGATGCGAACGTCCGGATGCTCGAGCTCGAGGGTCGGGTGCCCGCCATCGACCACCTGCTCGAGGTCTCCCGCGCCGGGCACCGGGCGTGGATCGAGCGGACGCTGCTGCCGGACGGGGTGTCGGGCGATCTCGAGCAGGTCGTGTTAGCCCTCTACGCCGCAACGGATGTCACGGTCTGGAAGCTGCTCCGCCGCGACCTCGGACAGACGCGGCCGGACACGGAATCCGTCATCCTCCGACTCGTCCGCGCCGTGCTGGACGGGACTCCCGCCGGAAAGGACCGCCGATCATGAAGTTCCTCTTCGCGCTCTGGGACGGCGGCGGCGCCGTCCCACCCGAACTCGGCGTCGCCCGGCGGCTGATCGCCCGCGATCACGACGTACGCGTCATCGCCGACCCGACGCTGCGCGACCAGGTGGTCGCAATCGGCGCGGGCTTCGCACCGTGGGACGCCGCGCCGCACCGCACAACGGGCGCCGCCTCCGAGGATCTGGTCAAGGACTGGGAGGTGCGCAACCCGGTCAGCATGCTGGCCCGTATCCGCGATCGCCTTCTCGCCGGGCCCGCCGCGGCCATGGCGGCCGACACCGCGGCCGAGCTCACCGACCACGTCCCCGACGCCCTGGTCGCCGACTACTTCCTGTTCGGCGCCATGATCCCTGCGCAGGCCGCCGGACTGCCGGTCGCCGCGCTCGTGCCGAACATCTGGTCGCTGCCCACGCGCGGCGCGCCGCCGCTCGGACCAGGCTTCCCACTCGCGCGCGGCCGACTCGGCCGCAGCCGCGACGCGATCCTCACGGCGCTCACGAACCGCGTCTTCGCCAAGGGCCTGCCGGTGCTGAACGCCGCGCGGGCGGAGCACGGACTGGCCCCGCTGACGTCGTTCTACGACCAGGTGCTCACGGCGCAGCGCATTCTCGTCCTGACGAGCCCGACGTTCGACTACGCCGCTCCGTTCGTGCCGGCGAACGTTCGCTACGTGGGGCCGATGCTCGACGAGCCCGGGTGGGCCGAGCCGATGAGCCTCCCGTGGCCCGACGACGAGCGGCCCTTCGTGCTGGTGGGACTCAGTTCCACCTTCCAGGACCAGGCGGCGCTGGTGCAACGCATCATCGATGCGCTGTCCGGCCTGCCCGTGCGTGCGGTCGTCACAACGGGACCTGCGTTGGACCCGGCGCTGTTCTCCGCCGCCGGGACGGTACACGTCGTGCAGTCGGCGCCGCACGGCCCACTCATCGACCGGGCTGCGGTCGTCGTCACGCACTGCGGACACGGCACGACACTCAAGTCCCTCGCCGCCGGGGTGCCGCTGGTGTGCATCCCGATGGGCCGCGACCAGGACGACACCGCCGCGCGCGTCGTGCACCACGGCGCCGGAGTACGCCTGTCCCCCAAGGCATCCACCGACCAGATCCGCGCCGCGATCGGAAAGGTGCTGACGCACGAGGAGTACCGGGTCGCGGCCGAAAGACTCGCTGACGCGATCGCCGCCGAGCGCGAAACGAGCACGCTCGTGGCGGATCTCGAGAGTCTCGCGACGATCCGGGCGACGGGCGCAGACGGACAGCGGCGATGAGTCAACCCGGGTGTGCGGATCAGCTCTGCGAGGCGGTCCTCGACAACGCTGCGGCGGCCGGTCCGGTGCCCGGGCGCGCCGGGTGGCGGTGGGGGTCGCTGCGGTGGATGTGGCCGATGGTGGGGTTGTGATCAATGACTCGCTCGGCGACCTCGTCCCAGCGCCGACGAGACTCATCCGTTGGCATACAGACCCGCAATCGACCCGACTGGGGTATTCGCGAGGCCGCGCCGGGGATCTCGTGGACCCTGATGCTCGACTCTCGCCGCAAAGCCGCCGGGGTTCATGTCCGACCGTGACCCCTGTGGCGAGGCAGGTCGGCGGCCGCCCGCCGTGCGGTCACATTCGGATTAGATTTCGATGAACTCCCGGCCAGCTCGGCACCTCGGCCCCGTGCCACCGTTGACCGGTCGCGACCTCGGCTGCGATTCCCGAGAATATTCCAGCAGCGCCGCCGCGGTGGCCCGACGGCCCGGAACGCATCGCGCCGTCGTGCTCACCGACCATGGTCGTTCGGAGGGAGATCCGATGTCGGCTGGACCGTGGCGCCGCCGGGTGCTCAAGCACACCGCCGTCGTGGCCGTGGTGCTCTTCCTCAGCTCGGCCTGCTCCGCGGGCGGTTCGACCGCGACGTCCAGCTCGCCGGCCACGACGGCGCCGTCGGAGACCTCCGCCGGTTCCTCGACCATCCCGGCCGTGCGGCTGGACGAGGCGACCAGGGCTCGGCTGCAGAGCAGCTTCGAGCGGAGTTTCGCCACCAGGATCGCCGGGTCGCAGACCCCGGGGGCGGCGGTCTGGTGTCGATCGGCGACGACGTGTGGTCCAGTCAGCTGGGGGTCGCCGACGTCGCCACGGGCGCACAGGTCCGCCCCGACAGCCACTTCAGGGTCGCCAGCGTCACCAAAAGCTTTGTCGCCACGGCAATCCTGCAGCTCGCCGACGAGGGCCAGCTGTCGCTGGACGATCCGCTGGAGAAGTACGTCACGGGCATCGCCAACGGCGACCGGATCACCGTTCGACAACTGTTGGCCATGTCCGCCGGGGTCTGGACCTTCACCGCCGACAAGGCCCTGGTGGCCCGCTTCGATGCCGACCCGATGCTGACCTGGAGCGTCGAGGACACCGTCTCGCTGGTCCGCTCCCAACCCCCGGACTACGAGCCGGACGCGAAGGTGATCTACAGCGACTCCAACTACGTCCTGCTCGGGCTGATCCTGGAGCAGGTGTCGGGACAGGCTGTGCCCGAGTATCTGCGCAGCCGGATCCTCGATCCCCTGGGTCTGACCGACACCGACTTCCCGGCGGACGACCAACCCGGCGTGCCCGCTCCCGCCGTGCTCGGCTACCTGCCGACGGAAGGAGCGCCGCTGCGGCCGATCGCGTCGATCAATCCCGCCTTCTCGTGGACCTCCGGCGCCATGACCTCCACGCCCGGAGACCTCGCGCGATGGGCGAGGGAGCTCACCGATGGAACGCTGATTTCGCATGCGGCGCAACAGGAGCGGCTGCACACCCGACAGTTCACCGGGGTGGATGTGGACTACGGCTACGGTCTCGGGGTGATGAACACCAAGGACATGATCGGGCACACCGGCGGCATCGTCGGATTCGGCGCGGTGGTGTTCCGGTATCCCGCCGCCGACGCGACCTTCGTGGTCCTGGTCAACGCATCGTCCAATTTCGACAACGCCGCACTCGACATCTACAACGCCCTGCTGGGCGACCTCTACCCCGACGAGGTCACGCTGCCGACCGGTCGTTGACCCGCTCGTCCGACACCGCCGACCCGGCGGACGAAGGGTCATCCACGCCTCGGCCGGCAACGGCAATTCCGGGCAGATGTTGGGCTATCCGGCCAAGCTGTTCCTTGCGGTGGTAGTGCAGGCCCGGGACTTCACCGGCGCCGACGCGAGCTACAACATCGCTCTGGAGCCCTGGTGTCAGCCAGTGTTTGCTACCGGGGGCACGGACCTCGACTCGTTCGGCAAGATCACTCATGCGGACGGATCGGTGGAGCACACTGGCGGGGAGAGCCGACGCCGAACGTCGTCATGCATGGGTCCCCCGCCGCGCCGCGGGTTCATGCGGTGGCGAGCGAGGTCGTCAGCGCGGCGTCCGCGTCCCTGAGGATCGCGGCGGCGACCTCGAGTCCCTCGATGCGGCCGAGTTCGGTGTCCTCGTGCTCGATGTTCACGAACATCTCGGGATCGACCTCGTGCAGCGCGCGCAGGAACTCGGTCCAGAACGCGACGTCGTGGCCCTTGCCCAGCGCGACGAAATCCCACGCCGAGTTCTTCGGCCACTCGTTCGCCCACTCGTCGCCGCCGAGGTTCACCCGCGGCTCGGCCGGGTCCAGCCGCCGGAAGCTGTTGTCCAGCACCCCGTAGAGCCTGGCGTGCTCCTCGTTGATCCGGACGTCCTTGGCCGCGGCCTGGAACACCAGCGGGCCCAGCGCGCGGGTCACCGCCACCGGATCCATCTGCTGCCAGAACAGGTGCGACGCGTCGAGCTCGACGCCCACGTTCCTCACCCCCGTTCTGTCCACCAGCCTGAACACGTCCGCGGTGTTGAAGACCAGATTCTGCGGGTGCAGCTCCAGCGCCACCTTCACATCCAGATCACCCGCCAGGGCGTCGATCTCCTTCCAGAACGGCGCCGCCACCGACCACTGGTAGTCGAGCACGTCCAGCGCGGCGGAATTCCACGCGTTGACGATCCAGTTCGTCCGGGTCGCACCCGGCTCACCGCCCGGCAGCCCGGACATCGTCACCACCCGGTGCTGACCGAGCCGGTTCGCCAGCCGGATCGACCGCCGCACGTCCTCGGCGTGCTTGTCGCCGATGGCCCGGTCCGGGTGCAGCGGATTGCCGTTGCAGTTCAGCCCCGCGATCGAGACGCCCGTGCCCTCGAAGATGCCGAGGTAGTCGTCGCGCGCGGTGTCACTGGTGAGGATGTCGTCGAAGGTCGGGATGTGCACCGCGGGCAGGAACCCGCCGGAATTGATCTCGATCCCGGTCAACCCGAGGTCCGCGATGGCGGCCAGGGCATCCGGCAGCGGCCGGTCGTGCAGGATCGCGTTGTAGACACCTAGCTTCATCGAACATCTCCCTATCTTGTGGCGGACGGTCTCTGATTGGACTGGCATCAGCTCTGACGTCGGCGGCGGTGATGCGGCGACCGCGGGATCGAGGCGATCAGCGGGGCGTAGTCGCAGTCAGGCGAGCCCAACTGTCCGGCGACGCGCAATTCCCTACTCGGATTCCCATCGAAGAACGCCCACTCTCTCCGCACGCCGGCGCGCCGTCCCGGGCCGGCCACCGATCAGCCAATGACGATGGTCGACTGGAGACGGTCAATCTCCAGAGCAAGGTCAGCGGTGGGGTGGTTGGCCGCTGCTGGCTCGAACGCCTCCGTCGACCGGCAGGATCACCCCGTTGACGAAACTCGAGTCGGTGCCGGCTAGAAAGGCGATCACGTTGGCGATCTCCGAGGGTTGTGCCGCACGTCCCAGCGGGATGCGTCGAATGAATTCGGTGACGTCGTCGGGTGGAATGTCGGCGGTCGCATCGGTGAGTGTGAGTGAGGGTGCGACTGCGTTCACTCTGATCCCCTGGGGTCCGAGTTCGATGGCGAGGGAACGCGTGAGGTTGGCGACAGCGCCCTTGGCTGCGTTGTACATGGTCATCCGCGCGTCGCCCCCGAGTCCGGCGAGCGAGGCGACGTTGATGACGCTGCCGCCGCGTACCAGCAGACTGGGTAGCGCGGCCTGGGTGACCAGGACGACAGACTCGACGTCGGCCGCCATCACTTCTCTCCACTCGGTCACTCTCACCTTGGAGAATTCGCTGGTCCGCGATATGCCGGCGTTGTTGACCACCACGTCGATCCGTCCGAAGGCCTGCCGAACCGCGCCGACCATCGCCTCCACCGCCTCGGGGACGGTGACGTCGCAAACCGTAACGAGGGTGTCGGTGCGCTCGATGAGACGGGCTGTCTCCTGGAGGGCGCTTTCGCGGCGACCGGCGACTGCAACTCGGAATCCATCGCGGGCGAGCCTGATCGCGGTGGCTCGCCCGATACCCGACCCGCCGCCGGTGATCAGCGCACCCGGCTGATCGATACCTTCCTGCACCACCATTGTCACTCCCTAAGGCTCGATAGGTCGCCCTCCGCCCGGATTTGCGCCTGCGGACGGGATGGCGCGGCAACTCAGACGTTCAGGACCAGGCGCTTCGTGCAGGAGCGGGAGACGCAGATCATCATGCAGTTGCCGGCTTCGCGTTGCTCGGGGTCGAGCACGGAGTCCCGATGGTCGGGCACTCCTTCCAGCACCTCGGTCTCGCAGGTTCCGCACGTCCCCTCGCCGCAGGAGGACAGCACCCCGACGTCGGCATCTTCGATGACGGAGAGGATCGACTTCTCCGGGGGCACAGTGAGTGTGAGTTCGCTTTGCGCGAGGTAGATCTCGAACGCCTCGGTGAGCACGGGCTGGGTGAGCGGCTTGGCGACGAAACGTTCGACGTGCAGGGAGCCCTTGCGGCCAGTGCGCGCAGTGCTGTTCGACGGCGTTGAGCAGCGGCTCCGGTCCGCAGCAGTAGACCTTGGTGTCGTCTCGAGGTTCGCCGAGCAATCCCGTGCAAGATCGATGAAGCCGATCTCGTCCTGCGGTCGGACCGAGACCAGGTTCCCGTAGCGCGGCGAGTTCGTCGAGGAAGGCCATCGACGAACGGGTGCGGCCAACGTAGAGCAGCGCGCCAGTCGGCACCGGCGGCTTCCGCGGCGCGAATCATCGCGAGAATGGGGGTGATGCCGATGCCGCCGGCGATGAACAAGTACCGCGGTGATGGGACGAATGGAAAGTTGTTGCGTGGGCCGCGTATCCGGACGGTGTCACCGACCTGCGAGCTGGTCGTGCACGTACAGCGATCCGCCGCTGCCCTGCGGGTTCCGCAGGATCCCGAGCCGCCAGCTGTGGCGATCACCGGGGTCGCTGCAGAGGGAATACTGGCGGGTCGCGGCGCTGTGCAGGATCAGATCGACATGCGAGCCGGGTTCCTACGGCGGCAGGGCGTTCCCATCGAGGTCACACAACGTCAGTGCGACGACCCTTCGGACGACGACCGTCTTGCCGTCCACCCGGGCATCGGTTTCGAACTCACGCGCAGCAAGCGTGACTCGAGTGGTCCGGTTCTGCACGGATTCCACATGGGCCGACGACGGCATGCTTCTTGCGCACCTGACGAATCACCGCGGTGGGAGCGAACTGCACAGGCAGCTTGGCGAAGCCGCGCACCATCTGCTTGGCCCAGCGCTCCGGTGTGCCGACGACCCGAATTTCGGAGCTGCCGAGCGTGGCGACGAGCTCTTCGACGGCGACCTGGGCGGTGAGCCGGGCGATCGGTGCACCCATGCAGGAGTGGATGCCCTCGCCGAACGTCAGGATCTTGTTCTCAGTGGTGAAGGTGCGCAGGACGTCGAAGGTGTCCGGATGGTCGAAGACCCGTTCGTCCCGGTTCGCCGATCCCATCAGGACCATGACCCGTGAGTCCGCCGGGATGGTGACGCCGCCGATGGTGACATCGGCGGTGGTCTGGCGGCACAGGTTCTTAGCAGGACCGTCGTAGCGCAGCGTCTCCTCGACGAAAGCCTTTGACCATCGAAGGGTTGTCGTGCAGATAGTCCTGAAGCTGCGGGAACTTGTCGAGGACGGCGATGCAGTTGGTGAGGAGGGCGGCGGGGGCGTCGGTCGAGCGGACAGGATCAGGTGCGCAAGGCCGACCTGCTCGCTCCTCGTCGAGCAGCCCTGCTGCCGGCGAGCAGGATCGGGCTGATGACGTCGGGAGCGTCGGCGGCGGCGCTGGCAGCGATTTCGGTCGCGCGCGCCGGACTATCTCGGCGAGATGTCTCGGCCTCCCGATTGGAGCTGAACGGCATCCTCCGGGATGCCGAACTGGCCGACGGTCCGCGCCATGGAGCGCAGGAGGTGATCCTGCCAGAACTGTGACTCCGACCCGGTGCGCCCCGAGCAGTCGCATGCGACGCTGAAGACCAGGGGCAGCGCGAACTCGACAGCGTAAGTCGCCGCCGCCCTTCTCACGCATGGAGGCGAGCAGATCCCGCTGACCCGCGGAGATTCCGGGCAGATTCGGGTAGCGACCGACCGAAGGATCGATCTCCGCAGCAGGTGGTCGCGGTGGTCCATCGCGATGAGGTTGCCGGGGCCGTAGGAGTCGTGGGTGCCGTCCATGTCGTTGCCGAGGGCGTTGACCATCTGCTGATGGTTCTTCAAGCAGGCCCGGACATCCTGCGTACCGGGAGACCACCCACAGGTCTCGGCGGGCGTTGTAATAGACCGGCGCGCTGGTTACGAAGTTCGCGGTACACCTCGTAGGGATGGTCGTACGCGGCATAAGACAGCGGGTCGTAGAACACCGGCAACAGCTCCGGCCGATCGGCGATGCGGTAATCGTCCCCACGCGGTCATCAGCAGTCGTGGTCACGGGTCATCTCCTTCATCTGGGCCTCGTCCGGCCTCCGGGTGATCAGATAGCTCTACGTCTCGGTGATTCGGTATCCGGGTAGCACCGAGACGATCCGTCTCACAGTGCAGTCACATAAGTATAGAGCGCTCCAGTTCAAGGCATCCTGAGCGCGGACGAGTGGAAGTCACACCGTTCCGAAGGCAGGTTCCCGCTGTTCTGCGAGCTCGGTGAGGCCAGCCGCGGCCAGTTCGTCCCTGATGGCGAGGGCCAGCGGCATCTGTTGGTCCGCCGCGAGATGAATGCCGTCGAGCTCGCTGGACTTGATGTGTTGCCCGCGTCGATGAAACTGGAGCGCATTTTGGCGGCTGATTGGCGGAGGATCGGACCGAGCGTCAGGATTTCGGTCGGCCAGCGACGTACATGCCGGCCAGGCAGCCAGTTTCGAGGATCGGAGGTGGTGCGACGAGGAGTATCTCGGGGACGTGCCGCGCCGGAGTCGATCGGACCAGAATCGGATGCTCGACGATGGAGCGCCTCGATGGACGCGGCGATGTCGTGTCGCGGTGACCGAGAAACTGCGTTTTGAAATCATTGACCCCCAACATCAGCACCAGCGAGTCGATGGGTGAATGACTGCCGATGATGATCGGGACCGCCGGCGATCCCGGAGAGATGGGCGCCCTCGATGGGGTCGGCATGAACGGTGGTTCGCCCTGGTAGACCCTCCGCGTGCACGTCGCCAAGAGGGACCGAGCATGTCGGCTAGGATGTCGGGCCAGCGCTGGTGCAGGGCGGGTACCGCCGGATGTCCTCGAAATGACTCATCGGCATCGACCCATAGGTATTGGAGTCGCCGAAGCAGACCAGAGACTTTCTGGGATGTGTAGTCATGTCGCTCCTCTCGTGCGATCGTGGGCTCAATCGACGGCGGCGGCAGTCATCTCTTTGTAGTAGTTCCGTGGCCAGTTGTGAGCGGCGAGCTCGCTCGAGGAGCTCGGCAGGGAAATGCTGCACCGTCGGAGTAGGCGATGTTGAGGTCGACCTCGGCGGGGTTCTTCATGCCGGGAATGACGGTGGCGACCTGAGGTGAACTCAACGCATACCGCATCGCGGCTTCGGCGAGGTTGGTGTAGTAGGGACTCGGACGACTTTTGAGGGCCTCGACCCGATGGTAGAGTTTCGGCGAAACGGTGGCCGTGGAACAGCGAATGCGGCACGGATCCGGGAGCCCACGTGCTGTAAGTATCGGGAGTCCAGGTTCCGGTCAGGGAACCGGAATCCAAGCGGGACTCGGGCGATGCAGGCGGTTCCGGACTGTCTGCGGCGGCTTCGAAGAGCGCACCGGCCGGTCGCTGGTCGAAGAGGTTGAAGACCACCTGGAGGGAGCTGACCAGGCCGAGCCGGGCGAGATCGACGCCTTCCTCGGGGCGGTAATCCCGCAGGGACACGCCGATCTGGTCGATCTTGCCTTCGATGCGCAGCTCGTTGAGGGTTTCGAACCAGTCGAGTGACCGGACGCCGTCGCCCATCCAACTATGCAACTGCAGCAAGTCGAAACGATCGACGCCGAGGCGGCGCAGGGATTTCTCCACCCTTGGCGCAGATACCACTCCGGGTATCGGCCGCGCATCAACGGATGCGTCGTCGTCGGCACGACGGCCACGCGTCGGGAAGATCTGTGCCGACGTAGATCTGCTTCCCCCACCGCCGCAGCGATTCGCCGACGACTTCTTCGCTATGACCATTGCCGTAGGAGGCGGCGGTGTCGACGTAATTGATGCCGCGCTCGTAGGGAGTGTAGGAGGGTCGCGATGGAGGCCTCGTCATCGACGTCGCCCCACTCGCCGCCGATCTGCCAGCCGCCGAAAGCGATCTCGCTGACCTGCCAACCGGTGCGTCCAAAGGTGCGATACTCCATGATGGATGCTCCTTGGTGTGCTCGAAAGGGCTGGGCGAGTGCGATGCGGGCAGCGCACGACCAGCGGTGCACCGGATCAGACCGGAGTGGTCGTCTGGGTTTGCAGTTCGTGGGAGAGTTCGGCGAGTTCGCGGCCGCCGGCCATTTCGGCGGTGAGTTCTTCGAGGGTGACTTCGGAGCGCTTCTTGTCCAGGACGCGTTGGCCGAGTTTGAGGATGATGAAGTGGTTACCGACGAGGTAGGCGTGGTGCGGGTTGTGGGTGATGAACACCACCCCGAGGCCGGCGTCCCGGGCGGCGGCGGTGTATTTGAGCACCACGCCGGACTGTTTGACGCCGAGCGCGGCGGTCGGCTCGTCCAGGATGAGCACCCGGGCCCCGAAGTACACGGCGCGGGCGATCGCGACGCATTGCCGTTGCCCACCGGACAGGGTGCCGATCGGCTGGTTGATGTCCTTGACCGTGATGCCCATCTTCTTCAGCTCGGTATCGGCGATCTCCCGCATCTCCTTCACCTTCATCGGGGCCAACGGGTATTTGCCGGACGTCAACTCCGAGCCCAGGAAGAAGTTCCGCCACACCTCCATCAACGAGACCACCGCCAGGTCCTGGTACACGGTCGCGATGCCGTGGTCCAACGCCTGCCGCGGGGAGGAGAAGTTGACCTCCTGCCCGTCGACCTTCAACGTGCCCTCGGTGTGCCCGTGCAACCCGGACATGATCTTGATCAGGGTGGACTTGCCGGCCCCGTTGTCACCCAGCACGCAGGTCACCTCGCCGGCGCTGACCTGCAGGTTGATCCCGGACAGGGCCCGGATCGCGCCGTAGGCCTTGCCGACGTCGCTCATCTCGATCAGCGGTTCACCCTTGTGCAGGGTCGGGATCGGCGTGTTCGCTCAATGTGTCGGTCATGATCGTTCCCCTATGCCTTCCGGGTGGTGGCGAGCTTCTTCACGTACAGGTTCACCGCGACCGCGAGCAGCAGCATCACGCCCAGGAACGTCTTGAACCAGTTCGGGTCCCACCCGGCGTAGATGATGCCCTGGGTGGTCATGCCGAAGATGAACGCACCGATCGCGGTGCCGATCGCCGAGCCGTAGCCACCGGTCAGCAGGGTGCCACCGACGACCGCGGCGATGATGTACAGGAACTCGTTGCCGATGCCCTCACCGGCCTGGATGGTGTTGAACGCGAACAACCGGTGCATCCCGTAGAACCAGGCCAGGAACGCCACGGTCATGAACAGCCCGATCTTGACCCGGTTCACCGGCACACCGACCGCGCGGGCGGAGGCCGCGTTGCCGCCGACCGCGTAGATCCAGTTGCCGATCCGGGTCCGGGTCAACGTCCACGACGCGATGGCCACGAACAGGATCCACCAGATCACCGTGATCCGCACCGTGACGCTGCCGATCGTGAACGACGACGCGAAGATCGCCTTCAGGGTGTCGAACCCGTCGATGTCGGCGACGTTCTCGCTGGCCACCGAACCGGTCATCAGCTTGGTGACACCCAGGTTCGCGCCCTGCAACACGAAGAACGTGCCCAACGTGACCAGGAACGACGGGATCCCGGTCTGTACCACCAGATACCCGTTGAGCCAGCCGATGGAGAACGCGAACAGCAACGACACGATCGCGCCGACCCACATGTTCAACGTCAACTGGTAACAGATCAACGCGCTGGTCAACCCGTAGGTGATCGAGGCGACACCGGCCGAGAGGTCGAACTCCCCACCGATCATCAACAGGCCCACACCGACCGACACGATCCCGATCGTGGAAGACGCATACAAGATGGTGGAGAACGACTCCGGCGACCGGAACGCCGGCGCCACGATGAAGAAGAAGATGTAAATGACGATCGCCGCGATGAACGCACCGAACTCCGGCCGCGCCAACATCCGAGTGACCACCGACGCCGGCGGCTTCGCCGGCGTCCGGCCGGCGCGGGCGAACTACCGGCGCCGGAGACTTCACAGACTGGGTCACATCGAGCCCCTTTGGTCAGGCGAAGCGATTCAAGATTGTCATCGAAATGTCTTGTGATTCCATAAGTCCGAGGCGCTGCCCCCGGTCCGCCCACCAAGGGCTCCTCGATGTGAGTGCGGCATCCTCACCGGTGTCTCGCCGATGGAGCCGTCCGCCAGGGCGGCTCGGTGGCGTGACCAGGCTGGCGGTGCGGTTGACTCGATGCAGGGACGGCCGGCCGGATGAGCCCGCAGCGGGGCGAGCTCATCGGGCCAGGCTCAGCGCAGGTCTTGCTCGATGAAGGGGATGATGCTGTCGATGTTGGACTTGTCGACCACGACCGGGCCGGTGGGAATCGAGAGGTTGGCGCCCGAGAACGCTGTTGTTGTACTTGTACAGCCAGAGGGAGTCGATGGCCATGTAGCCCTGCAGCCAGGGCTGCTGGTCGATGGTGAAGGCGATGCTGCCGTCTCTGCAGCAGCGGGATGAGGTCGGGATTGAAGGCGTAGGTGGCGACGATCTGATCGCCCGCCGGAGGCCTTCACATCGTTGGCGATCAGCGACACCCAGCGGCGAGTTGAGGGTGACGACCGCGTCGATCGACGGGTCGGACTGGAGCTTGGCGTGCACGGTGGAGGTGTAGGCCGTCGGCGTCCGTACCTTCGGCGTAGAGCTTCTCGGTCGTGCCGGTGAACGTCGAGGCCATGCCCTCGCAGCGGTCTTCCAGCTGCACCTGGCCCTGTGCCTGCAGGACGCACAGTGCCTTCGTGGCGCCCAGCTCGTTCAGCTCGGTGCCGGCGTACTCGCCGCGCCAAGACCTCGGGCTCGCCGAAGAAGGCCAGACCGCCGGACTTCTGCCAATCCCGATCGCCCGCGTTGTACACGACGACCGGGATGCCGGCGTCCACAGCCGCCTTGATCGGCGCAGCCAATGCGTCGGGGTCGGGCATGCTGACGGCGATGCCGTCCACCTTGCTGTCGATGGCATTCTGGATCATCTGTGGCCTGCTCGGGAATCTGTCCCGGAACCGGAGTACTTGAACGGTCGACGTTGTCCTTGACGGCGGCGTCCGTTGCCCCCTTCTGGATCACATCGAAGAAGGTATCACCGGCCGGTGCGTGGCTGATCATCGCGAACGAGTAGCGAGGCGTCGCTGACCGTTCCGCCTCCGGTCCCGGCATCCGCTGCGCTCGGCTCGCTGGCTGCGCCGCCGCCGCTGCTGCATGCCGCGAGGGTGGCGAGCGCGAGCCCAGCCGCGACACCGGCGACAAGTCGTGTCTTGCCTGTGAACATCGTTGTTCCTTCCGTTGATGCCGGCACGCTTCATCGGGCCGGACGCGACTCGGTGTCAGCGGGTCTCGGCCGACGGGTGCACGCTCGGCAGGTTGCTGCGCAGAGCCAGGATCTTGGAGCGCGAACCGCGTTTACTAGAGCGCTCTATCTGGTGAGCTAGAGTGTGCCTGGGATGACCCACGACGTCAAGGCTTTGTTCGGACAAATCCAAGGGACTTCGCATGACCGTGCAGGAACCATCGGCGCGCCGGCCGACGCTCGAGGACGTGGCGGCTCGGGCCGGGGTCTCGCGCGCGCTCGTGTCGATCGTCATGCGCGACGTCCCTGGGGCCAGCGCGGACACGCGCAAGCGCGTCATGGAAGTCGCAGATGAGATGGGCTATCGACCGGACGCGCGAGCACGCCTCCTTGCCGCGACCAGAAGCGCGCCGCTCCTAGGTGTGGTGTTCAGCACGATGGGAACCTTCCATCTCGAACTGCTGGACAACCTGTACGCCGCGGCCGAACACGCGGGCAGTCCACTCATCCTCAGCGCTCTCACTGCAAACCGTGACGAGCGCCGCGCGGTCGAGACTTTGCTCGACTTTCGTTGCGACGCGGTGATTCTGCTGGGTCCTGAGGGTAGCTCCTCGGTGCTGGCCGGTCGGCTACCCGTCGTCGTCGTCGGTTGGCACGTCGCAGAACCGTCGGTCGACGTGATCCGGACGTCGGACTCCATGGGTGCACGCCAGGCCATCGAATACCTGGTTGAGCTCGGTCACCGCAGCATCGCTTACATCGACGGCGGCCGGCGGCCGGTCTCGCTGACCCGGCGGCGAGGGTACCGAGCAGCGATGCGCCGGCACGGCCTCGCCGCGAACATCCAGGAGCTACCAGGCGGCTGGAACCAGGAAGACGGCGTTGCCGCTGCGTCGGCGCCTGAATCCCAGGCCTCACTAGCCACAGCGGTGCTCGCCTACAACGACGACGTCGCCGCCGGCGCGCTCAAGACATTCGAGAGCGCGGGGATCTCCGTCCGGGCGACGTCTCCATCATCGGATGGAATGACAGCTACCTGGCCGGCCTATCAAACCTCAACCTCACCAGCGTGAGTCAAGACGTCGACCAACTCGCGCGGTTGGCGGTCGAACGGTGCGTGGCCAGAGTCAGCGGAAGCGACGTCAGAGACCGCGAGCTGGTACTTCCCACCGAGTTGATCGTCCGCAGCTCCACCGGACCTGCGCCGGGTACGACAGCATCACCTGCCCTCGCATCACCTCCCGTCGAGTGACCGCCGACGCGGTCAGCGATCGTTCGTGCCGCCAGGCTAACCGACGACGCCACCCGAAATCACCCCGGTCGCCTGATCGACGGGCCGCTCGCGGACGATGAATGCGCTGACCGCTTCGCTGTGCTTGACGGGATAGATCCGTCGTGAGGCAACGATCAGCCCGGAACGAGCGCTCCTTTTAGTCGAGTGTCACGCTTCCCGGCAGCGATCGGCGAGAGCTCAGGGGTGTTGACCGGCGCCGGTCCCGGGCCTTGACTGCGCCCCGCGTCGCCACTACTCTCGACTAGAGCGCTCTACACCGCTCCAGCCTTGGCAGATGGCAGCGGGTCGAAGCGAGCGTCCTGCCGCTATCGGACACGGTCCCTCGGCTGAAGACACGAGTCGTGTGCGCTCGAGGTGGTGCCCATCGGTCACTTCTGTGGGAGGTGGTGATCGGCGGGCACCGTCGTCGCGATGTCGACCGCAAGAACCGCCCTTCTTGCCGTTCCTTTGGACCGACTGAGACTCTCCAGACCAGATCATCCACTCGATCTGCGAGCTCAGGCCAGGCAGAGCGGCCACGCCATGCTCGAGATCTACGCCCGCGAACACAGCCGCTCGTCCGACGCCGTCATGCACTTTGGTAGGGCATCAACGCTCGGCCCGACGCCGTATCGGAGGCACCTTCGTTGCATCACCGCGCGATGAGGCAATGTGGCTACCACACGGACGCGCACACCGATCCCTCTCTGCCACGAAGTAAATCGCCCTCGCCGGTACGTGATCTGCCCGCTCGGGCATCGGACGTTGCCCCGGCGGGCTCCCCTTGCATCTGGCCCCCACCGCCCGAGGCTGCCACCATCGAACGCGGGTGTGCGTCCGACCGTGTGGCCACGCCAGCACCCGTGGAGGCGCCCGATGACGCAGGCAACCGCGCGCGGCGGTCGCACCGCGGCCCCGGCCAGGGGGCAGGCCGGCCCGCGCGAGTCGCGCCCAGCCACGCCCGTGGGTGGTAGGCCCGACGCGGTGCTGCGACTGCAGCGAACCGCCGGCAACGCCGCGGTGAGCCGGATGCTCGACCGCGCGGACCCGGTCGCGCAGCGCCAGCCGCACGACTTCGTCCTCGGCACCCTGACCGTCGCAGGAGGGACGCCGGTCGCCGGGGTAGCCGACAGCTTTGTGGCGCCCAGGGGCGCGACACTGACCGTGAATGCCGCGGTGACCTCGGCGTCCGGCGCGACGCTGCCCGCGGGGGTCCTGCGGTGGTCCGGCGGCACGGCGGGCGCCGCCCTCACCCAGCGGGTGGTGCGGACGGGTGGACGCGCGACCGTCCGAGCGCGGATCGGGGCCACCACCAGATCCGTTCGGGTGCACATCGTGGACGCCGCCGCCCCGCCGGCGGCTAACCCCGCGGCCCGCCTGGAGCACCGGCTCGTCGGGCGGGCGAATCCGGGCGCCAACTTCGGGTTGACCGTCGTGACCATCGGCCAGCAGGGGGTGAAGGGCCCGGCGTTCAAGCTGACGCCGCACTTCGACGCCGGCAACTGGCAGTTCCGCCTGGACCGGGTCCGTCACGGCTACAAGCTGGGAATCAACGCCCAGGGCCGCCGCAACATCGCCGGACCGGCATCGGTGCGGCCGTCGCAGCTCGCCAGGGTGATCACCGACCTGACGCCGCCCGGCCCAGGTGCCGCCGCCGGCCCACCGCGGGCCCGGCACTGGAGCCAAGCGATCACGCAGCAACACGAGGAGGCGCACGTCGCCAGCTTCTATACGCGGCCGCCGTTCTGGATCGCCGCCATGGGCCGCTTTGAAACCGGGGTGGAGGCGACCAGGCTGCCGTACCACCCGAGCACGGCCGCGTCGTCCCGGCAGGTGACGGCGAGCCGGAAGGCCGGCTTCCAAACCACCGCGGACACCGAACACCGAGCCGCAGACGCCGCCGAGATCGGCGGATCGGAGGTTTTCGCGCACGGCGTGAGCAACCCCATGTACACGGCGTTGCTCGCGGCGATCACCGCGGCAGTGGTGCCGCCGGCGCCGACTGCGGTCACGGCGGTCGCCGCGCCCGGCTCGGTTACGTTGACCTGGGCGCTGGACGCGGCGGTCACCAACGGGACCGTCATCGAGCGGGCCATCGGCCGGGGCGGATTCACGAACGTGGCGACGCTCGCGGCCGGGGTCCTCACGTTCACCGACGCCGGACTACCGGCGAACAGCTCCGTGCGGTTCCGGGTCTTCGCAACCGGGACCGCGGGCCGCTCGACGGCCGCCGCAGCACGTGCCCGCACCCCGCGGTGACCCAGGAGGTGATGAGATGTCGACCGAACCGGAGCCCACCGGAGAAGACGCGGACATCGTGGAACGCACGCGGGAGATCGCCCGGAACTATGCGCGACGGCACGGTTTTTCGCCCGATTCCGTCGAGAAGCTCTCGAGTGAGCCGGTACTCGGGCCGGTGCACATCGATACGGACGATGGCACGGGCTACGCCGTGCGCTGGATCGGCGGCGGGCGCGGCGGCGACGCAATACAGGTCGAGATCGTCGGATCCGTGGTCACGGTGCACGGATCGATCGGCGACCGCGGCCTGCCGGCCGAGCGGATCGACGACGCGCCGCCGCCGTAGCCGGCGTCCGGACGACGGGGATGCGGATGCCAGCCGGATGCACCTGGTTCGGGTAGGGACGGGAGTTCGCGGAGCCCGGGTGCTTCTCGGCCTTCGAGGATGTCGACGACGTCGGAGACGGCGCACCGAATGGCGTGCCTGAAGGGCAGTTCCACGGATGTGAGGGGCTCGTGGTTTCGCACAGCCCGATTCGTCGAAGCCTGCAACGCCGATGCAGATGCCGGGGCCGATACCGCGCACTCACAGCCGGGTCCCAGTCCGACGGCGAGCAGATGGTTCTAACCGATCATCCTGGTGACCACCATCATGGTGGTGCCGTCGTCGGTCATCTGGCGCACCACGGACAGCCAGCAGATCGAGACGCGGTCGCGCCCTGCGATCCTCGAGCCTGGCGAAGGGAACTGTCGACCGGCCCGCACATGCAAGATGTTGGCAAGTGCCGCGACTCAGAACGGGTAATTGGGTGGATCGCCGCGCATGGTTACCCACTGCACGTCGGTGAACGCGTCGAGGTTCGCTTGGGTTCCGCCGTGTCGAGAACCGGTTCCCGACTCCCCGACGCCGCCGAACGGGATCAGGGCCTCGTCGTTGACGGTCTGGTCGTTGATGTGCACCAGTCCGGAGGGAATGCGCTCGGCGAGCTCCAACCCCTTCATCACGTCGCGGGTGAGGTGCCAGGACAGCCGTCTCGAGGCGAGCCGACCGACCGTCGACTCGAGAAGGACGCACGGAGCCACCGGGCCGACAGATCTCCTCGTCCGTGACTTCGGGTAGCGATCAGTCGACGGAACAGACCGTCGAAGATCTCCGCCGGCCGCCAGCGTTGCCCCCGCTTCCACGCTGGATGTCACGATGCGGTGGATGTTGTCCCGCTGCGCGGCGTCGATGATCGGACCCATCCCGGTGGCGGGATCGGTGGGATCACCGACCGTGATGCGGTCGGCGCGTTCAGCCAGGACCGCCCCGTAGTGCGGGGCGATCGACGCGGCGACGAGATGTCGGCTGGTTGCCATGCACATCTGTCCCGCGTGGTTGAACGACCCGAAAGCGCCGACCGACACCGCCTTTTCGACGTCGACGTCGGCGAGCACGATCAATGCGGAGTTTCCGCCCAGTCCCAGATGGACCCGCTTGAGCTGCTGCGCTGCTGCTGCTGCGATGATCTTCCCCGGCCCGGGTGGAGCCGGTGAAAGCGATGACTGGGACAGCGGGGTCATTCACGATCGCGGCGCCCACGTCGGCGCCACCCGGCAGCATGTGGAAGACCCCGGCCGGCAGGCCGGCCTCTTCGAAGATGCGGCGAACACCACCCCACCACTGATCGCGGTCCGCGGGTCCGGCTTGCAGATCACCGCGTTGCCCAACGCCGAAGCGGGGGCGATGGCCCGGATGGCCAGGATGACCGGAGCGTTGAAGGGGGCGATCACTCCCACCACGCCCACGGGCAGCCGGCGCGCCATCGAGAGCCGCTGTTGATTGGAGCGGAGCAGCTCCCCGTACGAATGGCCGGCCAAACCGTGGCCTCCGAACACTCCTCGGCGGCCACCGCTCGGGTCTGGAACGCGGCGAATGGATGATGGTCGGCGCAGCGGTGCCGGACTGAGCACGGAGCGGGAAATCGCCCACGGCAACCCACCCACGTCGACTGCCGTCAGCTCGCCCCGACGCCAGCACCAGTCGCGCAGCAGCTGAGATAGTGACCACCGCGGCGGCAGGCGCGGACGACACTGCGGAAACCGGCGACGTGGCCGGGCTGGTGGACATCGGCGACGGACCGCCTCGTTGCCGGTTTCGAGTCGCGTCAGCGTGTTCCTCGCGCCGTGCCGGTAAACGTCGCCGGAGCCGGTTGCTCATCACTGCGCTGCGGTGCACGGCCGTCGTAAGCCTCTCGGGCGGAATCGATCTCGACGGCGTACCGGTCTGCCCACTCCACCAGGTCGCAGACTGTCCGCAGGAGCGTGTGCCCCATGACGGTCAGGGAATACTCCACACGCGGCGGCACGGTGGGGTACACGCGACGGGCGATGAGGCCATCCCGCTCGAGCCCGCGAAGTGTGACGGCGAGCATGCGTTGGCTGATCCCGTCAACGCCGCGGCGAATTTCGTTGAATCGGTGGACCCCGTCGCCGAGGAGACCGATGACCAGGAGCGACCACTTGTCGCCGACGCGGTCCAGCACCTCGCGCACCGGTCGATCGACATGGGCCCGAGGGGATTTCGACCGGTCCATGGTTCCCTCCAGGTCACCTAGGCACTTCAACGTGCCTTCTTCCGTCCGACCCGATTGTGCTCGACCATGAGAGTGATTACAAGAAGTGACTAGGAAACGGGACGGAACCGATGGAGCTGGGTCGATGATGAGCGCGGTGGCACTTCATCGGGCGGTGCGGCTGACCGCTCGCGGGTCGGCCGTCCTGTTCGCCGCCGCGGAGGCGACGCCCGCGCTCCGGCCCCGCGCCGGCCGGGCTGCGCGACGGCTCTATCTCGGCTTCCTCGTGACACATGCCGCGCACTTCATCGTCGTGGCCGAGTACGCCGTGGTGACTCAGGGACGGAACTTGTTTCCAGGCGGGCGAAGCCTTGACGAGGCTGGCGGCTGGCCGACCGTGGCCGGCATCTACACCGCATTCGCTACCGTCGCCCTCGCCGGTTTTCCTCCCGGTCCTGGTTCATCGGGCCAACGTCAGCCGCGCCTGGTTGGCAGCGTCGCACGTGCGCTGATCGGAACACTGTTCGTCGGCACGTACCTCGGGCAGCTTCGGCAATCACGGTGGTACGCCGTCCCCGCCGTCATGGTCGGTGCGGCCGTGATCGCCAGATTCCCTGGTCGGACCAACGACCCGCACTGCCCCTCTGAAACAGGAGGTCCGAACGAACTACGTCGACGCCCTGCGGCCGAGGAAGTCTCCCGAGCGACCCGGGCGACGTGGGGTGAACGCCTCATGACAGCCCTCCGCGGCGCTCTTACCGTCGACACCAAGAGCCCGCCGCTCGCCTACCGCGAAGATCGCAAGGCGGACGAGGCCACCACCACCACCACGTTCGGTCCCGTGAGCACCGAGACGCCGCAGCGAAATGTTCGCCAGGCGGCGCGGAGTCCGAGGTGACCACCCCACCAGCGCCACCCCAGTGGGAAGCACCGGAGCCGCCGCCGGGGCCGCCGAGCCGGCGGCCCGCTCTTGTGTCACCGCTCGCAGTGGACTTCTTCGCGTACCCGCTCAGATCGGTCAACGGCGCACCCGATAGCGCAGGTGAAGCACCCGGTTGCCCTGAATCACCACGTCAGGATCCTCCAACAGGTGCTGCGCGTGGACCGACCCGAAGTAGCGCTTGCCGGACCCGAACACGACGGGAACGACGTCCATACGCACCTCGTCGACCAGACCCGCGGCAAGCACCTGGCCACCGACCTCGCCAGCGGCGACCTCGACCATGCGGTCACCCGCAAGCTCCTGCGCCTTGGCAACGGCTGCCTCGACGCCGTCGACGAAGTGAAACGGCGCCTCGGGGTCCCAGCCCTCGGGCTTCGGCCGGTGCGTCACGACGACCACGTGGTCGATCCCGCCCGGAGGCTTCCCGTCCCAGCCGTCCGTCATGTCGAAGACGTGGCGGCCGACGAGTGTCGCCCCGATCTGGTCCCAGTACGGCCGGGTGTAGTCGTAGGACGTCTGCGACACCTTTAACTCGCCGCTCTCGTCCAACGGGACGTCACCGCTGGACAACCAGTCGAACAGCGGTCCGGGCTGGTCATTCTCGTCCGCGACGAAGCCGTCCACCGACACCGAGCTGTACATGACCACCTTGCCCACGGGGCTCTCCTCTGCTTTGGGGTGCCCCCAAATTAGCGTGTCGTGAGCTGTCGCTCTTGTAAGAAATCAATCGGCCGGCAGCGGCCAGCCGTCCAGCGCGTGGCCGGGATGTTCGCGCAGGAACCGCCGCCGGACTTCGACGTACCGGGTCGGCGTGAGCCCGGTGAACGCCCGGAACTCGTGGCCGAAGTGGGCCTGGTCGAAGTAGCCTGCGCCATCGGCGAGGTCGCCCCAGTCGATCGGTCCGGCGGGGTTGATCGCGAACACGGTGGCGGCGAAGCGGTAGGTGCGGGCCAGCCGCTTCGGCGTGACGCCGATGAGCTCCTTGAACCGCTGTGCCAGATGAGTGCTGCTGACACCGGCTGCCACCCTCAGGTCGCCGATCGCCACCGCCCCGCTGGTCGCCGCGATGACACCGCTCGTATGGCGGACCAGCCCCAGGCCGGCGGTCTCGCACAGCCGTCGCAACAGCTCCTCCTCGAGCAGCGTCAGCATCTCGTGCGGTCCGTCCGCCGCGGCCAGCCGGTCTCGCAGCTCAGCAATGGCGGGCCGGCCCCAAACCTGCTCTACCGTCACCGGCCGGTCACACAGCTCGGCCGCGGGCATCGGCAGGAACGGCGCCAGCCCCCACGGCTTGAAGTGCACGCCGACGGACCGGGTCCGGAGTGGGTAGCCGAACTCCAACGCGCGGGTGGGCATGGTGACCACGCAGCCGTCGGCGTACTCGGCCGTCTCGATGTCGGTGCCGGCGCGGATGCGGAACGGCGCCCCGAGGTTGACGATGAGCAACGCCGACGGCATCGGCGGCAGCGTCAGCCGGTCGTACGGCGGCGCACCCTCCAGGTAGTAAAGGTCGTCGATCAGCCCGTCCAGCGGCGGTCGCGGCACTCTGGACACGTACTCCACGCCCACAGTGTCGCCGACGCCCCGCCCCGACTACACCCTGCATTGTGAAGAGCCCATACCGCCCGATTACAAGAACCGACGTCACGGGTTGTCAGTGGTAAGGACTAGACATCGACAATGACGTTGCTGAACATCACTTCCTGCTGAGTAATTTCACGCCGTGCGTTTATGGGATCGCAAATGTGGTACTGAAATCGCCGCAGCAGGGTGCCGACGGCTAGCTAGGGTCGAAATGGAAGTTCGCCGCTACCTGATCGCGGTGCTGCCAACATGCCCCAAACCGTCCGGACCCTCGGCCCTGCAAGCGGCCACCGTGCATCCGACGAGCCCGCGATCGCTCGGTCTCGGCTGGCCGTCCAATCTTGGCAGACCGTCGCCGCGTTGACGCTGACGTCCCCACCCGGCTCATCAGCTCGCGCGTCGATTGCTCGCCGTATCGCCCGGGCCGCCGGTCAGCCGTGGCGCAGCTGGGCCAGTAGCGGAAGCTGGCGGAGTGGGTCGTCGTTGGTGTTCCAGTAGATGTGCTCGACGCCCAGCTTTGCGGCCCGGTCTATGTCGGCGGCAACCTGCTCGGGCGATCCGATCAGCGGTCCGCGCTCCTCCTGCGGCTCGGCGGTGACGTTGCCGTTCACCTGGAGCATGACCGGCAGCGTGTCCGGGTCGACGCCCGCGGCGCCGGCCGCCGCACGAAAGGTCTCGATACTTGCGCGGATCGTTTCCCAGTCGAAGATCACCATGGTGAGTCCGACACCGAGCCGTCCAGCGCGCTCGAGCGCCGCGGGTGAAGCGGCACCCACGAGTAGGCGCGGCCCCCCTGGGCGGACCGGTTTGGGGCCGATGTCCGCTTCGGGAATCCGGTAGAAGCGTCCCTCGAAGTGCACGGGGTCGGGCCCCCAGACCGCGCGCATGGCGAAGAGGTGCTCCTCGAATCCGGCGCCGCGCCGCTTCATCGAGACACCGGCGGCCGCGAACTCCTGCTCCATCCAGCCCTGACCGACACCGGCGATCAGCCGACCTCCACTCAACCGGTCCAGTGTGGCCAGCCGGCGAGCGAGGATGACTGGGCTCTGGAACAGCGCGTCGAGCACGCTGGTGCCCAGGGTGATCCGGCTGGTCCGGGCCGCGACGTAGGTGAGCGTCTCGACCGGGTCGTACACCGTGCCGAAGTCCTCGGGCGCATCCATGACCGGGCCGCCCGGACCGCCCATCGCAATCGGAACGGTCGGCCGCATCAGCCGCTCCCAGGACCACACTGAGTCCAACCCGATCCGCTCGGCCTCTTCCGCGACCTGCGCGATGACCTCCGGTGAGGCCTTTCCGCCCGCTACCGGAAGGTGCACACCCAGCTTGACAGACGTCATCTCGTCATCCCGTCGTCGTCTCCTCGACACCGGACTCAGCCACCTGTCGGTGGCGGTGAATCGCGAGCAGCCTGTCACAACCGGGGAGCCGACGTACAGTGGGTGCTTTGCGGACTCTTACGACACAAAAGGCGAACAGAAACCGGCGAGGCTGGGAACTCATATCCGATCTGCGATCGTCCCTGGCCGCTATCGGAGTCGAGTGTCGTGGACGCACCGCCCCTGAGAAATCGCTGGGCTGTGCTTTGGTTGTGCAGCCCGGGCGCATCCTCATTCAGTGGAATCGCCCTCCCCGTCGACGGCGGATACACCGCCAACTCGACGGGGAATTCCCCGTCAGCGGCGACTCCTCGAATCGAGAACCCATGCCTGCGCCTCTACGTCACCCACCCGCGCAGAGCCGCTGGACCTGTGGACCTCATGGCCGAGTGCGTGGATGCGCCGTGGCGAGGGCACTGGCTGACCGTCGATTGGATTGACAGCGGCCGTCAAGAGGACCTGCCAACTGCCCGCTGCCGGACCTAGTGATCGGGGTCCTCAGGTGTCGTCGTCAGGCGGCAGGTCCGGCTGGTCGAGTGCGCTGACGGCGATGCCGTACGGCAGGAACCGCACTCTCCGGCTGTCGGTGGTGTTGTGCTGGTTGGCGCGTAGCGCGTCGAGTTCGGTGGCGTAGACCTGTTCGATCTGGGCGGCACCGGTTTCGTTCAGCGTGTAGATCGCCCAGACGCCGTCGCCTGCCTCTCCTGTTGTTTCCGGCTGGGGGTTCGAGCGGGCGCGGTGACCGAACTCGTCGAAGAGTCTCGACCATCCCGCACGGTCGCCGGAGCCCTCGAGGAGCCGACCGAACTGATTGAGGGCCGCGCGGAGTTGCTCACCGGCTCCCGGGAAGACGCGATCGAAATCATCGGGATCGAATCCGAACGATGGATTGTCGGGCATGACGGTCCTCCTGTGGGTACCAGCCGGAGCGCGTGCGGTGCCTCCAGTGTGCGCCGTTCTCCGGTATGGCGGCCGGGATGCGGTCGCGCCGGTGAGCGTCCTCATCGTCGTCCCGGGTTCGCGGCCGGCGTCGACGTCGTCCCGAGCACGTCTGCGAGCCGGCCCGTCAGCGACGCTGCCCGGCGACAACCGGAGATCCATCGCGGCCCAGCGGACTGCCCCCGTCGACGGCAGGCATGGTGAGCGTCGCGTCCGCGTGCCAGGTGAAGTCCGAGCGTGCGCGAGGGTTCGGCCTGACCGGCTCTGAGCCGCCGAGGTGGCAGCATGGGCCCATCGACGCCGAACTGTTCGCCCAGCGGAGGTGGGGTTGATCGTGCCGAACGCCCCGGCCCACGACATCGCCGCCGCCGTCGTCGGGTCCGGACCCGCCGGGTTCTACACCGCTGCCGCCCTGCTGGCCCTGCCCGATCCGCGTGCTCGGGTAGACATGTACGAACGGCTGCCGACGCCGTGGGGATTGGTCCGGGCTGGAGTCGCACCGGATCATCCCAAGATCAAGTCGATCTCCGCACACTTCGCGAGAACCGCTGCAGACGAGCGCTTCCGGTTCTTCGGGAATGTCGAGATGGGTACCCACGTGGCACGCGAGGAACTGCTCGCGCGGTACGACGTGGTCGTCTACTGCGTCGGCAGTGACGTCGATCGTGACCTGGGCATCCCCGGCGAGGACCTGCCGGGCAGCGCGGCCGCCGGCGACTTCGTGGGGTGGTACAACGGCCATCCCGACTTCCGGGATCGACGTTTCGATCTCGCCGTGCGTCGCGCGGTCGTCATCGGAAACGGCAACGTCGCGCTCGATATCGCGCGCATGCTGATCACCCCGCCGGACCGCCTGGCGGGAACCGACATCGCCGACCACGCGCTCGAGGTCCTGCGGACATCCCGCATCGAGGACGTCGTGATCATCGGACGCCGGGGACCGGCGCAGGCCTCGTTCACCACGCCGGAGCTCCGTGAACTCGGTGAGATGACCGGCGCTGCCGTCATTGTCGATCCGGCCCAGCTCGGCCCGATCGGCATCGAGGACGAGCTGGCGCACGTCCCCAGACACAATCTCGAGGTGCTCCGCATGTACGCCCGTGCCGGCACCCCGGCCAGTCGCAGACGGGTCACCCTGCGGTTCCTGACGTCGCCGGTCGAGATCATCGGCGACGACCGGGTCCATTCCGTGGTGCTGGGCCGCAACAGGTTGATCGACACGGCGGACGGCTCGGCTCGCGCGGTCGACACCGGCGAGCGCGAGATCGTTCCTGCCGGGCTGGTGCTTCGCGCCGTCGGATACCGCGGCCTGGCGCTAACAGGGGTGCCCTTCGACGCCCGAACCGGCACGATCCCCCATCAGGACGGGCGGATCGTGGGCGGCGAGCGCGAGTACGTGGCGGGCTGGATCAAGCGGGGTGCCAACGGCGTCATCGGGACCAATCGGAAATGTGCCATGGCCACCGTCCGGACCATCGCGGCAGATCTTGCCGCACGTCCGGCACCATCGCGGAATCCGGACCTGAACCTGGTCGAGTCATGGCTGCGGGAGCGGCGGCCGGAGCTGGTCGACCTCGACGGGTGGGCCGCGATCGACACGGTCGAGCGCCGTGCCGGGGAGCGAGCGGGACGCCCGCGAATCAAGCTCTGCACCTGGGACCAACTGATCGCCGCCGCACGACCGGTCCGCGTCTGAGCCTCCCCGCTCGACGTGACCGGCCGAGCCGGCTGGCTTCACCACCCTCGTCATGACGCAATTGCCCTTGCACTCGAGTCGCTCGTAGTCGAAGCCGCGCCGCTCGTACATGCTTCGGGTCGCGTTGTAGAGGAACGACGCCGAGGTCTTCCTACCCGGTGGGGAGCCCGCGGGTAGACCTCGACGAGGCCCCCCGGCCACGGCGATCAGCGCCAACGCACCTCGAACGGCGACCTCGCACGGAGCTCGTCGGCGATTGCCGCGCCGCCGGGCACGTCGCTCATGGCGCACTTTCGGGTCGCTCTTGGGGGCGCTGGTCGCTCGACACCTCGAGGGTGAGCCCTGGACCGAAAGCGGTGTACCGCGAGGGTCAGCGGAGTGTGGAACCGGTGCAGCGGGGTCCTGCAGCGGCCGACCCGGCACGACACCGTCAGAGGTGACCTTCGGCCCATTGCGGCGCCGTATGCGGTGCGGTACAACCGATTGGCCGAGAGGAAGTGCGTATGCTATCCGACCTGTCCCGCCCGATCGTCCAGGCGACGTTGCCGGTCGTCGGCGAGAACATCCAACAGATCGCCGAGCGCTTCTACGGGCACATGTTCGGGAACCATCCGGAGTTACTGGACGGCACCTTCAATCGAGGCAATCAGGCGGAGGGAACTCAGCAACAGGCGCTGGCCGGGTCGGTCGCAGCGTTCGCGAGCGCGTTGGTGAACACGCCGGACCGGCTACCCGAGCACCTGCTGTCTCGAATCGCCCACAAGCATGCGTCGCTCGGCATCCGCCCCGACCAGTACGAGATCGTCTACGACAACCTGATGTGGGCGATCGGCGACGTCCTCGGCGCGGCGGTCACCGCCGACGTGGCGGCAGCGTGGGGCGAGGTCTACTGGCTCATGGCCAACGCGCTGGTCAACCAGGAGCGCGGCCTCTACAGCGCGCGCGGCGTGCGGCCCGAGACGGTGTGGCGGCAGTGGGAGGTTGAAAAGAAGATCAAGGAGACGGACGACGTTGTCACGTTCGTCATGAAGCGAATTGACGACCGCCTCGTGAAGACTTCGCTGCCGGGTCAGTACGTCACCGTGCAGATGCCGATGCCAGATGGCGTCCGTCAGCCGCGCCAGTACAGCCTGACTCGTGCAGACGACGGAGAGCACCGCCAGTTCTCGGTCAAACGTGTTCGCGGTAACGGGAAACCGCCGGGGGAGGTGTCGACGCAGCTGCACGACTCGGTGAACGTTGGGGATGTGTTGACGATGTCGCTTCCCTATGGCGATGTCGTTCTCGACGACTCCGGGCGTCCGGTGGTGTTCGCGAGTGCGGGCATCGGTATCAGCCCCATGGCCGGCATGCTGTCACACCTGGTGACGGCCGGCTCCGGGCTCCAGATCGTGCTGCTCCACGCCGACCTCAACGAGAGCTCGTTCGCCATGCGTCAGCAAGTGGTCGACGACATCGGTGCGATGCGCAATTCCTCGATCTACGTCTGGTACGAGCAGGGTGCCGACAGCACACTGCCGGTGAACGGCGTTTTCGCCGGCGTCATGGACCTTTCACACGTGGACTTGCCGGAGGAGGGGACGTACTACCTCTGCGGCCCGCTTCCCTTCATGCAGGCCGTTCGCAGCGCGTTGATCGAACGTGGCGTTGCGGCTCCGGACATCCAGTACGAGGTGTTCGGGCCCGACCTCTGGCAGGCCGACTTCGAGTAGCGGTTCGACGCACCGGATTCGCCCGGAACGCCCCGCAGCGGGCGGACCGGGCGCCGCGCCCGTCGATCCCGCTGAAACACATATGTGTGATTCGCCGGACGGGTCACATGGTTGTCGTTCACCATGTCCACTGAGCGATAGTGGGCCCGTACGTGCCCGAAATAGCACATGTGATCGTGAACTTCGGTTCCTCCATCCAATCCAGCGGGGTTTTCGAGTCACGCGCCCTGGTGTGCGCGACGCCGCGTCCCAGCTTCGCCTGCTGATGCTTGTGCTCGGTGGGTGTGCGTGACTCTGAGCCGCATACGCGCTGTGCCGTGACGGTGATGTACGCAATGCGAGCGGTCCTGGGGATGTCGCTCAGCAGCCGGTTCTGGAGTGCTTGCCACCCGACGGCTCAGCGAGCACCGGGTGATGCCTCAGATGGTGCGGGGGCGCCATGGCTCGTGCGTGTGCGCGAGCCAGACCAGCTCGGGGTCGAGCGCACATATCAGCAGCTGCCCTTCGGTTTTCGGCTCGTCGAGTTCGCCGAACCACACTGCTGCATCGCCGCAGACAACAATCGGGCGCCCGCCGGTCTCGACCACGACGACCTGGGTGCCGGGTGTGTGGCCCGGCGCCGGGACGAGCCGGAGCCCGGGAAGCAACTCGAGTTCGCCGTCGACCGGCACGTAGGTCACGCCGGGCGGGTCGACCCATTCGCGGATGGTGTAGTCGTCCTCGCTGCGCGCGTCGTCGAGTTCGCGACGCTGGACGTAGGTCGGTTTGCCGGCGAAGAGGTGGTTGCCGCCGCAGTGGTCGAAGTGCAGGTGTGTGTTGACGACGATGTCGATGCCGGCGAGATCGAAGTCCTGTTCGTTCAGTGGCCAGACGCGGGGTTCGAGGTCGGCCGCCGCCGGGTGCAGCTCCTTGATGCCGGTGTCGACCAGCACACGCGCATCGGGGTGGTCGATGACGTGGACGTAGACCGGCATCCGCTCGCCCTCGACGTGCAGGTCGGCAACGAGGACCGGCGTGACGGTGATGGCGGGTGGGGTGTTCATCGCGTGACGACCGTCGCGTCGAGCGTTGCGGGCAGGTCGAAGTGCCTGAACATCGCGCGGTCGAAGGTGACGATCTCGGTGACGACCCCGTCCCGCACCCGCAGGACGTCGATGGCCAGCGGTTCGTACACGGCGTCGCCCGGCTTGCGCACATAACCCGCGACCGCGGGTTGACCGTTGGCGCGGGTCATCACGCACCGCATGCTGCCGAACGCTTCCACTCCGAACCCGCCGTCGATCCAGCCCTGCACGACCGCGCTGCGGCCGGCCCAGACACCGGGCGTGGGCGGCATCGAGAAGCGGACGTCCTCGTGCAGGAGCGCGGCCAGGCCCGCGGCGTCGACGCGCTCGCTGCACTCGACGTAGCGGGCAAGCAGTTCCCGCTCGACGGCCGTCACCTCGGCGGCGTGATGCCATGCCTCGCGGTCGTCGGGAAGGATCTTTCGCAACCCACCCCGTGCGCGCTGCAGCGCCGAGTTCACCGACGCTTCCGTCGTCTCGAGCAGCCGCGCGGTTTCCTTTGCCGAGCAGCCGAGGACGTCGCGCAGCACGAGCACGGCCCGCGGCAGCGGCGCGAGGTGCTGCATCGCGGCGATGAACGCCAGCTCGATGGTCTCCTTCGCGAGCGTCACGTCCTCAGGACCCTCGCGTCGGTCGGGCAGCTGCTCGAGGAGCTCGTCGGGATAGGGCTGCAGCCATGCGACCTCGCCGCTCGCGCTGGGCCGCCGCGGGCGCTTGTCGAGCGCGTCGAGGCAGGCGTTCGTCGCGATCCGGTACAGCCACGCGCGAACCGACGACCGGCCCTCGTACGTCTCCCGCCGCCGCCACGCGCGCAGGAACGCCTCTTGGACGAGATCCTCGGCCTCCTCGAACGACCCGAGCAAGCGGTAGCAGTGGACATGCAACTCGCGGCGGTGCGGCTCGACGCGGGCGCCGAAGGCCTGCTCGTCGAGTGGCCGGAGATCGTCGGTGATGGAGTTCATGACGTGTGTGACGGCGGGCGGCCCAAAAACTCATCACCAGCGCCATGCAGCATCTCCAGGAGCGTCGCCGCAGACGAGGGTGCTGCAGTACGCAGAGCTGGACGGCACGACCCTCCGGCACGTCGGCGCAGCGACACCATCATGGGCAGAGCATTGCAGGTCGAACCCGTCCGTCGGCAGGCGCTGCCGTGTCGACGCACGGATCTGCTCGCCTCGTCGGTATCGCATCGCATGCGCGGAGGCAGGGGAAGCGGTTCCACCTGCGCCGTCTCGCAAGCCGAACCTTGGCCGGGGCGGAACGTGCGCACCCATCGCACCCGCAGCCGGGTTCCCGACTCGACGTACCCACGGCTTGGATGCTGACTTGATCACGCCCTGACCGGCGATACTTCCGCAGTTGGCGACGATGGTGCGCAACACAGCCGGGACGACTACGCCGACAGCGTCACCCAGCAGGCAGCTTCAGGCGGAATGGGCGCCGGAGGCGGCCCCCCGGCGGCGGGACCCCCGCCCTCCGGCGCCCCGGCGGCATCGAAACGTCCAGCGGCTGACACCCACCATCCCCAGAAGCCGCCGTTGGGCCTCTGTGTCAAGCGGCTGCCGGTTCTGCCCGTTTGAGGTCATCGAGCAGGGCGCGATGGACGACATCGGACAGCCGGCGCTCGAGGCAGCGGATTGCCTCGGAGCGGGTCTTGCCTTCGCTGCGCTTCTTGTCGACGTAGGTCTTCGGTCCTCGCGCCGCTTCACCCACCGGTTGCGTCCGCGGCGGGACGGACGGTTGCCGGCAACGGGCGGTCCACCACGCGCAGGTTCGGCGCCCATCCGATCGTGCCGAGCGCCAGCAGGCTGAGCACCAGGACGCAGTACACGGGCCAGATGACGCCGTGCAGGTGGGCGAGGAAGCCGAGACCGGCGGCGATGAGTGCCGCGGCCACGCCGATCAGCAGGTCGCTGTAACTGATGGCGATCAGTCGGTGCTCGGTCACCTGGCGCAGGAGCCACACGCGCTGGGTGCTACCGATCGCCAGCGTCACGACCGCGGCGAGCGCGATGATCACGCCGTACAGCCACTCGGCGTCGGCGCGCGCCCACCGATCGGCGAAGACGCACAGCCCGGCGGCCAGCACGCTCAACGCGGCCGCGAACGAGTACATGCCACGGACCGTCACCCGATGCTTGATCCGCAGCCAGGCAACCCCGAACGCCAGGAGGCCCAGGGCCGAGAAGGCCAGGATCAGGTGCAGGCTCACGGCGGATCCGCCGTACAGGGAGGCGCCGTGGGCGCTGTAGAACACGACCCCGAGCGATGTCGTGACGAAGACGATCTGAACCACCAGATAGCGGCGGAACCAGCCGTGCCGCCGCACCTGGCTTGCGCCCGTGCGTAGGGAGGCCCGCACCGTCGTGCGCGCCGGTGTGGTGGCCGACTCGCGCTCGCCCATCGCCTTCACGCCGATCATCGCCCCACACACCGTGCTGATCACCATCGCAAGGACCCCGAACCACAGCAGCCGGATGTGCGCCGATGAGCCGGCGTGATCACCGAAGATCAGCATGTCGACGCCGGCCACCGCGACCACGACAACGCAGCTGGCGATGCGACGGAAGACGAACAACCGGCCATGCTCCGTGCTGTGCAGGGCGTCCGATACCAGGTCCATGAAGCACACGCCCCTGACGCCCACCAAGAACCCCAACATCGCTCCGGTCAGCACGAAAACGAATCCCATTGCGCTGCCTAGGATCTGGCTGCCCACCGCGTTGATCGTCATGATCACGGCGGCGGCGCCGAGGCAGGCCGTCAGCATCCACTTGTTGGACCGCCGCGGCCCGAGCATCACCGGCGTCGCCATCACGCCCAGGAGGCGTGCCACGCTCCAGACCGGGTAGATCAGGGTCGCGGCGAGCACCGGCCCGCCGAGTGCGATGCAGATGAACGGGAGCACGATTGCGACGCCGGTGAACCGCGCGGCGACGCTGGCCGAGGTGGCCTGCCACGCGACCACCGGATAGTTCCCAGATCTGGGCCGTTCGACAGCGCGCGCGGAAGCCGCCGACGTTCGAGGGGCTCCCTTCGTCATCTCGCCCCACTTGCCGCACCCTGGACCAAACTCCTGCGAACGAAGTGTAAGTCCGGATGGCAGCCGAACCCAGGAAGCCTGCGCATCGGGAGTCCCGCTACGTGACGCCGGCGGCGCCGAGGCCGGCACATTGACACCGCCCATCCCGCCGAAACCAGCTGACCGCCAACGCAGCCGGTCAGCCCAGGCAGAGCCGACGCCAGCCTTGAGCTGTCTCGAAGCCAACCGTTCCGCGAGCGGAACGGTGAGGGACACTCGTGTGGCCCCGGTGCTTGTGGGCAGAGGATCCTTGAGCGAGACGCCTGTGACCAACGCCTTTTGGTCAGCCGACCTTGAAGCCGCCGTTGCTGTGGAGAATCTGCCCGTTGATCCATGCACCCTGGTCGCCGAGAAGAAAACTGATGAGGTTCGCGGTGTCGTCGGCGGTGCCGAGACGCCCCGCGGGGGTGGCGCGGATGCATGACGCGCGAATTGCTTCGTCCATCCAGCCGGTGTCGACTCCACCCGGATTGATCACATTGGCCCGCACGCCGCGGTCGGCCAGCTCCACGGCGGCAGCAATGACGATGCGGTCGAGCGCTCCTTTGCTTGCCCCGTACGGCAGGTTGTGGACGGTGTGATCGCTGGTGAGCGCGACGATCCGCCCGCCGGCCGTGCCTGCTGGGACATGCGGGAGCTGCTCAGCGAACGCCTTGATGAGCAGCCAGGTGGCCCGGCTGTTCACGGCGAAGTGACGGTCCCAACTGGCCACGTCGGTGGTGAGAATGGAGCTGTCCACCGACTCGCAGTGGGACAGAACCAGGGCGCTCACGGGGCCGAGAGCCTGTGTCGCCGTGCGGACCAGTTCGGCTGGGACGGCTGGATCACCCAGGTCCCCGGGTGCGAGTTCCACGTGTACGCCGAAGGCCCGGCACGAATCGGCGATCGATTCCGGATCCTCGGCGTTTCGCTCGTAGCCAAGCCGGTCGTCGTAGGGCCGCCAGTAGTTCAGAGCCAGGTGCCAGCCGTCACGCGCCAGGCGCTTGGCAATCCCCGTTGCGATTGAGCGCTGCCGGCCAACGCCGGTGATGACCGCGACCTTGCCGATGCCTTCCCTGCTCATCAGCTGACACTAGATGGACCGGATTGAGGTGTGACCCGACGCGGAGCCGAGCCAGACCCTCGGAGCGTGTCCGGATGGATCAGGTCCTCGCGCTCGCCGGTTCGGCGGGTTGGAACTGCCGCTGCCGCTCGACGTGCCCCTAGGATCGCGGGGTGCTTGACCTGTCGCTGGTCGCCGAGCAGGCGGAGGCGGCCGAGGCGCTGGACTGGACGGACTTCTTCATCGCCGAGGCAGGTGCGGCCGCGGCGCTCGCGGGCCTGGTCGTGGTCGCGATCTCGATCAACGTCAAGGAGATCCTCCAGTGGTCACGCCTGGTCCCCCGGGCCGCGGTGAGCGTCACACTGTTCGTCAACGTGCTGCTCATCGCGACCTTCGGTCTGCTGCCCGGTGTCGACGACCGCGTCATGGGCTGGCTCGTGCTGGTGCCCGCCGGGACCACGTGGATCAGCACGATCGGCATCTCCATCAAGTACGGGATCGACCGGGATCGGCGGCGGCAATCGGTGCAGCAGTACGCGTTCTGGCACCTCGCGCTGATCCCGCTGCTGATCGGCGCCGTGCTGTTGATCACCGGCAATCCCGACGGCCTGTACTGGATCTCGGCCGGGATCGTGCTGTGCTACGCGGTCGGCATCCTGAACGCCTGGGTGCTGCTCGTCGAGATCCTGCGCTGAGGTTCCGCGGCCGCACCTGACCGGCTGCCGCTACGAGCGGTCGGAGAGCCGCAAGCCGATTTCGCGCCGGAACAGTGAGTGCGTGGTCGCGGCGACCTGACCGAGAATGCTAGAACTCCACCTCCGTGACATAGATCCGTGCGCTGCGGCGGGCGAGCACCGCCCCGAGCTGGTCCACGCCCTCGAACTCGTTGCAGAGGAGGAACAGGTGCCGGCCTTCCGGTCCACCGAGCGCGCAAGCGAAGCAGGGAACGTCCGTCTCCACCCTGTGGGTGATCTCGCCACCATCCAGGACCCGGACCACCGCGCCGGCCGGGGCGTTCGGATCCTGGGTGTGCGCGAAGGTATCTGCAGTCTGGACCCAGATTCCGCCGGCTGCGTCGATGCTGATCCCGTCGGGGCCCAACCCCTCGCCCCAGACCCGACGGTTCGACAGCGAGCCGTCAGCCGCGATGTCGAAGGCCGACAGTCGCCCGGCGAAGGATTCGGCGATCACCAGTCTGGAGCCGTCAGGAGTGATCACCATTCCGTTCGGAAAATCGATGTCGCCGGCGACGTCGCGGACGGTTCCGTCCAGGTCGATCAGCCGGATCCAGCCGGGCACGGGCGCAGCGCCTGCCCTGAAGTCGAAGTCGGCGCCGTTGATGTAGACGCGGCCGGCGGAGTCGACGACCAGCTCGTTGCCCCCCTGCGGGCTGTGGCGGACAGCGGATCCATCCGGCTCGACTCGGGTGAGTTCCTCTCCCGAGAACAGGAGGCGGCCATCGGGCAGCCAGTCGATGGCCCAGCCCATGGTGGCGCGGCCAGGTGCCACCACCTCGCTTCGGCCCTCCAGGTCGACCGCGATCACCTCGCCGCTGCCCCAATGGGCGAACCACAGGCGGCCATCATGCCAGCGGCCCGACTCGACCATTGCCCACCCTTCGGTCAGCAGTCGTGGAGTGGGCAGCGCCGTGATCATGACTCCATCCAAGCCAGGCGAGAGAAGAGAGACAAGACCAGCTGTTGCATCCGCCCGACGTGCTGCACGCGGCCTGGGACCGGTCGACCGAACGCGGGCCGACGTGTGTCCTCCGCCGTCCTTCGCCGGCCGAACCAGCTTCCGGCGCCGGACGATGGAGGCCGCCACGAGAGCGCCGTCACCTTCGGTGACGTAGCGAGCCCGCGTCCAGTCTGACCGACGTCACCCACTCGAATGCGACCGAGGGCGGCCATGCGTTCGGTCCCGATCGAGCCGAGTCAGTTGCCCGGTCCATAGAGACCGATGCGCAGGTCGGGATCTCCCGGCTTCCAGGAATTGGTGAACTGCGAACGCCGTCCCATCGCCGCTGCTCGGTCGATGAGCCGATTGCCCAGTTCGATCTGACCGGGCTCCCAAGCCTTCAGGGCATTGGCGATGTCGCCCTCGGCGGCTGCCAAATGCTCGTACAGTGCCCAGGCGTCCGCTGCAGCCTTCGCGCTACCGGCTGCCGGGTGTGGACGAGCGGTGAAGGCCGCGTCACCGATGATGGCGATCCTGCCGTGACTCATCTGGGGTATCCGGGTGTCGAAGACGACCTGTGCATACGGCTCTTCGGTACGCTGAATCACCTCCGTGAAGGCGGGCGCGAGCTGGGTCGCGGATTGTTTCAGTTCGTCGATATAGCGCTGTTGCACCGTTCCCGGATGGATGGAAACTGGAGCCTCGAATCCACGGATATCGGTCGTGAGTTCTTGGAGTTCTGCGCCGGACTCTACGTTCCGGTACCAGACATAATTGAAGAGCCGCTTGCCTGTGGTCAATTCGCCGTCCATGCCGGGAATGGTGTACAACACGGCATGGGTGTGGTCCGCGACGCTGTACGACAGGGCGTCGGTGAGAAGATCGAATGTTTCACTTGTTACTTGATCTTCACGCACGGTTCCGCGCCATCCGACATAGCCGGAATACTGCGGTTCGAGATCGGGGAACATGCGCCGGCGAGCGGTCGAGCTGATGCCGTCCGCGAAGACGACCAGGTCGGCATATTCAACGCGTCCGTTGACGAATCGCAGCTGTACCCCGGCAGCGTCTTGCGTGAAGCCGGCGCAGAAATGCCCGAGGTGGTAGCGCTCGCGTCCGAAATCTCTGAGCAGCGCCCGGTATACGGTTCCCCACGAAGAGTACCGCCAGGTCGCGAGTTCCTCGTACTCGACCCGATTGTCAGGGCCGAGATAGCGGAGCCGGCTGCTTCGGGTGCTCACCTCCCCGATGCGGCGGGCACTGTGTCCGTCGAACCACTTCATCGTGATGGGCTGAAGAACGATTCCACCGCCGCGGTGATCCAGTTGTTCGGGTGTTCGTTCGAAGACGTCGACGGAGAAGCCCAACTTGCGGAGGAGAAGTGCGCTGGTCAATCCGCCGATCGATCCGCCGATCACCATGGCGCGTGAACCGTCGTAAGAATGCACGACACGTCCCTTCTGCCGTCGCTCGACTTCAACCATATCGAAGGAGCGTGCAGGCCAGTAGCCGTCTTCCCGCCCTGGGATTGGGCCGGGACGTGCATCGACGTACTCGAACGCGCAGGTCGGCGCGGCGAGTGCGCGGTCCGGCGAGGCGCTGAGAACTCGGACGGCGGCGTCAGTCCGACTCTTCCGCGCGGTCGGCGATGAAGCCGTCCACCGAGACGCCCATCGAGTAGATCAGCATGGCGTCGGGCTGGTCGCACCGGAGCGACGAACGACGATCGCGATGACGTTCATCACCGAGCCGGACATCGACTCTCTGTCCTTCTGCAGGCTGCTCGGCCAGAGCTCGTGACGACCGCGAGACGAGACTCGTCGTCGTAGGCGGTCCAATCGGTCGTAGGGCCATCGCCGACGCAGCACCGAGATCCCGGAAGCGGAACCCTGAGCGGTCCGGTCGGAGCGACGGCGAGACGCGACGGGTGCGCCGAGTCTGAGGACCGGATCGGACCAGCGACCTGAGCCGGCCGGCAGGAGTCTCCGGCAGACGGTGATGCCCCCGGACCCCGGTGCGCGCCCCGAGGAGACCCGACCGAGGTCGTCGTCGCCAGCTCGCTATGTGGTGTTGCTATGTACTGGTACTCGGTGATACCGTCTACCAGTACGTAGCAACACGGAGTAGATCGAAGGTGGGCGATGGGCAATCAGATGACCGAGATGCTCAAGGGCACGCTCGAGGGCATGGTGCTGGCGATCCTGGCCGTACGCCCCGCGTACGGGTACGAGATCACGGCGCGGCTGCGCGAGCAGGGCTTCTCGGACCTCGTCGAAGGCACCGTCTACGCCTTGCTCGTCCGCATCGAGCAGCGGGGCTTCGTGGACGTGCAGAAGGTCCCCTCCGAGAAGGGACCACCACGCAAGGTGTATTCGGTCAACGCGCAGGGGCGAGCACAGCTCAATGAGTTCTGGAGGACGTGGAGCTTCCTGGCAGAACGTATCGAACAGCTCCACCGAGGAGAGAACTGAGATGGCCGCAAAGTGGATCGAGATCATCACCGGGTCGCTCGAACAGAAGAAGCAATACAAGCAGTACGTGTCCCGCATGGAGGCGCTTCCGGAGCCGTACGGCGCCGCTGCCAAGGCGGTTCAGCGGTACCTCATGTACTCCGGGGCAGTCTCGGATGGCGAGACGGCACTCGCGATGATGGGCGACCACGTTGAGCTCTGGGAACGGGCCGCGGCGGACGGCACGCCGGTGCGCGCGATTGTCGGTGACGATCCGGTCGAGTTCGCCGAGGCGTTCGCCCAGGCCTACAGCGGCAAGCAGTGGATCGACAAGGAACGCGCGCGGCTGACCAAGGCGATCGAGGACGCAGAGCGGACGGGACAGAAATGAGCACGGGTGCTGCAATCCGGGTGAAGAACCTGGAGAAATCATTCAAGGAACTGCACGTGCTGCGCGGCGTGGACTTCGACGTGGCGCCGGGCAGCATCTTCGCTCTCCTCGGCTCGAACGGGGCCGGCAAGACGACGGTCGTGAGGATCCTGTCCACCCTGGTGAAGGCGGATGACGGAACGGCACAGGTCAACGGCTTCGATGTAGCCGGCCAACCGCAGGAGGTTCGGGAGTCGATCAGCCTGACCGGGCAGTTCGCGGCCGTCGACGAGATCCTCAGCGGGCGGGAGAACCTCGTCCTGGTGGCGCAGCTGCGGCATCTCAAGAACCCCGGCACCATCGCGGACGACCTGCTCGCCCGCTTTTCGCTCACCGAGGCGGGCGGCCGCAAGGCCGCGACATACTCCGGCGGCATGCGCCGCCGCCTCGACATCGCGATGAGCCTGATCGGGGATCCGCCCGTCATCTACCTGGACGAGCCGACGACCGGACTCGACCCCCAGGCACGCAACGAGGTGTGGCAGACGGTCAAGGAACTCGCCAACAACGGCACGACAGTGCTGCTGACGACGCAGTATCTGGACGAGGCCGAACAGCTGGCCGACCGGATCGCGATCCTGCATCAGGGACGGATCATCGTCGACGGCACCCTGGCCGAGCTCAAGCAACTGCTGCCCCCCGCCCAGGTGGAATACGTCGAGAAACAGCCGAGTCTCGAGGATGTGTTCCTCGCGCTCGTGGGCAACAACGGCAGCACCGATGGCGTCGCGGCGGACAGCACCGCCGGCGCGGAGAAGTAGGGAAAGACCATGACCACCCACGTCCTGCAAGACACCACCGTCCTCACCCGGCGGTCCCTGCGCCACATCGCGCGCAGCCCGGACACCATCATCACGACCGCGGTCACCCCGATCGCGCTCATGCTGATCTTCGTCTACGTCTTCGGCGGCGCGATCAACACCGGACCGGGCTCGTACATCGACTACATGCTGCCCGGCATCCTGCTCATCACCATCGCGTCGGGCATCGCGTACACCGCCTATCGGCTCTTCATGGACCTGCAAAGCGGGATCTTCGAGCGCTTCCAGTCCATGCCGATCGCACGACCGAGCGCCCTGTGGGCCCACGTGCTCACCTCACTGGTCGCCAACCTGGCCTCACTGGTGATCGTCGTGGGCGTCGCCCTCCTGATGGGCTTCCGCACCGGCGCGAGCGTGCTGGGATGGCTGGCGGTGGCCGGCATCCTGATCCTGTTCACCCTCGCGCTCACGTGGGTCGCCGTGATCGCGGGCCTGTCCGCGAAAACCATTGACGGCGCGAGCGCGTTCTCCTACCCGCTCATCTTCCTGCCGTTCATCAGTTCCGCATTCGTGTCGACGGACACCATGCCCGCCCCCGTCGCATGGTTCGCGGAGAACCAGCCGGTGACCTCGATCGTGAACTCGATCCGCGCCATCTTCGCTCAGCAGCCCGTCGGCACCGACATCTGGATCGCCCTCGCCTGGTGTGTCGGCATCCTCGCCGTCGCGTACTTCTTCGCGAACCTGATCTACCGCCGCAAAATCAGCTGATCCAGTCCAGGCATGGAAGGGACGCCCGATGCGATCGAGCATCGGGCGTTCCTTTCTTCCGTCGGCGACGAGGTCGGCAGTGAAGGTTGCGAAGCGCGCAGACGCCCCTCACGTTTGGCCCGTCACAGTCGAAGGTGCAGCGGCGTGGTCGACCCCGGCTTCTGGAGACGCGTCGCACCGAAACTTGTTGTGATTGAGGAGTTTCTCGTCGGAACCGAGCCACGTGATCACGCGTCCTCAGGCGACGCCGATAGACGTGCTCAGCCGTCCCTGCGGACTTGTCAACCTGGCGCCGTGACTGCTCGTCCGTCATCGACAACGGGTGTGATGAACCCGATCAGGTAAGCCTGTCACGTGCGCGCGTCAAGGGTGGCGGTGGTGATGCCGAACCCGGCGATGTACTCCCTGATGGGACGGTAGTAGCTGAACTGGACGGAGTAGTTGCCGAGGGCGCCGAGCGCGGCGTAGCCGGCGATCCAGGTCCGAACTTCATGCGCGGAGTGTCCGGCGACCTGCTCCATCCAGTCCGGGTCCCAGGCGTCGAGCGGGGTGAGGTCGCCGGAAGCGAGGACCTCCATGAGTTCACGATCCCATTCCGGGGCGATGTCCATGATGTCGGCTTCGCCCTTGACGAATGCGTGAGCGGTGTCGATGACGCGTTGCTGCCTGGCGGCTCGAGCTTCCGGAGTGGGGTTGCGGCCGCCGCCGGTCAGCATGTCCCGTTGGCCCGGGGTGGCCTCCGACAGCCGTGGCACGGGCGGGTCGTGGGACAGTCCACCTGAGGAGATGAACAGCACCTTCTTGTCCAGACCGGCCGCCCAGGTGCCGATCGCCTCGCCGAGGGCTCGGATGCGTGCGATGGGCGTGAAGGGCGGCGCAACGGAGTTGATGAAGACCGGGATCACCGGCTTGGCGGCGATGTCGCCGTAGATGATCTCGATGGGCTGGACGGCGCCGTGATCGATCTCCATTCGCAGTGAGATCGCGGTATCCACGCCACTTCTGATGACCGCTCGGCCCATGGCCTGGGCGAGGTCGTAGGGGACGTCCAGGGGTCCGGCCTGACTGTCGTAGTCGCCGATGCTGATCGCCTCGTAGCCAATGCAGAACGGCGGCATCAGGTTGTAGAAGAACCCGTTGTAGTGGTCGGGCGCGAAGTTGATGATGAGGTCCGGATCGAAGTCCTTGACGAACGCCCGCGCTGTGTCGAAACCGGCCTCGACCTCGGCCTTGACATCGTCACTTGGCCGAACGTGGTGCAGCAGGGGGCTGTGCGACATGGCCAGAAGTGCGTGTGGCATGGATGTCTCCTCTTCTCACAAGGGTGATGCCTCCGACGCCGCGCTCAGCGGTCGAGGAGGAAGTCGAGCTGGATCTTGTTGAAGGTCTCGGTGTCCTCGTATTGCGGCCAGTGCCCGCAATTGTCCATGACGGCGAGTCGCGCGCCGGGGATCAGCGATGCGATCCGGCGCCCCTCGTCGACGGGACCGGATGGATCCTTGGTGGTCCAGAGGACCAGCGCCGGCACCTTCACGGATCGTAGGTCGTCGTCGGTGAGCATGTTGCGCTTGCGGATGTCCGGGTTCTGCAGTGCCATGTTGGCCTCGCAGGCCTGCAGCCAGTCCGGTTGCTGGAAGATGGCCTGACGCGTCTTGATCAGATCGTCGGTGACCATGGTCGGGTCGGCCATCAACCACTCGAGGCGCGCCTTGACCCGCTCCCAGGACGGGTCTTTCGCGGCTTCCATGGACAGGGTGTAGAGCCGTTCCATGACCTTCGGGTTGGCCATGGTGCCGCCCATGGTGTTCAGCACGACGCGATCGACCTTTTGGGGGTGGTCGATGGCCAGCCGGGCTGCGGTCCACCCGCCGAGGGACTCCCCCGAGAACGACGCGTGGTCGACGCCGATGGCGTCCATGAAGTTGAGCACCTGGCCGACGTAGTGCTTGACCTCGAGCGGGTGATCGGGCTTCGCGCTGTAGCCGTGGCCGATGAAATCGATTGCCCACACGGAAAAGTGCTCGGAGTGCGACTGAAGGTTCCGGACGTAGGCCTCGGCGTGGCCGGTGATGCCGTGGAGCAGGATCAAGGTGGGCTTCGACGTGTCGCCGGCGTGCAGGTACCGCGTGCGGTAGCCGCCTGCGTCGATGAAGCCCTGGGTGAACTCGGTCTGGGCCAGGTCCGACCAGACGCTGGTGTAGGGGCGGGTTTCCGTCATGGGAGTGGGTCCTTCTCAGATCTGCGGGTTGATCGTGGCGGGTAGGCTCAGACCAGCGCGGGTTCCTGGGCGGGGGTTGGGGTGGGGTCCTGTCGGGTGCGAGTGGCCAACAGCTCGTTCAGGGCGTCTCGGAGCTGGGTGGTCGCCTGCTCGGGATCCCAGACCGCGGTGCTGACTCGCCAGGCGACGTACCCGTCCGGGCGGATGAGAAGCACTCCAGCCTCGTCGATCTCGCTGATCCGACGCCAGTAGTGGTAGGGGTCGGTGAATCCGGGTTCGCCGATCACCACGGTGCGCAGGAACGGCAGATCGAGCTCCTGCGCGGCCGCGACCCACGCCTGTCCGGACAGTCCGGTGAGCAGGGTGAACTTGCCCTGCCCGGTCACATCCAGGGTGGAGATCCGGTTCCCGTCCTCGCCGACCAGCCAGGCGTGCGGCAGCTTCGCCCCGGGACGGGTCGTGGCCTGCAGGTACAGCTGCCTGTCCCGGGCCCACTGCTCCTCCCCGGCGACCGGGTCGGGGAGCACCGCGGCCGACTCGTACCGCTGGTTGAGTTCGACGCCGTGCGCATTGAACTCGAAGCTCTTGAGTTGCAATGCCTCCTGGATGGCATCCCGGATCTTGGCACCTTCGGCGGTGGGTGCGTTGATCTTCGCCAGGCCCGCCGCTACCGGGTCCTCGGCGTCGGTGGTGGCGAAGGCGGCTCGCAGCGGCGCGTAGTCCTTGCGCGACTGGTTCGCGCGCTCCACGATCTGTTGTCCGACCGGTGCTCGCTCCAGCGTGTAGGAGCTGATCAGGTCTCGGCCGGCGTGGCCGTCGATCACGTAGGCGAGCTTCCAGGCGAGGTTGAACCCATCCTGGACGCATGTGTTGGAGCCCAGACCGCTGCTCGGCGGATGGCGGTGCACGGCGTCCCCGCCGCAGAGCACCCTTCCGACCGAGTACGTGGGGGCGTAGGCCTGGTTCACGTACCAGGGGGCGACGGACACGATGTCCACTTCGAGGTTCGGGTCGCCGACAAGGGCCCGGATCTTTTCCAACGCCCGCCCGTGGTCCAAGTCCGGTTCGCCGTTCTTCAGGTCGAATCCCCACCCGGCGATCCACTGGTCCCAGGGGCGCACGGCGCGGAGCAGGCCCATGCCGATCTCACCGAACCCGGCGGCCGGGTTCATGATCCAGTGCAGGATGCTCGGCCGATGCGCGACGTACTGGCTCAGGTCGGCGTCGAATCGGGCGTAGATGGTGCCCGCCCGGGCCAATTCACCGGAGATCTCCAGACCGATGTCCTCGGCCACCTTGGACCGGGCACCGTCGGCTCCGACCAGGAATCGGGCCCGTTGGGTGAAGGTGGTGTCGGAGATCCGGTTGTGCAGGGTGACGGTGACCCCGTCCGCGTCCTGGGTGTGGCTGAGGTACTCGGTGTTGAAGGAGACCTTCGCTCCCCGCTTCGCCGCGTTGGTGATCAGCACGGGTTCCATGAGCGGTTGGGGAACGTCGAGCATCGTGCAGGGACTGCCCTGCAGGTAGTCACCCCTGCGGTCATCTCCGGTGCCCCAGGTCTGCAATCTGGCGACCTCCGGACCGGCGAGGCTCGTGGTGAACAGGGTGTCCCCCATCTGGTCCCACGGGGTGGCCTCGAGCTTGGTGGCCTCCTCGACGCCCAGATCCCGTAGGACCTCGACGGCCCGCTGGTTGATGATGTGCGCGCGGGGAGTGTTGGCCACCCAGTTCCACTTGGACACCACGTGCACCCGTATTCCGTAGGTGGCCAGCGCCAGGGCGGTGGTGCCACCCATGGGACCGGATCCCACGACAACGACGTCGGTGTCGAATTCTCTCGATGTGCTCATGATTCCTTCTTGCCTTTTTATGGCCGTCGGTTTCGGGAGGGAGAGGCCAGCGCGGCTGGCCGCGTCGTTCACTCAGGAATGAGGTTGCAGGTCAGCGGGGACGGTCTTGGCCTGTGCATACTCGAGCTGCTTGGCCGCTTCCCGTCGTCCCCACGGACCGGGCAGCAGGAGAAGCGAGACGATCGAGACCACGGATGCGGCCAGCAGGTAGATGACCAGACCGTCGGTGGAGCCCAGGGCACCGTAGAGGGCGACCGCGATCAGCGGGGCGAATGCCGACCCGGTGATCTGCGACAACGTGTACCCGACCGAGACACCGGTGTAGCGGACCTCGGCGCTGAACATCAGCGAGAACAACGATCCGGTCGCCCCGCCGGCGGGTGCCATCGCGACCCCGAACACCAGCACAATGGCCAGGGCGAACAGCCACGGGTTGCCGGTGTTGATCAGCGCCACCGCGGGCCAGATGGACACGGCCATCGAGGCCGCGCCGATCATGTAGGTGGTCTTCCGGCCGATCCGATCCGAGAGCGACCCGAAGAAGCCGTACAGGAACACTGCCACGACACCGGCAGCGAAGACACCGAGCAGGGCGAAGGTTCGGTCGAGCTTGACGATCGCGGTGGCGTAGGAAACGAAGTACGAAATGCAGATGTAGGCGAAGATGCCCTGGCTGAAGTAGATGCCGGCGACCAGCAGGATCTGGCGCCAATGCTTCTGAAACGCGATCTTGATCGGCAGCTTGACCTCGTCGTGGTGTTCGCGGACGGCGACGAACTCGGGGCTCTCGGCGATCGTGAGACGGATGAACAGGCCGACTCCGACGAGCGCGGCGCTGAGCAGGAAGGGAATGCGCCAGCCCCATGACAGGAACTGCTCGTCCGGCAGCTGCGCCACGGCGAGGAAGGCCAGGGTGGCCAGCGCCGTGCCGGCGGGGGCACCCATCTGCGGAAATGCCCCGTACAAGCCGCGCTTGCCCACCGGCGCGTGTTCGACGGCCATCAGCGTGGCGCCGCCCCATTCACCGCCGACGCAGAAGCCCTGCAGGATGCGAAGGACGGTCAGCAGAATCGGGGCCAGAATTCCGATCGTGGCATAGCCCGGCAGGAGCCCCATGATGAAGGTCGCGGTGCCCATGCCGACCAGCGAGATCACCAGCATCTTCTTGCGGCCGATCTTGTCTCCGAAGTGTCCGAAGACGACGCCGCCGACCGGCCGGGCGAAGAAGCCCACCCCGAAGGTGGCGAACGACAGAAGCGTTGCCATCAAGGGACTCTGCTCGGGGAAGAACAGCTTCGGGAACACCAGCGCGGCCGCCGTTCCGTAGATGAAGAAGTCGTAGTACTCGATCCCGGTGCCGATGAAGCTGGCCAGGGCGACCTTGAGCGGTTTGGTCCGCGGGGGAACCGTCGTCGTTGACATGGGAACTCCTGGGAGATGGTGGGTGGAGGTGCGGGCGGCGGATCAGGTTGGCCGGGCCATGGAGATGCGGGTGGCGACCGTCAATCGACAAGGTGGCGGTAGGGAGTTGGCGGGCCGCGGCGACGACCACCCCGTCCCACCGCACTTTCAGGCGGCGCGCAGCCGGGTTTCCGGTGGAGCTGACGCGTGGACAGACATGCCAGCCCGGACCTGCCGCGGAGGACGAACGTCGATTCGACCGGGCGGCACCGGTGGAACACCGGAGTCGGGCACAGGTCGGCGTTCGACCGTCCTGTGGTGGTGACCTGCTAGCATGCTAGTAGGCTAGTCGAGGATGGCGGTTCGCACAAGAGTGATCGGGGTCACCGAATCGGGGCAGCCGAGCAGCGCCGATGATCTCGTCCCGAGCGGTTGCTTCTGGAAGACGCAACCGGTTCGAGAAGTTCGGGTCAGCTCTGCAGGCGCCACGGGGCCGCGCTGGCGTCCGAAACCCGAGGCGGTGCCAGCGGTCGTGCCGGTTGACGACGTCGGACTACGAGATCGCCCGCGACTCAGCGCGAATGATGTCCACGGTCCCGACGATGTGATCGTCCATCTCGGCCCGGGCGGTCACGGCATCGCCTGCGCGAAGTGCGTCGATGATGCGGTCGTGGTCGTCGTGCCGTTCGCCGGTGACCGAGGCCAACGGACGGGGGATCCCGGAGGTGTTGATCAACAAGTCGGACAGGTCCCACATCCGTCGGCTGATGTCGGCGATCATGTCGGAGTGCGCCATCGTGTGCACGATGCCGTGGAACTCACGATTGAGGATCCGGTACCCGTGAGAACGCGCCCCTGGATCCGGGTCGTTCGCGAGGTCCCCGATCTCCCGATTGACCTGCTCCAGATCGACAAGCTGGTCCGATGTCCGACGCAGCGCGGCGACGCCCGCGACAGCCCCTTCCATCGCAGCGAAGACCGCGTAGAAGTCGTTGATCTCCTGCGGTTCGTAGCGGACGACCCGACAACCAACCTGCGGAACGATCTCCACCAGGCCATCGGCGGCCAGCCGGTGTAGCGCCTCCATGACGGGCTGCTTCGACACCTCGAACTCGGTTTTGAGAGTCTCCACCGACAACCGTTCACCGGCTTGATACGTGCCCTCGAGCAGACGCTCCTTGAGCATCTCGTAGACCACCGGGGCCAGCCGTTTGCCGGACGCCGCCGCCACCGGACGGGCGCCGGCTCGTGCACGTCCGCCGGCTGGCCTCCGGCTCGGAGTGGTCATAGCGGAAGGGTAGCCAGTCCTGGTCCAGGAATCCTTCACATCGCACCCGCCCTCGACCGCCTTGCCGTGCCTGGGCGGGCTTGCTGTCGCATCGACACATCGCGCTCCACCCCTTGCCAACCGCGGTCACATCCCATACTGTCCTTCTACCACGCTAGCATGTTAGTTTGCATGTCGTCGTGCAATGAATGCCGAAGGCAGCCAACGCGCAGCATGCACACCGTGCGGCGACGGGCCCACGAGCCCCGACGTCCACGGCCCGATCGCCCACGCTCGCAGTGATCTCGCCGCTCTCCGGGTGGGCAGCACCGGCCCGATCGCTCGGCAAATCGATCGGCCTAACCCCACCGCCACACGCACCCTCACACCTCAAGGAGAGCAACCATGGACTTCTCGGTCGGCACCTGCGCCAAGATCGACCAGGTCGGACTGATCAAGCAGGCCGAGGACCTCGGAGTGACCCATTTCGGCGTCGGCGAAGGACCGCTGCTGTTCTCCGACCCGTACCAGCAGATGGCGCTGGCCTCGCAACAGACATCGACCATCAAGATGGGTACCTACGTGACCAATCCGCTGACCAGGATCGCGCCCGTCACCGCGAACTCGGTCGCCACCTTGAACGCCCTGGCCCCGGGCCGCACGTTCCTCGGAATCGGCACCGCCAACAACGCGTTGCGCTCCATGGGCAATCGGCCGGCCACCATCCGCGAACTGGTCGACGCCGTCACGGTCGCCCGGGGCCTGCTGCGCGGCGAACGGGTCACCCACACATGGCGCGGCCAGGAGACCGAGATCGAGTTCCTGGACAAGACCGGAACCTGGTACGACATCGCCGACGTCCCGATCTGGATGGCCGCAGGCGGCCCCAAGGGACTCAAGGCGGCCGCCGCGATCGCCGACGCCGTCATCTATTGCCTCGGACCCGATCCGGACATGATCCGACTGGTCCGCCGCGAACTCGACGATGCCGTAGAAGCCGCCGGACGCGTCCGGGGATCCGTGAAGCTGGTCTCCTTGAGCTGGTTCTACCAACTGGAGAACGGCGAAACCTGGGAGGACGGCATCGACAAGGGCTTCGGGTCCGGGCCCATCTCGTCCTGCATCACCAACGCCGGCTTCATGAACGAGCACATCGACGAACTCGGCGCACCCATCGTCCACGCCTCCACCCAGGCCGCCATGGCATACCTCGGCGATCCCACCGCACCAGACCAGCCCCACTACCTCGAGACCTGGTCCAAGTACCTGCGCGGCCTGGACCCGTCACACCGGCCGCTGATCACCAAAGAACTGGTCGACTACTGGTGCCTGTACGGAAGCCCCGAGCAGCTTCGCGAACAGACCGCCCTGATGACCGAATCCGGGGTCGACACCGTCGGGGTGTTCCTGTCCAACCCCTTCACCGCAGAGCGGGACGTCGAGAACATCGGCAAGTCGATTCTCGCTCACGCGTGATCCACAACGCGGCAACGGCGACAACCCATCAACGAATCAACGCCCCAAGGAGAGACCGCCATGGAACTGAACCCGGCGCGCACCGCGATCATCGCCGTGCACCTGCAGAAGGACATCGTGAACGCCGATGGCGCATTCGGCGGCTTCTTCGCTGCCCAGGCCATCGAGCGGGACGTCGTCGGCGTCAACCGGACCCTCCTCGACGCCGCACGCGACGCCGGGTCCACCGTTGTCTACACGCGCGTCGCCTGGCAACCCGGTTTGGCCGACCTGGTGGTCAACTCCCCCATCCTCGGAATCGTCCGCGACTCCGGCTGCCTGGTCGAAGGCAGCGACAAGGCCGAGATCCTGCCCGAGATCGCCCCCCGGGACGGCGACCTGATCGTCACACACCAGCGCGTCGGCGGATTTTCAGCCAGCCAACTGGACCACCTCCTCCGCAACCGCGACATCGACACCCTGATCTTCACCGGCGTGGCCACGAACTTCTCCGTCGAAGGCACCGCGAGACAGGCGTCAGATCTCGGCTATCGCACCATCATCGCCGCGGACGCCTGCAGCGCCGCCGATCCCGCCACCCACGACGCATCGATCGCCTCACTGGGCCTCCTCGCCGAGATCGCCACCAGCGACGACATTCTGGAAGCCCTGGCAGTGGTCAGCAAGCGCGAGACGGCGACCGCCTGAGCTCCGCCGACGCCACCCCGACCACCATGTCAGCTGGGCTACGAGCGCGGACGATGCCGATCCGGGCGGCGCGGACGGCGACGAACGGCCGCGGCTGCGTGCCAGCTCGAGAGCGAACAGCGGATTGCCGTGCGCCCGCTCGCCGATGCCGATCGCGGCCGGGGCACCGACGCCCGGTACGGCGGTGACCACGATGCGCCGCAGGTCGCGAATTGCCATCTCGCCGACCTCGAAAAGGTCGACGGCGCCGCCGATCTCGGGCAGGGCAACGGCCGGTGTCCCCGGGCTCCAGCTGCGCGCGGTGGCCAGCAGGGCAACCGGGGCATCGGCGAGCCGGCGGACGGCGAACCGCAGCGCGCGCTGAGTCAGGTCGTCCAGCCATGGCAGGTCATCGATCGCAACGACCACCGGCGCCCGAATCGCCAGCGTGCGCAGATGGTCCAGGACCAGCCGGCAACAATCCAGCACCGGCAGGTCGACGTCCGCCACGTCCGGCGCCGGTGGGCCGCCCGCAACATGCCGGGGATCGAACAGGTCCAGCAGCCCCTGGCCGGGACTGTGCGCGTCGTCCTGCCCTGGCCGGGAGACCAGCACGTGCGCCCCGTTCGTCCGGCACCGCGCCAGGCCGTAGGTCCACAGTGTGGTCTTGCCGATGCCCGCCTCGCCTGTCAGCACCAACGATCGCTCGCCTGCACGGAGGCGGTCGGCGAAGGCGTCGACGCGGCGACGTTCGGCGTCCCGCCCGGTCAGAGGCGAAGACCCGTTCAGGTCAATGGAGGGTGGGTCGGTAGACGAGTTCCTGGATGTTGCCGTCGAGGGTCCGGTTCTCCACCAGCTCGAGGTCGAAGTCGGCCGCACCCTGGAAGATCGGGTCCATCCCGGTCCGACCGGTGATGACAGGAAAGAGCGTCACCTGCACGTGGTCGACCAGACCGGCGGCCATCAACGCCCGGTTCATCGACAGGCTGCCGTGCGAGCGCAGGGGCACCTCGGACTCCTCCTTGAGCCGGGCGACGACGTCGACGGCGTCACCGCTCACGACGGTCGCGTTCGGCCAGTCGAGGGGTCCTTCCAGCGTCGTCGACACCACCGTTGCCGGCAGGTTCCTCATCCGCGTGACCCAGGGATCACGCACCTCGGATTCCTCGGTGCTCGAGGCCAGCATCCGCGCGAAGGCCCGATAGGTGTTGGCGCCGAACACCATCCGCTGCTCCGGGCCGTACAGGGAGAGGCGATGGTCGAGCAACTCAGGGCCTTGCTTGCCCCAATAGCCGGTCCAGTCGCCGCCGGCGGCGCCGTAGCCGTCGAGGCTGGAAAAGACGTCGAAGGTGTAGGTAGCGGTCATGTCGATCTCCTCGGGTGCGATTGATCGGTGTGGGTACAGACTGATAATCACTGCGAGATCCATTGCCGCCGGGCCGGCGCCGGCGTCGTGCAGGAGTTATCGCGCTGACAGATGAAACCCGCTTCACTGCTTCGGGTCTGCCGTGGACCTCGCGTATTCCGGACGCCCAGCGGGCCGATACGTCTGGATGGTGATGCCCCTGGGCGTCGTCCGCGAGGTGACCAGGTCGAGCGCGGTGTCCGGACCGGTATCGGGGAACAGCCGTGTGCCCTGGCCGACGACGACGGGATAGGTGAGCAGGTCGAGCTGGTCGACCAGGTCGTTGGCGAGCAGCCATCGGACGAGGACACCACTGCCGGGCACCAGCAGTGTCCCGTCGTGCCGCGCCTTCAGATCACCGACGGCCGTGGCGATGTCGCCGTGCAGGACGGTGGTGCCCGCCCACTGCGGGGCGGTGAGACCGGCCGAGACCACGTACTTGGGCCGGCCGTTCAGCGCGGCGCCGATCGGGCTCGTGATCATCTCGGGTATCGCGCCCCAGGAGCCGGCGAAGATGTCGTACGTCCGCCGGCCGAACAGGAACGCGGCCGCGCCGCCGTAGACCTCGTTGAGATAGTCCTCGGTTTCCGTGTCGAGAAGTGGCAGGGCCCATCCGCCGCGATCGAAGCCGCCGCTGCGATCCTCGTCAGGTCCGCCCAGCCCCTGCATCACGCCGTCCACCGAGACGTTGGTCGTGGTCGTCACTCTCATGTCGTGGCCACCTCATCGAAGAATGGCTGCGGATCCCTCCTGGATCCGCGTCACTTGTTATAGGCAAGCACACTTCGTTCTGTGTATCAACGGGGTAGCATCGCGTGATGCGCACGAGGGACTACGGCCAGTTCTGCGGGCTCGCGCGCGCCGCGGAGGTCCTGGGTCAGCGCTGGACGATCCTGATCCTGCGTGACCTGCTCGTGGGGCCGCGTCGCTACTCCGATCTGCTTGCCGGGCTCCCCGGCATCCCGACCAACGTGCTCGCCAGCCGCCTGAAGGAGTTGGAGGCGGACGGTCTCGCGGTACGCGAGGCGAGGGCCGGATCCGACCGGTCGGTGGTGTACCGGGCGACGGCTCGGGCCGAGGAACTGCGAACCGCGCTCGACGCCCTGGGCCGCTGGGGTGCTGCCGGGATGCGGGAGCCACGCGAGGGCGAGATCGTCACGGACGCCTCGCTGGTGGGTTCCCTGCGCGTCGCCGGCCAATCGGGCACGCCGCCGCGACGCCGCCCGGTGACGTACGAGGTCAGGGTCGGATCGGCCGTCGTGCATGCCACCGTCGCCCGCGGCGAGATCAGCGTCGCGCCCGGTCCGGATCCGGAGGCCGACCTGGTCGTGACCGCCGGGCCGGGTTTCCGCGACGTCCTCGCCGGCGTCCTCGACCCCGACGCGGCCATGGCCGCCGGCGCCGTCGACCTTCTCGGCGACGAGTCCCTGTTCGCCGACTTCGTAGCCACGTTCACCGTGCCCTACAGCGCCGCTCTCTCGCCCTGAGCACTGTCGTCAGCCGTCGACCGGTCCGGGTACGCCCGACCATCGTCGGCCTCCCGCAGCCGGGCGACCCCGACTTCACCGTGATCGGCGCCTGACGAGGGCCGCTCCTCCGTGGCAGCCTCGTCCTTCGGGGACGTCTCCTCAAGGCTTCCGCCTGGTGCTGCCGGAATGGACGGCGGGCACCATTTCGCTGGTGACCAGTCCGCTGCCCGCGGTGATCTCGTCGATGACGGTGAACGCGGCGGTGATCCGTTGTGGGGTGTCGATGACGACGGTGACGGTGGGGACGCGACGCCCGAGTTGCAGCAGCCGATCGCCGTGCGGCGGGTGATCGCCGTGGAAGCCCCAGATGCCGCGCAGCGTGGTGACACCGCTGGCGCCGGTTCTCCTCAGGCGCCGGGTGATCGTTCGGTGGATGGGCTGACCGTCGTGGGACGCGGCTTCCGAGGCGAAGATGCTCAGCTTCTGGAACAGGGCCAGGCCGTGGTCGTCGGCGGCGGGCAGTTCATGGGGTGGAGCGAGCACCTGACCGTCGCGCTTGCAGATGCGGACCCGTTCGAGGGTGATCATCGGTCGGCGCAGGAGGGCGCCGAGTTCGGGTAGGACGCCGGCGATGTGGGGGCCGGCGCCGACGGCGATGACCATGACGGGGACGTCGGCGTTGCGGCCGAAGAACTGTGCGCGCTGCCGGTACCCGTGGTACGTGCCGTCGACGCCGAGGAGAACGGTGGCGCCGGCGATGCCGTGGCGGTGCAGCAGGTCACAGACGGCCATGAACGCGGGTACGCGATGTACCCGTTCCTGCCGACCGAGGTAGACGGTGAGCTTGGTGGCCTCGTGCAGCTCCTGCGGCAGTTCGATCCCGCGGAGGTCGTCCTGGACGAGGCGGGCCCGCTCGAGGGTGGTCAACCCGATGTCGGAGAGCGCGGTGACCTGGCCGAGGAGGCGTTCGATGCGGGGCCGGGTGTCGACGGCGATGGTGACCGCGGGCAGGTCCTCGGACAACGTCAGGGACGTGTCGCTGCGCAGATGGTGTTTCAGGCCGAACCCCTCGACGCCGCGCATCATGATGCTGACTGCGACCTGGTTGCGCCCGTACACCTCCAGCAGCTGGTCGGCGACGAACCCGGCGCCGGAGCGGTGCCGTTCACCGAAGTAGCAGGTGAGTTTGAGGCAGTCGTCGTTCACAACGCGGTCCCGAGCAATTCCCCGAGCGCGGCGGCGCCGAGCCCCAGCGCCAGGCTGACCGCGACGTTTGCCGCGGCGCTGCGGTACTGGCGTTCCTCGGTGAGCCGCTGCGTTTCCAGCATCCAGGTGGAGAACGTGGTGTAGGAGCCGACGGCCGCGGTGCCCGCCAGCAGCGCTTCCGTCTCGGTCAGGGTCAGTGCGGCGAGTAGGCCCAACAGGAACGCGCCCGTGACGTTCACGACCATCGTGCCGTAGGGGAAGGCGCGGCCGCGGCGGGCGCTGACGGCGCCGTCGACCAGGAAGCGGAGCACCGACCCCGCCCCGCCGATGAGCACCGCGCCGGCCCAGGTGAGCGGATTCATGCGCGCAACCGGAGCCGTACCCGACGGCTGGCCGCGGTGGTCAGGTGGATCGCCGCGTAGCCGCCGGCGATGGACGCGGCCGCGTAGCCGATCGCCAGCCCGTACGCGTGGCCCTGCAGCATCCTCAGCAGCTCCACCTGCATGGTGGAGAAGGTGGACAGCCCGCCGCAGAGCCCGGTGCCCAGCAGCGGGCGCCGATAGCTGGACAGCGGCAGTCGTTCCTGCAGCCGCGTCACGAAGTACCCGAGGAGCACGGCCGCCAGCATGTTCGCCGCGAATGTCGGCCACGGCCAGCTGGTCGGCGAGTGCGGGAACATCTCGGCCAGGACGGCGCGGGCGACCGTGCCGAGAGCGCCGCCGGCGAAGATGGCTGCCACCTCTCGGATGTCCAGCCGGGGCAGCCACCGCCGCCGCACGTGGGTCGACGAGGCTGTCGCCGCCGGGTGCTGTGCGTCGCCTCCCGGTACCGGACGGCGAGAATCGTCATCGACGCCGGTCACCGGTGATCCCTTCCCCTGAGCGCCGGCCGGTCGCGCCCACCGTCTCGACCAGAAGCCTGCCACCCAGCGCATGGCACCGTCGCACCCCGGCACGGACGGCCAGGATCGTGCCGGCCACCTGGGTGTGCAGCCTCTCGGGATGCGCGCCGTGGCTGCTCATCAGGGTGTGTGCTCCAGTGTGTTTCATTGCAGGAACTGCCAGCCCGCAGCCGGTGATGTGCCCCTTCGCGCGGGCGAGCGCCGTCGCCGCCTGGAAGTATGCCGGGAGTCCTGAGCCGGGCGATTCGGTGCGGCCGCACGTGCCGTTGCCTTGTTTCGTGGCCCGGTCCACGGCGCTACGGTGATCACGCGGTGCTGCCGTGGCCACGCCGTCGGCCGAGTCGGTCGTCAATGGTCTCGACCGGCCGTGGTCGGGGCCGCGCCGCCGAAGGACCTACGCAGCAACGGGTCCGGCGTGGAGAGCCTGTCCACCCGACGTCGACCCAGAACGTCAGGTGAGCGGATGAGCTCGGGGACAGGTCGAAGGTCTGCGGACGCCGGGGACGGCACCGAAGGGCCTCCACCACCCGCGACACGGGCAGCGCGCAGCGCGGCACGTCGACTCGCGGATCTGCTACCGGGCCTGGCCGCTGTGGGCATCGTCGCTTGCATCGCCACGCTCCTCGGAGCGCCGCTGCCCCTTGTCGGCGCGCCGGTTCTCGGCCTTCTTCTCGGTGCGCTGCTCGCGGTGCCGACGTCCCGCCTGACCGTGCTGCAGCCGGGCGTTCGCTACACCGCACGGACAGTCCTCCAAGTAGCCGTGGTGCTGCTCGGCACCCAGCTGTCACTCAGGCAGATCGCCGAGGTCGGGGTGACGTCTCTGCCGGTGCTGCTCGGGACGCTGGTCCTGTGCCTCGTGGCGGCTGCCGCCGTCGGTCGACTGATGCGCATCGACACGGAGCTTCGCACCCTCATCGGCGTCGGCACCGCCATCTGCGGCGCCTCGGCGATTGCCGCCGTCACTCCTGTCCTGCGGGCGAAGAACGACACCGTTGCCTACGCCGTCTCGACGATCTTCCTGTTCAACCTCGTGGCCGTACTGGTGTTCCCCCACCTGGGTTACGCACTGAACCTCAGCCAGCACCAGTTCGGCCTCTTCGCCGGGACCGCCGTGAACGACACGTCCTCCGTCGTGGCGGCCGCCGCCATCTACGGTCCCGAAGCCGCCAACTTTGCGGTCGTCGTCAAACTGACCCGGACGCTTCTGATCATCCCGATCTGCCTGGTCCTCGCGGCGGTCGTGGCCAGGCGGGAGCGCGCCGGGGGGTCGCAGTCGCCGCCGCGCACGCGTTGGCCGGTCACGGCAGTTCGGCTGGTTCCCTGGTTCCTGATCGGGTTCCTGATGGCTGCGGCGGCCAATTCGGCCGGCTGGATCTCCGCCCCGCTGGGCGCGGCCCTTCACGTGGTCGCGCTGTTCCTCGTGACCGCCGCCTTGAGCGCCATCGGCATGTCGACCGACTTCAGGCGCATTCGCCGCGCGGGTTTTCGCCCCCTCGTCCTCGGCTTGGTGCTCTGGCTCGTGGTCACCGCCAGCGGCCTGGGCCTGGTGCTCGCCACGGGCTGACCACGCACCGTCCGGGCAGCCGCGCAAGCATGCGTGGCGGGCACTGGTGGAGCTGGCGATCCCCAACGAGCTGGGTCTCGCGCAAACGTGGCCTTCGAGGTCGACGATCTTCAGGCCGCGGTCGACCGGCTGGCCGTGAACGGACGGCTACGGGCTGGTCGGCGGCATCGGCCAGGGGGAGCACATCTGGCGCATGGCCAACGTGCGCGGACCGGAGGGGTCATCGTGTCCCTGGCCGAGCGCATCGGCTGACGCCGCGCGTCGACACGCTCTCCGGGACGGCCGCAGTATTGCCATACCCGTGGAAATGGTCCACGCGCCCAGTTTTCACCGTGGCGTGCGCACGCTCGCTCGCCAGCCGTTCACCCGGACCGGCGGTACGAGTCGACCTGACCGACCGCGAACACAGCAGCAATCGGGATGATCACTCCGTGACGCTCACCCGCACTGCCGCCGACGCGGCGCTTCCCTGAGGTCCCCCACGCGCCGTCGGCGGGCCGACCGGCGGCCATCGCCGAGGCGTGTGAGGATTCCGCGATGACGACCGTGCCGCTGACGAACTGGGCGAAGACCATCGTCTTCTCCTCGTCGACCCTCCGTCGACCGTCATCGATCGCCGAGCTCCAGGATCTGGTCGCGGCATCCCCTCGGTTGCGGGCGCTCGGCACCGGCCACTCGTTCAATGAGATCGCCGACACGACAGGTGATCTGGTGAGTGTGGCCGACCTGCCGCCGCGGCTGGAAATCGACGACGACCGCGGCGTGGTGACGGTGAGCGCCGGCACCCGGTACGGCGAGCTCGGCCGGGCTTTGCACGCCCGTGGTTACGCCATCCCCAACACGGGCTCCCTGCCGCACATCTCCATCGCCGGGGCGAGCGCCACCGGAACGCACGGATCCGGGAATACCGTCGGCAACCTGTCCACCTTCGTCTCCGCGATCGAGTTCGTCTCGGCGGACGGTGAGATCGCGCACGTGAGCCGCGCGACGCACCAGGACATCTTCGACGGAGCCGTGCTGGCGCTGGGGTGCCTGGGCGTCGTCACGGCACTCACCCTCGACATCGTGCCCACCTTCGCGGTTCGGCAGGACGTCTACGACGATCTCCCCCACGACTCATTCGTCGCGAACTTCGACGACGTCATGGCGAGCGGTTACAGCGTGAGCGCGTTCAGCACCTGGCGCCGGCCCCGCATGCAGCAGGTCTGGGTCAAGTCACGCACCGACCCGGCCGACCGATCCGCGGCCGGCCCGACGCTGCACGGCGCCGTGCTGGCCACCGTCGCGCGACATCCGCTGGCGGGCATGCCGGTCGAGAACGCGACGGAGCAGCTCGGCGTTCCGGGCCCGTGGAACGAGCGTCTTCCCCACTTCCGGCTCGACTTCGTGCCGAGCAGCGGGGAAGAGATCCAATCCGAATACCTGGTGCCGCGGTCGAGCGCCGCCGCGGCCCTGAGCGCGCTCGACGACATCGCCGACCGGATCGCGGCTGTCCTTCAGGTGGCCGAGATCCGCACCGTCGCTGCGGACACCCTCTGGCTCAGCCCCAACTACCGCACCGACACCGTCTGTCTGCACTTCACCTGGATCCGCGACGAGGCGGCGATCGCACCTGTCATCGGGGCCATCGAACGCAGGCTCGCGGTGTTCGACACCCGGCCTCACTGGGGCAAGCGGTTCACCGTCCCGCCGGCCGAGATCCGCCGCCTCTACCCGCGGCTGGACGACTTCCGGGCGCTGGTCGCAAGGTTCGACCCGGGTGGAACGTTCCGCAACGACATGACCGATCGGCTTGTTCTGGCCGATCACTGAGCCGAATCGACGACGACTGGCGTACTCGATCGAGCGGGGCAGCGCTGTTGCTTCGGCTGCGTTTCGGCGTGGTCGCGGTGTCGAGACGCCTTCTGCTGCGCGGCGTGTCGGCTGTCCGCTCCCAAGAGTCGGTGCGGCTGAACAAATCTGCCGCCTCGATCCAGGTACCGGCCGTCGTGTCTCGCCGCCCGCTTCGCCGGAGAGCAATCATCCGGCGGTCGGGCAGGAAGCAATAAGAAGGGCAAGGAGATCGTCCACTCCTTGCCACCTTCAACATATAACGCACTGGGGGGCTTGCGGCAAGGCCGGGGTCGTGCCGCAGAATCTCCGACCGAAGCCGGATCCTGCGGACGTCAGGCGTGCTCGGTGGAAGCGCGGCCTGTCGCCGTGTCGTGCCCGGGCAAGACGTCGAACCGCCGGTGGCGATGCGCCGTCTGGATGCGGGCACATCGGCGCCGACGCGCGGCTGTACCGGGCGGCGTGGAGCGGCCGGCCACCATGCGACCTATTCGAGGGGCCCTTCATGATCGACGTGATCATCGCCGGCGGCGGACCGACCGGCTTGATGCTGGCGAGTGAGTTGCGGCTGCACGAGGTCGATGTGCTCGTCTTGGAGAAGGAGGCGGAGCCGACCGACGTCGTCCGCGCGCTGGGCCTGCACGCCCGCAGCATCGAGGTGATGGACCAGCGCGGCCTGCTGGAACGGTTCCTCGCGCTCGGCCGGCAGTACCCGGTCGGTGGGTTCTTCGCCGGCATCGACAAGCCCGCGCCGAAGCGGCTGGACACCGCACATCCGTACGTCCTCGGCATCCCGCAGACCGTCACCGAGCGTCTGCTCGCCGAACATGCCACCGAGGTCGGCGTCGAGATCCGGCGTGGCTGCGAGCTGGTCGGCCTCCGGCAGGACCGGGACGGGGTGACCGTCGAGCTGGCCGACGGTACGCAGGAGCGCTCGCGCTACCTCGCCGGTTGCGACGGCGGCCGCAGCCCGGTGCGCAAGCTGCTCGGCGTCGGCTTCCCCGGTGAACCAACCAGGGTCGAGACGCTGCTCGGCGAAATGGAGGTGACCGAGGATCCGGCGACCGTGGCCGCCGTCGTCGCCGAAGTCCGCAAGACCCAACTGCGGTTCGGCCTGGGACCTCTCGGGAACGGGGCGTACCGCGTCGTCGTGCCCGCCGACGGAGTGGCCGGGGACCGCACGGTTCCGCCGACCCTGGAGGAGTTCAAGCGGCCGGCTGCGGGCCGTCGCGGGCACCGACTTCGGCGTGCACTCACCGCGCTGGCGTTCCCGCTTCGGCGACGCCACCCGGCTGGCCGAGCGCTACCGGACCGGCCGGGTCCTGCTGGCCGGCGATGCGGCGCACATCCACCCGCCGGTGGGCGGGCAGGGGCTCAACCTCGGCATCCAGGACGCGTTCAACCTGGGCTGGAAGCTGGCCGCCGCGGTCAACGGCTGGGCGCCGGAGGGGCTGCTGGACAGCTACCACGCCGAACGGCACCCGGTGGCCGCCGACGTGCTGAACAACACGCGCGCGCAGATGGAGCTGATGTCGCTCGAGCCGGGCGCCCGGTCGGTGCGCCGGCTGGTGTCGGACCTGATGGACTTCGAGGACGTCAACCGCTTCCTGATCGAGAAGCTCATCGGGATCGCGGTGCGCTACGACTTCGGCGACGGGCCCGACCTGCTCGGCCGGCGACTGCGGGACGTGCGGCTGACGCGGGTCCACCTCTACGGGCTGATGCACGCCGGCCGTGGGCTCCTGCTCGACCAGACCGGCCGGCTCTCGGTGGCTGGCTGGGCGGACCGGGTCGACCACGTCGTCGGCCGCAGCGAGGACCTGGTCGTGCCCGCAGCGCTGCTGCGGCCGGACGGCCACGTGGCGTGGGTCGGTGAAGACCAGCAGGGACTGATGGGCGAGCTGCCGCGGTGGTTCGGCGCGCCCGCCGGCTGAACGGTCCGGCCCGAAACACCGAGCATTTCTCACCTGAATCGAGCGCAAACGGGGGCGGCGGGGCATTCGCACGCCAACGCGCCACGCGCCATCGCTGGCAGCCTTTACCGCCGAGTCTGTGCCTCGCGGGCGGCGGGAAGGGCACCGGAATGGACGAGTTCGGCGGCGACGTCTCGCAATTTCGTGTTCGTGTTCTGCGAGGCGTGCGTCAGAACGGTGAACGCCTGATCCTCGGTGATCTTATGCCGCTCCATCAGAATGCCCTTGGCCTGCTCGATCACGGCTCGGGAAAGCATCGCCTTGCGAAGGTTTTCCAGATCCTGCGCGGTCCGCGCCGACAGATCGGCGTTGCCCACCGCGATCGCCACCCACCCGGCGACCTCGAGCGCCCGTTCGACGTCGTCGTCGGCGAATGCGTGCGGCCGTACGGAGTAGACGTTCAACGCGCCGATCGTCGCGCCCTGGAACGGCAGCGGCACCGACAGCGAGCCGCCGACGCCACGGTCCGCCGCGTGCCGCGCGTAGTCGGGCCATCGCGCCTCGGTGCGCATGTCATCGACGAGGAAGATCTGGCCGGCTCTGCCCGCGTCGACGCATGGGCCGTATCCGCGTTCGTACTGCAATTCGTCCGCGTCCAACGCCAGCTGTCCGTCGAAGGCGGCCGTGAACGCGTCCTCACCCCGGATCAGCGTGATCGAGGTGGCCTCCGCGCCCCGCAGCGATCGGCGCGCAACGCCGGTGATGTCCGTCAACATCTGCGGCAGGTCGCGCTCGGTCGCCACGGCGGTGGCCAATGCTTCGTGCAACGGTCTCAAATCGGACATTGCCGTGGGCACCCCTTCCGCGCGGTCGTGGTCCGACGCACCGAAGGGTCCGTCGGGCCACTCGAGATTCCGTGACGGTACACCAGTTCGAGGCCTACCCCCGCGGCGAGAGCCGCCCCTCGCCGCCGGCGGGGGTGGCGTCCGACGTCCGGCCCGACGTGGATTCCCATGCGGGGTGGAGGCGGAGATCGCCCCGCGGGCACGGTCGATTACTGGACCCGGATTCGCGGCCGGGCGGGCACCGATCCACCGGCCATCGCGGGCGGTGCGCCCGCACGCCCGGAGCATCGCGACGACCCCGGTCGGTGCTCCTGTCAAGCGATCGTCCAATTCGCACGGTCCGGACGTTTGGGTAGCGGCGTCCGCGGGGTAATCCCCTCAGACATTCCAACCGAGCCGTTTGCGCCATCGTCGAGAGGCCGGCAAATGCCTTGTTTTTCGAGGGCCCCGTTGCATCGACCTGACCACGTCCGTCGGGTCAGCGATGAAAGCCCGTGGCGCTGATCGATCCGTTTCCCCGGCAGAGGAGTCGCGGTGTCCGCTGAAGTGATCGCACTACTGGTCCTCGTACTGGTGTTCCTGGTGGCCAGCGTCCGGTCGGTCAACATGGGCGCGCTGGCGCTGGTGGCCGCGGCCGTGGTCGGCGCGCTCGTCTACGGCGTCGGGCCGGCAGACGTGCTCTCCGGGTTTCCGGCGAACCTGTTCGTCATCCTGGTGGGCGTCACGTACCTGTTCGCGCTGGCCAAGAACAACGGCACCGTCGATTGGATCGTGCACGCCGCGGTCAGAGCCGTCGGCGGACGCGTTGCGCTGATCCCGTGGGCGATGTTCGTGGTGTGCGCGGCCATCACCGCCATCGGCGCGATCACGCCGGCGGCCGTGGCGATCGTCGCCCCCGTGGCCCTGGGCTTCGCCCGGCGGTTCGGGATCCACCCCGTGCTCGTCGGGATGCTCGTCGTCATGGGTGCGACCGGGGGCAGCTTCTCTCCGATCGGGATCTTCGGGGCGATCACCAATGGCGTGGTCGAGGACAACGATCTACCCGGCAGCCCGCTGTTCCTTTTCCTCGGCTGCTTCGGCGCGGCGCTCCTGATCTCGGTGATCGCCTTCCTCGCATTCGGCGGCCGGGACCTGATGCGCCGCAAGGAGACGGCCGACGAGGAGCGGGACACCGCCGACTACATCGACGACGTCACGGGGTCCGCGGCGCATGCGGCGACCCGGTCACCGGTGACCGGAACGACGCAGTCCAGACTCGAATCGTCCGGCCGCGCCGCCCGGGTCTCCGGTCTCGGCGCAGGCGACGCACCGTCGCCGGGTTCTTCACCGGATTATGTCCGTTCATCGTCGCCGGGTTCATCGTCGCCGGGTTCATCGTCGCCGGGTTCGGCGCCGGTCCCGGTCGGCGGCGGCTCCGCCGGGAGCCGACCGGTCACCACGACCGCACCCACGGGCGCCGACGTCGACGACGATCATCGACTCAACCCCGAGCGGATCCTCACGCTGGTCGGCCTGGTCGGGCTCGCGGTCGGCGCCTTCGCCTTCGACCTCGACGTCGGTTTCACGGCGCTGGGCGTGGCCGTCGCGCTGACGCTGATCTACCCGAAGTCGGCCAAGGGCGCCGTCGACAAGATCAGCTGGGGAACGGTCCTGCTGATCGGCGGCATCGTCACCTACGTGTCGCTCCTCGAGGAACAGGGTGCGGTCGGGTGGCTGGGCGATCAGGTCGCCGGAGTCGGGGTTCCGCTGCTCGCCGCGTTCCTCATCTGCTTCATCGGCGCGGTGGTGTCCGCCTTCGCGTCCACCACCGGAATCCTCGGCGCCCTGATCCCGCTGGCCGTACCGTTCCTGCTCACCGGCCAGGTCGGCTCCGTCGGCCTCATCACTGCGCTGGCGATCTCCAGCTCCATGGTCGACTGCAGCCCGTTCTCGACCAATGGCGCTCTCGTCGTGGCCAACTCCGAAGAGAAGGACCGCGACATGGTGTTCAAGCGGCTCATGCAGTGGGGGATGTCCCTCGTCGTCGTGGCTCCCGTCGTGAGCTGGGCTCTGCTCGTGCTTCCGGGATGGCTCTGACCCGTGGCCGACACGCCTGCCGCGTCCGCGACAGCCGTCGGCCCGGTGGGGCAGCGTCCTCGGGACCGTGCCAGCGGCGCTCGAGGAGGCACCCGTTGAACCGGTTCCACCGCCGCTACTGCGCCAGCACCGCCTGGGATCGCCTGATGCGGGAGACGCTGCTGCCGGACGCGCTCGACGGGGTGGAGCTCGGCGACAACGTGCTCGAGCTGGGGCCAGGACCCGGACTGACCACCAAGGCCCTCGCGCCGAAGACCGCACACCTGACGGCCGTCGAGATCGACCCCGAACTCGCCCGCGCGGCCACCGAAAGTACCCGTGATCTCGCCAATGTCGACGTCGTCGTCGGCGACGCCACGGACCTGCCGTTCGAAGACGGGCGGTTCAGCGCCATCGTCTGCATGACCATGCTGCATCACCTGCCCGATGCCGCGGCCCAGGACCGCCTCTTCCGCGAAGCACGCCGCGTCCTGCGCCCGGGCGGCGTGCTCTGCGGGTCCGACAATCTCGGCCGGGGACTGAAGTTCCGACTCATCCACCTCGGCGACACCCGAACGGTCGTCCCGCCGGACAGCCTGCCGAGACGCCTGCGCTCCGCCGGATTCGAGGACGTCGACGTCCGCACCGGGTCGCGCCTGATCTTCCACGCGACGGCACCGGGCGACGCCACCTCGGTGTGACCGGTGCCCGCTGCACGAACGACGGGCCGAACCACCGCTCAGCGGCGGCTCCCGACGGCCGCCGCGGTCCCCACCACGGTCACCGCGGTGAGGGCGAGCAGAACCATCAGCAGCGAGGCCGTCCACTCGCCGGACGAGTCACGCAATGCGCCGAAGGCGACCGGTCCCAGGCAGGCGATGACGTAGCCGCCGGCCTGGACGACCGCCGAGAGCTGGCGGTTCTCACGCAGATTCCGGGCTCGGTACACGATCACCGTGAAGATCGCGACGAACATGCCGCCCTGCGCGATGCCGCCGGTGACGCTCCAGGCCGGCCACCATTGCGGCGCGATCAGCAGTCCCAGCGGCATGCTGATCCAGAGGACGCCGTTCACCAGGCAGGCGGCGACCGGTCCACCCGCCCGCGTGATGATCAGGGGCGTGGCGAAAGCTCCGACTATCGCCAGGATCTGGAAGATGGTCGAGGCAATGCCGGCGGCCTCCCGCGACATGCCCTGCTCCTCCGCCAGCAGCGTCGGCAGCCAGGCGGTCAGACCGTAGTAGGCGAAGGCCTGACCCGCGAACGCCGCGGTCAGCAGCCAGGTGGCGGGCCGGCGCAGGATGCCGGATGCGGCGCCTGGACCGCGTGAACGCGGTGCCGCCGGCCGGGTGCGGTCGGCCGCCGCGGTCCGGCGTCGGAGGAGGACCACCCACACGACGGCGGCGATGACGACGGTTGCGGCGGGCGCGGCCAACGCGAGTTGCCAGCCGGCGGCACCGGCGAGCGCGGACGTGGTCGACAACATGATCATCGACCCGACGTTCATGGCCGCCGTGTAGACGCCGGTGATCAAGGCGACCTGTCGTGGGAAGTCGCGGCCGATGATCACCGGAGTCACCACGTTGCCGATGGTGATCGCCAGCCCGATGAGCACCGTGCCGATCAGGGCCGTCGCCGCGCTCCCCCCGGACCGGACCGCGATGCCGAGGAGCAGCCCGCCGAGGCAGATCAGCACCGCCCGTTCCAGCCCCGTGCGCGCGATGAGACTCGACGCCGGCGGCGCTGCCAGCCCGAAGCACAGCAGCGGGAGGCTCGTCAGCAGGCCGATGATCGGGCCGGACATGCCCACATCCGTGCGCAGGTCCGTCGTCACGGTCGACACGGCGACGAGCGGCCCGCGCAGGTTCAGGGCCAGCAGGACGATGCCCACCAGCAGAAAGGCGGGAAACGCAGAACGCCCTATGGAGCGTATCCGGCGCAGACGGCGCATGCGGAGCGCGCCCGTCCTGGCGCCGATCCGGCTGATCCGTGACCAAGCTGCGGTCCCTTCCGGTCGGCGCGGTCTGCGACGCTCGCTGCGCGATCCTGCCACGGCGCCGGATGCCGGTCGGCGCCGCGGCGCCCGCCGAGCCGGCCCAGAGGAGACGTCGACGGCGTCCCGCCGCGGGATCGACCTAGCGGGACGCGTGCCGTCTCCCACGGGTACGGCCGACACCGGGTTCTCCCGCCAGGCAGTCGGCCGTCATGACGCGAAGGCGGTCAGCGCCGCGTTCATCAGCGCGTGGTGGTCGTATCGGTGCGTGGTGTTGGCCATGACGACGACGCCCAGGTCGAGCTCGGGGTAGAGCCGCATGGCGTTCCAGTAGCCGCCGCCGGTGCCCCAGTGTTCGACGAAGGCCGGGTCGGCATCCCGGTCGGCCGCCCGGCGGAACCAACCGAGTCCCAGGTCGAACGGCTTGCCGCGGGTCTGCACATCTCGCATGCTGCGGGCGGTGTCCGGTTGCAACACTCTGCTGCCGTCGATGGTTCCGTCGGCGAGGTGCAGCCGGAGAATTCGTGCGGCGTCAGCGGCGGGGCCGATCAGGCCGCCGTAGGCCGCCCCGTTCACGCGGAAACGGTTCAGGGCAACGTGTTTGTCATGCCGGGCGCCGACCGTCCCCGCCGGCAGCGCCGCCCGCAACAGTGGAGTCGCCGGTGCGGGCAGCCGGACATAGCCGGTGGCGTAGTCCAGGCCGGGCCGGTAGTCGTAGCCGGTGGCGCGCATGCCCGCGGGCTCGAGCACCGCGCGGCGCACGTACTGCTGAAACGGCTCCCCGGCGGTGCGAGCGATCACCTCGCCCAGGAGCAGGTACCCCACATTCGAGTACCGCACCTCCCCGGTCGCGTGGGTTCGAGGCCTGGCGGCCCGGATCAGTCGGGCGACGGCGGCATCGCCGGCTTCCCGGGGCCGCTCGGCAGGATGGACCCATCTCAGGGGCATGGGGTTGGCGGCGCCGGCGGTGTGGTTCAACAGGTCCCTGATCAGCGGTGTCCGTCCGGCGGAGGCACGCCGGTAGGAAGGGATGACGGACGCGACGGACGCGCTCAGGTCGAGCCGGCCGTCGTCGGCCAGGCGCATCGCCGCCGTGGCGGTGACGATCTTCGACATCGAGAACCACGGAAACCCGGTGGCGGGAGACATCGGCTCTCCGGTGGCCAGGTCAGCCACCCCGAACCCTTCGGCATGGAGCAGTCCGCGGGACGACGTCACCGCGATGGACAGACCGGGCACCTGGGAACGGTCGAGAATCTGCGACGCGACACGCCGCACATCGGCCGGCTCGTCCGGGCGGCGTGGCGTCATGCCGGGAGCTTCTGCTCCGGCGCGGACGCCGCTACGAGTCGCTCGCCGGCAGCGTGGGTGGCACGTCGCCGCTGTGCCGCGCGAACGACCAGGCACGCAAGGGCCACGATGAGAACGGTCCACGTCGTCCAGGTGACGGCCTGCTTGGCGATCGACATGACCCCGAGCGCGTTCGTGGCCACGGGGGCGTCCTGCGGAAAGGCCGTGAGTGCCGTCCACGCGGCCACGTTCTCCAGGTAGTCGAACGCGCTGCCGACGATCGGCAGGGCGGCCAGGGCGATGACGCCGCTTCCCGGGCGGGACAGCCGGGTCAGGATCAGCGCGAGCGCCGATGTGAGGAACAGTCCGGAGATCGCCGGGTACACCAGGTCGGCCAGTTGCAGGTAGCGGTAGGCATCCCGGCCCGTGTCGCCGCAGCCGGCGAGGAACTCGCGGACCTGGTCCGCGGCGGTGAAGAACCGCACGTCCGGCGGCGCGGTGCCGCACAGCGCCGTGACCGCGGGAATGGAGAACGGCAGGGTCGTCGCGAACATGGCGACCGCGGAAGCGATGAACAGGCCTCCGGTGATGGCCACGACCCACCAGGTGGCGAGTCGCTGCAGGACGGTGGACAGGACGGTCGGGATCCTCATGCGGGACCTCCAGGACGAGGGATGTATGATGTGAACACTATGCATAAAATGAACGCTGTTTACAAGAGGTGAGCGACGTGGATGAGAACTCGACGACGCAAGGCCGGCGCCGCAGCCGGAACCGTCGGGCGATTCTCGACGCGGCGCTGGCGCTCGTGGAGGTCTCCGGCGTCGACGGCTGGTCGATGCGGGAGCTGGCCGACCGGGTGGATTACACGCCGGGTGCCCTGTACCGCTACTTCGACGGGAAGGCCGCACTTCTCAACGCCCTGACCGACGAAGCCCTCGATGAGTTGCACGGCCGCCTCGCCGCCTGTGACGCCGCCGGCCGTCCGCTGGCGCGGCTGGAGGAGCTCGGGATGGCGTACCTGGGGTACGCGGCGGACCGGCCGACGCTGTTCCGGGTCGGTCTGGTGGAGATGCCCAGTCGTCGCACCTCGACGCATCAGGAACCGCGCGGCGGCTCCCCGTACGCGGTGCTGCTCGAGGCGGTCCACGCCGCCCTGGCGAGCAGCACGCTCAGGGCCACGGACGCATTCGGCGCCGAGGAGATCGCGTACACGATCTGGGCGACCGTCCACGGCATGGCTGTCCTCGAGCAGACCCACCTCCGCGGGTTCGATGCGGACTTCGCCGCCGCCCACCGCGTCGCCCTCCGGAAGCTCCTGCTCGGCCTCGCCACCGACTCGACGCACACCGACTGAGCGCACCGCCCGGCCCGCTGTCAGCGACCCAGGGACGATGCCAAAGCCGTGAGAGACCCGCACGTCTCGACCTGATCGGTCCCGTATCGGGATCCGGGGGGCACCATCCCCGACACCACCGCGCCGTCAGCCGCCCGCGGCGTCGTGGAAGGGGTGCTGTTCGCCGACCGGATGATCATCGAGTCCTGCATCGACGAGCGGCAACGGACCCTGCACGTCAGTGGCGCCTTCGGCGTCGACCCCGAACTTCCGCAACTGTTGGCCGACATCCTCGACCGCGACATCCTGGTGGTCGACGAGAGTCATCTTCCCGCGATCGGCGCCGCCGCGATGTGCATCGAAGTCCTGACCGGGCAGACTGTCTCGCCGCCACCCGCGCGGCGCGTGCGCCCCCGCCCAGAATGGCGGGACGCGGTTGCCGGCCGCTGGCAGCAGTACCGCGGAGAATGGTCCACCGTCACCGGTATCGCCCACCGACCAGGCTCGACGAATCCGCGCCGACCGCACCGGACGGAATCGTCCCCGGACCGGCGGGACCGCCGCCGCGCATCTTCTCCAGGAGTGTCTCCCCATGACGACGCAGCACGCCGAGACCGGAACCGCCGGCGACTCGCCGGATCGGATCACCAGCGCCGAGGTGCAGACCGGGCTCATCTACGTCTCCCGCCTGCTGACCGACAAGGCCATGGACCACCTCCGGTCCGCCGGCGCTCCGGTCAGGGTCGGAACGGAAGCGCCCCCGACCCGCGCCGAGCTCGAAGCGGGCATCGCCGGCGCCGGCGCCGCCGTCATCACCCTCACGGAACGCGTCGACGCCGCGCTGCTCGCCGCCGCCGGCCCGCAGCTCAGAGTGATCGCGAACGTGGCCGTCGGCTTCGACAACATCGACCTGGCCGCAGCCGCCGCCGCCGGCGTGACCGTGACCAACACGCCCGGTGTGCTGGACCGGGCCACCGCCGACCACACCTTGGCCCTGATCCTTGCCGCCACCCGCCGCGTCGTCGAAGGCGACCGCCTCATCCGCACCCGGCAGCCCTGGGTGTGGGGACCTCGAATGCTGGTCGGACTGGACATCAGCGCCGGCGCCACCCTCGGCATCCTCGGCTACGGCCGCATCGGACAGGCCGTCGCCCGTCGAGCGCAAGCATTCGACATGACGGTCATCGCCACCGCACGCCATCGAGCACCGGGCACCGTCGAGGGCGGCGTCACCTTCGTGGACGCTCCCACCCTGCTCGCGGAGAGCGATGTGGTGACCGTCCACACGCCGCTCACCGCGCAGACGCGCCACCTGATCGACGCCCCCGCCCTCCGCGCGATGAAACCCACCGCCTACCTGATCAACACCGCCCGCGGCGGCGTCGTCGACGAGAAGGCCCTCGTCGACGCACTCCGGGCGGGCGAGATCCGCGGCGCAGCACTGGATGTCTTCGAGGGCGAACCCGAGGTCGACCCGGCGCTGCTCGATGTCCCCGGCCTGGTCCTCACCCCGCACACCGCCAGCGCCGGCGAAGCCACCCGCGACACCATGGGCATCCTGGCGGTGGACAACGCCGTCGCCGTTCTCGGCGGGAAACCGGCCATCACTCCGGTCCGGTAGACCCGGGCAGCTGACGACGAGCGAACGCGTCAGCGCGACGACTCGGGCCGCGTGGGGAAAGGTCGGTGTATCCGGGGGCTCGTCAGGTCGATGTATCTGCCGGGGGCTTCGGATATCGCCTGTCCTCGTTGCAGCCGCCCGGAGCGGATGTGGTGAACTTGTCGGCGGCCGGCCCCGGCCGATCCAGCGCTCACCGGAGACCCCGTGACACCGCCCGCCACGCGTCCGGACATCGTCCCGGTGACGCGCACCGTCGCGGCGATGGCGGACGGCCGCGAACTGATCTACTTCGACGAGAGGCCGCACCCCGACAGGGTTCTGCATGATCCGCGGGACCTGCCGCCGGTGATTCCCGGCTCCGAGTTGCGCTACGACGCCGTCACCGCGGAGTGGGTGGGGATCGCCGGACACCGGCAGACCCGCACGTATCACCCGCCGGCGAACGCGTGTCCGCTGTGCCCGTCGACGGCCACCAACCCGAGTGAGATCCCCTCGCCCGACTATGACGTCGTCGTCTTCGAGAACCGGTTCCCGTCCTTCGCCGACACCGGCGAGGTCGCCGGCGAGGGTCGCCTGTTCGAGTCCCGTCCCGGCTCCGGGCGCTGCGAGGTGGTGTGCTTCACCAGCGATCACACGGCCACCCTGAGCGCGCTGCCCGCCTCACGGATGCACACCGTCGTCGAGGCGTGGGCCGACCGCACGGCCGAGCTGTCCGCCCGGCCAGGCGTCGAGCAGGTCTTCTGCTTCGAGAATCGCGGCGTGGAAATCGGTGTCACCCTCACGCATCCGCACGGGCAGATCTACGGCTACCCGTTCGTCACACCCAGGACAGCGGCGGCGATACGCTCGGCGCGCGAGTACCGGTCGCGCGGGGGCGGTGACCTGTTCGCGGACATCCTGGCCGGCGAGCTGGCCGACGGGTCGAGGATCGTCGCACAGAACACCTCCTGGGTCGCCTTCGTGCCGTTCGCGGCCCGGTGGCCGGTCGAGGTCCACCTGTACCCGCGCCGCCCGGCCGGCACGCTGCCCGAGCTCGACTGGACCGAGCGAGCCGACATGGCGGATCTCTACCTGGACGTGATCCGCCGCATGGAGGCCATGTTCGACGACTCCCTGCCGGCGATCACCGGCCTGCATCAGCGACCGGTGCACGCCGAGCCGGACGACTTCCGCCTGCGCCTGGAGGTCTTCACCATCCGGCGCGACGTCGGCAAGATCAAGTACCTCGCCGGGTCGGAATCGGCGATGGGGGCGTTCGTGAACGACATCCCGCCGGAGCGTGCCGCGCAGCGGCTGCGCGACGTGCGCCCCTCGTGAGGTCGGGTCGACGTGAGGACGGGTCTCGACGGCGGCGCGTGGCACGCCGGTTCCGCGCCCACGAAGGTCCGGCAGGTCGGCGCCCGCACCGCGGGCGCATCACACAAAGGCTGGCGCATGACCGCCGCCGACCTCTTCCGATCGACCTACTCCCGCGACCCCCGTGCGGTCTATGCGGCGCCCGGTCGGGTCAACCTGATCGGCGAGCACACCGACTACACCGGGGGACTCGTTCTCCCGTTCGCCATCGACGCCCACGCGACGCTCGCAGTGTCCGCCAACGCCGACCGCACCATCCGGCTGGTCTCCGCCCAGCGCCCGGGGGCGGTCGTGAGCGTCGCCGTGGCCGACCTCGCTCCCTCGTCCGGAACGGGCTGGCCGGCATATCTTCTCGGCGCCGTCTGGTCGCTGACCGAGGACGGTCATCCGGTCGGTGGGGTGGACGTCGCCCTGGACTCGACGGTGCCGTCCGGCGCCGGGCTGTCCTCGTCCGCCGCCATCGAATGCGTGACCGTGCTCGCGGTGGCCGACCTCCACGGTGTCCCGCTTTCCCCGCTGGACGTCGCCCGCATCGCCCAGCGCGCCGAGAACGACTACGTCGGCGTGCCGTGCGGCCCGATGGACCAGACGGCGTCCGCTGCGTCGCGCGCCGGCTCCGTGCTGTTCTTCGACACCCGCGCCCACACGGTCGAGCACATCCCGTTCGATCCGGCGGCGCACGGGCTCGCAGTCCTCGTGATCGACACCCGCGTCGCCCATGCGCTCGCCGACGGCGAATACGCTCGCCGCCGCGCGGACTGTGAGCGCGCCGCCCGCATCCTCGCGGTCGACCAACTCCGCGACGTCACACCCGCCGACCTTTCCGGCGCGCTGGCCCGGCTCGACGACGAACGGCTGCGCCGGCGGGTCCGGCACGTGGTGACCGAGAACGAGCGAGTGCGCGACACCGCCGCCGAGTTGGCGTCCGGCCGGATCGCCGGCATCGGCGACCTGCTGACCGCATCCCACGCATCGCTTCGCGACGACTACGAGGTCTCCTGCCCCGAACTGGATGTCGGGGTGCAGGCCGCCATCGGCGCCGGGGCGCTCGGCGCCCGGATGACCGGCGGCGGGTTCGGCGGATCATTCATCGCGCTGCTGCCACGAACGCGGCTCGAGGCGGCCGTCGCACGGGTGTCCGAGGCGTTCGCGGCGCACGGCTTCGCAGCGCCGGTCGCCCGGAGCGTGACTCCCGCCGCCGGCGCCCACCGGGTGCGTTGACGTCGTCCGATCACGCCGGACAGCAGGCGTCGGACCGCACGGGGCGTCCGGGACAGAGCGGACGGCGGGGCCCGCACATCGTGCAGCGGGCAGTTCGACCCGGCCGAAGCGGCTCAGCCCGGTCGCGCCGGCCTTACCCTGGGAGGCGTGTCGCGTCGGTGGGTCGGCGTCGTCCTGCTGCTGGTCGTGCTGGTGGCGGTGTCCGTCGGTGCCCGGATCAGCGGCCAGCGGATCGCGGGCAACGGATCCCCCGCGCCGCAGCTGGGCGCGGCCCAGGTCGGCACCTGCATCGCGGAGATCTCGGGACCTGGCGGTCGCTCCCGTCCGACCGCGCCGGTGCCGCACGCCGTGGGCGAGTCGTCCGTGCGATGGGGCGACTGCGCGCAGCCGCACATCGGGGAGGTCCTGGCCTCCCGGTTGCTGATCGAACCGTTCCCCGAGGGCGACGACGACGGTGACTGGTGTCGGGCCGTCGGCACGAACCTGGCGCCGGACTCCGCGGCCGACAGCTCCGGGTCCGCCAGCGCACCGGCGTGGCGACCCGTTCTCGGATACCGGTTCATGGCGATCTTCAGCACGCCCGAACGCTCCACGGAGTATCGGTGGGCGGCGTGCGCGATCGTCGCGCCGCTCGGCGAGACCTACGACGGTCGGTACCTGGCATCCGGCGGGTTCGGCGCGAGACCCGCTCCATTCGGCGAGTGCCGCCGCGACGACGTGCGGGTGTCGTGCGGGCAGCCCCACGACTCGCAGGATGTCGCGCACGGCGTGCTCGCCGCCGACGGCGACCTCCGCCTGGCGCGGGATTCGTGCGCGGATGTCGCCGCTCGGGTGACCGGGATGCCCGACGTCACCGCCGGGGGGCGGCTCCAGGTGGAGGTGGTCCGCGGGGACGGTCGGGTGCCCACAGATGCCGCCGGCGCGCAGCGAGAGACGTCCGTGCGCTGCCGGCTGCAGACCACCGGTGGTGGCCGGCTCACGGCGGCCCTGACCGGCATCGGGAGCAACCCGCTGCCCTGGGCGTGACGCGGGCAAAGCCGCGGCCGGTCACCGCTTTCCGACGTCGCCTGCCTCGGAACCGCGGCCTGACCACGCCGCCTCGCCGCTCGGCAGCCAGGCGTTTCCGGGTGTCTTCGCCCACCCCTCCCGACCGGCGAGCTCGGTCGCGACGGAGCGCAGCGTCGCCAGCGCCGGGTGCGTCGCGTCGCCGCGGTGCACCATCGCCCAGACGTAGCAGGGGACCGGCTCGACCAGGGGCCTGACGACCGCGCCCGGCACCGGCGGGCACTCGCTCATGGTGAGTATCGGCAGGCCGTGCGACCGCAGGTGTCGCGCGGTCTCGTTGGTTCCGACGACGTGCGGGTGCGGCGCGGACGGCCGTCCGCCGAACGCCTCGAGCAGGCCTACCGCGAGATCGACCCACTCCGGCGCGTCCTCGTTGCCGGCGCTCGCGTCGATCTCCACGCCGCGCAGCCGGTCGCACGGCACCTCGGGACGTGCGGCCAGGGGATCGTCGTCGAGGATCAGCAGCGCCAGCGGCTCGTACCGAACCAGCCGGCGCGTCAGCTCGGGCGGAAAGGGCCGACCGAGGCCCTCGGTCCTGCCGAACGCCACGTCGAGGCGTCCCGCGAGCAGCCTGGGAATCGCCGCGCCCATGCCCCCGCCGTAGCGCACCGTGAACTCGAACTGCGGTGCGGCCACGCGCGCCGCGTCGACGATTCGGCCGGCGGTGAGCGCCTCACCCACGACGTCGACCAGCAGCGGGCGGGTCGCGCCGCGCAGCTCCGCCAGCGCGGCGTCGTTGAGCGCGAGCAGCGACCGGGCGTGTGCCAGGAGGCGCTCGCCATCGGCCGTCAGGGTGACGCTCCTGGTGCTGCGCGCGAACAGCGGAGCGCCGATCTGCGTTTCCAGCCGCCGGATGTCGCGGCTCAGCGCCTGCTGCGCCACATACAGGCGGGTGGCCGCCCGGGTGAAGTGCAGCTCCTCCGCGACGGCCACGAACGAGCGGAGGAGGCGGAGGTCGAGTTCCGGCGGCACGCTTCAACCTAATCCGGCGAAACGGCACGCACATCCCTCGGCGTTCGACGGGACGGCGGTCCATGGGCCGGGCTTTCACGCGCCGCTGATGTGAATCCCCGGAAAACAGGTGTTGGACGCCGCCGGGCGGCGAACCGGATCGTTGGCGCCATGACCGACGTCGCCGACCGATCCGGACCCGCCGCGTCCGCGGTCGCCACGGCGCAGGGCGACGGCACGGGTGACGGCGCGCGGACCCGATCGCGGCTCGGCAGGCCGTTGGGCCTGCTGGTGCTGGCGAACGCCGTGTCGCTGAGCGGGAACGTCATCATGACGGTCGCGATCCCGTGGCTGGTGCTGACCACGACGGGCAGCGCCGCGCTCGCCGGGATGGCGATCGTCGCCGGCGCCGGGGCGGCGGCCGCCGGTGGCCTCGCCGCCGGCCGGATCGTGGACGCGATCGGCCCGGTTCGCACCAGCTCCGCCGCCGATCTCCTGAGCGGGCTCGCGGTCGTGCCGCTGCCCATCCTGCTCGGGCTCGACGCGCTGGAGATCTGGCACGTCGTGGTGCTCGCCGCCCTCGGCACGCTGGCCGACTCGGCCGGGTCGACCGCGCGGCAGAGCCTGGTGCCCGCGGCCGCGGATCGCGGGGGCTACCGCCGGGAGCGCGCGAACGCTCTCTTCACGTCGGCGGAGCACGTCGGTTACCTGCTCGGCGCGCCGATCGCCGGCCTGCTGATCGCCGCCGTCGGCGTCGGCGGAGCGCTCTGGGTGACGGCGGCCGCGTTCGCGTTCGCCGCGCTCCTCGTCGCGGGCCTGGTCCGCATGCCCCGGCCCAGGGCCGTCACCGGAACGTCCGGCAGCGCCGGCCTGCGCGAAGCGATCGCGTTCCTGTGGGCCGACCCGGTGCTGCGCGCGCTTTTCGTCTTCCCGACGATGGCGGTGCTGCTGGTGGGTCCGATCGTGCCGATCGTGCTCCCCGTCCTCGCCCGGCAGGCATTCGGCGATCCGGTCGTACTCGGGCTGATGGTCGCGAGCTACGGCGCCGGCGGGCTGCTCGGAGCCGCCGGGTTCGGGATGTTCGGTTCGCGCGTCCGCCGCCGGCGGCTGTACGTCGGCATCTTCGTCGTCTGGCCGAGCACCGTCGGGGCCATCGCGCTGGTGCCGTTCCTTCCGTTCACCCTCGTTCTGCTGCTGACCCTCGGCGCGGCCGCCGGGTCGCTCGTGCCGCTGCAGGCGACGATCCGCCAGGAGCACGCGCCCGCGCGGCTGCTGCCGCGCGTCGTCGGGCTGAGCACCGCAAGCGTCCCGGTCGTGGCGCCGATCGGCGTCCTCGTCGCCGGCCACCTCATCGACGGGCTCGGCCTGGATCGGGCGATGCTGCTGCTGACCGCCGGCGCCGCGGTCGTCGGCGCGATCGTCGTGACGAGCGGGACGACCCGCCTCTTCGACACCCCGGGCGTCACGCGCGTACCGCCGCCGGACGAGCCACCCGACCGCTGAGCCGCGACACAGGTGGTCCGCCACGTCGAACTATGGGTACTGAACGGCCATGGTGATGTCTCGGATGACGGCGGTGGCATCATCCGGCATGCGCGTCGACGACGACGGCGCCGAACGGCCCGCTGGCACCGTGCACGCGTGGATGCGCGGATCGAACCAGACGGTGTGCGGGCTGCGGGTGAGTGATCACCGGCTGGAGACCTTCGCGGACCTGTCCTTCGTCGACGTCAGCGAGTCGAACGGCGACGAGCCCGACACGCGGTGGTGCTGCCCGAAGTGCCTCGCCGCCGGCGCGCGGCGTGACGATCAGCGATGGACCAGGCGAACCTCCCTGCGCTGAGCACACTCGGCGGCGCAGGAACGACTCGCGACGCCACGGCCGGTGACCCCGGTTTGACCGGTTCGCGCAACGGGCATCCTCCTGCCGTGTCCGCAGACGGCAGCGATGATGACCGGCAGCGCCCCGCGCACACGGTCGAGTACCCGGGAAGGACGGCGGACCTCCAGCCGCACCCGCGGGACGAGATGCGCGACTGGCAGGGGCGCGGCCTGCTCGCCGGCCGCCGCGCGCTGATCACCGGGGGCGATTCCGGTATCGGCCGGGCGGTCGCCATCGCGTTCGCCAAGGAGGGCGCCCACGTGGCGATCGCCTATCTGAACGAACACGAGGACGCGGACCGCACGGTCGAGCTCGTGCGGGCGAACGGCGTCACGGGAGTGGCGTTCCCGGGCGATCTCGCGGAGGGCGCGCACTGTGCCGATGTGGTGAGCGCGGCGGCGGACGCGCTGGGCGGCCTCGACCTGCTGGTCAACAACGTCGCGTACCAGCAGCCGGTGAACTCGCTCGAGGAGCTGACCGACGAGCAGTGGCTGCGCACCTTCGACGTGAACATCCACAGCTACTTCCGGGTGACCAAGGCCGCGCTCCCGCACCTCGGCGACGGGTCCTGCATCATCAACACCGCATCGATCAACGGCCTGCGTGGCAACAAGACACTGATCGACTATTCCGCGACCAAGGGTGCCGTGCTGGCGCTCACCTACTCGCTGGCGCAGACGCTGATGGACCGCGGCATCAGGGTCAACGCCGTCGCGCCGGGACCGGTGTGGACACCACTCATCCCGGCCACGATGGATGCCGAGAAGGTGGCGACCTTCGGAGCCCAGGCGCCGGTCGGCCGCGCCGCGGAGCCCGATGAGATCGCGCCCTCCTACGTGTTTTTCGCGTCCGGGCTGATGTCCTCCTACTACTCGGGAGAGGTGCTCGCGCCGATCGGCGGGGAGACCCTGCCCGGCTGAACAGCGGGGGGAGTCCACGGGGAGCCGCCGAGCGCCGATGAAGGGCGCCGAAAGCCGCGCGACCGGAGCGGTTCCGACCAGAGCGGCGCCGACCCAAGCGGTTTCGCTGGAGGTCCGCCCGGGTCAGGAGTTCGGCGGCTGCGAGGAATCCGCCGCGTGCGGGGTGCGGAGCACGCAGAACTCGTTGCCCTCCGGGTCGCCCAGCACCACCCAGGTGACGTCGCTGCCCTGACCCACGTCGACCCGGTGCGCGCCCAGGGCCTCGAGCCGGGCGACCTCCTCGGCCTGGTCCGCGCCGGCTCGCAGGCACACGTGCAGGCGGTTCTTGACCACCTTCGTCTCCGGGACCCGGAGGAACAGCAGGTCCGGCAGCACTCCGTGGCCGAACTCGCCCGGCGGGGCGGTCACGGCGATCTCGTCGGGATCGTCGGCGTCCAACGCCCAGCCCAGTGCGGCGGCCCAGAACGCGCCGGTCACCTCGGGCTGGACGGAGTCGAAGGAGAGGTTCGTGATGCGTGCAGTCATGACCGACAGCCTGCCTGCCCCACGGCCTCCCCGACAACGTGCCCCACGGGCGACCCAGCGGCACGCGCCGTGACCCGGGTTACCGCCCGCGACCGTTCCCGAGTCGAGGCGGCCGGCAGCCAAAGCTAAGGTTAGGCTTCCCTAGTGCCACGTCCAGACCTGGATCCGAACGGCGCGGCGCCGACCGCCGAGGAGCCTCGTGCGCTCCCGGATGAGCCGTCGCACCGGTTCTGGCGGAGCTGGTCGGGCCTGACGGCCTTCGTCGTCGTCGGTCTCGTCGTCATCGTTCTGCTCGCGATCTTCAGCCTGTCCCTCGGCACCGGGACGTGGGCGGACGTCTGGCGCGGGTTGGTGAGCGGCGACACCGACACCACTGCGGTGCCACGAATGTACGGACGAGAGACCGCGACGCAGCAGTTCACTCCGGACCTGGTCCGGGTCGTGCTGGGCGAGGGCGACCTCGATGAGTTCAGGGCGACGGACTTCACGGATGCCGACGTCGATATCGCGATCCGGCCTCCGGGCGCTCCCGACGACGAGGTGTTCGACCCGTCATGACGGAACCGCAGGACCCAACCCGCACCGAGCGGGCCGGCACCGAGCCCTCTTCGACGGAGCGGGCGCGCACATCGCTCGCCCTGGCGACGGCCGCCACCCTCACGACCAGCGGGTGCCCGACATCCCGGACCCTGACGATGGTGTCGATCCAGGATCAGCCCGACGGCAGGCCGACGGTGTGGCTCGACAGGGCATCGCCGATGGTCAGGATCCTGGCCGCCTGCCCGGTGGCGACGCTGTCCGTCTCCGGCCCGTCACCGTTCCGGGCGCTCGACCTGACCGGACCGCTGCACCCGTGCCGGTCGGATCGCACCGGCCGCCGTGCCTACCGGTTGTCGCCGCTGTCCGCGCACCTGATCGGGGCCACTCGGGTGCCGATCCCGCTCGGCGAATTCTTCGCCGCCGCGCCGGACCCCCTCCGGCGCGAGGCGGGCGCGGTGGTCGGGCATCTGGCGGCGGCCCATTGCCGGGAACTGCTCGCCTGTGTCCGCGCCCACGTCCGGTGCGACGTGGAGGCGGTCGTTCCCCAGACGCTCGACCGGTACGGGCTCGAGCTCTCCGGGATCAGCGCTGCCGGCGTCTGTCGCCTGCGCCTCGCCTTCCTGTCGGGTCCGGTCGAGAGCATGGACCAGGCCATGACCGGCCTCCGGATGATGCTCAGCTGCCGATGCCTGGGGTCCGATCGCGGCTGACCGCCCGCCGAGGTCGAAAGGCACTGTTCGGTAACGGGTCTCGCCCGACCCGAAACCCGTTGCTGCGGAAGGCTGCGCACCGCGGCGCGGATGTGGTCCCCGGCGCGGGCCGACGCCCGGCGGCACGGTAGCCTCCGTCGACCAGGGACCACTGGAGCGGCAGCGGCGGAGCCCGGAACCATCGCCCAGGGCAGGGATACACGTGAACGAAGCGGCTCCGCAGGTGCTCGTGGTCGGCGCCGGACCGACGGGCCTGCTGCTCGCCGCAGAGCTGGAGCGCCGGGGCGTGCCGTGCCTGCTGATCGATGAGCTGGACGCGCCGCGAGGATGGGATCGGGCGACGGTCGTGCACGAACGGTCGCTGGAGATCTTCGAGGCCCTGGGCATCGTCGAGCCGTTCATCGCCGCCGGCGTCAAGACGCGCGGCGCGCGACTCCACTCGGACGGCGAGGTCGTCGGGCAGCTCGAGCTGGCCGTCAGCGGCAGCCGCTACGGATTTCAACTCGGACTGTCCGAGGAGGTCACCGAGGCCGAGCTGACCCGGTTCCTCGAGGCGCACGGCGGCCACGTGACGCGCGGAACCCGGCTCGAGGCACTGCAGCCGGGCGAGCAGGCGGTGACCGCGACGCTCGCGCGGAACGGAGATCGGCTCACCCTCGATGTCGGCTGGGTCGTCGGGTGCGACGGATACCGGAGCACGGTGCGCGCCGCCGCCGGCATCGACTTTCCCGGCACGGACATCGCGGCGCGCTGGGGGGTGTTCGACGCGACCGTCGACGGCTGGACCGGCGACTACGACCTCGTGTCCGTTCACCTCGACGTGCCGCCGTTGATCATGACTCCGTTGCCGTCCCGGCGATGGCGGGTATACATGCGGCCGACGTCCGAGTCCAGCGACCTCGTCGAGGAAGCGGGACGGCAACTGCGCCGCTACCTGCCGGGCGTCGGCTTCGGCGACGTGGTGAATCCTGGGCGGTTCCGCTGTCATTCCCGGGTGGCCGAGCGCTACCGAACCGGTCGGGTGCTGCTGGCGGGCGACGCCGCTCACGCATGTACGCCCGCCCAGGGTCACGGGATGAACACCGGCCTGCAGGACGCCTTCAATCTCGGCTGGAAGCTCGCCCTCGTCTGCCGCGGCGAGGCGGGCGACGCGCTGCTGGACACCTACGAGATCGAGCGCCGGCCGGTGGCCGAGCTGGTGGCGGCGTCCGGGGACGCGGTCGAGAGAGCGCACGCGCTGACGGATCCCGCCGCGCGCGCGTACCGCGACGCGACGATCCATGCCATGCTCGCCGATCCCGATTCGGCCCACCACGAGGCGGTCGCCGAATCCGAGATCGACCGGCTGTACGCGCGGTCCCGCGCGGTCGCGGGCGACGCCGGAACCGCCGGGGTGGTACCCGGGGTGCTGCTGCCGGACACCACCCCGGTCGTGCCCACGGACGGCGAGGCGCGACCGCTACCGGAATTGACCTACGGGGGCGGGTACACCCTGCTGGTGCTCGGGGGTCCGGATGCGGATCCGGAGCGGGTGGCCGCTCTGGTCTCGGAACTGGGACTCGGGTCGCCGTCGATCGTCGACTCCGTGATCGGGCTGTGCACCGCAAGCGGCGGCGCGCAGGTGGGCCGCTGGGACGAGACGGTCGCCGCTCAACTCGGTGTCGTCGACGTGACGGTGCTCGCGGTGCGCCCGGACCGCTACATCGGCCTGCGCGACGACAGCGGCGACGCGGCCGTCGTCGGCGCCTACCTCAGTAACCTTGTCGCGTAACGATTCTCGCGAGCCCGGGGATGGGCCTGGCTTGCCCGTCCGGTCAGGCGGGTCGAGTCGTCCGGTCGAGTGCCGCGGGACGAGACCACCCAGCGACACCACAAGGAATGTCAGGGGACGAAGAACGCCTGACCCGCCGCCAGCAGCCGAAAGGTGGCATACGCCATGGACACGTATCCCGAGGCACCCCAGGATGTGCCTTCGCTGTTCTGGATGAGCAACGCGGATGCCACGTCGTCGTAACCGATGATCAGCATGCAGTGCCCCACCGGGCGACCCTTCTTGGTCAGCATGATGTCGCCGTTGCCGACATACGGGCTGGGCACGCCGGCATACTTGGGCCAATCCGTGTACAGCTTCGTTCCGTAGACCAGCGCGCCGCCGGCGGCGATCACCTGCTTGATGCTGTCGAGGTCGGCGGTTTCCACAGAAGACACCGCCCCGAACGCGAATCTCGGGTCGGGAGCCGGCGACGTTCCGCCGTACTGCTGCCACAGCCATCCGCAGTCCGGGCGATACGGAGCCCGGCTCAGCGGGGCGGCCCCATCGCCCTCCAGGATCGAGAAGTAGCTGTGGAACTGCGATCCGGCGCAGGTTGCGCTCACCGCGCCTTCCGCTTCGAGCGCCTGCACGAAGATGGCGGCCGGGCTCGCCTGGCCGTCGGGTCCGGCCGGGTCGGCCGACCCGGCCCGCGCGGCGACGAACGTGGCCAATCCATAGGTCGACGACCAGGCCGCGCACGAGCCCGGCGCCCCGGGATCGGCGGGCGTGCCCTGCCGGCCGACTGGTGGTAGATACGCGGGATTCACCCTGGCAGCACTGGGAAGATCAGCGGTGTACCGGACGGTGACCGGCTCGCCCGGCTCGCGCGTCGTCGGGTCGTAACCGTAGCCCGCGCCATCCATCATCCACGTCCCCCCACATCGGCTCGACGGGTGTGTGGCCCCGTCACCCGCATCGAACCATCGCCGGGCGAGCCATGCTCTCACGTGATCAGGCGACTGCTTCCGCGCCACCCGCGGCCGGGGTCACCGAGCACCGCCTGGACCATCGCGATGCCGAAGCGAGACCTGCTCGTTCGCCACACGTGTCGATGCTCGAAGGGCCAGGCGTAGACGGGGCTCTGCTGGGTGCACAGGTCGGCGATCCGCGGCTCGCCAGACGCTCACGATCACCGCGACCGACCGGTTCGACCCGATCCCCACGGCGGGGCGCGGCGGCGGCGGCGGCTCGTCATCCGGCAACGACCTTCCCCACACGGGTGTGCCCCACCGTTGAGCTCTTGCTGTCGGTGGCCGGCCTTCTCACCGGCCTGGCGCTGTTGACGGGGAGCCGTCCATTGCTGGCTGGCCGCGCGTGATCAGCTCGGCCAGCGCGAGGAACCGAACGGGGCGCCGGGCAAATCGCCGCCGACGCTTCCGCACAGCGTCGTCCAAGCTCGCCTCGGCGTCGTCTCCGACCACGTCAGTTGACCTCCTGGAGAACGCTGTCTCACAGGTCAACGATCGTCAGGTGTCGACCGACCGGCGTGACCCGTCTTCGGGCGGCGCCTCCGTCGGCCGGTCGGCTGCCCGCGTCCGACCGCATGCTCGGTGAATCGACCGAGCACCATCGACCAGGCCACCGTGAGGAACTCGGCCTGTTGCGCGTCGGCTGCAGCCTGGTGCACCTCGATGTGTGTGCCCGGGGTTTGTCGGTGGAATCGGAGGTAGCCGACGAGTTGGCGACCGGGCACAGGAACGGCGTCGTCGTCGAAGTCCCAGCGCATGGCGACGAGTTCGGGAGGTGCAACCACCTCGTACCGGCCGCGCACCCTCGTGCCCCACTCGAGGTCCGCGGCGAACTGCCCGTCGCGGATGGTGACGGGGACCCCCAGCCACTCGGAATACCGCTCCTCGTCGACGAACGAGGCGAACGCCGACTCCCGGTCCAGGGGAACGCTCGTGCTCACCGTCACCCAATGCTGCACCGATGACCTGGCCAACGCCCGCTCGGGAATGTCGTCCGCGGTCTGCCACTTGCTGTCCGCCGACGCCAGCAGCGGCAACACCGCCTCCATCGCGCTGCGCACGGCACGGTAGCGGCGAAAGTTGCGATCCACCCGCATCCGCACCAACCCGGCATCGCGCAGCGCCGCCAGATGCGTGGAGATGGTGCCCGGAGTCAGCGCGAACGCGGCAGCGATCTCCCCTGCCGCGAGCTCGGTATCCCAGACCAACCACAAGATCTCCCGTCGGATCGGCGATGACAGCGCGTCGATCGTCGGTTGGAGCTTGCCAGCCGCCCGTTCCGCGCCGCCGCCCAGTGAAGACATCGGATCCATCCTTGCAGCGCCGCCTCCAGGGGCCTAATTTGATGCCAATCGAATTACCATCGAGGACGGGAGCAACGATGACCAAGTACCTCGTGCTGTACCGGGCCGGCGTGTCCGCTACGGATCAGATGGCCAACGCCACACCGGAGCAGGCGCAGGCGGGATTGGACGCGTGGAACACATGGGCGGGAGAAGCCGGCTCCGCCGTGATTGACCTGGGGGCGCCGCTGGCGCCGGCCGCGATAGTCGGGGCGGGCGCGGGCGCCGCCGCCGACCCCCTCGGCGGCTACTCCATCATGCAGGCCGATTCGATTGACGCGCTGCGCGCCCTCCTCCAGCGCCATCCACACCTGATGCTGCCGGGTGCCAGCATCGAGGTTCACGAATTCTTGAGCATGCCCGGCATGGGGTGATGCCGCGGCCAGCCGTTGGTCCCTGTTGCCGATACCAAGATCAGCGGGAAGCACGCGGTACGTCCGGGCGACAGCCGCCGCGTCCCACGGCGAGGAGAGCGGCGGCGTAGCACCGGAAGCAGGCCGTTGTCCCGCTCTCGGTGTCCGTCGTGCCGCCCAGCGTAGGAAGCAGACCAGACGCGCCGGTGTCGTCTTTACGATCGGATCCATGACGGACGGCAGGCGGCTCGCGGACTCGTCCCGCGACGGGCACCTCGCGCTGCGTCGGGTGGAGCGACAGCAGAAGCTCATCGAGCGACTGCAGGCCGCGCACGGCGCCCGCGTGTCGCTCGGCGAACTGGGGCGCGAGCTGCGCGTCTCGCCGCGCACCCTCGCCCGCGACGTGGAACGCCTGCGGGACAGCGGGGTTCCGCTCGCGGCCCGGCAGGGTCGCGGTGGCGGCGCCCGGCTGCTCCCGCTGAGCGCACGCGTTCCCGTCGTGTTCGACCCGCCGGAGGTCGCGGCGCTGATGTCCAGCCTCGCCGTGCTGGGACCCACGGTCAGCGAGAGCGCGGCGTCCGCGATGCGCGAGCTGTCCGCGGCCGTTCGTCCCGCGGACGACGCCGATCGCTAGACCTGCGCGCCCTCGATCGACGCCTGCGCGAGCCGCTCGGACAGGTCGGCGAAACCCGCGGCGAGCCGCTCGTCGGCGACGGTGTCGGCGAAGGCCTGGAACGCCAGCGCGGCCTGGGCCTGGATCGCCGCGGTGAGACCCTCGATCTCCCGCGGGTCGGGATCCGGACCGGGCGGCCACGGGACCGGGAACCGGCGTGGCCACGGGATCTTCGGCTGCGGGCGGGTCGGGCACCAGTCGTCACCGACATCGGCGAGAATCGCCGCCGGGTCGCGGTCCAGATACTGCGCCACGGCCGCCGCGCCGGCTATCGCGGTGACGGTCGAGAGCACCGATGCGGCAAGCTCCTTCGGCGGCAGCGGCTGCGGATTGAGCCCGACCCGCACGCCCGGCCGCAGCCGGCCGATCGCCGCGGCCAGCGCCGGCTCGTGCGGGTGGATGATCTCCCACAGCTCCGGATGCAGGTTCGCGAGCATCCGCAGCAAGCGCATCGATTCCCTGGCAGCGGCCATGACGACTCCCCCACGCTTCGCGGAGTCCCACCCCCAGGACTCCCACTGCCTTCACGGTAGCCGCTGCGCGCCAATCAATTTCCGCCGGGCGGCGGCGGCCGTCGTGCGAAGCGGCCGCCGACCACCCCGGAGCGGCCGGGCGTCAGCCGCCCTCGCGCATCCCCCACGGCGACCCGTACTCGGTGACCAGATCCAGAAAGGGCTTGGGCTGCAGTGCCTCCGGGCCGAGGACGCCGGCGCCGGCCCAGACGCCGGCCGCCATCAGCTCCAGTGCGACGACCGGGTTGAGCGCGGTCTGCCAGACGACGGCCTGTGCCCCGTACTCGCGCATCGACCACTCGTTGTCGACGACGTGGTACAGGTAGACCTCCCGCGCGGTGCCGTCCCTGCCGGTGCCGCTGACCCACGTGCCGGCGCAGGCCTTGCCGGACATCCGGTCGCCGAGCATCGCGGGATTCGGCAGCACCGCGGCGACCACTGAACGGCGGCGCGGTGAACCAGCCGCAATCCTTTTCGTAGATGACCGGCCGATGCTGTGCGTGCCGGCGGCGGAGGACGACTGACTCGCAGGGAAGGGCGGATCACGGCTCGGATCGTGGGCCGGGCGGCAGGGTCCGGCAGCGCGGCGGCTGATCGTCTGCGGCAGGATCGAACTCGGCGCCGCGAGTGGTCGAGTGGTTTCGGCGCAAGCGATGTCGGGCTGTCTGCAGCCCGGGCGGCGGCCGCCCGAATTGTGACCGCGCCCGTAGAGATGCGAGCATGGGCGAACCGACCGGAGGAGGACGCTGATGACGGCGGGCCGCGGAGCGCCGCCGCCCCGAGTGACATTGCTCGATGTCGCGCAGCGGGCCGGCGTCTCCAGGACGACCGCGTCGTTCGTCATGACCGGGCGCCGGGACATGCGGATCTCGGCCGATGCCGAGCAACGGGTGCTGCGCGCGGCACGTGAGCTGAGCTACCGGCCGAGCCTGCTGGCCAGGAGCCTGCGGACCAACCTGTCGCAGACGATCGGGCTGCTCTCGGATCTCATCGCAAGCGACGCGTTCGCCGGCGAGATGGTGCGCGGCACGATGTCCACGGCACTGCTGCACGAGCACCTGACGTTCATCGGCGAGACCTCCGGCGATCCGGAACTCGAGAAGAACCTGGTCCAGAACATGCTCGACCGAGGGGTCGGCGGGTTCGTCTACGCCTCGATGTACACCCGCCGCGTGACGGTGTCGAAGACGCTCCGCAACCATCCGGTCGTGCTGCTGAACAGCGTCACCCGCCTGCGCGGCGTGCCGATGGTGCTGCCCGACGAGCGGGAGGGAGGGCGGATCGCCGCCCGGGCGCTCCTCGCCCACGGACACGGTCCGGAGATCGCCGTCGTGGGCGAGGTGCCGGATCACGTGTACGCCGCCACCGAGCGGCTCGCCGGCATCAACGAGGAGCTGGCCGAGGCGGGTCTGCCAGGGGCGACCGTGATCGACGCCGAGTGGTGGCCGGAGCCCGCCCACCATGCGGTTCTCGCCCACCTCGCGGCGGGCAACCGGCCGACCGCGATGATCTGTCTCAACGACCGCGCGGCGATGGGCTGCTACCAGGCGGCGCAGGCGGCGAAATTGTCGGTGCCCGAGGATCTCTCGGTGATCTCCTTCGACAACTCCGACCTGGCCAGCTGGCTGCGGCCGGGACTGAGCAGCATCGCCATCCCGCATTTCGAGCTGGGCCGCCGCGCGGTCGAGGTGTTGCTCGGCCGGCACGGCTCCACCCAGGGCGCCGGGGCACCCGATGCCTCGACCAAAGCCCCTCTGGTGCAGCGCGTTCCGATGGTGCTCCGGGAGCGGGAGTCCATCGCCGAGCCGCGCCGGAACCCGCGGCGCTCGAAGGCGTGACGACAACCCGTCCGCGGGCCGGCGTCAGGCGGGTGCGGCCACCGTCGCCTGCTGCGTGTCGGGCACGCGCGACTGCGACCGGCGGCCCTCGCGCAGCAGCTGCCGCCACACCGCCTGGTCGTAGACCGAAGAGCCCGTGGTCCGGACGAAATCGGTCAGCGCACGGACGAACCGGTCCGGGTACTCGACGTGCGGGAAGTGGCCGGCGCCCGGCACCATCACGACCCGCGCCCCGGTCAGCGCGCCGGCCGCGGCCGCGGCGTGCCGCGCCGGGAAGACGGTGTCGCGCTCACCCCACAGCACGCACGTCGGCATGTGGGACGCCAGGTAGGCCCGGTCGTTCATGGTCACCACCTGGCCGCGCCAGTCCACCACCGCGCGCAGCACGTGCAGGAAGGCGTCCCGCTGACGCGGGTCGCGCAGCCCGTCCAGCACCGCGAGCGCACCGGGCGCGTCCGCGAATCCCGGCAGCCGCCACGCGTGCGCGCGGGTGCCGGCGAGGCGCGCGGCGGCGCGGACCGGGGCACTGGTCGCCACGGCCAGCGCCGGGCCGGCGCCCGGCAGCGTGAGCGCGCGCAGCAGCGGGTTCACCTCCCTGCCGAGACCACCCGGCGCGACCAGCATCAGCCGCTCCGTGTACTGCGGGAACTGGTACGCGAACTGCATCGCCACCCCGCCGCCGAAGCTGTGCCCCACGACGGTCGCCCGATCGATGTCCAGCAGCGCGAGCAGGTCGCGCATGCCGTTGGCGTACCCGCCGAGGCTGTAGTCGCCCCGCGGCTTCGCGGACAGCCCGTGCCCCAGCAGGTCGGGCGCGAGAACGGTGAACCGCCGGCTCAGCCGGGCGATCACCGGGGACCAGGTGGTGTGGTCGCAGCCGAGGCCGTGCAGCAGCAGGAGCGCTGGGCCCGACCCGGTCAACACGAACGCCCGCCGGTGCCCGTGCACGACCCTGGTCTGGACCGCGGGCGGGGAGCGCCGGACCATGGCCCCTTCTCACGTCGTCGGGATGGTGATTCGACGATAACCCCGGTTCACCTGAACCGCTTCCGCACCCGCTGACCGGCCCGAATGCCGCATGGCGGGCCGGGCTGCCCGGCTCGCTCAGCGTCGAGGGTTGCGCCGGGCGATCGCGGTGCTCAGCGCGGTGGCAAAGGCGCACCACAGCGGGTACGGGGCGAGCGCGACGGCGGCCCGGCGATCTGCGGCGCCGACACGACGCACGAGATCCGCGGAGCTCGCCGTCAACAGCGCGCACTCCGCGGCGGCCAGCCACGGCCGGTGCGCGCGGAAGAAGATCCAGGACCAGCCGGCGTTCATGGCGAGATTGACGCCCAGCGCGGCGATCAGCCGTCGGCGCTCGGCCGGCGACCGCCCGGGGGCGCCGTCCGACAGTCGCGCGATCGCGTGCCCGGCGGTGAGTGCGATGTCGGCGTACAGCGGCGTCCAGACGAGCCCGAAGACCGGCGGCGCCGGCTGCCAGGGCGGCTTCGACAGCGATCGGTAGTACGCCGAGTCGGGGTCGGTGGCCAGCCCACCCGAGACCGCCGTGGCGACGACGGCGGCGACGGTGCCGGCGAGAACGCGGAGCTTGCCCATCGGGGCCACTCTGCCCGATCCCGGATCACCGCGGAGGCGTCGCGGCGAAAGGTCGGATATGCCGCTTGGCGCGGGCGGTCTCCGCCGCCGACGCCGCCGGGGCGGCGAGAACTGTCCTGGCCCAGGCTGTCCGGCGGGAACGGAGGCGAGTCGGCCGCCGGACGCGGGGTGGCGTCCGGCGGCCGGTGGAGCGGGCCGGCAGCGGCGGGTCGATCACCGCGGGGCGATGGTGATGCTCCCGGCGAAGGTCTCGGCGTGCAGCGGGCGCGCGGCGTCCGGCGCACCGCTCAGCAGGACATCCTCGGAGCCGATCGCTGCGTCCGCGGTCACCGCGAAACCGACGTCCGGCACGCGGATGTCGATGGTGCCGGCGGCGCCGGCGGCCACGTCGATCGATTCCGGCGCGGTGGCGAAGGACAGGTCGACGGACGACGCGCCGGCTTCCATCGAGAAGCGTGGCACGTCGAGGTCGACGGCGGTGACGTCACCCGCCCCCGTGTACACGTGCACCGGGATGCCGGCGGGGATGGCGAGATTCGCCTCGGTGTAGGCGTCGAGGCCCCAGCCGTCGGCGTACACGGTCAGCACGCCGTCCTCGAGCGAGTGCCCGGCATCCGCGGCGAACAGGCCGTGGCTGGTCGTCTCGACGCCGACCGCCGTGCCCGAGGTGCCGGTGAGGGTGACCGGACCGGCCCCGACCGTGACGACGACCTCGCGGACGCCGGCGACGGATCCGGTGATCGTGTCGCCGGATCCGAGGAGGCCGACGCCGAGGATGCCGGCGCCGACGACCATCACGGTGGCGATGCCGGCCACCGCCCAGCGGGTGCGGTCGGCCCGGAATCGCTCGCTGAACTGCGCTGTCAACTGCTCTGCGGGAACGCGGGTGTCTGTCATGGCACCGAGGTTGCCCGGCGCCGCCTCTCGTCAGGAGTGGGCGATCCGACCGGTCGCCGGGGGCGGACCGCATCCGCGAGAGGAGGCTCGCCGCCCAGCTGCCGGGTGCTCGGGCCCCCTCCGCTCAGCCGCTCCACAGGCGCCTCACGGATACCCCGAACCGCGGTGACAATCGGGTAAAACTTCCGCCGCTCGCCCGGCCCGAAGTCCATGAACGCGCGAGTATCGAGGGGGTGATGCCGGATCGGGCCGGCCGGACCGGAAGGGCCGGGGCGCGTTCCCGCACAGCCGACCGCCGCCGTGCCACGCGATTCCGACCGACCAGGAGGTTCCGCCGTGACCGCTCCCCGCACGCTCCCCCGTCGTACCGTCCTCGCGGCATCGGGCACCGCGGTGCTCGCGGTCGCGGCCGCCTGCAGCTCCTCAGACCCGGCGCCCGCGAGCACCGGCTCGTCCGCCGCCGCGACGAGCAGCGCCGCCGCGTCCTCGTCGGCCGCCTCGTCCAGCACTGCGGCCCCGTACGAGCGCCGCGTCCAGCACCGTCCCGCCGACCACGGCGGAGGCATCCAGCGCGCCGGCGACGAGTGAGGTCGCCAGCTCCGCGCCGCCGGCCGACCCGACCCCCACCGGCGCACCCCTGGCCACCGTCGCCGACGTCGAGGCGGCGACCTCGGTCGTGGTGGGTCCGAGCGACAGTCCCGTCCTGCTCGCCGCGGCCAACGGCACCGTGGTCGCGCACACCGCCATCTGCACCCACCAGCAGTGCACGGTCGGTGCGCGCGGCGTCGAGGCGCTGTGCCCGTGCCACCAGTCGCTGTACGACGCGCTCACCGGAGCGGTGCTCCGTGGCGCCAACAACTCACCGCCCGGTTCGCAGGCCCCGCTCGCCGAGGTGCCCGTGACGGTCGCCAACGGCCAGGTGTACGCGGGCTGAGGGTCCGCCGCCGGCGGGGCGTGCCGCGCCGGCGACCGCACAGCATCCACACAGCCGGGGGATAGCGGGCGCACACAGCTGCCGCTCAGGATGTGCGCATGAGCATGCCCAGCACCGCGCCAGGATCCGGCACCTCCCTCGCCGCCGCCGACCGCGCCCACCTGCGCGCGCCGGACGGGCGACCGATCAGGGTTCTCGTCGTCGACGACGAGCAGACCCTGTCCGAGCTGCTCTCGCTCGCCCTGCGGTACGAAGGCTGGGAGGTGCGCACCGCGGCCAACGGGCTGTCGGCGGTCGCGGCCGCGCGGGAGTTCCGGCCGGACCTGGTCGTGCTCGACGTGATGCTGCCCGACATCGACGGTCTCGAGGTGTTGCGGCGGGTGCGCGCGGACATCGAGCGGATGCCGGTGCTGTTCCTCACCGCCCGCGACGACGTCAGCGACCGGATCGCCGGGCTCACCGCCGGCGGCGACGACTACGTCACCAAGCCGTTCTCGATCGAGGAGCTCGTGCTGCGGCTGCGCGCGCTGCTGCGCCGCTCGCACCTGGCCATCGCGGCCGACTCGTCCACGATCGTGGTCGGCGACCTCGTCCTCGACGAGGACTCGAGGGAGGTTCGTCGCGCCGACGAGCTGATCAACCTCACTGCCACCGAGTTCGAGCTGCTGCGTTTCCTGATGCGCAATCCGAAGCGCGTGATGTCGAAGGCGCAGATCCTCGACCGGGTGTGGAATTACGACTTCGGCGGGCAGGCGAATATCGTCGAGCTCTACATTTCGTACCTGCGGAAGAAGATCGATGCCGGTCGGGAGCCGATGATCCACACCATGCGGGGCTTCGGTTATGTCCTCAAGCCTGCCGGTTGACCCGGCGGCGGCTGCCCTGTCCCCCGTCCCGGCCCCGGCACCGGCCGGTTCCTCGAAGCGGTCCCGGCGGCCGCTGACCCTGCGCGCGCGCCTGGTGATCGGCTTCGTCGCCGTCATCACCCTGGTCTGCGCCGTCGTCGCCGTGACGACGCTCATCCTGCTGCACCGCAACCTGACGATGCAGCTGGACACCCAGCTCCGGCAGGTGCAGGCGAAGTCCCAGTTCTACGGCGATCCCGGCGGCCGGCCGGGCACCGGCGGCACGGTGATCGCGCCGGGGGTGGTGCCGTGCGGCGACCCGTCGGACGGCGGGCTGTTCTTCAAGCCGGGCCAGCCGATCGGCACCCTCAACGGCGCGGTGGTCGGCGGTCAGGTGGTCGGTTCCGGCATCCTCACCGGCACCGGCCCGAGCACCCAGTGCACGGCGCTGTCCAGCAAGGACGACGACGAGCTGCTCGCGGTGCCCGCCGACAGCCGGGCGCACGACGTGCACATCTACGGCGTCGGCGACTACCGGGTGATCGCCTCCGCGCAGCCGGACGGGACGACCGTCGTGACCGGGCTGCCGACCGCGGACAACAACGCGCTGCTGCTCAAGGTCGGGCTGATCATGGCGGCAGTCGTCGGGCTCGCCCTCGTCGCCGGCGCCGCTGCGGTGTTCTGGGTCGTCGGCCGGTCGCTGCGCCCGCTGCAGCGGGTGGCGTCGACCGCCCGACAGGTGAGCACGATGCCGCTGGATCGCGGCGACGTGGACATCGGGGTGCGCGTCCCCGAGCGGGACACCGATCCCCGCACCGAGGTCGGACAGGTCGGCGCCGCGCTGAACCAGATGCTCGGGCACGTGTCCGACGCGCTCACCGCGCGGCAGGCCTCCGAGACGCGGGTCCGCCAGTTCGTCGCCGACGCCTCGCACGAGCTCCGCACGCCGCTCGCGGCGATCCGCGGATACGCCGAGCTCGCCCGGCGCGACGAGGCCGACACCGACGGCGTCGCGCACGCGCTGCGTCGCGTCGAGTCCGAGTCGTCGCGGATGACCACCCTGGTCGACGACCTGCTGCTGCTCGCCCGGCTCGACGCCGGGCGGCCGCTGTCCCGCGACGAGGTGGACCTGTCGATGCTGGTGGTCGACGCGGTCTCCGACGCGCGCGTGGCCGGCCCCGACCACCGCTGGCAGATGGACCTGCCCGAGGAGCCGGTGACCACGACGGGTGACTCCGCCCGCCTGCACCAGGTGCTGGCGAACCTGCTGGCGAACGCGCGCACCCACACGCCGCCCGGCACGGTGGTGTCGTGCGGCCTGCACTCCGACCGGCACGGCGCGGTGATCACGGTGACGGACGACGGACCCGGCATTCCTCCGGAGCTCCAGGCCGAGGTCTTCGGCCGGTTCGTGCGGGGCGATTCCTCCCGCTCCCGCGCGGCCGGCTCGACCGGCCTCGGACTCGCCATCGTCTCGGCGGTCACCGCCGCGCACGGCGGATCGGTCGGGGTGCAGAGCCGGCCCGGGCGCACGCAGTTCTGGGTCCGGCTGCCCGCCCGGCTGGACGACCGGCCGAGCGAGCCGCGCGTGTCCGCGTACGCCGCGCCCGGCCGGGACGCCGGGCCGACGCCGTCCGACCAAGGGGCCCGGTGACCGCTGCCGACGCGTCAACCCATCCGCCGGGTCCGGCGTCCGTGGGTGTCCGGGTCGAAACCACCTGGCGGCCGGGGTTCGCCGTCGACATCCTGCGCACCCTGGGCCCGCTGCGCCGCGGCAGCGCGGACCCGACCTACCTGGTGGATGCGAGCGGCCTGTGGCGAACCACCAGCACGCCGCTCGGACCGGCGACGCTGCACCTGACCCGAGCGGGCGACGAGGTGCGGGCGGCCGCCTGGGGTCTCGGCGCCGAGTGGTGCATCGCGGGTCTGCCCGCCCTGCTCGGCGCGGGCGACGACTGGTCGGACCTCGACGTGTCAGCCGTGCCGCTGCTCGACCGCTCCCGGCGCGCCGCCCCCGGGCTGCACATCCCGCGCACCGGAATCGTCTTCGACGTGCTGGTCGCCGCCGTCCTGGAACAGCGGGTGGTCGGAGCGGACGCGCGCCGCGGCTGGCGACTGCTGATCGCGCAGCACGGCGATCCTGCGCCCGGGCCGGCGCCGGCCGGCATGATGGTCTGCCCCCCGGCCGTGACATGGGGCCGGATCCCCTCGTGGGACTGGCATCTCGCCGGTGTCGACCCCGGCCGGGCACGGACCGTCGGTGCCGCTGCCCGGGTCGAACCGGGCCTGCAGCGCACGGTCGACGGCGGCCGCGGCGGGCCGGCGACCCTCGGCGCCCTGTGCAGCGTGCCGGGCATCGGGGCGTGGACCGCGGCCGAGGTGATGCAGCGCGCGCACGGCGACCCCGACACCGTGAGCGTCGGCGACTACCACCTGCCGGCGCTGGTCGGGTGGGCCATGATCGGCCGGCCCGTCGACGACGACGGCATGCTCGAGCTGCTGGAGCCGTGGCGCGGCCATCGGCAGCGGGTGATGCGGCTCATCGAGGTGAGCGGGTACCGCAAGCCCCGGTTCGGCCCGCGATCGAACCGGCAGGACCACCGCGGCCACTGAGTTCGTTGGCGCACCGCCGACGTGGGCCGGTCGCTGGTCCTTCCCACCGCCGAGGCTGACCGGTCGCCGGTCCGTCCGCGGGCGGGCCGGTCGCCGGTCCGTTCCGGGCGGGCGGGCGGTCGCCGGTCCGTCCCGGGCGCGTGGATCCGTCGCCGGTCCGAGTTCAGAGGCCCTGCGCGGCGGTCCACTCGTCGACGGCGTACTGATCGGCCTCGAAGATGCGGATTTCCACGATCCGATCGTCGACGATCCGGTACACGTTGAGCCGCCGGATCTCGATCCGGTCGTCGCCCTCGCCGAGCAGCTCCCGCACCAGGAGCCCGACATGCTCGGCGCCGACGAGGGTGTCGATCACCTCGAGCTCGACGCGATCGCGGACGTGCGCGACGACCGTCTCGATATAACCGAGCACGGCGGCCTTGCCGCGCTTCACGCCGGCCAGGCCGGAGCGGCCGGGCGCGTACCCGACGATGTCGTCGGAGAAGAACGCGAACGCCGCCTGCCGGTCCCCGCTCCTCATCGCGGTGGCGTAGGCGGTGATCACCTCGAGCGGGGTCATGCGACGAAGCCTGGAGCGGCGCCCGCGCCGGGTCAACCGGACGCGCCCGTGCCGGTCACACGAACTCGGCGGACAGCCGGTGCCAGCGCACGCCGGAGGGCCACGGGGCGGAGTCATACCCGCGGCACAGTCCCGGCCGGGCACCGGCTCAGCGTCGACGGCCAGCGTGGCCGTCACGGCGAAGTCCCCGGGGCCGCGGAATGGGTTTCGAACCCGTTCTCGCGGCCGCGGGGCACGACTTTCCCCTCGATGCGCTTCCGATGCCGGCGCGGCCCGGAAGCGACCGCATGGCGTGCGACCTCCGCTGGGGCGCACTGTCTACCGGCGACTGCCGCGCGCGTTGGGCTGACCGCACCGATTCGGAGCGACCGCACGGGCGCGTTGGGCTGACCGCACGGGTTCGGAGCGACCGCACGCGCCACAATCACCCGTGCTGCCGCTCGAAACCAGTGCGGTTCCGCGGAAGGCGGGATCGCGCTCGGTCCGGGCGACCTCACGGCCGCGCGCTCGACTGACCGCACCGAATCGGAGCGACCGCACGGGCGCATTAGGCCGACCGCACGGGTTCGGAGCGACCGCACGCGGCACAATCACCCGTGCGGCCGCTCGAAACCAGTGCGGCTTCCCGTGCCGCCGCTCGGGACCGGTGCGGTCACCGGCTCCGGACCGGCGGGTGGGGTTCGGCCGGTCCGGGCCGCCGGTCAGGCGAGGACCAGGCTGACCTGCCGCCGGTCCAGGTCGAGCCGCAGGATGCGCACGGCCAGCGGCCGGCCGACCTGGGGTTCGTCGCGCCACTGCGAGACGTGCAGGAGGCCCTGCACACCACCGGGGAGCTCGACGAATGCGCCGAACGGCAGCACGGTCCGCACCGTGCCGTCGATGGGCGTCCGTCCGCACTGCCAGGTGAGGAACTCCTGCCACGCCGGCTCAGGAGCGTTCGGTCGGGGTTCGGTCACGGGGATCACCTCCCCTCCGGCGAAACACCCTCGGCTCGCATGCGAGCGGCGGGACGCCGGCCCACCGGGTGCTCACGACACGGCCGGGAGCCCGTCCTGCTCGGGGCGCGCGGCCCGACCGGCTGTCATGCCGTCACCGTACAACTGCCACGCGCGCTGTCGGGCATCCTGAAAAGACCCTTGACCCTGACGCAACGTCAGGCTTCATCCTCGAATGGTCGGGCCACCACGGCCCGGACACGGATGTCCGAGGAGAGGACATGAACTACTCGGTGGGACAGGTCGCCGACCTGGCCGGCGTGACGGTCCGGACGTTGCACCACTACGGCCAGATCGGGCTGCTGGAGCCGGGCAGGCGTTCGACGTCGGGGTACCGGCTGTACTCCGACGAGGACCTGCAACGGCTGCAGCACATCCTGTTCTACCGCGAGCTCGGCTTCTCCCTGGACGAGATCGCGACCATCGTCGACGATCCGGGCGCCGACACCGGCGCGCACCTGCGCCGGCAGCGCGAGCTGCTGACGAACCGGATCGGCCGGCTCACGGCCATGGTCGCCGCCGTCGACAAGGAAATGGAGGCATTCACGATGGGCATCCAGCTCACCCCCGAAGAGAAGTTCGAGATCTTCGGCCCCGACTACAACGAGGACTACGAGACCGAGGCCGAGCAGCGCTGGGGCGACACCGACGCATGGAAGCAGTCGCAGCAGCGAACCTCGAAGCTCAGCAAGCAGCAATGGATCGAGATCAAGGAGGCCGGCGACGACCTGAACCGCCGGCTGGCCGCGGCCATGAACGGCGGCGCCGCGCCGGACAGCGCCGAGGCCATGGACCTGGCCGAGGAGCACCGTCGCGGGATCGAGACCTTCTACGACTGCTCACCGACCATGCACCGGCACCTGGGCGACATGTACGTCCAGGACGAGCGTTTCACCCGCACCTACGACGACGTGGCCCCCGGCCTCGCGCAGTGGCTGCGGGACGCGATCCACGCCAACGCGGACCGGGCGGACGCGGCCGGCTGACCGGCCGGGCTCGGCACACGAGTTCGCAGCCCAGAACCGGCCCCCCCATGCGGCGGGCCGGTTCGGGCATCGGGGCCTCACCCGCCGGGCCTCCGGGCATCGCGCCGTCGGTTCGGATGGTCTATTGTCTGCGTATGGATGCAGATAATGGGTCAGTGCGAGAGGCGCTGCCCGCGGACCAGGTGGCGCTCGCGGTCGAGGTCTTCCGGATGCTCGCCGAGGGCACCCGCATCCAGATCCTGTGGTCGCTGGTCGACGGGGAGATGCCCGTCAACGACCTCGCCGAGTCGATCGGGAAACCGGGACCGTCGGTCTCCCAGCACCTGGCGAAGCTGCGCATGGCCCGGCTGGTCCGGACGCGTCGCGAGGGCACGTCGATCTTCTACCAGCTGGAGAACGACCACGTCCGGCAGCTGATCATCGACGCGATGCACAACGTCGAGCACGCCGGGCACGCCCAGCCCGCGCATCACCAGGGCGCACACCTCGCGGCCGTCGAGACGGCGGCCCGCCCGCGCGGGTCCGGGAGGCCGCGATGACCGGCGCCGATCACCGTCACGACCACGACCACGGCCACGGCCATGGCCACGAAGCGGGCCACGGCCACCGACACGAGCGTGCCGGCGGGCCCAAACGCCTGCTGCTGCGGCGATGTCGGCCGCACAGCCACGACAGCGCGGACTCCGTGGACGACGCGCTGGAGGCCAGCGCGCAGGGCATCCGCGCCGTCAAGCTCAGCCTCGTCCTGCTGGCCGGTACCGCCCTGCTGCAGCTCGCCGTGGTCGCTCTCAGCGGTTCGGTGGCGCTGCTCGCAGGCGCGCCTGCTCGACGACGTCCGGCGGCTGAGCGGCGCGACGATCCACACCAGCCCCGCCGGGACCCATCGGCCCGCACCGGCCTGACCGCCACCCACCGGAACAGACGCATCCCCGCGGGACAAGACAGGAACTTCCGCGCGGGACGGAGACACGAAAGAAGAGGAGCGAGCCCTCCATGCACGCCGACGAGCAGCAGCCGCACCACGGGCCCGGCGATCACGGTCACCACGACCACGGGCGGGCGTCCCCGGTCGGCGCCCTGATCCGATGGCCGCGCCGCTACGACCTGATCGCCGCCATCGCGTTCGCCGGACGCGGCCGCCGATTCCGCGCCCAGCTGGCCCGGCAGCTCGACCTGCGACCGGGCCGCCGGGTTCTCGATGTGGGTTGCGGCACCGGTACTCTCACGCTGGCACTGGCGCGGGTCGTCGGCCCGAATGGATCGGCCGACGGGGTCGACGCGGCCGCCGAGATGGTCGCCACGGCCGCCCGAAAGGCACGGCGCGCGCGCCGCGGGCGGCCGCCGGCGCGGTTCCAGGTGGCAGCGGCGCAGCGCCTGCCGTTCCCGGACGGGAGCATGGACGCCGCCGTCACGAGCCTGATGATCCATCACCTCCCGCCGGCCGACCGCGGGACGGCCGTCGGCGAGCTGATCCGGGTGCTGCGTCCCGGTGGCCGCCTGGCCATCGCGGACGCACAGCCGCCGGCGAGCGGTGGGCGATTGGTCCGGCGCCTGTTCCGCCACGCGATCGAGAACAGCGACCTCGACGCGACCGCCGATCTCGCCGCCGCGGCGGGCGCCGTCGACCTCCGCCGCGACGCCACGCCCCTGCCGTGGCTCGGCGTCGTTCTGGCGCGCAAACCGGCTGCCGCAGCCGCGGTCCCGAGCGGCGAAGGCGACGGGGAGGACCAGCCGCGCTCCGGCACGGACGACTGATCACCGAGCCGCGTGGTCACCGGCCGCCGGCGCGGGCCCGCAGGTGCGCCCGCTCGCCCTGCCGCCCGAAGAGAACGAGCAGCTCGGCGCCGGCGGCGCCGTCGCTCGACAGCGAGTGCGGCACCTGCGTGTCGAATTCGGCCGCCTCGCCGGCCGTCAGCACGATCTCCCGGTCGCCGAGCACCAGGCGCAGCCGGCCGTCGAGCACGTACAGCCACTCGTAGCCGTCGTGACTGCGCGGCTCCGGTGCGGTGCGCCGCCGGGACGCCGGCATGACCAGCTTGTAGGCCTGCAGGCCACCCGCCCGCCCGCTCAGCGGCACGATCGTCATGCCGTTACGGCGGACCGGGCGGATGTGCACCCGGGGATCCCCGGTCGGCGGAGCACCGACCAGCTCGTCGATCGGGACGCCGTGCACCCGGGCGAGCGGCAGCAGCAGCTCCAGCGTCGGCCGCCGATGGCCGCTCTCGAGCCGGGACAGCGTGCTCGTCGAGATGCCGGTCGCCGCGGCAAGTTCCGTCAGGGTGGTGCCGCCGCGCCGACGGAGCGCCCGGAGCCGCGGCCCGACCGCCGCCAGCACGCCGTCGAGATCGTCGTCCATCCGCCGAGTTTGCCGAAACGGCAACGAACCTTGCAACCCCTGCCGCGCCGATCGCACCATCGGGTCATGACTCTCCACACCGACTCCTACGACGTCGTGGTGATCGGTGGCGGCGCCGCCGGCCTCAGCGCCGGGGTGGTGCTCGCCCGCGCCCGCCGCTCGGTCGCCGTTCTCGACGCCGGCGCTCCGCGGAATGCACCGGCCGATGGCGTGCACAGCTTCCTCAGCCGGGACGGCATGCCGCCCGCCGAGCTGCTGGCGGCCGGCCGCGCCGAGCTGGCTCGATACGGCGGCGTGCTGGTCGAGGGCTGGGCGGAGTCCGCGCGCCGGCAGGAACGGGACGGCATCGAGGTGACGCTCGCCGGCGGCGCGCGGGTGCGGGCACGCGCCGTCCTCGTCGCCTCGGGGCTGGGCGACCAGCTCCCGGAGATCCCCGGGCTCGCGGACCGCTGGGGCCGAGACGTCGTGCACTGTCCGTACTGCCACGGATGGGAGATCCGCGACAAGGCGATCGGAGTCGTCGGTAGCGGGCCGATGGCGGTGCGCCAGGCGCTGATGTTCCGGCAGTGGTCGGCGGACGTGGTGCTCTTCGTGCACACCGCACCGGACCCCACGGACGAGCAGGCCGAGCAGCTCGCCGCGCGGGGGATCGATCTCGTCACCGGCCTCGTCGACCGGGTGGAGTGCCACGACGACCGGCTGACGGGCGTGCGGATGCGCGACGGCCGGCTGGTCCCCCGGCAGGCGCTGGCGGTGGGCGGACGGATGGTCGCGCGATCGCCGGTGCTGGAGAGCCTCGGCGTGCGGCCCGAGCCGCATCCGTTCGGGGCGGCGTTCGGCGAGTCCTATCCGGCCGACGCCTCGGGCGCGACCGAGGTGCCCGCGGTATGGGTGGCCGGCAACGTCACCGACATCCAGGCTGGCGTGATCGGCGCCGCCGCGCAGGGCGTGAGCGTGGCCGCCGCGATCAACGGCGTTCTCATCGAGGAGGACACGGCTGCGGCCGTGCTCGCCCGGCGGGATCGGTCGCCCGCCGGCGTCACCGCGGGCGGCTGACCGCCTCTCGCTGCGCGTCCCAGATGGACACCAGCACTATCGATAGTTACACTATCCATCATGCGGATGGGCGAGCTCGGTCACGCCACCGGCGTTCCGGTGCCGACGATCAAGTACTACCTGCGGGAAGGGCTGCTGCCGAGTGGTGAGCGGACCCACCCGAACCAGGCCGCCTACGGGCCGGAACACGTCAGGCGGGTGCGGCTGATCCGGGCGCTGATCGAGGTCGGCGGGCTCTCCGTCGCCACGGCCCGGGATGTGCTGGCCCTGCTCGACGCACCCGAGCAGAACCTGCACTCCGTGCTGGGTACCGCACAGGCGGCGATCGCGCAGACGGCGCCGCCGATCGATCCCGAGGTCGACCCGGACGGGGCCGCCGCACGGGCGCGAGCCCGCCACGCGGTCGACGACTTGCTCGCGCGGCTGGGCTGGTTCGTGTCCGATGCCAGCCCGGGTCGGGCAGCGCTGGCCGACGTGCTCGCCACGCTGCACCGGCTGCAGCACGACGACCTGGCCGCGCTGGTCGATCCGTACGCGGCGGCCGCGCTGACCTGCGCCCGCGCCGACCTGGACGCCGTGCAGGCGGCGACGGATCGCGTCGCCATGGTCGACACCGCCGTCGTCGGCATGGTCGTCGGCGAGGCCCTGCTGCAACAGCTGCGCCTGATGGCCCAGGAACACGTGTCCCACCTGCGATTCCACGGCCAGACCGGCGACGCCGGCGCCGTGCCGACCGTCCCCGCCACCCCGGAGGTGTCCCCGTGACTGCCGAGACTGTCAGCCCTGCCTCACCTGTCGCAGCCCTACCGACGCGCGGCGATCTCGCGCGGGACGTGCGGTCGCATCGCCCACTGTTCGTGCTGGCGATCGCGATGGCCGCGACGGCGCTGGTCGGGGTCGTCGGCCTGGCGGTCGACGACCGGCTCGTCACCGGCCTGCCGCTGTGGGCGAAACCGGTGAAGTTCGCGCTGTCCGTGGCGATCTACGCGCTCACCTTCGGCTGGTTGATCGGCCAGCTGCGCCGGTGGCGGCGGGTCGCGTGGTGGGCCGGCACGGTGGCCGCGTTCGCCCTCGGCATCGAGATGGTGATCATCGTGGCGCAGGCGCTGCGCGGCACCACGTCGCACTTCAACTACACGACACCGCTGGACGCGACGCTCTTCTCCATCATGGCCGGCTCCATCGGGGTGCTCTGGGTGGCCAGCCTCGTCGTGGCGGTCGTGCTGTTCGCCAACCCGGACCCCGACCCGGCGCGCGCGCTGGCGGTCCGCGCGGGTTCCGTGATCGCGCTGGTCGGGATGGGGCTCGGGTTCCTGATGACCGCGCCGACCGACCAGCAGCTCGCGGACGACGCGGGCATCATCGGGGCGCACACCGTGGGCCTGCCGGACGGCGGCCCCGGCCTGCCACTGCTGGGCTGGAGCACCGTCGGCGGCGACATGCGGGTGCCGCACTTCATCGGAATGCATGCGCTGCAGCTGATCCCACTGCTGCTGATCGCGCTGGAGCTGCTCTCCCGCCGGGTGCCGGTGCTGCGCTCGGCCGGGGTCAGGGCGCGGCTGACCGGCCTCGCGGCGGGCGGCTACGCGGCCGTCGTCGGCATCGTGACGTGGCAGGCGCTGCGTGGCCAGTCCATCGTCCACCCGGACGCCCTGACGCTGCTCGCGCTGGGCCTCACCGTCCTCGCGGTCGCCGGCGGGGCCACGGTCGTCCTCCGCCGCGGCGTGCGTGCCCGCGCCGCGCGCTCCGCCGCGGCGGTGTCGCCGTGACCGGCATCGAGCCGATCTTCACCCTGACATTCCTGGTGACGGTGCCCTTCTGGGTGCTGATGATCGTCCTGCCCGGCCGGCGCTGGACCGGGAGGATCATCGGATCGCCCTGGATCGCGGTGCCCCCGCTACTGGCCTACCTGGCGGTGATGATCCCGATCCTGCCCCGGTACTGGCCCGTGATCAGCAATCCCGACCTCGGCGCGCTGCAGCAGGTGCTCGCCACCCAGGCCGGCGCCGCCACCGTGTGGGCGCACCTGGTCGCCTTCGACCTGCTCGTCGCACGCTGGATGTACCTCGACGGCAGGGCGCGTGGCGTGCACCCGCTGATCATGGCTCCGATCCTGGTCGCGACGATCTTCCTCGCGCCCGTCGGCTTCCTCGCCTACCTCCTCGCCCGCGGCCCCGCCCGCCGTCCTGATCACGCGGCCGTGCCGGCGCCGGCCGGAACGTCTGGCGTCTCCGGCGCCGGCGTGCTTGCCTGATCTCCGCGCCGCACGACCCGACAGCGGCGATGCGGATCGGCGGACGGGGGTCGACGTGGACGCAGGCGCGCTGCGGGTGGTGGCGGCGCTGCCCGACCCGCCCTTCGAGCTGGGCGACGGCCCGGTGCGGGGCTTCGACCCCGACGTGATGGGCGCCGTCGCAGCGGTTCTCGGGCGCACGCTGCAGTTCGACCGGTACTCCGGAGCCGACTTCGACGGCATCTTCGCGGTGCTGGACCGCGAGAACGCCGACGTCCGGGCCGACGTGGTCGCCTCCGGCGCGACGGAGCCGACGCCGATCGCGCCCATCGCGCCCGGTCGTCAGGCCGGCGCGGCCGCCACGGGCGCCTGCGCCTGCAGCGCGGCGAGCACCGCCGGGTCCTGCATCTCCATCCAGGCGATGACGTCCTGGTAGGTCGCGCAGTACGTGTCCGGCTGGCCGCACTTCTCCTGCATGAACTCCATCGCCGGCGGGTTGAAGGAGTCGCCGTTCCACTTGTTGAAGTGGTTCGCGATGAGGATCGGCGCCCGGTTGCCGTTGTAGGCCTGGTCGTACATGTACTCGTAGGTGCCCTTGACGATCCCGCGCAGCTCGGGCGCCGTCGCCGGCTCCTCCTGGCCGCCGTTGAACTTCACCCAGAAGTTGTAGTCCATGGCCGTCGTCATGCCGTCGAAGCCGGGCGAATAGACCTGTGGCATCCAGAATTCCCAGATGCCGTCCTTCTTCTCGGGCCAGGCGATGCCGTTGTACGGGGCGGGCAGCGACGAGTCGTAGGTCATGCCGTGCGCCTGCCACGCGGGCACCAGATCCTCCCAGTTGCCCTCCAGGCACGGGGTGCGGCCGCCCTTGACCTCGCTCGTCGGAACCTGCAGGTCCGGGGCGTCGGCGTAGCCGTTGAGCTGCTTCCAGTCGGTCATGAAGGTGAAGAACTGGTCGAGCTCGTTCTCCCAGTCCGCGGCCGTCCACTGGTTGCCGCCGGGCGGGTTGTCGCTGCAGAAGTGGCCGTTGTAGTGCGTGCCGATCTCGTGGCCCTTGCTGTAGGCGGTGTTGAGATCGTTGACCTCGGTGACGATCTCGTCCTCGGGGCCGCCGTAGCCGATGGACGCCCGGCCGGGCGCGTGACCCGGGCCGACGTACACGCCCGCGTCCTTGGCGGGATCGCCCAGCAGGTAGATGCCGGACAGGAATCCGGTGAAGCGCGAGTTGGTCGGCTCGGCGGCGGCCATGAACTCGTTCCAGCGCTGGTGCGAGCCGGCGCCGTCGAAGGAGAAGATGATGAACTGCGGTGCCCTGTCCCCCGGATTCAGCCTGGTCATCGGGACGTTCGTGGGCGGGCGGCCACCGGTGTCGGCCGGCGTCGGCTGCGCATCCGAGGAGCTGGGCGTGGTCTCGGACGACTCGCGGGACTCGGCGTTCGGCGGGAGCGTGGACGTCTGCGTGACCACCACGGTGCCCTCGCCGGCGGTCGACGTCGACTGGTTGCCCTGGTAGATCAGGAAGCCGGTGACGATGGCCAGCACGACCGCCAGGCCGACGGCCAGATATCTGGCTCGCATGCACATCCTCGATTTCTGCTCGCGCGTCCGCTCGTTGAACTCGGCGACCGGAGATCCGGCCCTGGTTCAGGACGCAGCGCCCGTCGCGGGGGTTGCCACGGACCACGGCTTCCCGCCTGCCAGGGTGCCACGCGGATCGGCGCGCCCCGGGGACATCGGGGCGTGTCACCGAGCGCCGCGAGCGGTCAGCCGGTGGCGCCGGCCGTCGTCGCGGGGGGCGACGACGTCTCCCCGCCGTCCGACGTCGGGGCGTCGGTGCGGACCGACTCGCCGGTGGTCGCCGCGGTGGTGACCGTCGTGGCGGGGGCGTCCGTGGCCGCCGGGTCGTCGCCCACCAGGACGTCGTGACAGGCCGGCACGCCGCCGTTCCGCCCGAGGGTGAACCACTGCACGCGCTCGAACGGGTCGCCGTGGTCCGCCGAGCTGGTCCAGGCGGTCTCGTCCGCGAGCAGGCTCAGGGAGTTGACCATCTCCTTCTCGTCGCCGTCCTCCAGTTCCAGCGTCCCGTCCGCGGCCGCGCCGAACAGGGCCGCGGCGCCCAGGCAGTCGGCCTGCAGCTCGCGGCCGTCGGCGACCAGCCCGAGGTCCAGCCGGTTCTGGATGGCGTGCCCCCACTCGTGCGCGATGACCAGGTAGATCCAGGTGTCGCCGATGAGGTCCGTCCCCTCCGCCATCAGGCTCACGTCCCACGCCACGTAGTCCTCGTCGCGGCAGTAGAACGCGTTGGTCGGCTCCAACGGCTCGCCCCCGCAGGTCGGGGCGGTCGACGGGTCCGTGCCGTCGTAGAGGCCGACGACGGCCGGCGGCTGATAGACGCCCGTGTAGAAGTCCGACCAGTGGGCGACCCAGAACGCGTTGACGCTGTACTCGGCGTCCAGCAGGTCCTGGTCGAACTCCTCGAACGTCACGCCGCTCGCGAACTCGCTCGGGTCGGTGACCGTCGTCCGGGTGCCGCCGGCCGACGTTGTGGGTTCCGTCACGTCCGTACCAGCCGTGCCGGCCGCCGTCGACGCGAGGGGCGCGGCTCCCACGGCCGGGGAGCCGGCCACCGTCGACGAGCACCCGGTCAGCCAGACCAGGGCGACAGCACCGCATGCCAGAAACGCGGACCTGCGCATGCCCACTCCCCTTCTCCGCTGCCACCGGGCCGTTCGGCGGCGCTCATCCTCCCGTACCGGACATCCGGCGGGAAGGCACCGTCCGCCCCGAGCCCCACGGGCGGCATCGAAGGCATCCGGACTGACCAGTAGCCTCATGGCACGAGAACACCGTCCTCGACACGACCCGCCGGAGCTGCCACAGCCGGTTTCGTCACGACAGGAACGAGAGGCGAGCACCCGTATGCCCGAGGCCACCGATACCGCCGTAGCTCCGCCCAGCGGCCCGAGCAAGGCCGAGCAGACGGGAGCCGTGATGTTCGATCCGCCGGCCGCGCCCACCGTGGACGCGCCGGCCTCCGCCTCCCTCGAGTACGGCGGCGAGCAGCTCGACCTCAAGGTCATCCCGGCCACCGAGGGTGAGTCGGGCGTGGAGATCTCCAAGCTGCTCACCACGCTGGGCGTGATCACCCTCGATCCCGGGTTCACCAACACCGGGTCGACCACCTCGAAGATCACCTACATCGACGGCGACGCGGGGATCCTGCGCTACCGGGGCTACCCGATCGAGCAGCTGGCCGAGTCCTCGACGTTCCTCGAGACGACCTACCTGCTCATCAAAGGCGAACTGCCGACGCAGTCCGAGCTGGACGCGTTCGTGAAGCGGCTCAGCCGGCACACGATGCTGCACGAGGACCTGAAGCGGTTCTTCGACGGGTTCCCGCGGGACGCGCACCCGATGCCGGTGCTGTCCAGCGCGGTCAGCGCGCTGTCGACCTTCTACCAGGACGCGCTCGACCCGTTCAATCCGGAGCAGGTCGAGCTGTCCACCATCCGGCTGCTGGCCAAGCTGCCGACGATCGCGGCGTACGCCTACAAGAAGTCCGTCGGCCAGCCGCTGCTGTACCCGGACAACTCGCTCGGCCTGGTGGAGAACTTCCTGCGGATGTCGTTCGGTTTCCCCGCCGAGCCCTACGAGGTGAATCCGAAGCTGGTCAAGGCCCTGGACCAGCTGCTGATCCTGCACGCCGACCACGAGCAGAACTGCTCGACGTCCACGGTCCGGCTGGTCGGCTCGTCGAACGCGAACCTCTTCGCCTCCGTGTCGGCCGGCATCAACGCGCTCTTCGGGCCGCTGCACGGCGGCGCCAACCAGGCCGTGCTGGAGATGCTCGAGTCCATCCAGAGGGGCGGCGACGACGTCGACACCTTCGTCAAGCGGGTGAAGGCGAAGGAGCCGGGCGTCAAGCTGATGGGCTTCGGGCACCGGGTCTACAAGAACTACGACCCGCGGGCGGCACTGGTGAAGGCGACCGCGCACGAGGTGCTCGACGATCTCGGCGCCAGCGACAGCCTGCTCGACCTGGCGCAGGAGCTCGAGGCCGTGGCGCTGTCCGACGAGTACTTCATCGAGCGCAAGCTGTACCCGAACGTCGACTTCTACACCGGGCTGATCTACAAGGCGATGGGCTTCCCGACCCGGATGTTCACGGTGCTGTTCGCCCTCGGCCGGCTGCCGGGCTGGATCGCCCAGTGGCGGGAGATGATCAACGACCCGGCCACCAAGATCGGCCGCCCGCGGCAGGTCTACACCGGCTACACCGCCCGCGACTACCGTCCGGTCGCCGACCGCTGAGCCGGACCTGGTCACTCCCCGCCCTTCTCGTATGCCCCGCCCTTCTCGATGCCCCCCCTCTCTATGCCCCGCCCTTCTCGTATGACCGTGGTGTCGCCGGTATGGCGCTATTGCGTCATACCGGAGACAACGGCGTCATACGGGTTGCCCGCGGACGGCCACGGTGCGCTCAGCGCGTCGTGATTCGACCGGGCCGCGGCTGGGCATGATCGACGTGATGGCTGCATCGTCGGGGTCGGCCGGCCGGAGCGTGCTCTGGTTCCGGCGGGATCTGCGCCTGTCCGATCACGCGGCGCTGCTCGCGGCGTCCTCGGATGCCGAGGTGCTCGGGCTGTTCGTCGCGGACGACGCCCTGCTCGGCCCGGCCGGCTCCCCGCGCCGGGCGTTCCTGAGCGGTTGCCTCGCTGCGCTCGACGAGTCGATCGACGGCCGGCTGCTGGTCGTGCACGGCAGGCCGGAGACGGTGCTGCCGCGGGTGTCGCGCGCGGTCGGGGCGGCCGCGGTGCACGTCTCCGCGGACTACATGCCGTACGGCAGGCAGCGGGACGCCGCCGTCGAGAAGGCGCTGGCCGGCGTGGACGTCGCGCTGGTCGCCACGGGATCGCCGTACGCGGTGGCGCCCGGCCGGGTGCGCAAGGACGACGGCACGCCCTACGCCGTGTTCACCCCGTACTACCGCGGCTGGTCCGCGCACGGCTGGCGGGCACCCGCGGAGTCCGGGAAGCGGGTGCGCTGGATCGACCCGGCCGGCGTCGACGGCACCGGCCGCAGCTACGCGATCGACCGGCTCGGCGCGTCCGTGCCCGGCGACATGCAGCTGCCCGACCCCGGCGAGGCGGCCGCACTCGACCGCTGGCGGGACTTCCTCGACGAGCGCATGGCGGACTACGACGACAACCGGAACCGGCCGGATCGCCCCGGCACGAGCAGGATGTCGCCGTACCTCAAGTGGGGCTGCATCCACCCTCGGACGATGCTGGCCGGCCTCGCGGACCGGCGCAGCAAGGGCGCCGCCTCGTACCGGCGGGAGCTGGCCTGGCGCGAGTTCTACGCCGACGTGGTCTTCCACCGGCCGGAGTCGGTGCGGCGCTCGGTCGATCCCGCCGTGGACCGGATGACCTGGGCGTCGGGCGCGGACGCCGACGAGAAGCTCGCCGCCTGGCAGGCCGGCCGCACCGGATTCCCGTACATCGACGCCGGGATGCGCCAGCTGCTCGCCGAGGGCTGGATGCACAACCGCGTCCGGATGGCCGTCGCATCGTTCCTGATCAAGGACCTGCACCTGTCGTGGCAGCAGGGCGCCCGGCACTTCCTGCGGCACCTGGTGGACGGCGACGTCGCCTCGAACAACCACGGCTGGCAGTGGGTCGCCGGGTCGGGGCCGCAGGCGGCGCCGTTCTACCGCATCTTCAACCCGATCGGCCAGGGCGAGAAGTTCGACCCCGACGGCGATTACGTGCGCACGTACGTGCCCGAGCTGCGCGGCGTCCGGGGCAAGGCGGTGCACCGGCCGTGGGACCTGGACGGCGGCATCCCGAAGGGTTACCCCGAGCCGATCGTCGACCATCCCACGGAACGGGCGGCGGCCCTCCGCGCGTGGGAGGACCGCCCGCGCGGCTGACGGGCCACGATCCGACACAATCACGGACATGCCGGAGGCCGAACCCGCGGGGGCGGACGCGCCCGCGTACCGCGTCTGGCCGCCCGTCGCACTCGGCGTCCCGCTCGTGATCGGCGTCGTGATCACCGCGGCCGCGGGCGACCCCTTCGCGTGGCCCCCGGCCGTCCGCTGGATCGGCTGGGCGCTGGTCGCCGCCTTCGCCGTCTGGAACGGCTGGGCGCTGCTGCTGATGGCGCGGCACCGCACCGCCCTGCTGCCCGGCGGGGCCACGCGGGCGATCATCCAGAGCGGCCCGTTCGGCGTCAGCCGCAACCCGCTGTACGTCGGGCTGGTCGCGCTCGACCTCGGGCTCGCGCTGATCTGGCCGTCCTTCTGGGCCCTGCTGCTCACGCCCGTCGGAGTCGCCGGCCTGGTCTGGGGCGCGATCCTGCCGGAGGAGCGGTACCTGCGCGCGACGTTCGGTGCCGCCTACGCCGACTACGCGCGCCGGGTGCCGCGCTGGTTCGGCTGACCGTCCGGCGGCGTGCCGACGTCAGCCGACGAATCCGTGCAGCGGCCGGATGCCCCACGACGCCGACCACCGTTCGCCGGGACCGAGGGTGATCAGGTCGTCGCCGGTGTTGAACGCGTTCACCCCGCAGGTCATCGGCTCGATGGCGACGGCCTTGCGCTGGTTCGGCTTTCCGGGACCGGGGAAGATCGAGGGTGCGAAAACCTGCGCCCAGCCGAACACCTCGTCCGCCCAGAGGCTCACCCCGTTGCCGTCCGGCGCGCGCAGCCGGTGCTCGACCCGGCCGTCCGAGACGTCGAACCCGGTGAGTGCCACGTCGATGTCGACGTCGCCGAGGCGGGCGCCCGAACGCAGGTCCATCGTGGTGCCGTCCACCGGCTCGACGGCCACCGGGATCATCCGGTCGTCGGTCCGCGCGTACCGCGTGCCGCTCACGGTCACCACGAGGTCCTCGACGGGATGGGTGCCGACCCGCAGGTAGGGGTGCGCGCCGACCCCGAACGGGGCCGGGCGGGCGCCGGCGTTGCGCACGAGATGCGTGACCTGCAGGCCCGTCTCGTCGAGCCGGTAGGTGATCTCGACGTCGAGCAGGAACGGGTAGCCGTGCTGCGGGTAGATCGACGCGGCGAGCGTCACCGCCGAGGCGTCGACCCGCACCGGCTGGTAGGCGGTGTTGCGCAGCAGGCCGTGGATGGCGTGCCCGAACTCGAGGTCGGTGACGTCCAGCTTCTGCGTGGCGCCGGCGTGGGTCCAGCGCGCGTCGGCCACCCGGTTCGGCCACGGCGCCAGCGAGATCCCGCACCCCATCGGCGGAAGCTCGGCGTCGTCCCATGTCTCGGTGTAGTGGACACCGTCCACCGAGAACGCGCGGAGCACCGCAGCGACCTGGCCGACCTGCGCCCGCGCCGCGCCCCTGGTGAGCTCGAACTGCTCGCCGGACGCGGGTCGGGGAACGGTGTCGACGGTGGGACTGCTCATGCGAGACCTCCGGCGAACTGGGAGATGGCCCGGCCGAACTGGAGGAGTCGCTGCATCTGGGCCAGCCCTCCGTCGGTGACGGACTTGGAGAAGCGGTAGGTCTCCACATACTGCACGGACCGGGTCTCGTTCGCCTCCGTCAGCTCCGTCATCGACCGCTCGACCGTCTGGGTGGCCAGGTACAGCAGCACGGCGTGCATGGTGCGCGACCCGTCCGGTTCTGCCCGGAACCGGTGCCGCAGGCCCTGATCGACGATCGCGGTCAGCGGGATGGTGCGGATCGACGAGGTGAAGATCAGGGCGCCCGGCCGGTCGGCGTCGGCCTCCTCGTCGCCGTGCCAGAGGATCAGCCGGCGGCCGTCGGTGACCGCGACCTCCTGCCACAGCGACTCGCCCCACGGCTGGGTCGCCATCACGAGTTCGCAGGTGAACGCGGCCGCCGTCGCCACGTCGAGCACACCACCGAGCGCCTCCAGGGCGGCGTCGGCGTCGCGGATGTACGCGCGCACCGCGTCGTCCAGCCGCTGATAGGGCGCCCAGTCCTGCGGCACGTGCCGGGGTCGGGACATGCGGGTCCTTCCTCCAGTGCGCCCGAGTGCGAGGGGCACCGGCGCGACGGGTCACCCCGGGGAGATTGTGCCGGACTCGGCGATCTCGACCTCCCCGGGCGCCGCCTTGCGGGAGCGGGCGTCATAGCGCCACAGCGATCGGCCGAGCACGGCCGCGACCAGGGTCAGCACGATCGTGAGGATCCCGCCGCCGGTCACCGCGACCGTCGTCGACGTGGCGCTGGCGACCAGCCCGTGCACCAGGTCGGCGAGCCGCGGGCCGCCCGCCACCACCACGGTGAACACCCCCTGCAGCCGGCCGCGCATCTCGTCGGTGGCCTCCACCTGCAGCATGGTCGACCGGTAGATCGCGCTGACCAGGTCCGCCCAGCCGCCGATCGCCAGGTAGATCACGGCCAGCCAGAGCACGGAGGTGAGCCCGAACATCGTCATGGCGAGCCCCCACACGCAGATCGCCACCACGATCGCGATGCCCTGCCGGTGCACCCGTTGCACCCAGCCGCCGGTGACGCCGCCGATCAGCACCCCGATCGCGAACGAGGCGTTGAGCACGCCGAGCGCGATGCCGCCGCCCGGCGGACCGCCGAACGTCTCCTCGGCCATCTGCGGGAACAGCGCGCGCGGCATCCCGCAGACCATCGCGATGACGTCGACCACGAACGTCATCAGCAGCACGTGCCGAACCCGCAGGTAGCGCAGGCCGTCGATGACCTTCGCCCGGGTCCGGCGCTCGGTGAGCGGCGGGATCGGCGGCAGCCGCCACACCGCGTAGAGCACCGCCACCAGGGTGAGCGCGTCGAGGAAGTACAGCCAGGCGAGCCCGGTCAGCGGCAGCAGGATGCCGACGAGCAGCGGGCCGACCAGCACGCCCGCGCTGAACATCGTCATGCCCAGCGCATTGGCGGCCGGCACCATGTCGATCGGCACGATCCGGGGGATGATCGCCGAGCGGGTCGGCTGGTTCACGGCGAAGAACGCCTGCTGGGCCGCGAGCAGCGCCATCACCGCCCACACCGACGGCGACTCGATCAGCGCCACCAGCCAGAGCCCGACGCTGGTCAGCGCGATGCCGACCGAGGTGACGAGGAGCAGCTTGCGCCGGTCGTAGGTGTCCGCGATCGCGCCGCCGAGCAGGCCGAAGGCGACCAGCGGGACGAGCGCGACCAGGGACGCGACGCCGACCCAGGCGGAGTCGCCGGTGATGTCGAAGATCTGCTGCTGCACCGCGACCGCCGTGAGCACCGAACCGACCACCGTCGCCGCCTGGCCGATGAACAGCCGCCGGTACTCGGGGACCGACAGCGGGCGGAGATCGGGACCGAGCCGGCGCCACCGGCCGGACCGGCCCGCGGCCTCCGCGGTCGTGGATGCGCTCGGCGGGGATCCTGCGGGGACGTCCCGGTCCGCGGCGCCCTGCGTCGATTCGGCGGCGGGGTCGCCGCTCACGGCGCCAGGCGCTCGACGACCCAGCCGTCGCCCGTGTCGCGGTAGCGCAGCCGGTCGTGCAGCCGCCCCACCCGGCCCTGCCAGAACTCGACGGTGACCGGGCGGATCCGCCAGCCGCCCCAGAACGGTGGCAGCGGAATGGGCGGGCCGTCGTCGTCGGGGCCGCCGAACCTGGCCTCGACGTCGCGCTGCAGGTCCTGCAGCGCCGGCCGGCCGTCGAGCACGGCGGACTGTGGGCTGGCCCACGCGCCGATCTGCGAGCCGCGGGGTCGCGTCGCCCAGTACCCCAGCGTGGCCTCCTGCGACATCCGCTCGACCGGCCCGCGAACGTGTACCTGCCGCTGCAGCGCGATCCACGGGAAGGTCGCCGCGGCGCGCGGATTCGCCTGCAGGTCGCGGCTCTTGTCCGACCCCAGGTTGGTGTAGAAGGCCACCCCCTCCTCGTCGACGGCCTTGCACAGCACGGTCCGGCACGCCGGCACCCCGTCGGCGGAGGCGGTGGCCACGACCATGGCGTTGGGTTCGGGCACCCGCGCGGCCACCGCGTCGGCCAGCCAGGCCCGGAACTGACCGAGCCACCCTGGGGCGAGGTCGCTCTCGGCGAGCCCGGCGAGTGAGTAGACCTCCCGCATGGAGGCCAGGTCGTGACCGCCGGGCGCCTGCTCACTCATGGGCGTGATCCTCCGTCCCGGTCGACCCGACGCGCGCGGCGGGGTCGGGGGTGTTAGCACGCCCGAGATCAGTCGCCGTCGCGCCCGACCGGCCGACCGCACGCTACGCCGAGGCACGAAGTCCCTGCTCAGCCGTACCGCGAGAGTGACGAAGACCACCGTGGTGGCCCTGTCGCCGGTCGCCGCCCGACCGGCACAGTGTGCACACCGGTGCCCGATCCATCGCGGCACGCACCCGTTGTCCCGCTCTTCCATCGCTGAGCCAGTCCTCACCGTGCCCGCCAGTCCTCACCGTGGAGGCTTCATGACCGCGAACGGTTCGACCTTCGTCCCCGGACTCGAAGGCGTGGTCGCCTTCCACACCGCGATCGCCGAGCCCGACCGGGACGGCGGGTCGCTGCGGTACCGGGGCGTCGACATCGAGGATCTGGTCGGTCGCGTCGGCTTCGACGACGTCTGGGCGCTGCTGGTGGACGACGAGTTCGGCGCGCGCCTGCCGGTCGATCTGTCGCCCGCGCCGCTGCGCACCGGCGACGTGCGGGTCGACCTGCAGGCCGGTCTGCCGGCACTCGCCACGTCCAGGGGCTTCGGTCCCCTGCTGGACATCTCGGACGAACAGGCCCGCGACCAGCTCGCGCAGACAACCGCCGCCGCCCTGTCCTATGCGGCGCGCTCCGCCCGCGGTGATGCCCCCGAGGTGCCGGAATCGTTGATCGAGTCGAAGTCGACCGTCGTCGAGCGGTTCCTGACCGCCTGGCTCGGCGAGCCGACGCCCGAGCAGGTGCGCGCGATCGACGCCTACTGGGTGTCGGCCGCCGAGCACGGGCTGAACGCGTCCACGTTCACGGCGCGGGTGATCGCCTCCACCGCGGCGGACGTGCCCGCGTGCATCAGCGGCGCGATCGGCGCGATGTCCGGCCCGCTGCACGGCGGCGCGCCCGCCCGGGTGCTGCCGATGATCCAGGAGGTCGAGTCCACGGGAGACCCGTTCGGGCTGGTGAACCGGATCCTCGACCGCCATCAGCGCCTGATGGGCTTCGGGCACCGCGTGTACCGCGCCGAGGACCCACGGGCGAGGGTGCTCCGCCGCACCTGCCGCGAGCTGGACGCGCCGCGGTACGAGGCCGCCGCGGCGCTCGAGCAGGCCGCGCTGGCCGTGCTGCGGGACCGCCGGCCGGACCGGGCGATCGAGACGAACGTCGAGTTCTGGGCCGCGGTGATCCTCGACTTCGCCGGCGTGCCGGCGGCGATGATGCCGGCCATGTTCACCTGCGCGCGGACCGCGGGCTGGAGCGGGCACATCCTGGAGCAGAAGCGGCTCGGCCGGCTGGTCCGGCCGTCCGCGCTGTACGTCGGGCACGGACCGCGCGGCGCCGACGAGGTCGCCGGCTTCGACGCGCTGGCGCTGGCCGGCTGATCGGGCTGGCAGGATTGGGTCCGCTCGATCCCGTTCCGAGGAGCTCGTTTTCGCCATGACCGACATCGCCGACCTGCTGCTGCCCGCCGACATCAAGCCCGCCGACGGCCGGTTCGGCTGCGGACCGTCCAAGGTCCGGCTCGACGCCCTGACCGCGCTGGCGGCGACCGGCACCTCGCTGATGGGCACCTCGCACCGCCAGGCCCCGGTCAAGAGCCTGGTGCACCGGGTGCGGGAGGGCCTGACCGCGCTGTTCGGGCTGCCCGACGGCTACCGGGTCCTGCTCGGCAACGGCGGCACGACGGCCTTCTGGGACGCCGCGGCGCTGGGGCTCGTCCGCCGGCGCGCGCTGCACCTGACCTTCGGCGAGTTCTCGTCGAAGTTCGCCACGGTCACCCGCCGCGCACCGTTCCTCGACGACCCCGAGGTCCTCGCCGCCGACCCCGGCGACGCCCCGGACCTCGCCTCATCGCCCGACGTCGACGTGTACGCCTACGCCCACAACGAGACATCGACCGGCGTGGCGGTGCCGGTGCGCCGGCCGGTCGGCGCGCTGGACGACCAGCTCGTGCTCGTCGACGCCACGTCCGGCGCGGGCGGGCTGCCCGTCGACGTCGCCGAGGCGGACGTCTACTACTTCGCCCCGCAGAAGGTCTTCGGCTCGGACGGCGGGCTGTGGATCGCCCTGACCTCGCCGGCCGCCCTCGACCGGGTCGCCGAGATCGCGGCGACCGACCGGTGGATCCCGGAGTTCCTGTCGATCGCCGTCGCCGCCGACAACAGCGGCAAGGACCAGACCCTCAACACCCCCTCGGTGGCGACCCTGTTCCTGCTCGCCGACCAGATCGACTGGCTGCTCGACGGGGGCGGCCTCGACTTCGCCACCAAGCGCACCGCCGACTCGTCCGGGCGGCTCTACGACTGGGCCGAGACCAGCGAGTTCGCGACGCCGTTCGTCGCCCGTCCCGAGCTGCGCTCGCAGGTGGTCGGCACCATCGACTTCGACGCCGGGGTGGACGCCGCCGCCGTGGCGAAGGTGTTGCGCGCCAACGGGATCGTGGACACCGAGCCCTACCGCAAGCTCGGTCGCAACCAGCTGCGGATCGGCATGTTCCCGTCCGTCGAGCCCGACGACGTCAGCGCGCTGACGGCCTGCATCGACCACGTGGTGCAGCGGCTCGGATAGCCCGCCACCGCGGTCGGCGCGCCTGGGTCGGACCGCCGGAAGCAGCCGATACCGTCGAGGTCGATCGGGCTCGCGCCGCGCGTGTGCGTGCCGCCCCTGCGCTGTCAGCGGGGTGGCCACGGCGGGGGCCGGCGCATCGACGAGAGCGAAGGTGGGCGGCCATGCGCGCGCTGCGGGTCCTGGGGCTGGCCAACGACGACACGGGTGCCGGCGACAGCCTGCTGCTCGAGCACGCGGAGTCCGGCGAGCGCTTCACCGTGCCGGCCGACGAGCGGCTCCGGGCCGCCGCCCGCGGCGACATGAGCCGGCTCGGCCAGCTCGAACTGGACCTGGAGCCGCAGCTCCGGCCTCGCGAGATCCAGGCGCGGATCCGCGCGGGCGCCTCCCTGGCCGACGTGGCCGCGGCCGCGAACACCAGCGCGAACCGGATCGAGCGGTACGCCTACCCGGTGTTGCTGGAGCGGTCGAGCATGGCCGACCGGGCGCGGCAGGCGCACCCGCTGATCGACGGCAACCCGTCCCGCCGGTCGCTGGACGAACTGGTGATGGCCGTGCTCGCGGAGCGCGGCCAGGACTCGCGGGTGTCCTGGGACGCCTACCGGGACGAGTCGGGCTGGGTGCTCGCGCTGCGCTGGCACGCGGGGCGGTCCGAGAACCGCGCGCACTGGGCGATCCACTCCGGTCCGCGGACCAACACGCTCCGGCCGAAGGACGAGGCGGCGCGGGACATCCTGGACACCACGCGGCGACCGCTGCGGACGATCGACGACGCGGAGGGCACCGCCCAGATGGCGCCGGTTCCCCCGGCGGCCGCTCCGCCGGCTCCGGCGCCGGCCGACGAGATCGCCGCCGCCGTCGAGGAGGTCGCGGCCCGGCACCCGGCCGGATCGCGGCGCCCGCCGGAGGCCGGCGGACCAGCGGCGGACGCGGGCCTCGACGAGACCGAACTGGTCGAGGGCACGGTGACCGACGAGCGCGCCGGCGTCCGGCCGCCCGCGCAGGCCGCGCCCGCGGTCCGAACCGGCACCGACCACGCCCCGTCGCGGACGCGTCGCGGCCAGCGCCCCGTGATGCCGGGCTGGGAGGACGTTCTCCTGGGCGGGTCGACGCCGGACGCCGGCCGGTAGCCGGACGACCCGCACCGACAACGCGGGATTCGACCGCGGGATTCGACCGCGGGATTCGACCGCGGGATTCGACCGCGGGATTCGACCGCGGGAATCGACCGCGGGATTCGACCGCCGGGAATCGACCGCCGCGCGTTCGCCCGGCGCGATCACGCGGGAAACCCGGTCGAGCCCGTCGGTGGCCCGACGTAGGCTCGCCGGGCGATGACAGCGAGCGACACCGCCACGAAACCGAGCCCACCCGACGCGGCGACGACAGATCCCACGCCGGCCGCTGCCCCGCACCCGCGGGCGATCCGCTCGCTCCTGCGGCTGTACCCCTACGCCCGTCCCGCGGTCCCGTCGCTGATCGGCAGCGCGCTGACCGCATCCCTCGCGATGCTCTGCGGGCTCGCCTTCCCGCTGGTGATCCAGCAGATCATCGACGGCCCGGTGACCGACGGGGATCTCGCCGGCCTGTGGCCGCTCGGCCTGCTGCTGCTCGGGCTCGGCATCGCGGAGGCGGCGCTGTTCCTGGTCCGGCGGATGCTGTCCACGCGGCCGACGATGCGCGTCGAGGCCACGATGCGGGACGCGTTCTACGGCCGCCTGCAGTCGCTGCCGGTGAGCTTCCACGACCGCTGGTCGGCGGGACAGCTGATGTCCAGGGCGGTGTCGGACCTCTCGACCATCCGCCGCTTCCTGGCCTTCGGCATCGTCTTCCTGTTCGTCAACCTGACCACGTTCCTCGTCGGGGTCGGCATCCTGCTCGCGCTGTCCTGGCAGCTCGGCGTGATCGTCGCCGCCCTGGCCGTGCCGCTGATCGGCCTGTGCTACCTGTACGAGTCGCGCTACCAGGCGCTGGCCAGGCGCTCGCAGGACCAGGTCGGCGACCTCGCCACCGTGGTCGAGGAGTCGGTGCTCGGCATCCGGATCCTCAAGTCGTTCGGCCGCAGCCTGTACCTCACCCGGCGGTTCCTCGACCAGGCCCGCCAGCTGCGGGCCACCGAGCTGCGCAAGGCCTCCGTGATCAGCCGGCTGTGGGCGGTGATCATCGCGATCCCCGAGGTCGCGTTCGGCCTGACGCTGTTCCTCGGCGTCGTGTACGTCGCGGACGGCACTCTGAGCGCGGGCACCCTGGTGGCGTTCTTCGGCGTCGCGCTCGGGCTGCGCTGGCCCATCGACTCGATCGGCTGGCTGCTGGCGGTCAGCAACGACGCGGCCAGCGCGTCGAACCGCTACTTCGAGGTCATGGACTCGCCGATCACCGTGACGTCCCCGGCCGAGCCGCGGCCCCTCCCGGTCCCGGCGCGCGGGCACCTGCGGTTCGCCGACGTGCACTTCCGGTTCGACGACTCCGCGGCCGGCACGCCCGACCTGCTGCGCGGGTTCGACCTGGACATCGCCCCCGGCGAGACCGTCGCGGTCGTCGGTGCCACCGGGTCCGGCAAGACGACGCTGACCGCGCTGGTGAACCGGCTGTACGACGTCACCGGCGGCGCGATCACCCTGGACGGCGTCGACGTCCGCGAGGTGGACCTGGCCGACCTGCGCCGCACCGTCTCGATCGCGTTCGAGGACGCCACGCTGTTCTCGGCGTCGGTGCGCGAGAACGTGCTGCTGGGCATGCCGGACGGCACCGACGAGCAGGTGTGGCAGGCGCTGCGCATCGCGCAGGCCGACTTCGTCGACGAGCTGCCCTGGCGGCTGGACACCCGGATCGGCGAGCAGGGCCTGTCGCTGTCGGGCGGGCAGCGGCAGCGCCTCGCGCTGGCCCGCGCGGTGGTCGGCGAGCCGAGCGTGCTGGTCTTCGACGACCCGCTCTCCGCGCTGGACATCCACACCGAGGCGCAGGTCGAGCAGGCCCTGCGCTCGGTGCTGCACCGCACGACCGCGCTGGTCGTCGCGCACCGCGCCTCGACCGTGATGCTCGCGGACCGGGTGGCGCTGCTCGCGCACGGCCGGGTCGCCGCGGTCGGCACCCACAGCGAGCTGATGGCGACCGTGCCGGAGTACGCCGCGCTGCTGGCCAGCGCGGCCGACGCCCATCGGCCCGGCGGGGAGGTGCCGAGGTGACCGCCTCCGCGCAGACCCCCGTCCCCCTGCTCGACCCCGAGTCCGACGACGCCTGGCGGGGCGTCGCCGCGGAGGACCGCACCGACATCTCGGCCGCGGTCGGGCTGAAGCTGCAGGCCCGGTCGCGGCGGCTGCTCGGCTCGCTCATCCGGCCCCACCGCGGCCTCGCCGTGCTCGCGTCGTTCGTGGTGGTGCTGAGCGAGCTGGCCTATCTCGTCGGACCGCTCGCCGTCGCCTACGGGATCGACTCCGCCGTCCCCGCGCTGATCGACGGGAACTACGGGCCGCTCGTCGGCGCCACGCTGGTGTACCTGGGCGCCGGCGTGGGGAACGCGCTGGGCAAGGCGGTCTTCGTCCGGCTGGCCGCGAAGGTCGCCCAGGGCGTGCTCCTCGACCTGCGCGGCCGGGTGTTCGCCCAGTCGCAGGCGCTGAGCCTGTCCTTCCACGAGAGGTACACGTCCGGGCGGGTCATCTCCCGGATGACGAGCGACCTCGACGCCCTCGGCGACCTCGCCGAGGAGGGCCTGGAGGGACTGATCTCCGGCGTGCTGTCGGTCGTCGCGATCAGCGTCACCCTGCTCGTCCTCGACTGGCGGCTCGGGCTGATCGCGCTCGCGGCCTTTCTCCCGATCTTCTTCGCGACACGGTGGTTCCAACGCCGGTCGCGGGTCATCTACCGGCGCACCCGATCGGCGATCGCGGCGGTGATCGTCCAGTTCACCGAGACGATGAACGGTCTGCGGGCCGTGCAGTCCTTCCGCCGGGAGGGCCGCAACGCGTCGATCTTCGCCCGGCTGAACGAGGAGAACGCGCGGGCCAACGGCGACGGCCTCATCACGCTGGCGATCTACACCCCGCTCGTCCGGCTGTTCGGCAACCTCAGCCTGGTCGCGACGATGGTGGTCGGGGCCATCGGCGCGATCGACGGCCGGCTCGAGATCGGCGTGCTGGCCGCGTTCCTGCTGTACGTCCGGCGCATGTACGACCCGCTGGACGAGCTGGCGATGTTCTACAACACCTACCAGGCGGCCGCGGCCGCGCTGGAGAAGATCAGCGGCCTGCTCGAGGAGCGGCCGAGCGTGCCGGAGCCCGAGCGACCGGTGCCCGTCGGCCCGGTCGCGGCATCCGGTGACCGGCAGATCGAGGGCGACATCCGTTTCGAGGACGTGTCTTTCGCGTACAACCCGGACGTCCCGGTGCTGCCGGACGTCGACCTGCACATCCCGGCCGGCCAGACGGTGGCCGTCGTCGGCGCGACCGGGGCGGGCAAGTCCACGCTGGCCAAGCTGGTCGCGCGGTTCTACGACCCGACCCGCGGCCGCGTGCTGCTGGACGGCGTCGACGTGCGGACGGTGGCGACCGGCGACCTGCGCCGCGGGGTGGTGATGGTCACGCAGGAGTCGTTCCTGTTCTCCGGTTCGGTGGCGGACAACATCGCCCTCGGCCGGCCGTCGGCGAGCCGCGCCGAGATCGAGGCCGCCGCCGACGCGATCGGCGCCGGCGAGTTCATCCGTGCGCTGCCGGACGGCTTCGACACCGACGTGCGCAAGCGGGGCGGCCGGCTCTCCGCCGGGCAGCGCCAGCTGGTCGGCTTCGCCCGCGCGTTCCTCGCCGACCCGGCGGTGCTGATCCTGGACGAGGCCACGGCCTCGCTGGACATCCCGGCGGAGCGCGCCGTCCAGCGCGCGCTGCGCAGCGTGCTGCGCGGGCGGACCGCGGTGATCATCGCCCACCGGCTGTCCACCGTGCAGATCGCCGACCGGGTGCTGGTGATGGAGCACGGGCGGATCGTCGAGGACGGTTCGCTGGGCGAGCTGTCGTCCGGTGCCGGGGCCTACGCGACCCTGCACGCGGCCTGGCGCGATTCCCTGGTCTGAGGAGGCGACGTGACTCGGGAACAACGCGCGCGGGACGCCGTCGCTCGCCACGTCGACGCGGGCGCGGTCCCGGGCGCGAGCTGGCTGGTCGCCTCCCCGGACGGGCTCGCCCGGGGCACGGCGGGCACGCACGGACCGCCCGAACACCGGCCGATCCGCCCGGACACCCTGTTCCGGATCTCGTCCAACACGAAGCCGATCGCGGCGGCGCTCGCGATGACGCTGGTCGACGACGGCACCGTGGACCTCGACGCGCCGGTCGACGACCTGCTGCCCGAGCTCGCCGACCGCCGCGTCATGATCGATCCGGCCGGCCCGATCGACGAGACGGTGCCGGCCGCCAGGCCGATCTCGGTCCGGGACGTGCTGGAATTCCGGCTCGGCTGGGGAATGGATTTCACCGGGCCGAACGTCCTGCTGTCCGCCATGGCCGACCGCGGCCTGTCGGCGGGACCCCCCGCGCCGCAGGCCAATCCGGCGCCGGACGAGTGGATCCGCCGGCTGGGCGGACTTCCGCTGGCCCACCAGCCGGGCGAGCGGTGGCTGTACAGCGTGGGCGCGAGCGTGCTGGGCGTGCTGCTCGCCCGCGCGGCGGGCACCGCGCTTCCCGAGCTGCTCGAGGTGCGCCTGACCGGCCCGCTGGGCATGCGCGACACCGCGTTCTGGGTACCGGAGGACCGGCTGGGCCGGCTCGGGCCGCACTGGGTGCCCGATCAGGACGGCGGCGCGGCCACGGTCTACGACCCGCCGGAGGGGCAGTGGTCGCGGCGCCCCGCCTTCGCCGACGCGGCCGACGGGCTCGTCTCGACCGTCCACGACCTCGCGGCGTTCGCCGGCATGCTCGCCGCGGGCGGCGTCACCGGCGACGGCACCCGCGTGCTCAGCGAGGCGGCGGTCGGGGCGATGACCACCGACCAGGTCGGTCCCGTCGATCCAGCGGGCGGCGGGTGGGGACTGGGCCTCGGCGTCCGGGTGGCGGACGCGCCCGACGGCCGGCACGCCGGCACGTACGGCTGGGACGGCGGCATGGGCAGCACCTGCTGGACGGACCCGGAGTCCGGCGTGACCGCGATCCTGCTGACCAACCAGATGTGGCCGGGGCCGGTCCCACCGCCGATCTTCGGCGACTTCCTCGCGTCTGCGTTCGGCTCGGCCGACTGACCCGAGGGCGGCGGGGCGGCGGATCCGGCCCCGGTAGACGCCAGGGTCAGCCGATCGACAGCAGCATGATCGCGGCGATCCAGCCGCCGACGAGCCCGACGGCGCCGCCGGCGGCGATCCAGCGCAGGACCGGGATGTCCCGCGACAGCCACATCGCCGGGGTGAGCCCGCCGGCGACGACGACGTTCACCGCGATCGCGAGCACGGGCCGGTCGATCAGTCCGGCGCTGAGCACCCACACCGCTGAGCCGACCAGCAGTGCGGTGAACGCGGCCACGGCCAGCCCTTGCGCCCAGGGCACGGGCTCGCGCCCGGCGCGCCACTCCTCCACCCACGCCCAGTCGACGCCGTCCCTGCTTCCGGCCACGCCCGACCCGTCGGTGCCCGACCCGTCGGTGCCCGACCCATCGGCGCCCGACCCTTCGGCGCCCGACCCGTCAGCGCCCGGCTCGACGCCAACCCCCACACCGCCGGCGGCGGCGTCCGGGAAGACCGCCGCCTGCTCCTGCTTCGCGCGGAGCCCGGCGAGCACCTCGGCGACGTCGACCCGCCCGCCACCCTCCCGGTCGCGGAAGGGCACCACCTTCGCGGGCCGCTGACCGACGTGCACGGCCCCGCCGGACGCCGCGGGTTCCGGCGCGCCGGGCGACGCGCCCTCGGCCGCCGACCCGCCCCCGAACTCGGGCTCGTCCGCGGCGGCGGGCTCGTCGGGCGCGGGCGGCCCGCCCGGCGGCTGCTGCGTCACCGCCGGCCGTCCGCTGCCCGGTCGCGGGCCGGGCGGTCGCCGGCGGCCGGGCCCGCGGGATGGTGCGCCGGCGCCGCTGACATGCGCACAGTGTGCCCGACGGCACCGCGCCCCACCGCCGGTTCCGCGGGGACGGTCGGCCGGGGCGCGACGGGGACTCAGCGCCGGACGGCGGCGAAGGTGATCGCCGCTGCGGTCGCCACGTTGAGCGAGTCGACGCCGCGACTCATCGGGATCCGCACCCGCAGGTCGGCCGCCGCGAGGGCCGCGGCGGACAGGCCGGGTCCCTCGGCACCCAGCAGCACCGCGACCGGCGCGGTCAACCGGGCACCGGCGAGCGTGACCTCGCCGGCGGGACTGAGCGCCGCCGTCCGGAAGCCGTTGCTCCGCAACAGGTTCACCAGCTGATCGATCGGCCCCGGGGCGACGGCGAACGGCATCATCAGCACCGTGCCCATGGACACCCGGACGCTGCGCCGGTACAGCGGGTCCGAGCAGCCCTCGCCGAGCAGGACGGCGTCGACCCCCAGCGCCGCCGCGTTGCGGAACAGCGCGCCGAGGTTCTCGTGATCGCCGACCCCTTCCAGGACGGCCACCACCCGCGCGGCGGTCAGCAGCTCGGCCGCCGGCGCGAACCGCGCGCGGTCGGCGACCGCCAGCACGCCGCGATTCAGGTGAAAGCCCACGACCTCGGCCATCGATTCCGCGGAGGTCACGTAGAACGGCGCGGGGCAGGCCGCCAGGTCGCCGGCCAGCTCGTCGAACCGCCGCTGCACGCCGAGCAGGCTCCGCACCGGGTACGCCGATCCGAGCAGCCGGCGCACGACGACCGCGCCCTCGGCGATCACCAGCCCGCGCCCGCCGGGCCGGTCCGGGCGCCGGTCGGCGCGGGTCAGATCGCGGAAGTCGTCGAGCCGCGGGTCGCCGGGGTCGTCGATCGGCACCGCCGCGCTCATGGGTGCGGATTCTGCCGAACCCCGTGCTCCAACCGGCGCCGGACGCGCTCGCCGATGCGCTGCACCGCGCCGAGGTCGGCCGGATCGAGAAGGTCGATCAGGGTGTCGCGGACCGACTGCACGTGGCCCGGCGCCAGCGACCGGATGGTCTGCCAGCCCAGGTCCGTGAGCTCCGCGTACTGGCCGCGCTGGTCGTCGGGCGACGGCGCCCGGCAGACCCAGCCGCGCTTGACCAGCCGGTCCACGGTGCGGGTGACGGCGCTGCGGGTCGCCACCGTGCGGTCGGCGACGTGCGCCATCCGCAGCCGGCCGTCGGGCGCCTCGGACAGGGCGACCAGCACCTCGTAGTCGGTGAGCGATGCGCCGGACTGGCTGCGCAGCTGCCGATCCAGCGTGGGCAGGACGAGGCGGTAGGTGTCCAGCCAGGCCCGCCACGTCGCCTGCTCGGACTGGTCGAGCCATGGCCCGGCGGTGCCCCTCTCGGATCCCTCGGACCTCTCCGACCCCTCGGACCTCTGGGACCTCTCGGCCCGAGCGAGGGCGTCGGCCGGGCGCCGGCCGGCGTGCGCGTCAGCGAGCAGTGCGCCCAGCCGATCCGGGGGGATGTCCGGGGGGAGAAGGGAGGGGTCGACCGCGGCCGCGACCGCGGCCAGCTCGGCGGCGCCCAGCCCCAGGTCCGCCAGCGAGGTCGGCGCGCCGATCAGCACCGCGAGGTCGAACAGCCACGCGCCGAGCCCGCCCGGCGCCCCGGCGGCCGCCCGGGCAGCGGCCAGTCGGTCCGGCTCACTTTCCTCGTGCGCGGTGACGACGTGCGGCAGCAGGGCGCTGTGCGTGCCGGCGTGCTGCAGCCCGTACCGTCCGCCCACCAGGTGCGCGAGCCGGTGGTGCAGCCCGATCGGCGACGCGGCCAGGGCGGTGCCGGCCAGGAACGCGCCGTAGAGCGCGTGTTCCCTCGCCGCGAGATCCCCCGGCGCGCGGGCGATCTCGGGCAGTGCGGCGGCGAGTTCGCGGATCGCCTCGACCGCGATCAGAACGGCCAGGGGCGACGGCGCCGGAGCGGTCAGCGCGGCGAGCGCCTGGGCCAGCGCGTTCATCCCGCTGCCCCCCGCCACCGCCGGCGGCAGCCCGACGGTCAGCTCCGGGTCGTAGACCACGGAGGTGGGCTGCGCCCGGGCATCGCGGCCGGGGATCTTGGCGCCGTCCCGCGTCACCGCCCAGGTGGGAGTCATCTCGCTGCCCGCGTAGGTCGTCGGCACGGCGAGCACCGGCAGCCCGGAGCCCACGGCGACGGCCTTCGCCAGCCCGGTCGCCGACCCGCCGCCGATGCACACCAGGACGTCGGCGCCCGCGCCGCCGACGCGTCCGATCGCGTCCAGGGCCGCCGTCTCCGGGACGTGCGGCAGCACACCGTCGATCCGGAGCACGCACGTTTCGCCCAGCTCTCCGGCGACCGCGTCGGCGGCGGCGCCCGCGCTGCGCGAGGAGATCAGCGCCACGCGTCCGCCCAGCCGGCCGGCCTCCGCGGCGACCGCGGTCACGCGGCCGGATCCGAACAGGACGCGGCCGCCGCCGCGCAACTGCTCGAAGGGTGCGATCCGGTCCATCTCGGTCCTTCCGGTGCGCCGCGCGTCGACCGGTCCCGGCGTTCGGCGGCCCGCCTGTCGTCGGTGCGAAGGCAACGGCGCCGCCGCGTTTCCTTCCCGCGAATGCAAGGGTAGTTTCGCGTGCAACTACGTCCGCCGGCGGCGTCGTGAAGGAGGTTCCCCGTGAGCACGGTCGCACCCCACGGCCTGCACCACGTCACCGCGATCGCCGGCAACCCCCAGCGGAACGTCGACTTCTACACCACGGTCCTCGGACTGCGGCTGGTCAAGCAGACGGTGAACTTCGACGCGCCGGACACGTACCACCTCTACTACGGCGACGAGGCAGGCCGGCCGGCCAGCCTGCTGACCTTCTTCCCCTGGGACGGCGTGCCGAGCGGCAAGATCGGCACCGGCCTCACCACGGCGACGGCGTTCTCCATCCCCGAGGACTCGACGGCGTTCTGGCACGACCGGCTGCGCTCGCTCGACGTCGAGACCTCCCCGGTCGCGGACCGCGAGGGGGCGCCCGTGATCGAGCTGCGGGATCCCGACGGCATGGTGCTCGAACTGGTGGCGGCCGTGGGCGACCGGCGCTCCGGCTGGGACGGCGTGGCCAGCATTCCGGCCGATCACGCGGTCCGCGGGCTGCACGCGGTCACCCTCACGGAACGACTGCTGGATCCGACCGCCCGCATGCTCACCGACATGCTGGGCATGCAGGTCGGCGCCGAGGCGGGCAGCCGCGCGACGTTCGCGATGGCGGGCGGCGAGTCGGGCACGCTGGTGGACGTCGCCGGGGAGCGCTCGATGGACCGCGGCCTGCAGGCGGGCGGCACCGTGCATCACGTCGCCTTCCGCGCGCCGGACCTGGCGACGATGTCGCGCTGGCACGACGAGCTGGCGCACGCGGGGGTGCGGGTCACCGAGATCCTGGACAGGCAGTACTTCAAGAGCATCTACTTCCGCGAGCCCGGCGGCGTGCTGTTCGAGATCGCCACGGATGCACCGGGTTTCGCTGTCGACGAACCCCTGCTGGAGCTGGGTCGGTCGCTCAAGCTGCCGCCGTGGCTGGAGCCGAGCCGCGAGCAGATCGCCGCCTCGCTGCCCGTCCTGGAGCTCGACGGGGCCGGTGCCCGGTGACGGAGTCGCTCTGCACCGGGGAATCGGTCGACGAGGCCGGGCGACCCGCGCCGGGACTGCCGGCGCAGCGGATGGCTCCGTCGGCTTCGCGCCCCGACGGCGCCGCGTCGCTGGCGCGCCCACACGCCTGGGTGCCCGGTGCCCCCGGCTGGACCGGAGCGCCGCTGCTGCTGCTGCACGGCACCGGTGGCACGGAACGGGATCTGCTGCCGCTCGGCCGCGAGATCGCCCCGGGGGCGGCACTTCTCGCACCGCGTGGCACCGTTCGCGAGGGCACCATGCCCCGCTTCTTCCGCCGGCTGCGCGAGGGCGTCTTCGACGAGGCGGACCTGACGGACCGGGCGGGCGAGCTGGCCGAGTTCCTGGCGGTGGCCGGCGACGAGTACGGCATCGAACCGGGATCGCTGACTGCGGTGGGCTTCTCGAACGGTGCGAACATGGCGTCCGCCCTGCTCCTGCTGCATCCGGAGGTGATCGGCAACGCCGTGGTCATCGCCGCGATGCCGCCGTTCGCGCAGGCGCCCACCGCGGACCTGCGCGGGCACCGGGTGCTGATCTCGAACGGCCGGCGCGACCCGATGGCGCCGCAGTCCCTGACCAGCCGGCTGGTCGGCGATCTGTCCGCGGCCGGTGCGGCGGTGGACCTGCGCCTGCACCCGGGTGGCCACCAGCTGTGGCCGGGCCATCTACCCGCCATCAGGGAGTTCGTCGGCCCGGCCGGGATGGATTAGTCGGCCCGGCCGGAATCGACGAGCACCAGCCGATTCTCGCGCCACGCCACGGCCATCGGCGAGGTGATCTCGCCGACGAACGAGCCATCGGGGCGCACGTTGCGGAACGCCAGCAGCTGCCAGGCGCCGGATCGGTCGCGGACGAGCTTGCCCACGTACAGGTCCGATGCGGTCAGCGGCGTCGCGGCCGCGATGTCGAACGGGCCCAGGGGCGAGTCGACGGGCACCGCCCACACGCCGCCGGTGCCGCCGGACCGGAGCCGGGACTCGGCGAATTCGGTTGCCAGGCAGTTGAACAGCAGCACGTGCCGGCCCTCGACCTGCGCCAGCTGCGGCACCTCGAGCTGGCCGAAGCCGGAACCGGCCGCGGACAGCGGGGGTTCGGCCCGCCAGTGCACGAGGTCGGCCGACCGGGCATGCCCGAGGACGCCGCGGTCGTCGGCCGGCCCGTGGGCGGACCGCGCGGTGATCAGCATGTGCCAGCCGTCCCCGTCCGGGTCGGCGAACACCCACGGATCGCGGAAGGCCTCGCCGGGCCAGAGCCCCGCGTCGACGGTCTCGTACCACCGTGGATCGGCGGCGAGGAGCGGGTTGTCGGGATGCCGGTCCCAGATCGCCAGGTCCGGCGAGGTGGCGAGCCCGATGCGCTGCACCGGACCGGCTTCGGTGTCCGTCAACCCGGTGAAGAACATGTGCCACAGCCCGTCCGGCGCGCGCACGACGGAGCCGGTCCAGGTCGCCACGTCGTCGAAAGCGGGCGGGTCGCTGCGGACCAGCGCATCCGGCAGCCGAACCCAGCTCTCGAGATCGCCGGACACGGCGTGCCCGATGGCCGCGCGGCGGTGCCGGCGCTCGGGATCGCGCAGCGCGCGTGACGCGTAGAGGAAGAACAGGTGAAACCGGTCGTCGTCGTCGACGAGCCAGAAGTCCCAGACCCACGAGTCGGGAAGCCGGAACATGGCTGACTCCTCGGTGGCGCGCGGCGCGGGCTGGTCGATTTTCTGCCGGGGCGGGCGAGAGCTGCTCCGCTGCCGAATTTCCGCCGGAGCCCGTCCGCAGCATCGCACCCGCGCACCCGAGGCGCAGCCGGGCGCCGCGGCACCCGACCGCGAAAGACCCGGAATCAGGTCTCGCCGGGCTCCGGTTCGCCCCCGGCGATGCGGCCCATCAGGACGGCGGCCCGCTCCAGCAGGGCTCGGTCGTCGTCCGAGAGCTCGTTCAGCTGATGGGTCAACCACGCCTCGCCGACCCGCGCGTTCTCCTTCACGCGCGCATCCCCGGCGGGCGTGATCCGCACCAGGACCTGCCGCGCGTCCCGTGGATTTCCCTCTCGCACAACGAGTCCCATCTCCTCCAGGGACGTCACGACCCGGGTGATGGACGGCGGGCGGACGTGCTCGCGCAGCGCCAGTTCGCCCGCGGTGAGCGGACCGAAGCGGGAAATGACGGCCAGCGCGGACGTCTGGGTCAGCGTCAGGGCGTCGTCAAGCTGCTGCTGACGCATTCGCCGGGTGAGCCGGTGTACGGCCAGTCGCAGATCGCCGGCCAGTGGCGCGACGTCATCCACAGGAAAACCGTATCGCTCTAACGGAGCAATGGGAACAATTCCCTCCGCCAAGAATTCGGGGCGTTGATTTCCGTCTTCGTTCCGGGCTCCATCGCGGGACATAGGCTTGTCCCGTGACCGATTCCGACCCGGTGGTCCCTCCCGGCCACGCGCCACCGGCGCTTCCGCCGGTGCGGACCGGTCTGTGGGCCATCGCGATCCCGGGGATGGCCGTGTGGCTCCTCGGCTTCATCGTGCTGCTGTTCTTCATTCCGGAGCTCCAGGCGAACGACGCGATGGTCTGGCTGTGGACCTGCCTGTCCGGCTTCCTGCTCGGCATCATCGGCCTGTCCATCTACCTGTGGCAGCGCAGCGCCGCCCGGCGCGGCACCAGGACGGCGAGCTCGATGGCGCTGGACGAGCAGTTCTGACGGGCCCGGCTCAGCCGACGCCCTCCTCCGCCAGGCCGGCGAGATCGCCCGCCGCGGCGGCGACGCACCGATGCCGGGCGCGCCAGTGCCCGGTCGACCAGGCCACGGCCCGGCCGATGGCCGCCGGGTCGGCCGTGGCGACGACCTCGTCGCCCGCACTCCACCAGCCGACCGGCACGGCCGGCCCGCCGTCCACCGACACGGTCAGCTCCGCGACCAGCCGCACGGCCACGTCCGGCACGGCGATGCCGACGGCGGCCGCGGCCGCTGCCAGCGCCTCGTCCGCCGCCTTCCCCGCGGTTCCGGTGGCGGCCGGCGAGAAGTCGGCCGCTCGCGAGGCCAGCGGGAGGTCCAGCAGATCGGCCACCCGCCGCGGATCGTCACCGCCCGGCACCAGCCGCGCCGGGGGGAGCACGGCGAGGAGCCATGGCCCGTCGAGCACCGTCGCGAGGTCGGCGTCGACCACCGTGCCCGCCAGCGTGCGGACGCCGGCCGGCAGGTCCAGGTCGGTCGCGGCCGGCGCGGCGGCGAGCGCGGCGACGATGGCCGGCACCCTGGCCGCCGCGATCTCGCGGGAGGCGTCCGACACCCGCTCGAGCAGCCCCTGCGGGTCGTCGCGGGCGGTCGCGGCGAGCCCGGTGCGCACGCCGAGTCCGGTGGCCACCCGCTCGTCCACCCCGATGGGAAGCGGGTCGAAGAGGCCCGCGAGCTCGGCGGCCGCGGGCGATCGCCACTCGCGGAGCCGCCGGCCGTGCACCGTGGCATGCCGGCCCAGCCACCACGTCGTGTACGGCGGCGGTCCGTCGGTCGGCACCGGGGCCGTGAGCACCGACCGTGCGTCCGGGTCCGCGGCCAGCAGGGCGATGGCCTCCGGCCAGCGCGCCTCGTCGATCAGGTCCAGGTCCGCGATGGCGGCGAACTCCCCCACCGGTCCGGTGGCGCCGGCCGCATCGAGCCACTCGTCCAGGTCGGGCAGGGCGAGGTCGGGATCGTTCGGGTCGGTGACGACGACGACCCGGAACCCACCGCGCACGCCGACCGCCGCGAGGACCTCGGCGGGATAGCGGTCGGACCACTGCGCGCCGATCATCGGCAGGTCCGCGTCAGCGGCGAGCAGGCCGGCGATCCGGGCGCCGGGCAGCCGCAGCTCGCCCGCGGGCCAGGGGTGGCCGCCGTCGTCGGTGACGACCAGCTGCGCGAGCAGCTCGGGGTCCGCCCTGCCCCCGGCCGCGACCAGGTCGAGCACCGCCTCGCCGAGCTCCATCACGGCCTCGGGCTCGGGATCCGCGTCGTCCAGCTCACGGTTCATCGCCCGGATCGCGTCGGCCAGCGCCGGATCGGCCAGCACGGCCGATGGCTCCGCGGGCATGGCGCCGAGGCGCAGCAACAGCGGGTGGGCGGCCGCCGGGTCCACGATCCGCAGACCGGGCACGACGGCGGCGGCGCGGGCGGCAGCCGCGATCTCGGGCGTGCCGGGCGTCGGCGCGTGGCCGTCCCCCGCCACGGGCAGCAGGCAACCCCGCGCCCCGAAGGCGCGCCGGCCGCCGACCAGCGGCACCGGCAGGTCGGCCAGGTCCTCCGCGTCCGGCGGCCGGTCCATCGCGGCCAGCTCCGCGTACAGCCGACGCCAGAACTCGGCGGGCCGGTCGATGCTCGCGAGGGCGGTGCTCGCGGTCGCCGGGGTGATGACGCGCACTCCGACCGCGCGCAGGGCGTTCTCGGCCGGGCCCGACGCCGGCGGCAGCAGGCCAGGGATGGCCTGGCCCACGAGGGCCGCGCCGGCTGGTGACAGTCCGGGCAGCAGTACGGCATCGGCCGCCGCGAGCTCGTCGCCCGCGGCGCCGACCAGCAGCGGGGCGGCGGCGAACCCGTCGAGGATGCTTGCGCGCAGCGTGGCGTCGATCCCGCCGCGTGGAAAGCCGGCCGTCGGCAGCAGGCGCCAGCGCTCCGCGGGCGGGGTGGCGGCCATCAGGTCCAGGTAGCAGCCGGCCGCCTCGACGAGCAGGTGATCGGCGAGCGATCCGGGGGCCAGCCGGCGGCGGGTGTCGTCGACGGGAAAGGTGCCGACCAGCCGGGCCGGCAGCGAGATCGGCTCGTCGGTCGGGGTCGGGGCGCCGATGGTCCCCACGGCCGGCGACTCGACCGAGAAGGCCGTGTCCTGTTCGGGTCTCAGCTCGCGCGCCCAGGTGACCCACCAGGTGCGGCGGCCGCGCTCCTCCACCGGGCGGTCGGCGAGCAGCTCCGGCGCGAGCTGTCCGGAGCGCCGCGCGGTGCGGTACCGGCGGACCACGCCGCCGTCGTCCACGACGTGGATGCCGTCGAGATCGACGGTTCGGGTGGTGACGGTCGGCGGGATGCCCGTCCCGGCGACGTCCACCTCGGTGAGTTCGGGGACGGCCCAGATCAGGTCCTCGACGGTCTCCGGATCCGTCAGCGCGCTGTGCACGGCGCCGGCGTCCAGCAGCGGCAGCCGCACCTCGGTTCCGAAGCCGGCAGGGGGCGGCGGCTCGTCGGCGCGGATGGGCCACGGCAGGCGCAAGGCCGGCGCCACGCCCTCCCGCAGCGCCAGCTCGCGGTTCAGCTCGGCGCGGCCGAGACCGGCGATGGCCGCTGCGGTCTCGGCCCGGCTGAAGCGCACCCCGCCCGAGGTGGACACCACCCGCGGCGCATCGGTCCAGGCCAGCACCGCGGTGAACCCCACGCCGAACCGGCCGATCGAGCCGAGGTCGTCGCGCTTGGCGGAGGCCCGGAGCGACGCGAGCGCCGCGACGCCGGCGGCCGTGAGCGGAGCGCCGGTGTTCGCGACGCGAAGCTCGTCGTCCTCGAGCCGGACGCGCAGCCGCGCCGGCACCCCGGCCGCGCGGGCGGCGTCGACCGCGTTGGCCGCCAGCTCGACGAGCACCCGACCGGCATAGCCGCCGAGCACCAGCGCCTCCTCGGCGTTGGCGTCCTCTCTCAGCCGGGCCGCAGACGCCGACCAGGCGCCCAGCGCCGCGCGGCGGATGGCGGCGGTGTCGAAGGGGTCGCCGGGCATCGCCGGGTGCGCGTCAGCCGTCGGAGCCGCCGGCGGGTTCTGCGCCGGCCGTCCCGTCGGTCGGCGTGCCGTCGGCCTCCCGGCCGGACGCCGAATCCGGTGCGACAGCTGCGTTCTCGGCGCCGTCCGGGGCCTCGGCTCCACCGGGCACGGCGACGTCGACCGCCCCCTCACCGGCTTCCGGGGTGTCGGCTTCTGGGGTGGCGTCGGCTCCGGTGGTGACCTCGGATCCGGGGCTGGCGATGGTGACGGCCTCGGCCGACTCGGTGTTCTCGTCCGGCCCGGCCGTGGGCGCCGCGTCGGCATCGTCGACACCGGACGCCTCGACACCGGGCGCCTCGACACCGGACGCCTCGACACCGGACACCTCGACGACGGACGCATCGACACCGGACGCATCGACACCGACCTCGGCATCATCGATCGCCGGCGGCGCCGAATCGGGACGCCGGTGCACCTCGAGAATGAGTTCGTCGACCACCGCCGGCTGGGTGACGACCGGCTCGACGGGCGGGACGTCCGAATGGGCGCCGCAGCCGAACCCGGCGTCCACGACCCGGCCGTCGGCCGGCGAGAACTCGTTCGCGCACGCGCCGAACGTGGCACCCAGCAGGCCCGGCATCCGGACGTAGAAGCCGCAGGTCACACAGTGCCCCGGCGCGGACAGCGCCATCGGATCCGCCGGCCCGAAGGAGCCGGAATGCCAGCGATCCGCGGCCTCGTCCCGGCCGATCCGGCTCAGCACGCGCTCCCGGCCGAAGCCGAGCTCGTGCATCAGGTCCTCCAGCGCCGGGTCGTCCGACTGCACGTAGCCCGGCACGAGCCGGTCGTCGTCCGGCGCAGCGGGCAGCAGGTCGCCGACGCCGAGGTCGCCCGGCCGCACCCGCTCCTCCCACGGCACCCACGTCGGCGCCCGGAGCGCATCCTCGCCGGGCAGCAGCACGACCTCGCTGATGGTGGGTGCGTCACCCGGGATCAGCGCGACGGTGACCGACCAGGACCAGCCGCGGTAGCCGCGATCGAGAGCCGCGAAGCGCAGCGTCGTCGCGACCTCGTCCTCGGCGACCGCGCCGCGGTATTCCCCGACCAGCGCCGGGTCCCCCGCCTCGGCGACCGCCGACGACCGCGCCGCCGCAATCTCGGCCTCGCCCACGGCCGGGGCCCGGGAGCCGGCACCGGACCGCGGGTCGGACGCCGATTCCGCCCGCTCCGGTTCGAGTTCGGACGGGCCGCCGGATCGGTGTTCCGACCGCGGGTCGGGCTGCGGACCCGGCTCGGGGTCCGCGTGCGGGTTCTCGGACTCGCCAAAGGTGGTATCCGCTGAGATCACAGGCGCCATCCTGCCGTACCGCGTGCGGCAGGATGGGTCCGTGACCACTCCGGGCTCGGGCGGACAGGGCGCCGGCGACGACCGGTGGCCTCCCGAGCCGCCGCGACCCGATGGCGAGCAGGCGACGACAGCGCTGCCGCGCCGCGGGGGTCAGTACCCGTATCCCTATCCCGCACCGGATCCCGCAGCGGATCCCGCGCCGGCCGAGCGGGCCGAGCAGGGCGGGTCGGCGGGCCCGGCCCCTTCCTCCGCCGCAGACGACCCGCCCGCGTATCGCCCCGTCCCGACGCCGCCGCCGTGGACGCCGCCGGCGCAGTCCTACCCGCCACCGGCCGCGCCGTCCTACCCGCCACCGGCCTCCTACCAGGGTGGAGCCGCCCGTCGGCCACCCCCCGGCCAGCCGGCCCCGTACCAGCCGCCGCAGTACCAGCAACCGCAGTACCAGCAACCGCAGTACCAGCAGCCGCAGTACCAGCAGCCGCACTACGCAGCCTACCAGACCAGCCGACCACTACGAGCCGACCGACTACCAGCCGACCGACTACCAGGCGACCGACGACCGGTCACCCCAGCACCAGCCACCCCCGAACCAGCCGCCGGCCCCCTATTCGGCGCCGTACCAGCCGGCCGCCTACCAGCCACCGCCGACCTACCAGCAGCCGCCGGCGTACCGCCCCGACCAGTACGGACCCCCGACCCACCCGCACGCGCCGTACGGTGAGCCGGCGAGCGGACCGGGATGGGGTCCGCCCGCGCTGCCCGGCGCCGGCTCCGATCACGGGTACGGCCATGGCGCGGCGCCGGGTGCGGCGCCGGACGACCACGCCCGCACGGAGCAGCAGCCGGCGGGCGACGAGCGATACGAGTCCCCGCCGCGCGGCAGCCATCTCCCGCCGTACGAGGAGAAGTTCGCGCCGAACCCGGACGGGTCGGGCGGCCCGGCCGCGGCGGCCGGCGCCGAGACGGCCCCCGGCCGCACCGCGCCGAGAAAGCTGACCGTGACCCGCGTCGCCGCCTTCCGGAGCCGGGAGCTGACCACGCGGGGGGTGGAGATCTTCCGGCGCGCGGCGGCCGCCGACGGCGCTGACCGCTCGGGGCTCACCGCGCTCACCTACGCCGTGATGTCCAACTACGCCGTGGACGCCGCGGTCGCCGTCGCGCTGGCCAACACGCTGTTCTTCGCCGCCGCGACCGCCGAGTCGACCGGCAAGGTGCTGCTGTACCTGGTCATCACGGTGGCGCCGTTCGCCATCGTCGCGCCGCTGATCGGGCCGGCGCTCGACCGCGTGCAGCGGGGGCGGCGGATCGCGCTGGCCGCGTCGAGCTTCGCGCGCGCCATCCTCGCCCTCGTCATGGCGCTCAATTTCGACTCGTGGGTGCTCTACCCGGCAGCGCTCGGCATGCTCGTGCTGTCCAAGTCGTTCAGCGTGCTCAAGGCCGCGGTCACCCCACGGGTGCTGCCCCCGGACATCACGCTGGTGCAGACCAACTCCCGGATGACGGTGTTCGGCCTGATCGCGGGCCTCGCCGCGGGCGCCGTCGCCGGCGCGCTCGCCTGGGCCGCCGGCTCCGCCGGCGCGCTGATCTTCACCGCGCTGATCGCGGTCGCCGGCGGTTGGCTCTGCTTGCGGATCCCGGCCTGGGTGGAGTCGACCGCCGGCGAGGTGCCGGTCGAGATGATCGGCCAGCGCGACCGCGCCGCCCGCCGGTTCACCCTCTCGGTGGTCACCACGCTGTGGGCGAACGGCACCATCCGGGTGGAGACCGGCTTCCTCGCGCTGTTCATCGCGTTCGTGATCAAGAGCGAGTTCACCGAGTCCAGCGGTTTCACCCAGCTCCTGATGCTCGGACTGGTCGGGGCGGCGGCCGGGATCGGCGGCTTCCTCGGCAACGGCCTCGGCGCCCGGTTGCCGCTCGACAAACCGGACATCACCTCGATCTTCTGCCTGGCGGCGACCGCGGTGGCCACATTCGTCGCGATCCTGGCGCCCGGGCTGGTGACGGCGGCGATCGTCGGCCTGGTCGGCTCGACGGCATCGTCGCTGGCCAAGGTCAGCCTGGACTCGGTGATCCAGCACGAGCTGCCCGAGGCCAGCCGGGCGTCCGCATTCGGCCGCAGCGAGACCGTGCTCCAGCTCGCGTGGGTGTTCGGCGGCGCGGTCGGCCTGCTGATCGGCGGCGTGTGGTCGTTCGGGCACGACAGGGTCTATGCGATCGGGTTCTCCGTGATCACCGTGCTGCTGGTCGTCGGCCTCGTGCAGAGCATGCTCGTGCGACGCGGCCGCTCGCTCTTCCCGTGGCTGGACTACTCCAAGCTGTCGTCGCGGATCCGCGGGGGCTCCGCGGACGCGACCACCCAGGCGATGGACCCTGGCCCGGCGGCGCCCGGGTACCCGCCGGCGCCGCCCGCCGCCGGACACCACGGCCCGCCCCGCTCGGCCGGCCACCCCGCCACGCACCAGGGCGGCCACGTCCCGCCCCCGTCGCAGGGCCCGGTGACCGGGAGCCACGAGCAGCCGACAGCGGCGCAGCCACCGGCGCACCGCGAGATCCGGGACGCGGGCAAGCCGGGCAAGAACCGGAAGAAGGCGTGAGAGTTCGTCGCCGGGTGGCGTTCTCGATCGCCGCCGCGCTGGCCGCCCTCGCGCTGACGGCGTGCGAGGCGCCCCGGCCGGACGTCACGTTCTTCGCCGACCGCACCGCCGTCGACACCGGACCGAGCCGGTGGTGCACGCCCGACGAGGCGACCCTGACGGTCTCCTGCACCGAGATGCCGCCGGAGGAGGTGGCGCGGATGGTCGTCCGACAGGGCGGCGCCGTGCAGATCAACGTCCCGGAGCAGGTCGGCGGCACGCCCTGGCAGGTCTACTTCCGCTACGTGGGCACGGACGGCGAGCTCTCCGACGGCCGGACGGAGGTGTTCACCGACGGGCGGCTGGCCTACACGCTGCGCCCGTTCGACGAGACCGACCAGCTGACCTACGTCGAGGTGCAGAGCGGCTTCATCCTGACCGAGGGCGAGCGGGGCGGCGTCGACTTCGCTGCCACCCGCGGCTGGCTGGTGCTGGTCGAGCCGAAATCCGCCTGACCCGGGCCCCTCCGGCCCTCCGCGACGCCGCGAGATCCCGCGGTCAGGCGTCGAGCTCCGCGGCGACGGCGCGCAGCACCTGGGCGATCCGGCCGCCGACGGCGCGATCCGGGTAGCGGCCCCGGCGCAGTTCCGGCAGGGCCTTCGACTCCAGCAGCTTGATCATGTCGTCGACCAGACCGTGCAGCTCCTCGGCCGGCCGTCGCGTCGCGGCGACCACCGAAGGAGGTGCGTCGACGACGGTGACCTGCAGCGCCTGCGGGCCGCGGCGACCGTCCGCGACGCCGAACTCGACCTTCTGCCCCGGCTTCAGCGTCGCCACCCCGGAGGGCAGCGCCGAGGAGCGCACGTGCACGTCGACACCGCCGCCCTCCTGGGCGATGAACCCGAAACCCTTGTCGGCGTCGTACCACTTGACCTTGCCGCTCGGCACCCACATCACCTTGTCTCACGTCGATCATGATCAGCGCCGCCGGCATCGGACTCCCCCTGGCAGCGAGGTTCCAGCCTACTGTTCCCGCGGCACTATCCTTGGCCCGTGCCCGAGCGCAGCGCGACCACCCACAGGATGCCCCCGGTGACCCGCCGCCGGGCATCACCGCTGGTCAAGGTGGCCATGGTCGCATTCACCGTCGGCGTGGTCGCGATCCTGGTGATCATGGGCCTGTTCGCCTCCGGCGCACACGATCTGCCCCTGGCGTTGAACCTCACGGCGATGCTGGCCCCGCTCGGGCTCGGCGTCGCGCTGTTCGGGGTGTACCGGGAGGCGCGCGCGGCCAGCCGGGCGGCCGCCGCCGCGACCGTGGACGCGACCGGGGACGCGGCGCCGACGACCGAAGCACCCGGCACCGCCACCGCCGCAGGGTCCGGCCGCCCCGCGCGCCCCGGCGTCGACGGGCCCGCCCGGTGACCGCCGGCACCACCGGGAACCTGGTCCAGGTCGCGCTCGGCGTGCAGGACCTCGACCGCGCGACCGCGTTCTACACCGAGACGCTCGGCCTGCCCCTCATCGCCCGGTTCGGCCCGCTGGTGTTCGTCGACCTCGGCGGCACCCGGCTGCTGCTCGAGCACGAGGCGCCGGCGTCGATGGTCTACCTGCGGGTCGACAACGCGGAGGCGACGGTGCAGCAGCTGCGCGCCGCCGGGGTGGAGATCGTCGCCGAGCCGCACGTCATCTTCACCGACCACGACGGCGTCTTCGGCCGGGCCGGGCTGGCCGAGAGCCAGGCGTTCATCCGCGACTCGGAGGGCAACCTGGTCGGTCTCGTCTCGCACGGCCCGCCGGCCTGACCCGGAGGGCGTCGCACACGTGCGGTGCCCGTCGTGCGGTGCATGTCGTGCGGTGCTTGTCGTTCGGTGCTTGTCGTGCGGTGCGTCTGGTTCAGTGCGTCTCGTTCAGTGCACCGTCGCCACGAGGTAGGACTCCAGCCAGTGCGGGAAGTGCGTCAGGTCGGGCAGCACCACGTCGGCGCCCGCGGACGCCAGGTCCTCGGCGCTGATCGGTCCGGTCGCCACGGCCACGGCCAGCGCGTCCGCGGCCATGGCGCCGCTGACGTCCCCGAGGTGGTCGCCGACGTAGACCTCGGCGCCCAGCTCCTGCAGCGCCGCCGCCTTGCCGACCCCCCACACGTCGCCGATGACGGCGGAGACGTCGATACCGAGGTGTTCCAGGTGGGCGCGCGCGTTCGACGCGAACTTCGCGGTCACCACCACCGCCCGGCCGCCGCGATCGGTCACGGCCGCCACCGCCTCTGCGGCCCCCGGCAGCGCCACGGTCCGCGGGACGATCATCGGGATGACCAGTTCGCGGAACCGGTCGACCAGGGCGGCGACGGTGACCTCGTCCAGGTCGTAGCGGGCGAACTCGTGGTGCAGCGGCGGGCCCAGCCGGGAGACGAACGCGCGCCCGTCCAGCGGGATCCCGGATTCGGCGGCGAGGAAGTCGAACACGTCGATCATCCCCGGGCGGGGATCGATCAGAGTCATGTCGAGGTCGAAGCCGACGGTGAACCGCACCCAGCGAGAGTAAGTGCCACATCGCGGCGCCCGGATCGCGCTGAGCGTGCTTGAGGCCGGACAGTGATCGAGATGTTACGCAGCGCGCTGAATCGAGTAACCGGGCGTTCCGGGCCGCGGCCGGCACCTACCATGACGGGATGCCGCGACTGCGGATCGCGGCAGCCGCGGCCCTGAGCCTCTACGCCGTCGTCGTCGCTTTCATCACGCTCACGCCGGGCCCGCCCGCGTACGACGGGCAGCAGGCCCTCGCGCGGTGGCTCGCGAAAGCGCACGATCACGGGCTGCCGGGATTCGTCACCTTCGAGTTCGTCGAGTCCGCCGCCAACGTGCTGCTGTTCGTGCCCGTCGGCCTGCTCGGAGCGCTGGTCCTGCTGCGCTCGCGCGCGCTCGTCATCCCGCTGGCCGCCGTCGTGGCCGCGGCGATCGAATCGATCCAGCGCGCGGCGTTGCCGCACCGCGACGCGACCATGCGCGACGTGATCGCCAACACCGCAGGCGCGGCGATCGGCTACCTGCTGGCGACGCTCGTCGTCTGGCGGCGGAGCCGCAGGCGGCACCGCCGCGCGGATTCAGAGCAGGCCGAACGGGTCCTGACTGCGCCCGACCAGGTCCGCGACCGAACCGATGACCAGATCGGGCCGGTACGGGTACAGGTCGACGGTCTGCGGCGTGGAGATGCCGCTGAGCACGAGCACCGTGCGCAGGCCGGCCTCGAGCCCGGCGATGACGTCGGTGTCCATCCGGTCGCCGACCATGATCGTCGACCCGGAGTGGGCGCCGATCGCGCGTAGCGCGGACCGCATCATCAGCGGGTTCGGCTTGCCGACGAAGTACGGCGACTTGCCCGTCGCCTTCTCGATCAGCGCCGCGATCGCCCCGGCGGCGGGCAGGATGCCCTCCCGGCTCGGGCCCGTCGGGTCGGGGTTGGTGGAGACGAAGCGGGATCCCCGCTCGATCAGCCGGATCGCCGTCGTGATCGCCTCGAACGAGTACGTCCGCGTCTCGCCGAGTACCACGTAGTCGGGATTGCGGTCGGTCAGCACGTAGCCCGCCTCGTGCATCGCCGTGGTGAGCCCCACCTCGCCGATCACGAACGCCGTCCCGTTCGGCCGCTGGGAGTCCAGGAACTTGGCCGTGGCCAGTGCGGACGTCCAGATCCGCTCCTCGGGGATGTCCAGCCCGCTGCCGAGCAGCCGCGCCCGCAGGTCGCGCCGGGTGTAGATCGGGTTGTTCGTCACCACCACGAAGTTCACGCCGCGGGCGGTGATCTCGGCGATGAACTCGTCCGCGCCGGGGATCAGGTGCTCCTCGTGTACCAGCACGCCGTCCATGTCCATCAGGTACGACCAGGTCGTCGGGAGCTCCAGGGGTTCCGTCACGCGACCATGATGACGGACGAACTAGTTTGGCGATCATGACGATGAGATTCGGCATGTTCCTCCCGCAGGGCTGGCGCCTGGACCTGGCGGGCATCGAGCCCGCCGACCACTGGCGCACGATGTCGGCGCTCGCGCGGCGGGCCGACGGCGGTCCGTGGGAATCGATCTGGGTCTACGACCACTTCCACACCACCCCCGTCCCGACCGCCGAGGCCACCCACGAGGCGTGGTCCCTGATGGCCGCGTACGCGGCGAGCACCAGCCGGGTCCGGCTCGGCCAGATGTGCACCTGCATGAGCTATCGCAACCCGGCCTACCTGGCGAAGGTGGCCGCCACGATCGACGTGGTGTCCGGCGGCCGGGTGGAGATGGGCATCGGCGGCGGCTGGTACGAGCACGAGTGGCGCGCCTACGGCTACGGGTTCCCGCCGCCGCGCGAGCGGCTGCGTGCCCTCGAGGAGGGCGTCGAGATCATGCGCCAGGCCTGGACCACCGGGTCGGCGACCCTGGACGGCAGGATCTACCAGGTGGACGGCGCCATCGTGCGACCGCTGCCGCTGCAGGACGGCGGCATCCCGCTGTGGATCGCCGGCGGGGGCGAGAAGGTCACCCTGAAGATCGCCGCGAAGTACGCGCGGTACACCAACTTCGACGGCACGCCGGACGGGTTCGCGCGCAAGTCGGAGATCCTCGCGGGCCACTGTGCGGACGTCGGCCGGGACTTCGACAGCATCACCCGCTCCGCCAATTTCAACATCGCGATCGGCGAGACCGAGCAGGACGTCCGGGACCGCCTCGACTGGCTCAAGGACAAGATCATCCGGCTGGCCGGGCCGGACCGCGCCGAGCAGCAGATGTCGGCCTTCGTCGGCATGCCCGGCGTCGGCACGCCCGAGCAGGTGATCGAGAACCTGACCGGGCTGCGGGCGAAGGGGCTGTCCTACGCGATCTGCTACTTTCCCGAGATCGCCTATGACACCGCCGGTCTCGACCTGTTCGAGAAGCAGGTGGTGCCGGCGCTGCAGTAACACGCTCGACGGGCGCCGCTCGGCCGGCCGGTGACCCTGGCCGCTGCCGCGGCCCTCAGCGGAGCAGCAGGGAGAGCCCGGCGGCCGCGCCGAGCGACCCGAGCGCGATCACCGCGCCGCACGCGACGAGCAGCAGCAGCCACGCGCTCGAGGCCGCGTCCGGGGTGTTGCGGCGCAGCGGCAGGGTGATCACCGAACCCACCGCCATCGTGATGCCGAGCAGCCCGGCGCCGACGGCCAGCCAGCCCTCGTCCAGCAGCAGCGCGCGGAACGCCAGCAGGAAGCAGCCGACCACCACGCCGAGCGCCGTGCGCTGCCAGGCGAGGGCCGTCCGCTCCCCCGCAGCGCCGGGCGGCTCCTCGGGCGCGGTCATGGCGGCGTCGCGGGCGTCACCGCGCGGGAGTCAGTGCGGCGTCACGGATTGCCGTCACGGCGGCGCCTGGGTGATCGCATACCAGGCCAGCCCGATCGCGGCGGCCACCAGGAAGCCGACGAGCCAACGCAGGGCCGTCGGCGCCGGCAGCGACTCGCGGCGGCGCAGCGCGCGCTCCGCGCGGCGCCAACTGATCAGCCCGTTGATCGCGGTCAGGCCGCCGAACAGGCAGGACAGCACGGCCACGGCGTCGAGCACGGCCGGCAGGTCCGAGATCGCGGCCACCGACGTGAGTGCCACGCCGCCGGCGATGAACGCCAGGCCGGTGCGCACCCAGGCGAGCGCGGTGCGCTCGTTCGCCATCGAGAAGCGCGGATCCGGATCCGAGCCGACGCCGTACACGCTGCGCGGCCTTCGCCGATCCGCGGGGTCGGCGACCGGGCTCGACTCGGTCATCCGGGAAGGATAGGCCGGGGCACCCGGGGTGGTCCGCGGCCCGACCGGGTCATAGGGTCACGAAGCCGGAACCGGCGGCAAACTTCTCACCAGCACGAAGGAAGGCACATCGATGTCGGAACTCATCGTGGTCGGCTACGACAGCAAGGAACAGGCGACCGCCGCCTACAACGAGGTGCTGAGCATGCAGTCGGACTTCGTGGTCCAGTTGCAGGGGCTGGCCATCGTCGAGGTCGACGCCGACGGCAAGAGCCACGTCGAGACGCCCCAGAAGATCGTCGGGGTCAGCGCGGCCTCCGGCGCCCTGTGGGGCATGCTGCTCGGCCTGCTGTTCCTGGTGCCGTTCTTCGGCGCAGCGCTCGGCGGACTGATGGGCGCGCTGTTCGGCAAGCTCGGCAAGTCCGGCATCGACAACGAGTTCCGGGGCCAGGTGCAGGCCCTCCTCGAGCCCGGCAAGGCCGCCGTCGTCGTGATGGCCTCGAAGATCACCGAGGACAAGTTCGCCGACCGCATCGGCCCGTACGGCGGCCGGCTGCTGAAGACCTCGCTGTCCGAGGAGGACGAGAAGGAACTGGCGCACGACCTGGACTCGGCGGGCGTGCCCACCGCCGCGCCGACCGCCCCCGCCGCGCCGAGCGCCCCCGCCGCGCCGAGCACCCCCGCCGCCTCGCCGACCACGACGAGCTGACGACGATGCCGAACGTCGAGATCAAGTCCACCGGCGGTCTGACCCGCAAGCAGGCCGGGCAGCGGCTGATCGAGCTCGGCAACGCGCTCGTCGGCGGTTCGACCGTCGAGGTGGACTGGGGGAACGACAAGATCAAGCTCGGCGTCGCCGACCGGGTCGAGTGGGAGCTCGAGATCGAGATCGAGGGCGACGAGACCGAACTCGAGATCGAACTCAAGTGGAGGGACTCGGCGTCCGGCGGCGCGGCGGAGTCGCCGATGCACGCCAATCCCCGGCGGACGCGGACGTCCCGGGCCAAGACCAGCTAGTCCGGTGCGCCGCCACCGCCTGCTCATCACGATCATCGTCCGGTCGACGATCACGGTCGTGCTGCTGTTCGCGGCGTACTACGCGCTGCCGGCGACCGGCAGCAACGAGGGTCCCGACTGGGCCTGGTTGCTGCTGGTCCTGGCGGCGTTCGCGGTCGTGGTGGCGGTGCAGCTCCCGGCGATCCTCAAGTCGAAGCATCCTGGCGCCAGGGCCGTCGAGTCGCTCGCCCTGGTGGTCCCGCTCTTCCTGCTCGTCTTCTCGCGCATGTACCTGTCCCAGTCGCTCTCCGACCCGGCCTCCTTCTCCGAGCCGCTGGACCACAACACCGCCCTGTACTTCACCGTCACCGTGTTCGCGACGGTCGGGTTCGGCGACATCACCCCGGTGGCCACCCCGCTGCGCATGGTCGTCACGGTGCAGATGCTGCTCAACCTCGTGGTGCTGGGCGCCGTGATCAAGCTGATCTCCAGCACCGCCCAGCGGGCGATGAAGGCTCGCGGCACCGGGTCGCCCGCTTCCCCATTGCCCGCGCCGGCGCCGCACGACGGTACGGAGTCCGCATGACCTCCGCAGGGCCGGCGTCCCCGCTCCTGGGCGGCGTCCCGATGGTCGCCGAGCACGCCAAGCGCGTGCGCTCCGCCCGGCGCACGCGGGCGGAGCGTGCAGCGGCGGGCAAGGCGCAGCGGGCGATCATGCCGCTCGCGGAACTGGCCGAGACGCACCGCGGACCGCGCCCCGACACCGTCGACCTCTTGGAGCAGCAGGCGGCGACACGGGTCCCGCGGCTGGTGCCGATCCGCTACGGCCGGATGATGGCCACCCCGTTCACGTTCTTCCGCGGCGCCGCGCTGCCCATGGCGCGGGACCTGGGATCGGCCCCGCACACCGACCTCGAGGTGCAGCTGTGCGGGGACGCGCACCTGTCCAACTTCGGCTTCTACCTGACCCCGGAACGCCTGCAGGCCTTCGACATCAACGACTTCGACGAGACCCATCCCGGCCCGTTCGAGTGGGACGTGAAGCGGCTTGCCGCCAGCGTCGCGGTCGCCTCGTCGGTGAACGGCTTCTCCGGCCGCAAGACCCGGCAGTGCGCGCTGGCCGCCGCCCGCGGGTACCGCGAGGAGATGCGGCGGCTCGCGCCGCTGGGCAACCTCGCGGTCTGGTACGCCCACCAGGACATCCCCGGACTGCTCGAGCAGGTCCGCAAGCGGGTCGGCCTCGACGCCGAGAAACAGATCAGTGCCAACCTGCACAAGGCGTTGTACCGGGACAGCGCCGACGCGATGCGCAAACTCTGCGTCACTGTCGACGGGCAGGTGCAGTTCCGGAACGACCCGCCGCTCGTCATGCCCGGCGAGGAACTGCTGGTCGCCTGGGGCGAGGACGTGAGCCACTGGTACGCGTTCCTGACGACGATGCTGAACTCCTACCGCAGGACGCTGCAGAGCGACCGGCGCCGGCTGCTCGACGAGTTCAGCATGGTCCAGATCGGCTTCAAGGTCGTCGGAGTCGGCAGCGTGGGCACCCGGGCGTGGCTGGTCCTGCTGGACGGGGCGGATCCCGGGGACCCGCTCATACTGCAGGCGAAGGAGGCCCAGCGCTCGGTGCTGGCCGACTACGTCAAGCCGGCCAAGCGATTCCACAACCAGGCCGAGCGGGTGGTCCGCGGCCAGCGGCTCATCCAGATGACGTCCGACATCTTCCTGGGCTGGCAGCGCGTCACCGGCGTCGACGGCCGTCGGCGCGACTTCTACGTGCGCCAGTTGCGCGACGGCAAGGGGTCGGTCGTGGTGGAGAACCTGTCGCCGGAGGGCATGGCCTTCTACGCCCGACTCTGCGGCCAGACGACGGCCCGCGCCCACGCACGGGGCGGCGACCGGGTGGCCATCGCGGCCTACCTGGGCAAGTCGGACGCGTTCGAGGAGGCCATCGCCGACCATGCGCTGGCATACAGCGCGCTGAACGACCGGGACCACGCGGCGCTGGTCGACGCGGTGGCCGCCGGGAGAGTGACCGCCTGGCAGGGCATCTGAGGTCCGGCAGCGGTGGGGCGGGACGACCTCGCCGGGGCCCGCGTCGCCGGGGCGAGTCGCCGGACCGGTCGGCGATGGGCGTTGCCGGCGAGGTTCAGTGCAGCACGGCGTCGGTCACCGGCGTGCGGTGGATCGCGCCCATGGTCTCCGACAGCGGCCGGCCGCCGCCGTCCCAGCGCTGCGCGATGATCTCCGCCGCGATCGAGATCGCCGTCTCCTCCGGAGTCCGCGCGCCGAGATCGAGCCCGATCGGGGACGACAGGCGAGCCAGCTCCGCGTCCGTCAGGCCCTCCTGCTGCAGCCGGACGAGCCGGTCCGCGTGGGTCGAGCGGGAGCCCATCGCGCCGACGTAGGCGACGGGCAGCCGCAACGCCTGGGCGAGCACCGGGACGTCGAACTTCGGATCATGCGTGAGCACGCAGATCACCGAGCGCCGGTCGAGAGCGCCCGCGTCGACCTGGGTCTGCAGGTACCGGTGCGGCCAGTCGACGATCACCTCGTCCGCGTCCGGGAAGCGCCTGCGGGTGGCGAACACCGGCCGGGCGTCGCACACCGTCACCCGGTAGCCCAGGAAGGTGCCCATCCGCGCCACGGCGGCGGCGAAGTCGATGGCCCCGAACACCAGCATCCGGGGAGCCGGGGCGAAGCACGAGACGAACACCCGCAGGCCCTCGCCGCGTCGCTGGCCGTCCGGTCCGTACGTCAGGGTGGCCGTCCGACCGGTGGCCAGCAGCCCGCGTGCGTCGTCGCGCACGGCCCCGTCCAGCCGCCCGCTGCCGAGTGAGCCCGCTGTCCGGTCCGGCCAGATGAGGAGGTGCCGGGCGACCCGGTCGGCGGGCCCGGAGATGACGGTCGCGAGCGCCACGGGCACGTCGGCGGTGACCGACTCGGCGAGCTCGCCGAGCTCGGGAAACGAGTCCCGCGAAACAATCTCGGTGAAGATGTCGATGATCCCGCCGCACGTCAGGCCCACCGCGAAGGCGTCGTCGTCGGTGATGCCGTAGCGGTGCAGCGCGGGCTCGGCGCCGCCCCGCGCGGCCGTGGCCTCCTCGTACACCGCCCCCTCGACGCAGCCGCCGGACACGGACCCCACGGCCGTCCCGTCGGGCCCGACCAGCATCGCCGCACCCGGCGGCCGCGGCGCCGACCGGAACGTGCCGACGACGGTTCCGACACCGACCGGCTCGCCCGCCTCCCACCAGCGGAGCAGATCGGCCAGCACGTCACGCATCGACTCGCGCCTCCCGGTGTGGGGTGCCCCGCGCGGCACTGCGGTCGGGGCCTACCTCCACTATGACGCACGCGACGCGTGCGACGCCCGCGCGCGGCTACCCTGGACAGGTGACCGCCGTCCCGCTCGGCCTCTCCGACCGTTCCGGTCGGCGCGGGCTCGTCGACCAGTACGGTCGCCGGGCGCGCGATCTGCGGGTGTCCCTCACCGATCGGTGCAACCTGCGCTGCACGTACTGCATGCCGGCCGAGGGCCTGGACTGGCTGCCCACCGACGACCTGCTGACCGAGGACGAGCTCGGCCGGCTGATCGGCGTCGCGGTGCGCGATCTGGGCATCGACGAGATCAGGTTCACCGGTGGCGAACCGCTGCTGCGCAAGGGCATCGTGCAGCTCGTCGAGCGGGTGGCCGGGTTCCGGCCGCGGCCGGAGATGTCGCTGACCACCAACGGCATCGGGCTGGCGCGGCGGGCGCGCGAGTTCGCCGACGCGGGTCTGGACCGGATCAACGTCTCGCTCGACACCCTCGACCGCGACACCTTTCTCGCGCTGACCCGGCGGGATCGGCTCCGCGACGTGCTCGACGCGCTCGCCGCCGCCGCCGAGGTCGGCCTGGCGCCCGTCAAGATCAACACCGTGCTGCTGCGCGGCGTGAACGACCACGAGGCGCCCGACCTGCTGAGGTTCGCGCTCCGGCATGGCTACCAGCTGCGGTTCATCGAGCAGATGCCGCTGGACGCGGGCCACACCTGGTCGCGGGCGCGCATGGTCATCGCCGACGAGATCCTCGAGCGGCTGTCGGCGGAGTTCGACCTGGCGCCGCACCCGGGTGCCCGCGACGGGGCGCCCGCCGAGCTGTTCGACGTCGACGGCGGGCCCGGCACGGTCGGCATCATCGCCTCGGTCACCCGGCCCTTCTGCGGCGACTGCGACCGCACCAGGCTCACCGCCGACGGGCAGATCCGCACGTGCCTGTTCTCCCGCACCGAGACCGACCTGCGCGGCATGCTGCGCGGTGGCGCCACCGACGACGAGCTCGCGGACGCCTGGCGCGTCGCGATGTGGGGCAAGTTGCCCGGGCACGGCATCAACGACCCGTCGTTCCTGCAGCCCGACCGTCCGATGAGCGCCATCGGTGGCTGAGCCGCCGGGTGACCCGGCCGGGTCGCCCACCAGCATCACCGTCACCGTGCGCTATTTCGCCGCCGCCCGCGCCGCGGCCGGGGTGCGTGAGGAGGCCGTCGAGCTCCCGGCGGCGGCCGACCTGGCCGCTGCCCTGGAGGTCGCCATCGCCCGGCACGGCGCCGCCCTGGCGACGGTGCTGCGCCGGTGCAGCTACCTGCTGGACGAGGTCGCCGCGCACGGCACCGGCACCGCCGTTGCGCGACGGCGCGGTCGTCGACGTGCTGCCGCCGTTCGCCGGCGGCTGACGGCCGGCGATCGGCCCCGCGGTCCCGGTCGACTGCCGCATGGGGACGGGCGTGCCGTACCGTTCGGGCGCAGGCGCGGGGCCCGCGCGACGCCCGTGTCGAGCGGCGGTCCCCAAGATCAACGAAGGCTGCGGCGGGACACCGAGGTCGCGCAGGTCATGCCGTATCAATGCGCACCCGATCGGGTCTTGCGTGTCAGCTACCCAGCGTCGATGGCGAGGGATACCGTTCGACGCAGGCCGGAATTCCACCGACCCAGGAGGTTCTCGTGTCACATCCACAGTCCGGCGGTCCCACTCCCCCGGAGCGGCCGCCCGGTGGCGACGCCTCGTCGCCGTCCGGCCCGCCCCAGGGACCGCAGCACCCGTCGGGACCGCCGTCCGGCCCACCGCCGGGATATCAGCAGGGACCGCCCAACCAGCCGCCGCCCGGCTACGGCCCGCCGCCCGGGCCGCCCCCCGGGTACGGACCGCCGCCCGGTTACCAGCAGGGTCCGCCACCCGGCGCACCGGGTGGGCCGCAGGGTCCGCCGCCGGGCTACGGTCCGCCCCCCGGGTACCCCCCGCCGCCGCAGCAGCAGGGCTACGGCCCCGCCGGGTACCGCAGCAGGGCTTCGCGCCTCCGCAGCAGGGCTACCCGCCGCCCGGTGGCCCACAGCAGGGCGCATACCCGCAGCCCGGATCCCCGGGTCCGAGTGCGGCGCCTGCCGCGTCGTTCGACGTGTCCAAGATCACCATCGCCGGCTGGGGCGTCCTCGGTGCCGCCGTCCTCACCCTGATCGCCAGCTTCTTCCGGTTCTGGTCGGTCTCGCTCGGTGGCTTCGGCTCCGCCGGTCTGACCGGTTGGTCGTCGTGGTGGTTCATCCCCATCCTGATCGCCGTCGCGGTCGGCGTGGTCTACGCGCTGGAACTGTTCGGGGTGCTCAAGCCCGGTCAGGTGAAGAAGGAGTGGCTGTTCTACGGTGCCGCGCTGTCCTTCGTGCTGATGATCTTCGTGCTGATCCACACCTTCGCCTCCAGCGGCGGGTACGACGCCGGCCTCGGCTTCGAGGACCTGTCGTACGGGCCCGGTTTCGGCGTGTGGTTCGCGCTGGTCACCACGCTCGCGCTGACCTACTTCACCGCCCTGCTGGCGCAGCAGTCCGGCGCCAGGATGCCGTTCAAGGTCCCCGGCCCCTCGTGACCGGGGCCTGACCGCCCGCTCGACCCGGCAGCACCGTCGATGGCCGCGCCCCGCTCCGGCGGGTCGCGGCCATCGCGCTGTCCGGGCCGGCCGCTAGACCTGCGCCGGGGCCGCCTGGTGCTCGAACTGCGTGCGATAGAGCTCGGCGTAGGCGCCGCCCGCGGCGATCAGCTCCGCGTGGGTGCCGGACTGCACGACCCGGCCGTCGACGACCACCAGGATGAGGTCGGCGCTGCGGATGGTGGACAGCCGGTGCGCGATGACGAGCGACGTGCGGCCCTGCAGCGCGGCCGCGAGCGCCCGCTGCACGGCGACCTCCGACTCGCTGTCCAGGTGCGCCGTCGCCTCGTCGAGGATGACGATCGCCGGCGCCTTCAGCAGCACCCGCGCGATGGCCAGCCGCTGCTTCTCGCCGCCGGAGAGCCGGTAGCCCCGGTCGCCGACCACGGTGTCCAGCCCCTGCGGCAGGCCGGAGATCAGGTCCCAGATCTGCGCCGCGGCCAGTGCCCGGATGAGCTCGTCCTCGGACGCGTCCGGCCGCGCGTAGAGCAGGTTCGCCCTGATCGTGTCGTGGAACAGGTGCGGGTCCTGCGCCACCACCCCGATGCGCTCGCGAAGCGACTGCAGCGTCAGGTCTTTCACGTCGATCCCGCCGACGAGCACGGCGCCGGAATCCGCGTCGTAGATCCGCGGGACCAGCTGGGAGATCGTGGTCTTGCCCGCGCCGGACGGACCGACCAGCGCGACCAGCCGGCCCGCGTCCGCCCGAAAGCTCACCCCGTGCAGCACCGGGTGCCGCGGGCTGGGGTCGGGGACGGCCACGTCCTCGAGCGAGGCCAGCGAGACCTCGTCCGCGCCCGGGTAGGCGAACCGCACGTCGACGAACTCGACGGACGCGCGCTCGGTGGAGAGGTCCACCGCGCCGGGCCGCTCGGTGATCAGCGGCTTCAGGTCGAGCACCTCGAAGACCCGTTCGAAGGACACCAGCGCGCTCATCACGTCCACCCGGACGTTGGACAGCGCGGTCAGCGGCCCGTACAGCCGGGTGAGCAGGAGCGCGAGGGAGACCACGGCGCCCGGTTCCAGCCCGCCGGTCAGCGCGAGCGTGCCCCCGATGCCGTAGGTGAGCGCCTGGGCGAGCGCCGCCACCAGCGTCAGCGCGACGATGAAGATCCGGCCGTACATCGCGGTGGTGATGCCGATGTCGCGGACGCGGCCGGCGCGGTCGCTGAACGAGCGCGCCTCCACGTCGGGCCGGCCGAAGAGCGCGACCAGCAGCGCCCCGGACACGTTGAAGCGCTCCGTGGTGGTGGTGTTCATGGACGCGTTCAGCGCGTAGCTCTCGCGGGTGAGGGCCTGCAGCTTGCGGCCGAACCAGCGCGCCGGCAGCACGAACACCGGCAGCAGGATCAGCGACAGCGCCGTGACCTGCCAGGACAGCGTGAACATCACGATGGAGGTGAGAACGAGGCCGATGACGTTCGAGACCACGCCGGCGAGCGTCGAGGTGAACGCCTGCTGCGCGCCGATCACGTCGTTGTTGAGGCGGCTGACCAGCGCGCCGGTCTGCGTGCGGGTGAAGAACGCCAGCGACATCTGCTGCACGTGCTCGAACACCTTCGTGCGCATGTCGAAGATCAGGCCCTCGCCGATCCGCGACGAGTAGTAGCGCGTGGCGAGCGAGAGCAGCGCGTCCAGCACGGCGAGCCCGCCGATCACCGCGGCGAGGATCACCACGGCGCGCACCGTGCCGCCCAGGCTGATCTCGTTGATGACCTGACCGGCGAGCAGCGGGGTCGCGACGCCGATCACGGATGAGATCACCGTCAGCACCAGGAAGACCGTGAGCGCGCCGCGGTAGGGCCGGGCGAAGCCGACGACCCGCCGGATCGTGCCGGGCGCGAACGTGTGATCCGTGACGGCGCTGTCTTGCCGCATCATGCGCCAGGGGCTCATCGTCATGCCCGTCGTCGGGTCATGGCACCCACCTCCCGTTCCGATCATCCTCAACCGGGCCGACAGCGAGCGCGTTCCGCGGATGCCGCTCCGGTCCCGGATTCGGCCGAGGGCAGAACCCCGCCGCGAGCGTAAATTGGTATACCAAATTTGGTATACCGTGGAGCGATGGCGACGGCTTCGATCGACGGCACCCGGCCGCGGGGGCGCATCCGCGAGCCGGGCGACGCCCGCTCGGCGCGCGGGCTGCGCGCCGCCGTCCGCGACGAGCTCCGGGGCCGCATCATCGACGGCACGCTGCCGCCGGGTGCGCGGCTGGTCGAGCGCGCCCTGGCCGCTGAGCTGGAGGTGTCCCGGGTGCCGGTGCGCGAGGCGCTGCGCGACCTCGCCGCCGAGGGCTACGCGGTCGCCCGCCCCACGCGGGGGATCGCGGTCCGCGACTACCCGGCCGCCGAGATCGACGAGCTGTTCGAGATCCGGGCCGCGCTGGAGGCCGTGCTCGTCGATCGGGCACTCGCCGGGATGCCGGCGGACGGCGTCGCCCGGCTGCGGGACAGCCTGGAACCCGCCAGGGCCGCCCTGGCCGCGGGCGACCACGCGGCCGCGATCGCGGCGAACGCCCGATTCCACGAGGCGCTCGAGGACGTGGCCGCCGGTCCGCTGCTGCGCGGGCTGCTGGCCGGCATCCGGGACCGGATGCGCTGGCTGCTGCGCCAGCACGGCGATCCGGCGGCAATCCTGGCGGAGCACGAGGCACTGGTCGGCGCCATCGTCGGCGGCGACCGGGACGCGGCCGAGCGGCTGCTGCGCGAGCACCTGCGGACCAGCCGCGCCGCCCTCGAGACCGTGGCCGCCCGATGACCGCCGGCCTGCGGCGCGCCCACCCGTCGGGCGCGGGTCGAGCCGCCGCCCTCGGCCTGGCCGCCCTGCTCACCCTCGGCGCGTGCTCGGCCGGGCCCGCCGCCGACGAGCGCGGCCGGACGGACACGTCGGCCCTTCCTGCCCCGTCTGCCCGCGCTGCGCCGTCGTCCGCGGTGACGGACCGGCGAGCCGGCGTCGGGAGCGGCGACCGCAGAGACCGCGACGTCGGCGGGCGCCCTCGAGCTCCGCGCGGCCATCCGTCGCGGTTCCGCCCACCGCCGCGCCACCGGCGGCCGTCACCCCGGAGGCCCCGCCCGTGCCCGTCCGCGATCCCGCCCTCGACCAGCCGCTCCGCGACGCCGCCTGGGCGAACGACGTCTCCGCGGCGGCCGACCTCATCGCCCGCGGCGCCGATGTGAACGCCAAGGACGCCACCGAGCAGAGCGCCTACCTGATCGCGACCAGCGAGGGCTACCCGGAGCTGCTCGACCTGACGCTCGAGCACGGCGCCGATCTCGCCGATCTCGACTCCTACCGCGGCACCGGGCTGATCCGCGCCGCGGAGCGCGGCCACGCGGACATCGTCGGCCGGCTCCTGCGGGCCGGGATCGACGTGAACCACGTCAACCGCCCCGGCTGGACGGCAGCTGGACGAGGCCATCGTCTACGGCGACGGCGGCACGACCTACGTCGACACCGTCCGGGCGCTGATCGCCGGCGGGGCCGACCTGCGCCGGGTGTCCGGCGACGGCCGCGACCCGCTCCGGCACGCGGAGGACGGCGGCCACGACGGGATCGCCCGGGCACTGCGGGCGGCGCTCGACGCGCCCCCGACGGATCCGGCGACCGCGTCGTCCCTCCTGCTGCAGGCGGCCGCGGTCGGCGACGCGGACGCCGCCGCGGCGGCGCTCCGGGCCGGCGCCGACATCGAGGCCCGCGACGACCGCGGCCGCACCCCGCTGCTGCTCGCGTCCGCGGCGGACCGCGTCGACGTGGCGCGTCTGCTGGTCGTGCTCGGCGCCGACCCCGACGCGCAGGACGACCAGCGGGACAGCGCCTGGCTGGTCACCGGCGTCACGGGCAGCGTCGCGATGCTCGAGGCGCTGCTGCCTGCGGCGCCGGACCTGGCCCTGCGCAACAGGTTCGGTGGCATCTCGGTCATCCCGGCCAGCGAGCGCGGGCACGTCGACTACGTGCGGCGGGTCGTCGCCACCGGGATCGACGTCGATCACGTCAACGACCTCGGCTGGACGGCGATGCTCGAGGCGATCGTCCTCGGCGACGGGTCGGCGGCGTACCAGGAGGTCGTCGGCATCCTGCTCGATGCCGGCGCCGATCCCCGGATCGCCGACTCCGACGGCGTCACCCCGCTGCAGCACGCACGGGCGAAGGGCTACGGCATCATCGCCGAGCGGCTACGGGCCGCGGGCGGCTGACGGCCGCCGCGGCCCGCGGCGTTCCGCTCCGAGCGGCGGTGCCGCTCAGCCGGTCTGCTTCGCGGCCTCCGCCGGCGTCGACGGGATGGTGTCCGGCGCGGAGTCCTTGGCGGGCAGGATCGGTGCCGGTCTCCCGGACGCCGTCTTGCCCTCCTCGACGTTGTCGTGCGCGCCCTCGAAGGTGATGATCCGGTGCGGTCGCGACTTCGAGAAGAACATGGCGCGCGACCAGGTGTAGAGCGTGCCGATCCGGTTGCCCCAGCCGACCAGGTACAGCACGTGGATGAACGCCCACATGATGTACGCGATCCAGCCGGTGACCAGCAGGCCGAACGCGTCGGCCACCGCGGCCTTGTAGCCGATGGTGGCCATCGAGCCCTTGTCGAAGTACTTGAACGGCTTGACCTCCTCGCCGTTCAGCCGGGCCTGGATCAGTTTGCCGACGTACTTGCCTTCCTGCAGCGCCGGCTGCGCCACGCCGGGCAGCTTGTTCAGCGACACCATGTCGCCGATCGCGAACACCTCCGGACGGTTGGGCAGCGTGCAGTCGGGGTTCACCACGACGCGGCCCGCACGGTCGGTCTCCGCGCCGGACTGCTCGGCGAGCATCTTCGCCAGCGGCGAGGCCTGCACGCCCGCGGCCCAGATGCGCGTCCGGGCGCGGATGGTCTCCATGCCGTTCGGGCTCTTGAAGGTGATCGACTCGTGGTCCATGTCGACGGCCAGCGAGTTGACGTGCACCTCGACGCCCATCTTCTCGAGCGTGTTCTGGGTGTACGCCTGCAGCTTCGGCTTGAACGGCGGCAGCACCGACGGCGCGCCCTCGAGCAGGATGATCCGAGCCTCCTGCCGAGGTGTTCACCGAGCGGTAGTCCCGGGGCAGCACGGTGTGCGCGAGCTCCGCGATCTGGCCGACCAGCTCCACGCCGGTCGGGCCGGCGCCGATCACCACGAACGTCAGCCACTCGGCCCGCTCCTGCGGATCGGTGGCCAGCTCGGCCATCTCGAACTTCGACAGGATCGAGTCGCGCAGGTACTGGGCGTCCGCGATCGTCTTCATGCCCGGCGCGTACTCGGCCCACTCGTCCTTGCCGAAGTAGGAGTGCGTCGCGCCGCCGGCCACCACCAGGTTGTCGTACGGCACGTCGATGGGCCGACCGTCCGGGGCCTCGGCGTGCACGACCTTCGCGTCGAGGTCGAAACTCTCGACCTCGGCGAGGATCGTCCGCACGTTGCGCTGCTTCTTCACGATGCTGCGCAGCGCCGGCGCGATGAGCCCGGGCGGCAGGATGCCCGCGGCCGCCTGGTACAGCAGCGGCTGGAACAGGTGATGGTTCGTCCGGTCGATGACCGTGATGTCCACGTCGGCGTTGGCGAGCGCGCGGGTGACGTTCAGCCCGCCGAACCCGCCGCCGACGACGACGACCTTGTGGCGTCCGTCCGACATCGTCATCGCCTCCCGTGACCGAGCGTCGATCCTGCGGAATGGAACGTGCGCAGATCCATCACGAACTCCCTCGACGGCGTCGGAGCGGTCCCTCGGGCCACGCCAAACGCTAGTGCCCTGCTCCTTGGCTCGCAGGACACCTCAGTCAACGATTCCGCTAGACGGGACCTTCCGCGAATCGCCGCACGGACGGCGTGAGGTCCCCGACATCAACGGCCGGGACCGCCGGCGCAGGACGGCCCGCGGAGCAGCCCCGCCGTGGCCGTCCGGTTGGAGCAGCCGAGCTTGCCGAAGATGCTCTCCACATGCTCGCGGACGGTGCGCTCGCCGATGCCGAGGACGTGCCCGATGTGCCGGTTCGTCCAGGAATAGCCGGCGGCCGAGCTCTGCGACCACTGGCACATCTCGCTCGGTCGCGAGACGGATCTCGAGCACGACGTCACTCGGCGGGCAGGTCGAACTCCGCCCGGGCGTCGAGCGGGACGAGATCGAGGTACTCGGGGTGGCGGGAGATGTAGCGGCGAACGTAGGGGCAGTACGGCAGCACGGACTTCTTCCGGTCGCGCATCGCGTCCAGCGCCGCCGCGACCAGCGTGCCGGCCAGCCCCCTGCCCTCGAAACGGTCGTCGATCTCGGTATGGGTGAAGGCGAAGCGCTCGCCGTGCTCGCGGTACACCGTGAAGCCGGCGAGCTCGCCGTCCACCACGATCTCGAATCGACGCCGGTCGGGTGCGTCGCGGACCTCGATGACCGGCTGCGGCCCGGTCGGCGCCGCGTCCTCGGCTCTGTGGGTCATAGGCGCGAGGGTAGGCGAGCGCGCACCGCTGCCCGTCACGGGCGGGGCGCCGGCGTCCGTCAGGCGGGGCCCGGGAAGGCGTCGAGAAGGATCTGCCATCGGTGCTCGAGGTTCGTGACGTCTCCCCGCCAGGGTCTCGACCGGGGCGGCCGGGGCGGCCTGCTGCGATGCCGGTGTCCGGTCGGCGTCGTGATGGTGATCGTGCCGTCGGGGCCGACTTCGGTGGACCATCCCGGCGATTCCTTGACGTAGTTGCACGACTCGCACCGGCCGCTGCCGTTCTCGCCACGGGTCGGTCCGCCGCCCGCCACGGGAACCGTGTGGTCCGCGTGCCGGATGGCGGCGCCGCAGAACGGCGTGCGGCACAGCAGATCTCGGGCCAGCAGAAACTCGCGAGTCACGTGTGGAAACCGTCGCCGACGCGCATCCGTGGCGACGAGGGTGCCGGTGGCCGGATCGGTGAACAGTCGACGCACCCAGACCCTGCTGCGCGGTTCGGCCAGCGCGATCCGTCGCGCGAGGTCGGCGGGGACGGGCCCGTAGCCGACCATCTGCGCGGGCTCCTGGTCGGCGTCGAGCAGCGTGCGGTCGGTCATCACGAGGTGGATCTCGACGTCGGGCAGAGGCGGTAGGTCCTGGGACCCGCCGCCACCGGCGGACCCGAGCACGCGATTCAGGAACTCGTCCGCCATCACCTGCCCGCGGGACCGGTGGTCCGCCGGGTCGGTTGCCGCCCGCGCGGCACGGGCGTGCAGCGCGGCGTAGCAGGCGACGCCCTGGGCGGCGGGCAGCAGCGCGGTCACGTACGACATCGCGTCCGGCGCGGGACGGATCGTCACCCGCCGCCCGCTCACCGCCCTGGCCGCCCGTTCCGCGGCACCCCCGGGATCGAGTCGATGCGCGAGCCGGCGGGCCTCGTGCGCGGTTCGGGCATCGCCCCAGCCGCCGAGCCGGCCGGCCATGTCCTCGTCCACCCGAGCCCGCTGCGCGGGCGACAGGTGCGCGGTCTCCCGCACGATCAGCGTGGCGCGCCACTCGGTCGTCTCCCCGGCCGCGAGCGCGCCGAGCACCCGCGGCAGCTCGCGGACCAGCGCCGCCGCGAACCCGACGTGCCGCCCGCCCCGGACCGGGCTGTCCCTCCTGGCCAAGCGCCACCTGCGCCGCGATCGACCGCCGGGCGTCGGCGTCGGCGACCCCGCGCGCGGCGAGCCGGGCGCGCTGGGAGCGGACGAATGCGTCGGTGATCCTCGCCTGCGCGGCGGCGGCCGCGGCCTTGATCCGCTCCAGCCGGTCGAGCTGCTCGACGCGCTCGGCATCCGTCTCCGCGACGTCCAGCTCGGCCAGCAGGGTGCGCCACTCCGCCAGCTGGACCGTCGACATACGTTCGATTCTAGGAACTCGAGGAGCAGCGACCCGGAGTTGTGCACACCCGAATCCGGCCCCCGCCGTGGACCGGCGGGACGGCGTCTCAGGCCGAGCCCACCCACTCGTCCGAGCCGTCGGCGAACTCCTGCCGCTTCCACACGGGGAGCAGGCGCTTCACCTCGTCCACCAGGTCGATGCACGCGGCGAAGGCCTCGCGCCGGTGGGCCGCGGAAACCGCGGCCGCGAGCGCGACGTCGCCGATCCGCAGGAACCCGGTCCGGTGCGACACCGCCACCGCGATGACGCCCTCCCGCGCCGCGATCCTGGCGGCCACCTCGGCCACGACCGCGGTCGCCGTCGGGTGCTCGTGGTACTCGAGACCGGTGACCGGGCGCCCCTCGTCGTGATCCCGAACGACGCCGGAGAACGACACCGTCGCGCCCGCGGCCGCATCATCGACGGCGGCGACATGCTCGGCCAGCACGAGGGTCTCGTCCGTCACCCGGCTGAACCGCACCTGGCCGCTCACTCAGGGCCGCCCGCGCCGCGGTGGTCGCCGGCCACGTCCGGACCGGCGCGGTGGTCGCCGCCGGCGAGCTGGTCCAGCGCGTGGTCGAGCACGTCGCCCAGCACCGCCAGCCCGTCCCGGACGCCGCCTGTGGAGCCGGGGAGGTTCACCACCAGCGTCCGCCCCGCGACGCCGGCCAGGCCGCGGGACAGGGCCGCGGTCGGCACCGCGTCGGCGCCGCGCCGGCGGAGAGCCTCGGCCAGGCCGGGGATCTCGTAGTCCAGGAGGGCGGCCGTCTGCTGCGGGGTGCGGTCGGTCGGCGAGATCCCGGTGCCGCCGGAGGTGACGACCAGCTCCGCCCCGGCCGCGACCGCGTGCCGCAGCGCGGCGCCCACCGGGTCGCCGTCGGCAACGACGACGGGCCCGGTCACGACGAATCCCCGGTGCGCCAACCACTCCGCGATCGCCGGACCGGTCCGATCGGGGTACACGCCGCTCGCGGCCCGGCCGGAGGCGATGATCACGGTGGCGGTCCTCACGAGGCGGCCTCCGGCTCCGGCCGCTCCCAGAGTCCGGTCTTGCCACCGGTTTTGCGCTCCACCCGGACCGCATCGAGGGTGGCAGCCGGGTCGACCGCCTTGATCATGTCGTGCAGCGTCAAACCCGCGACGGCGATCGCGGTCAGCGCCTCCATCTCCACGCCGGTGCGGTCGGCGGTGCGCGTGGTGGCGGTGATCCGCACACGGTCGGCGTCGACGTCGAGGTCCAGGCCGACGAAGGAGAGCGGGATCGGGTGGCACAGCGGGATCAGCTCGCTGGTGCGCTTGGCCGCCATGATCCCGGCGATCCGGGCGGTCGCCAGCGCGTCGCCCTTGGCGACGGTGTTGGTGCGCAGCAGCTCCAGCACCTCCGGCGTGGTGCGCAGCGCGCCGGTCGCGACCGCCTCGCGGGCCGTGACGTCCTTGCCCGAGACGTCCACCATCCGCGCCGCGCCGGCGGCGTCCACGTGCGACAGCCGGCTGTCCGCGTCGGTCACGACTGCTCCTTGCTCGGCGCTGCGAAAGGACCTGCGGTCATGGTAGAGGCGGGATGTCGACGTCCCGCCCCGTCCCGAGATCGCCGCACTCTACGATCGCGGCACGATGCCCGCGCAGATAGTCTCGCGCGCCGGCGTCCCCGGCGGCGTCCGCCAGCACGCCGGCCCAGTGGTCACGGCCGAGCAGCACCGGATGCCCGGGCGTTCCGCGAAAACCCGCCCGCAGCAGGGCGGCTCGCACGCCCGGCGGATCGGTACCGGCAGCGGCGCGCACCCGGTCCGCGATCTGCGCGCCCACGTCCGGCAGGTCCACCAGCATGACCAGCGCGGCGTCCGCCTCGGCAGGCAGCGCGCGCAGTCCGGCCCGCAGGCTGCTGCCCATGCCCGACAGATGGTCCGGGTTGTCGATCGCGAGCACCCCCGGGGGAAGCAGCGCCCGGACCGCATCGCCGGACGCGCCCACCACGACGGCCAGCGGCGCGCAGCCGGCGAGCGCGGCGAGGCCGCGCAGCACCCACGGACCGGATCCGTCGTCCACCAGCGCCTTGGGCCCGCCGTACCGTGCGCCGCTGCCGGCCGCCAGCAGCAGGCCGGCGACGACGGGGCGCGCGGCCGTCAGCGGTTGATCACCGTTTCCGGATGCACGTAGGGCACCGACGGCAACGGGAACTCGATCTCCCCGAACGGGGACAGGGAGCCCTGGCGGTCGGTGCTCAGCTCGGTGACGGGGTGCTCGCCGTCGGGCAGTTCGGGCCAGGTGGGATCGACACCCTTGGTGCGCTTCTGGGCCATGACCCCTCCTGTCGCCGACCGCGTCGACGATCATTCTGGCGTACCACCGCCGCTGCGCTCAACCGCGGCCCGCCGAGCGGCGCCGGCGCCTGCGTGCGGTCCCCGCCGCCCGTGCGTGGGCCTACGGTTGGAAACGATGCCCTCGACGCTCGATTGGCTGCGTTCCCTGGACGACGCCGACCTGCTGGCGTTGCTGCGCGCCCGTCCGGATCTCGTGGTGCCGGCGCCGGGCGACCTCAGTGTGCTGGCCGGCCGGCTGAACACTGGCCCGTCCGTGTGGCGCGCGATGGAGACGCTGACGCAGTTCCACATCGAGGTGCTCACGGCGCTCGCCGTGCTGGGCGCCGAGCGGCACGCCGCACCCCGGGTGGACCTGGTGGCGCTGCTCGGCGACGACGTGCCCGCCGACGCCCTGGACGCCGCGCTGGGCCGGCTCCGCGGCCTGGCGCTGGTGCGCGGGGACGGGGCGCTGCAGATCCCGTCCGCGGTGCTCAACGCGCTCGGCCCGTACCCGGCGGGACTGGCGGGACCGGGCCGGATGACGCCCGACCAGGCCGGCGCCGCGCTGACGGACCTGTCGCCCGCCCAGATGTCGATCGTCGACCAGCTGGCCCGCGGCACCCCGCGCGGGACCGTGCAGCCCGGCTCGCGGGTCGGCCGCACGGTGGCGGAGCTCGTGACCGCCGGCGTCGTCCGGCAGGTCGACCCCACCACCGTGGAGCTGCCGCGCGAGGTGGCGCTCGCCCTCCGCGGCGACCGCCCGCTGGGCGAGGTGCACCCGTACCCGCCCGACAGTCCCGTGTCGGAGACCGACGTCGGCACCGTCGACGGCACCGGCGCCGGGCAGGCGACGGCCAGCGTGCTGCGCTGGCGGCGCTGGATCGAGCAGCTCGGGCGGGCGCCGGTGCCGGTGCTCCGGTCCGGCGGCATGGGCATCCGGGAGCTGCGCAAGGTGGCGCGACTGCTCGGTGCCGAGGACACCGTCGCCGCGCTGGACGTCGAGCTGCTGGTGGCGCTCGGCGCCGTGGCCGGGGCGGACGTGCGGTCCGCGGCCGGCCAGGCGTGGACCCCCACCTCGACGGCCGACGCGCTGCTGGACCAGGACGAGGAGGCCGTGTGGGCGCAGTTCGCCGAGTGCTGGCTCGATCTGCGCCGCGCGCCGTGGCGGGCCGGCGTCAAGGACGCCAACGACAAGGTGCAGAACGCCCTCTCGCCGGAGCTGTCGTGGCTGCGCGGACCGGTCGATCGCCGGTTCGTCCTGCGCGCCCTCGCCGACCTGCCGCCGGGATCCGGGCTGCGTCCCGACGACCTCTCCGCGCGACTGGCCTGGCGGTCGCCGCTGCGCCCCGCGGAGCAGCGGGAGGCGCTGATCCGGTCCACCGTGGCCGAGGGGACTGCTCTCGGCCTGGTCGCGTTCGACGCGCTGACCTCGGCGGGCCGCGAGCTGCTCGCCGGCGAGCCGAAGGAGGCCGCGGTCGCGCTGTCCCGCGCCCTCCCGGCGCGGGTCGAGCAGCTGATGATCCAGGCCGATCTCACCGTGATCGCGCCCGGCCGGCTGACCAGGTCCCTCGCCGCCCGGATGGGGCAGGTCGCCGACGTCGAGTCCGCCGGCAGCGCGACGGTCTACCGGGTGACGCCGCAGACCATCCGCCGGGCCCTGGACGGCGGCGCCACGGCGGCGGAGCTGCACGAGCTGTTCGCCAGGCACTCGGTCACCGGTGTCCCGCAGGCGCTGGACTACCTGGTGGACGACGTGGGCCGCCGGCACGGGCGGCTGCGGGTCGGCCAGGCCGCTGCCTACCTGCGCAGCGACGACCCGGCGCTGATCGACCAGGCGATCGCCGAGGCGGCGGCGGTGGCGGTCCCGCTGCGCCGGCTGGCGCCGACCGTCGCCGTCTCCACCGCGAGCCTCGAGGAGCTGGTGGACCAGCTGCGCGCCGTCGGCCTGGCGCCCGCCGCGGAGGACGCCGCCGGCCTGGTCGTCGACCTGCGCGCCGAACCCCGCCGGGCCCGGCCGCCCGGCGGCGGCACCCACCAGCACTGGCGTGAGCCGCCGCAGCCGTCGGACGAGCAGCTGGGGTCGGTGGTCGACCGGATGCGTGCGGCCGACCGGGCCGGCGTCGGGTCGCGGGACGAGCAGCAGACGCACCAGGCGGTGGCGCTGCTGCGCGACGCCGCGAACAGCCGGTCCGCGGTGTGGATCGGCTATGTCGACGCCGAGGGCACCCTGTCACACCGGCTGATCGAGCCCGTGGCGATCTCCGGCGGCGCGGTCGTCGCGTACGACCGGCTGCGCACCGCCATGCGCACGTTCACCCTGCACCGGATCACCGCGGTGCGCCCCGCCGACGAGCCGGACCGGCCGGACCCGGACGACGGCCGGGTGCGGTCGACGGCCGGGTCGACGGCGGGAACGATCGACCACCATGGGAGGAACCGTGAGCCATCCGGACCTGCTGGCCTACTGCCTCGCGAAACCCGGTGCGTGGCAGGACGAACCGTGGCCCGGCGACACCGTCGTGAAGGTCGCGGACAAGATCTTCGCGTTCCTCGGCTCCGTGGACAGCGACAGCATCGGCCTCAAGTGCGGGCGGACCGCGGAGGACGCCCGCGAGTGGCGGGACGCCTACCCCGACGACGTCACGGTGACCGCCTACATCGGCCGGTACGGCTGGAACACGTTCCGGGTCGGCGGAGCCGTGCCGCAGGACGAGCTGCTCGAGGTCGTCGACGGCTCGTACCGGGACGTCGTCGACCGGCTGCCACGCTCCCGCCGGCCCGCCGCCGGAACGGCGGACTAGGGAAAGCCGAGGCAGACGATCTCTCGCGGCTCTCGGTGCATCAGGGTCTGCAGAGTGCCGGCGGGGCAGGCGGAGTCGTCGGTGGCGCCGGGCAGCACGGCGAGCACCCGGTAGAGGTCCCTGGTCCCCCGGTAGGCGTCGCCGCACGGGCGCTTGCCGATCTCGCCGGCGCCCGTCGAGTCGCCTGCCCCGGCGAACAGGCACTCGCCGATGCGGGCAACGTAGTCCAGGCAGAGCACGGAGCGCAGGTCGGCGATCATCACGAGGTCGGAATGCACGGTGGCGCAGGACGCCGCCCCGCCGGCGCCGTCGTAGCGGGCGATCACGCGGAAGTCGGCGTCGACCGATCCGCAGTCGACCGAGAGGACGGACGACGCCTCGCCGTCGGAGCTGAGGCAGTCGCCGGGAGCCGGCGCCGCGCCGCCGGCTCGCGGGGTGGTGGACGACCACAGGGCGGTGGCGACGATGACCGCGGCGGCCAGCGTGAGCGCGATCCAGCCCCAGGCCGCGCGTCGGCTGGGCCGGGGCTGCCCCTCGTCGAACGACCCCAGCACCGCGGACGGGCCCGCGGACGGGCCCGCGGGCGGCGGCGGCAGCGGCCACATCTGCTGGGGCGCTGACGATCCGGGCGCTGGGGAACCGGGCGGCGAGGATCCGGGCGGCGGGGATCCGGGCGGCGCGCCGGGCCGGCCAGGGGGCGGGCCGGATTGCGCCTCGCCCATCGGCGGCCGGGTCGGCGGGGGCGCGAATCGCTCGCTCGGCACCGGGCGGACGTGCTCCGGCGGGATCCCGCCCGGCCCGACACGCAGCGCCTGGAAGCGCGGCGGCGGATCCGGGAGGCTCACGACATCAAGCCTGCCACCGTGCTGTCGGCCGGGCCGAGCTGGTCGATGGCGAGCACCGGCTCGCCGGCCTCGTCCGACGCCCCGAGGTCGACCGTGACGGACAATCCCCAGTCCCGGTCGCCCGCCGGGTCGTCGAAGATCTGCCGGACGAACCAGCTCTCGGCACCCCGGCTGATCAGCACCATGGCCGCGGACCGGGCGTGCGGCCCGACCCCGAGGTCGTCGTACTCCGCCCAGTACCCGGCCATCGCCTCCTGCCAGACGTGCGCCGGCCAGCCGCGCGCCCCGTCCAGGTCTCCGAGCGCGGCGTACCGACCGGTGGACAGCAGCTCGAGCCGCCGGAAGAGCGCGTTCCGCACCATGATCGTGAATGCCCGCTCGTTCGCCGAGATGCCGCGCGCGGCATCGGGTCTCGGTGGCCGCACCGGGCCGTCGGCGCCGAGCTCGTCGGCGTCGGGATGGGCGAGCGCCTCCCACTCGTCGAGCAGGCTGGAGTCGACGCCACGGACCAGCTCGCCGAGCCAGGAGACGAGGTCGGTCAGCTCGTCGGTGCGCGCGTCCTGCGGCACGGTACGGCGCATCGCGCGGTAGGCGTCGGCGAGGTACCGGAGCACCACCCCCTCCGAGCGGGTCAGGCCGTAGAACGCGACGTACTCGGAGAACGTCATCGCCCGCTCGTACATGTCCCTGGCCACCGACTTCGGCTCCGGCCGGTACTCGCTCACCCATGGGTGGCCGCGCCGGTAGTTCTCGTACGCCACCTCGATCAGGTCGGCGAGCGGGCGTGGGTGGTCCACGTCCTCCAGCAGTTCCATCCGCTCGTCGTACTCGATGCCCTCCGCCTTCATCGCCGCGACGGCCTCGCCCCTGGCGTGGAAGCGCTGCGCCGCGAGCACGGTGCCGGGGCCCTCGAGGGTGGCCTCGATCAGCGACACGACGTCCAGCGGGTAGGTCTCGGATTCCCGGTCGAGCAGGTCGAGGGCCGCCAGCGCCAGCGGCGAGAGTGGTTGGTCCAGCGCGAAGTCCAGCTGCAGGTCGCCGGTGATGCGGTAGCGGCGGCCGGTCGCGTCGGGCTCGTCCAGGCGGTCCACCACGCCGGCCGCGAGGAGTGCCCTGGTGATCGCGATCGCCCGCAGCGCGTGCCGGAGCTGGCGCTGGCGAGGCTCGTGGCTGCCCTCGATCAGCGCGCGCATCGCGTCGAACGCGTTGCCGGGCCGCGAGATCACGCCGAGCACCATCGCGTGCGACACCCGGAAGTGGGACGTGAGCCGCTCGGGCTCGGCGGCCACCAGCGTCTCGAAGGTCTTCTCGGTCCAGTTCACGAAGCCGTCGGGCGCCTTGCGGCGCACCACCTTCCGACGCTTGGCCGGGTCGTCCCCCGCCTTCGCCAGCGCGCGGTGGGTCTCGATCACGTGCTCGGGGGCGAGCACCACGACGTCGCCGGCGACGTCGAACCCCGCCCGCCCCGCGCGGCCCGCGATCTGGTGGAACTCGCGCGCGGTGACCAGCCGGCTCCGGTGCCCGTCGTACTTGGAGAGCGCGGTCAGCAGCACGGTGCGGATGGGCACGTTGATGCCGACGCCGAGGGTGTCCGTGCCGCAGATGACGCTGAGCAGCCCGGACTGGGCGAGCTTCTCGACCAGCCGGCGGTACTTCGGCAGCATGCCGGCGTGGTGCACGCCGATCCCGTGCCGGACCAGCCGCGACAGCGTCCGGCCGAAGCCCGCGGAGAACCGGAAATCCGCGACGGTGTCGGCGATCCGGTCGCGCTGGGCGCGGGTGGCCACGGTCGTGCTGGAGAGCGCCTGTGCCCGCTCCAGCGCCGCGGCCTGGGTGAAGTGCACGATGTAGATCGGCGCGAGGCTGCCCTCCAGCAGGTCCTGCACGGTCTCCGGCAGCGGCACCAGGGTGTACGAGAAGTGCAGCGGCACCGGTCGATGCACGCCGGTGAGCAGGACCGTCTCCCGTCCGGTGCGCTCGGTGAGGTCGGCGGCGATGTCGCGCACGTCGCCGAGGGTCGCCGACATCAGCACGAACTGGGCGCGATGCAGCTCGAGCAGCGGCACCTGCCAGGCCCAGCCCCGCTGCCGGTCGCCGTAGTAGTGGAACTCGTCCATCACCACCACGCCGGGATCGGCGTCCACCCCGCGGCGCAGCGCGATCCCCGCCAGGATCTCCGCGGTGCAGCAGATGATGTCCGCCTCGGGGTTGACCGCCGAGTCGCCGGTGATCATGCCGACCCGGCCGGCGCCGAAGATGTCGACCAGATCGAAGAACTTCTCCGAGACCAGCGCCTTGATCGGCGCCGTGTAGTAGGCGCGCCGCCCGGTGGCCACTCCGGCGTACAGCGCCGCGGTGGCGACGAGGCTCTTGCCGGAGCCGGTCGGCGTCCCGACGATCACGTTGGCGTCGGCGACGATCTCCAGCAGCGCCTCCTCCTGGTGCGGGTAGAGGGCGAACCCGCGGGCGGTCGCCCACCGCTGGAAGCCGTCGAAGATCGCGTCCGGATCGGCCGATCCGGCCGTCCCGGGATCGAGCCGGGCGGCCGCGGTCTGCGGCACCGCTGGCTCGGACATGGGGGCCAGCCTGTCACGGCACCGGACACCCGCCGGCCGCGGTCATCCGGCGCCGGAGGCGGCGCCGGCGTCGCCTACGGTCGTGCCGTGGCTTCGAGGCGGGGCGAGACGGCGGATCCGATCCTGGTGACCGGCGGCACCGGCGCGCTCGGCCGGCGGCTGGTGGACCGGCTGCTCGTGGACGGGCGCGAGGTGCGGCTGCTGAGCCGCCGCCGCGAGCCGACGCGGCGCGATGTGCAGTGGGCGGTCGGCGACCTGACGACGGGCGACGGCGTCGACGCGGCGGCGGCGGGCTGCCCGGTGATCGTGCACTGCGCCACGGCGGGTCGGGCGGGGCGGGACGTGCGGGCCGCCGACGTGCTGTTCCCAGCGGCGTCCCGCGCGGCCTGCCGGCACCTGGTGTACGTCTCGATCGTCGGGGTGGATCGGGTGCCGTTGCCGTACTACCGGGGCAAGCGTGCCGTCGAGCTCCGGCTCGAGGGCAGCGGCATCCCGCACACCATCCAGCGCGCAACCCAGTTCCACGACCTGCTGCGGGTGATCCTCGCCGGCGCGTCCCGGCTGCCGGTGATGGCGGTGCCCGACCTGCACTTCCAGCCGGTCGACACGCGCGACGTGGCGGCGCGGGTGGCCGGCCTCGCCGTGGCCGGTCCGATCGGCGCGGCCGTTGACCTCGGCGGGCCCGAGGTGCGCTCCGCCGCCGACCTGGCGACGGCCATGCAGTCCGCGACCGGGTCGCGCCGCCGGATCCGGCCGTTCTCGCTGCCCGGCAAGACATTCCAGGCGTATCGGGCCGGGTACCACCTGGTGCCGCAGCCCGCCGGCGGGCGGATCACCTTCGAGGAGTACCTGGCCGAGCGACGCGACGTCCGGCGACTGGCGTACCGCGGCTGACCGCACGCGGATCCGCGCGGCCGGCTCCCCAGGGGCCGAGGGAGGCAGCATTCCGGCGGGTCGGGCGCGGCGCCACGGATGATGGTGCCCGACATCGACGGTGGGAGGCGGGACGGCATGGCGGCACCGGCGCGCGGGGGCGGTCGGTCGGATCCGGACGGCGCGCTCCCGGTCGCGGCCGTCGCGGACGGCGTTCCGGCGGCGGCGGTCGTCGCGTTCCGCGTCGTGCTCGCCGGCCTGGCCTGGTGGGGGCTGATCGACGCGCTCGGCGGCGACCCAGGGCAGCTCCGCTACTTCTCCCAGGTCAGCTGCCTGACCGTCGCGCTCGCGGCGACCGCGGGCGTGGTCGGCGCCGGCGTCCGGTCGGACGGGTGGCTGCGCGCGCTCGACTGGTGCCGCGGCGCGGCGACCACGTATGCGGTCGTCACGGCCGTGCTGTACCAGGTGCTGCTGTCCGGCAATCTCGACTCGACCTCCAGCCTCCTCGAGCATGCCGTCGTCCCCGCGCTGGCCCTGCTCGAGTGGCTGACGGTGGGGCCGGCGCGGGGGCGGCAGCCGTTCTGGACGGCGCTGAGCTGGCTGGTGCTCCCGCTCGGCTACCTGGCGGTGTACTACACCGCGCGGAAACCCTCCGGTGAGCCGCTCTACCCGTTCCTCGATCCGGACGCGGCCGGCTTCTGGCGCTGGGTGGCGATCATGATCACCGTCTTCGTCGTCGCGGGCGCGCTGATCTGGGCGCTGGGGCGGTTGCGGGAACGGCGCGGTGCGCGGCGCTGAGGACGGGCACACTGGAGAGGTTGTGCCCGGCGCCTCGCCGGGCGCGCTTCCAGTCCGGTAGCCAGTAGAAGGACCTGCCTTTCGTGAACGACGGCCCCCTGATCGTCCAGTCGGACAAGACGCTGCTCCTGGAGATCGCGCATCCCGACGCGCCCGCCGCACGCGCCAACATCGCGCCGTTCGCCGAGCTGGAGCGCTCGCCCGAGCACATCCACACCTACCGCATCACGCCCCTGGCGCTGTGGAACGCACGCGCCGCGGGCCACGACGCCGAGCAGGTGGTCGACGCCCTCGTCCGCTGGTCGCGGTTCCCCGTGCCGCAGGCGCTGCTCGTCGACGTCGTCGACACCATGGCCCGCTACGGCCGCCTCGTGCTGCAGGCGCACCCGACGCAGGGCCTGATCCTCGCCTCCAGGGACCGGGCCGTGCTCGAGGAGATCATGCGGCACAAGAAGATCGCGCCGATGCTGGGCGAGCGGATCGACCAGGACACGGTCGTCGTGCACCCATCGCAGCGCGGGCACCTCAAGCAGGCGCTGCTCAAGGTGGGCTGGCCCGCGGAGGACGAGGCGGGCTACGTCGACGGCGAGGCCCACCCGATCGCGCTGGTCACCGACGACTGGGAGATGCGCTCCTACCAGCTGGACGCCGTCGAGGGCTTCTGGGCCGGCGGGTCCGGCGTGGTCGTGTTGCCCTGCGGCGCGGGCAAGACGCTGGTCGGGGCGGCGGCGATGGCGCGGGCGGGGGTCACCACGCTGATCCTGGTGACGAACACCGTCGCCGGCCGGCAGTGGCGGCGCGAGCTGCTGGCGCGCACGTCCCTGACCGACAGCGAGATCGGCGAGTACTCCGGAGAGCGCAAGGAGATCCGGCCCGTCACCATCGCGACCTACCAGGTGATGACCCGCAAGTCCGGCGGGCAGTACAAGCACCTCGACCTCTTCGACTCGCGCGACTGGGGCCTCGTCATCTACGACGAGGTGCACCTGCTGCCCGCGCCCGTGTTCCGGATGACCGCGGACCTGCAGTCCCGCCGGCGACTCGGGCTGACGGCGACGCTCGTCCGGGAGGACGGGCGCGAGGGCGACGTCTTCTCGCTGATCGGCCCCAAGCGCTTCGACGCCCCCTGGAAGGACATCGAGTCGCAGGGCTGGATCGCCCCGGCCGAGTGCACCGAGGTGCGGGTGACGCTGACCGACGCGGAGCGCCTCTCCTACGCGACCGCGGAACCCGAGGACCGCTACCGGATCGCCTCCACCGCCCGCACCAAGATGCCGGTGGTCCGCTCGATCCTGGACCGGCACCCCGGCGAGCCGACGCTGGTGATCGGCGCCTACCTCGAGCAGCTCGAGGACCTCGGCGAGGAGCTGCAGGCGCCGATCATCCAGGGCTCGACGAAGACCGTCGAGCGGGAGCGGCTGTACGACGCGTTCCGCGCCGGCGACATCCCGGTGCTGGTGGTGTCGAAGGTGGCGAACTTCTCCATCGACCTCCCGGAGGCGACCGTCGCCGTCCAGGTCTCGGGCACCTTCGGCTCCCGGCAGGAGGAGGCGCAGCGGCTCGGCCGGCTGCTCCGCCCCAAGGGCGACGGGCGGCAGGCCCACTTCTACTCCATCGTCGCGCGGGACACCCTGGACACCGACTACGCGGCGCACCGGCAGCGGTTCCTCGCCGAGCAGGGCTACGCGTACCGGATCGTGGACGCCGACGACCTGCTCGGCCCCGCGATCCCCGGATCGGCGGGGTAGCGCGGGCACCGCCCGCCTCCGGACGGGTGAAGGTTGCCCATTCGATGCAGCCGGTCGCGTGAGTTGATCATCGGGCGGTGGTCGGACGGTTTCTTTCCGGGCCGCACGGGTGATACCTTCGCCCCGATTCCGGCCCGCCGGAGACGATCGCAGCTGGTCCCGGCCGCGACCCCATCCCATCCCCGCCCGCGCGATCGGGCGGGAAGCACCCGAGGCGGAAACCGACGTGGCCGCAGTGACCTTCCGGCGCCCACCGCGCCGGGACCCACCGGTCCTGGTCGCCGGCCGGATCGACGTCCGACCGCCGCCAGTGGTGCCCGAGCGGGTCGCGGGAGGCGTCTCGCTCTGGCTCGTCCTGCTGCCCGCGGTCGGCGGGCTCGCCGCGGTGGTGCTGCTCGTCGCGGCCGGCGGCACCGTCGTGCAACGGGCCGCGGCCGTGCTGGTCGCGGCCAGCATGCTGGCGATCGCCGGCGCGCACCTCGCCCGCGTCGGCGGCTCCCGTGACCGCCAGATCGCAGGCGAGAGACGGGACTACCAGCGGCATCTCGCCCAGCTGCGGCGCAGGGCCCGGCACGTGGCGGCCGAGCAGGCCGAGGCGTCGTTCTGGCTGCACCCGGATCCGCACGGGTTGCCGTCGCTGGCCAGGACCAGCCGGCTGTGGGAGCGGCGGCCCGCCGACGCCGACTTCGCGACGCTCCGGCTAGGCCTCGGCGATCAGGCCATCGCGCTCGACCTCGAGCTCGGCGAGGCGAAGCCGCCCGAGGACGTCGACGTCCTGTCCGCGGTCGCCCTGCGCCGCTTCCTCCGCGCGCACGGCACGGTGCGGGCGCTGCCGGTCCCGCTGGCGCTCCGCTCGTTCGGCCGGGTCAGGATCGAGGGCGACCCGGCGAGCGCCCGCGGGCTCGCCGCCGCCGCGGTCGGCCAGGCGATCACCTGGCACGCCCCGACGGATCTGCGGCTCGCGCTGTGCGTCGATCCGGCCGGGCTGCGTGCGTGGGACTGGCTGAAGTGGGCGCCGCACCTGCAGGATCCGTCGTCCGACCCGACGGACGTCCCGCGATTCACCCTCGCCGCAGACCTCACCGAGCTGGCGGAGCTGCTGGCCGACGACCTGGCCGGGCGGCCGTGGGCCACGCCCGGCGGCGATCCGCTGGTCGACCGTCCGCACATCCTGGTGATCGTCGACGGCGGCCGGCTCGGCGACGGCGGGCGGCTCGCGGCGGTCAACGGCCTGCAGGGCGTGACGGTGTTCGACCTGACCGGCGCCGTCCCCGAGCTGCCGTCCGCGCGCTCGCTGCGGCTGCGGGTGTCCGCCGGCGACCTGTTCGCGGTCTCGGTCGATCGCGGCGGCAGCGACATCGAAACCAGGATCGGCCGGCGGGACCTGCTCGGCGCCGGCGAGGCCGCCACGGTGGCACGGGCGATCGCGGGGCTGCGCATGCCGCGCGCGGACGAGCAGGAGGAGACCCCGGTCGGCGCCACGGGCCTGACGGACCTGCTCGGTGTCGAGAACCTCCGCGCCCTCGACCCGGGCACCGCCTGGCGGCCGCGCCCGGCGCGGGACCGGCTGCGCGTCGCGATCGGCGTCGGCACCGCGGGCCAGGCCGTCGAACTGGACCTCAAGGAGGCGGCGCAGGGCGGTATGGGCCCGCACGGCCTGGTGGTCGGCGCCACCGGCTCGGGAAAGTCCGAGTTGCTGCGCACGCTGGTGCTGGGCCTCGCCATGACGCACTCGCCCGAGCTGGTGAACATGGTGCTGGTCGACGTCACGGGCGGCGCCACCTTCACCCGGCTCGACGCGCTGCCGCACACCTCCGCCGTCATCACCAACCTGTCCGACGACCCCGGCCTGGTCGACCGGATGACGGACGCGATCAGCGGCGAGCTGAACCGGCGGATGGAGCTGCTGCACTCCGCCGGGAACTACGCGTCGCTGCGCGACTACGACGAGGCCAGGGCGGGGGCACGGGCCGACCTGCCCGCCCTGCCCACGCTGCTGGTCGTGGTCGACGAGTTCTCCGAGCTGCTGGCCGCCAGGCCCGACCTCCTCGATCTGTTCATCACCATCGGGCGGGTCGGCGGGTCGCTCGGCCTGCACCTGCTGCTCGCGTCGCAGCGGCTCGACGAGGGTCGGCTGCATGGGCTGGGCACCTACCTGTCGTACCGGATCGGGCTCCAGACGTTCTCCGTGGCCGAGTCGCGGATCGTGCTGGGCGTGCCGGACGCGTTCGAGCTGCCCAACGCGCCCGGCAACGGGTACCTCACGTCCGACACCACCTCGCCTGTCCGGTTCCAGGCGGCGCACGTGTCCGGCCCGGTGCCGGACGCGACCGCCGGCCGGGAGGCGGCATGGCTGACGCCGCAGGCCTTCCGGCTGCAGCCGGCCGTGACCGGGCCGGGCACACCCGCCGGCGGCGCCGCTGGGCCGTCCGAGCCCGCCGACGAGCGGACGCTGCTCGACGTCGCGGTGTCCCGGCTGACGGGCGCCGGGGTGCCGGCGCACGAGGTGTGGTTGCCGCCGCTGTCCGATCCGCCGTCACTGGACATGGTGCTGTCGCCGACCGCCGTCGGACTCGACATCGTGCCGGCGGAGCCGGAGCGCGGGCTGACGGTCCCGATGGGCTGGGTGGATCGTCCGCTCGAACAGACCCGCGAACTGCTCACCGTCGACCTGGCCGGGGCGGGCGGACACCTGGCCGTCGTCGGCGCGCCGCGGAGCGGCAAGTCGACCGCGCTGCGCACCGCGATCGGTGCCCTGTCCCTGACCCACACTCCCGAGCAGGTGCAGTTCTACTGCCTCGACTTCGGCGGCGGCTCGCTCGGCGCGCTGGCCGGCCTGCCGCACGTGGGGTCCGTGGCCGGCCGGCTGCAGCCGGACCTGGTCCGCGGGACGGTCGCCACGGTCGCGCGGGTGATGACCAGGCGCGAGGAGACGTTCGCCGCGCGCGGGATCTCGTCGCTGGACGAGTGGCGGGCCCAGGTGGCCGCCGGCCGGCTCGAGGCCGACGGGTACGGCGACGTGTTCCTCGTCGTCGACGGCTGGGCCGGCGTCCGGGAGTGGTTCGAGCCGCTGGAGGCGCAGCTCACCTCGATGGCGGCGCGCGGCCCGTCCTGCGGCGTGCACCTCGCGCTCAGCGCCACCAGGTGGGCCGAGATCCGGCCGTCCATCACGGATCTCGTGTCGTCGCGGATCGAGCTGCGACTGGCCGACCCGCTCGACTCCGAGGTCGACAGCAGGCTCGCCGCCGCGGTGCCGGCGGACCGGCCGGGCCGCGGACTGACCCGCGACGGGCTGCACGCGCTGACCGCCGTGCCGCGCATCGACCACCGCGCCACCGCCGCCGGGCTGGCCGCCGGCACCGCGGAGCTGGTTCGCACCGTCCGCGACCGCTGGCCCGGGCCGCCGGCGCCGCCCGTGCGGTTGCTGCCCGCCGCCGGGCCGCGGCCGTCCGACCAGGAACCCCGATGACGACAGAACGGCCGGCCGCGCCGCAGCAGCGCCCCCGCCGGCCGCTGCTGATGGATCCGGCCGGGGCGCCGCATTCCGGCTTCGCCCCGCCGACCGTGCACCAGGCGGCGCAGCCGCCGCCCGAACCGCTCTTCACGCCGTCGATCCTCGCCGCGCCGGCGCCGCCGGCGCAGGAGGTGGCCGAGTCCGCGTTCGGCCCGGTCAGCGAGGTCGTCCGGCTCAGCGTGCGGGCGGCGGCGGCCCGGCTCGACCTCGTGCTGCCCGACCGCTGCACGATCGCGGAGGTCCTCGAGGCGGTGCTGCAGCTGTCGCCGCCGGCCCTGCGCGAGCAGGCGATCGCGCACGGCGGTTGGACGCTGCGCGGCGCCGACGGGCGCGACCTGCCGAGCGCCGCGACGCTGCTCGACCTCGGCATCGCCGACGGCAGCACGCTGCTGCTGCTCGGGCTCGACACGGCGGCCATCGCCCCGGTGTACGACGACGTCGCCGACGCGGTCGCGGACACGGTCGCGGGCGACCCGTCGGCGTGGCCGCCGGGTGCGGGCCGGGCGGTCGCCCTGGGCGCCGCCGGCGTCTTCGCGGCTGTCGGCCTGGCGGCGCTGCTGCTCGCGGGGCCGCCGTGGCCGCCCGTCGCGCTCACCCTGGCCGCGGCGACGGTGGCCGCCCAGCTGGCGGCCGGCCTGCTGTCCCGGGGCACGGGCGACGACGGCGCGGCCCTCACGCTCGCGGTGATCTCGGTGGCGACGGGCGCGGCGGCCGCCGCGGTGGCAACCGGCGGACCCGCCCGGCTGGCCGGGCTGGGCGCGCCGCAGCTGCTGCTCGGCGCGGCGGGCGCGTTGCTCTGCGCGACCACCGCGGCGCTCGTGGTCGGCTCCCGCCGGGTGCCGATGGTCGCCCTCGTCGCCGGGGCGGTGGTCGTCGGCGCCGGCGCCGCGTGCGCCGTGCTGTTCGACCTGCCGCCCGCCGGGGCGGCCGCGATCGTCGCCGGCCTGTGCCTCGCGCTGCTGCCCGTCGTGCCGTCCGCGGCGATGCGGATGGCGCGGTTCGCGATCCCCCCGCTGCCGGCGGGCGTGGACCAGGCGCACGCGGACGAGGGGGGCGTCGATCCCGTCGCGGTCGCCGCCCGCACCCGGACCGCCGTCGGCCACCTCACCGCCCTCGTGCAGGGCCTGTCCTGGCCGGCGCTGGGCGCCGCGCTCGTGCTGGCGTCCGCGGGCGACGTGACAGCGCAGGTGCTGGCCGGGGTCACCGCGGCGGCGCTGCTGCTGCGCGCCCGGCTGTTCGTCACGATCGGCCAGCGGCTGCCGCTGCTCGTCGCGGGCCTCGGCGCGGTGGTCGCGGTGCTGATCGGCGTCGCCATGGACATGTCCGGCGCGGCCGCGCTCTGGATGGCGGCGCCCGCGGCGCTCGGCGTGCTCGGCAGCCTCGCGCTGGCGATGCGCCGTGGACCGGTGTCGCCCGCGATGCGGCGCACCGGCGAGATCCTGGACGTGCTGCTGGCGGTCGCCATGGTGCCGCTGGTGGCGGCGGTGCTGGGCCTGTTCGGCGTGGTCCGCGGGCTCGGCGGCTGAGGGCCGGCCCGTGGCGACCAACACCAAGGACAGCCTGCAGGCGCACCGCTTCCTCGCCCGTCGGATGCGCGCGGCGCTGCTGGAAGGGGACGCGGAGTCCACCGAGCGGCCGCTGGGCCGGCTCGGCGCCGGCACCTACGCGGGCATCGTCGTCACGATCGCGCTGCTCGCCGTGGTCGGCCTGCTCGGGCTGCTGCGACCCGGCAACTCCACGGCATGGCAGCAGCCGGGCGCATTCATCGTGGAGCGCGAGACCGGCGCCCGCTACGTGTATCTCGACGGCCTGCTGCGGCCGGTACTGAACTACTCGTCGGCGAAGCTGCTGCTCGGCGAGCAGCTGCACGTGGTGTCCGTGTCCGTCCGCTCCCTGGAGCCGGCGCCGCACGGGGCGCCGCTCGGCATCCCCACCGCGCCCGACTCCCTGCCGGACGCCGCGCACATCGTCGGGCCATCGTGGGCGGTGTGCGGCGTCGGCACGGCCACCGGTGGTGAGCCGCTGCGCACGGCGATCGTGCCGGGGGTGGCGGCCACCGGTGACCCGGCGCCCGCCGGCCGCGGACTGCTGCTGCGGACGCCGAGCGGGCGCACGCACGTGTTGCTGGACGGGCGGGCTTTCGAGATCGGCGCGCCGTGGGTCGCCGCGCTCGGCTACCAGGCGGCCGCCGCCGTGCCGGTCGGCGACGACCTGGTCTCGGCGCTGCCCGCCGGGCAGGTGATCGAGCCGCTGCCCGTGCCGGGCATCGGGGAGCCTGGCCCACCGCTGCCCGGCTCGCTGGAGCCGGTGACGATCGGCACCCTGTTCGCCGACCGGGCCAACGCGCACTACCTGATGACCCGCGACGGGCTCACCGCGCTGACCCCGCTGCAGGCGGACCTGCTGCTCGCCGACCCGGCCCTGTCCGTCGCCTACGCCGGCAGCAACCCGACGGCACTGCCGATCAGCCAGGCCCAGGTGACGGACGCGACGCTGGTGCCGGCGGCCGAGCCGGAACCCGGCGAGCAGGCGCCGGCCACCGCCCCGCAGCTGGCCACCTTCCCGCCCGGCGACCAGCAGCTGTGCGTCACGTACCCGAGCGGTGCCGTCGTGCTCGGCCCTGCGGTGCCGCTGCCGGCCGCCGGCACCGTGCAGCTCGTCACCGGGAGCGGCGCGCTGGTCGCCGCACGGCCCGATCCGACGACCGCCGGCAGCACGGTGTACCTCGTCACGGACACGGGGACCCGTTATCCCGTCGCGGGTCAGGGGGCGCTGCACCAGCTCGGACTCGCGGGGGTGCCGGTCACCCAGCTCCCGGCGAGCGTGGTCGACCTGCTGCCGGAGGGCCCACTGCTCGACCCGGCCGCAGCCGCCCGCACCCCCTGATCCCGGCGCGCCGCCCGCCGCCGCCCGCGGTCCGGTCAGGCGTGCGTACGGTCCGCCCCGTCGCGCAGCGACGCCAGCGACAGCCGGGCCCGCCAGCGCTCGCGGCGGCCGAGGCCGCCGAGCACGGCGGCCACCCGGTCGTCGACGCGCGACCAGTAGCGATCGGCGACGGTCGGATCCTCGACCGGGTGGCCGGCGAAGTCCGCGGCGTCGGCCTCGGGCGTCAGGTCGGCGAGCGCGAGACGCAGTGCGGCATCGGCCGACAGCGCGAGCTCCGAGCGGGTCTGGCCCGGCTCCGGCCGGTAGCCGGCGTCCACCGCGGTGTCCAGCAGCTCCTGCCACCCTCCGGTGATCTGCCGGGCGGGCGTGGGCGCCCGGCGGCGTCGGCGGCGGCGGGCGGCCTTCAGCCCGGTGATGATCAGGACCGGCAGCGCGAGCAGCACGAGCAGCGCCGCGACCCCGCCGAGGATCCACAGGGCGAGCGCGAGCCCGGACGGCCCGGACGGCGCCGCCGCCTCGTCCGGCGCGTCGTCCTGGGGGCGTTGCGCGGCGTTCTCCGCGGCGAGCGAGTCCGGGTCGGACTGCGGGAGCGCGGGAGGAACCTCGACGCCGACGGGCCGGCGCTCCGAGGCCGCGGGCGGCTCCACCGTCGCCATCGGCTTGTCCGGGTCCGGCGTCGGGTCGAACGGCACCCAGCCCAGGCCGGCGAACGGCACCTCGACCCAGGCCGTGATGTCCGAGCCGCGCACCTGCACCGGGCGCCCGCCGGGCCCGGTCGTCGCGGGGTCCGCCGGCGGCGCGAACCCGACCACCACCCGGGCCGGGAGCCCGATGGACCGCACCATGAGGGCCATCACCGCGGCGTACTGCTCCTGGTCGCCCGTCATCGGCGCCGCGGTCAGCAGCAGGCTCATCCGGTCGAGTCCGTGCCCAGCGGCCGATCTCGGCTCGCCCGGCAGGCCGTGGCTGAAATACCCGTCCGCGATCAGGCCCTGCCGGATCGCCTCGACCTGGGCGGCCGCGCCGCGCACCCCCGTGACATACCGCGCCGCGGTCGCCCGCAGCAGGTCCGGCAGGGGCGCGGTCGCGGGGAACGGCACGGGTGCGGGCCTCGCGTCGGCGGGCACCGCGACGTCGACGGCCCCGGTCGGCGCGCCGGTGACGACGTAGGCGTCGCCGGGCCGCAGCCCGCCGGGCACCAGGCCGGTGGCGGCGGCGCCCGAATAGCGCAGGACGTCGGTCAGCTCGGCCCCGCGATCGCCGCCCTCGAACGTGACGGTGCTCAGTTCGCCCGGCACCGGCAGGTACGCGCCGGCGTAGCCGGTGACCTCGATCCGCACCGTCGTCTGCGGCCCGGCGAACTGCGGGTCCCGGCGCTGGCCGATCCGGACGAACGGGCCCTCGCCGTCGCTGGCCGCGAACTGCGTGCCGTCGTAGGCGTCCAGCGCGGCCAGCCGCAGTCGGGTGCCCGCGGGCAGGCCGGTGACGAGCAGCTGCACGTCGTCGGCGGAATCCTTGGTGTAGCGGCGGAAGTCGCCGAGCGGGCTGGGAAACGCGGCGGGGTCGACCGGCGACTGGACCACCGCGCGCAGCGCCACCCGGTCGGCCGGCGCCGCGTACGCGACGGCCGCGCCGGCGGTGGCCGCGACGACCAGGGCGGTGGAGCCCACCACGATCTGCCGCACCGCGATCGTCCGGCTGCCGTACAGGGTGCCGGCGCGCAGCCGGGCCGATCGCATGCCGACCCAGCTGAACCAACCGACGGACAGCAGCACGCCGAGCGCACCGAGGACCGCCGTCCAGGCCGCGGCGGTCGTGGTGGCGCCGAGGGCGGCACAGCCCACGAAGGCCAGCGCGGGGCCGGCCAGGGCGACGGCCGGTCGCCGGGCGGGGTTCGGCATGCCGGCGAGCAGCGTCGCGCCGGCCCCGATCAGCAGCGGCGGCACCAGCAGCCCGCTGCCGACGCCGATCGGGGTCGCCACGGTGAGCATGTCGCGCCAGCCCTCGACGGCGCCGCGGACGACGGTCGTGAAGCCCGACGGCTGCACCACGACCAGCGCGCCCACCACCATCACCCCGGCCGCCGCGAGGAGCGGCGTGGCCAGCACGGGGATCCCCCACCGGCGAACCGCGAGCACCGAGACGGCCGAGACGGCGGCGCCGACCGCGGTCGCGCGAACCGGCGCGCTGGACCCGTAGACGGGCAGCAGCAGCGTCGACGCGAGCACGACCAGTCCGCCCAGCAGCGCGAGGTCGGCGGCGGGCCACCACCAGGACGCGACCCGGCCGCCGGCGCGGGCAGCCGGGCCGCGCGCGTCGGATGCGCGCTCGCCGCGTCCCCTGACCCGCCCGCTCACTGCACGCCGCCCGCCCTGCGCAGCGCCAGCGGGAGCTCGTCGAGATCCGAGACGGTCACCACGCCGTCCGAACCCGCCACCCGCGCCGGTTCGCCGGACGCGGCGTCGCGCACCCGGATCGGCAGCACCCCGGTGCCGGCCGGGCACGCCCGCAGCGCGGTCCGGATGGCCGAGGCGCTGACGGTGGACCCGAAGGCGAGCATCACCAGCGAGGCGCGCGGATGCCGGCGCACGGCCCGCCGCGTCTCGAACACCAGGCCGTGCCCGGCCGGCTCCAGGTCCACGGCGCTGAACTGGTCGAGCACGCCGTCCGCGGTCACCCCGCGGATCTCCGCGCCGGCGCCGATCGTCTCCACGTCGCGGCGATGCCGCACCAGCTCGGCCACCACCGACGCGGCACAGCTGACCGCCAGCTCGAACTCGTCGTCGGAGGCGTAGTCGGCGGGCCCGCCGGTCAGCACGACCACCACCAGGGAGCGGTGGGTCTGCAGGAACTCGCGCACCTGCAGGGTCTGGTTGCGCGCGGTCGACTTCCAGTGGATGAACCGCCGGTCGTCACCGGGCACGTACTCGCGCAGGGCGTGGAAGCTGAGGTCGCTGGCCGCGCGCAGGGTGGACTCGACGCCCTCCAGGTCGCGGACGAACCCGGGCAGTCCCCGGGACGGCCGCACGGTGCGCGGGTGCACGTAGACGTGCTCGGACAGCGGCCACTGCACGACCCGGCGGATCAGGCCGAACACGTCGCCGCGCACGGCGCGCAGCGGTCCGATCGGCACCACCGCGCGGCGCGCCGTCGGCAGCGGGATCTGCACCCGGTGGGTGCGGCCGCCGCCCAGCCACGGCACCCGGACGGCCACCGACTCCCCCGCGATCTCCACCTCGACGCGCAGCGGCAGCATGCGCCGGGTCGACGTGTTGCGCAGCTGGATGGTGACGGCGCCCGGCTCGCCGACGACGAAGCGATGCTGTGGCAGGTCGACGGCGGCCGCGCACGACGACCGGCCGAGCGCCGTGGCCAGAGCGGCGATCACCAGCAGCGCCGCGGTGACCGCCACCACGGTCCACTCCCGCCAGCCGGTCAGCCATCCGAGCAGGCCGGCGCCGGCCGCGACCAGCACGGCGACCCGGCCGCGCACGGTGACCGCCCGCCACAGCGCGCGCACGCGCGACGTGGTGCTGGTGTCCGTGCCGATCTCCCGCAGCGCGGCGGCCTCCCTGGCCTCCCTGGCGCCGACCCCGAGATGGGTGACGCCCGCCTGCGCCGGCCCCGGCTGCGGCGCCGCCGCCGCGGCGGAGTCCTCCTCGATCGCGGTCACCGGTGGCTCACCCGCCGCTGCGCGGCGGCGGCAGCTCGCGGAGCACCCGGGCGATCACCTCGGTCGCCGTGAGCCCGTTGAACTCCGCCTCCGCATCGATCGAGATGCGGTGCGCCAGCGCGGGTTCGGCGAGCGCCTTGACCTCGTCGGGGGTGACGAAGTGCCGTCCCCTGGACGCGGCCAGGGTCTTGCCGGCGCGCAGCAGGGCGATCGCGCCGCGCTGCGAGACGCCCAGCGACACCCCGGGCGCCGTCCGGGTCGCGGCGACCACGGAGGTGATGTACCGCAGGATCGACGGGTCGACGTACACCCGCGAGGCGGCCTGCACCAGCTCCTGCACGGCCGCGGGGGTGAGCAGCGGCTCGACCTGCGGGCGGCTGGACCGGGTGCCGACCTGGGCGAGGATGGCCAGCGCGGCGTCCGGATCGGGATGCCCGATCCCGGTCTTCAGCAGGAACCGGTCCAGCTGCGCCTCGGGCAGCCGGTAGGTCCCCGCCTGCTCGACGGGGTTCTGCGTCCCGATCACCATGAACGGCGGCCCGACATCGCGGGTGACGCCGTCCACGGTGACCGCCGACTCCTCCATGACCTCGAGCAGCGCTGACTGCGTCTTCGGCGAGGCGCGGTTGATCTCGTCGGCCAGCACGATGCTCGCGAACACGGGGCCGGGGTGGAACTCGAAGGCGCTGAGGGACTGGTCGTAGATGGTGACGCCGGTGACGTCCGACGGCAACAGGTCGGGCGTGAACTGGATGCGCGATGTGCTGCCGTTGACCGACGTGGCCAGCGCCTTGGCCAGGGTGGTCTTGCCGGTGCCGGGCACGTCCTCGAGCAGCAGATGCCCCTCGGAGAGCAGGCAGATCAGCGTCAGCCGGATCGCGTCCGGCTTGCCGATCAGCACCCGACCGATGTTGGCGACGACCGCCTCGAATTCCTCGGCGAACGCGGTCGCCTCCTCCGCCGACAAGATCTCGGGCAGGGCGCCTGCCGCCGGCGGCGCCGGCGCTGCGGCCGGGCGCGCCGGCCCGGTCCTGGCGGCGGTGGTGGTCTCCACGGTGGGGGTGTCCTTCACGTCAGCAGGGGCTCTCAGCAGGGCGGCAGGGCGGTCGGGGGGCTGTCCAGGGCGGGCGCGCGATAGAAGAAGCCGTCCGCCGCGAGCACCCAGTCGGCGATGTCCGGCGCGGGGGGCGGCGGGGGCTCGACGCCGCCGGGGGGCGGGGCCTGCGGGTAGGCCGGCCCGCCGGTGGCGCACATCGCCTGCACCTGCTGACCGACCGGCGCCCAGTCCCCCGCCGGGCAGCCGGGCTGGTCGATCCAGGCGCCGCCCTGCGGCGGGAGCTGCCGGCAGGTGCCGGTCAGGGGCGCGGGACCGACGACGCCGAGCGCCACGGGCGTGGCTGTGGCCGGGCTCTCCGCGGTGGCCGTGCTGCACTCGCCGGGGTCGGCCACGCAGTACTCCACGGTGGCGCTCACCCGCTGCCCGAACCCGATGTCACCGGTCCATGATCCGGCATCGGCGTCCACCTCTCCGACGCCGCTGATCGCGACCGTTCGGGAGGCGACGGCGCGGCCGTTGCCGTCGGGGATCGTCCAGCTGACGCGGACCGCGGATCCCCACCGCTCGACGAGCTCGGCCGTGATCGTCGGGGCCGCCAGGCCGCCGAATGGCCGCCCGGCCACCGGCTCGGAGGCCGGCCCGCAGCGCACCTCCTCGGGATAACCCTGCTCGCCGTTGCAGGCCCGCACGCGCACCTGGTAGGAGGTGCCGTTGTTCAGCGGGGCGATGCGCGCCGAGGTGGCCGCGCCCGCGCCGACCCAGGCGCCGCCGTCCAGCTGGTACTGGTAGTCGGCGACGGGGCGGCCTGGCGACGGCGCCGGCGCCCAGCTGGCGGTGAGCCCCCCGTCCTCCGGCGTCACGGCGAGGCCGCCGACCGCCGACGGCCGCACGAAGGGCGCGACCGTCACCGGCGCCGCCGCCGGGCCATCGCCCCTGGCGTTGCGCGCGAGCACGGTGACCGAGATCGGTTGCTCGGGGCCGATGTTCACCGAGGCCGCGAGGAAATCCGCTCCTCCCGATGCGGTCTCCACGTCGTCGATCAGCAGTCGATAGCCCTGCACCGGTTCTCCGCCGTCGTCCTGCGGGGCCGCCCACCGGATGTCCACCGTGCGGCGCGCGCCGTCGTAGACGAAGTCGGCGGTCAGCCCGGTCGGCGCGGCCGGCACACCGGACGGGATGACGGCCGCGGACGCCGGCGACCAGTCGCCCGTGCCGGCGCGGTTGCTCGCTCGGACCTGGAAGCTGTACGCGGCGGCGGAATCCAGCCCGTCGAGCAGCAGCGGGCTGGCCGCGCCCTCGATGACCTGCGCGGGCGCGCCGTTCCGCAGCACCTGCACCGCGCTCCCGGTCACCGGCGTGAAGTCCCCCGCCGGTGGTGTCCAGTCGACCCGCAGCGTGCCGCGCTGCACGTACTGCACGGCGGGCGGAGCGGGTGGCGCGGGGGCGGCGTCGGGCACGATCGCGGTCGACGGCGGCGACGGATTCGAGGAACCCACCGCGTTCGTCGCGGTCACCACGAAGACGTACGGCCGGCCGGGCACGAGACCGTCGACGACGCAGGAGGTCTGCGACCCCGGACAGTCGCGGCTGACGCCGCCGCCCTGCACGGTGTAGCCGGTGATCGCCGACCCGTTGGCGTCCGCGGGTTCCCAGACCAGCTGCACGCTGGTCGCGGTCGTCGTGCCGTCCACCACGCCGGGGGTGCCGGGGGCGGACGGCCGGTCCTGGATGGAGACGCGCAGCGTCGCGGTGACCACCCGCTCGGGATCCCTGGTCCCGTCGGCGATGCCGACAGCGATCACGATCTCGCCCACGAAGCCGACGGCCGGCGTCAGCCTGATGGTCGAGCCGTCGACGGTCGGGCCGGCGGCGATGCCGCCGATCCCGCCGGCCACCGCGGCCGACACCACGGCGAGGCCGAGCCCCACGGGGTCCGAGCTGCCCGTGAGCATGTCGACCGCCACTTCGACGCCGCCCCGGCCCTGGCTGATCTGCTGGTCCGGCACGGTGGGGAGCGGCAGGCGGGACCCGGTCACCGTCACGGTCAGCGTGGCCTTGCCCTCCCGGCCGTCGCCGTCCCGCACCTCGAGCGGGACGGCCGCCGAGGTCCCGCGCGGCACGTCGGCCCGCACCGCGACCGTGACGACCCCGTTCTGGATCGTGGCCTGGAGGCCGTCGGGCGCCTGGCCGATCGAGTAGCGCAGGGAGGACCGCTGCAGCTCGTCGGCGGTCGTGGTGAGCGCGGCGAGATCCACGGTGCCGGCGGTGCCCGCCTCGACCGCCAGCTCGGTCGAGTCCAGCAGCGGCGGCGGGACCAGCCGCGGTGCGATCTCCACGGGTACGGCCAGCACGGTGGTCACGCCGGAACCGCCCTCGATCGGCACGTAGACGGCGGCCGATCCGCCGGCCGTCGTCGGCGCGCTGACCGTCAGCGTGGTGCCCGAGGTCCGGATCGCCGAACCCTGGGTGGCGCGCAGCGGCGGCGAGGCCGCGATCAGCGGCTCGCCGCCGCCGCCGACGGTCACGAAGTCGGCGATGGCGACCTCCACGCTCTCGCCCGCGTTGAGCCGGATCGGGCCGGCCCCGGCCAGCAGCTGGGGACCGACGAGCTGCGCCTGGGGCGGCACCACGATGAACGCGATGGCCGTGGCGCCGTACCGGTCGGTCACCCGGTAGGCGACGATCTGCCGGCTCGCGGTGACGGTGACCCGGACGACCTGGGGCGCGGCCATCGCGGCCTGCGCCGCGGACAGCGGGTCGACGGACACGACGAGGTCCGCGTTCCGGCCGCTGCGGTTCAGGACCGATCCCGACACGTCCACGTCCACGGTGCGCGCCGACGCCGACAGGTCCGCGGGGCGGACGAACACGTCCGATGCCATCGGCGGGGCGAGCGGCGCGTCCGGGGAGACGGTGACCTCGACCGACCCGGTCGCCTGCAGCCGCTTCGCGTTGATCACCGAGTAGCGCAGCGTCGCGACGGTCGGCTCCGGCGGCGCGGTGACGATCAGGCTCTGCCCGTCCACCTGCACGTCGAGGCCGCGCGACGCGACGAAGGGCGGGGTGCCCAGCGTCACCTGCTGGCCGCCCGGGTCGACGACGACGCTGAGCGGGTCGATGCGGATGGAGGCGCCGGGGCGCACCGCCACCGCGATGTCGGGGGCGACCGGCGGCCGCGCCGAGTCCCCGGGCTCCACCACCAGCACGGTGATCACGCCGGTCACGGTGGCGCCGTAGGTGTCGGTCGCGATGTAGCGCAGCCGATCCACGCCCGCGGTGCCGAAGGCCGTGTAGGACAGCGTGTCCGCGCCGCTGATCGCGACCTCGCCGAGCGGCGCGTCCGGCTGGGCGAGCGACTGCAGCGTCACCCAGTCCCCGTCGGGGTCGATGCCGTCGAGCGGCGCCGAGATGGAGATCGAACCGCCGGCGAACACGCGTGCGATGGCCGGCGGCGGCTCGGCCGGCGGGCCGTTGCGGGCGGGGTCGGGGTCGGTGACCGTGATCGTCACGGTGCTCACGGTGCGCACGGGCTGCAGGGCGGTGCTGCTCGCCGCAACCGCCACGTAGCTGAAGGTCACCCGGCCGGGCGGCTGGTCGACCGGTGCGAAGTACCGGATCTGCTCGCCGGTGGAGAACGCCCGCCCCGGGAGCGCGTCGACCTGGACGGGGTCGAGCTCGGCGGTGACCGCGGTGCCGTCCTGGGACGACGCGAAGCGCTCGACGTCGATCGAGACCGCGTCGCCCGCACGGACACTCGAGGCGATCGGCGCCGCGACGGGCGGCGGGATCTGCTGCGCCGCCGGCACCGGGACGACGCGGACCTGGCCGCGCTGCGTGCTGGCCCCGTCGAAGACCGCGTAGTCGAACGCCACGGTCCGCTCCACCGCGCGCGGCGACGAGACCTGGACCAGGTGCAGGTCGAGCACGGACGCGGCGATCGGCGCGTCCGCCGGCAGGGCGATGTCGCGGACCGCGAGACCCTGCCCGTCGGGGTCGGTGTCGTTCGCCAGCGGGTCGATCAGGACCGTGCCGCCGGCCGGCAGGTAGGCCACGTCGGTCATCGGCACGACGGCCCTGGACTGGGCGTTGGGTTCCACGAAGTCGGCGCGCAGCACCCCGGTCACGGCGCGGCCGCCGGTCGCCGCCTCGAAGGTGAAGTAGTAGGACCCCCCGCCGGGGGCGGTGATCTGCACGGTGCCGTCCGGCTGCACCCTGGTGCCGGTGCCCTCGCTCCCCGCCTGCGGCTGCACCGCCCGGATGACGACCGGCTGGAGCGACCCGCTCGACACGCTGCGCAGCGGGGCAGCGGTCGCGGTGGAACCGACGACCGCGCTCGCGAAGACCGGGTAGGCGACCGGGGTGGTGCTGTCGGTCGTGGCGATCGCCACCTGCAGCGTGCCGGTGGCCTGTCTGACCCCGTCGGAGACGACGAACTCCACGCGGCGGTCCGTGCCGGCCCCGCCGCCCGCGTTCCGGTACGTGACGGTCCCGTCGGGCCGGAAGGACACGGCGTCGCCGCCGTCCGTCGACGCGGACACCAGGAAGAGGTCGTCACCGGAGGGCGAGAAGTAGTCGTCCAGCACGGTGTAGGTGGCGGTGCCGTTCTCCTCGACGGTGACGGCCGACCGGCGCACCCGCTGCGGCGGCGACGTGATCTCCGGCGGCACGACGGCCACCAGAACCCGCGCCGTCGCCGTGCCGCCCGCGCCGTTGTCCACGGTGTACTCGATCGGCGGCAGGTTGACGGCGCCGGGCGCCGGGGTCACCTGCAGGGCGCTGCCGCCCGCGACGACGGCCACCTGGCCGGATTCGGGGGACAGCGGCGTCACCGCACTGATGACCACGCTCGTGCAGTCGACGCTCGGGTCGTTGTCCAGCACCCGGAGCACCGTGGCGCGGTCCGCGCGCACTCCGAACTCGTCGTCCGCCGCTGTCGGCGCGCCGACGGGCATGGCCGTGCAGTCGGGCGGCAGCCGGGGCAGGTCGGAGTTGGTCGTCGGGTCCTCGACGGTGGTGGTGTCGTCGACCGACGGGTCGGGCGGCGCGACGTCCGCCCAGTTGTCGACCGCGCGGTAGCCCGCGTCGGCGACCCACGACCGCCCCGTCCGGTGGTCGGTCAGCACGACGGCGGAGCCGCGATGCTGGAACGCGAGCGGGCCCGAGCCCGCGCCCGCCAGCTCCGTGCGCACGGCTGGGCGGCCCGCGCACACGGACATCCCCTGCCCGGTCCAGGCGGCGTACACGCAGTCGCCGAGGACCACCGGTGCGGCCGCACCCTGCGCCGCGGCCGGCAGCTCGGCGAGCGCGGTCACGGCGCCGTCGGACAGCCCGACGGACAGCACGGCGCGCGGGGTGGCGACCACGACGGCGTCGGCTGCCGGCCCCGGCTGCTGCAGCACGGCGCCGACCGGGTCCGGCAGGACGACCCGGCCGAACGGCAGCCGCAGCGTGCCGTCGCCGCCGTCGAGCAGCACCGGCGTCCGGCCGACCGCCGTCACCTGCAACGAGCCGCCCGGATCCAGGCCGCCGAGCGACAGCGCGCCGCCCGGCACCGGGGAGATCAGCGGCTCGGCGCCGGGACGCACGGCGAGCACGGAGTGGGCGCCGGGAGCGACCGCCACCGCGGTCCCGTCCAGCGACACGGCGACGACCGCCCCGCTGCCGACCGTGGCCGTCTCCGGGACCGCCCGCGCGTCGACGGTCTCGACGGCGTCCGCCGTGCCGACCCAGAGCCGGCCGTCGGCGGGGTCCGTCACGGCGAGCGTGCCCCCGCCGAGCCGCACCCCGGCGTCGTCGGGGACCCTCACCCGGGTGCCGAAGGTGACGGACCGGGTGTCCAGCAGCTGCAACTCGTGCTCGGCCTGGTCGACCACCGCCACCGCTCCGGCGCCGGAGCTGATCGGGTCCTGCACCACCTCGGACACGCCGCTGGTGAGCGCCGCGGAGTCCAGCTCGCCGATCCGCGTGTTCACCCGGCCGACGAGCAGCCGCGCGTCGTTGACCACCCAGGCCGCGCGGTCGTCGCGCAGCGGGGGCACCTGCGCGAAGCCGGGCTGCCGCCAGGCGACGACGATCGTGGCGACCAGGGCGGCCGCCAGGGCGACGACGGCCAGGGGACGGGCTCGCGGCACGAGCCGGCGCAGCCGCATCCACACCCTCCTCGGCGCGTCTCGCGCTGATCTTGCTCACGCACCGCAGGTGCTTTCCTCCATCTTGCCACCCGTCAGGGCCAGCGCCGGCCCCTCATCGAGGCGGTGGGATCACCCTCCGAAGCCGGTGCCGTACGTGCCGCAGGGCTGAAAGAGTCGGCGGCGAGCCGGCCCCGGCGGCGAGCGCCCGGTCGACCGCGGCGACCGGGGCCGGCCGGCACGCGCCGGTAGCGTGGGCCGGTGCGAGCGCGAGCGGCGGTATCGGCGGTCCGCCGGGCCGGGCCGGGTCCGGCGCTGTCCGCGGTGCTGGCGGCCGTGCTGCTCGCCGGATGCACCACGGACGGCTCGATCGCGAGCCCGACGGCGCCGCAGACCACCCCGGCGCCGACCGGCGCTGTCACCTCGGCGTCGATCGTGCCCGTGACCCCGGACGGGCTCAGCACCGGTCCGGGCGTCACCGACGAGTCGATCACCCTGGGCCTGCTCGTCGATCCGGAGCGGGACCGCGGATTCAGCCAGGGCGTGGACCTGTGGCGGGCGTCGATCAACAACTCCGGCGGCATCTGCGGGCGCACCGTCGAGCTGATCGGCAACGGACGCAGCGGGCTGCCGGCCGATCCGGTCGAGGCCTACGACACGGTCGGGCTGAACAGCCTCGGCATGCTCGTGCTGCCGGGAACGGACGAGGTCGCCGCCCTGAACAGCAGCGTCGCCGCCGACCAGATCCCGGCGCTGACCTCCGAGGGCACCTCCGAGCAGCTCGGCCCCGACCGCCCGATCATCGTCGGCGCCACGGACGACGTGCTGGTGATCAACGTCCTGGACCACCTGCGCGACACGGGCCGCCTCGACGAGGGCGACACGATCGGCGTGCTCGCCGACGACTCGCCGTCGACCCGCAACGCCGTCGCGGGAGTGCGCTGGTGGGCCGACCGGTGGGACGTCACCGCCGACGTGCGCCCGGCCGGCGCGGCGCCGGCGGCGTGGAGCTCGGCGGCGGCGGTCGTGGCGCTGGTCGGGGCCGACGACGCCGGCCGGGTCGTGCAGGACTCGCCGACCACGCAGACCGTGGTGCTGCTGCCCGACGCGTACCGCCCGGCCGAGTGGAGCGCGGACGCGCAGGCCGCGGTGGGACGCGTCCTGATCGGGCTGCCGACCCCGGCGGCGGGCTCCGACAACCCGGCCACCCAGGCGGTGGTCGCCGCGTTCGCCCGCGACGGCGACGGTGCGACCCCCGACCTCCGGCTGCTGACCGGGTATGCCACGGCGACATCCTGGGGCCGGCTGCTGACGGCGGCGTGCGACGAGCGGTTGCTGACCCGGCGTGGGATCGAGACCGTCGTGCAGACCGTGGGTCCAGCGCCCGCCGACGCGCTGTTCGGACCGAGCGACCCGGCGTTGCCGGTGGAGTCCGGCCTGCCGGCGACGCTCGAGTCCGCCGTGGGCCGGGGAGCCGCCACCGCGGCCGGGGGCGTGGCCCCGGTGACCGCCCTGATCTCGGCCGATGGCATCGACACCTACCTGGGCTGACGCCGTCCCCGCCGATGCGGGCCCGCGGGCGTCGCGGACGCCCGGCGCCCGCCACGGTTCGGGGCGCCCGACCGGGGCCCGTCGGGGCCGTCAGGGAAACGATCAGGGCAAGTCCCCGATGTGGGCCGCCGGGTCGCCTCCCCACACTGAGTCCATGACGGAACCCACTCAGCAGGAACAGCATCCGTATCGCCGCCTCACCCTGTCCTCGAGAGACCGCAAGATCGGCGGCGTCTGTGGCGGGCTGGCCGAGTACTTCAACGTCGATCCCACCCTGGTCCGGGTGATCGCCGTGGTGCTGGCGATCCTCGGCGGTGCCGGCCTCGTCGCGTACCTGCTGGCCTGGCTGATCATCCCGAAGGCCTGAGCTCGGCGCGGACCTGCGGCCACCTGGCACCGCGCACGTCCCGGGGCGCCCGACCCGGCGTGGCCGGCCGGGTCAGCCCGCCACGTCGCGCAGGTGGTGCACCGGGTCGTGCAGGAAGTACCGGGCGAGCGAGGCGATCGTGAACACCGCGCCGTCGCTGCGCCGCCCGGTGCGTGACCACTCGCCCGCCGGCACCCTCTCGAACGCCTCGGCGATCACCCCGGCGTTGCGCTCGAGGTCCACGGTCACCGCGGCCGGGTCCTGCTCGCCGTACCGATCCGCCACGGCCGTCTCGTCCTGATCCCAGTTCGGGAACAGGGGATCGTCCCGCTCCCGCATCAGCGCGAGCCGCTCGGTGAAGATGCGGCAGGTGTCGCGCACGTGGCACGCGTACTCGAGCGGCGACCAGGTGCCGTCGGACGGCCGGTCCCGCACGGTGCGCCGCCGCAGCACCGCCCGCCAGGCCCGCGCGTTCTCCCGCACCGCGTCCGGCACGGCGTCCAGCGACACCGCGGCGGCGTCGAAGCCGCACTCCGGGCACGGTCGATCCAGCACCCACGTCCAGTCCTTGGTGTCCGGTTCGATGCCCACCGGGCGACCGTACCGGCGCTCGCCCACCGGCCCGCCCCCGTGCGCGTGCGTGAGCGAGCGCGAAACGGGGAACTGTCGCTGGGAACCCACCGCGGGGGCGAGGGAGCTGACGCGACACCATGCCCGGCGACAACCCGGTCCGCGACGCGGCGGACGATGCCCGATCCGCGGCTTCATCGGCCAAGCAGGCCGGGCGGGACGTCGCTGGCAGCACGGCATTTCGCGTCCTCGTCCGCGTCGGCCTGGTCGCGTACGGAGTGGTGCACATCCTCGTGGGCTGGCTCGCGCTGCAGATCGCGGGCAGCGGGCTGGGCGCGTCCAGCGACAGCGGTCAGGAGGCGTCCCAGAGCGGCGCGCTCGCCGAGATCGCCGAGCAGCCGTTCGGCTCGGTGCTGCTCTGGGCGGTCGCGATCGGGCTGTTCGCGATGACGCTCTGGCAGCTCATGGAGGCGGGCTGGGGTCACGTCGACCGCGAGCCGGGTCGCAAGCGGACCACCAAGCGGATCGGCTCCGTGGGGCGCGCCGTCGCGTACGCCTTCCTCGGCGTGGCGGCCGTCGGCGTCGCGACGGGCGATTCCGGGTCGTCGGGCGACGCCAGCGAGGAGGGCCTCACCGCGCGGCTGCTGTCCGCGTCCTTCGGCCGCGTCCTGGTGATCGCGCTGGGCGTGGCCGTCATCGCCCTCGGCGTCCGGCTGGTGATCCGCGGCATCAAGCGCTCGTTCACCCGCGACCTCACCGGCGGCGTCAGCCGAAAGGTCGAGATCCTCGGCCTGGTCGGCTACATCGCCAAGGGTGTGGCGTTCGCCGTGGTGGGGGCGCTGTTCGGCTGGGCCGCCCTCACCTACGACCCCGAGAAGGCCGGCGGCCTCGACGACGCGCTCCGCACCATCAACGAGGCGCCGCTCGGGCCCGTGCTGCTCGCCCTCGTCGCCCTCGGCCTCGTCGCGTTCGGCATCTACTGCTTCGCGTGGGCGCGCCGCCCCAAGGTCACCGCGTCCTGAGCGGGGGCGGGCCGGCGGCCCACCCCGCGGTCCCGAGACGCCGCGAGGGCGGCCCGCCGAAGCGGACCGCCCTCGCTCTGTGTCGTGCGTCGACGTGCAGGAGGACGAACTCAGAAGTCCATGTCCCCGCCGCCCGGCATGGACGGGGCGGCGCCCGCCTTCTCCGGCTTGTCCGCGACCACGGCCTCCGTGGTCAGGAACAGCGCGGCGATGGACGCGGCGTTCTGCAGCGCGGACCGGGTGACCTTGGCCGGGTCGATGATGCCGGCCTTGATCAGGTCCTTGTACTCGCCGGTGGCGGCGTCCAGGCCCTCGCCCTGGGGCAGACCCTTGACCTTCTCCGCCACGACCCCGCCCTCGAGACCGGCGTTGATCGCGATCTGCTTGAGCGGTGCCTCGACGGCGACCCGGACGATGTTCGCACCCGTGGCCTCGTCACCGGACAGCTTCAGGCCCTCGAGCGCCTTGATGGCGGCCTGCAGCAGCCCGACGCCGCCGCCGGCGACGATGCCCTCCTCGACCGCGGCCTTGGCGTTGCGCACGGCATCCTCGATGCGGTGCTTGCGCTCCTTGAGCTCCACCTCGGTGGCCGCTCCGGCCTTGATCACCGCGACGCCGCCGGCCAGCTTGGCCAGCCGCTCCTGCAGCTTCTCGCGGTCGTAGTCGGAGTCCGACTTCTCGATCTCGGCGCGGATCTGGGCGACGCGGCCGGCGATCTGCTCGGCGTCACCGGAGCCGTCGACGATGGTGGTCTCGTCCTTGGTGACGACGACCTTGCGGGCCTGCCCCAGCAGCGACACGTCGGTGTTCTCGAGCTTGAGCCCGACATCCTCGCTGACGACGGTGCCGCCGGTGAGGATCGCGATGTCCTGCAGCATCGCCTTGCGGCGATCGCCGAAGCCCGGCGCCTTGACGGCGACGGACTTGAAGGTGCCGCGGATCTTGTTGACCACGAGGGTCGCCAGGGCCTCGCCCTCGACGTCCTCGGCGATGATCAGCAGCGGCTTGCCCGACTGCATGATCTTCTCCAGCAGCGGCAGCAGATCCTTGACGGTCGAGATCTTCGAGCCGAACAGCAGGATGTAGGGATCCTCGAGCACGGCCTCCTGACGCTCGGCGTCGGTGGCGAAGTACAGCGAGATGTAGCCCTTGTCGAAGCGCATGCCCTCGGTGAGCTCGAGCTCGAGGCCGAAGGTGTTGGACTCCTCGACGGTGATGACGCCTTCCTTGCCGACCTTGTCCATCGCCTCGGCGATCAGGTCGCCGATGGCCGGGTCGGCCGCGGAGATGGACGCGGTGGCCGCGATCTGCTCCTTGGTGTCGACCTCCTTGGCGTCGTCCAGCAGCTGCGCCGAGATGGCCTCGACGGCCTGCTCGATGCCGCGCTTCAGGGCCATCGGGTTGGCGCCGGCCGCGACGTTCCGCAGGCCCTCGCGCACCAGCGCCTGGGCGAGCACGGTGGCGGTGGTGGTCCCGTCACCCGCGACGTCGTCGGTCTTCTTGGCAACTTCCTTGACGAGCTCGGCCCCGATCTTCTCGTACGGGTCCTCCAGCTCGATCTCCTTGGCGATCGACACACCATCGTTGGTGATGGTGGGCGCGCCCCACTTCTTCTCCAGGACGACGTTGCGGCCGCGCGGCCCCAAGGTCACCCGCACGGCGTCGGCGAGGGTGTTCATCCCGCGCTCGAGCCCGCGACGCGCTTCCTCGTCGAAAGCGATCAGTTTGGACATAGGGTGCAGTTCCTCCAGTTTCGCCGGCCGGGCGGACGCGCTCGGTGCGCGCCGACCAGGTCCGGTCAGCAGCGTGGCTGGTGTACTGGTCGTCCGCGGTGCCCGCGACGGACGAGCCCCGGCGATCGCCCGGCCCTCGCGGACCTTCGGTTGCCGGAGCTCTCACCCCTTCGACCTGGCACTCACGGTACCCGAGTGCCAGTTCAGGTTTAGCACTCGCACAGGGTGAGTGCAAGGTCGGCCCTGGCGACCCGCGGGGCCCCTGCGCACCGGCAAGCCGATCTTCCCGCGGCGACCTCGCGACAGGCAGCGCGCGGCCGCGCACAGCGGATCAGCGGCTCGGACCGAGCTCCGCGGCCGGTCCGCCGTGCGGTGCCGGCTCCTTCAGCTCCACGAAGATCGACCGGCTCTCCGTCGCGCCGATGTTCTCCCCACGATGCTCCTGAGCCCCGACCCAGCGCGCCGTCCCCGCGTCGAGCGTCACCTCCACATCGCGATCACCGCTGGAGATGCGGCGCTCGAAGGAGGTCAGCGTGACCATCACGGAGTCCGGGTGGCGGTGGGTGTGCGTCCGGTCGCCGGGCCGGTCCCGATAGGCCAGCACCCGCACGCGGTCGTTCTCGAACAGCACGCTGTAGAACTCAGGATCGGTGACGACCGGATCGCCGCTCACGGCCACTCCTCGCTGACTGTCATCGCTGACTGGCGTCACTGACGGGCATCACTGACGGGCATCACTCACGGCGTCATCGGCGGCATCACTCACGGCACAGCGCTGCCATGGGCATGCGCTGCGGCGACACCGAGCAACGTAGGCGTGCGGGGTGACGGCGGCAAGCGCCCGCCCCGCGCGCGGTCCGCGATCGCCCCCCGCGCGGATGACCGGCCGGTGGGATCAGGCGATGAGCACCGCGCCGGCGTCGGAGACGAGCTGCCCGCAGCTGCCGTGCCGGTCCGCGGGATCGGGTGCGAGCCCGCGGGCGATGACCGCGTCGATCGACGCCGGCAGCCCGGTGAGTCCCGCGAGCGACGGCGGGCGACCGGAGTGGTGGCCCTCCAGCACGTCAGCCATGTCCCCCACGAACGGCGGGTGTCCCGCCAGGCACGCGTAGAGCAGGCACGTCAGGGAGTACACGTCCGCCGCGCCGCACACCGAGCGGCCGTCCAGCTGCTCCGGCGAGGCGTAGCGCGGCGAACCGCTGAAGCCGCCGCCGGTCTCGCCCCGGCCACCCTGGTCCCGCGACCGGCACAGCCCCAGATCTGCCAGATAGGCGCGGTGCCCGGCGTCGTCCTGCCCGGCGACGCGGCCCAGCAGCACGTTCGCCGGCTTCACGTCCAGGTGCAGCAGCCCGGACCGGTGCAGGGCATCCAGGCCGGCGGCGATCTGTCGCAGCGCGACGAGCATCCGGCCGACGGTCAGGGAGTGCGCGGCGAGCGCCCTGGACAGGTCCGAGCCCTCCACCAGCGGCATCACCAGGTACGGCCGGCCGCCGCCGTCGCCGGCATCGAGCACCGGCAGCACGCTCGGGTGCCGGATCGCGTCGGACCGGCGCTCCTGGTCCACGAAGCTCCGCCGGACGTCGGCGCCGGGCTCGTTCCGGGCGATCTTCACCGCGACCGCGACCGCGGGCCGCACCCGGACGACCGCCCGATGGACCACGCTGGAGCCGCCCCGGCCGATGACCGCGCCCAGGCGGTAGCGGCCGACGTTTTCCCCCGCGTCGTTCCCCGACACGCCCCGGAACCTAGCGGCGGCGAGCCTTCGGATCGTGGACCGACGCGCGGCGACCTGCGGTTTTCCCGCGCACGCCGGCCCGAAAACGCGGCGGCGTGGGGGACGCGGGCGCGGCCGGGCGAGGCGGACCGGGCGGGTAGAGGTCGGCGGTCGTGGTCGCACGTCTGCATCGGCGGTGGCTCGAAGGCCGCAAGGGAGCTGTGGTCGAAGTCCGCCGGCCGGTCCGGGAAGTTCGCGAAGACCGTCGCGAAGCACTCCGGCGCCCAGCGCGTGAGCACACTCGATTCCCGATCGGTGCAATGCGCGACCGCTGCGAGGTCCGCTTACCGTACGCCTGACCTTTTAGTGCTTATCATCCGATGTGACGCCTTCTTCGATCGGGCCGCGGGCGCGGCCGGACATCTCTAGGGTCGGTGAATGGCGAGCGCGGACAGCGCGGCCCGGCCGCTGGAACTGCGGGTGCTGACCGGGCCCAACCTCTACTTCACCCGACCGGCGATCAAGCTCACCCTCGACGCCGCCGGCGTGCAGTCCGCCGACCCGGGCCAGGTCGTCGCCTGGCAGCGTGCCCTGCGCGTGCGTCACCCGACGGTCGGGCTGCCGCATTCGCCGACCCGCGCCGCCGCGTCGGCCGCGCTCGCCGCCGCCGTGGTGCGCCGCGCGGCCGGCACCATCGCGGCCCGGGTCGCGGCGGTCGCCCGGGTGGGCGACGACGACACGGTGGTCGTGGCCTTCCCCTTCCGGCACCGCGGCACGGCGGAGACCTTCGGGGCGGCGGTGGCCCGGGCGTTCGGCGCGATCACCCAGGACGGCGTCGACCCGGTCGTCGCGCTCGGCGAGATCCCGGCGGCGCTCGCCGGGCACGACCCGGGCGAGACGGTTCGCCCGCTGCGGCCGCCGATCCCCGTGGTCGCCGTCACCGGCACCAACGGCAAGACGACGACGACGCGGCTCATCGCGCACCTGGTCCGCGCCGGCGGCCGCACCCCGGGCTGGTCCTCGACGGACGGCATCGTCATCGACGGCCGGGTGGTGGAGACCGGCGACTGGTCCGGCCCGGGCGGCGCGGCCAGGGTGCTGGAGGACCCGAGCGTGCAGGTCGCGGTGACGGAGACGGCGCGCGGCGGCATCCTGCTCCGCGGCGTCGGGACGGCGAGCAACGACGTCTCGGTGGTCACCAACATCAGCGCGGATCACCTCGGCCTGCTCGGGGTGCACACCGTCGAGCAGCTCGCCGAGGTGAAGTCGGTGATCGTCCGGATCACCAAGCCGAACGGCTGGGCCGTGCTCAACGCCGACGACCCGCTGGTGCGCGCCATGCGCATGGTGTCCAGGGCGCGACCGTGGTTCTATTCACCGGACCCCGAGAATCCCTATTTGGAAGAGGCTCTCGACGCCGGCGGCCGGGCGATCACAGTGGTCGACGGGCAGGTCGTGGTGTTGGGCCGCGGCCTGGACCCGGTGCAGGTGATCGCCGTGCCGGAGGTGCCGCTCACGCTCGCCGGCGCCTCCCGGGTGAACGTCTCGAACGTGCTGGCCGCCACGGCAGCGGCGATCGCGATCGGCGTGCCGCTGGATGCGATCCGAGAGGGATTGCGCACCTTCGGATCCGACGCCGAGCACAACGCCGGCCGGCTCAACCTCTACCAGGTCGACGGCATCGCCGTCGTGCTCGACCTCGCGCACAACGAGGCGTCGCTGGAGTCGCTGCTGGAGGTGGCCGAGTCGCTGCGCCTCCCCGACGGCCGGCTCTCCGTCGTGCTCGGCACGGCCGGCGACCGGACCGACGAGGCCATCCACGCGATGGGCGCGATGGCCGCGGCCGCCGCCGACCGCATCGTCGTGGCCCGCCGGGTGAAGTACCAGCGCGGCCGGCCGGCGGGCGAGATGGAGGCCATCTGGCGGGCCGGCGCGGCGGAGGCGGGCGTGCTCGAGCTGGACGAGACCGCCGACGAAGTCACCGGTCTCGTGCACGAGCTGGAGGCCGGACTGCCCGCCGGCTCGGTGATCGCGGTGTGTGCGCTGGAACAGCACGCCGAGATGGTCGCCGAGGTTCGGCGGCGGGGCGGCGGCGAGCTCCCGCCCGGCGACGTCGCCCTGCGTGTCGCGGCCGCCGGCTGACGGCGCCGCACGACAACCACCGCACGGCGACCGCCGGGGCGCCGGGGAGCGCCTACCGCCGGAACAGGTCAGGCGCCCGGCGGCTCGTCCTGACCAGCGGCCTCCGCGGCGTCCGCCTCCTCCTTCGTCCGGTGCACCACGCCGTCGGCGTGATCGGGCGGCCCGTACACGGTGTAGAGGACCAGCGGGTTCGGCCCGGTGTTGCGGAAGTTGTGCTCGGTGCCCGCCGGCACCACCACGAGGTCCCCCTGCCGCACGGTCGCGGTCTCGCCGCCCACGAACGCCTCCGCCGTGCCACTGACGAAGGTGAGGATCTGGTCGTTGTGATCGTGCGTCTCGAGCCCGATCTCCCCGCCGATCGGGATCGTCATGATCACCAGCTGGGTGTGCTTCCCGGTCCACAACACCCGGCGGAAGTCTGCACTCTGCTCGGCAACGGTCGCGATCGTGAACTGGTTCATGGCCGTCAGGGTAGAAGGTGCCCGTCTGCACAGGTCCCGGCACAGGTCCCGGCACCGGTCCCGGCACCGGTCCCGGCACAGGGTCGCACCGGGCAGGATGGCGGGCATGCGCACCGTCGAGGAACACGCCGGCATCATCGCCGGACTGCTGAGTCCGATGCCCGTGATCGAGATGCCGCTCTCGGACGCGGTGGGCCTCGTCCTCGGCGATGACCTGCCGGCGCCGCTCGACCTGCCGCCGTTCGACAACTCGGCGATGGACGGATATGCCGTCCGGGGTGGCGATCTGCCCGCCTTCCCCACGACCCTGCCTGTCTCGCAGGACATCCCGGCCGGCCGGACGGACGTCGTCGCATTGGCCCCCGGTACGGCGGCCCGCATCATGACCGGCGCCCCGCTGCCCGCCGGCGCCGACACCATCGTCCAGGTCGAGCGGACCGATGCCGGCGTCCGGCAGGTCCGCATCGACGGTGCCCCGGCACCCGGCGTGCACGTCCGCACCCGCGGCGAGGACGTGCGCGAGGGCGATGTGGTGCTGCCCGCCGGCACGGTGATCGGGCCGACGCAGATCGGGGTCGCGGCGGCGCTGGGACGGCCGACGTTGCCGGTGCGGCGGCCGATGCGGGTGCTCGTGCTGTCCACCGGCAGCGAGCTGGTGCCGCCCGGCGAGCCGCTGCAGGCGGGCCAGATCTACGAGTCCAACGCGCCCATGCTCGCCGCCGCGCTGCGGGCCATCGGCGCGGACCCGCGCGTCGCCCACTTCGTCACCGACGACGTCGACGAGCTGCGGGACGCGCTCGCGCGCGCGGCGGGGGGCGTCGACCTGATCGTCACCTCGGGCGGGGTCTCGGCGGGTGCGTACGAGGTGGTCAAGGACGCGCTGACCGGGCAGGGCGTCGAGTTCGCGAAGGTCGCGATGCAACCGGGCATGCCGCAGGGCGCCGGCCGGCTGCACGGTGTTCCGATGGTGACGCTGCCGGGCAACCCGGTGAGTTCCTACGTCTCCTTCGAGGTGTTCCTCCGGCCGGCGATCAGGGCCGCGATGGGGCACCGCGACCCGACCCGTCCCGTGGTGCGGGCCCCGTTGCGGGATGCCGTGGATTCCCCGCGCGGCAAGCGCCAGTTCCGCCGGGGCCAGCTCGACACGGTGGCGGGCACGGTGGCGCCGTGGGGCGGGCCGGGGTCCCACCTGCTGTCCTGGCTGGCCGGCGCCGACTGCATGATCGTGCTCGGTGAGGACGTCACGCACCTCGATGCCGGTGCCGACGTCGAGGTGTGGCTGCTGGGCTGACTGAGCCGGCGCGCCGCTGGGTACCTGGCAGCGCAGGTTCGGGTCGGGCGGCTCGAGTCGGGTCGGGACAGTGCATGGGGGGAGGCGGGCCGTGCCGGAGGGCCACACGCTGCACCGGCTGGCGCGTGACCTCCGCCGGGCTTTCGGCGGGCGGCAGGTGCGGGCGTCCAGCCTGCAGCAGCGGTTCGCGGCGGCGGCCGCGACGCTGGACGGGTGCACGCTCGCCGGCACGGAGGCCTACGGCAAGCACCTGTTCGTCCGCTTCACCGGGCCGGCCGGGGCGGACGGCCGGCGGCGTGCGCGGCACCTGCTGCACGTGCACCTCGGTCTCTACGGATCGTTCCGGTTCGGCGGCACGCCGCCGCCGCCGCCCAGGGGTGAACTCCGGCTGCGGCTCGAGAGTGCGGAGGCGTGGGCCGATCTCCGCGGCCCGACGGCCAGCGAGCTGATCCTGCCGATCGAGAAGGACGTGATCGAGGCGCGGCTCGGACCCGACCCGCTGCGCGCGGACGCCGTCCCCGACGAGGCGTGGGCGCGGATCGTCCGCTCCGCGGCACCCATCGGCGGCCTGCTGATGAATCAGCAGGTGATTTCGGGCATCGGCAACGTGTTCCGCGCCGAGGCGCTGTTCCGGCACCGGGTGAATCCGTACCGTCCCGGCCGGCACCTGGACCGCGCCACCTGGGACGCCATGTGGATCGACCTCGTCGGGCTGCTGCGCGCGGGGGTGCGCGCGGGCCGGATCGTCACCACGCTGCCCGAGCACCGCGGGCGGCGATCGGGGCGGGCGCTCCAGGACGACGCGTTCTATGTCTACCGGCGCACCGGCCTGCCGTGCCGGATCTGCGGCACGCCGATCAGTTCTGACGTGCTCCAGACGCGAAACCTCTTCTGGTGCAGCAACTGTCAGGACCAGTAGGGGATCGTGGACGCCTGGCCGGTAACCCGCGCACGCATGGAGCCATTTCGCAAAGTTCGCGTAGCGCGCACTTCTGGGAACCGGAATTCATCCTTTCTCCCGCTATTGTCACCAATCCCTGGGCTCCCCCGCTCCGAACAATGCACGTACGGTGAGCGGGCACGCATGTCACCGGTGTCCGGCTCTCGAGCCAGACACGCCTCCGCGTCGGGTGGAGGAGTGAAACAGCGAGCGAGGGGGCTCACGATGTCACGCGACACTGCCGCAAGCGTGTTGCTGGTCGGCCAGGACGCGGACGACCTCGCCCGAACCCGTGCCGCGGTGGCCGGTGTCGGGCTGCGGGTGGTGCGGGAATACCCGGGCGGACAGCTGCCCGACGACCCTGGGACGGGCGGGACGGCGACCGACGACACGTCGCCGATCGTCGATCTCGCGCTGGTCGTCCGGCCCACGATGACGCAGGTGCCGGAACTGGTCCAGGACCTGATCGTCCGGCAGCTCGCGCGCCGGGTCGTGGTGCTGTCCGACGACCGGCACGACGACGGCGCCGTCCTCGCCGCCCTGGCCGCGGGTGCGGACGGCTGGCTGCCGATCGACCTGGAATGCGCCGCGCTCGGCCGCTCGCTCCGCGCGGTACTGGCCGGCGAGCCGGCCATCTCCCGCCGGCACGTCGCGCGCCTGCTGGATGCGATCCGGCAGGGACATCGCCGCACGGTCGCGCTGGCCAGCGGCGAGATCGTCGAGCTGACCGATCGGGAGTTCAGCATCTTCCTCGAGCTCGCCGGCGGCGCCCGGACCCGGGCCATCGCCGAGCGGTTGTCGGTGAGCGAGGGAACGGTGCGCTGGCACACCGCACGAGTGCTGCGCAAGTGCGGTGTCTCCTCCCGCGCCGAGCTGGCTCAGCTGGTCCGGCACGGCGGGCCGGCGCAGGATTCGCCCCGCGCCGCACCCGCTCACCACGCCGACGCGCCGGATCGCGAGCTTCCCGCGCAGCGCCGGGCCGCGCCCGAACAGCACGCCCAGTCCACGAAGGCGTGGACGAGCCTTGCTCCCGCCGAGCTCCGGGTGGTCCGGCTGGCCGCGCAGGGGCGGACGAACAAGCAGATCGCGGATCAGCTGTTCCTGTCCAAGCACACGGTCGCCTCACACCTCAAGTCCGCCTTCGCCAAACTGGGCGTGCGTTCTCGGGTGGAGCTCACGCACACCGTGCTGCGGCACGAGCCGGCCAGGTCCGGCCGCGGCGCGCCGCCGGCCCGGGAGACCGGGGTCGCGCGGCCCCCTCGCCGCGCCTGAGCCCACCGCGCCCGGAACCACCGCGCCCGAGACCACCGCCTGATACCACCGCCTGATACCACCGCGGGATTTCACCGCGGCGGAAGACCGATGCGCCTGAATGCACCACTGCCGCCGCCTTCCGGCGATGAGGCACCCGGATGCGGGTCGATCCGGATCGGGCCGCCGACGTGACCGCGCCCGGGCCTTGTCGACCAGGGCCCGGGCGCGGAGTGCTGCTGTCGGCGGCCTACCCCACCGGGATGATCTCGATCGCGCTGATCTTCGCGTTCTCGATCCGCCGGATGAAGTCGATGGTCACCGCGCCGTCGGCGACCGTCACCGGGAACTGCCGCACGATCGCCTTGTCGATCCCCGCCGCCTGGGCGAAGACGTCGAAGTTCGACAGCACGGTCGTGTTCTCGAGCCGGACGTCGAACGTCCGCGCGTTCGCGGCCGTCTTGTTCAGTTCGGCGAAGTGCAGCCGGACGGTGTAGTTCCCGTTCGCGACCGGCACGTTGAACCCGAAGGCCCGCGAGCCGACGGGCACGACCACGCCGCCGACGGCGCCGCCGGTCCACTCCGACTGGAACATGGTGTTGTTCATGCCCGCCGGAATCCCCGTGATCGTGTCGCTCTCGGAGTGGGCGAACCCACCGCTGACCCAGTTGCTGCAGGCGGTCACCGAGGTGCACGCCGACCAGCTGGTGCCGCTCACCGTCTGCGCGGGACCACCGGTGTTGATCCGGATGGTCGGGCGCGGAGCGGCCGGACGGGCGGCGCTGACGGTGGCCGACTGTGCCGACTCGTTGTTCGACCTGTCGATCGACGTCACCCGGTAGAACGACGTGGCGCCGGCCGGCGCGGAGGTGTCCGCGTAGCTGGTGCCCGTCACGGGCGACGCCGTCAGCTTGGTGAACGTCCCCGTGGCGCTGGTCGAGCGGTACACGTTGTACCCGGCCAGGTCCGGGGCGCTGACCGCGCTCCAGGTCGTCGTGATGCCGGTCGCGGCGCCGCTGGCGGCCACCCCGGTCGGCACTGCCGGCGCCGTCGTGTCGGCGGGCAACACCTCGATGGCGGCGATCGTCGCCTGGTTCACCTGCGAGGTGAAGGCGATGTTGACCGTGCCGTCGGTGATGGTCGCCCGCACGTTGCGCAGCACGGCCGTGGCCGGCGCGGCCACCGCGTTCAGGTCGAGGTTCGCGACCTCGACCGCGCCGCCCTCCACGTTGACGCTGAACACCCGCTTCCCGGTTCCGCCGGCACCGCCGCCCGGTGCACCCCAGTAGATCTCGGCGAAGTGCAGGCGGATGTCGTAGGTGCCGTTGGTGACCGGGATGGCGTAGCTGAACGACCCGCCGTTGGTGCCGGCGCTGTGCTCATCTCGGTACAGCACGTCGTCGGTGGTCCCGGCGATCGCCGTCGCGGACGGGTTGCTGTACGGCCGGCCGCCCGAGAAGAACTGGTTGGCCAGCCAGCTCACGCCGCCGGTGGTGACGGCCGGGCCGCCCGCGTTGATGCGGACGGTGGACGGCGTGGTGCCGCCCGTCCGGGTCGCGTTGACCGTCGCCGACCGCGCCGACTCGTTGCCCGCGTTGTCGACCGCCGTCACCTGGTAGTACGACGCCACACCCACCGGCGCGGTGGTGTCGCTGTACGACGCGCCGGTGACCAGCGCCGCGTTCAGCTTGGTGTAGGTGCCCGTCGCGGACGCCGACCGGTACACGTTGTACCCGGCCAGATCCGTTGCCGCGCTGCCGCTCCACGCCAGCGCGATGGCGGCCGCCGAGCCCGTCGCGGTCACCCCGGTGAGCACCGCGGGCGCCGTGGTGTCCGGCCGCGTGGCGTTCGCCGTCGCGGACCGCACCGACTCGTTGCCCGACGCATCCACCGCGGTCACCTGGTAGTAGGACGCCGCACCCTGCGGGGCCGCCGCGTCGTTGTACGAGGTTCCGGTGACCAGGGCGGCGTTCACCTTGGTGTAGGTGCCCGTCGCGGACGCCGACCGGTACACGTTGTAGCCGGCCAGATCCGGTGCGGCGTTCGCCGTCCAGGCCACCGCGATGCCCGTCGCCGAGCCGGTCGCCGTGACGCCGGTCGTGACGCCGGGCGGCGTCGAGTCGGGCCGCACGGCGTTCACCGTGGCGGACCGCACCGACTCGTTGCCCGACGCATCCACCGCGGTCACCTGGTAGTACGACGCCGCGCCCTGCGGTGCCGTGGTGTCCGCGAACGAGGTGCCGGTCACCAGGGTGGCGTTCACCTTCGTGAAGGTTCCGGCCGCGGTCGCCGAGCGGTAGACGTTGTACCCGGCCAGATCCGCCGCACCGTTGGCCGACCAGCCCACCGTGATGCCGGCGGCCGTACCGGTCGCGCTCACCCCGGTCGTGACGCCCGGCGGGGTCGAGTCGGGCCGCACGGCGTTCACCGTGGCCGACCGCACCGACTCGTTGCCGGCCGTGTCGACGGCGGTCACCTGGTAGTGCGACGCCAGGCCCTGCGGGGCCGCGGTGTCGGTGAAGGTCGCACCGGTGATCACCGCGGCGTTGACCTTGGTGAAGGTGCCCGTCGCGGACGCCGACCGGTACACGTTGTACCCGGCCAGATCCGTGGCGGCGCTGGCACTCCAGGCGAGCGCGATGCCCGCCGTGGAGCCGGTGGCGGTCACCCCGGTCAGCTGCGCCGGCGGGGTGCTGTCCGGCCGGGTCGCGTTGACGGTGGTGGACGGCGCGGAGTCGTTGCCCGCCCGGTCGACCGCCGTCACCTGGTAGAAGGACGGCGCGCCCTGCGGGGCCGCGGCGTCGGCGTACGTGGTGCCGGTGAGCAGGGTCGCGTTCACCTTGGTGAACGGCCCGGCCGCGGACGCCGCGCGATACACGTTGTAGCCGGCCATATCGGTGCCGCGTTCGCCGACCAGCCCAGCGTGACGCCCGTGGCCGAACCCGCCGCGGTCACCCCGGTCACCGCCGCCGGCGCGGTGGTGTCCGCACCGGGGATGATCTCGATCGCGCTGATCTTCGCGTTCTCGATCCGGCGGATGAAGTCGATGGTCATCACGCCGTCGGCAACGGTCACCGGGAACTGCTGGACGATCGCCCGGTCGATGCCGCCGGCGTGCGCGAACACGTCGAAGTTCGACAGCACCGTCGCTCCTTCGAGTTGCACGTCGAACGTGCGGGTGTTGGCGGCGGTCTTGTTCAGCTCGGCGAAGTGCAGGCGGACCGTGTACGGCGCCGTTCAGCACCGGGACCGAGAACCCGAAGGCGCGCGAGCCCACGGGACGACCGGGTTACCGGTCGCGCCCCGGTCCACTCCGACTGGAACATTGTGTTGTTCGTGCCCGCCGGAATGCCCGTGATCGTGTCGGTCTCGCTGTACGCGTTGCCGCCGGTGACCCAGTTGCTGCACGCGGTCAGGCTGCTGCAGGCGGACCAGGCGGTGCCGCTGACCGTCTGCGCCGGGCCGCCGGTGTTGATCCGCACCGCCTGCTGCACCGGCTGCGGCCGGGTGGCCGAGACGACCGCGGACGGCGCGGACGCGTTGTCCGAGGTGTCGATCGCGACGACGCGGTAGAACGACTGGGCGTTGGCCGGCGCCGTGGTGTCGACGTACGTCGAGCTCGCCACCGGCGTGGTGGTCACCTCGGTGAACGTGCCGTCGGCGGCGGCGGCCCGGTAGACCCGGTAGCCGACCAGGTCGGCCTCGGGGTTGTCGGCCCAGTCGAGCGTGATGCCGGGCTGGCAGCCGTGGCCGTGAGCGCGGTGGGCGCGGCCGGTGCGGTGGTGTCCACCGGGCAGGCGCCCTGGCAGAGCACCTCGATCGCGGAGATCGCCGGGTAGTCGGCGGTGGCCTTGAGCGCCAGGTTCAGCGCGCCGCCCTGGACGGTCGACGTTGTTGATGCCCAGCACCGTGGCGGTGTTCAGTCCGCCGGCGGCCGCGAAGATGTCGAATCCGGTGCGGACCGTCTCGCCCTCGACGTCGATGTCGAACACCCGCTTGCCCGCGGTGTTGTTGGCGGCGGCCCGCTCCGCGAAGTGCAGCCGCAGGTCGACCTTGGTCGCGGCCCTGGTGGGCAGCGTGTAGGTGAGGGTGCGCGGGGTCACCGATCCGACGTTGCCGCGGTACGTCGCGTACAGCGGGTCGTCGGTGGTGCCGGCGATCGCGTCGGTCGGGATACCCTCGGTCGGTGCGGTGGCCGGGGTGAACCGACCGGTGTCGGGCGTCCAGACTTGTCTGGCGCCGTCGGTGTAGTGGTCGACGAGCCCGACGTCGAGCCGCAACAGCGCCTCGCGGGCGGCCGGAGCCGCGCCGGTCGCGTTGCCCGCCACCACCGCGAAGGAGTCGAAGCCCGCCACGAGCGGCTCGCCGGCCTTGTGCGAGACGAGCATGCCGGCCTACGAGCGAGCGTCGAACAGCTTGCCCGCGAAGGTCGCCGGCACGGTGAACGCGGTCGGCAGCGCGGTCCAGGCGCCACCGTTGGTGCGGTACGCCGCGGTCACGGTGCGCGCGCCCGGGTCGGCGAGCAGGGCCAGGTCGACGCTGGTGACGCCGGCCGGGGCCGGGATCATCACCGGGGTGCCGATCGTGGTGCCGGTGCCAGCCTGCTCGGCGAGGAACTCGATGGCGGGGCCGGTGGTGGCACCCACCGTCTTCTCGATGACCGCGACCTTGACGAAGTTGTCCTGGTCGTTGCCGAGCTGGATGCCCGCCTGCTCGGAGCCCTCGTCCAGCATGCGTGATGGGCCCGGCGAACGCGTGCGATGACGCTGAACGGGTCTCCGGTGCCGTCGAAGGGCAGCCGCAGCCCGTTGACCAGCGTGTTGTCGTTGCCGCCGTTGGTGCCCTCGGTGGCGGTGCCGCTGCTGGTCACCCGGAGGGAGCCAGCGGCAGTGGTGTCGAGGTCGAGCAGGGAGGCCAGGTAGGAGTCGCTGCCGACCGTGACGTCACGCTCGTTGGGCTGGGTCGAGCGGAAGCCCGTGCCCTGCCCGTCCTTGTCGGCGAGGGTGCCGGCGACCGCGGCGTCGAACTCCAGCTGCAGGGCCGAGGCTCCCGGCACCAGGCCCGGGGCCGAGGGGTCGGCGGCGGTCTCCGGCTCATGTTGGAGACCAGGTAGACGTTGTCGTTGTAGTCGTAGTTGATGCCCGAGTAGTCCATCGCCACCAGGTAGGTGTTGGCGATGACCGCGCCTGACCGGTCATTGGCGGGCCAGATCCGGAGGTGGTGGCCGCACGGGCCCGTGCAGCCGTTGTTGATGTCGAGGTGCTGCTGTTCTTGGTCGGGTCGCTCCACTCGGGGTCGATCTTGAGCCCGAAGGCGCCGGTGGGCGTGAAGGTGCCCTGGCCCGGTGTGCCGCGGCGTCGTTCTTGCGCGGCAGGATGGACTGCCCGTCGACGCCGACATGCGTGAGCACCGACGACGTGGTGGTGGAGGCCTTCATGTGCCAGAAGAACGTGGCCGTGTTGCCCTGGGTGTGGAAGGCCGCGAGCTGGCGCACGGTCACCGGCTGCAGGTGTTGGCGCGCAGCCAGTACGGCGAGAGGACCTCGTCACCGTGGCCTTGACCAGTCCGTGCTGGTTCAGCGGCTGTCCGGGCGAGGTGATCGGGTGCCGTAGCCGAAGAGCTGCGCGATCTCGATCAGGTCGGGCTCCTGGCCGCCCTCCGACTGGCTCTGCCAGAAGCCGGCGAGCTCGACCGGCAGGCTCGGCTCGTCGGCGTCGTCGGACTCTGACGGTCAGGGTGCCGGTCCAGAGACCCGCCGGTCCCGATGGAGGTCGCGGTGAACCGCACCTTCACGTCGAGCGTGCCGCCGGCGGGCACGAGCGCCGGCAGCGCCGGGGCGTCGACCAGCTGAACGGGCCGGTGACGTCGAGTCCGGTGACGTTCAGAGCGTCGGGGCCGGTGTTGGTGATGCGCAGCGTCGGCCACGTCGTGGACGACGTTGGGGGGAACCGAGGCGTGGACCTGGATGCGGTTCATCACCAGGCGGTCGTTGAACGGCACGCCGTCGAGGTTGCGACAGGGCGATGTCGCCGCTGCTCGGCGCCGGCGGTGACCACGCTGAAGAGTGAGGGCGGTGGTGGTGAAGTCGCCGGCACCGTTCTGCGCGCGGGCGCGGACCGTGTGGTTGCCGCTCCGTGATACTACACCGGCGCGGTGTAGGCGATGAACGGGGCGCCGTCGACGCTGATCGACGTGGTGGCGACGCCGGCTCCGGGTCGGTGGCCCTGACGGTGACGGTGGCCTCGTTCTTGAAGACGCCGGCCGACTGCTGGAGACCGCCCACCTCGGCGTGACGACCGGGGCTGTGGTGTCGGTGCCCGTGAACGGACGCTCGATGTCGAGGTACTGGATCTTGGTGTTGGTGCCGCCGACCGCGTCGACGTCGAGCACACCGTCGGTGACCTGCACCGTGGCGGTGCCGGTGGTCGAGCCGGTGCCGGCGGTGGGCACGAAGTTCGCCACCGCCGTCGGGCCCTCGACCTGGATGCGGTGCACGGAGTCGATGAAGTCGGGGTCGCCGACGCCCACGGTCACGTTGTAGTTGCCGTTGGGCAGCGTGTACTTCCACGCGGCCGGGCCGTCCGCGCTCTGGGCCGCCGTCGGCTGCATCAGGATCAGCGTGCTCTGGTTCAGGTTGCGCCGGCGCGGTCGCGGGTCAACGCCGTCATGGACTGGGGCGTCGCGGTGCCCTGCTTGACCCAGCCCGAGCCGCCGGCGGCGAAGGCCGCGCCGCCGTCGCGGGTGTAGCCCGCGGCGAGCGTGGAGGCGGCCGGCCCGAAGTCGATCTTGGCGACCGGGGGGTGCCGCCGGTGGGCCGGCGACCTTGGCGTTGCCGACCTCGAAGACGTAGTCCTGGTAGTCGCCGTTGGACGCGTCCTCGAAGGTCACCAGGTAGGTGTTCGGGATCAGCCGCGCCGGCCCGGTTCTTCGCCGGGTAGGTGCGCACCGCGTGCGGGATGCCGGTGTTGAGGGCGTCCTGCGTGTAGCACTTGCGGTTGAACGAGTTCGAGTCGACGTAGAACCCGAAGGTCGCGGCGCCGGGGTCGAAGCCCGACGCGCTGCCCGCGATGTCGGCGGGTTGAGCGTCTGCTCCTGGTCGAGCGCGATCGCGGCGACCAGGTTGGTCTCCGGGGTGCCGCCGGTCGGCAGGTACCAGCCGAACGGCAGCAGCTCGTCGGGCGAGTAGCGGGCGACGGGCTTCATCGTCACCGGGCCGGTGCCGGCCTTGGTGAACAGCGGTGCCCTGACCTCGTCGCCGATCGGATCCGGTCCGGTGCCGATGATCAGGCCCGTGCCGCCGACGTTGATTGCGCGGCCGAGGGTCTTGACGACCAGGTCGAGCGCGGGCTCGTTGTTGCCCTGCTCGCCGTTCGTCGACAGGCCGTACAGGCCGACGTCGAACGTGGGTGTGCTCGCATCGTCCGACGTGAAGCGCAGCGCGGCGGACAGCGTGCCGACCGTGCCGTTCGGCGCGAAGACGACCGAGTAGTTGCCGGACTGGCCGGGCGCCAGGGTGGTCGGGCCGCCGCCGGTCAGCGAGAACGCCGCGGCGTTGGGTCCGGTCACGGCGGCGCCGGTGATCACCAGCGGCGTCGTGCCGGCGTTGGTGACGGTGACGACCTGCGCCGGGCTGGTGACGGTCTTCATCCCGCTGAACACGAGTTCCGGCTTGTCCGAGGTGATCTCGCCGGCGCCGGTGGTGGCGACGGGTACCACGTTGCGGACGATGATGGCCGCGTCCTGGAAGTCGACCGGGGTGAGCACGTCCTCGGGCG